>JAEXRW010000002.1 GCA_023454175.1 Bacillota bacterium | reverse complement strand
CTTTGCTTGCGCTTGTTTCGTTACTTCTTTGTTCGTTACTGTATGGTTTTCAAGGTGCATTTTCCTGTCGATTCTCCTCGAATCGTTTGTCGCCCCTCTCGAAGCGGCTTTTTTATATTAGCAAAAGCGACTCATGTTGTCAACGGAATTGTTTGTTCTTCAGCAACATTTTTTATCCGTCTTGTTTCGCGTTTGCCGTACGCGCCGTTTAGGGCGACGTTTTTCTATCTTATCACATCTTTTGTATTTTGCAACCGGTAACTTTCTCCAGTTTATTGGTTTTATAAACTATTACTTCTTTTGATCGTACGGTTGCTGTCCGCCGCCTTAAGAGCGACGAGTTTCTATCTTATCACATCTACTGTGATTTGCAACCTGTAACTTTCTCCAGTTTTGCTAGCTTCACAGCTTTCATTCTTTCGATCGTCTCGGTTGCTGTCGCCGCCTTTCAGGGGCGACGTTTTTATATGATAACACGGATTTGATTCTTTGCAACAGGTATTATCCGGCAGTTTGTATGGTGCCGATGCCGATGCATTCATCGTTGTCATAAAAGACGATGAACTGTCCCGGCGCCACCGCCCGCTGTTTCTTTTCAAATGTGACGCGGCACATATCGCCTTCGATCTGAACGAACGCATTTTGGTCTGGCTGGCGGTAGCGTATCTTCACGGTGCAGTTGAATTCTTTTGGCGGCGTTTCGGCGACCCAGTGCAGGCCGTCGGCAGTCAATTTGGTTGAATACAGCATGTCGTCGTTGCCCTGCGCTATATATAATATGTTGTTATTCAGGTCCTTGCCCGTTACAAACCATCTTTCTCCCGTCCCGCACCCGCCGATGCCCAGTCCCCTTCGCTGGCCGATGGTATAGTACATCAGCCCGTCATGCCGGCCTATTACCTTCCCATCGGCCGTCCGCATTTCCCCTGGTTGAGCGGGCAGGTACTGGGAAAGAAAGCGTTTGAAGTTCCGCTCGCCGATGAAGCATACGCCCGTTGAATCCTTTTTGCGCGCATTGGAAAGTCCGGCCTGTTCCGCCATTTTACGTATCTCGGGTTTTGTGATTTCGCCGATCGGGAAAAGCGTCTTCGAAAGCGGCTCCTGTCCCAGCATGGCCAGGAAATAGGTCTGGTCCTTGTTTTCATCCTTGGCACGCAGCAGGCGGTAGTAGCCGTCCCGGTACTCTACGCGCGCGTAATGCCCTGTCGCGATGTAGTCGGCTTCCGCTTTCAGCGCGAAATCGAAAAACGCCTTGAATTTGATCTCTTTATTGCACAGCACGTCGGGGTTTGGCGTGCGCCCTTTTTTGTATTCATCCAGCATGTAGGTGAATACCCGGTCCCAATATTCCTTTGTGAAATTGACAGTGTAATACGGTATGTCCAGTGCGCCGCAGACTTTCCGCACGTCTTCGTAATCTTCTTCAGCCGTGCAAACCTCGTTTTCGTCATCTTCGTCCCAGTTTTTCATGAAAACGCCGATGACCTCATAACCCTGCTCTTTCAGAAGCAGGGCCGCCACGGATGAGTCCACTCCGCCCGACATGCCAACGACAACGCGCTTTTTCATAAAAAAGATGCTCACATCCTCATGCGGAATAAAAAAATTATAGTGCCGCCCCATGCACGGTGTCAATTCACCGATCGCGTGTCGTGATATAATATTGATATTGTTTCACTTCATATAGTAAAATATAGCATCACGGCATTGGAGGTTTTTGAATGTGAGAAAACGGATCGCATGCCTCATCCCATTGGCACTGGTTATATGCATTATGATGGTAGGCTCCCTCGCCGGATGTGATATGCTCCAGCCTCTGTTTTCGGATTCGCAGCCGGAGGTAACTGCGACACCGTCGCCTGTGGAAACGAGCGCCGCCCCGTCGCCTATTATTTCGCCCTCTCCTGCTCCCACACCCTGGGTGGAGCCTCCGCCGCCCGCGGCCCCCGGCCAGCTCGAGGTCACGGTGGTGGATGTGGGCCATGGGGACTGCATCTATGTCAAATCGCCGTCCGGCAAGGTCATGCTCATCGATGCCGGAGAATCCACCGCCTGGGACCAGGTCCGGGATTTTCTGGATTACCGGGGAGTTTCGCGCATCGATGTGCTCGTCGCCTCCCACCCGCATACCGACCATATCGGCGCCATGGACAGCGTGGTCAAGCATTACGATATCGGCGAAGTATACATGCCTGAAAAAAGCCACACCACCGATGATTTTGCAAATCTCGTGAAGGCGATGCAGAAAAAGGACCTTACCGCCACTTCGGCCAAAGCTGGCATGACGATCGCTTTGGATAAAAAACTCAAATGCAGCATCCTCGCCCCCATCGGGAAAGAATACAAGGATATCAACGACTACAGCATCGTGCTGAAGATCACATACGGCAAAACGTCTTTCTTGCTGGCAGCCGACGCTACGAAAGTGTCCGATACCGAGATGGTCAAAAAGTACGGCACGAAGCTCAAGGCGGATGTCCTCAAGGTAGCCCACCACGGCAACGAAGACTCGTCGTCCCCGGCATTCCTGGCGTTTGTGAAGCCGGAGTATGCAGCCATATCGGAGAAGGATATCAGGGAATACGCCGATCCCCAGGCGCGCCTGGACAGCTACAGGCGTTTCACGGATATCGGTGCCACAGTGTTCCGCACCGATGCCAATGGCGCCATCACGTTTTATTCCGATGGAAAGACGGTCACGGTCAAGACCGCGAGATGAAAGGTATTTTGTATGGCTTTCCCGGGCTACATTCCAGCCAATAAGACAAAGACCGCGCGTCCGGGTATCGTGTTGCCTGTTTCCATCATTACAGGTCTTATAGCCATCGTCCTTGTCTACTTTCTGGTTCTGAATGAACTCACACTTACTGATTCGGTAAAAGGCATTATTGTTTTGGGAATGATCGCCTTCTGGATATGTATCTGCGGCATGGTCTACGCATTTCTGTCGCAAAAGAACATGGATAATGCTTTTCAGATTCTGTATGAGAAGTGTGACCCGGAGAAGTTTATCCGTAGGATGGAGTACTGGATTCATCATGCATCTCCAGAAGTAAGCATAAATATGCTGGTCCTGCATCAGATATGTGGGATCTACTATGCCGGAAACGGCAGGGAAGCCCTTGATAGATTGATCGGCTTTTACGATTTTTCCCCTGATGATGAAGGAGGGATTTACGAAAGGCTCTCATATCATCAATTGTTGTTTATTTTCTACATCAATCTGAACGATATCGAGCATGCTGAGCGATCACTGAACGAATTCCAGCGGTATGTGGATTCTTTGGATGCGGGTGATGATCTTTATGTGCAAAACTATTTGGGGAACTGTAAAGCATTCCTGAAAGCAGGGCCGATTTATCTCAATATGAGGAAAGGCTCTTGTGATGGAGCCGAAGAATTTTTCATTCGTCGTTTGGATGCTTCCCAAACGTTGTTGGACCGGGTTTTTGCGCATTTCAGCCTTGCGAGGATTTTTATGATGGAGAAAAGGTTTGATGAGGCTGAAGCTTCTTTTCAATATGTACTCGTCCACGGGAACAAACTCTTTGTGGTCGCAAAAGCACGTACATGTATGGATGATATTGCTGCCCATACGAACAAAGCGCCTGTGCGTTCACAAACCATTTAATTGTTAAGAATAGGAATAGCGAATAGCAAAAACCGCCGACATCCATCAGCGGTTTTTTCATCTATACCGATATTTCTTGCCTGGTCCTATTCCGTCAATAGCGTCGAATTTGCCGTCGCCGTCGTCCCCTGTATCTTGTTGGACCATGTCTGCACCGCTTTTTGCAACTGGGAATCCACCCAGGTCGTGATATCGGGTATCACGTATTGCAGCGCCTGCAGCACGTCGCTGGGCAGTTGCTTGGTGATGGCGTAAAGCACCTCCTGCTTGATCTGCGCGCCCTGTTCCGGCGTCAGTCTCCCCGTTTCCGATGCCATCTTCGCGGCCTTCACCGCGATGGATTCAGCCTTTCCCACTTCGGCTTCGATCAGGTTGGTGGCGTACAGCAGGGCCGATTTGAATTCGTTGTTCTTGATATGCTTTTCCACCCACATCTTCCACAGTGCGAAAAGGCTGCCGATGAAGGCGATGATGATGGGCAGTATCTGCGTGAGAAAGCTGATGAGCAGCTGGGATCCCTGGTCTTCCATTTCTTAAAAACCCTCCTTTGTTCTTGGATGAATTGAAAGTACATACGCATTTTTGTATCTGTATTAATATATTCATTGGCCGGCCGGATGGTTTGTATTATAGGCGCGCTCCCATGCCATGCGGCTGGCCCCACATTGCCAATCTTGGGCATTATCAGCGCCATGATGCATCTGTTGGAAATCAGTTCTTACATAGGTTTGTTCTTTTTGCACAAAAATAAAGTGCTGACGGGGTGATGCTGTTGGGACCAGATCCGGAATTGTTGAGTGAAATGGATCGCATACTGGACCAGTATGAAAAGCTGCACGACCAGTTGGAGCAGTTATGGGCGCAGAAAATGGTGTTCACGTGGCACTGGTGGCTGGATGTGGCCCTGACTGTGCTTCCGTGGGTGCTCTGGCTCATCATCCGTGACCGGAAAAACGCCCACAAGCTGTTCTATGCCGGGTTGTTTACCATGCTGGTCGCCACGCTCCTGAATATGGTCGGCGTATCGCAGGACGGCTGGGGTTACAATTCCCTGCTGCTGCCCTATTTACCCCAATACCTGCCGTGGGACCTGAGTGTCATGCCTGTGACAGCCATGTTGTTCTATCAGTTTTTCCCGAAGATCAGTCCCTGGATAAAGGGCGTAGTTTTTGGTGCGGTCGCCGCATACGTGGTGGAGCCTGTATTCATGTGGCTGGGTGTATATGAGCCCAGCTCCTGGGAACACCATTACTCGCTGCCCATCTATTTCGCGATTTTTATGATAGGGTACTGGCTTTATAAGAGAAACCGGAACGAAGCCGGCCTGAATTGCATAGAGAAGGCTGCCGCAGGTAAAGATACGCCGCGCTCCGCCAAATGATGAAGCACGGCATGCAGTACAGGGATAGATATTCCGTTTCCTATCTCATCTTCATTTTTAAGTGAATATGCTTTCCAGAAAAAATACGATTCGTAGTCCCTATGAGTAAAACAAGCAACAAATGCTTTTTTATCTAAATATGAATCGAGTTGTCTATGTTCTATTAAATCATTAATCGTATCAATACGGTTTAGTTTAAAAGAACGATAGTTAAGTATTCATTTTAATGAGTTAATAGTGGTATAGTGATGAACATAGTCCACGTTTCTTGCTTGAATTTTGTTATTTATCAAATATCTTATTTATTGTTTCTGAAGTCATGGAGATTTCCCTTCAATACTATTCAGATATAAATCATTAGTATACAATGGGCTATGTGTGCTTAATCATATATTATAAATAAGAGACACCGCACTTCATCATTGAGTGTGATGTCTCTTTTGGCGTGCCCGACAGGATTTGAACCTGCGGCCTTTGGAGTCGGAGTCCAACGCTCTATCCAGCTGAGCTACGGGCACATATTTGGTTGCTTTAACATAATAACCGAATCTTCCTTCCGGTTCAAGTCAAAGCTGATGGTATCTGATGATTCGATATTAATTTATTGGATAGCGAAGCCCGCCCGAAGGCGGGCTTCACATATTCGATCTTTAATGGTTGTTACTTCGCGTCGACTTTGGACATGTGGATGGCCAGGTCGCATACCTTGCAGCTGTAACCCCACTCGTTGTCGTACCAGGATACCAGTTTTACAAAAGTCGGGGAGAGCATGATGCCCGCGCCTGCGTCGAAGATGCTGGTTCTGGAGTCATGTACGAAATCGCTGGAGACCACTTCGTCCTCTGTGTAACCCAGGATGCCTTTGAGGTCGCCGTCGGCAGCCTTTTTCACGGCGGCCTTGATCTCGTCATAGGTGGTGGGCTTCTCGAGCCTGCAGGTCAGGTCCACGACGGATACGTCGGATGTGGGTACGCGGAACGACATGCCTGTGAGTTTGCCGTTCAGGGACGGGATCACCTTGCCCACAGCCTTGGCAGCGCCGGTGGAGCTGGGGATGATGTTGTAGTTGGCCGCGCGGCCGCCTCTCCAGTCTTTCTTGGAGGGTCCGTCCACTGTTTTCTGCGTGGCGGTCACGGCGTGCACGGTGGTCATCAGGCCTTCGGCGATGCCAAAGTTGTCATGGATGACCTTTGCAAGGGGCGCCAGGCAGTTGGTGGTGCAGGATGCGTTGGATACCACGTTCATGTCCTTGGTGTATTTCTCCTGGTTCACGCCCATGACGAACATGGGGGCGTCCTTGGAGGGGGCGGAGATGATGACTTTCTTGGCTCCGCCAGCCATGTGGGCCGAAGCTTTCTCGATGTCGGTGAATACGCCGGTGGATTCCACGATGTATTCCGCGCCGCATTCGCTCCACGGGATCTCGTTGGCGTTCATTTTGCCATACACGCTGATGGCCTTGCCGTTGACGATGAGTTTGCCGTCCTTGGCTTCCACGGTTCCATCAAACCGGCCATGTACGGTATCATACTTGAGCATGTATACCATATAGTCCAGGTCAATGAAGGGGTCGTTGATGCCTACGACTTGGATCTCGGGTTTGCCGACCGATGCACGGAAGGCCAGGCGTCCGATGCGGCCGAAACCATTGATGCCCATTTTAAGTGCCATTGTCCATACCTCCTAATGAATTGATTATGAATTATGTAAAAACATAATCTCGAAAATCACATGCTGCAGCAGTGTGCTGCCCGCATACCAATATTAGATGATATATTAAATTCTGTTTATTTTCAAGTCCCTTCGACGGGATTTACCCTTGAACGGGATTCAACCCAGCAGGTTTTCGGCGTTCATGGATTTCAGTTCCGGCGCCACAAAGATGCCGTCCTTGCGGATCAGCCTGTCGTCGAAATAGATCTCGCCCCCGCCGTACTCGGGCGTCTGGATAAAGACCAGGTCCCAGTGGATGGCGGATTTGTTGCCGTTGTTGCATTCGTCGTAGGCGGCCCCCGGCGTCAGGTGGATGGAGCCGTATATTTTCTCATCAAAGAGCGTATCCAGCATCGGCTTTTTCACCAGCGGGTTGATGCCGAAGGAAAATTCCCCGATGTAGCGCGCGCCCTCGTCAGTGTCCAGGTATTTGTTGATGCGCTCGGTATCGTTGGCAGTGGCTTCCACGATCCTGCCCTTTTTGAACTTGAATACGATGTTTTCATAGACGAAGCCTTCTTCGCGCGAAGGCGTGTTATAGGAGATGACCCCTTCGATGCTGTCCTTGACGGGTGCAGTGAATACCTCGCCGTCCGGGATGTTGCGGTCCCCGTCGCATTTGATGGCCGGCAGTCCCTTGATGGAGAAAGAAAGGTCAGTCCCCTTGCCGGTGATGCGCACCCTGTCCGTCTTGTTGATGAGGTCCACCAGCGGGTCCATCGCCTTGGACATCTTGGCGTAGTCCAGGTTGCACACGCTGAAATAGAAATCTTCGAATGCCTCGGTGCTCATGTTGGCCGCCTGCGCCATGGACGGGGCCGGATAGCGAAGGACGACCCATTTCGTCTTGGGGATGCGGATGCCGAAATGCACCTGCTTATAGTAATGCTTCATGTAGTAGTCCATGTTTTCCGGCGGCACGTCGGAATACTCCGCCGTATTGTCCCCGCCGCGAAGGCCGATGTACGCGTTCATATCGCTCATGCGCAGGCCGTCCCACTTGGCCGCCAGGTCCCACTGCGCCTCGGTGGAGCCCATGTGGATTGCGCGCAGCAGTTTGGGTTCGATGATGTTGGTATAGGGGATAGCTTTGGCTGCATAGGCCTGCTTCACCAGTTCGGTGGCCAGGTCCATGTGGTTGCCCACCACCTCAATGAGCACCTTCTCCCCTTCCTTCAGTTTGCAGGAGTAGTTGATCAGGGTCTTGGCCAGGGTCGTTATTCTCGGATCGATCATCGCAAGTAACCTCTTTCTTTACTATCTATTGTGAATGGGAATTCTGATCATTTATATATTCTGTAATATATATACCCAATTCTATGGGGATGGGTCGGTCAATCCTTGTCATCCAGGCCGTATTTTGCGCGCAGGATGTAGAGCGGCCTGTTCTGCACTTCGTCAAATATCCTGCCCATGTAGATTCCCATTATCCCCAGCGCGCACAGCACCAGCCCCAGGATGCCCATCAGTACGGAGGTGACGAAGTGGAACGGGCTCGGCGGAGGTGTGAGTACGCATGTGAGTATGATGATGGTGATGAGGTAAAGGAATGCCAGGAAACAAACGATGACGCCCAGCGGCAGTGCCAGTTTGAGGGGTTTGGCCGAAAAGCCGACGATCCCGTCCCCGGCCAGCTTCATCATTTTTTTCAGCGGGTATTTGCTCACGCCGGCAAAGCGCTCATTGCGGACGTACTCGACTTTCGTCTGTTTGAAGCCCACCCAGTGCACCAGCCCCCGCAGGAAGCGGTTGTGCTCGTGCAGGCGCTTCATCACGTCGCATACCTTCCGGTCTATCAGGCGGAAGTCCCCGGTATCCTTGGGGATCTGCTGCCCGCTCAGCCAGTCCAGCACGCGGTAAAAGCCGAAGGCGGTCAGCTTTTTGAAGGCGGATTCCCCTTTGCGCTTGCTGCGCTTGCCGTAGACGACGTCGTATCCTTCCTTCCACTTGGCGATCATCTCGGGGATCACTTCAGGCGGGTCCTGCAGGTCCGCGTCGATGAGCACCACGGCGTCTCCCCGGGCATGTTCCATCCCGCACGAGACCGCCACCTGGTGGCCGAAATTCCTGGAAAAATCCAGCACCGCCACGTTCTTGTCCTGCTTCTGGATATCCAGCAGCTTGTCCAGTGTGCCGTCCCGGCTGCCGTCGTTGATGAATACGATCTCGTAGGATTCCTTCGTACTTTCCATGACCGCTTTCATCCTGCGGTAAAATTCTGAAATGCATTCCTCTTCATTGTAGGCCGGCGCCACGATGGAATACTTGATGTGATTCATGTTTTGCTTGCCACCTCGCATGGTAAATATGACCTGTATGCCATCAGTTATTATAGCCCTTTTCAGATTATAAATAAAGATGGGCCAAAGGAATGTTTCGTAAAAATAGTTGGCACGCTAGCTTATTGGGGATATAATAAGTTTTAGCCTGCTATTGTGCAATAACCATTGCTATAACTTATATTTCTAAGGAGGATTTTATCATGGCCCTCGTTACATCAGTTGAAATGTTCAAGAAAGCCTATGCCGGAGGCTATGCCATCGGTGCTTTCAATGTGAACAACATGGAGATCGTCCAGGGTATTACGGAAGCCGCCAAGGAAGTGGACGCTCCCCTGATCCTGCAGGTCTCCTCCGGCGCACGCAAATACGCCAAGCATGTGTACCTGATGAAGCTCGTGGAAGCAGCCATCGAGGATACCGGCCTCCCCATCTGCCTGCACCTCGACCATGGCGATACGTTTGAACTGTGCAAATCCTGCATCGACGGCGGGTTCACCTCCGTCATGATCGATGGTTCCCACCACTCCTTTGAAGAGAATGTGAAGCTCACCAAGCAGGTCGTGGAATACGCCCATGACCACGGCGTCGTCGTGGAAGGCGAACTCGGCCGTCTTGCCGGCATCGAGGACGCGGTGAATGTATCCGATCAGGATGCCGCCTTTACCAACCCCGATGACGTGCAGGAATTCGTCAGCAGGACCGGCGTGGATTCCCTCGCCATCGCCATCGGCACGAGCCACGGCGCCTTCAAATTCAAGGGCGAGCCCAGGCTCCGCTTCGATATCCTCGATGAAGTCAGCAAGCGCCTCCCCGCCTTCCCCATCGTGCTGCACGGCGCCTCCAGCGTCATCCCGGAATTCGTGGATATGATCAACCAGTTCGGCGGCCAGATGCCCGGCGCCAGGGGCGTGCCCGAAGATATGCTGCGCCAGGCAGCCCGTTCCGCCGTCTGCAAGATCAATATCGACTCCGACCTCCGCCTGGCCATGACGGCCACCGTCCGCAAGTATTTCGCGGAAAATCCCTCCCACTTCGACCCCAGGCAGTACCTCAAACCCGCCCGCGATGCCATCCGTGAGCTGGTCAAAAACAAGCTCATCAACGTGCTCGGCTGCGCAGGCAAGGCTTCGGAATTGAAGTAAGCTATTCCTGCACCCAGGCGGCGGGGACCATCGGTCTCCGCCGTTTTTTATTTGCCTGAATGAAGCTTTACGGTCTTGAATGTGCACGTAATCGCACGCTTTTTATTCTGCCATTTTATGGATGGTACAGACTGTCTCCGGGTGAAATTATTTGTTGACATTACCCCCTGCATATGCTTAAATAACCTTGTTGTTTTTGTTTAGCCTTTCTAAACTTCAGGTTTAGAAAGACAAAATTCCGTGAAGGGGTGGGTTTGATGAAGATTGGGGCCAAGATCCGGGATCTGCGTATCAAATACGGCCTGACGCAGTCAGAGCTGGCAGCCCGCGCCGAGCTTTCCAAGGGCTTCATCTCCCAGTTGGAGAGCGATCTCACTTCCCCCTCCATCGCCACGCTGATGGATATTCTGGAGTGCCTGGGCACCGATCTGAAAGCCTTTTTCAATGAACCTCCCGATGTGAAGATCGTCTTCGGCAAGGCCGACGTCTTCGAAAAGGAAGACGCCGCGCTGGGCAATACCGTTGAATGGCTCGTAACAAATTCACAGAAAAACAAGCTTGAACCCATACTCCTCACCCTGCATCCGGGCGGCAGCACCGAAGTGGACGACCCGCACGAAGGTGAGGAGTTTGGTTATGTACTGAACGGTTCCCTGCAGCTGATCCTTGGCGCCGCGCGCCACCGGCTGAAAAAGGGGGACTCGTTCTATTTTACGCCTTCCACCACCCATTGCCTGAAAAACGCCGGAAAGGCGCAGGCAAAGGTGCTCTGGATCTCCACTCCGCCCAGTTTTTAATTTGAGTGAATCGGGGGTGTGCTTCATGCAGCAGGCCAATCTCATACAGTTGGAAAATGTATCCAAGGTTTTCGACGGTGACGAAGCCCTGAAAAATATCAGTCTCGGCATCCGGCCCCGCGAGTTTGTCACCCTGCTCGGGCCCAGCGGCTGCGGCAAGACCACCCTGCTCCGTATCATCGCGGGCTTTGAAAAGCCCTCCAAAGGGGATGTCTTCTTTGAAGGCGCCAATATCACCGGCATCCCGCCCTACAAGCGGCGGGTGAACACGGTCTTTCAGAAATATGCGCTTTTCCCGCATCTGAATGTCTTTGAAAACGTTGCGTTCGGTCTGAAGATCAAAAAAGCCGACAAGCAGCAGATCAAGGCCAAGGTGACCAGGATGCTGGAGATGGTGGGCCTGGCAGGCTTCGAAAAGCGCTGGGTGGATTCTCTTTCGGGCGGCGAGCAGCAGCGCATCGCCATCGCGCGCGCCCTAGTGAATGAGCCTGAAGTGCTTCTTCTGGACGAACCCCTGGGCGCACTGGATCTGAAGCTGCGCAAGGAGATGCAGATCGAATTGAAAAGCATCCAGAAGCGCCTTGGCATCACCTTCCTCTATGTCACGCATGACCAGGAGGAGGCGCTCACCATGTCCGATACCGTCGTCGTCATGAAGGATGGGGAGATCCAGCAGATCGGCACGCCGGTGGATATTTACAATGAACCGAAAAACGCCTATGTGGCCGATTTCATCGGTGAAAGCAATATCGTGGAAGGCATCATGCTCCGGGATTTCTTCGTGCACTTCTGCGGCCAGGATTTTACCTGCGTGGACAAGGGGTTTGCAAAGAACCAGAAGGTGCACGTGGTGGTGCGGCCCGAGGATATACGGGTCGTATCCCCGCAGGAAGGCATGATCTCGGGCGAAGTGGTTTCCGTCCTTTTCATGGGTGTGCACTACGAAATAATGATAAAAAGCCTGCAGAACGGCGGCTTCGTCTGGACGGTGCATTCCACCGAAAAAGCCTCCCCCGGGGACCGGGTGGGGCTGATCATAGACCCCGATGATATCCATATCATGGAGTATTCCGTCTTCGATCCCAAAGCCCGCCAGAACGGCGGAGAGCACGAGGAGTAAGGCATGTCGCGAAAATGGTATTCGGCCCCCTATATGGTCTGGATGCTTTCCTTTATCGTTGCGCCCCTGGTACTGGTGGCGTATTATTCGTTTACCGGCGGGGAAAACGGCACGGTCTACGTATCCGTGGAATCGCTCGCCAAGGTGTTCCAGCCCATCTATCTGGATGTGCTGCTCCGCTCCTTCCTCCTGGCGCTGGCCGCCACGGCCATCTGCCTGGTGCTGGGCTACCCGCTTGCGTATATCCTCGCAAAGCTCCCCAAAAACGCCTCCAGGATTCTTCTGATACTGTGCATCCTGCCCATGTGGATGAATTTCCTGCTCCGTACTTACGCCTGGAAGACCCTGCTGGACAATAACGGCCTCATCAACGGCTTCCTGTCCCTCATCGGATTGCCGAAGGCCCAGATGCTCTACGGCGTGGGCGCGGTGATCTTTGGCCTTGTGTATAACTTCCTCCCCTACATGGTGCTGCCCATCTACACCGTGCTCACCAAGATGCAAAGCAATCTGGTGGAGGCCGCGCAGGACCTGGGTGCCAATTCCCTGACGGTATTTAAAAAGGTCATCTTCCCGCTCAGCCTCCCCGGCGTGGTCTCCGGGATCACCATGGTCTTCATGCCTGCCGTCACTACATTCGCCATCTCGCGGCTTTTGGGCGGGTCGCAGTTCCAGATGTACGGGGATATCATCGAGCAGCAGTTCACCGTCACCGGGGACTGGCATTTCGGTTCCGCGCTCTCGCTCATCATGATGGTGCTCATCATCCTGGGCATGGCCGTGCTGCGCCGGTATGATAAGGATAAGGAAGGAGGCATGCTCTGGTGAAAAAGTTTGGCAGCCGCCTGTATCTGGCGCTCATTTTGATATTCCTCTACGCTCCCATATTGATCCTCATCGTGTTTTCCTTCAATGAATCGCGTTTCATGAGCAACTGGACGGGTTTTTCGTTCAAGTGGTACGGGGAGCTGTTTAAAAACAAGATCCTCATGGATGCGCTGTTTGTCACGCTTCGCGTCGCAGTGGTTTCCACGCTCGTATCCACGCTCGTCGGTACGCTGGGCGCGGTGGGCATCCACGCGATGCGCCGCAGGCCCAGGTCTTTGGTGGAAAATATCACATATGTGCCCATCGTGAATCCCGATATCGTCACGGGCGTGTCGCTGATGCTGCTGTTCATCATCCTGATGATCCCGCGCGGCGAAGCCACGCTGTATATCGCGCATATCACGTTCAATATCCCCTATATCATTTTTTCGGTGATGCCCAAGCTGCGCCAGATGCGCCCGCAATTGTACGAGGCCGCGCTGGACCTGGGTGCAAAGCCCTCCTACGCATTCCGCAAGGTCATCATGCCCGAGATCATGCCCGGCGTTTTCACGGGCGCCCTGCTGGCGTTCACGCTGTCCATCGATGACTTCGTAATAAGCCTTTTCGTGACCCAGGGCAATGTCGCGAACCTTTCCACCGCGATCTATTCCATGGTGAAAACCGGTGTGAAGCCCACCATCAATGCCCTCTCTGCCATCATGTTTGTCACTGTCCTGGCGCTGCTTCTGGTCGTGAACCTGCGCGCCTCGCGGGACAGCAGCAATAAAAAATCACGCAAGTCCAGACTGAAGGAGAAAACAGCATGAAAAAGATAATTGCATCCATTCTCGCCGTTGCCGTCCTGGCCGTCCTCCTGCTTGCAGGATGTACCGCCCCCGCTCAGGCGTCGCAGTCGCCCCAGGATACGTCTTCCCGGCCATCGTCTTCTGCTCCCCCAACCGGGGAAAAACAGCCTGTAACCCTGATCGTATACAATTGGGGCGATTACATCGACATGACCCTTTTGGACGATTTTCACAAGGAGTACCCCTGGATCACCGTCCAGTACAATACCTTCGGCAGCAACGAGGAAATGTACACGATGCTGAAAAGCGGAAAGCAGTGCGACCTCTGCATCCCGTCGGATTACATGATAGAGCGCATGATCAGCGAGGATATGCTGGAGAAGATCGATCTTGCAAAGGTCCCGTCTTTTTCAAATATCCATCCCAGCTGCAAGAACAAGGATTTCGATCCTGCCAACGCCTATTCCGTTCCCTATATGTGGGGCACTGTGGGCATCCTGTATAATACCGATTTGGTCAAGGATCCTGTGGACAGCTGGAACATCCTCTGGGACGCAAAGTATGCCAAGAAGATCCTCATGTATGATAGTTCCCGCGATTCCATCGCCGTCGGGCTTCTGAAGACCGGGCATGGTATCAATACCCGTACCGACGCGGACCTGAATGATGCCTACAATGCGCTGGTCGCCCAGAAACCGCTCGTCCTGGCCTATATGGGAGACGATGTGCGGGATACCATGATCTCGGGCAGCGCCGCGCTTGCTGTGGTCTATTCCGGCGATGCGATCCTGGCCATGGCGGAAAACGACAAGCTCCAGTACGTCGTGCCGAAGGAAGGCTCCAACGTCTGGTTCGATTCCATGGTCATGCTCAAGGGCACGAAAAACAAGGAAGCGGCCCAGTTCTTCATGGACTTCATGAACAGGCCCGAAGTGGCAAAAATAAATCGCGAGTATATCGGCTACTCCACACCCAACAGCGCCGCGCTGGACCTGATGGACGATGAACAAAAGAATGACCCCGTTATTAATCCTCCTGCGGACGTCCTGGCGCGCTGCGTCGTATACCGTGACCTGGGTGTGGAGCTCACAGAGAAGTATCTTGAACTCTGGGAGCAGCTGAAAGCCAAGTAAATAAAGTTGCGATAAGGAAAGCCCGTAGCGATACGGGCTTTTTTTGTATGCAATAACCATATGTTAACCTTAGCGTATTTCTTGGTTTACTATTATCTCAATGTTGCAGATGGCCTTTCTATTCTATTATCTACGAGAGATGGTCATGGGAGCACTCCTTGCCTCCCTCCAACGGGTGCAAAAGCACCCGTTTATAGGTGAGGCAGCTCAAATGCGATCCAATATTACGTTTGACGTCCTATGGTGTCTCATTTGCCCCGGAAGGAGTGATAGCCCCGTTGCATCGTTCATCATGTAGCCCTCTTCAGAGATACCGCAGGAGCTTAGGCGTATCTTCTGCAGGGTTCCCTTACGTCTATCCCTACGGTGCGATAGCAGTGGCGGCATAGTCTTTATTCTGGGATATATCGGCATGACCGGTACCTCCCGCATGGTATCATTCATCTTCCCAGGGTTTTGCTTTCCCCTGAATGCTGGCGGTTCAATATCCCGTTATATCACGGTCTGGGAAAGCCACCGCTTGAATGCCTGATGATAATGTAATACTAAGAGAAAAGCCCCGCGATAGACGCGGGGCTTTGAATGCCTTTGGGTTATTTCATCTCGATGACTGCGCCGACTTCCTTGAGGGAGTTGGCGATCTTTTCGGCTTCTTCCTTCGGGATGGCTTCCTTGATGGGCTTGGGAGCGCTGTCCACCAGGTTCTTCGCTTCCACCAGGCCCAGGCCGGTGAGTTCGCGGACCACTTTGATGACCTTGATCTTTTCCGGGCCGACTTCCTTCAGGATGACGTCAAACTCGGTCTTCTCTTCCACGGGGGCTGCTGCGGCTGCTGCGGGAGCTGCTGCGGCTGCCACGGGGGCGGCTGCGCTTACGCCGTATTTGGTTTCCATGGCCTTCACCAGTTCGGCCAGTTCCAGGACTGTCAGCTTATCTACTGCTTCGATGATTTCATTGATGCTCATTTTGATGTTCCTCCATAATTTTTTAAATATTGGTTAGCTTGCTTTTTCCTTGACTTCCTGTACGGCCTTCAGGGCGTACAGCACGCTGCGGAGCACACCGCCCAGTACGGTGACTGTACCGGTGATGGGTGCCTGCATGGAGCCCATTAAGCGGGCCATGAGCACTTCCCTGCTCGGCAGGTCAGCCAGCGCCTTGACCGCTGTAGCGTTGAATACCTTGCCTTCCACATATCCGGCCTTCACCTGTGTCTTTTTCAGCTTGGTGATAGCGCCGTCTATGATCTTCGCCGGTGCGACCGCATCCTGGTAGCCAAAAGCCACCGCCGTCGGCCCGTTCAGGTATTCTTCCATGCCCTTGATGCCGGATTCTTCGAGTGCGCGGTTGATGAGCGTGTTTTTGTATACCTTGTATTCAACGCCCTGCTTGCGGAATTCGTTCCGCAGCCCCGTCACTTCCTCCACCGTCAGTCCGCGGTAATCGATCAGGATCGCGCTTTTTGCGCGTGAGAACCGATCCTTGATCTCCTCCACCTGCCCGGATTTAATCTTGATGCTTTCCTTCATTGTTTCACCTCCCGCAGTAAAACTGGAAATTTTAAAGCCCCCGTCTGATCAGCAGCCGGGGGCAATCATAGCATATCAATACCATGGGCAATGATACATCTCTGATCTACCTCGGCAGGCCCTTTGGTTTAAGCGATGCGCTTCAATGAACGCGTTGAGCACCTGCTGTCTGCGGCAAACCTTTTCAATTTTCACACAAAAACAGTTTACTCGGATATCGTACGTTTGTCAACCGCTTTTTGTTCTATGGCTTCTTCCTTCGGTTTCCGCACCGTGCACAGGATGCCTGCGATGAGGATCAGCACAGAGCCGATATAGCCGGGCCAGAACCCGAAGACCGATATGATGATCGTCACGATGCCAGGCACCAGCAGCATGACTTCCGCTGCCTTGATCTTTCTTGTCGCCTGCAACGCCCCTGCGATGCCCACGATGCCCAGTACGGCAAAGAGGATGCCCGCAACGAGCACCAGCATCTTGTCGGGGTTTTCAAAGGTGATGAAGGGAAATAGCGCAAGGTATGCATCCGCGATGGCCATCACGCCAAATATAAAGGAAAGGATACCTCCGATCAGTCCCAGTGCAGTTTCAAGTGTACGTTTCAAGTTTATTGCTCCTCCCTGATTCATCCATACTTGCTTTATTATACCCATTCAAGAATGTTAAATCAATGTTTGTAGTACTTATAAAAAACAAATGTCAGCGATTACTCTGTTTATAATTGTCTGATAAGTGTTTACATATAAAGCATGGAAGTAGCTTCTTACACTTTAGGCTCTCACCATAAACTGCCTGCTACTTATATAATGGGTAGCAATATGTAAAGTAAAATTGAATCTGTCATTTCTGGCGGCGTGTACGTCAGAAATGACACCTTGCAGGCAGGTTTGTGGTGAACAAACCTGCCTGACAAAAAACTCGGGAAAGTGGCAATGCCACTTTCCCGAAAATCAGAAAGCCACGGTTTCCCGTGGCTCCGGTTTTAGAATTTCAGTGCGTTGATCTTGATACCCGGGCCCATCGTACTGGATATGACCACGCTTTTCAGGTACGTGCCCTTGGCTGCCGCCGGTTTGGCTTTGATGACGGCCTCCATCAGCGTGTTGAGGTTCTCCAGCAGTTTCTCCTGCCCGAAGGATGCCTTCCCCACGGGTACGTGCACGATGCTCGTCTTGTCCACCCTGTACTCCACTTTACCGGCCTTGATGTCCTTGATTGCCTTGGCGATATCCATCGTGACCGTGCCGGACTTCGGGTTTGGCATGAGGCCTTTGGGTCCCAGGATACGCGCGATGCGGCCGATGACGCCCATCATGTCAGGGGTGGCCACGCATACGTCGTAGTCAAACCAGTTTTCTTTCTGTATCTTTTCCACCAGGTCCTCTGCACCCACGAAATCGGCCCCGGAGTCTTCGGCTTCCTTGGCCTTGTCCCCCTTGGCAAAGACCAGCACCTTGATTTTTTTGCCGGTGCCGTGAGGCAGTACGACGGCGCCGCGCACCTGCTGGTCCGCATGCCGCGGATCCACGCCCAGCCGGACGGATGCCTCCACCGTTTCGTCAAATTTGGCTTTTGCGGTCTTGATTACCAGGTCCACCGCTTCGGCCGGGTCATATGCCTTTTCCCTGTCGATCAGGGTCAGGCTGTCTGCGTATTTCTTTCCTCTTTGCATCTTCCTTTACCTCCTTGTGGTATTCGCGTCGGGTCTGCCCCGACTCCCACTTCCAGCAAATCCTTTAGTCTACAACGGTGATGCCCATGCTCCGCGCTGTGCCGGCTACCATGCTCATGGCCGCTTCCACGCTGGCTGCGTTCAGGTCGGGCATCTTGAGCGTGGCGATCTCCTTGATCTGGGCACGCGTTATTTTCGCGACCTTTTCCGTATTGGGTTTCCCGGAACCGCTCTCAACGCCGCAGGCCTTCTTGATCAGCACTGCAGCAGGCGGCGTCTTGGTGATGAATGTGAACGAACGGTCCTGGTATACGGTGATGACCACCGGGATCACCAGGCCCACGTCTTTGGCGGTACGTTCATTGAACGATTTGCAAAACTCCATTATGTTCACGCCATGCTGGCCCAGAGCCGGGCCTACCGGCGGCGCGGGAGTAGCCTTGCCTGCATTCAGCTGCAGCTTGACATATCCTACGATCTTCTTTGCCATTTGTAAAACACCTCCTTACCCTAAATGTGGTATTGGCGGGCTTGTTGATTTGCCCTCCCACTTTGATGCGTGCGCACGTGGCGCTGCGCGATCATACTTTTTTTATCTGTACAAAGTCAAGCTCTACAGAGGTATCGCGTCCAAACATGGATACCGTGACCTTGACTTTCTGCTTTTCGCGGTTTATCTCGTCCACGATCCCCATGAAGTTTTCCAGCGGCCCTGATACGATCATGACCGACTGGCCTACGTCCATATCGATGGTGACGGGAACGCGCTCAACGCCCATCATCCGCACTTCCTCATCGGTCAGCGGTATGGGCCGGGAGCCCGGTCCTACAAATCCGGTTACGCCGCGCGTATTGCGCACCACATACCAGGATTCATCCGTCAGGATCATCTTGACCATGACGTAACCAGGATAGATCTTGCGGTGCGTGTGCTTGCGCTTGCCGTTTTTGATTTCGATTGTCTCTTCTTCGGGGATCTTGATCTCAAGGATCATATCCTGAAGCCCCCGGTTCTCCACCGTTTTCTCCAGGTTTGCCTTTACCTTGTTTTCATATCCCGAATAGGTATGCACCACATACCAAAAGGCTTTTTCGGACATATCACCAAATGGGCTGCATCCGGATGGAGCGCCCATCCCTCCTGATTATTTGCCTACCGCCAGCTTCAGCAGCTGGGAAAGCCCCGTATCCATGCCAAACACGATCACCGCAAACAGGCCGATGAATACCAGCACTGCCACGGAAAACGTGATGAGGTCTTTTCTGGACGGCCACGTGACCTTCTTCAGTTCGAGCCCCATTTCCTTGAAAAACCTGAAAGGATTGCGGCGGGGCTTTTTTTCCGCTTTTGGCTTCTTTTTATCGGTTTTGGATTCAAAATATTTCTTGGCCATACATACACCCCACGTTAAGCAATTGTGATCTCAAGACCCTATTTCGTCTCTTTATGCTGGGTGTGCTTCTTGCAGAATTTGCAGTATTTGCTCAGTTCGATCCTGTCAGGATCGTTCTTCTTGTTTTTCATGGTATTGTAATTTCTCTGCTTGCATTCCTGGCAAGCCAGAGTGATCCTTACCCTCATTTCGCTCGCACCTCCCTGTGCCCCTTTCATGGGAACACATGTACTAATCTACCATAAGCCTATTTCAGTGTCAATGACAACAAATCGTGTCGTTTTTCTTTGAAATCACCGGTGGAGGTACATCCTCCACCGATGATCCGGTATGCATGATTGGCGTTACTCGATGACGGATGTCACCACGCCCGACGCCACTGTCCTGCCGCCTTCACGGATGGCGAAACGCAGTCCCTCTTCCATCGCGATCGGGGTGATCAGTTTCATCGTCATCGTGATGTGGTCG
>JAEXRW010000011.1 GCA_023454175.1 Bacillota bacterium | reverse complement strand
CGCCGCGGCGGGCCGGTGGGGGGGCGGGCGCAAGCCGGGGTTGCCCGAATTGGCCTCGGCGAGGGCCAATTCGGCTGCCCGCGCGTTGTCGTCCATGCCCAGGAGTGCCCATACGCCCAACCAGTCCAAATCGAAGCGGCCTCCGCCCGGCAGTCCACGTACCAGACGGGCGGCCTGGTGCCGCACATCCGCGTTCTCGCCGATTCCCAGAACGGTGCGCACACCCGGGCTGGCCTGCCCCGGGAGGGTGCGGGCATGCCCCACTGCCTTTTCCAGATCGCGGTACTCGCTGGCGTCGATGAGCGGCAGCACGCGCAGGTCGACCTGCATGGACTTGCGGTCCAGGGCCACGCGCACGGCCGCCGGATCGAGATAGCGGCGCCAGTACTCCTGGTAGCCGCGCACGAACTCGGCGTAGGCGTCGCGCTCCAGAGGGGTCACCAGGCGCGGCGTCTCCAGATCGATGAGCGGCGTGAGCGCCGCCGGCGTGCCCCAGATTGAGCGGGCTCCCTGCTGGGGGCTCCACTGAATGGCCTCGCCGCTGGCGTGCACGAGCTCCTCCGGGCGCAGGAGGCGCGAGGCGCGCAGCTCCTCCACCCCGGCCGGCGGTCGGCCATAGATCCAGCCGTAGAGCAGCGCCGCGTAGCCCGGCGTACTCAGCCGCGCCAGCTCCATCTGCCGGCGTGCCTCCAGAATCCTCTGGCGCGGGCCTGCCACGTTGGCGATGAAGCGGTCGCCCATGAAGGCGAGCACGTCCGCGCGCACCGCCCGATCGCGCGCCATCATGTAGCGGAAGTCGGGTTCGTCGGCCAGGCAGGGTTGGCGGCCCACCAGAGTGGCGACCACGCGGCGGATGGCGGTCGGGCTGTTGGAGACGATCTCCAGTCCCTTCACGCTGGCCCGGTGCTGGCGGACCGAGCCGTCCGGCGAGAGCGCCACGTCGATGCTCGTGCCTTCGTACTCCAGCCGGTTGGTCTGCAGGCCGCCGTGCTGGGACCCATGACCAGCGAGCGCGCTGGCCAGGGCCAGCTCGAAGGCGGCCTTGGACTTGGCGCGGAAGATGAAAGTCAGGTCGCTGCCTTCGCGCACATAGGGATCGCTGCCCACCACGGCGACGTCGCTGATCACCGACGGTCCCAGCACGCGAGCCAAGGCGCTGCGGCCCAGGCCCAGCTCGGTCTCGTAGCGGGCGCTCAGGCCCCGATCCTCCGCCACGTCTGAAAGGAGATTGGTCGCGGGCGTGATCCAGGCGTCCAACCTGTCGAGCATCTGCATCAGGTGCTCGAAGGCGTGGAAGCGCACGAAATAGAAGTCCGCCGGCGTGGCCGCGGCCAAAGGCTCATCGGGGGCTTCGGCGTGCAGGGCGGCGAGCATGGCTGTCCAGGGGTGCTCGGCCAGGGGCGGCGCCTTGAGGCTGCTCAGGTCCACATTGGCCTTTTCACCCTCGGTGACCAGGAGCCGGCGCTCGGTCTGCAAGGCCTCCTGAATCGACGTCATGCCCGTGGTGGTCTCCATCAGGCGCGCGACATCGCTCGGGTTGCGCCGGGGCTGCGCCACCAGGGCTCCTCGACGCTGCGGGCGCGCGCGTGTGTCTGGGGCGGGCTCGGCGCTGAAGGCCTGCGCGAGGCGGTGCGCCGCGAAGGCGTGCCAGGGCGAGCGGCGGCTGCCCAGGTAGGACGTCAAGGCCTCGACCCAGGCCTGTTGCGCCCGCCCGTCGGGCGTGACGCTCGTGGTGGTCGGCAGCTCGAAGGCGTGCACCAAACCCGGCCGGCCACGATAAGCGGGCTCGAAGACGCGACCACGCAGGGGCTGGCCGGCCTCGGCGGCCGCCCGGCGGATGACCAAGGCCCCGGCAGCGTTGGCACCGGACCAGGGCCGCGGACCGGCGGTCTCCACGAACACCACGGCTTGACCCACTGGCTCGCGTGAACGGAGGAGCAGGGTCTCGCACTGCGGATCCAGGCTGCGCGCCTCCAACTCCACCTCCAACGGCGCCCCCACCTCGGGGCGGATCTCACCGGTGCGCGGATGGCGCAGACTCGGGGGCACGGGCTCGGTCGCGAGCGGGGCCGGGGACGGCAGCGCCGGCGGCACGAGGCGAGGCGCCGGATGCGTGCAGACCAGACAGGGTAGGGCGAGGGCCAGGAGGCAGAGCCGGAGCTGAGGCATGACGTCTCATTATCCGGCCTGGAGGAAGCGTCCCGGCAACCAAAAACGCGAGCCCGGGCCGCTGGCGTCCGAGGGCGCGCGTGTGGTAGGCAGGGTCCCGTCGAAACCGTGAATCCGCCACAGGAGCCCAGGGTCATCATCGCCGGCGGGGGTCTCACCGGGATCTCCACCGCGCTGCACTTGCGTCAACCCTGGCTGCTCGTGGAACGCGAGGCGCGACTGGGCGGCCTAGCCGTCAGCGAGGCACGCGACGGCTACCACTTCGACGCCACCGGCCACTGGCTGCACCTGCGTGATCCGGCCATGCAGAAGCTGGTGGCCGACGTCCTGCCGGGGCAGATGGTCACCGTGGAGCGTAAGGCACGCATCTTTTCGCACGGCGTGACCACGCTCTATCCGTTCCAGGCCAATCTGTACGGCCTGCCGCCCGAGGTGATCAAAGAGTGCCTGCTGGGCGTGATCGAGGCCAAGACCGAGACCCGCACCAAGGCGAGTGAGCCGCGCAACTTCCAGGAATACTGTCTGCGGCACTTCGGCGCGGGGATCTCGCGTCACTTCATGATTCCCTACAACGAGCGCCTGTGGGGCGTTCACCCGCGCGAGATCACGGCGGCTTGGTGCTCGCGCTTCGTGCCCTTGCCCAACCTGGAGCAGGTGGTGGCCGGCGCGGTGGGCGCGTCGTCGGGGCAGATGGGCTACAACGCCAGCTTCCACTACCCCAAGACGGGGGGCATCGAGACCCTGACCCGGGCCCTGGCGGCGCGCATGACGGGCGGTCAGGTGCAGACGGGCGTCAGCGTCGAGGAGGTGGATTTCCGCCGACGCGAGGTAGTGGTGGCCGGCGAGCGCGTGCCCTACCGCGCCCTGGTGTCCTCGTTGCCCTTGCCCGAGCTGCTGGCGCGCATGCCCGGCTTGCCCTCCGAGATCGAAGCCCACGCCAGCCGTCTGCGCTGCACCACCTTGCGCCACCTGCAAGTGGGCACCCGCACGCGACCGCCGAGCGACTGGCACTGGATCTACGTGCCCGAGGCGCGCTTTCCCTGCTACCGCGTGGGGGTGTACAGCAACGCGGTGGCCAGCATGGCGCCCGAGGGCGGCGCGTCGCTCTACGTGGAGTTGGCCGATCGCGGGCCGGTCAGCCAGGCGACCCGACGCGACGTGGCCCAAGCTCTGGTCGCCATGGGCGCCTTGCGTTCCGTCGACGACGTATGTTTCGCCGAGGAGCGCGAGATCAAGTACGCCTACGTGGTGTTCGACGATCACTACTACGCGGCCACCAGCGCTATCTTTCCCTTCCTGGAATCACACGCCATCTACTCGCGCGGCCGCTACGGCGGCTGGACCTACAACGCGATGGAAGACTGCCTGCTCGCCGGACGCGAGGTGGCGGGCACCATCGACGCCGCCTCCCGGAGCTCTCAGCCATGACCACGCCCGCCGTTCCCCACGTCTCCATCGTCATCCCCGTCTACAACGAGGAAGGTATCCTGCGCGGCTC
Organism: Bacillota bacterium; assembly: GCA_023454175.1. Taxonomy (GTDB): domain Bacteria; phylum Bacillota; class Clostridia; order Christensenellales; family JAEXRW01; genus JAEXRW01. The sequence continues at coordinate 60,118 of JAEXRW010000011.1, read as the reverse complement.
CGTGCTTGAGCTGCGCGAGAAGCTGCGGCCCTTCGGCTTCACCTACGAATTGCTCCTGTGCGAGAACGGCTCGCGCGATCGCACCATCGAGATTGGCAAGGAGATCGAAGCCGATTTTCCGGAGGTGCGTCTGATTTCGGTGGGCGAGCCCAATTACGGGCTGGCCATGAAGACGGGCATTCTGCAGGCCCGCGGCACCTTCGTGATCTGCGACGAGATCGATTTGTGCGACACCGAGTTCTACGCGCGCGCCCTGGCCCTCCTGGAGCGCACCGACACGGACTTCGTCGTGGGTTCCAAGTGCATGGTGGGCTCGAACGATCAACGCCCGCTGGTTCGCCGCCTGGGCACGCAGGTCTACAACGGCATGCTGCGCGCCGTGTGCCACTTCCGCGGCACGGACACGCACGGGCTCAAGGCGTTCAAGCGCGAAATCCTGCTCGAAACGGCCCAGCGCTGCGTCCTGGACCGCGATGTCTTCGCCAGTGAATTCGTCATTCGCGCCCACCGGGAGAAGAAGAAGGTCGTCGAGATCCCCTTCGCCGTGCACGAGAAGCGGCCGCCCTCCATCAACCTGGTCAAGCGCGTACCCCACGTCCTCAAGAGCGTGGCCAAGCTGGCCATCTCGGTCCGCCAGAACGAGGCCTGAGCGCCTGTCAGAAGTGCGGCCTGAACCCCTTCATCATGTCGATGATGAGGGCGGCCGGGTTGGCCAGCCACACGATGGGCACGATGGCCAAGAGCCACAGCACTGCCACTTGACGCCGTTGACCGGAGGTGGGGGCATCGCCCGACAACGTGGCCACCAGGGCCACGGTGGCGATGGAGGCGTGGTGCCAGTAGCCGCGGTACACGCCCAGATCCACGAAGGCCAGACCGCCCACGATGAGCATGGTCCCGGCGAGCACGGGATCTCGCAGGCGCAGGGCCCACAGACACCCCAACAGCGTGACGGCCACCAGGGCACCGAATTCACCCATGCGCACGAGGCTGGCCAGGGGCGGGTGCAGGGCGCGTCGCGACGCCGTTCCCGGATAGACCAGGATGAACGTGTACGCCACGACGGCCATGACCAAGAGCGCGAAGATCAGCGTGGGCCAGGGCCACTGCCGCCAAGGCTTGCCGCGCAGTGAGCGCCACAGGGCGAGTAGACCCAGAGGCGCCAGGGTCACGGCCCGGAAGTGGAGCAGGGCCGCCAAACTGAACCATCGCAGGGACGAAACCGGACGCTCGGCCTGCAAGGCGCCGGCCGCGGCGATTCCGCAGCCGATCCACAACGGATCGTAGAACCCCTGCAAGGCCAGGTGCAGCAGCACCGCCCACAACAGGCCGCCTACGATCAGGCGCGAATCCGGCGTCGTTCGCCGCAGCAGCCGACACAGGGCCAGAAAACCCAGGTGCGTGAGTACCAGGAGATAGACGATGGAGATGGCCCCGAAGGTCGCCTTGCTCATGGGCACCGCGCGGGCCAGCAGGGCCATGGGGGCGAAGACCACGAACACGCCGGGCGGGTAGGGCCGGGCCATGTTGCCCCAGGCCTGCTCCTTCTGCGGGTAGGTCGAATCGGGCCACAGCTCGCCGAAGTTGTGCCGGTAGATATCCAACCCGCGGTGGAAGAAGATGTCCGTCGCCCAGGCGTGGTGCAGGTGGTCGCCGAAGTGGTTGGAGAGGTCACCCATGCGGGTGTGGCCCAGGATCGGCACGAGCACGGACAGCGCCAGGGACAACGCCACCAGACACTCGCAGCGGCGTTGTTTCCAGAGGGCGCGGAGCTTCTGCACGGCGGGGCAGGTTAGCAGAAGCGCGGGAGCGGACTAAAGCCCCCAGCCGCCGCTCACGTGCAGGCTGGTCCCCGTCACGTAGGCCGCCGCGTCTGAGAGCAGGTACAGGGCGGCCTGGGTCACGTCGTCGAGCTGACCCACGTGCCCGGCCGGGATGCTGTGGGCCAGGGCCGCCAACTCATCGGGATCCATGGACCCCGAATCCACGAACCCGGGGGAGATGGCGTTCACGGTGATCCCGTGCTGGGCCAGCCGCTTGGCCAGCGCGCGCACCAGGCCGAGCACACCCACCTTGGCCAGGTAGTGAGCCGTCACCTGGGTCTGCGCCATAAGGCGATCGGCGTTGGCCATGGCGAAGGCCAGGATGCGGCCACCTCCCTGGTGGATCATCACCGGCGCCACCAGGCGGGCCATGTAGAAGAGGCCATCGAGGTTGCTGCCGAACATCTCGCGCCAGCCTTCGGGCGTCTCGGCCAGCAGGTCCACGCGGTGGAAGGGTCCCGCACAATGCACCAGGGCGTCGATGCGGCCGCGCCACTGCAGTACCGTTTGCACCACGCGTTCACAGTCCCCGGGGGCGGAGACATCACCCTGCACGGCCAGCCCCACGCCGCCGCGCTCCTGCAGGTCCGTGGCCGTGGCCTGGGCCTGCTCCATGCGCCGGCGCGCACAGAGGGCCACGGCCCATCCCTGCTCGGCCAGCCTCAGGCCGAGGTGGCGGCCGATGCCGGTCGCCCCGCCCGGTATGAGCGCCACCTTCTGCATGTCAGAGGCCTCCCAGGACCAGGGCGGCCGTTACGCCGACCAGGAGCAGCGCCAGGGCCACGGCGGTGTTGCGCCAGCGGTGCGAGACGACGGGTGTCTCCTCGGGGGGCAGGGTGACCACGTCGGGGACGGTGAACAGCTTGCGGCTTACGCGCGGCAGCTCGCCCCCCAGGCGGGCCGCGACACGCGCCAGGAGCGGGGCCACCTGGTCGAAGGTGGGGCGCTCGTCGCGGTTCTTGCTCATCATGCGGCCGATGATCTGCACCAACTCGGGATCCGCGTCGGGGGCGTCCTGGCGCGGATCGGGAATGGGGGCGTTCACGTGGGCACGCATGACCTCGACGAACTGCCGGGCGGCCGTGCCCTCGGGGGCCCGGTAGGGCGGATGGCCGGTGAGCAGGTGAAAGAGCGTGCAGCCCAACCCGTAGACATCGGCGCGTTCGTCCAAATCGTCACCGCGCGCCTGCTCGGGCGCGATGTAGTCCGCCGTGCCGACCACCAGCCCCTTGCCGGTCAGCCGTTGATCGATGGCGAACGACTTGGCCAAGCCGAAGTCGGTGACTTTGAGCACCCCCTGGCGCGAGATCCCCAGATTGGCGGGTTTCACGTCGCGGTGGATGATGCGCGCGCGGGAGGCCTCTCCCAGGCCGGTGGCCGCCTGCGCACCGATGTGCGCCACCACCGCGCTGGGCAGCGGCCCTTGCTCGTCGAGCAAGGTCTGCGTGTCGCCGCCTTCGAGGAGCTCCATGGCGTAGTAGGGGCGCGGCGGATCGCCCACGTGCCCCGCTTCGAATACCGGGATCACATTGGGGTGCGACAGTCCGGCCAGCGCTCGGGCCTCGCGCAGGAAGCGCTCCTTGAGCGTGTGGTTGGCGAGATGCTTGACCCCCAGGACCTTGATGGCCGCGCGACGGCCCAGCTCCTGATCCTCGGCCAAGTAGATCTCGCCCATGGAGCCGCTGCCCAGGCGCCTTTCGACGCGATAGCGACCCACACGCGTGCCTGCCTCCAGGAAGGGCTTGGCTCCCGTGAACGGGCCGGCGGGTCGCGTCGGGTCCATCTCAGATGGGGCCTTCGTCCTCATGCGCGTAGTTTTCGAACTTGGTGTATTCGCGGATGAAGCTGAGATCGATCGAGCCCGTGGAGCCGTGGCGGTTTTTGCCGATGATGAGCTCGGCCTTGCCGCGCTCGGCGCCCTCGGTGCCGTACATCTCCTCGCGGTGGATGAACATGATCATGTCCGCGTCCTGCTCGATGGCGCCCGACTCGCGCAGGTCCGAAAGCATGGGCTTGCCGCCTTTTCTGCGCTCCATATCGCGCGAAAGCTGGGAGAGCGCCATGACCGGCACGCCCAGATCCCGCGCAAGCCCCTTGAGGGAACGCGTGATCTCCGCCACCTCCAGCACGCGGCTCTCGCTTTTCCCGCTGCCCTGCATGAGCTGCAGGTAGTCGATGATCACGAGGCCCAGCTTCTTTTTCGCGCCCAGACGCATGGCCTTGAAGCGTATCTGCCCCACGGTGATGCCCGTGGTATCGTCGATATAAATGGGCATGGTGGAGAGGCGCTTGTAGGACTCCGAGATGGACAGGTAATCCTCCTCCTGCAGCAATCCCCCGCGCACGCTTTTGAGATCCACCGTGGCGTCGGTGCAAAGGATCCTCGTGGCCAGCTGCTCCGCGCTCATTTCCAGGCTGAAGACAGGCACGGCGTACCCGGCCTTTGCAACGTTTTTGGCGATATTGAGCGCCAGGCTCGTTTTGCCCGTGCCCGGACGCCCCGCCAGCACCACCAGTTCCCCGCCGTGCAGGCCCGTCGTCATCTCATCCAGCGTTTCAAAGCCCGTGGGCACGCCCGTGATGCCCGTCTTGGACTTGGCGGCCTCCAGGATCTTACCGTAGCTCTCCATCAGCGCCTCGCGGATATGCCGAAGGGCGCTGGCGTTCTTTTTCACGGCGGTATCGTAGATGTATTTCTGGACAGATTCCAGGATCTTGTCGGACTGCTCCTGCTCATAGCCCATCTCGATCATCTCGCTGCCCAGCCGGATGATCGCGCGAAGGACGGCTTTTTCCTGTACGATATTGATATAGGAAACCGCGTTCACCGCCGTGGGGATGGAACGCGCCATGTCGGAAAGGTAGATGATCCCACCGGCGGAGCCCGCGTTGCCCTGCTGTTCCAGCTTGTCATTCACCGTCACCAGGTCGATGGGCTGGGCCTCGGCGGACACCTCCGCCATGGCACGGAATATTTCCTGATGCCGGGGCGTATAGAAGTCCTCGGCCTGCAGGGTCTCCAGCGCCAGACTGGCCGCTTCCTTATCCACCAGCATGCACCCCAGCACGCTCTGTTCGGCTTCCAGATTGCTCGGCGGTATCCTTTCCGCGCCTGCCATGGGTCCAGACCTCCCCCCGGTGTGTATTTGGTTTTACTATTATATCACAAGTGGGTTTCAGTATAACAGCGTATCCTGTATGTATAAAATACCGGCCCGGCGGAGCGGAAAAAACGGAGACAAGTTAACACCGGTCACATCGGCAGGACTCCGGATGCATCGAAGTTTACACCGGCAACATCGGCCGCCCCAAGAGCGCTATTTGAATCCAAAAAAGCCCCTTTCGGGGCTTCCTGCTGCCGTATTGCGCGCAATACACGCGCATTATGGCAGTACATTGACCAGGTCGATGGTACCTTCCAGGACGCTCACGAAGAGAATACCACATACGACGGCAAGCGCCGCGCCCAGCGTGCCCACGATGCCCAGCACCAGCCCGGCGACCGCCAGCCCCTTTTTCCCTCCGATCTTCCCGGCCCGGGCCATGGCCACGGAGCTCATCACGATGGCCAGGATCCCCACCGCCACGACGATGAGGCCCAGCCACCACATCCCGGGGACGCAGCCCGCCCAGTCGGCCAGCAACGCGACCAGGCCCAGTACGAATCCGGCTACCGACATGGATACCCCTCCCCTTTTATGCATGTACTTATGTGGATATATACTCCGTTTCATGCTGCACTATGACAGTACAGGTGCTGTATACACCGCCTAAAATCGGCGGAATAACAAAAAACAGTCCACGCAAGACTGCTTTTTGCTTTCACCCATATTCTCTATGTCACAGGTTCCTATTTAAACAGCCTTGCCTTCAGTTCACTCATTTCGATGTTCAGGGACTCCGCCGCTGCCTTCATGCCCGTAGATGGGGGGATATCCTTGGAAAGGCCCGTCTTTGTGCAGATCTCCTCCACCGGCATACTCAGTATCTGCGAGACATCACGGATCGTCATATACCCTTTTATATCAGCTGATGTAACCCCGTTGATCGCACCAGCCACGTCATCACATGCGTCTCCTTCACCTGCAAGAACATTGCCCTCACCATTGCCCTGCCCGCCTTGCACGTTGGTGTATTTGCCCGGCAGCACCTGGTAGGAGCCGAATGCCTGTGCGACCAGGATGGGGGCAAAGAAGAGGACCGCCGCCAGCACGGTGGCGAGGATGGGATGGATGACGGCCTTTTTACTGAACCCCGAGGATATTGCTCCCTTCTTCGGGCAGGCGTTGACGCATTCGTTGCAGTTGATGCATTCCATATCCGTGACCTTCCCCTTTTTGCAGTCCATCACCTGGACGTTCATGGGGCAGGCCTTGTCGCATTTACCGCACCGGATGCACACGTCTTTATTTACGCGCACTGCATACGGGCTGACCTTGCCGATGACCCCGTATAGAGCCCCTACCGGACATAGGTATTTACAGAAGAAACGGTCGTATATGAATGACCCTATCAAGGTGACGATCAGCAGGATGAAACCTACCAGGTACGTGGTGGTCAGCGTGTTCCAATCGGCCAGGTGCCCCAGCGCGTTATACGGATCGTAGGGGGTCATCCACAATTCCGCTGTGATCCACCCCATGGCCACCGTTACGACGAGCACCACATACTTGAGATAGCGGAGCGCGCGGTCCAGCTTACGCGGCAGGACAAGCCGTCTTTTGAACAGCTTGCGGCCCATCCGCCCGAAGAACTCCTGCAGCCCGCCGAAGGGGCAGATCTGCCCGCAGAAGGATTTGCGCAGCACCACGGCCAGCACCAGCGTCACGATAAAAAGGATGAATGTACCGAGGAACACCTTTTTGATGAATGTTCCGACCGTTATGACCGAGAGCAGGGACTCCAGCCCGCCGTACGGGCAGATGGCGTGTATGGAGGGCGCCATCTGCCCCAGCACGTGCAGGACGCTCACCGATACCACGGTGGCCAGCAGGCTCCCCAGCAGCACCCACCGCAGGATGCGGGATATGACCTTAAATACGCTGTCTCGTTTCTTCTGGTTAACAGGTTCCTTTTGAATGGGCAGTTGCTCGTTCATTGCCTTGCCTTACCTTTCAAATTTGATCTGAATGGCCCTTCCCGGCCATGTAAGCATCCCGTTTAGCGGCGCGTTTCATTTGCCGTGGCTCCTCGAAAAGGCGGCCAGATGGTTCTGCGAGCCTTTCAGGAGCTCTTCAAACACCGCCTTCACGTCCGCCGGTACGGGCTGCTTCAGAAATGCTTCGTACATCGCTATATTGTCCTTTTCCGCTTTCACCCCGATGGCCAGCGCTTCCGTGAAGCTGCCTGCCTTTGCCACGTGTTCACTGCCGGTATCCGCGGGCATACTGACCTTGTAGGCGGTAAAAAGCGGGGCAAGCTCGGCGATATGCGTAGCTTCCGCGTTGATGATGTTGGAAAACGGGCGTACGTTCCCGAACGTTTTGAGCACGTAGTCGTATTCCGCCCTGGCTGCATACTCGTCCTGCAGGGCATAGGCCAGCATATCCGCCAGCTCCAGCGTGCTGTCCGAAAGCGCTGCTGCTGAGCCGTAGGTGGTGTCCTGCGGAAGATCAACCGGTGCTTCCGCATTCGGAGCCGCTGCAGCGGGGGCTTGCGGCTGGTTGCCGATGCCTTGCCCCATTCCCTGCCCTTGCCCCAGTCCCTGCCCGGATCCCTGGCCCTGCCCGAGGTGCTGGCCGCTGTACAGACTCCCCTGCCCGGCGTTCAACTGCCCCCGACCGTTGTTTTGCGCCGTATGCGGGAGGACCGCAGCGCAGGATGTCAATGCAAACGCCGCCACTGTTACGATCGCTGTGATCAGTACAAATCGTTTGGTTTTTGTCATCGTGATCATCTCCATTTGTTTTTTGATGTTGGTTTCATGGTATTATCCAATTGTGAAAAAAGATTGATGAAAGATCCATAAAAGTCTGAAAGTTTGATATGCGCTTTGTATTGATGGACCGGTTTTTATCAAACTTTCATCACAACTGACCTTTATAATCGGCAATAATGTTATAGATGAGGGTATGGACATGGCAAAGGAACGAATCCTGATCGCGGATGATGAAGAACGTATCCGCGATATGATCAAGGAATATGCATCCAATGAAGATTACACCATCGACGAAGCCGCGGACGGCGCAGAGGCATTGCAGCGCTTTGAAGCGCAGGCCTATGACCTGGTGATCCTGGACGTGATGATGCCCAAGGTGGACGGCTGGACGGTCTGCAGGCAGATCCGGAAGACTTCGGATGTGCCCGTCATCATGCTGACGGCCAGGGGAGAGGAGTATGACCGGCTCTTCGGGTTTGAACTGGGGGTGGACGATTATATCGTGAAACCCTTCAGCCCGCGGGAACTGCTCGCCAGGATCAAGGCCATCATCCGCAGGCGTACGGCTGCATCCCCCGCTTCCGGTCCGAAAACGAAACTGGAGGGGCTTGAGATCGATTTTGCCGCCCGGAATGTTTTCGTGGACGGTGTGCAAAAGGCCATGACGCCCAAGGAATACGATCTGCTTGTCTTCCTTGTCCAAAATCAGAACATCGTCTTCTCCCGGGACCAGCTCCTGAATTCGGTCTGGGGATATGATTTCATCGGCGACGACCGTACCGTGGACACCCACGTGAAAATGCTCCGCGACAGCCTGGGCGGATACCGCCGGTTCATCGTGACGGTATGGGGAACGGGGTACAAGTTTGAAACGGGGGCGGGAAAATGAAAAGCATCGCGCTTCGGCTCTGGCTATGGATCATGGCCCTGGTAGCCCTGGTGCTGGCCCTGCTGTGGCTTTTCCAGATCGCATTCCTGGAGAGCTTTTATACCGGCATGAGAATGGCCGACCTGCAAAGGCAGAGCACCGCCATCCTCTCCACCCTCGAAAGCGGCGACCCCTCATACCAGGGCATGCTGAACGAGCTCGTATACGGCAGCAACGGCTCGGCCGAACTGGTGGATATCCAGGGCAAACAACTCTATTTTGCAGGCGGCACCGAGAGAAACACCATGCCGCTGGCAGACAACATCCAAACCATCTCGGCCCTGGCCCGCGTGACGGGGGGCGAACGGGTGATGGTGACCATCACGCATCCGCGCTTCAAGAACGAGTATGCCCTGATAGGCCTGCCCTGGGTGCAGGACGGGCGGCAGGCAGGCGCACTCGTGCTGATGTTCCCGCTGGCGGCAGTGAAGGAAACGGCCCAAATACTGAAGCAGCAGCTGGTATATATCACCGCCATCCTCACCGCAGCCTCCGTGGTCGCGGCCTTTTTCCTCTCGCGGTCCTTCACCAGGCCCATACGCAACATCACCCGCGTTTCAAGGCAGATGGCCGCAGGGGACTTTTCCTCCAGGGTGGAAACAAAACGGAAAGACGAGCTGGGCGGCCTGGCAACGACCCTCAATGAAATGGGCCGGGAACTATCGCAGCTGGAGGGACTCCGCAGGGACCTCATCGCCAATGTATCCCATGAACTCCGCACCCCGCTGAGCCTCATCAAGGGATATGCGGAGACGCTGCGGGACGTCACAGGAAGCGACCGTGCAAAGCGGGAGGCGCAGCTGGGCATCATCATGGAGGAAGCGGACCGGCTGGATACCATCGTCAACGATATCCTGAACCTTTCCCAAATCCAGTCCGGGAAGGCAGTACTGGATATCACAGCCTTTGACCTCTGCGCCCTGCTGCACGGCGTGACGCAGAGCTACGGCATCCTCAGTGAAAAGACAGGCGTTGAATTGGCGCTGGACTGCCCCGGCGCTGCCGCGGTGAAAGGCGACGAAGCGCGCATCCGCCAGGTGCTGTATAACCTGCTGGCCAACGCATTCAACCATACCCCCGCGGGCGGGCGGGTCTGCGTGCGCGTCCTGCACGGGAATACGGCCGAACGGGTGGAAGTGGCGGATACGGGGGAGGGCATCCCGGAAGACGAGCTGAAATACATCTGGGACCGGTTTTACAAGGCCAGCCTACCGGACAAAAAGCGCAGGGCGGGTTCGGGATTGGGCCTGTCATTGGTAAAAGGGATATTGGATGCGCACGGATCCGGGTACGGCGTGGCGAGCAAGGCAGGAGAAGGCACCACATTTTGGTTTGAGCTGCAGCACGCATAAGGCAGCACGCGAACGGGAAGCCCCTGTACCATGAAGAGCGGCGATTTCAAATATATTCCCGGCGACCTGTAAAAGCCTCCCGCTGCATAATGATTGCAGCAGGAGGCTTTTGTGATGCATCTGTTTCAGAAGCTTCCCTGAACCAGGGGAGCTCTCCCCTACTAATGCCGGGCGGACCAACGACTATGGCCGGCGGATGGTGACCACATAATCCTTCGTCCCACCCGCCTGTGCAGTGACGATGATATGGACCGTAGCCACGCTGCCCGGGGGAACCGTCACCTTCAGGGAGGTCCTTTTCAGCCCGTTCATCGTCATCGACGCATGGGACTCTGCTTTTACCGCGTAAAGATATACATAGCTCTTGTTTGCAGGCAGGGTAACGGTATAAGCCGTCACCCCCGCATTGAACACCGGCTGTACCCTGTATGCATTGGAATCGGTCTTCAGGCTCTTCAGGTCCGCATTCGTGGACTTCGCCCTGTGGATGATGACGGTGTAGGTCCTGGCGGGTCCGCTCTGCGGTTTGACCTTGATGGTCGCGGTTTTGGTTTGCCCGTTGTTCAGCGTGTATTTCCTGCCCGAATAGTATACCTTCGCCAGCTTCCCTGCCTCCGCCGCGCCGTAGATCTTCACGGATGGCGTGTTCTCGCCCAGCTCCAGGGTGTAGGGGCCTGTATTGGTCTTGCTGAACGCGGGCGTGATGCTTTCCGTCCGGTTGGTGGTGATTTTCGAGAGGTAGCTGTCCGTGGACTTGTCGCGCTGGACCTTCAGCGTATAGGTCCTGCTCTTGCCCGGTATGGATACCTTGACCTTGACATACATGTATTTGCCGTTCGGGATGGCAGGGGTGGTGTACCTCGTCACGCTTTGGCTTTGGATCTTCATCGCCGCGCTGTCATAGGCCTTTGTGGGCGTAATGGTCACAGTAGGTGTATTCTCGTTCAGATAGATCGTACAGGTCGCCTTTGTGGGGGAAAAGGGTTTGGCGGTGGAAAACCTGGCCCCGGCCGAAAGGGTAATGCCGCTCAGGTTCACGCTGGGCACGCCGCCTGTCCATTTTGCGTAAAGGACGGTATCGGCGTTCACCGCGTCGGCGCCGAAGCTCCATGCGTGGGTGCAGGCTGCTTCCCTGTACCAGCCCCCGAAGGTATACCCTGCCCGTACAGGGTCTGCCGGACGGCTCGCATGCCCGCCCTTGTTCACTATCAAGGATGCTGGGGCCGTTCCCGCAGCGCCGTTGAGGTTGAATGTTACGGTGAAAGCCGTCTTTTCCCACTTGGCATGGAGTGTGGTATTTCCATTCACCGTATCGGTGTTGAAGTTCCACGCGTGGGTGCAGGCGCTTTCCTTGTACCACCCCTGGAACTGATAATTGGTGCGGGACGGATCTGACGGTGGGAATACCCGCCCGCCCTTGTAGACGGTATCGGTGGCCGGAGTCCCCGCAGAGCCGTTCAGGCCGTATGTCACCGTGCAGAGGATGGCAGGGTCAAATACCGCCATCGCATACCCCTTCCGCCAGGCTTCCGTGTAGCCTGTGGCCGTGGCGCTGTGGAAAAGGACCAGGTTTGCGCTCGCTCCCTCAAATGCTTCTCCCTCGTCGGAGTGGCCCAGGGTCGGGGCGTTCCCCAGGAAGTAAACGTCCCGCAGGTTGCTGCACTCGGCAAAGCCGGCGGATGAGATCTGCGTGAGCCCGCTCCCCAGTGTGACGCTTCTCAGATTATCGCAGCCCGAAAATGCACACAGGACGATGCGCGTCACGTTGTTGGGGATGGTGATGCTCGTCAGGTTGCCCCTGCAGAATGTGCAGTTTGCGATCTCCGTGAGGCCGGAGGGCAGTGTGATGCTGCTGGCCCTCGTATCGGTGAAGGCCCATGTTGCTATCTGGGTCACGGTGCCGGGGACCGTATAGCTTGCATCCGTTTTCCCGCCGGGGTAGGTGATCAGGGTTGTCGCATCCTTATTGAAAAGGACGCCGTTCTGGGATGAGTAGGCGCTGTTGCCCGCCGCCACGTTGATGGCAGCCAGTTTTTCGCAGGAGTCAAATGCCCGCGTTGCGATGGTTGATACGCCTGAATGCACGGATACGCTTGTGATCGGAGTTTCGGAGAAAGCCTCTTCCCCGATCGTATTGACAGATGCCGGGATGGCGAAATCGCCGGCTAGTCCCGACTCGTAGAATGCGACTTCGCCGATGCTGGTCAGACTTGATGGAAACGTGACCGATGTCAGGTCCTTGCATCTCAAAAATGTGCTTCCATTGATCGTGGTGACCCCGTCGGGGATCGTCACGTTCCCGCTCAGGCCCGAGCCTTCAAATGCGCCTTCCCCGATCTGTGTCAGCCCCGTTGCGGGGAAAGTGACCGATTTCACGTTGGCGCACCCTTCGAACGCATAACTGCCGATCTCGGTCACGCCGGCGGGGATGGTGTAGTTTCCCGCGGCTTTGCCTGCGGGGTAGGCGATCAGGCGGGTCTTGCTTCTATTGAAAAGTACGCCGTCCACGCAGCTGATGTTGCTGCTGTGGGCGTAGGTGTCGAAGCCTGTCAGCGAGCTGCAGTTAGCAAACGCGTTTCCGGCGATGTATGTGATGGTGGGGGGGAAAAGGGAAATGGTCGTCAGTTTGGTGCAGCCCGCAAAAGCCGCACTGTCGATCTTCTCCAGGTTATACACCCAGTCCAATGTGGTCAGGTTGGTGCATCCTGAGAACGCGCCGATCCCGATCTCCGCTATGTTGGAGCCAAAAAACACCGATGTGATGTTCGTGTTGTCCGCCAATGCATGATCCCCGACCCTTGATACCCAGTACATGGTGCCGTGGTCTGAAATCTGTGCGGGAATGGTGATACTGGTAGCGCTCCCCGTATATCCGGTGATGACTGCGCTGCTGCCCTCGATCTCATAGGTCCAGTCTCCATCCTGCTCCGCTACGGCCGTTACCGGCAGCAGGCTCATGGCCAGGCAGACCGTCACGAGCAGTACCAGGGTCTTTTTGAACATCTTTTGCATGTGTGTGCCTCCTCTGCAATTTAAATGGCCCAAATTGGTTATCTCTTCGTGTGGATAAAATGTGGCTGCCCGCTACTCCAGCAGCACGATGTCCACCAGTTCCCCCGCGGTCACGCGTACCAGTCCACCGCCCCAGATGACGAAATCGCCGTCGGTCACCGCGCTGTAAAATAGCGTCTCGTCCGAAAGCGCCGCATATTTCATGGTGTGCAGTTTGCCCGAAAGGTCCACCGTCACGCTGCTGCCGCTCTCCATCTCCAGATACAGCCGGTAACCCTTCATCGGGGTCACGGATCTGATATATCCCATGGTATCTCCCTGCCAATGATATGCATAAAAATAACTGCCCTGATATGATTGTAAGGCAGTTGATTTTTCCTTGGTATCGTCGCTTCGGACGATTTTTGTGATACGTTGTCTGTTTACCGCAGTTTATCCGCCAGCATGGCGCGGCGGTCCACCTCCAGCTTCTGGAATACCGTGCGCAGGTGGGTGCGTACCGTGCTCTCCGAGACAAAAAGCATCTCTGCGATCTCGCTATTGCGCTTCCCTTCCGCTGCCAGCCGGGCGATCTCGTATTCCCGTCCGGTCAGTCCGGCCGGCGGGCCGCCCCGGAACATGTCGTTGAACAAGGTCATCCAGCCGTTCCCGAATTGCTCCTTCACCTGTGCGAAGCGCTCGAAGAATTGCGGAAATATTTCCAGAAGGACCTGCTCCACCAGCCCTTCCAGCAGCCAGGAATAGGCAGCCAAAGGGTATATCAGGCCGTCGGAGAGCGCCACTTCCACCGCGCGCTCAACAGCGGTCCTGGCTTCGTTCCGGTTGCCCATGGCCATATGGCACGCCGACGTCATGAATGAAATAACGATCTGGCTCTGCGGATCCACCCTCCCCCGTTCCTGCATCACAGCCTGTGCCTTCCCGATCAGCTGGGGGAATTTCCCCTGGCGCAGCAGGCATCCCAGATGCGTCAAAAGTGCGCTACTGTACATAGCGGGCAAAATATATCTGCCGGTAAGCTCGCCTTTTATGATCCATTCGGCATCCTTTTCGGCATTGTCCAGCTGGTTGAAAAGAAAGGCCCGGGTGATGTCGGCCACGGCCCGCGTTACGAAATGGTTCTGCCCGGGGAAAAGCGCCGCGCGCTCCATGGAGGCTACCGCGCTTTGCCATCCGGCCGTATCGGCGTTGTGCAGGGCGATCTCCGCCAAAAGGTAGGCGGTGCCGATCAGGATGACCCCCTGCCGGCTGCTTTCCGACAGGTAGGCCGCCTTGTAGGCCAGGATCTCGGCATTGTCCAGGTCCCCCCGGCAATAGGCCAGCCAGGCGCGGAAGAGCGTGCCGCCCCCGCTGCCATGCCCGCCTGTCAGCCTGGTATAGACGGACAAATAGGCGTCCAGTGCGCCAGCTTCCCGGTCGGCCCCGCCCGGTGTGATGTGGAAAGCACGGAAAGGGCAGATCTCCCCGAAGCACCAGGGCGCAGACGGGAGGATGACGCGCGAACATTCCCCGCCGAGTAGTTTTTCCGCCTGTTTCAATACCCGGGTCATCGCTTCGGGGCCGGGATAGGCTTCATAGGAATGCAGGAGCAGCCATTCGCCGTGCAGTTTCATATCCTCCGCCCTCTCCGCCATCGGGCGCAGCTCCTCCATGAGATATCGGAAAGCTTTGGCTTCCCCGGTGAGCAGCAGCGTCCAAGCGATGCGGAGCATGGAAAGCAAATGCTTTTCCTTCAGCCCGGCCGGGCACTCCATAGCGACCTGGAGCGCTATTTCGGGGAATCGGCAGTCCCCCGCATCCTGCAGGATGACCTCGGAGAAATCCAGCATCAGGATGCGCTCGAAATCCCGCGCCTGAATATAAAAGCCCACGGCCTCCGCCATTTTCCGCTCGGCGTAGCAACAGTCCCCTGCCCGCCCAAGGCAATCCTTCCGGAACGCCTCCCCCATCTCATCGCGCTTTGCGGAAAGCAGGTCTGAAAGGAGGCTGTGCAGCTCATACCGTTGTCCGGATGGATCATAACGGATCAGCGGCTTTTCAAGCGCCTGGCGGGCATATTCGGGCAATTCGCCGCACCCGGCGAGGCAGCAGGCCTGCGGCACGGTGAAAGCCGTAAAAAGGGAAACACGCAGCAGGAATACCTGCTGCGCTTCACTGAGCGTATCCCATACCATGCGCCCGGCCAGAGGCAGGATCGCGGTATCGGCGAATCCCCCCGTATCCTGCAGGGTGCGCATCTGCAGATAGACCGCGATGATCCAGCCCTCGGTATAGCGCATCACAAGCTGTGCATCCGCAGGGGTGATGCTGAGGCCGGCCAGGGCAAAAAAACCGCATATATCACTTTGACCCAGCCGCAGGTCCGCGGCGGTGACATGCAAAAAGCCGATACCGGCTATCGCTGCGTGGATATCCCGCCTGAGTATCTGCGTAATGATCACGACGTGCAGCCCCGGTGTGCTGTGGCCGACCAGCGCGGCGCAGAAGGAAGCCGGAAGCGTATTCTGCAGCAGCTGGAAATTATCCAGCACCAGGAAGGTATCCCTGTCGCAGGTGATGGACCGCAGCGCGTCACAAGCCTCCCCCGCAGTGGCGGCATTGGGAAGGCCGATCCGGATCAGGCGCTGCCCGGCTGCACCGTCGATCTTCTCTATCTCGCGGCAGAGGCGGTGAAACGCGGATGCCGGCGCCTCCTCCACCGCGGCCAGCCAGCAAACAACCATGCGCGAAGAAGGGCCACCATCCAGAAAGTCACGCACCGCCGTGGTTTTGCCATAGCCGGAAGGGGCTTCGATGACGGCGGCATGCACGCTGCGAAGCGCGCGCAGCTTTTGCATGAGCCTTTCGGAATAGTAATGGGGTATCGTCCCTGTACTGTCTCTTTGATCCATGCACGCGGTCCCTTCATAGTTATAATTATATTATACCATAATCGCTGACATATCGACCCATCCGGAGGCGCCTCCGAATGCAGGCGGATAGCGGATCTTGGGAACCCATGTTTAATTTACCACGAAGGCCACGGCCCTGAAGATGCAGCATCATGAAGGGAGAACAGTATGAAGGGGAAACAGGCAGACGTTAAGAACATCACAAGGGAGCGCATGACGCTGCCCACATCAATGGCATGCTCCAAAGCGCTTTGGCAAAGAAACCGGGGAAAAGAGAGCGCGATGCGAACCTGCCTGGACTGAAAAACCCTGCATCACCACCGTATATTGGCGTGCAGGGCGTTCGCTCCAAAACGGTATCAGGCGGCGGCGCACGCCGCCGGTATGAGGTAAAACCCCAGCGTCAGCAGGATCACCAGGTATTCGACCAGTGCGAGCAGGCTCACGATGAAACCGGCGTTGGCCAGCCTGTCCTTTTCAGCCTTGTCCCGCCGCGCCCTGTATTTGGCCAGGGCGCCGGTGATGAAGCCCGCCAGCGCCGAGGCGAGCCCGGCGCCGGCAACCGGTATCCATAAATAAAGCACGGTCAGGAAAAACACGGAGGTCCCGAGCAGGATGCCCGCGATGCCAAGGACCAGCGAAGCGATACGCATTTCACACATACCCCCCGGATGAAAGATACAGATACATTTTTATCCGTTTTACATGGCACTGTCAACTGCTTTATGGACGAAACCTGTTTCGATGTAGCGGCGGCGAGGATGGAAGATGCCTATGCGCAGAAACAAAAGACCCCTTCCGGGGTCTTGATGGTCAAAAAAGTGGCTATGCCACTTTTTTGAGTTTAACCATGCAGGTTTGCTCGACACAAACCTGCATGAGAGGTGTCATTTCTGACGTACACGCCGCCAGAAATGACGGATCATGATTTGTGACCGCATGCATTACCGATTGTTATTTTACGCTACACGTTTTTTGATACCTGACCCCCTTCCGGGGTCCTTTGCTTCATTCTCCAATCAGGTGCCGGGGTCACTTCACGAGCTGTACTGCGCCGCCCACGAGGGCCGCTGCGCAGGCTACCAGAAAGAGCACGGCCACGATGCCCAGCGCGATGGAGATGATGCCGAGCGTCAGTCCCACCGTAGCTTTGGTGTCCTTCACGCCGGCTTTCTTTGCCTTGCTCAGCGCGACTGCACCCAGGATGATAGCCAGTACGGCTGCCGGGAAATCCACCCAGGTGAGGAAGTTGACGTAAGGCACGAATGCCAGGGCGCCCGATGCAAGGCTGACGATGCCCAGGATAAGTGATGCAAGACCCATAAATTGATACCTCCATTAAGATGGTTTTTGACCAAACACTGTTATTTGGATCGTATGATTGCGGAGGCAACTTAACCCCGGCTTTAAAATGTGACCGAATCCTGCCAATGCTTAGATGTTTCACAAAACAAAAAACCCCTTTCGGGGTCCTTTGTCAAAACGGTTTTAAATTATTTCAGAAGGTCAAGGGTGGCAGCTGCTGCGCATGCAACGATGGATGCCGCTACGATGACAGCGACGATGCCCAGCGCGATGGAGACGATGCCCAGGATCAGGCCGCCTTTTGCCTTTCCATCTGTTGTCCCGGCTTTCTTGGCTTTGCTCAAAGCTACAGCGCCAAGGATAATGGCCAGTACCGAAGCCGGGAAGCCTACCCAGCTGAACCAGTTAAGGACAGGAACAAACGCCATGGCGCCGGAAGCGAGCCCTACGATACCCAGAATAAGTGATGCAAGACCCATAAAATGATACCTCCAATAAGATTTGTTTTGATCCAACACTGTTATTATGGATCGGATAATAGCGGGCACATCTTAACTCCGGTTATGATCATTATGCTATTTATAGATCAGAACGTACGGATTTCTGAAGGCAGGGGCATTCTCCCAAAACCAAAGAAACCCCCTTGCGGAGGCTTCTTGCCGTGATCAAGTCTTGGGGATATTGTTGAGAATATCGGTTACGATCTGTCCGCCGCCGGATACGAGGGCTGCCAACGCTATGGCTGCAACGATGACTACCACGATGCCCAGCGCAAGGGAGATGATGCCAAGGACGAGGCCTGCGGTGGCTTTGCCGTCTTTGGTGCCGGCTTTTTTGGCTTTGCTCCTGGCGACCGCGCCAAGGATGATGGCCAGCAGGGATGCCGCGAATGTGAGATAACCGAGGAACGGTACTGCAAATCCCACGCCGCCCAGTACGAGGCCGCAAATGCCCAGAATAAGTGCTGCAAGACCCATTGATGATACCTCCAAACAAATTATTATTTTATCTTTCCGGTCATGGCCGGTTTGGATAAACAGGATATGAGGTTATGAATACAGGTATATATTAACATCGGTCGCATATATCGTCAATTATATTGACTAAATAGTTGATTGCAATATTGTGTAGAATTGAAACGAAAACTCCTAGACCAATTTGTGCCTGTCTACAGGCTGCCGCCCTGAGGCAGGCAAAGAATGATTAATGGTTATCTTAGCACCGTGCTCCCAGGACAGTCAAACGTTTTGACTATTGCTGCCTGTAACGAGAAGCCATACCTGCAAAACAAAAGGCAAAAGCCATATAATGGAGGGTGGTTTCAGGAAAGCTGCTTTGCCATATTCAGGTGTTCGCTTTTTGCCGGGGGGCCGCACGTGATGCAGGGTGCGGTGAACACCGCGCCGATGGTGCAGCTACCAGCCCAGGGACGCCGAAGCCATAATAGGCAGCATGATAGTCCCCGGCCGGTCAGGCACAGATTGCATCCCCCCGCAAAAAGAAATACCCCCGCTCCTGTTTGGATACGGGGGTGGGCCGGTATGCTTCAGACGATGACGGCATCCGCCTTCCGCAGACGCACGCCGCCTACAATGTACAGTATCCCCAGCACCAGGCCGCCGATGCCCAGCGAGCCGTTGGCCAGCAGGATGATGAAGGTGAGCTGAAGCGGGATGTAGATGCTCCCGGCGAGGATGAAGAAAAGACCGAAATTCGGGCATCTGCACTTCAGCACGCCGATGATGCCAATGGCCAGCGCGCCGCCATCCACGATGATGAGGAACAGGATGCCCACGGTATTGATGATGCCGTTCATGGACGCCGCCAGAACCAGCGAGACCGCGATGGAGAGCGCTGAAAAGACGATGAACAGGATGCCGCAGACCTTGATCATTTTCGAGCCCGGTATCACAAGGGGCAGCGGGGCTGGCACCACGGGCGGGGGCTGAGCCGCCTCATCGAAGCGAAACCCGCACGTACTGCAGAAGGCGTCGCCCTCATTCAGGACAGCGCCGCATTTTGGACAAACCATCGTTCCCTATCCTCCTTAACAATGCTGTTAACATTGTACGTAACGGGCCGGGTATAAAGAACGCGATATTTCAGATCCCCATACGCGGGTCTGGCGGGCATAAAGTAGCCCCCGTTCCTTTGCCGCTTTCGAAAACGGGGGCCTCTATATCCTCCTAAACCGGCCGCAGCTCCTGCCCGTCCTGTCAGGCCGGGGCCTGCGCGGCCTTCCGCAGCTTTGCGCCGCCCACGATATACAGGATGGAGAGGACGATGCCGCCCAGCCCCATGAAACCGCCCGCAAGCGCGATGAAAAGGATCCCCAGGAAGATGAGCACCGAGCCCGAGATGATGAAGAAGAGGCCGAATGACGGGACCGAATGCCTGAGCACGCCCACGATGCCCATCGCGATGGCAAATCCGTTGACGAGAAGCATCATGACCAGGCTGACAGGCTGCAGCGTACCGCGTACTGCGCCAGCCATGGCAAACGTAAGGATGACCGAAAACGCCGCGATGATGATGAAGAGGATCCCGCTGACCCGGATCATTTTGGAGCCGGGCAGTATGCCGGATACCGGCTGGACCGGTGGTACCTGCTGGTACTGGATGGTACCATCCAGCCGTTGGCCGCATACGTTGCAAAAGATATCCGTTTCGCTGACCTGGGAGCCGCATTTCGGGCAGACCATAGAACTTTCCTCCTTCGTATTCATAAGACCGGGACCCCGGCCATATCAGGTATATAATAACACAACATACAAATAGCGACAATATAAACAGCCAGAGGAGATTCAGGGGACATCAGAGCCTCCCTATACATCGATGCAGGAACGGCAAGAAAAAAAGCCGCTGAAAAGCGGCGTTGGTGTCATGGGTATTTCGATCGGCGCGGTGCTGCGGCCTACACTTCCACCTTCACGGTGATCTTCGCGCTCACATTATGGTAGAGGGAGATGCTAACAGGATGCTCGCCCGCGTGCTTGATATGCTCCTCCAGCTCGATCTTACGCTTATCGATCTCCTCGCCCGTGGCCTGCTGGATCGCCGCCGCGATCTCCTTGGAGGTGATGGAGCCGAAAAGCTTGCCGTGTTCCCCGGCCTTGGCGTGGATGGTCACGACCGTGCCGTCCAGTTTCTGTTTCAGTTCCCTGGCCTGCAGCACCTCCATGTCCGCCTTGTGCTTGACGGCCGCTTTCTGGGTATTGACCACGCTCAGGTTGGCATTGCTGGCCTCCACCGCCAGCCCCTGCGGCAGCAGGAAGTTGCGCGCGTAGCCGTCGGATACATTGATGACGTCCCCCTTTTTCCCCTGCCCTTTCACGTCCTTGGATAAAATGACTTTCATTCCGTCTCCTCCTTCAGGTACAGTTCCACGCATTCCTGCACCATTTTTTGTGCGTCTTCCAGCGTGGTATTGGTCAGCCTCGCCCCTGCGATGGTCATGTGCCCCCCGCCGCCCAGCTTTTCCAGGATGAGCTGCACGTTTACCCTGCCCAGGCTGCGCCCGCTCACGGTCACGTCCCGGCCCGTCTCGCTCAGCACGAACGAGGTATCGATACCGCGGATGCCCACCAGGGCGTCGGCGGCCTGCGCCGCGATGAGGGAGGCGTTGCGGATGCTCCTGGGGCATACCGCCATGGCGATCCCTTTGCCGATCATGTGTGCGCCGCGCACCACTTCGCTGCGCAGCGAAAAGGTCTCCAGGTCATCCTGCAGCAGGATGCGCGTCGAGCCCAGGTTGGCCCCCATGCGCCGCAGGTAGGAAGCCGCCTCAAATGTGCGGATGCCCGTTTTCAGGACGAACCCTTTGGTATCCACGGTAATGCCCGCAAGCAGCGCCTCGGCCTCCAGCTCGCCCAGCTTGATATTCTCATCGAAATACTGGATGATCTCGGTAACGAGCTCGCTCACGGAGGACGCGTACGGTTCATGGTATGACAATACCGCTTTGGTGATGCTCTCGGCGCCTTTTACGTGGTGGTCTATATTTACGACCGCCCCCGCCTTTTCCAGCAGCCGGGGTTCGGGGATGTATGCAGGATTATGCACGTCTACGATGATGAGCAGTGTCCTGGGCCCGCAGCTCTCCAGCGCCTCGGCCGGCGTGACGAGCAGCCCGTCGTATTCCCGCCGTGACTTCAGCCCGTTTACCAGGATCTCCACCTGCGCGTTGGCCTCTTCCAGTACGATATGCGGGCGCGCCCCCACCCATGTGGCGCAGCGCGCAAGTCCCAGCGAGGAACCCAAAGAGTCCAGATCCGCCATCTGGTGGCCGGTGATGAGGACATTGGGGTACTGCTGCATCAGCTCTTTGAGGGACTGGGCCGTCATGCGTGAGCGCACCTTGCCCCGCCGCTCCATGTTGCGCGCCTTTCCGCCGAAAAAGACCAGCCGTTCGCCTTCCTTGAGTACCGCCTGGTCGCCGCCCCGGCTGAGCGCCAGCTCCAGCGCCTGCCGACTGTCCTCTTCGCTCTCGGTCAGGTTTTCACCCGCCCCGATGGCCACGCTCAGCGTGACGGGCAGGCTGTTGCCCTCTTTTATCTCCCGCACCCTGTCCAGCAGGGTGATCTTTTCCTCGTGGAACCGCTGCAGGTGCCCGCGTTCGAAAAGCAGGAACCACGTGTCCTTGTCATATGCGCGGTAGATGCCGCCCAGCGAATGCGCCCACTCCCCGATGAGCCGCTCCACCTCCGCCATGACGGAGGGAAGGCTGTGCTGGGGCGTGGAGGCCGCCAGTTCATCGTAATTATCCACCTGTACCATGCACACGGCGGGCAGCATGTCCTTCAGCCGCTGCTCCCGCGCCAGCTGGTCGGTGGCGTCCCGCAGGGAGACCAGCATCGCCCCGCGTTTGCCCGGAAGGGTGGTGGATAGCGCCTCGTACTGCCTGTTCTCGTGCCAGAATACCGTGCTGGTATTATACGGGCCCTGCATGAATTTCCCGCCGAGCTGCGGAAAAAGCTTGCCCAGCTGCTTGCCTTTCACGCTCTCCCTGCCGCAGATGCGGATGAAGGCGTCATTATGCCACGCCACCGCGCCCGCTTCATCAATGAGTACCAGGGGCACGGGCATGAACCGCGCCAGTTTTTCCGTCATGGGCAGCGCGGACGCATCGGACCTGCGCGCATTCAAAATCGCGCGGATGGAAAAGGCCGCATAGACCCCGTACAGGATGCAGCACACCACAAAGAGCGCCAGCCCCGCCGCGCCCCCCACCGCCGCCAGCAGCGTGACGGAAAAGCCGATGAGTACCGCCGTGGCTATGATGAGCAGCCACGCGTGTTTATTGATTTCTTTCTTGTTTGCCATTCGTTATGCCCGTATCAACCGTGTGCGATCTAACGCACAGCTTCCCGATGCCCCGGATACCGTTTGCTGAAGTAAAAACATTTCTTTACCCGGTCAGATCCCGCCTGGGCACCCTAACTCTTTTACTACTTAATAGAATCGGTTTTTTACCTTTACTTATATAACCAGTACCTGCCGTCCTTAACCATGATGGAGAGCAGGCGCCTGTTCTTTTGCCAATGGAAAAGCGCCCGCCTTGTGATGGGGGGCGCTTTGGGTCGTTTCGTTTTTGCTCAGCCCTCGGTCACATACGGCAGCAACGCGATGGCGCGTGCACGCTTGATTGCGATGGCCAGCTCCCGCTGGTGCTTGGCGCAGGTGCCCGACATACGCCGGGGCATGATCTTGCCGCGCTCGGTGAGGAACTTCCTGAGCTTATTAAGGTCTTTGTAATCGATGAATTCGGATTTCTCGCTGCAGAAGGCGCATACCTTCTTGCGGCGGCGGCGGAATTTATTGCCCCGTTTGCCGAATTTATCGTCGCCGCGTTCGCCACGTTCGCCGTGGTCGCGGTCTCTTCTATCGTCGTCCATTTGGTTTTGATCCTCCTATCCGTCATACCCTTGCGCTTTTTGGCAAGGGACGCCCTCCGTCAGAAGGGCAGTTCGTCTTCGTTCATGTGGGCCTCTCCCTCGGGTTCCCCGCCTGAAAGCCCTGCATAGCCGCCGCGCTCACCAGAATGCTGCGCCTTTTCCAGGAACTCCACTTCGTCGGCCACTACTTCCGTGACATACCGTTTGGTGCCGTCCGAAGCATCATAGGTGCGGGTCTGGATCGTGCCCGTCACGCCCACCTTGCTGCCCTTGTGCAGGTATTTCCCGCAGTTCTCGGCCAGTGCCCGCCAGCATACCACGGGTATGAAATCCGCCTGGCGCTCGCCGCTGCTATTCTGGAAACGCCGCTGCACCGCGACCGTGAAGGTGCACACTGAAATGCCCGAGCCCGTGGAGCGGACCTCCGGGTCTTTCGTCAGGTTGCCGATAAGAATAGCCTTGTTCATGTTTTTGACCTCCACAAAAGGCGCTTGCGCGCTATCACTTCTGCCTGAGCGTGACCAGATATCTCAGTACGTCGTCGGTGATCTGGAAGTTGCGTTCGAGTTCCATGGGGACCTCGGACGGAGCGGTGAAGTTCATCAGCACGTAGTAGCCGTCGGTCTGCTTATCAATGGGATAGGCGAGCCTTTTCATGCCCCACTCGTCGGTCCCTTCCACTTCGCCGCCGTTGCTTCTGACCACCTCCGCAAACTTTTCGATGAGCTGTTTGCGGGCTTCCTCTTCCGTTGCGCTCCTTATAATGTAAAGCGCTTCGTACTTGTTCATAGTCATTTCACCTCCTTCTGGACTATGCGGCCCCGCAATAGATGCGGAGCAAGGATGGTATTTGCCGTAAATCACCCGTCTTACGTTCTGCTATCCATAATGGATGCGTCGCGCATGACATGGTGCGGCAATATGTAATATTATCACAAGGAAGACATGCTTTCAACAACGATTTTTGAGAATGGATGGCCGTTGAGCGCTGTATGGAAGGGAAATATACCACAATAATACATAAAATGGCTAATTACTTATTCTTTTACGTTATCAGATATAAAAAAATATATTTACGATAGAATATCTTCCTAATAAGATCATCGAGATAGTATGGTAGTCAAAGTAGCTCGTAGTTCAACTTCAAAATTGCTCATTCCTCTGGGAGTATATTCATATACGATGCAACGTAAATGCTTAAGGTCAAAAGGAACATCATCCATTGATTGAGTAATAAGGATGACTTCTTTTCCTACAGTATGAGCTATTCCGGTTTCATAAAATACGTTGGGGTTCTTTCCAGATAAATCAGATATGATAATCTTTGCTTGGTTTATTTTAACCCAGATATCTTCCATTATGGGTTTGTTATCAAAAATATTATCCGCTCGGACACATGTAAACACTGGGTTTATGCCACTCACTACTGGCTTTATATGATCTGAAAAAATAATATTATAAGGATCGCTAAAGGGAGATAAACAAAATATTAGACTTTCGTTAATTAGTATCTCCCTAGCTTGAAAAATAGGGTTAATTCTCACTATCCTCTCCGTCTTCTCATTCTCAATTATAACTTTTTGTACATAATCCACAGCAATTTGCCGTGCATTTGCCTTTTGGTCATCGGCAGATAGTTCTAGAAGATTACGCGGGAACCATAATCCAAAAGGCTTTTCAAAAGCCAACTCTATTTCAGCAGCCATAAAAACAGCTTGTATGTTTCGGGCAATTTGCCCGTTCTGATCTTCGCCAAAATATATACTATGCATTCCTCCTGCATTGACATTGGTACCAACAACATATATATTTATCAAATCAACAAAAACCAAAACTCTGCATAGCTTTAAGAAGCCTATTCGCGAGTAAGGTATCTTTTTCTCATTTGCAACTTGTTTAATCTCTCGATCAAGCGGGAAAAGAAACTTAGTAATCTTCTTTTGAAGTTCACTGTCTATTTTACTATTAACTGACATCATATGCTCAACAATCGACATCGGAATCGCCTCCATCGTTGGCACTATATGGATACATTATATCATAATGTTAATAATTGTTGTATTCTACATTCATCTTCGTCTCCATATGCCTCATATCAAAACTCCAGAAATAGATGATCCGCGGGCCTTTCGATACCCGATCCCCCGTGCGCGGTATTTTGACTGTTTTCACGGGCGGGATGTGCAGGGTCCACTCCGCGATGATGCTTTCGTCGATCATATGATGCTCGGGATAATTCGGGTCGTCCTCCGGGCAGATCCACATATAGGGGAAGCTCAGGACCGCCATCTTCGAAATGCGCACCACTTCTTTGAAAGCTTCCTTCTGCCGGGGACCCAGGTGTTCCCACACCTGCAGCGCGATGAAAAGGTCATATTGTTTGTCCGCTACCGGCCAGGGCGTGACCGTCGCGTCGTGCTCGTACTGTCTAGCGTACTTTTCGGGCCTGCCCCACACGTCATGCTCGGGCCGCACCATGATGTCGCAGCCTTTCACCACCGTCTGGAAAGACGGCCCCAGCTCCAGCACGCTTTTGATATCATCCTGCTGCCGGATGATACCGATGACCTCGCTGAAGTACGCCCATCTTCCCTCGTAATACTGGCCGAAGGAGCCTTTCAGCAGGGCTTCAAAATCCGTATGCGTCATGGTTTCCATGGGATACCCCTCCAATGCTGCATGTAATTAAATGATGGATATGACTCAAGATGCCTACAGCGTGACCTTCATCCGTGGCAGCATCCGCCCGGGGAACGTGGAGGATTCGTGTTCGCCGATGCGCACGGCGCCCATGTGCTGGTAGAAGCCTTCCGCGTGCGGGTCCGCGTCCAGGATGAATTCATGGATGCCTTCCACCTTTGCCACTTCGATCAGTTTATCCCAAATGAGCCTGCCCATGCCCCGGCCGATAAAATCCGGGTCCACGAACATGGACTCCAGGTAATGCCCGCAGCCTTCCTCTTCCGTGAGCATGAAAAAGCCCGCGACCCTGTCCCCGTCTTCGACCACATAGGTGAGGTACTTTTCAATGGCGTCTTTCGGCACGCGCAGGGACTCCCTGCACGCCTCCATGAAAGCCGCATCGTACCCCCAGTGCGCTTTCGAGCGCATGGACAAGGCCGTCAGAACGTCCGCATCTTCCGGGTTTGCCTTTCGTATCCGCATGGGTTTTGCCCCCCAAAACAAAATATGCCCCTAAATGGGGCATACCTTAATTGTACAATTTCGTTTTGTACATTCTTAAGCCCCTGATAATTTATCCAGCGCAACGCCGATCCTTCTGAGCGATTCTTCCCTGCCCAGCAGCGCCGCGGCCTCGATAGCCCCGCCTGGCGTGACTTCGGTACCGGTCAACGCGATGCGCACGGAGAACAGCAGCTGCCCGTTTTTCACACCCATCTCTGTTGCCAGATCGATGAGGGAATCATGCAATGCCGTTGGTTCCCATCGGGCCATGGATACAAGCAGTTCCCGCGCCTTGCCAATGCACGTTTTCGCCAAACCTGGGTCGGTCTTCATTTTTTTATGCTCATACAGGGAGATATCGTAATCCGGCAGCTCCAGTAGAAACGCCAGCTTCTCGCCGATCTGCCCCAGACGCTCCAGCCGGGGCTGGATCATTCCCCCGATGATGTCCAGGTCGAATGCCGCAACGCCAGCCTTTTCGTACCACGGCATGGCAACGGCCTTGAATTCTTCGGGCATGAGTTTGCGGATGTATTCCCCGTTCATCCACGTAAGCTTCTCCACATCAAAGATCGCGGGGGATTTGCTGATGCCTTCGAGGGAAAACGCCTCCGCGAGTTCAGATAGCGTGAATATCTCCTGGTTATACCCCGGGTTCCACCCCAGCAGGGCGATATAGTTCACGATGGCATCGGGCAGGTAGCCTTTTGACGTGAAATCTTCGAAGGATGCATCGCCGTGGCGCTTGGAAAGCTTGCGGTGCGCGTCCTTCATGACAGGCGGCAGGTGGATATACTGCGGGATATCCCAGCCGAAGCCTGCATAAAGCATGTTGTATTTCGGCGTGCTGGAGAGGTATTCCGTTCCGCGGATGATATGCGTGATGCCCATGAGGTGGTCGTCCACCACATTTGCGAAATTATACGTGGGCATGCCGTCGGATTTCAGGAGCACGTTATCGTCCAAGGTGGCATTCTCCACGGTGATATCGCCGTAGATCAGGTCCGAAAAAGTCGTGGTGCCTTCCTCGGGGATATTCTGCCTTATAACGTAAGGCTCCCCGGCCTCCAGCCGCGATTTCACTTCCTCTTCGGACAAGTGCAGGCAGTGCTTGTCGTATTTGAACGTGCCGCCGCCCATTTCCGTTTCTTCACGGACGCTGTCCAGCCGCTCCTTGGTGCAGAAGCAGTAATACGCCCCGCCCCTTCTCACCAGTTCCTCCGCGTAATGCTTGTAGATGCCCCGGTGCTTGCGCTCGCTCTGGATGTAGGGTCCGTAGCCGCCCCCCACGTCCGGGCCTTCGCCGTACGTGAGCCCCGCCGCGCGCAGCGTGGAATAGATGATCTCGACAGACCCTTCCACATAACGCTCCTGGTCGGTATCCTCGATGCGCAGGACGAACGTACCGTTATTCTTTTTCGCGAAGAGCCACGCGTAGAGCGCCGTGCGCAGACCGCCGATATGTAAGTAGCCCGTGGGGCTGGGTGCAAACCTTGTGCGAACTTCCATTTTCTCCTCCGTGGTGGTTATAATCATGCGTTCCTATATCAATTGGTATCGCTTTCGATAACAGAATCGATGGTGCAGTACCGGCTGCCGCTGAGCCTGCCGAGCGCGTCCAGGCCCCGCCAGTCCACCTCACGCCCGTTTACAAGCAAATCATCTCTTACATGCATCAGCAATACCCGGCCCAGGATCAGGTTGGCCGTATTCGGGCCTTCGCCCAGGGTAACGATCTTTTCCAGCCTGCACTCGTAGCAGGCAGGAGCTTCCCGGATGCGGCATGGCTTTACCGTCTGGCAAGGCTCCAGATGGATCCCCTCTATGCTGGCCAGGTCTTCCCCATACGGAATGGGCCTGGCGGAACTCTCCATCATTTTGAGCAGACCGGTTGAAACGATATTGACCACAAACTCTTTCGTCCGGCGGATATTTACGGCGGTATCCTTCATCGTCCCATCAGCCCGGTTGACCACCGAAAACGCCAGTACCGGCGGGGACCAGGACACCCCGGTGAAAAAGCTGAACGGGGCGAGATTGATTTCCCCATCGGAGCCGATGGACGATACCCATGCGATGGGCCTGGGGATGATGCAGCTCGTCATCAAATCATGCGCATGCCTTGCTTCCAACGTGCCCAGGTCTATTTCCAAACGCATCCGCCCCCTGATATCAATATGGCCTTTTATGCCATTAACTTTGCTTTGCCCAACTGTCCTTCAATCCCACGATGCGGTTGAATACCGGCTTACCGGCCGTACTGTCCTTGTCCAGGATGAAATACCCCTGCCGCAGGAACTGGTACCGGCTCCCGGCCTGCGCCTGCGCCAGCATGGGCTCCACCTTGCAAGCGGCCAGGACCGTGAGCGAATCGGGGTTCAGGCGGTCGGTGATATCCTGCACCTGCTCCTCCTCTTCCTCGGAAAGCTCCTTGAAGAGGTAATCGTACAGGCGAACCGTGGCGTCCACGCAGGAGCCTGCCTCCACCCAGTGAAGCGTGCCCTTCACCTTGCGATTGGCGCCTTCCATCCCGCTTTTGGACGCGGGATCGTAGGTGCAGTGCAGCTCGACGATCTCCCCGCTACCGTCCTTGATGACGCCCTCGCACTTGATAATATAGGCGCTTTTCAGCCGCACTTCCCTGCCCGGGGCGAGGCGGAAGAACTTCGAGGGCGGGTCCTCCATGAAGTCCTCGCGTTCGATGTACAATTCACGGGAGAAGGGGATCTGGCGCGTACCGTCTTCGGGAAGCGGGCTGTTTTCCGCCTCCAGGTACTCCGTACGCCCTTCAGGATAATTCGTTATTACAACTTTTACAGGATTTAAAACCGCCATGGCGCGCGGGGCCGAGGCATTCAGCTCCTCCCGGATGCAGTGCTCCAGGAACGCCGATTCCACCAGTGAATTGGACTTTGCCACCCCGATGCGGTCGCAGAAATCCCGCAGGCTGGCGGGGGTATAGCCCCTGCGGCGCAGCCCTGACAGCGTGGGCATGCGCGGGTCGTCCCACCCCGAGACCATTTTAGTGTCCACCAGGCGTTTCAGGTGGCGCTTGCTCATGACCGTGCGGGTGACGTTCAGCCGCGCGAACTCCATCTGCCGCGGCGGGTATTTCCATTCATTGATCGTTTCGCGGATGACCCAATCATACAGGGGCCGGTGGTCTTCGAATTCCAGCGAGCACATCGAGTGCGTGACGCCCTCGATGGCGTCCTCGATGGGGTGGGCGAAATCGTACATGGGGTAGATGCACCATTTATCCCCGGTATTGTGGTGCGTGGCCCGCAGGATCCTGTAGATGACGGGGTCGCGCATATTGATATTCGGCGAGGCCATGTCGATCTTGGCTCGCAGGACGCGGGAGCCGTCGGGGTATTTCCCGTCACGCATGCCGTAGAAAAGCTCGAGATTCTCCTCAATGCTCCTATCACGATAGGGGCTTTCCTTCCCGGGCTGGGTGAGGGTGCCGCGGTACTCCCGGATCTGGTCCGCCGTGAGGTCGCACACGAACGCAGACCCTTTTTGGATCAGCTTGACTGCGCAATCGAACATCTTATCAAAGTAATCCGACGCGAAATACAGCCCGGCCCATTCGAAGCCCAGCCAGCGGATGTCTTCTTTAATGGACTCCACGTATTCGGTATCTTCCTTGCTGGGGTTGGTATCGTCCATGCGCAGGTTGCATTTACCCTGGTATTTCAGCGCCGTGGTGAAGTTGATGCAGATGGCCTTGGCGTGGCCGATGTGCAGGTAGCCATTGGGCTCGGGCGGAAAACGCGTCACCACTTGCTGGTAATGCCCGCTCCGAAGGTCCTCATCGATATTCTCCTCCAGAAAATTACGCCCTCTCGCGCCTTCGGCTTCTTCCAGCATCATGGTGTGCCGTTCCCCTTTCTTTTTCCCGCCCATGCAGGATCTTCCGCATGCACAGTACAGGATTTTATCAAAGCATATTCATGCCGTTCATAGCCATATATATTACCACAAAATCCATCGGTATACAACCGCGCATACCGGCGGGGTACAACCATCAGCAACGTAAAGATGCCATACATGCGGTTTCGAAAGGGGCACAGGGCGTATTGCCCGTACGGATATGGATATTCAAAGGAAACTTGCCGTTGCTACCGCCGTTATCATGGCCGTAACATGCCTGGCCGCATGCGGAGGTACCGCCACGCCCACCGCCGCCCCCGTCCCCGCGAGCCTCCAGGCGGGAACGGCGACCTTCACCGTGGTACCGATCGCCGCGCCCATGCCTTCACCATCGGCTGCCGCCCCCGCCACACCCGCGCCGACCGCGATGCCGCTCCCGGTGGCGGTTCAGACCGTGGCGGTGGAGGACAAATACGTGGAGATCCACACCCTCTACCCGGTGGTCTCGGGCATGAAGGACCGGCCTTTTGAAAAGGACATGAACGAACAGGCGAAAAACGGCATGCTGGCGCGGGTGAAGGAGCTGCAGGCGCAGGCGAAGGCCTTTCACAAGGAGGCAAAGGAACGGGATTTCCCCTTCAATCAATTTACCCTCGACGCCAACATCTCCGTCCACACCAACGACGGCACGCTGCTCTCCATGACGAACCGATTCTATACTTATACCGGCGGGGCCCACGGCATCTCGGACGGCATCTACACCAACGTGCTCAATACCCTGCCCGCCCGTTCCCTCACCCTGCCCCGAATCTTCACAGACCCGGCGAAGGGCATCGAGCGGATCAACCGGCAGATAAAAGCACAAATGGGCAAGGAGGATTATTTTTTCCCCGATACCTTCAAAACGGTGGACGATAAGACCTGGTTTTATATCGAAAGGCCCGACCTCGTGATCGTCTTCCCCGAATACGCCATCGCCCCGTATGCGGCGGGCGAACCCGAATTCAAGATACCCCTGACCTCCCTCTCCGATATCCTCATCCCCGGCATCGCGCGGTAAAAAAGGGGGTGCACCATGCGTACAACGACTGTCATGGCCGCTTCCTTTTCCATGGCTGTAATCACGCTGCTGTCCGCTCTCCTTTTGGGTAAGCTGGGCAGTGCCTCCATGGAAGTATCAGCGCCGGATACTCCCATCCCGGTAGCCATACAGGCCGTCATCCTGGAGGACCCCGCTTATACGGTCCATGCCGCGTATCCCAAAGTAGCCGACATGCGGGATGCCGCCTTTGAAAAGGTGTTCAATGCTTCGGCGAAACGTGAACTGCAGCACCGTATAGATGCCCTCGCCTCTTCCGCGCAGACTGCATACAAAGTGCGCGACCCATCCCGTCCCTGGTTCCCGCATTCGCTGGACGCAAGGCTGCAGGTGTACTTCAATGACGGCGTACTCCTCTGCATGTCCCAGCGCCTGGACCTTTATACCGGAGGCGTCCACGGTGAAACGGATGCGGTGTTTTATAACATACTGAATACGCAGCCCGCGCGCGTCCTCACCCTGCCGGAGATATTTATCAACAGAAAGAAGGGCGTGGAGCTGGTAAACGCGGCGGTACGTAAGGGCATCGCCGAGCAGGGCCTCATCAGCGAATCTTTCAGGACGGTGGATGAAAAGACGTGGTTTTATATCACGGGAAAAGACCTCATCGTCGTCTTCCCCGAATACGCCATCGGCCCACACGCAGCCGGCGTGCCCGAATTCAAATTACCCCTATCCTCACTCGCGGATATCCTCATCCCCGGAATCGCGCGCTGACGGAAGACTGGCCGCCCATATGGATGGACGGTCCCTTTGCCCTGCCCCCGGCCGCCATGACCGGAGTTGATTGTATCGAGGATCACAAAGGGGTATAAGGGGATCTTGCGGACGGCCACACAGGGCCGTCCCTACACGTTGAGGGATCGCTGCCTAAGGGACGACATCGGACAGCCGTTCGAACGTATAGCCCTTGTCCCGCAGGCCGGATACGATCAGCTTGATGGCCTGGATCGTCCTGCCCGTACCGTCGTTCATGGGATGCAGCAGGATGATGGCGCCGTTTGATATATTCCGGATGGTGTAATCCGCCATGGACTGCGCGTCCTTCGCAATAGCCGGGCAGGACTCGGGCTCCAGCGTCCAAGTCACGGTGGTCTGGCATATCCGCCCCAGGTGCCACGGCAGGAGGAAAAGCTTCTTGCATCCCGGCGGGCGGAAAAAGATCTCCCGCCGGTATCCCAGGCTCCGGATGATAGCATTGGTCTTATCAACTTCGCTTTGGATGAAGGGGAGGGAGTGGAAGACCATACGCGGATGGCTGTATGTGTGGTTCCCGATATCATGGCCCGATTCCAGGATGGCCTTCGCCCATGCCGGGTTTTCCTCCATCTTTTCCCCGATGAGGAAGAAGGACGCTTTCACATCCAGTTCGTCCAACGCACGCAGGATGCTCCCGGCATTTTCCGTGGGCCCGTCGTCGAAGGTGAGGAAGGCCACTTTCTTTGCAGTATCCACGCGGGAAATGAGCCTTCCAAAGAACTGGAAGGACCGCGCGTTCATCACGGCATAGCCCGCGGCGAAAAGCATCACGGTTGCCAGGAAGACCGACAGGGCAGGGAAGAGGCGATACCGTTTCAATTCAATCATGGATAAGCACCTTTGATCCCGTACTGATGCTACAGATCATCAGGCTGGCCGGGACGGTTCACCGCATAGATCGAACCCTCTTTTTGGTACCCCAGCTTGCTGTAGTATCCGTCCACGCCCGACAGCACATATACCGTATGGCGGGTGTAGTCCCTGTAAAGCTGCTCCATGAGCTGCCTGCCTGTTTCACGCCCCCGGTACGCTTTGGTAACGAGCAGGTCCAATACGAAAATGTAGAGATCCCCGTCCATGTACGCGCGGGAATAGCCGCACAGGACACCTTCTTCATACGCTACGTACGTTATCGAACGCATAAGGAGCCGCTTGTAATTTTCCGCCGCATCCGGGGCCCAGTAGCAGGCCCAATCTTCGCCTTCGCCTTCTATCAGCGCCATCAGCGCGGCCTCATCGGCCTGCGTGTATCTGCGAATCTCCATGTCTTCGAATCCCCGCATTTGCTTTCATCTATTGCCGGCATATCCATGCATGCCGCTGAAGCGTGAACAAACGAAAACGGAACAGCCAAATATCCGTCACATGGACATGAAACAGCGGAATACCGCAAGTGATGCCTCCGCCAGCGCATCACCCTCGAAGATCCGTTCGGGGTGCCACTGCACGGCGAGGACTTTATACCCGGTATGATGCATCGCCTCCGCCACGCCGTCCTCCGACCAGGCGTCAATCACCAAACCATCCCCGGCCCGGCAGACCGCCTGGTGGTGGTGGCTATTCACCCGCAACTGCACCGGAAGCCCTGCCTGGGCCAGCCACGTATCGGGCAGAACGTCCACAGAATGGTACAGATCGTTGCCCATGACGGCGGGGGAGTGGAGAGGCGCTTTTGCCTCCAGATCCGCATACAGCGTGCCCCCGAAAAAGCAGTTGACCAGCTGCATACCCCGGCAGATCCCCAGCACCGGTTTCCCGGCGTGGAGGAAGGCCTGCAGCAGGGAGAATTCTATTTCGTCCCGCTCGGGCAGGGTATAGGACACGGCGCCGGAACAGCGGGTATAATTCTCCGGATCGTAGCAGGAAGGGGAGGCCATATCGCCCCCGCCCGTGAGCACCAGCGCATCGTATTCCCAGACGATCCGCGAGACCTTTCCGGCCAGCTCATCCCGGCTTTCCGAGAACCCGATGCAGTACACCGGCTCCGCCACCGATCCGCATTGCTGCAGGGCATCCCGGTAGTTCAGGCAGCTGCAGTCTGCTCGGCGGGGTAACCCGCATTCCTCTCTTGAACATGCCTCGTGTATCCTATTGCCCCCGAAATAATTGCACGTGAAAGCGACCCTCACAAATTTCCTCCGCTATTGTATAAGTCAATGCATCAGTCCAGGCTCGTCGTCCTTTTCCAGTGTGATAAGATTATCGTTTACAGGCATATACGCTTCGCCAAACAGATTGAATGTTACCTTTAATCCATCTAACCTGTCACTCACATCTGCTAGCAGTGTCTTTATGCGCTTTAAGCATTCCTCTTTCTTTTCTTTGGACAATTTATCGATCATGCCCTCAAGTAACGAATATGCCTCCCTGCGCACCTCGTAATCTCCTTCCTCCACTAATTCAAGAATGAAATCAACATATGGAGAGGTATCAAAAGATTCGAGTGAATATACAAGTGTTCCGTTATAACCTTTTGTTTTCGGGTCTTTGATTCTTTCTAGTATCGGTTCAACGGCTCTTTCATCCCCGATATCGCTTAATGCCAAAGCTAACGTATTCATCAATACAAAATCATCGGTTGTCCTTAAAAGGTCTATCAATACCGGCACAGCTTCAACATACCGGTTTTCTCCGATTTGCTTAATTATCTCAACGGCTCCATTATATCATTTTCGATTATTTTGCTTTGTAATTTCGCAATCAGCACGGGAAACATAGAGGTGCATCCCCCTTTTAAAGGTACCATGACTGGTATCAGCCCTTCAGAACAGGCCGCGATTCTCAGCTATCCACCGGATTGCTCTTCAAGTACTTGTTAATAAAGCTCGTCAGCGCTTCCTTATTGTTCCTCTCGGGGTTCTGCACCGCGTAGTCATACGCCGCTTCCTTGAGCTTTCCGATGAACGGGGAAGGGGGGAGGCCGGTGATAGCGGAGATATCCGAACCGGTGATGGCAAGCTCGCGCATACCCATGGGGGTATGACGCCGCTGCATGTCCGCGATGATGCGCTCCCACTTTCGTATCTCCGGCGGGTTTATCCTCCCGCGGCCCGACCCGGTGATATCCGCCGCACGTATCTGAATCAGCCGCCGCGCCATGTCGTACCCCACACGGGAGAATTTCCGCCGCACCGTGGATTCCTTGGCCCGGCCGTCCAGATCAAACATGTGGATGGAGATGAGCTTTGCGACGGTATCCACCGTATCGTTATCAAATTTCAGCCCGTCACCGCCCAGCGCGGCCCGCACCATCTCCGCACCGATCTTATCATGCCCGTACATATTGCCCGCGCGCCGTAAAGCCTCGGGCTTGCCCACGTCATGAAACAGCCCGGCCAGCCGCAAAACCAAATCGGGAGGGGACGCCTGGCACACCTTCAGCAGGTGGGTAAACACGTCGTACGCGTGGTAATCCTTTCGCTGGCCCACGCCCACGCCCTGCAGCAGGGAAGGGGCGATATACGCGTACGCACCCAGGGCCTTCAGCAGGAACAGGCCGCGGCCGTGGGGGGGCGTAATAAAGCGCTTTTGCAATTGCGGGTATTTGGCATCTGCAAGGAGGATCTTCACCAGTTCCTCCCGGATACGCTCCTTGGATATGTCCGCCAGCAGCCCGACCATTTCCCGCGCGGTGCGGAAGAGGGGAGGGGAGATGGAAAAGCCCAGCTCGCACGCGAAGCGCACCATGCGCAGGATGCGCAGCCCGTCATCCCGGATGATCCACTCCGGATCGGGAGACGTGGTGCGGATGACGCCAGCGTGCAGGTCGGGCAGTCCGCCTGTGGGGTCGGTGATCTCCCCAGTGATAGCATGGGCATACAGCGCGTTTACGGAAAAATCCCGCCGGAAGGCGTCCTTTTCCAGATCCTGCGTGAAGGAGACCTCGTCAGGCGTGTGTTTGCCACCCTCACCGTAGCTCTCGGTGCGGAAGGCCGAGTATTCACACTGGAAGATATCAGGGGAGTCCTCAATGTTTATCCCCAGTGTGCCGAGCCGTTCGCACTTGAGGTAGCAGGAGACGCCCGGCTCCCGGGATAACATCTCCATCACCTGGGCAGGGACGGCCGCGCTGCACACATCGATATCGCTGGGCGGAAGACCCAGCAGGGTATTGCGCACGCACCCGCCCACGGCATACAAGGTGAAGCCGTTTTTCTCAAATATTTCGCCCAGCCGCTTGACGGGGAGGGGAAGTGTGACCTTATCTGTGACCATATTACAATACTCCGGTTATCAGGATCCAACAGGGTATATCTTACCCTCACTATACCATAAAATGGGGGACTCCTGCATGGGAGAAGGATATATTTGCATAATCAGGGATGGTAAATCATTGCATATTGACGGTTTACGTTATTGAAACCGGGCAGGGCCATCAAGCCTATCCCCACCAAAGTCACTGCAGCCAGCTACCCGGAAATGATCCTGCGGTTCAGTCCTGTTTGTCCATATCATGCTCATGCATGATAATAGAAATACCGTAATATAAAGGGTAAACGTGTATCCTGTAGAAATATTACCATGATGTCCTAGCAATCAAGTAACCTATTCAATCCGACACAAAGGAGAAACTATGAGATGAAAAAAGTACTAATGCTGCTGCTGGCAGTGCTGACTCTCACCGTGCTGCTGGCCGGATGCATCACTATCACACCGCGGCCGTCCCAAGTGAAGACCCAGGCTCCGACGACCGCCCCTACTGTGGATCCTGCCGAGGCGGCTACGCCCACGCCCACCCCGTCGGCTGAGGCCTCGCCCTCACCTGCATCTGCATCCACAGCGGAAGTCCAGTTTGAGAACCAGACCTTCACAATATCCATCGGGGAGATCGGAACGGATGCGGACGGCAATACCACCGTGGCGATAAACGCGCTGGGCATGGGCAACTCCATCCCCATCCGGAACGGGAAAGCCGTGGTGTCACTGCAAGCCTCCATCGTAGCCGGGGGAAAAACCATCGGCTGGAGCGGCGCCTCCATCAAGAAGGACCTCATCGAATTTACGTTCAAAACCAAAAAAGCGCCCGAGAAAATCATCGTTTACGCCTATGGCAAAAAGGCGGACTCAGAGGGCAGCATAACGTTTGATGCGGCCACGAAAGCCGTGCTGCCCTGACGGGAAAACGGCTGAGCTATACCTAGCCCGACGACGAAAAGAAAAGCTGCGGGTCTTCCGCAGCTTTTGCTTCTGAGTGTCAAAAAAGTGGCTATGCCACTTTTTTGAGTTTTACCATGCAGGTTTGTTCACCACAAACCTGCATGAGAGGTGTCATTTCTGACGTACACGCCGCCAGAAATGACGGATTTGATTTGTGATTGCATATTTAGCCAATTGCTGTTTTTCACTCAAGGATTTTTGATAGCCTGAGCAAAAGCCGCGGACTCCCGCAGCTTCTGCACTTTGGGAATGATGTATATTTCGATTGAATCACCAAAGCTCGGTCTCGCCGCGGAACGTCTCCTCCGCCGGACCCGTCATGTAAACCGTACCGTCCCTGGTATACTCGATAAACAGGTCACCGAGCAGTAATTTGACGGTCACGTTGCGCTCCGTCTTCCCGTTGAGGAAGGAGGCTACCGCACTGGCGCACGCACCCGTGCCGCAGGCCAGCGTGGCCCCCGCCCCGCGTTCCCACGTCCGTACACGGATGGTATCCCGGTCGATGACCTGGACGAAGTTCACATTTGTCTTTCTCGGGAATTTCACGTGCTTCTCGATCTTCGGACCGACGGTGAGCATGGTCTCTTCTTTTACCTGGGGCACGAAGACAACGGTATGCGGGATCGTCATGCTCATGGACGTAATACGCCATGTTTCACCGTCCACCATCAGCGGCTCGTCGATGACCATGCCGCCCGGCCCCTCCATGGGGACCAGTTTCCTGTCCAGTTTCGGCTCGCCCATATCCACCTTTACCCGGGTCACCCTGCCGCGCTCCACCAGCAGGCGCGGCCTGATGATGCCCGCGCGGGTCTCGATGGAAAAGCTTTCCCGCCGGAGGAGCCCCTGCTCATAGACGAATTTGGCAAAGCAGCGGATACCGTTGCCGCACATATCGGCCTCGCTCCCATCGCAGTTGATGATGCGCATGCGAAAATCCGCCAGGGAAGAAGGCAATACCGCGATGATGCCGTCCCCGCCGATGCCCGTCTGCCGGTGGCAGAGGCGTATGGCTTCGCGGGAAAAATCCCGCTCGGGCTCGCTGCTCTCAAACAGGATGAAATCGTTGCCGAGTCCGTGCATCTTGGAAAATCTCATATGACCCTTCCTTTACTGATCTCCCTAAAAAAATTACCGGTGATCATAATCATTATACTACTGCGGGCGGCTGATGATCAGCCGTTTGTTTCGGTGCCACTGACAAAAGATACAGTCAACTATTTCCTGTAGATCCCTTCCAGTGTGGCCTCCGCGAGCACATGCCCCTGGACCGCAGGCAGGAAAGCGTCCTTTTTGAACCCGTTTTTCAGGTCCACAGGAGCGTCCAGCGCGTAGACCTTGATCACGTACTTATGGTCCTTGTCGGGCGGCGACGGCCCATAGTAGCCGTTGGTCCCGGCGTCGTTTTTGCCCTGTACCGCCTTGTCTGCCGCGCTCTGGCTGAACCCTTCCGGAATGTCGGATGCGGGGATATTCACAGCCATCCAGTGCACGAATACGAAACCTGCCACGGGTTTGGCGTCGGGGTCATCCATGTAGACGGCATACGCCTTCGTTCCGGCCGGTGCGTTTTCGACCTTCAGCGGCAAGGAAAGCTTCGGGTCCCCGTGCTTGCCGTATTTCGGATCGATGTACCCGTCCACGATGCCGCTGCTGGTCACGGACATTTGTGCGGCATTGTTCAGGTTCGTAGCCGGGACGGGCGAGCTGCCGCCGGGCGTCACCGCCGGGACCGGCCCGTCGTTCACGCCGGGCGTGGGGGAGAGCACCGGCGCATCGCCGGAGGGTACGTTCGGCGGCGCCGCGCAGGCCGCCAGGGCCAGTACGAGGACGGTTATGATAATAAGTATGATGGCCTGTTTCATTTCGGTCGGCTCCCTTCGGTATACGCAACTGGTATCAGTTTGCCAATCTATAAAAATTATATGTGCATTGCAGGACGATTGCAAGCCGGGCAGCCGCGCAAGGGAGGTGCTGTGAAGGGTATGTATTACGATCTATAAAATATATCAAACCGGTCTATTGCCCGGAAGCCTCTAATTTGCTAAGATTGAGTCGAATTAACATGCATTTCACATAAAATGACCGGTGGCGTTCATGGAGGGGCCTATGTATTATTTCATCGCAAACCCCAAGGCGGGCCGCGGGCTGGGCCTGAAAGTCATGCAGGACCTCGAGCAGTACCTGAATAAAAAAGGCGTCGTCTATGAAACGGCCTACACCCAGTATGCAGGGCATGCCATCGAGCTGGCGCGGGACGCGGTGGGGCAGGGGCACCGGCTCATCGTGGCGGTGGGCGGGGACGGCACGGTCCTGGAGGTCTCATCCGGCATCATGCAGGCAGACGGGGAAAAGGCCACCATGGGCATCATCCCCGCGGGAACGGGAAACGACTTTACCAAGTGCATGGGCATACCCAAAGACCCCGAGAAAGCGGTCGACACCATACTGGAGGGCCATTACCGGAACGTGGACATGGCGCTGGTGAACGGGCGGTATTACCTGAATATCGCGGGCCACGGATTTGATGTGGAAGTGATACAGAAAACTGAAAGTACGAAAAAGCTGGGCCTGCGCGGCCTCGCGGCCTATTACAGCGCCGTCTTCATCGCGACGCTGACATACAAGTGGCAGAAGGTGCGCATCACCATGGACGGGGACAAGGTGATGGAGCGGGAAGTGCTCATGGTCTCGGTGGCCAACGGCCAGTACCAGGGCGGCGGCATGCACGTGGCGCCCCTGGCGAAGGTGGACGACGGGCTGCTGGACCTGAGCATCATCAACAGGCTCCCCAGGCTGAAGATCTACGGGCTGCTCCCGCGCTATGTAAAGGGCACGCACCTCTCCCTGAAAATGGTAGAATATTACAAGTGCAAGACTGTGAAGGTCGAGCCGGTCAGCGAACCAGCCCCGCTGAATATGGACGGGGAGGTCACCGGCAGCACGCCGGCCGACTTCCGCCTGGCGGATAAGAAGCTGATGATCTATGCGCCCGCGGAAAACCCGGAAGGAAAAGAATGATCGTACGCACTACTTGTATACAGAATCCAAAACGCCCGGGCCGCCGGGCGTTGATTATACCCACAGTTTAAATAAGGAATAAACCGTTCCCGGGTGAAAATCCCATGCCTCCACATACTGATTATTTCGTGTGGCGCAGGCGCATTACCATTCCCGGCGGTCCAATCCCGACTAGAAGAGCGGCGAGTACGATCCTTTTTCCAGGATCCCGGCCACCTGCCGCGCAGAAAGCCCCCGCCCATTCACCACCAGCGTGCCGGGAAGGCCACCCGCCGAACCGGGGATAGCTTCCAGCATCCCCATGCCTCCGTTGTACACATAGGCGTCACAGTCCCTGCCCGGCGGGACCAGTTCATAGCCGTATTCCTCCAGCGCTTTGGCCAGTTCCTCCATGCCGTCCTGGCAGATGATGCGTTTGACAGCCATTCATTTATCCTCCGCACAAGTCATCAGCGGTCGAAATCCCTCTGAAGCTATTTTTGCCGGGGAAATGCCAACTATATACCTTTGACAGCGTGCACTTCTGTCAAAATGGATGATGCGAATGCAACGCATCCGGATGCCGCAAGATGTAAATTTGCCTCCGGCGGTTCACAAAAAGGGCGTATTGATTTATAATCATTGGATAAGGAACAAAAAGTAGGGGGTTGGCAGGCATTTGCCGGGTACCATACAGGCACGCAGACAAGTGGTCATGAAAAAGCGCAGGTTCGTCCTCACCCTCGTCGCAGGCGTGATGGTTCTGGGCGCGCTCATCGCGCTGGCCGTCATCCTGCTGAGCGGGGACATGGACCTGAGCGCAACCATGAAGCAGGTGCTCATGAAGCCAGCGGACCCCGTGGTGTCGGATGACAGCAATGTCATCTTTGCGCGGGACGGCGCGCTGCACTGCATAGACCAGAAAAACCAGGAGCGCTGGACGGCACAGCTTTTTGCCTCCGACGTGTGGCTGTGCCTTTCAAAAAATGCCGTGGCCGCCTACAGCAAGGATACCATCAAGCTTTATGACCGCTCGGGCACCGCGCTGTTTGACCGGAAATTTGACCAGGAGATCGTCCAGGCCTCGTGCGGGGAAGCATACGTGGCCGTCGCTTTGAAGGACGATGACGGGGCGTACACCATATTTGTTACAGATTTCGCGGGAAACCCCGTGGAGACCATCAAGAGCATCCCCGGCAGGCATGTGATGCAGACGGGGTTTTTCGGGAATGATTCGCTTTACGCGCTGGCCATGGACAGCTCGGGCACGCTGCCCGTCACCTGCATCTCCACCTACCAGCCGGGCAAGAGCATGACGAGCGTGGTCACCATACAAGGCGAACTGGTGGAAAAGCTCATCTTCACAGCCGACTCGATGTATGCCGTCACCACGGCGCACGTCACGCAGTACAGCCTGGTGGGGGAGCAGCAGGCCCAGGTGCTGGTTTATGGATGGGTGCTGCAGGGGTGGCGCATGGACAACGGCGCGCCGCAGATGGTGTTTGCATCGCGCAGCCAGGTAGAGAAGGACAAGCGCATCTCCACGCTCCGGCTGGTCACGGTGGCGGGGATGGACCAGCCGATATACCTGCCGCCCGCATGCCATACGGTGGTGGCGGGAAAGGACAAATTCTATTGTTTTTCGCCAGATTCCGTCTATGCGTATGACAGCAAGGGCAAATTGCTCAAGCAATATCCACTGCCCGGCAAGTCCGACGGCGCGCGCGCCGTGATGGGCGGAAGCGCAGTACTAGTATTCGATGGGGAGGCGAGCAGCATATCGCCGCTGCCGTAGGGGCGCGGCTGCTGCCATGGATCATATGAACGTATTGGACATCCTGGTCATCATCATCATAGCCGTATGCGTGCTGTACGGGTTTTACCGGGGTTTTCTTTCCACGCTCCTGAAGCTGTGCAGTTTCTTCTTCGCGTGGTTCACCAGCCTCGTTTTCTACCCCATCCTGGCCAGGATCCTTTCGGGCAGCCCGGGGGTTTTCGACACCATCATCTATTATTCCGACGGCGCGCAGAAGATCGCGGACCTCCAGAGCGCGTCGCTGCCCATCAGCCAGCTGACCCAGCCCGAGATATCCAATATCGTGGATACCGCCAATCTGCCCGCGCACATATCGGCGCGGCTGGACGCCAACATGACGGCCAAGGTATTTGAACCCAAGGGGCTCACCACGGTAAACGATTATTTCAATGTCACCATCGCCAATATCATCCTGAACCTGCTGTGCTTCATCGCCGTCTTCGTCATCGTATGGATCGTGCTGAGCATCGTATTCAATATGCTGGGCGGCCCCAAAAGGCTCCCCGCGCTGCGCAAGTACGACGGGCTGATGGGCGGCTGCATCGGCTTCATCGAGGGCATCTTCATGGTGTACCTCATTTTCTCCCTCGTGCCCGCCGCCATGACAGTGGTCTCCATCTCGGGACTCACCCGCTATGTGGATGCGTCGCTCTTCGGCTCCTTCTTTTACCGGACCAATTTCATCATCGGCATGATCCCGGGCGTGATATGACGCCCCCGAACAGGACAGGGGGCTGTGCGACTGAAAGGGGAATGAATATGGATATCGAGGTAAAGGCGCTTTCTCCCGGACTGGAGGGCGCTTTTTTGGACTTCTTTGACCACCACGCGTTCACGGATAACCCGTCCTGGGCGCCGTGCTATTGCTGCTTTTACAAAACGGACTGCACGCGGAAAGAATGGATGAAGCGCACCGCGCAGCAGAACAGGGAGCTGGCGGTCCAACTGATACGGTCGGGGGAGATGCACGCATACCTCGCCTTCGCAAACGGAGAACCGGTGGGCTGGTGCCACGCGGACGCGCGGGAGAAGATGACCCGCCTGGAGGACCTGCAGGACCCATCCGAGAAGGCGGCGTCCATCGTCTGCTTCGTCATCGCGCCGGAATGGCGCAGGAAGGGCATCGCGACCCGGCTGCTGCAGTATGTATTGCAGGACTGCAAATCCCGCGGGTTTGAATTGGTGGAAGCATACCCATGTAGGAGCGGAAAGACCGACGCCGTGCAATACCACGGCCCCGAGGCCATGTACCGGAAGGCCGGA
The DNA here is from genome assembly GCA_023454175.1 of Bacillota bacterium. GTDB lineage: Bacteria > Bacillota > Clostridia > Christensenellales > JAEXRW01 > JAEXRW01. The sequence goes on along the minus strand of JAEXRW010000011.1, from coordinate 16,876 downwards.
TTCACGGAGCGCGGCGGGAACGAGGATTATCTTTTCATGGCCAGGCGGCTGGATGAAGAAAGGGCAGAATAACAGGATCGACCGTCTCCATTTATGTTCCATCAAAAATAATTGAACAGGAAAAGGGGTGCTGGGGACAGCGCCTTTTTTCGTCTCCTCCAGTGAACCGGGGTATGGGTAAGCCGTAAAGATTGCAGATCAAACGGTCGGCCACACAGGGCCGACCCTACACATTGCGGATGATGCGGACGGCCACACAGGGCCGCCCCTACGGATCATGCAGAACATGACGCGATTGCATTCCAGACGTTGTCCCCGGTCGGCCACACAGGGCCGCCCCTGCGGAGTGTGAGAGTATGACGCGATTGCATTTCAGACGTTGTCCCCGGGCGGCCACACAGGGCCGCCCCTACGGATTGTGAGAATATGACGCGATTGCATTTCAGACGTTGTTCCCGGGCGGCCACACAGGGCCGCCTACGGATTGTGCGCAGGACATGAGACCATCCTATCGGACGCTGCCCCCTGCCATTGACGAAGGGTTTCACAAACAGAATCACAGTCCAGTTTATTTTGTTTCACGTGAAACAAATCAGGCAAAGGACAGTGCGTTAAGCATACCGGGAAGCATTTACGCTACCTTTGCCGTGTAGAATACCAAAGCTGCCCCGGCGGAATACCTGTGGCGCATCCTCGCGGGAAATGAAAACAATATCCCGGACATATTGTTTCACGTGAAACAATCCGTGGCCGCGGCGGATAAAATGTTTCATGTGAAACAATTTTCTTCCGCGAACGCGCTTTATCCCTTTCACAGACCTTCAAAATGCTTTATAATGTGTTTGTTCCATTTTTCAAATGAATCTTTTAAGGGCGTGATAGATTTGGGCAAGATCATTGCCGTAGCCAACCAGAAGGGCGGAGTCGGCAAGACGACAACGAACATCAACCTTTCCGCCTGCCTCGTGGAACTGGGCAAGCGTGTCCTCATGGTGGACATCGACCCCCAGGGCAACACCACGAGCGGGATCGGGATGGATAAAACCAAGATCAAGAAAACCATTTACGACGTGCTGGTCAACGAGACCCCCGCGCACGAGGCCATCCTCGAGACGCGCATGAAGGGGCTTTTCCTCATCCCCTCCAACATCGACCTCGTGGGCGCAGAGGTGGAGCTGGTCTCCGCAGTGGGCCGCGAACAGCTGCTGAAACACGCGCTGCTCCCCCTCACGCGGGATTATGACTACATCTTCATCGACTGCCCGCCGTCCCTGAGCCTGCTGACGCTGAACGCGCTGACGGCCGCGGACAAGCTGCTGGTCCCCATCCAGTGCGAATTCTACGCGCTGGAAGGCCTGTCCCAGCTCATCAACACCGTGAAGCTGGTGAAAAAGCACCTCAACCCGCCGCTGGAGATGGAGGGCGTTGTGCTCACCATGTTTGATCCCAGGACGAACCTTTCGATGCAGGTGGTCAACGAAGTGAAGAAGTTCTTTAAATCTAAAGTGTATAATACCCTCATCCCGCGCAACGTCCGGCTGGGGGAAGCCCCCAGTTTCGGCCTGCCCATCACCCTGTACGATCCCTCGTGCGTGGGCGCGCAGGCGTACCGGGACCTGGCCAGTGAAATGATCACGACGAACGGGGAGGCGGTCTGATGGCACAGCAGAGGCTGGGAAAGGGCCTGGAAGCGCTCCTCCCCACGGCAGGATATGACCTCATGGGGGAAACGCCTGCTCCGGGCGGAAAGAGTACGGACGCCGTGGCGCAGGTGAATATCAATGACATCGACCCCAACGAGGCGCAGGCGAGGAAAGATTTCGACGAAGAAAAGCTGAGGGAGCTCAGCAAGACGATCGCCACCTACGGCATCGTACAGCCCATCCTCCTGAAACCCAACGGCCGCAGGTACCTCATCATTGCCGGGGAAAGGCGCTGGCGCGCCGCCCGCATGGCGGGCCTGACCCACGTGCCGGCCATCATCAAGGACATCGATATCCGGGAGCACATGGAGGTCTCGCTGATAGAGAACCTGCAGCGCGCGGACCTGAACCCCATCGAAGAATCCGAGGCGCTGCACTTCCTGATGGAGGAGTACGACCTCACGCAGGATGTGCTGGCCAACCGCATCGGCAAGAGCCGCAGCGCCGTCGCCAATTCGTTGCGCCTGCTGAACCTGCCCCAGCCAGTGATACGGATGCTGCGGGAAGGGAAGCTGACGGCGGGACACGCGCGCTGCCTGGTGGCGCTGGACGACCCCGACCTGCAGATCAAGCTGGCGCAGGATATCGCCGCCTCGGGCCTCTCGGTGCGCGACGTGGAAAACCTGCTGAAGGACCCGCAGAAGAAGCCGGCGCCGCCGCCCGTCTCCAAGCCGCCCGCCGATGTGGAGTTCGTACGCTTTGAAAAGTGTCTCTGCGAACGATTTGGAACGAAAGTGGAGGTACGCGGGGACCACAGCAAAGGGAAGATCACCATCCAGTATTTCAGCCAAGACGACCTGGACAGGATCTACAAGCTCCTGAACGAGTAACACGCAGCAGCAGGGAAGGCATCGACATGATTCCTTCCCTTTTTTATTGCAGGAAACCAACGCGGATACTCGTGCATGCTGGCGCATCGAGCATTACAAAAGAGGACGGTGACGGATATGGGCGAAAGGCCGGGATATTTGAATTACTTAAAGCACCTTTACAACAGAAAGAAAAAAGGCCCTATCATAACATGCAAAATGAATGGTGAGACAGTCTATTTTAAAAATATAACAAAGAAATCCAGAAGTACGATCCCGCCGATCCTGCTGTTTTTGGTTCTAATGTCGCCTATAGTTCTCCTACTAGTTTTCAAGGATCATTCCGCGTATTACTCTTGGTTTGATATCGAATTCATGCTGGGCTATTTAGCCGCATTACTCCTTGTTGCCCCGTTTATTTTTTCGTTATGTTATTGGCTGCTTTCATTTCAAAAGATCAATGCCGAAGAAGCCGAGGAAGAATCATTAAAAGCTAAGACAGAGGGAAAGAAGAATAGGAGCGATAGGATCCTATGGCTCATTATTAGTATTTTGAATTTGCTTTTTGTATTCAGTATGAGCTTCACTGCCAGCTTCATCCGCTTCTCGTACGATTTCGTATCGCATAACCAGTCCAACTAGCCCAGGGCAGAGGCCTATATCCATCTGGAAGGCAGCAGTGATACCACGGATGGCACTGTACAAACGATAACAGGCAGCCTGCCTGATAACGAGAAAGTAGATGTTCATGTCACGGTGATCAATTCACCCAATGATGTTTCCGTCATGTTCAATGGTTCATCGCTTGCTCCGTATATATATCATCACCCATTCCGATACCACGACGTTTGGACTAGCGATTACTTTGAATTTTCCGCATATTATGAAATCCTGGCTTCTCTTTTTAAACCCGTTAATACCCTCCACGTGGAAAGCGGGCTTGCGAAAGGGGACTGGACCATCGAGATAACACAGCCGGAAGGACAAACGAAATAGAAGGAGAGTTCGATTCATGCGAAACAGGCCGGGTTACAGGGATGTGCTCCTGCATGACCTGGGGTTCCATAGCAGGAACAAGCCGGTCGAGTCTTCAGCCCAAGGCGGAAAGCGCCATTTCACCGAAGAGCCGGGTTTTGTTTATTGGCTTTTCCGGATCGTTCCCATAGTGGTGATCGGGCTCTTTCCCATCCTGCAATCACGCCTGAATCTTTGGGACGGCCAGTGTTTTGACATCATCCTGGCTGCCGCCATCCTGTTTCTCTTCCTTTTCCCGCTGCGCTGCCATTTCGCCACCTTCACTGAGGTGGACGGGTACGGATGGCAGCAGGGCACAGCGCCGGAACCGGACCTGATCTATGATCACAAGCCGAAACGGAAAGGGAAGGCCGGGCGGGTGATCGGTATAGTCTTTATGTCTATTGCCGTCTGTGCGCTGCTGCTGTTTTCCTTTTTCGTGATGTATGTACGGTATCTCATCGAAAACGATGCGGGAAATGCGGATGCCCGGTTCTCCGCAAAGATTGAATACCACGGTGGGAATCTAGTGCTGAATGACGCTGCCGGGATCTATCACGTGCCGGCAGCCGCGATCACGGATACGGGCAATGTATTAGTCCATTTGAAACTCAGTAAGCTGCCGGACCCCGCCTTGGTCTGGCTGAACGGCAGGCTGATCAGCTGCGGAGAGCATGTTTATGTATCGAAGCACTCCGGTGCCATCTGGGACAGTAACTACTTCAAACAGACGATCGCTATTTTCCCGGATGGCCTGCTCTTCAATCTGAACGGCTCGAATGTGCTGGAGGTGACCAGCGGCCTATACCACAAGTCATGGACGTTTAAATTGTCTACCGACAAAAAAGAGCAGGGAAGGTGTTTGCCCTCCCTGCATGATTGACGTATGATCTACGTATTCAGTTTTGTGCTTTACGGCTACTTGGTGTACAGCGCGCCTTCGTCGTATTGCAGGCTGTCATGCGAACCTTTTACGTTGAACGATCTGGCTGTGTACTTGCAGGATTCCCCCGGTTTCAGCCCGCTGGCGGGCAGGAAAATGGACGCCGTGCCCACGACCGTTTTGCCCTTCATGAATTTCACTTCGACATAGCCGTATATGGTCAGGTCACCCGAGGTATTCTTTACCGCTCCCGTCGCTTCTTTGGCGCTGGATGTGCCCGTTATCCGCAGGTACGACATCAGGTTTTCTTTCTTTGCTTCCTGCGCCCACTTCAGCAGATTGGACCGCGCAATGCTCTTCTCCGTGTCCCTGATCCTGTTGGTTTCCAGCACGATTATGGTGACCAGTGCCGCGATGAGCACTGTGCCCGCGATGGCGGATATCAGGATGATCCATTTCCTCGGGAACTTCCCGGCCGCGGGCTTTCCGCATCCGGCGCAGAACCTGGCGCCTTGCCTCATCTCATAGCCGCAGTATTTGCACTTCATGCGATCACCTTGCTTTGCTGAAGGATTTCATGCCCAGGTATCCCAGGACCAGCGCAAAGCCGACGCTGATGATCCGTGCCAGCCAGGCGATGCCCATCAACACTTCGCCGTAGTTGCGATAGTAGGCTTCCTCCAGCGTCTTTCCGCCCACGGATTTGATCCTGGAGATGTCCATGCCACCATCGGCGATCATCCCTGCCGCTACAAATCCCACGATGATGAGGGCCAGCGCAAACACGAAAAGGACGATGCTGGTGACCAGCATCAGTGTGTTGCCGTTTGCGGGCGCAGCCGATTCGTTTCCTTTGGCGCTTCTCAATGCCGCTATGGCTCCACCAGTCTGGACCTTTTGTCCGCATTTGTTACAGGTCTCCTGGCCGTCCGGGACAGGGCTTCCGCATTTGTCACAATACATCTTTGTACCTCCTGTTAATTTTATGATAAATGTATATGGAACGCTTGTGGTTATCCAGATTGCGGTTAGGGCTTGGAGGTGCTGTCAGACGGATGCATGCCGCTTCCGGCAGAAGGGGTCATACCTGCTTATTGTAGCATCAGGCGGGAGTATGTCAACAGTTATCATAGATATGTAAATAACTAACAATATAACGCTGGATACCGTGCCTAATACTGGGTAATAGCGTGTTTCCATTACAGGTATCCACAATAAAAGGCAGCCCGTTCAGGCTGCCTCTCTGTCTATTCCCGCTGATCTATTGCTTTATTCGCATGCCAGCTCTTTGATGGCGTGCGCCATGATGCGCGCGTTCATCATAAGCCTGTCGATATGTATGTGCTCGTTGGCCTGGTGTGCCAGATGCGCCTCCCCCGGCAGGTAGGGCCCGAAGGACACGCCGCATTTGAATTCCCGCGCGTAGGTGCCGCCGCCCACGCCGAACGCGTAGCCTTTCAGCCCGGTCTGCGCCTCGTATACTTCCAGCAGCTTTTTCACGCTGGGGTTGTCCGCGGGTACGTAGATGCCTTTGGTATGCACCAGCGTGGCGATGATGCAGGCGGAGCCGAAAGCTTCCTGCAGCCGGGCCAGGACATCTTCGGACGGGTACAGCACCGGGATGCGGTGGTCCACGCGCAGTTCAAAGCCTTTTTCATCCGCCTGGATGATGCCCATATTCATGGTGAGCCGCCCCGTGGGCTCGTCCTTTACGTCCAGCCCCATGTGCTCCCCGTAGGAAGACATGCCGATATGACGGGCAAACAGTTTGACAGCGGATTCGTTGGTCCCACCCGCCAGCTGCATTTGGGAAAGCAGGGTGAGCATGCCGGCGATGGCGTTTTTCCCGTCCTCAGGCGTGCTCGCATGCGCCATGACGCCGTGGGTGGTCAACTCTATATTACCGCCAGTATGGGAGATAGTTATCTGTATATCCAGCTCTGCTGCTTTCCGTTTCAATTCCTCGACCGCCTTGTCTGCATCCGGAGCGGACAATACGGCCTTGCACTCGGCCGGGACCACGTTGATCCTTTCCCCGGCCTGGATCGAGAGGATGCGTATGCCCTCCCCGGACGGCTGGACCGGCTTCATATTGTATTTCATGTGGAGGATGGTCTTCTCCGCGTTGATGACGGGATACTGGCTGTCGGGGGAGAAAACGAAGTCCGGGTCGCGCTCTCCCAGCTCCTTGTAATGGTGCGTGTCGCGCATGTAGCCCGATTCCTCGTCGCAGCCGAATATCACGCGCACTTCCTTTTTAAACGCCGCGCCGCTGTCCATTACAGATCTCAGCGCGTACAGCGCGGCCACCAGCGGGCCTTTATCATCACACGTGCCGCGGCCGTAGATGGCCCCGTCCTTGATGGTGGCGACAAATGGCGGCGTGTCCCAGCCCGTGCCGCCCGGTACCACGTCCATGTGCACCAGCACGCCCACCATCTCCGGGCCCTGCCCATATGTGGCGTAGCCGATATACCCGTCCAGGTTCCTGGCTGTTAAACCCAGCCTGCCGCACAGGTCCATGGTGTACTCCATGGCCCGGTAGTCCTCCCGGCCAAAAGGCATGCTGCCTTCGGGGTCCTCCGCCATGCTGGGGATCTCCACCAGGTCACACGTGGCCTGTATGATGTCCTTTTCGTATCCGTTCACGATCGCATCCAGGTCTTTCATTTGCTCCGCTCCCTTATATCAGTATGTGATTTCATTGCATTTTCCCGGGAATCGCCGACGTTCTCGCAGGGTTGTCCGGCTGACGGACATATCCGTATAGATAGCTACCTATAGCGAACATTTGTTCCCTTATTGCGGTTTCACCGGTTTGTCGTCTTTGAAACTCTTGTGGTCGTAAAACCCTTTGCCCACGACCTCTTTTGCGTCCATCACGGTGAAGAACGCCTGCGGGTCGCACGCCAGGATGATCTCCTTGGTCTTGGAAAGCTGCATGATATTTACGATCACATACAGCACCTGCTTATCCGCGTGGGTGTACGCGCCTTCCGCCTTCAGGATGGTAGCCCCGCGGTGCAGCTCCTGCAGTACCCGGGGCACGATATGGTCCATGTGGTCGGATATGATGAGGATCGCCTTTTTCCGGTTGAAACCCTCCTGCACCACATCCAGCACCCGGTTATTCACGAAGATAGATACCAGGGTGATAAGGGCGATCTCCAGGCCGAAGAAGATGGCCATGATGGCCAGGATCACGACGTTGATCACGGTGGAGAGCGTGCCGATGGGGAAACTGTAGCGCTGGGACAGGATGATAGCTACGATATCCGTCCCGCCCGTGCTGGAGCCCTGCCGCATCACCATGCCGCACCCCAGGCCCACCAGCGCCCCGCCGAAGATGGCCGATATGATGGTGTTTTGCACGGTGAGGTTGATATTTATCTGCTGCAGTAATAACTCGGTGGCCCACAGGAAAAAGGAGGAGGCCGCGATGCTCACGCCCGTGAGGACGATGAAGCGCCTTCCCACCTTGAAAAGGCCGAAAATGAAAAGCGGCACGTTCAATATCAGCACGAGCAGCGCCATGCTCCAGCCCAGCTTGTAATTCAAAAGCAGCGCGATGCCCCATACGCCGCCCGAGAGCAGGTGGTGGGGGACGATGAAGATATTAACGGCCAGCGCCGCGATCAGCTCGCCCAGGAGGATGACCAGCACCCTGCGCGTGATGTCCAGCGCTGCCTTCGTTCTCACCTGCGCACGCGCTTCGCGCGTTCCCGCTGTGCGCTTTTCGTTCCTGCGTCCTGCGCCTGCGCGCTTTTCCTTGGCCAAATCTATCATCTCCAGCAGGCATACCTATGGGCCTGCGCGTCGTATTCGGGGTAGATGGAGTGGATACACAATCGTTCCGGCACTATTGTTGCCGTGGTAACTATTGTTACCATAGCTGCCTTCGCGGATTCCACAAAGATATTAGCACCCTGCGCAAAGCCGTGTCAATTCGCGTTTCAGGGCGTGCAGGCATCGCTGGAATATGATATAAATATAGGGAGGCAGTATCCACTATCTTCCTACGGCATCTATCAGGAACGGGGCGCTGTGTATGCATGAAGGCCACCGGGAAAGGCTCAGGGCGCGTTATCTCCACACCGGCCTGGATTCCTTTGAGGAGCACCAGGCGCTCGAGATGCTGCTTTTCCACGCCATCCCCAGGGCGGATACCAACCCCACCGCGCATGCCTTGATCAAAACGTTCGGCTCCCTGCGCGGCGTGCTGGACGCCGAATATTCCGACCTGCTCAAAGTGGACGGGGTGGGCCCCAATGCCGCGCTGCTCATCCGCCTGGTGCGGGATATCCACAAAAAGTACAGCCAGCAGAAGGCGGGCGTATCGGGGCGCCTGCGCAACGCGCGGGATGCAGCCCTCTACGCCGCCGCCCTCCTGGAGGGGGAAAAGCTGGAGTCACTGTATGTGATCTGCCTGGACAAGCAGCTGGGAGTACGGCACGCCGAGGCGCTGAGCAAGGGCACGGTGGACGAACTGGCCGTGTATCCGCGCCGCGTGGCCGAACTGGCGATGCGCTTTGGCAGCCCCTATGTGATCCTGGCGCACAACCACCCCGGCGGGGACCCGCGCCCTTCGGGTGCGGATATTGCGACCACCCTCGCCGTCAAGCAGGCGCTGCAGGTGCTGGATATCGTCCTGCTGGACCACCTGGTCATCAGCAGCGGCCACGCCACCAGCATGGCGCGGGACGGATTGATAGCGGCCGGGGAAAAGCAGGATCAGCGGTTGAGCAGGTATGAGGAGGATACACGTACCGATCCCGGTGAACCGGAAGGCCTTATTCCGCTGAGACCGGAATAGCCGATTGGGCGAACCATGATTTTACCGTGCCGAAGGGTCGGTCCTTTCCCGTTGAACGGCTTGCTTTCAAATGTTTTCATTTTATTTATCCGGCGCCTTGCAGATGCGCCGCCGGTATCCCTGCCCATTTTCAACTACCAAAACTGTTAAATCCATACGCATATTCCCTGCGTATGGGAGAGGCGGCCGGATGGTTATAATCCTATTAGAAGTATCACCCGGCCGGAACCTGTTTGATGCTTTCCTGTTGCAAATATTTTTCGATGTTGCAACGTAAAACTTGATAAAGCCGCTCATCCATGTATAATAGTGGTATACCTAAAACCAAGACCATGACTGGGGGTTACAAAGAACATGAAGCAAAACAAAGGCTGTGACTTTTTTGATGATGACGAGGAACTGAAGGCTGTAGCCAAGCGCAAGGCGCGGGATATGGACGAGGACCTCGGCGATGACAGTATATTTCAACCCGTGAGTGGGGAAGATGGAAGGCATAAGGCTCCCCCCGCAGCGGAAGAGCGCATGCAGCGGCCCGAACCCAGGGCATATGCCCCGGCGGAGCCTCCCGTGCGGCAGCCCGTGCGCGGCATCCCGGTGGAGCGGACGGAACCCAAGCCCTATACGCCTGAACCGGCCAGACCCGCGGCGTCCGCCCCGGTATGGGAGGCGCCCAAACCCGAGCAAACCAGTTTTGCCCGTGAAATGGAAATGAAACGCGAAACGCCTGAAATCAAACAGCCCGTGCGGGAAACTCCGCGCGAACCTGCGCCGCAGAGCGCGCCCCGCTCCAAGGTGGTGCGGCTGCGCTTTTTCTGGTATGAAAAAAGGCAGGCTTATTCCTCCTCGCCCTACCCGGGCGGCGTTCCCCAGCGTACGGTCCAGCCCGTGCACGAGGCGCCCAGGCCCGCAGAGCCTCCGGCCCATAGTGCAGAACCCATGAAACCGGTCTATACCCCCGAACCCGCTCCCGTGGCCCCCTACGCGGCGGAAGCGCCCGCCAGGGGCAGGGATGCCGCGACACCGGCCGAGGAATCCCCTTATGCGGTCTCGCCGCTGGCGACCACGGATGCGCGTATCCTGTCCCAACTGCTGGAGATCGAGCAGGACGCCTACGGGGAAGAGGGCATGAACAAGTGGGACGTCGTGCCTTTCATCCGCTACGGCAGGGTATTCGGCCTGATGGAGGGCCGCAACGCCGTAAAGGGCGCCGCCTACTTCATGCGGGACTGGGAAGCGCCAGACCGGGCTTACCTGGTGAATGTGGCGCTCCGCAGGGACCTGCGCGGCAGGGAAGTGGGCACATTCCTTTTGAAGGAGTCCTTCCTCCAGCTCCGGAAGGAAGGCGTCAAGCGGGTGGAACTGACGGTGGACCCCTCCAACACATACGCCATATCGGTCTACCGCGAGCAGATGGGCTTTTATGAGAACGGACGCCGCCGCAACGAGTACGGCGATGGCGAGGACAGGCTCATCATGGACACCGACCTGAAAAAGTAAATGGAATGAACAAGGCAGGATGCAGATCCTGCCTTTTTTGTATAGAAAGCCCCCAGCAAGGAATAGGAGCATACGCCGGGGGAGGAATGCCCGGGCGGCCACACAGGGCCGCCCCTACGCATGCACATTGCATATGGTTCAGATATAATTTCGGAAAGCCGGACCAGATCCCAAAAGACGATACGTTATCCCTCACGGATAAAAGCGGAAAGTCATTTACCTATACCGCTTATAAGACGGAGCTGATCACGCCGACGATCCTGGGCGCTCGATAATATATCCTATCCCAGGGAACTCACGCTGGTGACCTGCGAGGCCAACGGGAACCGCAGGCTGCTGATATGCTGCCGGGGATCAGGCGCAGAATAATGAAAGATATGAGAAGGCAGGATGTGCACTCGCTCGTCCTGCCTTTTGTAATTGGTTTCAATAATGAAATAATTTAATCATGTAATTGGACTTTGACCCCAATATCCCCCTCCAATATCTTTTCTAACTCTGATGCAAACCTGTCCAAAGACGAAATCTCTGTCTCTATAGTAAAATTGGCCTTATCCTTTTTATCTTCATAAGAATCCGTTTTCATATAAATCAAAACTAAAACTCTGCCAAGCTTGTTTGGTACAAAAGAAAGCTTAACACAATCAACAGAACTATCATCGTCATAGCCTAAATCAATAGAAAAAGGGCCTTTCAAAATTTCCTTTGCTCCACTTTGGATCTTATGAATATCTGTTGATACAGCGTATACATGATGTGCTACCATAGTTATTCTATCGTTATATGCCATCACTTTTAATTCAAAGAAATCTTCGATCGGGTCGATCCATATCTTTTCGAAAATGATATTATCCAATAGAACACATCCCATTAAAGAATTCGTATTCTATCTACCCAGCCGCACGTCCCGGCCTTCCAGCGCGTACGCCGAGAAATACCCCTTGTCAAAGAGGCGGGAGAAGGCGCGCTCCCCGTACCGTTCTTTCAACTCCCCCGGCATCAGGTTGGTGGCGATGGCGATGGGGATATTGCGCTGAATCGCCTCGTTCAATACGCTGAAAAGGTATTCGCATGTGATATTCTGGTAGTAAGGCTCCGTCCCCAGGTCGTCTATGATGAGCAGCGCGGCCGAGAGCAGCCCGTCCACGCTGGACCTTCCCCGGGAAAAGTGGATCTCCTTAAGTTCCTCGAAGAATTGGAACGATGTCAGCCGCAGTACACTGAGGCCCTGCTCCAGTACGCGCTTGCGGATGCAATTGAGCAGGTACGTCTTGCCCAGGCCCGTCTGCCCGTAGAGCAGGATGCCGGGTCTTACGTTGCCCGTGATGGATGAAGCATATTGCTCCAAAAGGCTTTTCAGCTTCTCCATGTATTCCCGCTGCGTCATCGTCCCGCTGCCCACCGGCGCCTCGGGGAATATGCCTGCGTTGAAGTTTTCAAAGGTGTGCCGCGCGTATTCCGCAGGGCCATCCCCATATGCCGCATCGATCTGCCGCTGGATGAGGCACGCGCACTTGGCGCGCCTGCCGTCCCGGTTGATGTACCCCGCGTCCCGACATTGCCCGCACCGGTACTGGATGTCCAGGTGATCGGGCGGGAGTTCCAGCTTTTTCAGTTCGGATTGAATAGCGGAATTGATGGATTTCAATTTTTCTTCCGCGCGGTCTGCGTCGTTCCCTTTGAGGATGTTGTGAGGCATTTCTATGAGCAGGTCTTCTTTTTCATCCAGCAACGCCGAAAGGCGCGGGGAAAGGCTCCGCGCCGACCGGGTCCGTATGCGCTGGGCATCGATGTTCCTCGCCCGCTGCAGCGCGTATTCATGCTTGATGTCATCAAAAACGTCTTTCATGACTTCTCCGAGAGATGACTTTATGGTACGTTAGCTTTTGCATCCGTTATAGGAAGGCTTTGACTTTGCCGCACACCCTATTGAATATTCAATACTTCGTAAGGTCCACCGCCAGCGTTTTGTAGAAATCGTCCGTGTACTCCCGCTGGGTGAATCCGGAAGCCGCCTGCCGTTTGATGCCCTCCGCCTGGGCCTTGCGCCGCTTCTCATGCTCGCCGCGCGCCTTGCTCACGGAGTTGATGCCCATCCCATGCCAGATCTCTATCAGCCGCTCCAGGTACTGCAAAGGGTTTTTCGCGCTGACGGAATACTCCGCCGCCAGCAGCACCACCTCGGCGTTCATCCTGTACTCTTCCATCCACTTTGAATATAATTTTCGATGTGCTTCGGTCACGTGGCTCTTGATCCCCGCGCGGCTGAATACCACGCCCACTTCGGCGTCCAGCTTCTTCGCGCCTTCCGTATAGAGCAAAGCCTGCTCGGGCGTGATGATGCCCTGCGACCGCCAGTCGGTGAGGACCAGCGACACGCTCGCAAAGCTCCTGGGCATGGACACCGCCGCGTACCGGCTCGCCGCCAGCACCGTCTCCTGCGGGAATCCCCAGTCTTTGGTCCATTCGATATAGGCCTCGGCATCCGCGGGCGTGGGGCGCGCGCGCATACCAAGCTCCTTCCATACCTCGTTGACGCCAGGCTGGATATCTTCGCGCGCCTGCAGCGCGGTTTTGATCCTGGTGGAGGTCGTATCCCCCTTGCGCATGAGCCCCTGAAGCACCCGTTCCAGGTACGCCATGTTGGGGTCGCGGACCTTCGTCAGTTCGCTACATGCCGCGATGATGGCCTGGTGGGAGAGCTTCCACTCGTCTTTCCACTTGCGGTACATCTCCAATTCGGGGGTCGTGGGGGGCCGCTTGATCCCGAGGTACTTTAATAAGTCAACAACGTTGCGGTATTCGTCCGTCAGCTGGTACAGGTATTCCTTTACGCTTTTTTCAGACCGTTTGTCCTGGTCGGCCAGCGTGCGCACCAGCCGCTCCACTTTCGCCACGGTGGGACGGGCGCCCTCCATCTTCTTCTCTTCTTCCCGGATGGCGTGCTGCACGATGGATAATACGGCTTCCCGCTCCACCTTGAAGATATCTACCCAGTCATAAATGCGCCTTATGTCCTCGGCTTTCAGCGCGCGGGGCGCGTACAGCATTTGCAATTGCATGTTGAATTTCTCGTCTTCGTACAGCCCTGCCGGCGGCTGGCTGTCATACAAGCGGTTTTTCACGTTGTAAAAGGCAAAGCCCGGCGGGTCCTCGCTCACGCGCACCACCAGCCCGGCGCCCTCCCAGTATTTAAAGGCTTCCAGTACCGCGGGCAGCGGCATGTGGAGCAGCTGCGCGAAATCCTCCAGGCTCTCCACCCCGCCATTGTGGTAGCACAGTTTCAGGGCGTAGATGTACACCTTCACGTGGTCCCCGGGGGCATGGCGCATGAATTCCTCGATGAAGATATTCTCCACCGGGGTGATGTCGTATATATTGGAGTTGGGTGCAAAGGAGCAAAGGGGCAAATCCATCCGCCTGCCTGTCTATGGGTTTGGGATATTATCATATCACATCGGGGGAGCGTATTGTGTACCAAAATGAAAGATATACCAAAATAATTGGCTGCGGTTTGTGTTTTCATTTCCCGCAGAATGGGGTATTGGTCAAAGCGGATGTTCCATGCGGATCTGCCGGTGCTATTGACATGGAAATCGGCGTTTTGCTACGATAATCAGGCAGATTGATGAACGGTTCTGATGGAGGTAATGTATCATGCCCATGTTCAAATACAGGTGCCGGGACTGCGGCCATGTCTATGATGAATTACTGAAGACTTCGCAGGAGGAGTGCCCCTGCCCCAAATGCGGCGGCACAGGCCTGCGCCACTACCAGGGCAAATGCTATTTCGGGAAAACAGGCGGTTCGGACGGCTCCTCCGGCGGCCACTCCTGCTCGGGCGGGCACTGCTCCACGTGCAGCGGCTGCGGCTGATACGGGTCAGCCGGGCCGGTCCAGCATCTTTTTGAAGAAATACTGTGTGTGCTCGTCGAGGCATCTTTCCAGCACGCCGAATACCTCGTATCCCATTTTCTCGTAAAACCCCGGCGCCTGGAACGAATAGGTATTCAGGCAGACCAGACGGCATTGCTTTTCCCGCGCCAGGGATTCAACCCGTTCAAGAAGCTGTTTTCCCAGCCCCCGGCCCCGGCAGCGCTCATCCACCCACAGGAAATCCACGTTCATGCACTGGTGCTCCCGCGTCGCGACGATGCCCGCGACGAGCTCTCCCTTTTGGTCCCGGCAGCAAAAGCCGAATCCTTCCGCGTCCCACAGGTACCTGCTGTTGTATTCCCGCAGACGCTGGTGTATCTGCCCGCATTCGCTTTCGCCGCATGCTTCGATCTTACATGTATCCATTTCAAATACCTTCCGACAGTTTTCTGCATTGACAGTATGCTTTTTTACGGTGTCCTTGTCAACAAACCGGCTATTTACGCGCATTCCCCCCGGGCGCTTTTTGCATTGTTTGGGCCAACTGGAGGTGCAGTCCTGCTGCCCATCTTTACCAGTAACAATCGTATTCATTATTTATTATAATGGTATGGAGGCATGATCACTGGTTTCCATGCTTTTGTTCCGCATCCGCCAAAAAGCGCGCCCGCAGGCATGCGTTTACCCCGCGTGTTGCGAAGCTGTTGCAATGTGTGCTATAATTCAGGCGCGATACGCTTATTTTTTACTATCAGGGTCTGCAAGGAGGTATGCCGGCGCATTTCATATGGGCTAGGATAGCGCATTTCTGCCGGCAAAGTAACGCATTGAAGAAGCTTTTGATTCGCGGCGGAAAGCCATTGATGGGCGAAGTCAACATCAGCGGCGCCAAAAACGCGGCTGTAGCCATATTGCCCGCCATGCTTTTGACCGAGGGGGTCTGCAACGTCGATAACCTCCCCGATATCGAGGACGTGCGCATCATGCGCATGATGCTCCAAACGCTGGGCGGCAGCGTGGAGGATACGGGAAAGGACAGCGTCGTCGTTTCCACCAAGGACGTGCATACCCATGAAGTGACGCACCCCGTCATGGCGCGCATGCGTGCCTCGTACTATTTCATGGGCGCCATGCTCGGCCGCTTCGGCAGGGCGGAGGTGGTGCTCCCGGGCGGCTGCGCCATCGGCCAGCGCCCCATCGACCAGCACATCAAGGGGCTCTGCGCCATGGGCGCCAGCGTGGTGACCGATCACGGCGTGATCAAGGCGGAAGCGCCCAACGGGCTGTGCGGCACCGAGATATTCCTGGATATCGCCAGCGTGGGCGCCACGGTGAACCTCATGCTCGCCGGGGTGTGCGCGCGCGGACTGACCACGATATTCAACTGCGCCAAGGAGCCCCACGTGGTGGACCTGGCCAATTTCCTAAACTGCATCGGCGCCTCTGTAAAAGGCGCGGGTACCGACGTCATACGCATCCGCGGGCGGGAGCGCGTATCCCTCCACGGGTGCAATTACACCATCATCCCCGACCAGATCGAAACCGGCACGCTGATGATCGCCGCCGCGGCCACGCGGGGGGACCTGATGATCAAAAACGCCATCCCCGCCCACATGGAGGCCGTGAGCAACAAACTCATGGAGATGGGCGTCCACGTGGAGGAGGGCATCGACCACCTGCGCGTCACGGCGGCCAAGCGCCCCCGCTGCGCCAACATAAAGACCTCGCCCTATCCCGGTTTCCCCACGGACCTGCAGCAGCCCATGACGGCGCTGCTTTCCACGGCCGAGGGCACCAGCATCATCACCGAAAACATCTTTGAAGAGCGTTTCAAGCACATCTACGAGATCAGGCGCATGGGCGCCGATATCAGCATCGACGGGCATATGGCCGTGGTAAAAGGCGTCCCAGGGCTGACAGGCGCGGCTGTGAAGGCCAGCGACCTGCGTGCATCGGCGGCGCTGGTCACGGCCGGGCTCATGGCCGACGGCGAGACCCTGATGTCCAACGTGAAATACATCGACAGGGGATACGACCACCTGGATGAAAAGCTGAACGCACTGGGCGCGGACATCACCCGCGTGGAGACCCCGGATGAAGAGGAAATGAGTTATTAATTCACAGGCAAAAGCCCGGTCAAACCGGGCTTTTTTGTTGTGAAACAAAACCACCGGCTATGCCGGTGGTACCAAAAAGCTTACAGCTATGAGTAAAAATCCTCCTTTGGTAAAATAGGTGCTGGTCTGCCAACCGCACGAAAAACACAAAGGAGGATTATCCG
>JAEXRW010000010.1 GCA_023454175.1 Bacillota bacterium | reverse complement strand
TACTTTTGTGATCCGTATTCTCCCTGGCAACGAGGCACAAGCGAAAATACAAATGGCCTGCTACGGCAGTTTTTCCCCAAGAAGACATCCTTTGCTCCCATTACCGACGAGGATTTAGATCATGTGGCAAGGTTACTCAATAACCGCCCACGAAAGCGACTTGGCTGGCTGACTCCTGCAGAAGTATTTCTTAAAAATATTGGCAGGGGTGTTGCACTTGAAATGTAAATGTGCAATTCTCAATTGTCAATTGTCAATTCACTCCCCCGCAGGGCCTGCGCATGGCGCCTTTATCACCGGCTTTCCGTAGGGTTGCATGTGCCTTGCAGGGTCTCAGCGGCATCCCCCAGTTGTCGACTCTCAACAGATCACCTTGCAAGTTTTCCCACCACTGTTACCCCCGAAGGACATTGAATCATCCCGCAGGGATACCGCAATTGTCAATTCTCAATTGTCAATTTTCAATTAATTAACCTCCTTCCTCCGTCTGAATATACTGGTAACAGTATTGGAGTTTGGGGGTATTTTGTCATGACCACACATGTCGTCCGCTCGGGGGACTCGCTATACAGTATTTCCACGCGCTATGGCGTCCCTGTCGACCGTATCGTCGCCGCCAATGGACTCGGCTCCCTCCCCTTCCTCGTCCCCGGCCAGGTCCTTGTCATCCCCTCGCAGGAAAAGCCATATACCGTCCGCCCCGGGGATACGCTCTATACCATCGCCCGGAGGAATAACGTCTCTGTGGACGCCATCATCCGCCTGAATGCTCTGCAAAATGCCGACCAGCTCACTCCCGGCATGGTCATCCGCATCCCCGAGGTCTCGCAGAATTATGGCACCATCGAGGTGAATGGCTACCTCGAGCCCAGCACCCCCGAGGTGGAGACGCGCATTGTCAATGAAGTCGGGCAGTACCTGACGTATATCGCCCCCTTCAGCTACCAGGTGAGCGCCGATGGTACCTTCGCCCCCATCGTGGACCAGCCCATGCTGAATGCCGGCCGCCGTTTCCGCGTCGCGCCCCTTATGGTGATTACAAATTTTCAGGATGGTAATTTCAGTACCCCGCTGGTGGATTCCCTGTTAAATGATGACGCCGCCCAGAACACCCTCATTCAAAATGTCCTGCAGAATATGCGCACCAAGGGGTATTACGGCCTGAATATCGACTTTGAGCGCATCTCCCCGCAGAACAGGGAGGCGTACAATGCCTTCCTGCGCAAGGTGGTCGCCGCACTCCGCCCCCAGGGCTTCCCCACTGCCGTATGCCTGGCCCCCAAGACCTCGGGCTATGCCGAAGGCGCGTGGCACGGCGCGCATGATTACCCGGCTGTGGGCCAGATCGTGGACTTCGTCATCCTCATGACGTACGAATGGGGCTGGTCGGGCGGTCCGCCCTATGCCGTTGCGCCCGTGGACCAGGTGGAGGCCGTGGTCCGCTATGCCGTCTCTGTCATGCCTGCAAATAAGGTCATGATGGGTATGCCTCTCTATGGCTATGACTGGCAGCTCCCCTATATGCCCCGCGGTCCCTGGGCCAGGCGCGTCAGCCCCGTGGAAGCGGTAGCCATCGCCGCGCGTTATGGCGCGCAGATAGAGTTTGATGCCAAGACCCAGTCCCCGTTTTTTAATTACACGGGGGAAGGCGGGCAGCAGCATGTGGTATGGTTTGAGGACGCACGAAGCGTCCGCGCCAAGCTGCTCCTGGTGAATAGGTACGGCCTTCGCGGCGTCAGCTACTGGGTCCTCGGCGTCCCATTCCCGCAGAACTGGCTCGTGCTCAGTGACATGTTCAATATCGAAAAGGTGGTTCCTTGAGGAGTGGGGAATACGTGTCACGGCATGAAGACGGTCGGCTCGCAGCGGGTCCGGGAAAAGTGAGAAGTGGTGCAAGCCACTTTTCACTTTAAAATGAGGGTGTCGCTCGTAGCACACCCTCTTTGTCGGTATCGATAGAATATCACTCAATGTTCATAGGATATGGTTTTTGATCCGCCCCTGGCAACCGGGAACCGATAGGTATCCCAGCTGATCTTCAATTGGATGTTTCTGATCAGCCGGTCAATATCCTGCTCGCTCATGCCTTCGGTCTTCACCAGGAAGCGGATTTTCTTATCCTTTACTGCTGCGTTTGCTTCCATGTCCAGTGTCCATTCATAGAAAGAAGTCCTGTCAAACCATAGGTTGTCATAGTCTGCTGCCAGGTCTCCTTCCACTCCATGGATTTTACCGGGTGACAGGTTATGGATATAGACTCCTATCCAGTATTCAGTGTACTTCGAAGGATTCTTCTGAATGTCCAAAGCCGTCTCGTGGCTCATGTTGAAATCCTCGTATTCATGGTCCAGGATTCTGCTGACCGTATAGTCGGTGGGATGCCCATCGTTCTCATACCCGGACATATGGCCTTTGATGTCCGAATAAAATAGTGTGCACCCGGCCAGCACGCAGGCAAGGAGGATAATGATTATCGCCTTCATGACTCTTTTCACCGTATCAACCCCTTGCTTCTTCATGAGCGTTCAGTGGCAGCTTATATTATACCAAATCTGATGGATACTTGTAACATGTGTTACAATAGCAGGTAATTCACATGGATCATAAAGAAAGAGGGCGTCGCATTGGAAACACGCTCTCTTTGTTACTTCTTTGATCGTGTAATTCTGTTTAATACATCGGCGGCCTTGACGGCGGGTTTTCCCACGGGTATCCCCGGTAGCCGCTGTCCTGTCCATAGGCGTCGTATCCCTTTGGCGGCATCCCCTGCATGGGTTGCGGTCTCGCCATGCCCAGTATCCGCAGGTAATGGTTGGCTTCGCGCAGGGTGTGGTCGGCCAGCAGCGGTACGATGATGGACTTGATCTTGCATGCGATGAGTCCCTCAGTCCCTGCAGCCTTGAAGTCGCGTATTCTTCCTGTGGCATTCATGCTGTCCTGTGTCACCTTGGGCTCTGGAATGTTCGTTCTAGCTGCCGCAGCCGCTTCAGCCGTTAGCGTATCAAATTCCTTGCCAAACATACGTGCGGTGTCGATCAGGGTCTCTTCGCTCGGGTCGAGCAATCCGGCGATGAATTTGGCGTGCTCGGCCATGATCCTGTTCCAGAATGCTTCCTGGCTGATGAGTTCCTGGGGTTCCAGGATGTCTTCCCGGGATAGCAGCATTTCCAGCATTCTCATGTAGAAACGTGCCTCGCGAAGGATATGGTCGATGAGCAGCGGGTAGTTGCCTGTGAACATCCCGCAGCCAAGCACGTTGCTCAGGATCCTTTGCTTGAATTCAGCCAGCCTGGATACCATGTCCAGCGCCCTGCGGTTGAGGTTATCCACCCGCTGTTCCAGCATGGATGAAGGCGCAGGTCTCATCCCCGATCCGAGCTGAGCCTCCTTTTGTGTGATGCGGGAGTCTATAGGCACGCTCGTATAGAATTGGGTCAGCCGCTCGGCCTCGGGCGTGTATTGCGTCACAAATTCCCCTGAATTCGCCGCTTCCCTGCTCACCGCCCCCTCGGCCAGATTCACCGCCTCGGCCAGCAGCCGCTCGATGTTCATCCGGAACATATTTGCTTCATCGGTATACCGTTTGTCCCTTGGCGTGAATCCCAGTGCGAGAAACAGTGAATGTTCCTTCATGATCCGCAGGAAAAAGAGATTCAGGTCCAATGTAAGGGATACGTATTCACCTCGTGAAAGCATTCTTTGATCCCCCCCGATTATTGCTAAATCAATATACGTTGTCCCGTAATCATATGTGTTCCGTGTGTTGTATTTAAGTGTGCAATACCCGTCTCAAACCAAAACAACGGTGCATATGCATCGTCCAGGCTATCAAAGAAACTTGAGTGAAAAACAGCAATTGGCTAAATATGCGATCGCAAATAAAAGCCGTCATTTCTGACGGCGTGTACACGCGACGCGCCCTGGAGCAGGATGACACCTCTCATGCAGGTTTGTGGTGAACACTCTTTTGCATGGTAAAATCAAAAAAGTGGCCGAAAGTGGTTCATCCACTTTTTGCCACTTTTTTTACAATCAGAACAGTGCCTATGCATCGCCCGTTTTGTTGTCAAATTGGATTATTTGAAACTATTCTTCCTCGGCGTCTATACCGGGACTGCCGTCCCATTCATCGATGAGGATGCTGTAATGCTTCTCATCCGCCCACTGTCCGTCCTTGTACCTCGCCTTGCGG
The DNA here is from genome assembly GCA_023454175.1 of Bacillota bacterium. GTDB lineage: Bacteria > Bacillota > Clostridia > Christensenellales > JAEXRW01 > JAEXRW01. The sequence goes on along the minus strand of JAEXRW010000010.1, from coordinate 352,748 downwards.
AATTCCCCTTCTTTGATCATGCCTGCCTTTAGCAAGACCTTTTCGGACTCGAGGTTGCCGCTGTTGCAGCTGGCCTTCACCCTGTGCAGCTTCACATGCCGGAAGGCAAAAGCCGTCATCGCCTTGGCCGTCTCGGTCGCATACCCCTTGCCCCAGTATTCCGGCAGCAGGAAGTACCCGATCTCCCCGCATCCCCCCTGCGCATTCTGAATGCTGATTTCGATATCCGCAGCGCCGATGAATGTGCCGCTTTCCAGCAGGAATACCGCGAATTCGTACGCTTTTCTTCCGGCAGTGGCGCGGTTGTTCTCCATCACTTCGGCGAAATACGGCCGTAATGCGTCCTCGGATTCGTATCTGTCCCAAAAGGCATACCGCATCACCCGTGCATTGGAAAAGAGGGAATAAAACAGTCCGAAATCATTTTCCGCGAAGCTCCTGAAAAGAAGCCGTTCGCTTGTGAACCGCATTGCTCCGCCCCCCAGGTAACTGTCCATGTTGTATACGTCTGCCGCCACGCTTCCTTGAATGCATGCATCCTAATTTTCAAACGTTATCACATTGAATGCCCCCAGCTCGTCCGTGCTCGGGGTGATGCACCAGCTGACGCGCAGCTTCATGCTTCTGATCAGGCTGTCCGTCTCCGCTTCGTTCTCTCCTGCTGTCTTTACCAATATGGATATGCTGCTGTCCTTGAATTCCTGGTTGGCTTCCAGGTCCAATACCCCTTTGTACAGTGAAGAATGGTCCAGCCAGAGGTCTTTGCATTCCTCCGCCAGCCCCGCCCGCAGCATGTAGATCGGGAAGCTCGATTCATTGCGGATGTAGATCCCCACCCGGTACGCCGTGTAGTCCGCCATGTGGCCCGCTACGTCCTGCGCCGTCTCCTGTGTCATGTCAAAATTCATATAGCCGTATTTTAGAAAATCGTCGTGTGTGTAGCCTGTACCGTGCCCCCCGTTTTCCTCCGCCTTCGTATAATCCAGCAGCTTGCCCGCGATGTTGGAATAGGGTACCGTGCACCCGCCCAGCATGCAAAGGGTCAGGAACAATGCCGATATAAAAATAGTGACCTTCTTTTTGTTCGTTATCACGCTATTACCCCCTATAATGGCGGATTGACGGATGAGTGTAAGGTGCATCAAATATTAATACGTTTTCATACAGCAACTTAACATAATTCCCGTATGAAGTCAAAAACGGGCCTTGTTTAAAGCCCGTCCTGTTCGTAAACTTGATTGATTTTCGATTATGCCATAAGGCATACCGAAATTCTTAATTTTTAATTCTTAATTATTAATTTCAGTTTTACATCGCTTTGTCCAGGATCTGCATGTAATCCGCCTTGTTGCGCACGCCGACTACCTTGTCCACCGCCATCCCGTTTTTAAAGACCATCACCGTTGGGATGCTCATGATCTTGAACCGCTGGGCGATCTCGCCTTCCTCGTCCACGTTCAGTTTGCAGATCTTCGCCTTGCCCTCGTAGTCCTCGGCCAGCTGGTCGATGGTCGGACCCAGCATCCTGCATGGGCCGCACCATGCCGCCCAAAAGTCCACCAATACGGGTTGGTTTGAACTGATCACATTGTCAAACTCGTTGCTTTTTAGCATCATTACTTTTTCTGAAGCCATTTTCTATTCCTCCTGCTAGGTTTATAATCCGATAAATTGCGTCAAATTATCAATCTTTCATATGGATACCATGCCATAACCTGTTTGAAACAGTCCGCATTTAAAATTTCTGTTTTGTGTCCGCGTCTTGAATAAAGCGCTCTGCATTTTTAAATAGCTTAGTACGTATTGGCAAATTAATCAAGTCTCACATATATCCTGTCATGCAAACCTGCCGTTTCTTTTACAATGCTCCGGCGAGTCGCTGGGAATCCTTTCATACACTCTCCAAAAGTTTGAGAAAATAAACCGATATGGTATGCCAACTGTTTCTAGGCTATTTGACTGGTATCTCCTTACAGCATATTCGAACGTATTTTGAGTCATACTCATATTGGATTAAACTATGAAAAGAGCGTGAAGTATGAAAAGGGTTGTTTCACTTTTATCTTTGCTGCTGGTCGTGATATTTTTTGTAACCGCCTGCGAAAGCCCCCAGGAGAGCCAGTCGCCCAGCCAATCACAGGGTGGCAGCCCCTCCGGCGGCCAGTCCCAGTCGCCCGGCCAGTCCGCTGCTCAGGCCATCCAGCCCAAACAGCTCATCTCCAAGGATGATGCCGCAAAGCTCCTGGGCGAATCGCTGAAGGAAGGGGTTGAAGGGAAGGGGGATTTCCCGGGAATGAATACCTGTTTCTATGCCCCCGGAAAACCGGATTCCAAAAGCTATCTCATGATTGCCATCCTGCAAAAGGGTGAGTCGGAAGGACAGCAGGGAGGCGGACAGCAATCCGGTGGGCAGCAGTCGGGTGGTCAGCAATCGGGCGGTCAGCAATCTGGTGGACAGCAGGGCGGGCAGCAGCAGTTGTCGCCAAAGAAGGTTTTTGAGGCGCTGAAAAAGGTGTTTTCGGACCCGAACCAATCCATGACCGGCTTCATTGGGGACGATAAGTTCCTCATGTCCCCGGGCATGGGCATCCTTTCGGGGGAAAGCTGCATCTACATCTCGGTAGGCAGTTCCGACCCCGCGAAGGCGCAGCAGCTCCTCAAGCAGGCCGCGGAGCTCGCGGTGACCAACCTCAAACGGATACAAGGCAAGTAAAACGGATAGCACCCAAAATCTGAATACCGCCCATGGAGCCTGCTTCATGGGCGGTATTCTTTCATTGCGTGTAATATCCTCGGGAGGTGTTATATTTATTGGCCCCTTCCGGCTTTGCCTTTGGCCAGTGTTTCATGGTGTTTGTACAGCTCTTCGGTCGCCAGCGCGAGCTTTGTCACCGCGCATTCCTTCGTTTTCGGGTAGATGTAATAGGTGTCGTCCAATGTGGAAAGGTCGATGCAGTCGCCCTTCCCGAAATATTCGTACTCGATATGGCAGGAGTACATCGTCAAGGGTTCCTTTTTCAGTTCGAATTTTTCGCCGTTGATGGTCCCCTCCAGGGTGAAGCCGTTCATGTCGTGCGTCAGTTTTCCTTCCCCCAGCGCGATGTATCCCTTTGCGTTGGGCAGGCTGTCGATCACTACGTCCGAGGAAAAGCGGTATGTGCCCTCCTCGATCTCCCTGCGGACGTGCTCCCGCTCCTCTTCATACCAGTGCGGGATATGCAGGCGTTTGCCGTCTTGCTTCGTTGGCGCCAGCTCCCCCAGCTGGGTCATCGTCCACCGGCTGCCGCAGCGGTCGCACCACAGGCTGTCCCCGTCCGAATCCATTTCATACTCGGTGCCGCATTCCCTGCATTTGTAGAGCACCTTGTGCAGGCCTTTTGCCCTGTCTCTGTATTTCACGCGGATATTGTTTTCCTTCTGCCAGCGAAATTCGTCGTAGATGAAGGCCCGGTTGATCCTTTCGTTGATCTCTTCCACTCTGAGCCCTTTCAGTTCTTCTTTGGTGATGATCTGCGTCATCTCCGCGCTCAGGCTGATATTGCGTTTGTGCAGGTTCCAGCAGGGTGAATTGATGAAATTGCCGTTCATCTGCAGCACCACGACCGGTACGTTCAGCATCTTTGCCAGCTTTCCCAGGGATTCCGGCAGGCAGGCGTTCGTGCCGATGAGGCTGTAGCGCGCCTCGGGGTAGATGACTAGGATGTCCCGGTTGTCGATGACCTTCCTGCAGTTGAGCACCAGCTGGATGTCGTTGGTGAATTTGCGCTTGCAGATGCAGCCCACCTTCCGAAGCAGTGACTCCCTGCCGATGAAGCCGTCGATGGCTACGATGTAATTGGCCCTGCGCGGGAAGATGGCGGCCGTCGTCACCATGAAGTCCATGAACGACTTGTGCGTGCACAGCAGCAGGTACGGGGGTTTGAGGCCTTCCATGTTGACCTTGGTTATTTTCAGTCCCCGCAGCCACACCACGGGGAAACTCAGGGCCCATGACAGCACCCGCAGGTAATTCTTTTGCCGCATCGGCGCCCGCTTCATGTCAAACCGCAGGATCCCTTCCATCCATCCGCCTCTTTTCGACAATTTTTGATTTATATTATAACATACACACACTGGAAAAGGGCTTTTGCATATGTAAACGTTTCTATCTGAATAGGCTTCTCTTGTACTGAAAACACCCGCTGTAAACGGGTGTTTTGACGAGGTTATAGGTCGTTCTGTACCCCTGCAGGGCATGAATTTCATCCCGCAGGGGTACTATAACTCTACCCTGAAAACACTTTATTAGGTGCCCCAATCTTAGCCCCATCTGACGAGGGGGCTGTCGCCCAAGCGACCTTTGGTCGCATGGCGACTGGGGGAGAGAGATTTAACTATCTATCCTGGCTTTTCATCCGTGTGTGCCAGGCACACACTACTGCTTGGTGCCTACACCGGCATGCATGTCTCAACTGTCAGCTACTTCGTCCGGAACCACGGCACCAGCATGGATACCTTCTTTTTGTATCCGGCATATGCCGGGCGCGATGCCAGCAGCCGCTTTTCCATCATCGGGATGCTGATGCATGTGAAAAGCAGCGTCATCGCCACAGGCCCCGCCACGGTGTACCAGAGTTCGGGGACTACGCCCATCTGCATCAGCCACACGCCCCACCACAGCGATACCTCACCGAAATAGTTTGGGTGCCGGGAGTAGCGCCAAAGCCCCTCGTCGATGTTTTGTCCCTTTTCGGCCCGCTTCTTGAAAAGCTCCATCTGGATGTCGCTGATGAGCTGCAGGACCGCCGCACCGATGCATATAGCCAGCCCGATGTACGTCAGCGCCCCGGGCGCGCTGGCATGCTGGGAGATGGCGTAATACGCCGGGATCATCCCGCCGAATACAAAGCACGTCGGGATCAGGTTGATGCCGAAAAGGTTGGAGAGGAACCACAGCTTCGGCTTGCTCTCGTGCATCATCGTGTACCGCCAGTCCTGGTACTGCATCCCTCGCCAGCGGATGGCCCAGTTTGTGGTCAGCCGGATGGCCCAGAAACCGATCCCCGCCAGCAGCAGGATGGAGACGAGTGAGAATCCCGGGTCAAAAAGGAATATCCACAGCAGGAACGCAAATGGCGGCAGCACGCTCCAGTACGGGTCATACAGGCTGGAGTTTTTGAAAAGGATGCCCGCAAGCCATACGATGAGGGTGGCGACCACGTCCGCGATGAAGGTGGCGATCAGCGGGTGCATGGACCCGTATGCGGTGCATAGCCAGTAGGCGAGGTATCCGATGGCAAATGCCGCTGCGTATAAAAAAAGGATGAGGATGAAGGATGGCGCAAGGCGTCTGGATTTGGACATGTCGGCCTCCCAATCAATAAATGATGATAAATGAACAGGGATGTTGCTATTGTCATTATAGGGTATGGGGTGAGCCCGTGCAACCATGGCGCCCAGTTCACTGGGGTATCTATCCGGGGTATTCCCGGACAAAAAAAATGCCGGATTCTCCCGGCAGTTTTTTTGTTGTTTATTCTCAATAGCCGCTTCTAGCTCAGGCCATAATTACCCAGCACTGTCCCGCCTTTTACGCCGAGCTGGATGGTGCTGCCGTCTATCACGCCGCGCACTGTGATTTTGATCTGGTTGGTCTTCTTCGTTTTGTCCACGATGTAGCGTTTCACCATTTTGTTCCCGGCTTCGTCAAACTTGAAGAATGTCCATTTCCCGCTCCTATAGATCATCATGCCGTACCCGGTGCTGGCGCGGGTCTTCAGGCATGCGGTCGTATGTTTTTTGAGCCCTTCCTCGGTGGTCAGGTCGTTCCCGTGGGTATCCTTCCCGTCCTTCCCGCACCGCGCGTCCAGCAGGTACCCGTCATATTTCTGCAGCCCTGCCGCCACTTCCTTGGTGGGGCTCGGCGAGGGTGAAGGCGATGGGGAGGGCGTGGGCGTGGGCGTGGGGGTCGCCGTGGGGGATTGCTCGGTGGTGGCCTCATCGGATGGCGTCATTTCCTCTTCGCCGCATCCGGAAAGGACGAATACCGTGATGAGTATCAAAAGGATCAAAATCAGTGTCCGCCGTGTCATATGGTTCATCTCCTTTGATAAGGTTTCATATCTGGGATATTCGTTTCGCTTTGGTGATCGCTGCCTGAAATGTGTAGAATTAATGCTTATTATATCACTTTATTATTTGCAAATAAAGTTTTTGCCCAAAAACAAATAGCCTCCGCGAAGGCATGTGTGAGTTATAGCGATTCCCGCGCAGGGAATCGAATGGCATTCCGCCAATGTACGTTTTACATTGAATTAACCCCGTAGAGCGTATGATCATGTAGCCATATGATCATACCCATGGGAGGTATACCTGCCTCCCATGGGTATTCCGTAATTATACATTATACATTATAAATTATGCATTACCCCCGCAGGGTGGCATATGATCATGCCCGGCTAACTTTCGCCGGGCATGCCAAAATTCTTAATTCTTAACTATTAATTATTAATTGTACTACGGTATCAGCGTGAAGCTCCCCGTTTCCCGGATGGTGCCCCCGGCGGTGATGCGTATCCGGTACGTCCCCGGCGCAGCATAGGTTAGCCCGGTCTTCCCGGTCCAGTATACTGCCTTGGAAGCGGGCAGGCGGTTCGTGCCGCTGTACAGCGTGGCCACGGGGCTGCCATTTTGGTTTATCACCTGGACGGTGATGTTCGTCGGCACGTTCCAGCTGATGAGGGCCGAAAGCTTCTTGCCCTTTGCCAGTTCCATCGTGCTCAGCGTGGTGGCGATGGCCGGCGCGCCGTAGATGCGTACGCTCAGGGTCTTCGGCTGGCTGGTGTATGCGCCGTTGTATACCGTGTACACTTTGGCGCTGTAGGTGCCCGGCGCCAGGTATTGGCCCTCCACCCGGCCGTCCCAGGTATACGTCTTGCTCCCCTGTCCTTCCGCTCGCGCCAGGATCCGTTTCCATGCGCCGTCTTTGAATATTTCGATGCGGGTCTCCGCGCTCCCGTACAGCCTGTACTGGAATTTCAGCGTGTTGCTTCCCTGCGGGGAAAGCGACGGGATGCGCTGGTAGGCGGGGGATGCGCTGAAGCTGGAGATCCTTGCCGGCCGCACGAAGCGTATCTGGAATTGCCGTTCGTTCCCCGCCTGGGCGCGTACCCGCACCGTCACCGTCTTCGTCTGCCCGTTGGCGATCGATACGGTTTTGGAGGTCGCTTTGCGGTTGTCGATATACGCCGTAGCATATGAGCTGTTCCTGTACAGGCGGATGGTCGCACTGCTGCGTGTCTCAGGCACCGTGACGGTATATACCGGTGTGCCGTTTGCAAAGGGGCTGTCCGGCGTCCCTCCCGATACGCTCATCCGCGAGAGGGTGGCGTCCGTGGAGCGTGCGCGTGCTGCATAGACTGAATAGGTGTGCTTGATCCGGGAGGTTTCATACACCGCGATCTTCACCGTCGTACCTTTGCCCGGCGAAAGCGATATCTTTTTGCTGGTTGCCTTCCGTCCGTCTATGGTCATCTTGTTGGACGGGTTGGTGCGTACGGGCGTGATGGTCACACTCGGTGTGCCTTCCGGCAGGTCCACCCTGTAATTCGTCGTGAAGAGGTTGAATGCCGGGGAGAGGCGCTGCGTGGAGAGCGCGATATTGGAAAGATACCCGTTCGGATACGGCCTCGTGATGGTGATGGTATAGGTCTTGGATGTGCCGCTCACCGCCGTCACCGTGATGCTGACGGCCCTGCTTTCACCGTAGTTCAGTGCCGACGTGATGCTGGCAACGGCCTGTCCGTTTATCGTCATACCGGCGTCCGGGTCGCTCCTGGCAGGCGTGATTGTTACGCTTCCCTGCGTGCCCAGCCGCAGCTGGTAGCTCGTCGTTGCCGGCTTGAAGGCCGGGCTCAGGGTTCCCGTTGATACGGTGATGTGTGAAAGGTCGGCGCCGCCCGCGAGCCGTATAAGGATGGCCTCTGCGTCGATGAGCCCGTAACCGTAAGAGTTATCGCGCCCGGGCGTTCCCAGGTCCCTGCTTGTTGCTTCCAGCAGGTCGTTGAATCCCGACGCCGTGATATGGGGGTCCATGGATGCGGCCAGCGCTGCGATCCCCGATACATACGGGGCGGAATAGGACGTGCCATCCGCCGTGCAGTAGCCGCCTGATTTGCTTGTGGTGTATATGTCCTCGCCGGGGGCGCAGATATCCACCTTGTCGTTGTAATTGGAAAAATAGGAGTGCGTGCAGGAGCTGTTGATGGACGCGGCGCTGATCACATCATCCAGTGAGGCCGGGTATTCATAGGGGTTGCCCTCCGTGGCTTCGTTCCCTGCCGAGGCCACCACGATGCAGCCGTGGTCGATGGCATATTTGATCGCGGTGGATTCCCCGGGTGCGGTATCCGGCCCTCCCATGCTCAGGTTGATCACCTTGCACCCGCTGTCCACGGCCATGTAAACGGCGGTGATCATGTCCGAGACATAGATATTCCCGTTGCTGTCCGCCACCCGGTAGGGTTCGATCGTCACGTCCCAGCAGACGCCGGAAATGCCCTTGCCGTTGTTGGCCGTCGCGGCGATCACGCCCGCCACGGTCGTCCCGTGGCCGTAGGGGTCCTGGTCCACGCCGGATTTGCGTGTGATCACGTCATACCCGGGGGTGATACTGGTCCCCGCGAAATCCGGATGGGCCCGGTAAATTCCCGTATCGATGACCGCCACCTTCACGGCGTCCGAGCCTTTGGAAATGTCCCAGGCATCGGGCACGTTCATCAGCGGCAGTGCATATTGGTTATGGTAAAGCGTGTCGTTGGGGATATCCGCTATTTTGATGACCTTGTCTTCATCCATGGATTGAATGATATCCCCGTATGCCTGCCGGAAGGCAGCAGGGTCGTCCAGCACCGCCACGTATTTCCCGTTGTCCGGGGAACCGATCATTTTATTCACGGTGTTTGCCAGGCTGGCCTGCATTTGCTGGAAAGGGGTTCCGGCTTTGAAGCTGATATAAAAGCGCTTTTTGCCCTCCGCCGCCGCCAGCGTCTGTACGGGCTTTTCGCCTTGCGTCCGGGCCGCCGCAAATTTCCCGGTCCCTTTGATTCCCTCCAGCGTATTCCTGTATTCCTGCCGTGCCTTTTCGATATCGTAAACAGGCGCAGGCGAGGGTTCGGGCGTCGGCGTGGCGTCCGGTATCGGAGCTGACGATGGGGAGGGAGTTGGTTCTTCCGTCGCCTGCGGAGCGGGGTTTGATGCAGGCGTCTGCGGCGGCACGCTCGCATCCGGTGATGCCGGTGCCTCGGACGGCGGCGCCGTTTGTGCGGGAGCGTCGTCCTCAGCCCGCGCGCCGGCAGGCAGTATGGCCAGCATCAGGGCCAGTATCAGCATGAAGGCCAGTATTTTTCGCATTCGGTATCCCTTCCGCTCCATCTGAGGCATCTTTATTGTACTACTAGTAATGTCGTAACTATGGCGCTGCATCTGCAGTTTTTATCCCATATTTAATGTTCGTGGAATAGCCATGGTTTTTGGGTGTTGTCTGTGCTGTCAGGAAAAAAATAAGCCTTCCTGTTCCCCCATCGTATGGGATTCCCGCCACCGGCTGGGTCGGGGAACACGAGGCTTTGGCTTTTGCATCAAACCCATGTTCCGTTTGGCGGCCCGGCTGCCGTGCGGGATTTACCCGTTTAGGCCCGTGGCTTTGCGTCACCGGTTTTCGCCGGCTTTGCCTTTTTCAACGGAATCACAGTCCATCCGTGAAAATTTATGCAATTGTACACCTTATACATAACACATTCATCACAGTATTGCAATACTGGTTTCCATATATTATCTTTAATATGCCATATCCTGTTATTCACGATCCGGTACGGCATGCCCATGTCATCGGAAATGGCCGGATTACGCCGCATTTATAAAGTCTGCTGCAATTTATTCCGAATATCCAAATAAATGGATATAATTACGGTATTGACATATTTATTTCATTTCTGTTACGATAAGCGCACAGATATGAATTATTCCCGTCAACTCCGTATAGAATCTGCTTCAGGCCGCATGTTCTGCCCGAAGCAGGCGGCAGGCAAATGCTGTTGGCAGGTTTCCCTCCAAAGAAGGTGTATCGGATTGGTTAAAAAGTTGGTTCTTGTGATGGCGGCGGTCATGATCGCCCTCGTATCGTTCCTCCCCCAGACGGCCCTGGCCGCTGCGAGCGTGCAGCGTTACCAGGTTTTGATGAAAGGGGACAGGGACGAGTATGTCCTCGCCATGCAAAAAGCGCTTTTAGACCAGGGCTACCTCAAGTGCAAGCCCACGGGCTATTTCGGCACCGATACCCAGGACGCCGTATTGAAGTTTCAAAAATCGCGCCGCGTCACCGCCGACGGCAAGGCGGGTCCCGTCACCCTCAAGCTCATCATGGGCAAATCCTATAAACCCCTGCCCGCCTCCCGCAAGGTCACAGACAGCCAGGTGGATGCCATCCGTGCAGGAGATAAGGGCGATGATGTGAAGGACCTGCAAAAACGCTTGAAGGAGCTGGGTTATTACAAATACAAGACCATCACCGGCTTTTTCGGGCCCGTTACCCTGGATGCGCTGAAGCGGTTTCAAAAGCAGAACGGCATCTCCGCCACCGGTGTTGCAGCCGAAAAGACGCTGGGGCTTGTCTTTACGGCCAAAGCCGTAAAAGCCAACGGGAAAGCGGTGCAGCCGGCCTATGTGGCCAAGGTGGATAAGCTCGTCACCGTCGCCGAAAAATACCTCGGGAAAAGGTATACCCACGGCGGCAACGGACCCAACAGCTTTGATTGCTCCGGCTATACCACGTTTCTGCTCAAGCAGATGGGCGTCACTGCGCCCCGTACCGCCAACGCCCAGAGTTTGAACAGCCAGTGGACCAAGGTCTCCAAAAGCCAGCTGAGAAAAGGTGATCTCGTCTTCTTCGATACCCAGGATGGCAGCCCGCCCGTCGGCCATGTCGGCATTTACCTGGGTTCGGGCAAATTCATCCACTGCCAGCCCACGGGGGGCGTCAGCGTTTCCGACCTTACCAAAGGCTACTACAGCGGCTGCTTCAAATGGGGCCGCCGGATATATAAATAAGTAGAGCAAAGCCCGGTGTTGATCCGGGCTTTTTTTATCTGTTCCGTCCGAAATATCGTATGGGTGCGGCTGTGTACTTTTGGGATAGCTTAAATCCCGGCTTTTACCGCCTTCAGCAGTTGGACATTCCCTTCCCGCGCAAGCGAAATATCCGAAAATCCCGCGGAAGCAAATATCCTTTGCAGTTCTTTGCCTGTATAGATTTTCACGTCCCCCGCATTGTGAAGGGGCAGATAGATCGTATTTGCCAGCAACCGCAGCAGCGGCGGGTAAAAAGGGTCCGTCACATAGATCCGTCCGCCTTTTTTCAGCACCCGGTACGCCTCTGCTGCAAACTGCCGCGGTTCGGGGAAATGGTGGAATGCGGCGGATACGCTCACCGCATCAAAAGTGCCGGTTTCAAACGGAAGCGGAGCGCAGCTGGAAACGCTGAATGAAAATTGGGGGTACCTGGCTTTGGCCACTCTGATCATTTCATCGGATATATCCACGCCCGTTCCCTGAATCGGGCATTTTTTGTTCAGCATCTCCAGGAGTTCCCCGGGGCCGCAACCCATGTCCAGTACCGCTCCGTTTGCCGGGATCACGGCTTCTCTGGCGATGATCTGCTTGAACGGCGCCGTATACTGTCCTTCGGCTGTCTCGCTGTAATTCAGCGCCATCCTGTTGTAGGCTTCCCGCGATCTTTCTTCCTTCTTGTTCATATGGGCACGCTCCCCGCCAAACTACATGTTTCTAATATATACCTTGCGTGTCTTTTTTGTCACGTTCGCACGTCTTATGATAATAATGAATAATATACTCTGCTTTCAGGCTCACTTTATGGCCTTTTGTGAATACGATGTATAAGGGTCATAAAATGGAGTGTGATAATATGGATATGACTATATGGGAATGGTTCAAAACCGCAAAACAGATGCAAAGAGCCATCTGCGAGATATGCATTTTTCATAAGGATCTCCAGGGTTTCGTCCAGGCCTGGAACGAAGGCAACTGCTGCCCGGATTCGCCCTGCATGCTCATGGTGGAGGCGCCCCACGGGGATGCGCCGGGTTTTGAAGGCCTTCCGGGCGTCACGGGTGCCGTCTACCAGCGTGTGCACCTGTACATGGACGGGGAAGTGAAATCGGGCGCCGATGTCGTCCGTCTGTCGGTGATCAATGGGGAGGAAGAGGATTCGGGCGTTTACGTCCCCACACCGGAGGATTATGCGTCTGAGGACTACAGGCCGCTCTGTGATGAGCTGAATTCCGTGAATGGCGCTTTGAATGTCGACTACGATAAATACTTCAAGTGATAAAGCAAAGGCAGGGTGTCCTGCCTTTTTTATTTGCCCAGGAATTATTAACCCGTAGAGCTGCATAGCGGCTTTTCAAGTCGAAAAGTGGCCCCGGCAGGGTGCTCTTTATTAGCTCTCTCATACGGACGTAGCGTACTTTTGCGAGGGAACTGCCGCCGTAAGTTTCGCGGTGGGCGACTGAAGGAGGGACCCAGGAAGGGAAAGCTTTAAGTTTCTATTCTTAACTGAAAACCGCGCTCAGTATGAAGTACGTCGCAAACGGTGCCAGCCCCAGCACCAGTCCTGCGATGGCCATGCCGCTCTTCCTTCTTTTATGCTGGCGCAGCAGGCATACCGCAGCGCAGGCAGCCGCCAGCCCGCCCAGCCCGAACGAGGCATACACGATGGAGAGGAACCACTGCTGGATGATGAGGAAAGGGGTCAGTAGCAGCAGGAATTGCCCGCCGCATGCCAGGATGCCCAGGATCCCCAGCCAAAAGGATATATGGGCCATTGCCCGCGTGCCCTTGGCGTCCTTCACGGTCGTGATCCCCGTTTCTTCAGTAGCGATAGGTATTGCCACTTCTGCCGCGATCTCTGCGTCCGCAGTTTCGATTTCTCCTGCTGTTTCGGGTATCGCGCCGGGAGACAGCGCTTCTTCCGGCATCACATTCATTTCGTCCATGCCCTTATTTTGTCCCGCTTTGAAAATAATAAAAGGCAGCTTGTCCTGCCTTTTATTGTATGGAGTGTTATTTCGTTTGTTGATTCATTTCACAGCCCCAGCTCGTCCGCGATCCCCTGCATCGCTTCGATGGATAATGTGATGTACTCGTTCAGTGGGATGCCCAGCTCCTCGCACGCCCGTATCTTGTCCCGGTTCGCCCCTTTCGCAAATGATTTTTCCCCCATCTTCCGGTTCACGAAGTCCGTATCCACAGCGGAAAGTTTCTTCTCCGGTTTGACGAGCGCGCTCGCGGTGATCATCCCCGTGATGGGGTCCGCCACCTGCAGCGCCTTTTCGAACGTGTTCCGTGCCACATTCCCCGTCTCCTCGTTGTGCCGCAGCACCGCCTGCGCGATATCCTCATCCACGCCCGCCTGTTTCAGCATCTCGTACCCCACCGCGCCGTGAGTTGCCATGTCCCCCTGCGTCACCTCATAGTCGATGTCGTGCAGCAGCCCCGCCAACGCCCATTTTTCCGTGTCCCCATTCAGCCGTTTTGCCAGTGCTTTCATGATGGCCTCCACCGCCAGCGAGTGTTTGAAGAGGTTCCTGTTCTGAAGATGCTGGTTCAGCAGATCGATTGCCTGTACCCTGTCCATTTCCTTCCCCCTCACATGGATTTTTCCATTGAAATATAAATCGGATGCCGTCAGCGCGGGATAACGCTCAACCGGTTGTCCTCGAGTGTATAGTATAGCGGCGCAAAGAGGATTCCCTTGTACTTGTTTCGCAGCCGCCTTGCCTCCTCCGCCGCGAATTCCGCTTCGTTGTCGATCTCAAACATCGGCGCGTAGTTCATGAAATGCTCCTCTGCCCGCTGCCTGTCCCACCCGGCCCGTTCGCACAGGCCCCGGATGAAATCCTCGCGTTTGGACATCAGGTTCACCATCCCGCACTCGTTGTGGGCGATCAGCGCCACATGCCGTATGCCCCCGATGGCGATGGCGTAGGACAGTTTGAATTCGCTGTAACGCAGGTTGCCTCCGCCCGTGCGGATGATGTACGCGAAGTTCTCGGGGATGTTCAGTTGCTTGCGGTTGTCCATGCACATGCCGATGAGCATCTGCGCCCTGTCATATTTCTCAAACGGCATCGAAAGGTTTTGGTACCTGAGCAGTTGCCCCACAGGCGTGTCCCTGTATTCAGGAGGTATGTCGCCCTCATTTTTGATTTTGATCAGTTCTGTTTTCAATTTGTATAGCCTCTCGTTGAAGATATTATCGCCTGTAGCCTGTCCAACTATTAAATTAATAAAAAGTTTGAATCTGGAGGATATCCCGGCTCCAAAAAAAGAGGTTTATCACATTGATCTGGTTTAAATATTGAAACATATTTTATACCAGGTTCATTTTTGAAAGTATAACTCATTTCACCATTTACATGTTCGTGAAATATTTGACCTTTTTGAAAAATATATGAGTCATCTATATCAAATCTTTCGTCTCCAATAAATAACTTATTTTTCGACTCTTCTAGGGTAACAAGACCGAACGGTATTTCACTTTTCAATGTATATCCTTCTGGATAAAATTCATGTAATTTAACTTTTGCATTAGGGTTTGAAATGGTAGCTATTTCATTAAGAATACACATTTCTGACGTATCTTCCATTTTAATGTATTGTGTTCTATTCAAAATCACTGCTGTTATTGTAGAGTATTCGCGCTTGAATTTATCTTGAATCCATCCTTCTGCTGTCTTTATTGAAATAGAAGTAGGAACTCCGATCATAATCATATTGATATTATCATTATCTATTTTATTACAATGTTGTTTGACGTTACTTGCTGCTCTACGGAATAAATTTTCAAATCTGTTTTGTTCCTCTTGTTTGTATGGTGAAATGCCAAGAAATTTGAAAGATACAATACCATTGTGAAAGTAAAAACCTTTCTCTTCACAAGTTAAAGGTATAATATTTATAAGCCACCCTCCAATCTTATACGCATGAAACTCCTTGGAAATCTTATATTCTGAAAGACAGTATTCTATTTGATTACGCATGTCTTCTAAAGCGACTGGTTCTTCAATCTTAATATTAATAAGTACTATTTGTAGGCCACTTAACTGTAATTTTCCTAACATTGAAAGAGTTGTGTTATATATCATTTTCATTTCTCTATAAAAAGTTCTTTCCTCATTTGATATCTGAAGCTTTTTGCATGATACACGTATAGTTTTATTATTTATATGTATCTCAAAGTCATATCCCGGATTACCATATTCACTAATATTTACTTTTTGATTTTTAGAAAACATAGCAGCTGATATGATTTCATAAGAATTACTTATTACGTCTGTATCTCTATTTGTCTTTATAGCCTTTACAAATTCATCTAGCCATTTAGTGTTTTGTTCAAGATTTAAACTTTCTATAGCATTCGCAATTGTATATAATTCTACAGACGCTAAAGTATCTTTTCTTATCCAAAGAGTTGAAAAAGATGACTTGTTAGGAATTTGATTTTCTAACCACTGAGTACCTAACAATTTTTCAAAAATTTTGATTTTTTCTTCAAAATCTATTTTGTTGATTCCTATAGGAACTGCCTTATCCATCTTAAATCCTTCACACAATGAAATATATCAATTACCTGTTAATATTATTGATGCATCAGATTAATGACTTTCCGTTTCAGTGTATACACCACGATCTCCGGCGGGTCGCAGAACCGCGCCTTGATGATGACGAAGCCGATGCCGTTGGATACGTACACTTCCGTATCCCCCGCCTTGTACACGCCCTTCGTCATGTTCTTTGCGTCCCACACCTTGAATAGCGGGCCCATGAAGGGCAGCACCACGATCCCCCCGTGTGAGTGCCCCGCCAGCACCAGCGGCGTCCTGTGCGGAGTGAATTGCACGGCGATATCGGGCTCGTGGATCATCCCGATGGTAAATGTCCCTTCCGGGATGCCCTTGTACGCCGCGTCCGCGTCCGGCTTGCGGAAGTAGCTCTCCTGCAGTCCCGCGATAGCGATGCGCCCGCCCCCGGACCGGATGAATGCATGCTCGTTGCGCAGCACCCGTATGCCCGCTTCGGCATACACCCGCTGCATGAACGCCCGCGTATTCCGGTCCTCCAGGTCGTGGTTCCCCTCCACCGCGTACATGCCCAGCGGCGCGTGGATGCTTTTGAAAAGACCCGCAACGGCCGAAGGGTCCACATCCGCCGGGCTTATGCTCCGGTCCACGGTGTCCCCGCCGATGAGCAGGATATCCGCATTCAGTTTGTTGATCCGTTCAGCCAGCCGGGCAAAATCCTTTTCCTTGTAATATTTGCCGAAATGGATATCCGTGATGAAAGCGACCCGCTTGCCCTCGAAGCAAGGCGGCAGCTCCTTGTTTATGATCGTCCGCTCGGTGACGGTGAGCATGGACGGCTCGATATGCAGGGCGTAGAGCGCCGCGGTCGATGTGAAAAGGACCATGATCCCTATGATAGAGGATAGGATCCACAGCACTGCGGCCTTCCGTTTGATGATGGCCAGCGCGATCAGTCCCGCGGCCACCACCAGCGCAGCCGCCGCCATCCCCGTGATCCTGGTCTCCACTGCAGCACCCCCGCAATCATTCAGGTGATATCAGAAAAAGCTTATGAACGGTGTCCTGCCTGTATGTCCGTCCTTGCTGCAGATTATACCATATTTGCCTGTGAAGGAACAAAAAGCCGGGGGGGATCCCCGGTGAGATTTATAACTTGCTGTTGAAATATGCCTGTGTGACGCACAGCTGCTTTTTGAGTATCTCCTGCCACAGGTGCCCGTGTATTTCGCCGGGTGCCATGGATACCTTGACGCGCCGGATATTGCCTTTACCGTCGTTCTTTCGGTAGAAGTAGTGGTCGGTTGTCTTATAGTTCTCCCATCCGTCGTTGTCGCAGAACCGTTTCAGCTCTTTCCAGCTTGGCACGTGATGAGCTCCTTCAGTTTTTCTTTATCATCCGTTGAAAGAACGCGCAGGATATAGGGGTAATGGCTTTTGCGGTTCATTGAAGCGTACCAGTACTCGAATTCTGCATAATACTCTTCCGCATACTCCTGCAAGTCCCTGGCGAGTATATCCAGTGCTTCCGCCTGGTCTTTCCCGTTTGCGGCGATATCTACTTCATTGAGGGATAAGGTAATGCTCCCGTCGTTTTCAGTAAAAGCATTCGCGGTGAATGTATAGTTGCTCAGGAGCTGGTTGATGTTGTTTTGGCTCAGCAGGTAAATGATATCTCTTGAGCGTTTTACGAATACCGGTTTTTCCCGCACCACCGTGTCGATGACGCTCCCCCACTCCTTGCGCACGTCTGTTGCATTCTTAATAAACATGTCGTTCATCTCCGTTTTCGCCTCCATCATAGCATATTATGTACATGGTGTACAGTATGTACGCATGCTATTGCTGTGATTCCTTGTTTGTCCTATGAATGGACTTTTTTCTTCATTTCGTATGAAATGGATAGCCTGAGGCGGAGCCGAAAAATGATTGTATTGTCAAAAAGGGAATTGGCTTCCCCAAAGGCTGATCCCGTTTGCCTTGTATATCCTAATTAGTGATATCAAAGAAAAATAAGCCGGGAGGTTGTTGCTTCCTTCCCGGCTTGCCGTAACTGCTTTTCGTCTATACCTTTGCGATTACCCTGCACGGCAGCCCGCTCATCTCCGTGAAGCGGATTGGGTAGGTGTTGGCTGTGAATTCCCTGCTCCACCGGCTGCCCAGGATGGCCTTCAGGTTGCAGAGGTTCTCCACGATGAATACGCCCCGGTCCGCGCAGGTTTGGTCCATGGGCGTGTGTTCAAGCCCCCGCCGGATCCCCGCGAAATCCACCCCGATGATGGAGATGTTCTTCGCAAGCAGCGCGTTTATGAGCGCATTCGAGAGCTGCGGGTGCTCCTTGTAGTAACGCGCCGTTCCATAGCCTTCTGCCTCGATAAACCCGGTAT
Organism: Bacillota bacterium; assembly: GCA_023454175.1. Taxonomy (GTDB): domain Bacteria; phylum Bacillota; class Clostridia; order Christensenellales; family JAEXRW01; genus JAEXRW01. The sequence goes on along the minus strand of JAEXRW010000010.1, from coordinate 334,726 downwards.
GGAAAGCGACGAACATATCCTGCTCCACCTTGGAAAGGTCTATGTCGCTTTCTTCGATGTCCCTGTCCGTCACCCTGCTTACGTCAAAGATGATGCCTCTGCGTTCCGTATATTCCAGTGGGAATTCCTTGTTCATCACGTCGAAGTGCGTGCCCAAATGCCCCGCCAGCGCCGTCTTTTCGTTTCCCTGCGCTTCCTGGATCATCCCGGGTGTGATTTTCAGTGTGATATCAATCAGCATCGGTGTATCTCCCTCATATAACGTATTATTGCGTTTGTTGACCGCTTTGACCCGTAATAATAGGCCGTTATGTAGCCGGCCTATGTTAACAATACCTGTAGGGAGTCTGAGGGCAAAGCCCTCAGCACATTCATATCGTCCAAGGCAAATCGAGATTTGCCAAAAGGCTGACCCTTATTGCCTTTGGACACCGCAATTCTAACAAAACATCCGAATCCAAAAGCCTTCCCCTTGAGGGGAAGGTGGCGCCATAGTGATTCCAATTACTTTTATTGGAATCACTTGGCTTCGGATGAGGTGACGTTCAGTTCCTGGCATGCATGCGAAGTCCCAACTCAATCGTCCCGAAGGGACTCCGAAATTCTTAATTCTTAACTCTTAATTATTAATTAAATAAGTTCTTTCACCGCCGTGTATTCCAGCCCCAGCGCCTCCGCCACCTGCTCGTGCGTGCATTTGCCGTTGTACGTGTTCACGCCCGTGCATACGCCTTTGTTCAGCCTGCATGCCGCCTCCAGCGTGTTGTTTGCGATGAGCAGTCCGTAGGGCAGCGTCGCGTTCTGCAGGGCCTGCGTGGATGTCCGCGGCACCGAGCCCGGCATGTTGGCCACGCAGTAGTGCACCACCCCGTCCACCGTGAAAACGGGGTCGTCGTGGTAGGTCGGCACCGTCGTCTCGCAGCACCCGCCCTGGTCCACCGCCACGTCCACGATCACGGATCCCTTTTTCATCAGCTTCAGGTGTTCTTTGCGTATCATCTTGGGCGCGCTCCCGCCCGGTATCAGCACCGCGCCGATCACCAGGTCCGCCTCACCCACGGCCCGTTCGATGTTGGAGTGGGAAGAGTACAGCGTCGTGATCTCCCCGCGGAATACGTCGTCCAGGTAGGTCAGCCTGTCCAGGCTGATATCCAGGATCGTCACCTGCGCGCCCAGCCCGACGGCCATGCGGCATGCGTTCGTTCCCACCACGCCCCCGCCGATGATGGCCACCTTGCCCCGCGCCACGCCCGGCACGCCGCCCAACAGCACGCCCACGCCGCCGAAGGGCTTCTCCAGGTATTTCGCGCCTTCCTGCACGCTCAGCCTCCCCGCGATCTCGCTCATCGGGCGCAGGCAGGGCAGCCCGCCCCGTTCGTCCACGATGGTCTCATACGCCACGCCCTTCACCTTGCGTTCGATCAGGGCCTTCCCCAGCTCCGGGTTCGCTGCCAGGTGCAGGTACGTGTACAGGACCTGCCCCTCCCGCATCAGCTTGTATTCCTCTTCCAGCGGTTCTTTGACCTTCACCACCATGTCGCACCGCTGGAATACCCACGCCGCGTCGGGCAGTATGTTGGCCCCCGCCTTCCTGTATTCATCGTCCGAAAAGCCCGAGCCATCGCCCGCACCCGTCTGGACGAATACTTCGTGCCCGTGCAGGATGTAGCTCCGCACACTGTCCGGCGTCAGCCCCACCCTGTACTCATGCTTCTTGATCTCCCGCACCGTTCCAACTTTCATTTTTTCATCTTCCTTCATATAAATTCGAATGATATCCTTGTTATATGCACTCAGTAATTCCGAGTAATCAATTAACAACCCCCTCAGGGCCAATATGATCGTGCCGCAGGCACTCCAAAATTCTTAACTCTTAATTCTTAATTATTAATTTTTGAACATTTGAACTACGTTCTATTCAAACACCTTCGTTAACGCGCTGACGATTTTCGGATACGGACATTCCGGTTTATATTTCCCTTCTTTCGCCACCTGCAACAGTTCCAGCGACTTCTTTACATGGTATGCGATCATGGCCTCCCCGGCCTCCACAGTGGCTTCGCCCGGGCACCCCACGTAGTGTGGGTTGTCCTTTGCGGCGAACCAGTCCATCGCCATGCCCAGCAGCGGCTGTTTCAGCGCCCGCCCCAGGTTCCCCATCGGCGTTTTCTCGCCCGGTTTCCATCGGGGCAGTTTCTCCCACCCGGGTCTCACCTTTTCGGGCGCCAGGGCCAGCATCAGGGAGGTCTCGTTGGTGCCCGCGTGGGCGTCGTCTGCGCCCCCGTCCTCTCCTCGGGGCAGCCCGATCTCCGGGTCCCCTTTGCACATGCCCCGGAAGATGGGGAGAAAGGGCGTCATCAGGTTCAGTCCGTCTTTCTGTAATCGCCTGGCCGCCTCCGCTTCCGCGATCTGGTGTGTGGCCCCGCCGTGGTTGTCGAAGGCCATCCAGTACCGGAAACCCAGCGCCGCCAGAGCCTTTCCCGTCTGTATCAACGCGCCCCGCAGCAGTTTGCCCCGGATTTGGATGGAGCCCGGCGCGGGGATGGCCTGCGCGCCCAGCAGCAGGTCCGGCAGCCGTACGATGGTCCAGTCCTTCAGCCTTTCCGTGACGCGGTGCATGATGCCCTCTGCGATGAAAAGGTCCGTCCCTACCGGCAAGTGAACCCCGTGCACTTCTATGGGCGCGATTAAAGAGACCAATAGGGTGTTTTCCCGCGGAAGGCTTGCGATATCATCCCTCGTCAGTTCCAGGTACGTCAGCATCTTTGCTTCCCCCATAAGCCGTATCATCCATCCAGGATCATACGGCTTTATATGGCTGCCGGTTGGGCAGCGTTTTTCATTTGTTGGAAAAGAGTGTTGACGTTTATGCACAGCTGCATAAACGAAGGCTCACAGTTATTAAATATAGCATATGCATGTACGATATGCCATAGTCTACCGCATCATTATTGCATGATTTCCTGCATCCGGGGCGTGCTTGTTTCACTCGTGCCGGAGGAGCTTGCAGCCTGCAAGTGCTTAATACGAACTTAACACGCCTGTAATGGCGTCTTAGCATGAAAGCAGTATGATGCAGGTGGAAACAAATTTGGGAGGGATCGAATGTGTTTGAAGCCGCCATGCAGAAAGACCTCATCCGCACCGTATCCGTGGAAATGCTTTCGCGTATCCGGCGCCAGGTGGACCAGCGTTCCTGCCGCGTGCTCACCCGCATGCCCGATGACGAGTCGGCAGCCGAGCATTACATCAAGCACATGTTCACCCTCGGGGCCGCGGCAGCCATTTATGAGACCAAGCTGCAATTGGCTCTGAAGGGGATACCCGATGACAATAGCTGTGTGCGGCTCTGGATGGCCGCCTACCGCCTGCTGCTGCAAAGGTTCATCGGCACGGGCCGTTTTTCCCTTTCCCGCGAGATGGACTCCTTCAAAAAGCAGATCATCGACTACTACTATATCTTCGCGCGGGTGGACTATGAGGCGGACCGGATGGAAAAGGAGCGTGTCGCGCTGCAGTACCTGTACAGCAGGCTCAGCGGCCGCCGCGTGTTCCTCGCCCGCGAATTTAAAAGCCACGAGCCCTGGCTCATGCAGTACATCGATTCCACCATGCAGTTTGCGCGTGCGCTGCTCACGGACTATTTCGATGGCAATGCGCGCCTGGTCCCTTGCTGCAGCTGCTGAGTCCCATATTCGGACACACGAAACCTGATTATCTGAACACCGCATGATGTCCTCCCTTTCCATTGGCGTGCCGCTTGGCGCGCCTCTTTTTTTCTTCTTCTGTTCATTTTTATTTTATATAGTCTCTGATAGATATTCAAATCAGTCATTTCCGGCGGCGTGTACGTCAGAAATGATACCGCTCACTCAAGTTTGTGGCGAACACTCCCTGAATGCAAAACCCCCAAAAGTGCTTGGCACTTGTTGGATCCATTGGCGTGACTTTTTGGCGCTTCTTTTGTTATACTGTTGGTAAAGGTGCCATTTCTCCCTGGTTTGGATATTATCGAACTGCAGGAGGTCACCCAAATGCATACGCGTATTTTCTCACGTCGCATCCTCGTATCGCTGATCATAACGCTCATATTGATACTTTCTTTGGCGGCATGTGATGTGCCGGCCGTCCAGTCCCAGGAGCCATCGGCCACCCCCGCTCCCGGGATAACCGCGCTGCCCTCTCCTTCTGTTGCCGTGGAAACGGCCGCGCCGTCCGGGGCCAGGAACGTGATACTCCTCATCGGGGACGGCATGGGCCTCTCCCAGGTCACGCTGGGACGCCTGTATAATGGCAATAAACCCCTCGCCATGGACAGCCTTCCCCAATACGGCACTGCGGCCACCACGCCCAACGGCTCCCCCAAATGGATCACCGACTCCGCGGCAGCCGGCACGGCCCTGGCCTGCGGAGTCAAGACGTATATCGGCGCCATCGGCGTGGACCCGGATAAAAAGACCGTCCCCTCCATCCTGGAGCTGGCCCGGCAGGGCGGCCGTTCCACCGGCGTCATCACCACCGTCCGCGTGACGAATGCCACCCCCGCCTGTTTCACCGCGCACGATTCCAGCCGCAGGAACGAAACGGAGATCGCGCTGGACCAGATGGCGCTGCAGCCCGATATCCTCATGGGCGGCGGCCTGGATATGTTCCTGCCCAAAACGCAGGGCGGCGCGCGGGAGGATGGCCGGGACCTCACGGTGGAAGCCAGGAGCGCCGGCTATACGCTTGCAACCAATGATGCCGAATTGCAGGATGCTTCGGGCAGGATACTGGGGCTTTTCGCCTCCGGCCCCATGCCCTATGAACTGGACCGGGAGGATGCCACGCCTTCCCTCTCAGCCATGACCGGGAAGGCCATAACCGAACTTTCGAAGAATGACAAAGGCTTTTTCCTCATGGTGGAGGGCGGCAGGATCGACCTGGCCTGCCATGCGCATGATGTCGCCACTGCCGGCGGTGAGGTCCTCTCGTTTGACCGGGCCGTGCAGGCCGCGCTGGATTTCGCGCAAAAGGACGGTCATACCCTCGTCATCGTCACCGCGGACCATGAGACGGGGGGCTGCGCCATCGGTTCCGATGCCCGCCCCATGGAATACGCCTACGGGCTTTTGAAAGGGCAGAAGCACTCCAGCGGGGTCGCTGTCTCCAAATACGTGGACTTCAAGTCGGCAGTGCCTCCGGATTTTGGCGCCATCCTGCGGGATGCCTTCGGGCTGAAGGACGCCACGGACAAGGAAAAGCAAAACCTGCTGAATGCCTATAACCGGGAAAAGGCCGGTTCCTCGGGCGCCACCGCCAAGGCTTTCTCCGCTGTGATGACTGCCCGTGTCAGCGCGGGCTGGGCCGCATCCGAGCACACCGGCGTGGATGTCATGGTCTTCTCCTTCGGTCCCGGCAGCGAAAGCCTCGGCCATCACATAGACAATACCGATATCTTTAAATGCATGAAGGCGGCGATGGGGTTATAAAAAATAAACAAGACGTCTTTTTCGTCTCATCAACGTCTGCCAGTTTGTATGATACTGAATGCTGGTAACCCGTAAGATATTGTAGGGGCCGATGCCCACATCGGCCCTTTCCATTCTGAATAACTTGATACGGCGTAAATATGAGAAACCCCGGTTCCCCGGGGTCCGTGTTTACACTCAATCCGTCTTCAGGTCGAAAAGGTCGTTGCTGTCGCACCAGTCGAATTGTTCTTCGAATTCATCCTTCCCGTACGTGAATTCCTGCCCCGTGCCCCCCAGGAAGCTCAGCGCATACAGCTTGTAGCTCTTCCCGTCCGGAGATTCCAGCACTTCATACCGCTCCCCAGTTTCTTTGTCCCTGCAGTAGCGCATCAGTTGGTGCAGGCCTGACATATCATCACTCTCCTTGGCTTGTATTGCTTACTTGTCGCTCACTTTGGTGATGTACCATTTACCCTCTTTGTTCACCATGTAAAAATTCAGCTTGAACGTTTTATCGGCCTTGTGCGGCGGGTCGGATCCGGCCCATACCTCGAGTCCGGCGTTCACCGTGGCCGCCGTTTCGCTCTTATCGGATACTTGCATAGAAAGCGGAACGAAATGGTCGATCTCCGCCGGCATGTTCATAGCCGTATACATCTTCTTTTTGTCCAGCGGGGGCAGTTTGTCCGCCAAACGTTTCGCTCCCTGATATATATCCGATTCCGGATCCCAGCATGTCATAAAAGCGTCTGCGTTGCCCTCATTTGCGGCCTTGATCATTGTCTCCACCACTTTGTCCGGCTTGTCTGTCCGCAGCCGTTGCGCAGGACGCCAGTATTGCGATGATGAAAACGGTAACCAGGACTACGCAGGATTTCTTCACCTTCATTGGTTTCTCCTTTGTGCCGATTATGATATGAATAGTACTGTGATATTATACCATATGTGACATGATCGCAGGAAGTTGTCCGTCTTAGGACCACCGATAAATAAAAAGGGCCATGGTTCTCCGCCACGACCCTTTTAATTAAACCTATCTTGTTCCCCCGAAGGGTATCATAATCATGCCGTCAGGCATTCCACCATTGTACATTGTACATTGTAAATTGTACATTGAATCTCCCTCCGCAGGGCTATATGATCATGCCCAATGGGAGGCAAACAGCCTTCCACTGGGCATTCCACAATTATACATTATACATTAACCCCCGCAGGGCTTACCGCAATTCTTAACTCTTAACTTTTAATTCTTAACTGTTTTACCCCCGCAGGGTAACTCTCAACTCTCCACTTTCAACTCTCAACTATTTAGAATATCCTGAACCCGCACACAAAGTGCGTCTTCCAATACGAGGAATTCAGGTTCGAGTAATGCACGTTGCCCTTGCCTGAGCCCGCGTCGATCATCTGCCCGTTGCCCAGCGCGATGCCCACATGCCCGCGGAAACTGATCACGTCGCCCCGCCTGAGTTCGCTCATGTTTTCGATGCGCTCGTACTTCGTGCACTTCTGCCACGTGGCGGAAGTCATATAACCCTGCCGCACACCCGCCTGGTTCAGGCACCAGTATACGAAGCCCGAGCAGTCAAATGTGTTGGGCCCCTTCCCGCCTGATACGTACCTGCAGCCGAGCCTGGACTTGGCCTTTTGGATGAATTTTTCCACGCCGCCCGAGGAGTTGCCGTCCGTATCCCCCGGGTCGTTGTCCGATGGTGTATTTGGGGTGCTGGGGTTGGTATTGTTTCCGCTGCTCGGTGTAGCCGCCTTCTTGGCTTTGTTGGATATCAGCACGCTCAGCGTCCGGTTGCCCACCTTGCCGTCCTGGGACAGGCCGTTGCGCTTCTGGAAGGCCTTCACGGCGTTTACGGTATCCGAGCCGTAGTAGCCCGTCACTTTTTTCAGGTAGTTGAGCTGTTTCAGCCGGTTCTGCACGGTGGTGACATTGTCGCCCTTCGAGCCCAGCGCCATCGCGTCGTTGGTTTCGGCGTCCGCCCGCATGATCCTTTTCGCCGTCTCCTGGCCGATATACCCGTCCGCGATCAGCCCGTTCTTCTCCTGGAATTTTTTCACGGCGGCGATGGTGGCGTTACCGTACTTGCCGTCGGGCGTGGAGGTCAGGTATCCCAGCTTCTGCAGCCGTACCTGGTAGGTCTTGATCTGGGGGCTGGATTCACCCTTGGCCGTGAAATTGGCCTTCGCTTCGTCGCTGTACAGCATCTCATGGGTCCCGGATCCCACCTTGCCGTCCGGTGTCAGGCCGTTGAGCTGCTGGAATTTTTTCACGGCCGTTTCGGTATCCGCGCCGAAATGGTTGGTGGCCTTGTTCATGTATCCCAGTTCCACGAGCCGTTTCTGCAGCTCCAGTATGTCCGTGCCGTCGTCGCCCTTGGATATGAGGTATTTCTCCGCCGAAGCGGATGTCAGTTTCTGATAGGTGTCCGCCCCCATGCAGCCGTCCGTGGTCAGCCCGTGCTGCCGCTGGAAGCGTGCCACCGAGGCTTTCGTGATGGGGCCGTAATGGGTGGTGGGCTCGTCCTCGTCCATGTAATCCAGTTCCATCAGCCGCTGCTGGATCTCCGCCACGACGGGTGCGTCCATCCCCTCTTTGATCGTCGTGGTCAGGGGGTCCACCGGCGGGGGCGCAGGTGAAGCGGAGTTATCCGGAAAAGCCTCCGATAGATCGGATGGATCGTCCGGGTTGGGGGAGCCCTGTATGGATGCCTTATCCGGCCCGCCCGATGTTTCGTTCTGCGGTTTCGCGGTGGCGACCAACACGATGGTCAGGACCAGTACCACCGCCAGCATCGCGCTCGTCGTCACCAGCAGCTTGCGTGGTACTGCGCCGAGCCATTTGCGGAATCCCGTTGCGCCTTTCTTCGGGGTAAAATACATTTTTCCCCCGGCAAACTGCCTGTGCAGTCTTTTCCGGCGGATGCTGCGCCAGGTGGTCACGACGTATCTCAAAAAGTTTTTGAAGCGGTTTTCCATATCGAATCCGTCCTCATTTGCTCGTCTGTTTTCGGGTGGGACGTTTACTTTGGTCTGAATCGGATTGGTCATAGTCATTTTAACACTTTCGCAACATATATGTCAAGAATCGTTGAAGAATGTGTGCGATAAAGATTTTGTGGGGATTTGACCCGTACAGCCCTTTGCCGGAATGCGAAATGCGGACAGGTGATTGGCGTGGCGCGGGTATGCCTATTAAACCGGCTTACAGTTTGGGAACCGCTGATTATGCTTTTATGCAACCTGCCGGGTCACAAAAAACTGGAGCATGCTCGATACATGATTTTTTTCGTCTTTTTTTTGGCGTTTATTTGTATGGCTGGCACGGTATGGTATATTATGGTTGATAGATATAGCGGTTTGGGGTAGTAGACGCGCGGGACCCATGGGGGGTGAGAGATGGAGACCCCGGTGAACCAGGGAATCAAATTCACATACGGTGAATACATGTATAAAGGCCAAATTATTACGTGCGCGCACGCGCGGAAAGGGTGTATTTGATGTTTGGAATGGATAAAAAATCAGGGATATGAAGAACGATCCCGAAAAGGCACTGGACAATGCCGACAAGACGGTAAACAAGGGCTTTACCGGGTTTGTGACCAAGGCCTTCATGGGCAAGGAATTCGTGAGCGATATGAACCAGGCCATGGATCAGGGCCGGCAGGCCGTGGAAATGCAGAAGCAGTATCAAAATACCGGGCAGTTCGGTGTTCCGGCCACCGCGGAGGTGCTCTCCATGCAGGATACTGGCAAACTGATCAATTACAATCCCGTCGTGGTCATGCGCCTGAAGATCAATGCGCCCTACCAGCCTCCCTTTGAGACCACCGCCGAGACCATCGTTTCCAAGATCGCCATCCCCCGTGTGGGGGACACCATCAATATCAAATATGCCCCGGCCGACCCCACCAAGGTCATCATCGTGACATAGGCTTTCCGGTATTGGATGTAATACATGGATTTATGGGCCGCTGCGAAAACCAAGGCGGCCCTTTCTGTCATGTCATTATGAATGATTGTCCGTTATGATGGGCATGGCACGTACGCCCTTATTCATGATCATAACGAAGGGAAAAGGACGAGTCTGCACCAGATGGCGCCGCCGTATGCCGGGGGTCGCGGCAGGCTCGATATGCTGTTATCATCTCCCGGAGTACCGGCAGGCGGCTCCGCCTCAGGCACAGCCGGTTCGTCTGTGATGCCGGGCCCTTTTGTTACCGGCGCTGGTGTAGGTGCGATGCCGGGTGTAAGGGTAGCGCCGGGTGCGGGGGTCATGCCCGGTGCAGGCGCCGGTACCGGCGAAGGCAGTGGTGATACCGGCGTCGGCGCGGGCGTGGGCGTAGGTTTCGGTGAAGGTATGGGCGTGGGTGTGGGCCGCGGTACGTACCCCGGCGCGGGCCCCGCCGCGGATATGGCATCCGATACCTTCCCCAGCTTGAAGCGCGCCTTCAGTTTGTCTATATAATACGGCAGCGCGTTTGCGTTGTACCTGTCGAAGTGCGCCAGGATGATGGTATTCGCCTTCGTCGTCCGCAGGATGTAGTTTTTGATCCGGGTGTTGGTGTCGCGCTTGCTCTTTGCCGTCACGCCGCTCATCGTATCGCTGCTCCACCCCACCACCTTGTACCCGGCCTTGGTGTACAGGTTCATCACCCGTGCGGAACGGTGCCCGCTTCCGCCCGGCAGCCGCACGAGGTTCAGCAGGGGGTGATCCTTGCCCAGCACCTGCCGCGCCGTCCTGTACCACCGCTCGATGTCCCTGCGGATGAAGGCGTTGCTCTTTTTGGACATGTAGCTGTGGTTCATGGAGTGGTAGCAGATCTCGTGCCCGTCCTTCACGGCCTTTCGCCACAGGCTTGCCAGGTTCCTCAGCTGGCTACCGATCACGAAGAACGTGCATTTTACGTCCTTTTCCCGCAGTACGTTGAGGATCTTCGTGATGCTCTTCTTCCCATACCCGTCGTCAAACGTCAGGCAGACGATGCCCTTCTGCCCCCTGGTGTAGGGTCTGGGCGTCTTCGCCTCGGCGGTACTCAGCGGGAGAATAAGCAGGATGACGGCGATCAGGAAGGATAAGGCTTTTTTCATCGTCCCGGCACTCCTTGCGCGTCTTGTCCCCATGCGCTCCCGGATGAATGCGATGGGGGCTTACGCATGATTCATATGCGCGAGGCGGCAGCCGTCATGCCAATGTTGTGAGGATAGCAAAACGTATAAACCTGTTTGAGAAGAAAACAAAAAGCCCCGCAGGGCCGTTGCTTCCCCCCCAGGGCATTCTGCGATTATTAAGTGCTAATTGTTAAGTCTTACTACTTATGCATTCCGCCGTTGTACCAATTTGCATGTAATGCACAATGTGTAAATTGTATATTGCATTCCCCGCAGGGCCCCGCCCCGCATGGCGCCCCTATTAGGGGAGCTGATGCCGAAGGCATCTGAGGGGTTTCCCCCATAAGGGCATTCCACAATTGTGAATGATGAACTGTTAATTTTTAATCTGAATTTCTCATGGATCCGCTCGCCTGTGTTTTGATGCTTCAATAATACCATATATTTCTATCCGCGATCTGCCGGTTTGTCTGGGCAGAACCGGAAACTTCCGTTTTCCATGCTTCTGCGTTTTTGATGCCGTGCAATTGTCAACACATTTTAAACCTTGCCCATAATTTCAGCTTATCTGTTTCGCGGGGGCTATAATGAAAGTGGACCGCCGGATGTGTGCGGTATTGGTTCTGACCATGATTCTTCTCCTTTCACTGCAGAAGGGTTTCTGTACCGTGCATGCGGTTCGGAGCCCTTCTGTTTTAGTCCCTCCGGAATAATGCGCTGAATAGTAGACCTGCTTTCCCCGGTCCCTTTACATTGTCTTACAATCATCTCGTAATATAGATAGAGCGCTCGCTCTATGGCGCATCTTCCCGTCTGTCGTGTACATGGAATTCCGGGCATACAATTGAATAAGGAGGGGGTCATATCATGAAGGTCCTGGTTTTGGGCGGGTGCGCGGACATGGCCGTCCCGCTTAACCGCATGCTGCAGCAGGATGATGCCGTTTCATCTGTCGTTCTTGCGGATCTGAATGTGGAAAAGGCGCGATCCATCGCTTCCGGGCTCGGTCCCAAATTCTCCGCAGAAAAGCTGGACGCGCAAGACCATGCCGCCGTCGTCTGTGCGATGAAGGGGCAAAATATCGTCCTGTGCTATGTCGGCCCGTTTTATCGTTTCGAAAAGGCGCTGGCTTCCTGCGCCATCGAGGCCGGCGTCCATTACGTGTCCATCTGTGATGATTATGATGCCTACCTGGACGTTGTGGCACTGGACGAACAGGCAAAGGCGGCGGGCGTGAAGGTGCTGACCGGTTTTGGTAATTCCCCCGGTCTCACACAGGTCCTCGCCCGCAAGGGGTATAATGCCGTTCCCGGCACGTACAGGATCAACGTCCACTGGTGCGCCGGCTCGGATGAGGCCGCGGGCGTGTCCAACCTCACCCACCTGTTCCACATCTTCAATGGTACCACGCTGCAGACGCTTGGCGGTAAAGAGCAGCGCGTGCGGACAGGCGGGGCTAAAAAGCTGGTGGATTTCCCGCCCCCCATCGGCAAATGCCATGTCTACTACACCGGGCACGCCGAGTCCGTATCGCTGCCGCGGAATCTTTCGGGGCTTTCCGAGGTCACCCTGCACGGCGGCGTCAAACCCGGCTATATCGTGAAGCTGATCCAGGTTTTGAGCGTGCTGAAGCTGCTTTCCACGCACAAAAAGCGTGCGCGCCTGGCCCGGTTCTTCCATAGGATCGAAGGCTGGTTCCAGTCCAAAGGGCTGGACAGATCCGTTGGCCGCATCGATATATACGGGCAGGACGGGGCTACCGTCCTGTATAAATATTTCACCTATGTCGGGCATATCGCTGAAATAACGTCGACACCCGCCTTCCTCGCCGCGAAATGGCTCTGCGCGGGCAGGTTTGATGCGCTCCCCGGCGGCGTTTATGCGGCCGAGCGCCTGCTGGTGCAGCCCGATGCCTTCATCGAAGGGCTCAAGGCGATGGGCGTGGAGATATTTGAATCCGATATTCAGAAGGTGTATTTAAAATAGCTGTACGCGGGGGGTTCTCCGCCAAACGGTTACAGCATGCCGGGTTGTTATGTGGTGCCTGCCTGTTTGCCTGCCGACTTGCCCATTGGTTGGACAGCGTTGGAACGTCTTTAGATCATTTCCGCCTGCCTGTACAGCTTTCGCACCCGCGCCAGCTGCGGCGGGGTCAGTTCGGGTTCCCTGCTTTGCAGTGTCTGGAGGAATTCCGCCCGGTTCGAGGCATTCACGGCAGGGAACGTGCTTTCCGCGTGCTGCGGGATCTCCTTGCTCCTGCACGTTTTCAGGTGGTCGCTCAGGAAGGGAAATACGTCCTTGTTGAAGGCTCCGTCCCGGGAAGCGGCCAGCGCCAGCGCCTTCACCCCGTTGTCCACCGTGATGACCGAGCCTTTTGCCATCGCGGCCAGGATGGCGCCCACATTCGCCGAGATAGCCTCGGGCGCGGTGCAGGCGAGGGTGGCCAGCGCGGTCATCGCGCCCCACACCATCCGGTTGTTCTTGCTCTCCAGCAGCGCGATGAACTGTGTTGCGTATGGTGCGATGAGCGCAGGCTTGATGGCGCCCGCTTCGTACAGCACCTTGATGCAGTCGCTCTGGATGGCCTTGTCCTTGTGGGCCAGGCCCGCGGCCACCTCCGCGATCCCAGCAGTGTCCTCAGTCTCCGCCAGTTCCCTCGCCAGCTCCATATTGGGCTCCTCGCCCCTCTCCCCCTGGAAGCAGGCCAGCCTTGTTAAAATGGGCATTGGTTTCATCTCCTGTCCGGTCTGAATCAAGTATCTACAGTTACCATTCAAAATATCGTTTATTTGTTTCATGTCGTAATAATGGTCCGGCCAATGCCATGTTTCTGGTGGGTAGGATGTCAGGCGGACCACCGGTCGTTGCCCCCGTCCAGATTTTCGTGAGCAAATAATCCGTACAGCCTGCATGTCCTGAAAAGAATGTTCTGTCCTGTAGGGGAAGTGTAAGCTGTGTCCCCGAATAAAGTGAAAACCATGTGGGGCTTTACAGCCCACATCGACCCTGAATCTGCGTGTCGTCTCCTGCAGCCCGGGCGCACACTGGTTTGTCGGACTGCATTCCGTTTCTCCGCCCTTGTTTTCGTCATCACATGGTTTCGACCAGCCCGCAATGTAACAGGTAATTGGCGCTGTCCCGTAGGGGTCGATGCCCACATCGACCCAGGTCCTGTTTGTCGTCTGATTTAGCCTTAACTATGCGTTCAGCCCACTATCGGCCACTTCCGGTCAAAAAATACATTCTTCCCGCTGCAGCTCAGCGGTATCCCGTATGCGATCTTCACGTCCTTGCCCAGCATTTTCAGTGCGATCGCCGCCTTGCCGGTCTTGAACATGATCCGGTTGTCCGCGCGGCAGTCCATCGCCACGCTTACCGCCGATCCCACGGCGATGCCCAGGTCCCCCGTGTTGAATGCACAAGGCGCGTCCGGGTGCTTCCGCTTCTCCGCACAGCTGCCAAATCCGCAGAAGCCGCAGTGGGTCAGTCCCAGCGGTTCGATCTTCGTGCCGATGATTACCGCCGCGTCGCACTTCAGCATGCCCTCCGCGTCCCGCGCATAAAAGGTATCCTGCGTCTCTTCGCCGATCTCCAGCATCTTGGCAGCCAGCAGTTTTATCTCTTCCTTCCCCACCGCCGCCATCACCAGGCTGTCCACCCCGCGGCCCTTGGGCGCCGTCCGCGCCGCGGTCAGCATTCTGCGTGCCGTTTCCCACATTGCCTGTTCCCGGGACTCCTCTTCATATATCAACGCCATCTGTATCCCTCCGCTTCATTGATTGATACTAAGATAGCACGCCCCCCCGCCAACGGCAAGGCTCACGTAACATTTTACAATAAAACCTTATTGTGGTATACTCATTTGGGCTTTTGGAGCCTGATCAGTCGTAGAGGTACAAAAACCTCGAAAACGCATGAAATTGTTAATATTAAATGCCGGCTTGCCGGGTGGCGATTTTTTAAAGGGGATATAGTAAATGAAAAAAATGGGTTTTGTGCTTCTGCTCGCCTGCTGTCTGCTGTTTTCTGCCTGCAGTTTCCCTTCGGTTCATTTTCCGGTCCCAACCCGATCGATCGCGGTGTCGCCTCATGCCAAAGCTTCGATGAAGCCCACCGTTAAGCCCGCTGTAAAACCCACCGTTAAGCCCACCACAAAACCCACGGTCAAGCCCACCGCAAAGCCTGCCCCGACGCCTTATAAGGTAAAATGCACGTATTGCAAAGGGACCGGTGAATGCTCCCTGTGCGGCGGTAGCGGAAAGTGCGGCGACTTTCCTTGTGTCGGCTGCAATGGTAAGGGAAAATGTGATTTTTGCAATGGTACAGGCAAACGTACGGTTACGCCGCAGGCCAGTCAGGCGCCGGCCAATCAGGTAGGTAAATGTAGCATTTGCCACGGGAGCACCATATGCCAGGTGTGCTTTGGGCGCAGGGGTATACGCATTCCTTTATACGGCCAGGAAGGGGACGACTGGGTGGAGTGTGAAGGCTGTCACGGGACCGGCAAATGCGAGTATTGCCATGGAACGGGTAAAAGTGACTGAACAGGATAGTTTACCAAGGGAAGGCAAACCATTTTGCCTTCCCTTTCTATTGAAGTCGCCCCTGGAATGCTGCCTCTGCTGCACCTGCACCTTGGCCATCCTGCCCGCCCTATGGATTTTGTACGGTTTTCTTTATTTATATCGATAAAAATCATGGTATACTTTGCTATGTAAATTGCCTGTTGTTCTTTGGGGCAAGGCAGCTTGCAGGCCCAACGTATGTACTGGCGGCATCATGGGATCTGCGACCCTCCGGCGTATGCCCGCATCGTAATGTCAAAATGATTGATGCTGCTCCGGCAGTTTTATGATTGGATTGGGGGAAGTTACGGATGAAAAAGGCAATGATGGTATTGCTCGCTCTTATGTGCTGTCTCATGGTCTCGGCTTGCAGCGTTCCCGTTAAACCGGCCAGCGCAGGGGTAACCAAGGCGCCTGTAAAGTCGCCCAAGGCTCCGGGTCTGGTAAAATGCGGCTTGTGTGACGGGACTGGGGTCTGCCCCTGGTGCCATGGCAGCGTGAATGTGAGTAACACGCAGTGTATCTTCTGCAAGGGCACGACGAATTGCTTGAAGTGCCGCGGCTCTGGATGGATAAAGGATACATCTTCGGCCCCTCCTTCTGCGGCTCCTGCTGCAAGAGCTCCTGCTGCAGGTGCTCCCTCGGTGAAGCCCTCTATGGCCCCCTCCATAAAGCCCTCTGTGGCGCCCTCAATAAAACCATCCGCCACGCCTGCTCCCACGCCCATGTCCACGGTTTATCTGGAAAAGTGCAGCCTTTGCAGCGGCACCGGAAAGTGTACCACCTGTGAAGGCACCGGGAAATGTCTGGGGGTGTTGTGCTTTGCCTGTCAGGGAAAAGTCAAATGCGAATACTGTGATGGGACAGGTTCGGTCAAGGTCTCGATAAACACCACCTCAAAGGGGACTGTCGGCTCGACAAAATGCATCCTCTGTTACGGGACCGGGCAATGCTCCATGTGCGATGGTACCGGGAAGTTTGGCGGTGAACCATGTTTTAGCTGCCACGGCAAAAAAACCTGTAGTTCCTGCAACGGGACGGGCAAAACAACATGGGAAGTCAAACCCAGCGCTCCCCCGCCGGTCGTTTCTCTTCGGCCGGGTGTATGCAGCGTATGCAAAGGGAGCACCATATGCCAGGTGTGCTTTGGGCGCAGGGGGATACGGGTTCCTACATACGGCCAGGACACAGACGATTGGGTGGAATGTGAAGGCTGTCACGGGAACGGACGATGCGAATATTGTCATGGCACTGGCAAGAGTGACTGAGTAGAGATGTATTTAAAAAGAAGGCAAACCATGTTTGCCTTCTTTTTTTATTGTATCTGCCCCTGGAAATTGCCTTGCTGCCACTGCTGCACCTGTATCTTCCCCTGATCCATCTTCTGCCCGTCCTTCGGGCTGAGCAAGCTCAATAGCTGCGTGAGTTCCCCCACGTGCTGCCGCTCCTCGTCGGCGATATGCCCCAATAGTGTCTTCACCCGCTGGTCGTTCGTCGCCATCATGTGTGCCTCATACCCGATGATCGCCTCCAGTTCCCCCGCGATATCCACCCGGATGGCCTGCGACAGTTCGTCGGGCGTCATCTGCCGGTCCGCATTCCCTGCGAATGGATTGCCCAGTAATGCCATGTCCGTTCACTCCTTTTTTGATGTTTCCGTCTTATTATTGCGCGTTCCCAGGTCGGCGATGCCTGCCGTTCATATGGGACTGCTTGGATAGGCACTTGGCGCCGGGGCAGTGACACTATGCATACAGTATGCACACATCTACACAGCCCACATATTATGTAGTGTAACAAAGAATTTTTTTACGAAAGGAGAAAGGTAGAATGGGTTGTTTTGATTATTCCGGTGCATGCGGTTCTTCTTCGGCAGGCAAACTCCTGCTCGGTCTGTTCCTGGCCGCCCTGGCGGTGTTTCTGGTCGTCATATTCTTTTTCCCGGTCCAGCCCGTGGGCATCCAGGCGCAGCTGACCGACAGCTCCGGAGGCACCATCGCGGATGGCTCTCCCGTACTGTTCAATGCGGTGCTGAATAATACAAACCCCGCCGCCATTACATATGTGCCCGCCAGCGGCACGTTTATCATCAATAAATCGGGGACGTACCTCGTTACCTGGTGGGTATCGGTGGACGGCGCGGAGGCAGCCACATATGTCAGGTTCTCGGCGGTTGTGAATGGCGGCATGGGTATCCCCGCAGATACGCCTTCGGTCACGGACCAGCTGAACGGGACTGCGCTCGTCACGGTGACGTCCACGCCCGCCGCGATCTCCATCGTGAACCAGACCGGTTTCACGGCGTTCATCGGCGCCACGCCCGAGCAGGCCAATATCACCATCACCCGTATCTGACCTCAGAGAATATGGTTTCTAACTGGCAGGGATGATCGCCCATCCATCCCTGCCCCAAATCGGATAAGGTTCGTGCCGGAAGGCTCCTCTCTTGTGTGAAACTATTCATGATTCTGCACACCTGTTATTGCATTACATATTATGAACTGTACTGAATCTTACGAAAGGAAGATCGATTATGTCTTTTTTTGATAACTGCGGGCCTAGAAAAGGCTCCTGGCTCCTCGTCGGCGCGGTCCTTGCGGCACTTCTGGTCCTTCTTGTTATCTTTGTAGTTGCCGGTGCGCCTGCCGTGGGCATCCAGGCGCAATTGACCGACGCCGCAACCACCGTATTGGCCGATGGCTCCCCGGTGTTGTTCAATGTGGTGCTAAATAATACGGATCCCGCTGCCATAACCTATGACCCGGCTACCGGGGTATTTACCATCAACCAGCCGGGCACCTACCTGGTTACCTGGTGGCTGTCGGTGACTGGTGCGGGTGCCTCGCCGTTTGTCAGGGTTTCGGCAGTTCTGAATGGCGGCACGAGCTTCCCCGCTGATACGCCGCAGATCACGGATCAGCTCGATGGGACGGCGCTCATCACGGTCACCTCCGCTCCTGCCACCATTTCCATCGTAAATCAAACCGGCGACGTGGTCTTCATCGGCGCTACGCCAGAGCAGGGGAATGTCACCATCAATAAGATCTGATTATTTCCCGTATGAAGCGCTTGCCCCGTCTTTTCAGGTGAGGGGGGAGGAGGGTTGCCCCCTCCTTTCGCCGTACGCGTCACGCTCCGCGCTTTATTTGCGGCCTTGATGAAAAGCCCCGCAGGATTTCCCTGCAGGGCCAGCCGTAAGCCAATATCCAGGTTGGAGGTATGTTATCCGGGGTATATCTTTAATAGCATTTCTTGCTTTGCAGGTATGCCTGCACCTTATCCAGCATTTCGCCGAAACGCTGGAAATGCACCACTTCCCGCTCGCGCAGGAAGGAGAGCGTCTGGTTCACGCCGTGGTCGTCCGAAAGCCGTATGAGGTGTTCGTATGTGGCGCGCGCTTTTTGTTCCGCCGCCATATCCTCATGCAGGTCCGCCACGGGGTCTGTTTTTGATCCGATATACGTTGCTGTAAAGGGTACGCCCGCCGCGCTGTGCGGGAATGGGTTCCTGCCGTTGTTGGCATAGTGCGCCGCGAATGGGGTATCCTTTATCGCCGCCACCGGCGCCTTTTCCACCAGTTTCCACGCCAGTGTGGCGATCATTTCCCAGTGCCCGAGTTCTTCCGTGCCGATATCCGTCAGTAATGCCTTGGCTTCGGGCAATGGCATGTAAAAGCGCTGCGTCAGGTAACGCACGCCTGCGGCCAGTTCACCGTCTGCGCCGCCAAACTGCTCCAGGATCATTTGGGCCAGCGTCGGGTTGCATGAGTCCACCCGCACCGGATATTGAAGTGTCTTTTGGTATAGCCACATTCTCCATCACACCCCTTCACATTTCCCACGGCCAGGGGGATTGTGCCCACTGCCAGGGATACTTGCTCGGTCCGTGTCCGAAGTTTACCAGGGGTCCGTACATGCTTTCAAAGCGTTTCTTCTCCACGTCGAAGTATTTTGTCATCTCATTGAAATCGGACAGGGCCTTCTGGTCATCGGGATGGGTGTCCAGGAAGAGGTTCAGTTCCACCAGATAGAATTGGATGGCCATAAGCTTTTCGATGTCTTCATAGCATTGCATGTTGTTCATCACCAGCCCCACTCCTTTCCCGGATCATAAGGGCGGTACAGCTCGGGGAATATCGTGCCTTTGTGCAGGGCTTCCATGGGTTCAAATGTCCGGTTATATTCCTGCCAGGGCACGTATGCAGTAGCCAGTTCTGGCTGATCATCGTCCATCACATACATTTTCCCTTATCTCCTTTCGATATTTGTACTGCATTACAATATATGCATCATGTGTGTGAACGGCTAGTGAATGCATATACCGGAATATAAAGAAAGACCCCTGTCCCCAGGGGTCGCTTTTCTCGCAGTATTGGATCGGATTGGATAGGTTCACAGCCGTTCCGGCGCTATGATATGTATGGTAGGTATATGTTAACCCCTGTCTCAGCGTTTCGCCATCGGATGGCCTTCGTTGAATTGCACCAGGTCCCACAGGTTCCCGTACAGGTCCTTGAATACCGCCACCGTCCCGTAGGGCTGCTCCTTGGGTTCCCGGACAAATTCGATACCGTTTAATTTCATCTCGGTATAGTCCCGCTTGAAATCATCCGTGCGCAGGAAAAGGAATACCCTTCCCCCTGCCTGGTTCCCGATGAAGGGCTTCTGCTCGAGCTTTGACGCACGTGCCAGCAACAGCGTGGTGCCCTTTGATCCCGGCGGGGCCACCACCACCCACCGCTTGTCCTGCTCGGCCTGGTACGTGTCTTCAATCAGTTCGAAGTGGAGCTTTTTCGTGTAGAATTCGATCGCTTCGTCGTAGTCCTTCACGACCAGTGCGATGTGTACGATGGACTGTACCATTGAATGATCCTCCAACTGTTTTATCTCCTGTTTCAATGCGTCAATGTTCAAGCTTTGTGAAGTGAGTTCCTAATATCAAGGCAAAGCCTTGATATTAGCCAGAAGCCATTTTTAAGGTTTACCTTAAAAATGGCTTTATGATCCGCATCAGCCTTTCCGCCGCCCGCGGGATGTTCTCGCCCGATGCCGCGATAGCCTCGTCGATGGTGCATGGCGCATACACCGCGCTCACCACCTCTGCGATCCCGCAGTCGTAGATCGCCTGCGCCCCCTTCCCTTCAAACCCCGCGATGGCGTAGACAGGCTTCCCGTATTTCCCCGCGCGTTTTGCCACTCCCGCCGGCGTCTTGCCGTAGGGCGTCTGGAAATCCACCCGGCCTTCGCCCGTGATCACGATGTCCGCCCAACTGGCGTATGCGTCAAATCCGATGGTATCCAGTACGATCTCGATGCCCTTCCCCGTCCTGGCGTTGCAGTATTGCAGGATGGAAAAGCCCAGTCCCCCCGCCGCGCCCATCCCCGGTTCGCTCGCGATGTCCCGCCCCGTCGCGCGCGCCACGGCCTCGGAGTAATTGCGAAGGTTCTTGTCCAACAGTGCCACCATCTCCGGAGTGGCGCCCTTCTGCGGGCCGAATACCGCCGATGCACCTTTTTCCCCGCATAATGGGTTGTCCACATCGCACGCCACAAGGATCTCGATGTCTTTTAACCGTTTGTCTATACCCTGGGTTTGAACGGCATGTACGCGTCTCGCCGCTTCCCCCGTCCCGTCCAGTTCGTTGCCGTTAGCGTCCAATAATTTAACGCCGATGGCCCGTGCAAATCCCGTTCCCCCGTCGTTGGTCGCGCTCCCGCCGATGCCTATGATGATCTTTTTGCAGCCCCGGTTGATGGCGTCGATGACGAGTTCACCGGTACCGTATGTGCTCGCGAGTAATGGGTTCAGCTTCTCCCGCGGTACCAGGCAGATGCCCGATGCCGCGCTCATTTCGATCACGGCAGTTCCATCCCCGGTGATTCCGTATCTCGCGGTAACGGTGTCCCCCAGCGGCCCGTGCACCGGCACATCGATGTACTCCCCGCCGCACGCCTGCACGATGGCGTCCACCGTGCCCTCCCCGCCGTCCGCCACCGGGACGGAGCGCACCTCGGCTTCCGGCATCGCGCGTTTGACGCCCTTCTCGATCAGCCCCGCCACTTCCAGCGAGGAAAAGGTGCCCTTGAACGAATCGGATGCGACCAGTATCTTCATTGCCATAACCTCGAAGCAAGATAATGCATGTTCATTATACCGCATATCCGCTTTCCGTAAGTAAGGATTTCTTGTCTGCCGTCCATATCTTGAACAAAAAGACGGCTCAAAGGCCGCCATTTGTTTCAATACCGCTGCATTTCCCCCGCAGGGCAACTGTCCAACTGTCAGCTCTCAACAGTCAACTGTTTAACTCCCCCGCAGGGCATCATGGTCATGCCCAATGGGAGGCAGCAAATCGACCCGTAAGGGTCGTATGCCTCCCTATGCATTCCGCCATTGTACATATTACATTGTCCATTAGATATTTCCCCGCAGGGCATACCGCAATTCTTAATTCTTAACTCTTAATTCTTAATTGTTATAGTGCCAGCGCCATCCCCAGCGCGCCGTAGGTGATGGGCCCTACGATCCCGTCTACCGTCAGCTTCCTTGCCGCCTGGAAGGCTCTCACCGCCGCCTCCGTGTTGGGGCCGAAGATGCCGTCCACCTTCCCGGGCTTGTAGCCCAGTTTGATCAGCGTCTGCTGGATCTGGCAGACTGTCATGCCTTTGTCCCCGTTCCGCCGCAGCGCATACGCCTCGGGCAGGGGCCCGCCATGCCACACAGCGATCTTCGCGCGGTCAAACCCTTTATAGCTGCCCGTTTCCAGCGGAGCCACATGCCAGGGTTCCCCGGCTACGTTTTTCTGCAGGCCGAAGGGCGAAAGTTTCGAGCTGGCGATATAGTACAGTTGTCCGCCCACATCCGCCGCCCAGCCGTAATTGTGAAAGCTCGTTCCGGGTTTGGCCAGCCTTCCGTTCCCCCCCGTCCAGCACTTGCACTGGGCTATCTTGTCCCCGCCTCCCGCCGGCAGCAGTGCGGAGCTCCATTTGAAAGCGTTGTTGGGCGCCTTCTGGTCCTGGTAGCCGATGGTCCGGTAGCCGTATTTCAGCGTGATGGCGCCGTATTGTTTGGCCGCTGCGCCCATGCGCAGGATGAAGATGGGGTCCATCATGATGCACAGCTGCGCCGCCTGGGCTTTGGTCACCCGCAGATCCGTCACGATGTTGTTGACCGCCGTGTTGATGTTGAAGTAGGTGAGCGCCTCGTCCAGGTCGTCCAGCCTCTTATATTTGTTCGGGGCCAGCAGCCCCTTGTATGTGCTAACGTCAAACATATTATCCTCCTTGGGGGACAGGGCCTCAGCCCGTCCCGTTTCCTTGTCCTGTGTTCCCCCCGTTTCCGTTCCCCTGTTTCAGGTTGTATGGCGTGCCGCCCCCGCCTGTACCGCCGCCGGTGGAGCCATTGCTCTTCATGCCTTTTGCGCTCTGCTTCACCACCTGGTGTACGCCCGTACTGGCCAGCCCCGATACGATGCCGCTCGCGATGGCCATCAGCACGTCCATCTTGGCATAGTCCGGGTTGATGTAGCGGTAGACCAGCCCCAGGATACCTCCTGCCACGCCCACGATGATGGGGATCCAGCGGCACACCCTGTCATCGCCCCCGCAGCCTGTCTTGATGGCAAAGCCGATGAAACCGCAGATCACCACGATCGCCACCATGTTCACCACTTCGCCGTTTTGTACCAGCCAATCCATCCTTTATGCCCTCCCTTTCATATGACCTTTCCGGTGAAACTATACAGGCCCGGCGTTACAGCTATACATCCTTCCATACACCTTATGCATCTCCCCGCCTTGTGGTGCATGTCAGGGAGCATTCGCCGGTATGTCTGCAGGATTTCCGCCTGTCAGCGCCGTAAACACAAGTTCCGCACCTGAGCCGCCCCGTCTTTACAATATATGCGCCATGCAGGGCGCTGCTTGACATCTGCCTGTAAAGGAATCACTGATTTAATGAGGACCATAAGATTTGCGGTGAAATTTGCATGCGCGCACGCTTCTGCCAAAGGAGCAAATACGAAGGAATAGCAGCACTATTTCTAGTATTTAGCGACAAAGGCAGGTGACAAATTAACCGCAAAGATATCGTAAGAATAAATCAGTGATTCCATAGAGAGTATAAAAAAAGAGCGCTTCAAACGCTCTTTCAGTCTGGTTCTATGTATATATCTTTCTACTCCCCCGCCGCTTCCTCGCTGCGCACGCGTGCATCGGGCCTTAATGCGCAGTACGCCGCCACTTCCTCCGCCTTCTCCCTGTCCTGGATGATTCCTTTCCGTATCAGGAAGAAGGCGATGACGCCCGTAATGATCGCCAGGCCGGCGAGGATGCCGATGGTCTCGGGGATGCCCAGCTTCAGCCGTTCCGTCAGGGTCTGGTAGCATCCGATCAGCCCAAATACCGCAAAGGCCGCAGCCGAGATGTACTTGACGATTTTCTCCGGGATCTTCTTGCACAGCACCACGCCGATGAGGATGCCGATACCGTCCGCGATCAGCATGCCCAGCGTCGTCCCCGCCAGCACCCACACCGGATCCACAGGATACTTCGTTGCCAGCGCGATGGTGGCCAGCTGCGTCTTGTCCCCCAGCTCCGCGATGAAAAAGGCGATGGATACGGTGACGATGGGGCCGAATCTCGGCTTTTTCTCCTTTTCCTTGTCCAGCTTGTCCCCGCGGATGGTCCACAGGGCGAAAAAGAGGAACGAAGCCGAGGCGATGATCTGGATCCACAGGTTCAGCGCGTCAAAACGGCTGATGACGGAGCCCAGGGCCACGGCCAGCGCATGGTTCAGCACCGTCGCGATGAATACGCCGGTCATCACCTTCAGCGCCTTGTACTTTGTGGCGAAAGCCATCGCCAGCAGTTGTGTCTTGTCCCCCATCTCCGCCAGCACCACCGTGCCCAGCGCCAGCAGGAAAGCGGTCAGCGCTTCTCCCATGTTCCAGTCCTCCCGTAAAATAAAAAGACTTTCAACATAGCCAAAAGAAATGGCGTATGTCAAAAGTCTCGTTTCCGTTTCTCTGAGTGTTTAACGGCCGCAGAGCCAGGCGAAGTTCGCCAGTATGTTGACTTTGCGGTGCAACTACTCCCCTTTAACAAATATCATTTTACAATGCCTGTCCACCTTTGTCAAATAGGCAGATAACGTTCGTTCAGATCAAGTGTTTTTCTCTTTTACTCCTTATGGTAATAGTCTTCCGCTCTTTTGAAAATTGTTTGCGTTTCGGGATCAGTGAAGTCTTCTGCCTTTATCTGCATTTCCTCCATCAACTGCATCATCCAGTAAAGCCACATCTCGTCATTTTGTTGGCTTGCTGTGTGGAGTGCTTTATTTATATGTGGGAGAATGGTTTCTTTCTTTTGGTGGCATAGGAAGTCATAAATGATCTGTGAGCCCGGCCAGTTCATGTCCTGGAGCCACTCCATCACGCCCGGCATGATGTTTTGGACACGGGGTAATCCAATCGCAGTTATGACCTCCGCGGCGCCGTCCCAATAACCTTTGCCATGGGGGAAGATCAGCATTTGCATTTGGTTTTCGCTCATCTGCTTCAGTTTTTCTTTGACTTCATTTCGTAATGGTTCCGGGGTATCCCAGTGCAACTGCTGGATATATGTTTCGCACTCCTCTGTTGTCATACCTGTTCACCTCGTTACTAGATGGTAATGGTAGTGCCCATAAACCTTTGAACATTTTTAAACTGGGTCGCTTGTTCTGTCGCGTAGGGGTGGCTGTCCACAGCCACCCATCCTTGTTGCCGTCTGCGGACTGTCTGAACGATTTTGATGCCGGCCTGTTTCATACCAGCAGTGAGAAAAGCGGTATCGTCACGAGTGATAATACGGTTGACAGCAATATCAATTGCGTCGCAAACTCGCTCTCCTTGCCGTATTTCTGCGCCAGCACCAGCACCATCGTGCCCGCCGGCATTGCGGAGATCAGCACCGGCACCCCCAGCACCGTTCCCGTGAATCCCATCAGCTGTAGTATGCCGAAAACCATCAGCGGCAGGACGATCAGTTTCAATGCCGCGTAGATGTATGCCTTCCCGTTCGTGAATACGCTCCGGAATTTCATTTTCGAAAGCGTCAGCCCCACCACCGCCATGGCCAGCGGCGTCTGCGTATCCCCCAGCATCTGCACCGTCTTGCCTAATATGTCGGGCAGTTGGATCTGCAGCAGGAAAAGCGCCGCCGCGATGGCCGTTCCGATTACCGGTGGGTTCAATATGTTTCTGAGCACGTTTTTGGCTGGCTGCCCGGCTGCCCTCGAGAGCATCGCCGGGGTGACGGAAAAAAGGATCACGTTCAGCGGGATGGAGAAGACCTGCGCGTACAGCATCCCGTTCATAGGGAAAAACATGCCGCTCACCGGCCACCCCATGAACCCGTAGTTGCTGAAATAGATCGATGCGCCGTATATTGATCGTTTGATTGGGTCCCGCTTCTCCAGCAGACGTGCGCTCACGAGCGAAAAGGCAAAGGTGAAAAGGAATACGCCGATGCTGATGCCCGTCAGCAGCAGGAAATCGTCCAGCAGTTGCTGCTTCATCGGGATATTCATGCCGAAAATGATGCTTGCCGGTGACGCGATATACAGCACGAAGCTCGCGATATCATCCCGTGCCTTGTCCGATACGCGCCCGGTCTTCCCCAGCACGTATCCCGCCGCGATCATCAGGAAGAGCACGCCGAATTGCGTGAGTTCGGTCAGGAAATCCATCTAGTCAATTACCCTTCTGAATGCTGCTGTAATAATAAATCAGCCCGGCATAGCCAGGCAACCTGATTTTTTATGATCAAATGTTTTTATCACCCCCGCGGGGCGCCCCTTAACTGTCAACTCTCAACTTTCAACTGTCAACTATAAAAGTTCCAGCAGTTCTCCGTATTCCTTCAGCCACTTCCGCTTCACCTTATAATCCGGTACATACGCCTCCACCTTGTTCCAGAATTTCCGTGAATGGTTGCGGATGGGCACGTGGCACAGTTCGTGGATGATCACGTAATCGATGATTTCGGAGGGCGTGAAGATCAGCCTCCATGTGAAATTCAGCCGTGCGTCCCCCCCGCACGACCCCCACCGTTTGCGCGCGCTCCCGATGCGCAGAGATGTATAGCCGAGTCCCGTCTCGCGGGATAACGCTTCGGCCCGCGCCGTGATGTAGTCGTGCGCCTGCCGCCGGAACCACCCCGTCAGCGCATGCTCCTCCCGCCCCGCGAATTTCTCGGGGATCAGGATACTGCCACCCGCTATCTGGATGCTCTTCCCCGCTGCGCCGTTCACCACTGTGTATTCCCTGCCCAGGTACGGGTATTCCGCTTTCAGCCCCGGCTCGATACGGCTGAATGCAGCGTACATCAGGCGTTTTTCCGCCGCTTCCTTCTTCCGCTGGATCCACTCCGTTTTTTTCTCCACCAGCTCCAGCAGATATTCCTCCGGCACGCGCCAGGGCACACGCACAATGAGACGTGCGTCCCGAGTCACCTCCAGCGAAATGGTTTTTCGCCGTCTCGAGCGTATGATCCTGTCAATGGTGATTGCCATAAATCCCTCAAAATGATGCCGGATGAATGCGGTAAAAAATCAAATGCTTTGACTATCTGCTTCATTATATAATGGCGGCTCCCTAAGGGGCAATAGCTGTATTGTACATGGTTGGAATATTTACCCTGCTGCGGGGAGTGTATGTGCGGCGTTCGTTTACCGTTTCGGCCGTTTCAATACATAGGTGCTGATTTGAAATCCGTATCTTTCATAGAAGGGCAGTGCGTCCTTGTTGTCATACACTACGCCGATGGAGATGTCTTCTATCCCGTTTTCCTCGAACCACGAAAGCGCGCGCTCTATCAGCTTCCCGCCCCATCCGCCGCCGCGCAGCTCCGGTTCGATATAGATGGATTCGATCTCCCCGCTCCCGTTCTCAATGGAAGAGATGCAGTAACCCGCTGCCCTCTCGCCGTCCATGAGCAGGTCTATTTTGAGTTGTCCCCTGCCCGCCTTCTCCAATACCGGCTCCATGCGCTGTTCGAAGGTGAAGTGTTTGTACTTCTTCTTGAAGTGGACCGACTTCTCCAGATGCACCGCGTTCAGCCTTTCCCACAGCGGTTTCACGAGGGCCATGTCTTTCAGCCCGCCGGATACGATTCGAATATCCATGCGCCACCCTCCTAAGCAAAAAGGCGATATCTGTCTATCCTATGACTGAATCCCCCGCAGGGCAACTGAATTCCCCCGCAGGGCACACCATAATTATACATTATACATTTGTTATCAGCCGTTGCCTTTCCTTTTATGGCAGCAATTCTACGCCGAGATATTGAAAGTGCATCGTGTCCTGCCCGCAGGCAAAGTCCCCGCCCCACGCCCAGCCGTATTTGGCGAATATATCGATGACCGCCTGCGGGATGCAGTACGGGCTTTTCGTGTTCCTTTGGTCCCCGTCCAGGTAAAAGCGGTTCACGCTCCAGTTGATGTCGATGGCCGCCCCGAAGGAGTGGTGGGACATGATCCTGCTCGTGTGCACCGCCCCCGGCCCCGTCACCTTGCGGTAGCTGTAGCCGTACAGCTGGTGGATGGGAAACCGCATGTCCAGCGCGTAGATCTCGCTGAAGATGGCTTTCACGTTTGCCGCCAGCTTCCGGTTCACCGTCAGCGTCCGGGAGGATGCCGCCCGTTTCCCGTTGGTCAGCTTCCACACCGGTACCCGGATGGTCGTCATGTGCTTGGCCGCCTCGGCCTTTGTATTGTATCCCAGCGGCGGGTCGTCGATGGTGTAGTAGCGGTGCTGCGAATGGAAGAGGTAGTCATATTTCGCATCGCTCGTAGCCTTGCGGCTGGTTTCCGCGCTCCAGGCAGTCTTGGCCGGCGTGGTGAAATATTTTACCGCACCCGAAACGATTACACCCGTGGACGCCACCGCATAGGCCCGGTAGTAGTAGGTGGTCCGCGGTTTCAGCCCGCTGGCCAGCCTGTTGAACGCCGTCCCCCGCGCCTTGTTCGCGGCCAGCTTTTTCATGCTTGTCTGGGAGGTCCCCAGGTAAAACCCGAACGAACGATACTTTACCCCCGTGGCAGGCGCCAGCGTTCCCTTCAGCACCGCCATGTCGTGCTCCATGATCAGCGCGTCCTCCGTCACCGGCGGCATCACCCGCAGTTTCACTTGGATCCGGATGGGGGCAGCTGGATACCGGGCCATGATCTTCCCGTCCTGCCCGTATACGTAAAAGCGTACCCTGCGCGTCCCCGCATTCTCCATCGTGAGGTCCGCCGTCCATATCTTGGATGTCGCGTTTTCCTCTTTGAACACTACCACAGCGCTTTGCTTCTTCCCGTCCAGGTAGAGTTTGACGGAAACAGCCGTTTTAGGCGTAGTCAGGGAAAAGTGCACCTTTTCCCCCGTATACTCGGTGTAGGTTATGACCGGTTCGGTGGGATCGGCGCCAGCAACGTATTGTATTTCTCCTGCGGCCCGTGCGAAAAGGGTCGGGGAGAGGAGCAGCAGCAGGGTCACTAGCCAGATGGCCGTTTTTTTCAAATAGTTTCGCCCCCCGGGTGAAGCCTGGCATATTTGCTTTATTATAGCATATACAGGCTGTCTTTCCATCTGCGTCCGGGATGCGCTTGCGGCGGGCATGCAGGTGTGGTACATTGTCGTTATGCGGCTCAGGATGCCGAAAATAGAAAGGCGGTTATGTTGGATGATCACTCGCAACGGTTGGATAAAGCACATGGTGGTGTTTGACCTGTGTCACCCCGCAGGCTCCAGCGAGGAACGCAGGTTCCTGGATGACGGGCGGGATATCCTCACGAATATCCCCGGCGTGCATGAATTTGAGGTTCTGCGCCAGGTCAGCGCCAAGTGCGACTACCACTTTGGTTTTTCCATGCTTTTTGAAAATCAGGCGGCCTATGATGCCTACAGCAACCACCCCAAACATAACGGCTTCGTCGAGCAGCGCTGGAAAAAGGAAGTCACCCGTTTCCAGGAGATCGACCTGGTCATGTGGAAGTAGGCGGTTATAGTCCTCCTTAAGGAGGGGATCACATTGGATGTTTTGATCCGGCTGGAAGCGGAAAGCGATTGGCGTGAGGTGGAGAGCCTCACCCGCGAGGCCTTCTGGAACCTTTTTAAGCCCGGGTGTGACGAGCACTATCTCGTCCATAAGCTCCGGCAGGTGCCAGCGTTCGTCCGGGAGCTGACCTTCGTCGCCTGTTGCGATGGGCGGATAATAGGCAACATCATGTATTCCCGGGCACGTGTCGTGAACGAAGCAGGCGGATCGCAGGAAGTCCTGTGTATGGGCCCGTTGGCCGTCCTACCGGAATACCAGAAGCATGGCGTCGGCGCACAGCTCATGCGGCATTCCATCGAACGGGCGAGGGAATTGGGGTACAAAGGGGTCGTGATTTACGGCCACCCGGCTTACTATCCCCGTTTTGGTTATCGGGATGCCGGGGATTACGGTATCCATATGCCCGATGGCGGGAATATGGACGCATTCATGGCGCTGGAGCTGTATACCGGCGCATTGAACGGGATTAACGGGCGGTTTTTCGAGGACGATGTATTCCACCATCTGGATTCAGAAGAGGTGGAGCGTTTCGATGCCGGTTTCCCGTACAGGGAAAAGCTTGTGACCGATACCCAGTTCGGGCAATGAAAGCAATGTTGCCGGGGGTGAATAGTCACATGCAGTCTGTCTTTCCTCTTGGACCTTATGAATGACCCGTTGATATGAATCTGAAGGGATCTCGTTATGTATAATGACCTGTTTACCATAGGGCCACTCACCATACACGGTTATGGGCTCATGATCGCACTCGGTGTGCTCCTGGCTGTTTTCCTGGCCGTACACCGCGCAAAAAAGCGCGGGCTGGATGTGGGTATTGTCTACGGCATCGGGCTCGCCATGCTCCTGGCCGGGTTTATTTGCGCCAAATTGCTCTACTTGCTGATTGATCTGGATGCGTTTATGAAAAATCCGCTGGAGATACTCTCGGGCGGCGGATTTGTAGTGTATGGCGGCATTGTAGGCGGTGCGCTTGCGTCCATCCTTTACTGCCGCATCAAAAAGGTATCCTTTTTGAGCTATTTCGACCTGGTCGCGCCTTCTGTGGCCCTGGCGCAGGGGTTCGGGCGCATCGGCTGTTTTCTCGCGGGCTGCTGCTACGGGCATGAGACCACAGCCTGGTATGGCGTGGTATTCCCGGATCACAGCATCGCTCCCGGCGGCATCCCCCTCATCCCGACACAGCTGATTTCCAGCGCGGGGGATTTCCTGATCGTATTGCTGCTGATTTTGTACGCGCGGAAAAGCCGTCCCGATGGTAGAATTGGTGCGCTGTATCTCATGCTTTATAGCGCCGGCCGCTTCCTGGTCGAATTCCTGCGGGCTGATTACCGTGGCAGCATCGGCTTCCTGTCCACATCCCAGTTCATCGCGCTCATCACCCTGGGTTTGGGCCTTTTCTTCTTCTTCTTCAAAAGACTGCATGCGAAAGAAGAGCTGAAAACTCCGGTCTGACCCTTTTTAACACAGCCATGCTTGTTCGGCATTCCATTGAACGGCCATGGAGCTTGGATATCGTGGCGTCATGATCTGTGGTCACTGCCTTTGGCCGAATGGTCATCTTGCTCCAAGGTCCCTGTTACAAGGGTTATCATTTGTTACGGTTGTTGTCCTCAGCATGGTGCGTTTGACATGAAACGGCCGGATAAAATATACTACTTATAGTCTTTTGGTACTTGTTTACGTAATGGAGGGTTGTAAATGGGGACGAACACAGCTTTGATTGAAAGCATTTCTATACCCGCGGATCTGCGAAAGAAAACCACACTTGCAAGCGTGAATTACTATGAGGTAGTGGAGATTTACGGTAACAGAGTGACCGGATATTTAAAAGGAAGCCAGGCGATGTCTTGGTACTTCAAAGATTACAATGGGATTGATGTTGTCAATGCCAACCTGAATTCACAGTTTGCACAGATCGTTTTCTTGACAGGGATGAACTCGAAAAACAGGTTCGTAGGTATTGACATAGGTTCTTCTCAAAACCTCAATGCAATAAAAGATTCGAATAGGATCCTGTTCTGTGGCGGGATGTTCAGCTATGCGGCTGCGAATAATTTTGCATCCATGCTTGGAGCAAAGATCAGGCATGCTTTGGAACAATATAAAAATGCTTCAGACGAAGCGGAAACGGGCCCCATCAATTCCGCGGCGGATGAGATAAAAAAATTCAAAGAGCTTTTGGATAGCGGTATCATCTCTCAGGAAGAATTTGATGCCAAGAAAAAGCAGCTGCTGGGACTATGAGTGTGCGTATATGAATTAAATAGGGCAAATAGTTCAAGACCATAATAAACCATAGGGCCACCCTCTCGGATGGCCCTTCACATTTTGCATTTTCTTTAACTATTTTTAACCTATACTGTTTTCGTACCTTTCCCCGGCTTCTCGCCTTCCCGCTCCGCCTGGATCGCCCTTCTCGCCGCCCGCTTCGCCTTGCGCTTCTTCCGTGTTGCGATCAGTACGATGATCCATACGATCAGCGCGAGGATCACCGCCACGATCAATACCACGATCCACGCCACCAGGTTCATGTTCCCGATCAGGGTGAAGATGCCGGGAGAAACCGTGATTTTTCTGCCTTGTTCAGTGGCATAGGCGTCCGGGATCGTCACGGCCCCGTCCTTCTCGGGGAAGGACTGCATGTATTGCACCACCATCTCCCATTCCTTGATCTCCTGCTTTTCCCCATTGGCTTCAGCGTAGATGATGTGCTTCTCCAGGTTTTCCATGTCGATGGGGTTGCCGTCTTTATCCTTGGGCACGATGGAGATGATGCCGAAGGACTTGCTTTTCACATAGGACAGCATCTGCCCGGTGTACAGCCCGCACACCACGCGGTACAGCTTGTCGGGTTCGATCTTCGCTGTACTGCCGTCCGGTTTCGAAAGCTCTGCGTTCTGCACCTTGTTGAAGATCAGCCAGTCCGGGGCGTATGTGTATCGGATGCCCGAGATGAAAAGTTGCGCATCGCCCAAGAGTGGGGTGACGGAGGCGTCCACCTCACACACGTTCCTCAGCTCCGTGCCCGTGAGGTACACGCAGATGAGCGGGTAACCCGTTTTTTCATCCGGGCCGGTCCCCAGGGACAGGATGTTGAAGGCGTCCGAGACGGTCACATCCCCCTGGTTGATTGTCGCACGGATGATGCCCATCGGCACCACCGCCGCATCCACCGGCTCGTAACTATCCCCCTCCGCCTTTTTCACGGCGTACACCATCGCGTCCGAGAGCAGGTTGCCCAGCGGGTAGTCGGCGGGATGGTCATACATGTACTGCGAATCTTCAAATTGGTATGGGGAGCGGGCGATCACCTGGTCATACGTGTATCCGTAGGGCTTCAGGTATTCGTCCACGAGCCCCTTGTACACGCCGATCTTCTCCAGCATCGCGGCGTCGTCTTTCACGGTAGCGTCGATGGGCTTCAGGCTGTAGTCCTTCACCTTCCACCCGTTGTCGTAGGAGATTTCCAGTTCGCCTAAGGTTTCGTTGCTGGATCCGCAGGAGGCGATGATGGTATGCCCTGTGATGATGGGCTTGGGGAGCAGCGTGTGCGTGTGCCCGCTGATGATCACGTCGATGTCCGGCACGGCCTTCGCCAGCTGTTCGTCCTCGGATTCGTTGGGGTTCGTCCATGTCCCCGAGTGGGAGAGGCACACGATCAGGTCTGCTTTCTCCTGGTTTTTCAGGATGTCCACCATCTTCTTGGAAGCCTCGATGATGTCTGTGAAGGTGGCAGGTTTGGAGTTGGGCGCGTCATGGGCCGCGTTTTCGCCCATCAGGCCGAAAAGGCCTATTTTGATCCCGCCCTTGTTGAGGACGGTGTATTCCTTCGCGCCGTAGTCATCCATCGCCTTGCGCAGCGCGTCCGCCTTGGGATCGCCCTGCGGCAAATCCATGTTGGAGATCACGTATTGCGGCAGCGGTCCGCCTTTCTGTTTTGCCGCCTGCAGGCTCTTGGTGAAGCCGCCGATGTAATAGTCGAATTCATGGTTGCCCGCCGTCACCGCGTCGTACCCCATGGCCCCCATCAGGCACAGCTCGGGCGCCTGCGTGGACTCCAGTGTCTGAAAAAGCGTCCCCATGGAGTAGTCGCCCGCGTCCACCAGCAACGTGCCGTCAGGGTCTTGGGTCTTCTCATTTTGGATCACCGTATGCAGCCGCGCGAATCCGCCTGCTTCCACCAGGTTCCCGCCGGGGTCCTTGATCTTTGCCGGGAGCAGGGAGGAGTGCATGTCGTGTGTGAAGAGGATCCGGAGGGATTTCGTTTCAGTCGCTGGATCGGCCATAGCCGATGCGGGCAGCGCCATCGTGAATATGAGTACGAGTACCAGGAGCATGCAAAGCAGAATTCTGGACTGTTTCATGGGGGGTACCCTCCTGCAGTATGGGATTTTCGTTGAATGATGATAGGCTTCAGGCAGGCAGTCGTCAGCTTGTCTCTTCCCGTGTAGTTTCACCGTTCAGGATATATATATTATATATCACGCGGCGGGATGAAGGCAATTGAGCCCTGGCCTGTGTACGTTAACAGTATATGAAATGGATATTATATGTATATGTAAAAGGTATGGTCATATCGTACCGGTCTGAACCGCCATGAAGCGACGTGGTTATGCCTGTTCCTGCAGGGGAAATACCTTTTCAAATTCCTCGCATACCACCGGGACGCTTTCGTCCATTTCCCTGCCCAGCTCCGCCAGTTCCCTGGTGAAAAAACGGATATGCCCCTCCCGCCAGTAGGATAGGGAACCGTCCCCCTCGCCCTCCGTCGCGGCGTACTCCGCAGTCACGTCCTTGAAAGGCACGGTATACACTTTTATGGTCCGTATGATGCATTTCGCGTTCCCGGTGAAATCGGTGATGACGCTCATGTCCCCCGGCTTCGGCACGTCCGACCCGTCTTCCTTGAAAAGCATGCGCAGGGATGTCGTGGCCCGTTTGATGCCGCAGATGACCAGCTCCGCCAGCTCCTCCGCGTCCTTCTCGTTGTCGCAGAAATACCACGCCGTGTAGGACGCAGGCCTTTCCCCCTCCGGTATTTGGCTGGTGTAAAGCTCCCACATTTCTTCCGGTTTCATTGTTTACCCCCGTGTCCTTTTTTTAACGGCTGACCCGGATGCCATACCTGCTTATTATAGTCATATTTGAAGGTGTATGAAAAGCCCTGTGCGCTCAAAAACGCCCGTTCAGGGCGTTTCGTTATTTGATTCATGCTAAAAGGGAGGCAAATTTGCCTCCCTGTGCATACCACAATTCTTAATGATTATTAATTCTTAATTTTTAAATTATAATAGCGGCGATTCGATCAGCGTTGCAAAGGTGAAATTATGCCTGTGCCCGTCGATGAAGCTTGTCATCCCGCTCACCAGGTGCACGTGCTTCCCCTGCCCCACCGCGATGGCCGGCCCGCTGCGTACGTCGATGATATGATAATGGTCGAAAAAATCCGTCGCCGTGCGGATCCGGTGGATGTGCGTGCCGTTCACGGGGATGGCTTCCAGCGACATGCCAGCCAGTCTGTGGTTATGCCGTTCCTCGCCAAATTCCGCCAGCCGCACGGTGCCCAGGTACTCGTGCAGGTGCAGCTGTTCGTTGTTCTCGTTGGTGGTGTTGTACAGGTTTTCGTTTTCGGTATCGCTGATGAATGGATCGTCGTCCCTGCGGCGGAACCTGCTCATAGCTTTCTCCCCCCACGATAAAGCTCAGCCATGATACAGTGTATTCGCATGTTGCGCTTTTGTTTCCACCCGCTTTTTCATGCCGGTAATGCAAAAAAGAGGGCTGCCCATCCATTGAACAGCCCCTTTGCCCGGTCCGGTTATTTGGTCACGATCGCGTAGGCCTGCTCGCCGATGATGGGCAGCACGAAATCCTGCTTGGCATAGGTCGTCACGATTCCGTAAATGCACAGCGCCAGGCAGCCCCCGGTCACCACCAGCCACGCCAGCAGCATGAAGACCCAGCCGATCCCGATAAAGGCGGTGGTTATGCCCATGATGAGGAATATGAGCCATATTCCGCTCGCGATGATACCCAGGATCATGGCCTGCACCGCGTGGAATTTTACATATTTGCTGCTCCGCTCCGTGTTGTAAAAGATCAGTCCCATGATCCATGTATAAGGCCCCAGGATATAGCACAGCAGCGCGATGATGTTTTCGCTCAGTCCCGTGGATGATTTCCCGTCCGGGCTGTGGAGTCCTTCTAGTGTTGGTTTGCTCACGGTATGCCCTCCAGATAAATTAGGATGATTTCGCTGTCCATCATACCCTCAAAAAAGGAATATTTCAACAAGTATAATTTGCCCGTTAAATCCTGTATATTCCTTTCGTACCGGTTCCAGCCAGATGGAAGTAAAAAAGGCCGCCCGTCTGGTACAGGCAGCCTTTTGATGTATCAACTGTTATTTCGTAACGGTTTTGTACGCGAAAGGTCCGATCACAGGCATCACGAGGTCTTTTTTCATGAAGGCAAATACGATCGCCACGATGATAACGGCCCATATCGCGAGGATGAGGATGGTCGCGATGACCCCGAAAACGGATACCGCTCCGAGCGCCGCTAATGGATTCCCTGCCAGGATAGCGCTTGCTGTAGCCGCTGCCGATATGGCCCCCGCGATGATCTGGAAGATCAGCCATATCACAAAGAAGGCGCCGCCAAAGACCAGGGATTGAAGCGCGTGGAATTTGACGTATTTGCTCTTTTTTTCGACGATAAAGAATATGAGTCCGCCCAGCCACCAAAAGAGATAGGACAGCAGCACTGCGATGTTTTCTTCCAGGCCCGTGGATGACTTGCCGTCTTCCGAGTGAAGCGATTGTAAGGATACTGTGCTCATGATTATGCCCCCTTCTTAAAATGTAAATGAACAGATTTTTTGCTTTTGTTTATGTACCCATCATATCCGGATTCTGTGTATTCTTCAATAAGCTTTGACATTATTATCCGGCCATATTTCTGCGTGACGCGTCAACCCCTGACGGGTGGAAAAATGCCTGCTTATATACAGATTCGCACGCCGCCGTACGCTATCAGTGGGTGGCCAGTTCATTGTGGTTCATGCTGCACGTTACCGGCACCATCATAAAATTCAATCGTGATTTCTTGCGGCGTGACGTAAGAAATCACACCTTATAGGCAGGGGGGTATCCGAGCGGCCGCACGAAGTGCAGCGAGGTATCTAGGGGGGGCTGCCCAAGCTCCCCTGGAAGGCAAAGTTACATGATCTGCGGCGGCATGATGGAGGGCGCAGCATACACGCGCTTCAGCATCTCCGCGTCCAGCAGGAACAGGCTCTTGGGGTCCCCGCCGTACAGGTCGTAGTTCTTCACGTTGTCGTTGGCGTTCTTTTCCTCTTCCCCCTGCTCTTTCACGAACCAGTCGAGGAATTGCATCACGAGGTAATTCTTTTCCTTCATTGCCGCGTCGTAGATTTCGTAGATGCTCTTCGTCACAAATTCCTCGTGCTTCAACGCCGCCACCAGGGGTTCCCGCAGGCTGGCCGTGCTGTAGGTGGGCTTGTCGATGGCCATCGACTCCAGCTCCACTCCGTTGTCCAGCATGAAGCGGAAGAAAAGCAGCGCGTGGTCCCGTTCCTCCTGCGTCTGCACGAAATACCAGTGCGCGATCCCCTTCAGGTTTTGTGCTTCATAGTAGGCCGCGATGTCCATGTACAGGTACGCGGAGTAAAGCTCCTTGTTGAATTGGCTGTTGAGCAGTTTCTTGATCTCGTCCGTCATGGATATTCCCTCCCCGTCAGTGTTTTGATCCATGTTTGTTATCCTATTAATAACCCGCCTTCCCGATGTTTAAACGTTAATCCAGCGGCGTAAATTCGCTTTTCGCCGCCCCGCAGACCGGGCATACCCACCCCTCCGGCAGGGACTCGAATGGTGTTCCCGGCGCCACGCCCGCATCCGTATCCCCCGCAGCCGGGTCGTAGATGTATCCGCAGATCCCGCACTCGTATTTGCCTGTGTTCACTTTCTTCACCTCTTCTTTTATATAGTGGGGGGCGTTTTCCGGCACCTTCCCCTTTTTCACTTCGTGGTAGTATGCATACGTCATCGGGGTTTCATCCCCGCTCACGGCCCCTTCCGTCGCCTCGCACAGGAAGATGGTATGCGTCCCCGCGTCCATCGTGCTGATCACGTCCGCTTCGATGGTCCCCACACAGTCCTGCTTCAGTACCGGGCACCCGTTCTTACCGATGGCATACTGGATGGACTGGTATTTCTCGATATTGTGTCCCGAGCGGAACCCGAAAAGCCCGATGGTGGTCATAGGCGCGCTTTCGGGCAGGATGGAGATGGCCGCCTTCCCGCTCTCCATCAGGTATGCATGGGTCAGGTTGTCCTTGTGTATCGCCATGGCAAACCGCGGCGGTGCGCTCGTCGCCTGGAAAAGGGCGTTCACAATCTGCCCGTTCATCCTCCCGCCCGAAATGGAGCTCACCACATACACCCCGTACTGCAGCTTGCAGAAAACTGTTATATCCATTTCCGCCCTCCCATATTCCGAGGAATGAATTATCGTAATCTTCCCCCCGAAGGGAATAAAATAACCATGCCCAGTGGGAGGCAATTTTGCCTCCCTATGCATTCCTAAACTGTCAACTCTCAACTTTCAACTGTCAACTTCGCACGATTGTTTCGCAGCATGTAAAAGGGTTCTTCCGCAGCGCCAGCGAGAAAAGGTAGGGGTAATGCGTCTTCAGGTGGCGCATGTATTCGATCCATTCGGT
The DNA here is from genome assembly GCA_023454175.1 of Bacillota bacterium. Lineage (GTDB taxonomy): Bacteria > Bacillota > Clostridia > Christensenellales > JAEXRW01 > JAEXRW01. The sequence continues at coordinate 296,760 of JAEXRW010000010.1, read as the reverse complement.
GATGAGCAGCTTGTATGCCCGCTTCACGTCCCCCGAGAGGTGGGAAAGGTCGCTCTCTGGCAAAGTGGCGAAGTCCTCCCGGTTCTGCAGTTCGTCCGCCACGTGGTATACCGCCCACAGCATGTCGGTGATCTTGTCGTGCTCCAGCAGGTTCGGGTTTTCAAACATCGAAAGGACGGTCTTCTTCTTCTCCGAAAGCAGCGCGTGCATGTCCGCCAGCAGCGGGGGAGTCGCCTTGACCTCAAATTGGGCCTTCGTCACGGTCTTGACGGCTGCACGGAAATCTTGCTCTTTCCACTCGGGTTTGATGTTGAGGGTGTCGCACATCCCGCACATGTCCTTTGCCATCCTGTTCATTTCGGAGATGATCGCCACGCCCGCCTCCGAGAAGAATTCGCTCACCACGATGTGGATCTTCTCCATGCGCACCCGTTTCTCCTTGGCGTTCAGGTATTGCCCCAGGATGAGGGTCACGAAGAGCACGCTCAGCGGCAGGAATGCCAGGTCCTGCAGCAGGTAAAACTCCGTGTCCTGCGGCTTATTGAATACGAGCAACTGTATCACATAGATGATGGCTGCCGCCGCGATTAGCCCCGCCGACAGCAGGATCACCGTTTTATGCTTCTTGAAAAAAGGCATGTTCTCCTCCGCGATCTGACATTTACATAAATTGTACCACAGGTATGCCGTTTTGGAACATGCACATCGCTCTTCCCGGGAAATATCAGGCCTGACATGCAATGAGCCGATACTGCCGGCGGTTATATAATACTTGTTATTTATTCCTATATGTGTGATATTGGAGTGGAGGATATTCATTCATAGGGGGTATCGGTATATGCGGGCAGATAGGCATGTTGACCGGAAACGGGGCAGGATCTTCGCCAGGAGCATCCAGGCGGTAATAATTGCGCTGCTTGTTGCTTCGGTTCCCGGCTGCAGCGTTTATTCCGATGCGCCATCCAGCCCCTCCCCCAAAGGTCTCGTAGCGTTTTTCTTCGCCTCCAAGGTCCTCACACGCTATAGTTACGATACCACCCCTGTAAAACCGCAGCTGCAGCGCATGGGATATCAGGTGGACGCTTTTTACGCAGACAATGATGTGGGTAAACAGATCAGCCAGATAGAGGCCGAGATCGCTAAGAAGCCCAGGGTCATGGTTATTGCCCCCATTGACGGCGATTCGCTGGGTGTTGTATTGGATAAAGCGAAAAGTGTCGGGATTACCGTCATTGCATACGACCGCCTCATCATGAATACAGCCGATGTGGACTATTATGCAGCCATTGACCGAAGCAGTGCCGGTCGCCTGCAGGCCCGATATATCGAGGCCAAACTGGACCTGAAAAATGCCGCCGGGCCCTTCAATATCGAGCTATTTGCGGGCGCGCCGGAAGACGGGAATGCGATGCTGCCCTATGGCGAGGCTATGGACATCCTTAGGCCGTATATGGATAGCGGTAAACTGGTGGTCAGGAGCGGGCAGACGGATTTTTCAAAAATAGGCGTCCCGGGGTGGAAGTCCGAGACCGCCATGCAAAGGATGAGCGGGCTGTTGTCCGGTTATTACGAAGATGCCCGGTTGGATGCCATCCTCTCGCCCAATGACAGCATCGCCTTGGGTGTCATCGCCGCCCTGGACGAAGCGGGCTATGGTGCGCCCGGCAGGCCCTGGCCCCTCATCACCGGGCAGGATTGCGATATCGCCAACGTGAAGGCGATCCTGGCGGGAAAGCAGGCTATGTCGCTCTTCTGGGACGACCGTCTCCTCGTCTCCAAGGTGGCGGATATGGTCGATGCTCTATTCCAGGGCAGGGATGTCCCTGTGAATGATACTATAACGTATGATAATGGTGTAAATGTCGTCCCCGCGCTCCTGGTCGACCTGGTGCTCGTGGACAAAAGTAATTACAAACAGGTCCTCATTGAAAGCGGATATTACACGGCGGACCAGTTGAAACCGTAGGAATGATGGGTTCCCCCCAACCACCAATTATTCAAACCATGTTTTGGTTTTTATTGTAACGACAAAATGCCATACTCATTTATCTATATTCAACTCCACCTTGGAAAATAGCATCTGTCTGGTTTCCGAAAAGCCTTCCCCTTGAGGGGAAGGTGGCACGAATGTGAATCCAGTTGGTACAATTGGATTCACTATGGTGCCGGATGAGGTGTCGCCAACTTCAAGTCAGCATAATACTCTCAACTCTCAACTATAAAAAATGCCCCCGGAAACGATTGTTCCGGAGGCGTTTCATTTTGATTCCTAGTATTGGAGTTGCGGTTTGCCGCCCTTCAGCATGTAGTCCGCCCGTTCCGATATGAATTCCAGTATCCGCTGCGCCATGAGCCTGTGCCCCTGTGCGTTGGGGTGGATGCCGTCCCTGCACAGGTACGGCCGGAAATCCTCCTGGCTCAGGAAAGCCCCGCGCGTGTTGATGAGCGGCACCTTGAATTTGTCCGCCACCTCGAGGATCGCCTCGTTGTAGCGTTCCTGCCACCAGTAGATGCGGGTTACGTTCCCCAGCCACTTCATGATGCTTTTGGCCTTGTTTTCGTCCCCGCCCGTGAACCATTTGAAATACCGTTCCGCGTCGATGGGGTGCATCGTCATCACCACCGGCCGGATCACCCGTTTGTTCAGCTCCGAGAAAAATTTTGATAGTGTCTCCTTGAAGCTGTCAAAGGGCGTGTTGGGCCTGTGTTCCGCCTCCGGGTCTTCCGCGATGAGGTTCCAGTTGAAGTCGCAGTCGTTGGAGCCCAGCTCCACCACCACCACGTCGGGCTTCGCGCCGTTATCCAGTTCGGCTTCGAGCCGCTCGATGGCGGCCGGCAGCGTCTGGCCAAATTTGGCCAGGCTCCGTACCTCAGTGGTAAGATTGTCCTTCACCAGGTTGAAGCAGCTTTCGTCGATCATCCTGTAGCGGAAATGTTCCTCGTCCACCACCACGCCCTTGGTGACGGAGTCGCCCAGTACCAGTATCTCATTGTATCCGTTTTTCAATTTTCTTCGCCTCAGGTATTTAAATTCATTGTTTTTGAGAGTATTTCGGGTATTCCTTTTTTCCGGTCCTTCTATCTTTCAAAACGCCCGCCCACGGTATACTTCATATGATATGTCGTCTCAAGCACGATGGAAGTTCAGCGTTTGTTACGCTGATTTACCATCTTGAGCCGCCTCCGCCGCCGCCACCGCGGCCGCCGAACGACCTGCCGCCGCCGCCGCTGTCCCTGTGCTGCTGCTTTTTCGCCCGCCGGCAATCGGGGCACCGCTGGGGTTCGTTCTCAAAACCCTTTTCCTTGTAAAATTCCTGTTCGCCTTCCGTGAAGGTGAATTCCTGGCTGCAATCCTTGCAGGTGAGTTTCTTGTCCGGCATTTTGTGATATACCTCCATTATAGTTTTGGACGCATATATTCTTTACCATCCGTCCCGAAAATATATCAGTTTTTTGCCGGATATTTACCAGTACACTATAAGATACCACGCAGGCATTGAAAAATCAAACAGGTTCACACCCCTGTGATATCATTTATTCATCTATATTTACATTATTACAGCCGATATCGCCCTTATCATTGTATATGCTCGGACTTTAAGAATTGTTTAAAATACGGGTTGAATAATACTGCAGAGCATAATGTTTCTCATAAAGACCGTTTCTTGTTTTGTGTGCAGCCGGACCCAAACGATCCTTCATAAATGCCGTTGTCCGTTAAGTCTCGATGCAGGTCTGGGATTAGATTCTTTGAATGATTCTCAATATATCCTTTCGCCTGTTGGATACTGTAAGGGCGGCTGCCCACAGCCGCCCTTCCTGATTGCCGTCTGCAACTGTTGGAACTTGGCGTTTCCTTTACGGCAATCCACGGTGCCCTCAGACAAGGCGCGGCGAGGATTGGGAGTGAGGTGTAGCAGCGCTACTCCGCAACGACCAACCGCAAGCCGCAACGAAGTATCAGGGCATCGTGGGCAGCCGTCAACTTCTGTTCCTGAAAGCAAATGTTGCAAAGAAGCAAATGGCTGAGACCAATACGATCGCCGCGCCTGTCGCGATCTCCAGGTAATACGACGCGATCAGTCCCGCGATGCCCGAAAAGATGGAGAAAAGGAACGCCGCCAGGTGGTAGCTGCGCACATTCCGCGTGATGTTTCGGCTCGATGCCGCAGGTAATACGAGAAAGCTATTTATAACGAGCAGCCCGATCCAGGATATCGAGGCGGTGACCACCACGGCGATGGCCAGCGTGAAAAGCGCCTCTATGAAGTACACCTTGATCCCCCGGCTCGCCGCCAGGGGCCTGTCCACGCTGATGACGGCCAGCTTGTTGAAGATCAGCACCCACAGGACAAATACTGCGATCAGCACCATCAGCAGCATGCCGATCTCCCCGGCGGTGATGTTCAGTATGTCGCCGATCAGGTACTTGTTCAGTTTCGCAAAGCTCCTCCCGCCCAGCGTGGAAAGTACGATGCCCAGCGCGATGGCCACCGAGGAAAATACGCCGATCACGGTGTCCGAAGGCATCCGGCTCTTGTATTTGATGAGGGTGATGCCCAGCGCGAAGACGGCCGCGAAGATCATCGCCGCCCAGATCGGCTGGATCACGCCGAAGAGCGCCCCGATGGCGATGCCCGTAAATACGCTGTGCCCCAGTGCGTCCGAGAAAAAGGCCATCCGGTTGTTCACCACCATCGTCCCCAGCAGCGAGAACACAGGTGCCAGCAGGATCACGGCCAATAGCGCGTTTTTCATGAAGTCCATTTCCCCGGGGATGGCCCAGCCAAAGGGCAGGACGGATACGATGGCATACCAGATGCTCATGCCTCCCCCTCCCTTCGCATAGGGGACGGGAAAAGCCTTCTGAAATCCCCGCTTTGGAATACGCTTGCGGGGATGCCCTCGCACAGTACGGTCCCGTCCAGCAGGACGGCGCGGTCGGCAAATTTCTCCACCAGGTCCCAGTCGTGGGACACGAGGATGATGGAGAGGTCATATTTTTTCCGCATGGATGAGACCATGTCGTAAAACAGTTCGATCCCGTTCCGGTCCACGCCCGATACCGGCTCGTCGAGGAGCAGCAGGTCCGGGACAGGGTCGAGGGCGAGCGCCAGCAGTACCCGCTGCATCTCCCCGCCCGAAAGGGTCCCCAGGCGGCAGTTCAGGAGGTGGGCTGCATTCACGGTGTTCAGGCTGTCCTGCGCCCGGTAGAGCTTGGATTTCGGCACGCCCAGGAAGGCGGGAAATGTGCTGTTCATGCACAGGAAAAGGTCCAGCACGCTGATAGGCGAGCCCGCGTCGATCGCGATGCTCTGGGGTACGTAGCCGATCAGCGGCTGCCCCGAGCGCCTGCCCTTTTCGTCTTCATAGCGGAGTCTCCCCGTGTGCCGCACCTGCCCGAGTATGGCCTTGAGCAGCGTACTCTTGCCCGCGCCGTTGGGTCCGATGAGCGCGGTGAGCTCCCCGCAGTGGATGTGCACGTTTACATCCCGCAGGATCTCCCTGTTTCCCGCACGCACGCCGAAATGTTCGATTCTGGTGCAGCAAAGCCCCCCGCAGCTCCCGGGTTCCCGTACGCATCGTTCCGGCCTCGCCATTATTTCAATACCTCCGTCAGCGTTTTGAGGTTTTCTTCCATGATGCGGATGTATTCCGTGCCGTCCGCGTCGGCGGGGCCCGATACCACCGGGTTCAGCGGGTAGAGTTTCAGCCCTGTCTCCCTGGCTATCACTTCCGCCGTGCTGGAGGTATACTGGACATCCACGAACAGCGCCTTCACGCTCGAGCTTCTGATGGTCGTGATGTATTCCGCCACCTCGCCCGCGCCCGGCTCCGCGCCGGGTTCGCTCTCCACCTCGCATACGATATTCAGGCCGTATTCCTTTGCGAAATACGGGAAGGCCTCATGGAACGTCACGATGTTGCGGTTTGATACGCCCGCCAGCCCCGCCTTCATCCGCTCCCCGAGCGCCTGTAATTGCGCTGTGAACGCCTGCGCATTTTCGCTGTATTTTGCGGCGTGGGCAGGGTCGGCGGCGCCCAGACCCCCGGCGATGTTTTGGACCTCCTTGATCGCGCCCGAAACGCCCACCCATACGTGCGCGTTGGGCCCCTCCTCCCCCCCAGGTAATAGCGCAATGCCTTTAGAGGCCTCGATGATCTTCAGCTCCGGCATGTTCTTTTGCACATTTTGCAGGAAGGATTCCATTCCCGCCCCGTTGATGACAAATACATGTGATTTTGAAAGCCCTGCCATGTCCCCCGGCGTCAGCTGGTAGTCGTGCAGGCACCCGGTCTGCTGCTGGGACATCAGCTTCACGGATACGCCGTCCACGCCCTTGGTGATGCTCTTTGTGAAAAGATACATGGGGTAAAAAGATGCCGTGATGGAAAGGCCGCCGCTGCCCGGTGTTGTGCCGGCTGGCTTCGAGCAGGAGGCCAGCAGCAGGATGAATGCTGTACATGCGGCGAGCATCTTCAGTAGCCTTCTCAAGGTAGGATTCCTCCAGGGTAAAAGTCTCCTATAATGTTACCACACTTTTCGTGTGCTGTGCATGTGTACAATACACCTTCCATATTTTTTCCAATTGTATCCGAATACATGTATTTGAATTGGTTTTGTTCTCATGATAAAGCGGATGTCCTAACATCCGCTTTATATCTTTGAATTGTTATAAACCCTTAACAGTCGTCTCCTTATTTGTTTCTGCTTCATCTCTTTTGAGTTTTAACCAGTCGTCAATGAAAAAGATAAATTCGTTTATGGTTATGTTTAGATAGTTTTGTTCGTTAAAACCCAGTTTTGATCTTTCTTCAAGTAGAAATAGATTGAATTCTTCCGTATACTGCTCCCATATGATTTCCGGTGATACGACCTTCCTGAGATTTGATACTTCGGCAAACCAATCTCTTGTCGCTTGAATGATTCCTATTGATTCATTTCCATGTGTTTTAATATCACAACCCTTGATGTCGGAAATGGCCTTTATATATTCATACTTGTCCCTTTCTATGACAAGTATTTTCTTATCCAGATAATCTTTGTAGAACATTTTTGCAGCGTAATCTATTCCAAGTTCAAAAGGCATATTCAGCCTGAAATATTCACCCTTTTTGGTTGACTTTAATCGTGAAAGGTCATGGATACCATACTTGCATTCCTTTATTATATCAGTGAGTATATCTATGCGTGAACGGCCAGAATCACTGCATTCTAAAGCCAGCCTGGGGTTAAAGCCCAGGTATTTGATAGTGAAGATTAGTGGAAAAAGAAGTGGTAATTTATAATTATCATCAAACGGGCAATTTATAAATACATTCTTTTCAAAGATTTCAGGCTTGATACTCAAAGTACCTTTACCAGCCTATTATTTTTTGCATCCTTGGTAGTTCTTTGATTTTTCTATCGTTCCATTCTTTTTATGGATGATTAATACCGATTCCTGATTCTTACTTACCTTGGTTCCATAACTCACCGCTTCATTCTTTGTTTCGAATAATTTTGTAGCTTTATTAGAGCCGCTCTTTTTAACAGCCCACTGGCCATTGATATTGGGTACAACATGTTGAAAACCATTTGCCATGGCTATCACATCCAAGCTTTTATATGGTGAATCATACCATATTTTATGACTATTGTCGACTATCTGATTCACTACATTATAAGAACTGATAAAGCTGAAATCCATACAGTTGCCGCGTGTACGCCGAAGGATATGATGAATGCTCAGTAGAGCGTTCATAGCTGAGCCTCGGTATACCTTAATGGTTGAAGAGTGTCCGAATGGCCGCATCTGTAAGTTGTAACGAAGTATCCGGGAGGGCTGACTCCGGGCGTGAAAGCGCCCTCCTGGATAATGCAAACCGTAAACGATCTAAGGGCATCCTGGGTAACCGCTATCTTTTAAATTCGATCCCTTCTTGCATACACAGCCTCTGTGCCGCGAATTTGCCCGCTGCGCTCGCGCCCGGCAGTCCGCCCGGCGGCAGCGTCCACATGCCCGCCATGATGAAGTTGGAGAGTCCCGGCAGCACCCCCGGGAAATACCGCGGGATGTCCTTGCCATATTTGGTCCAAGTCATCCACGTGCCCCGGTGCGCGTTGCAGTAGCGTTCATACGTCATGGGCGTCACCACGTCGGTGGTCTCGATCTTCCCTTCCGCCTGCGGGTAACGCTTCACGATGGCGGATATTGCGTCTTCCTCCAGCCGTTTCTTCGCGGCCTTGTATGCTGCCTCGTCCTTGTGCAGCTCCTTCCAGTAGTCGTAGTCTGCCATGTAATACACGGCCATCACCGTCTTGCCCTCCGGCGCCATGGTTTTGTCAAAGCCGTAGTGCAGCAGCAGGTTGTAGTCGCTTTCCTTGCCCGTGAGGTTGACGGGTGCCTTCCGCTTCACTTCCACCCCGCGGTAGTCGTACGGGATATCCGCATCCACGCCCAGGAATACCAGCGCGCTCGTGATGGTGGGGTACTCCTTCGGGTGGTTGAAAAGGTTTTCGTACATCTCGGGCGTGTATTTGTCCTCCAGCATGTGCTTGAAGGTCGCATAACCGTCCGCACAGGATACGATATGGTCCGCAAAGGCCTCTCTGCCGTCTGCAAGACGGATTCCGGTGGCTTTTCCTTCCTCGATCAGGATCTTTTCCACTCTGGATTTGTAATGGATCTTTCCGCCCAGGTCCAGGTAGCGTTTCTCCATCCGCTTTGCCAGCGCGCGCGATCCACCCTCCGGGAAGCCGCAGTCCCCCGCGTTCATGCCCGCCAGCGTTCCGATGAGCGCCATCGCCGTATAGTCCCCTGGGATGGAGGCCAGCAGCGCGCGTTTCAGCAGCGGGTTTTTAAAAAGTGCCGCCACCTCGTTCATGGTCAGTTTGCTGTATTTGGACATCTTTGCAAACGCGCCCATGTTTTTGGCGGCGAATTTGATTCCGTCTCCCGCGCTCATCATGTCCATGGGCTTGTCGAGGGGCATCCCGAACCCTCCCATGCTGCGGATGGCCGCGCAGAGTTGCCTGATCTCCTTTTTGTCTTCGGGCGCGACCTCGAGCAGGTGCTTTTCCAGTTTATCCGCGTCGGTATACAGGTTCACCGCTCCGCCCTCTTCTTCATAGCGCGCATAGACGTCGTGCTGGATGATCTTCACGGAGTCGTCCAGCGCCCCTGTATCCCGCCACAGCTCGTTCAGGTCCGTGCCCGGTTTGGAGCCCACCATCCAGTGGATGCATCCGTCGAAGTGGTACCCTTTGCGGTCCCATCCCGTGCATTCCCCGCCGGGGATGGTGTGCAGTTCGTGGATCTCGGTTTCAAACCCGTTGAGCCTTGCGTAGACGCCGCAGGTCAGCCCCGCGATGCCCGCGCCGATGATGATGACTTTTTTCATGTTCAGTTCCCTCCATATATTTTCCAATTTTATTGTGCACAGCTTGTTCTGTGGTTGAATGGGTGCATCAAATAAGGCAAATACCCCTTTATGGTTTTGCTTCAGTTCTTTCTGATCGTTTGTCTTGGGATTGAAATCCTTGTCTTCTGCCTGTTACCTATACCGTTAAGGCTTTTTCACCATATTCACCAGGATCTCAGGGTCGGGCATTTTAAATTCCCCTATTGCGAGTTTGTACATCGCCAGCCCCTGGATCGTGGCGAAAAACGCCGTCGTCATTGCCATCGGGTCCCCGTCAATGACCTCTCCCGTTTCCTGTCCCGCCTTCAGGATCCGCGCCATGGCCTGCATGGCCATTGTTGAATCGCGGGCATATTGTTCCCTGTCCATCTCGAGGCCGGCCATGATGGATGCATGTATGACGATGAGGAAGTAGTATGCAGTATCCTCAAAGTCCGATATCGCACCCAGGATGTATTTCGCCGTCTGGCGTACCTTTTCCAGCGGGGAGATCGGCGCGGTCTCCACCATCTCCAGCGAATGCGCGGAGCCCCACATCGCGCGTTTCAGCAGTTCACTGAAGATCTCTTCCTTGGACTTGAAGTAATGGTACACCAGCCCGTGGCTCATGTTCGCCCCCGCCACGATGTCGCTGATCTTGGTGGCGGAAAACCCTTTCGTGGCAAACGCCATCAGCGCCGCGTGCAGGATCTGCTCCCTGCGCTCATCCTTGATCATCGCATTGAATTCTTCGCTTCTTGGACTCATCAGATGCAACTCCTTTGATTGACTTATCAGTCAATCAATAATATACCCGCGTTCACAGCCGGTGTCAATACCTTTTTGCAAAATTTTTTCCATCCATTTCAACAAGCAGCCTATGCCAGTTTCTTCGTTGTGAAGGTCCTCACCATCCTCCATTTACCGCAGGAGAAAGCCGCCCTGCTTTGCGCCGGTCTCAGCTAAACCATTCTCCATGTTTGAATGCAGACTGAACTGTATTGTAGGGGCTGTATTGCAGGGGCCGATGCCCGCATCGGCCCTTCCTGATTGGCGTTTGCAGCAGTCTGGGCCATCTTCCATGTCCCGTAAGGGCGGCCCTGCGTGGCCGCCCTTTTGTACGTTAGCAAATTTCTGTTGACACCGGCTCAGTTTTTCCCCCTCCTGGTTTCCGTCTGTATTCGGTTGAAATACGAACCATGTCCGGTCGCAGATTGAACTGTATCGTAGGGGCCGATGCCCACATCGGCCTTTCCTGATTGGCGTCTGCAACAGCCTGGGCCATCTTCCATGTCACGTAGGGGCGGCCCTGCGTGGCCGCCCTTTGTACGTCTGAGAAATTTCTGTTGACATCATTCCAAGACTATGTTATTTTTAACATAGTTACTCGTAACACTATTATCCGTAACATAATGGGAGATGATTTTATGTCCGTCCGATATGCCATCCTGGGCTTCCTCAGCGTGGAGCCTTTGACCGGCTACGACCTGAAAAAACGTTTTACCGCCGCGGATTTCCTCCACTGGTCGGGCAACAACAACCAGATCTACACCACCCTCGTGGAACTTCACCGCGAAGGCCTGGTGGATGTGGCGGCGGTGGAGTCTTCCGCCCCTGTTAAGAAGCGTTATACGATAACCGCACCGGGGATAGCCTCCCTCCGGCAGTGGCTGGTCACCCCCGCCGAAGCTCCCCCTTTCCGCAATACGTTTCTCACCCGCCTGGCCTGGGCGGATATGCTGGAGGATGCCGCCTTGATCCGGCTGATCGACGCCTATCAGCTGGAGGTGGAGGCGCAGCTCGCGCTGTGCCGGGAGCGCAGCCGCAGGCGCAGTCTGCATCTTGCCCGCACCCCGCGGGAGGACTTTCTCTGGGAGATGATCTGGCTGAACAAACAATTGGCGCTTCAGGGCGAGCTGAACTGGCTCACCCGCCTCCGCAGCGGGCTGGGCAATAAGCAGGGGCAGGGGTGATGGGTATGAAGAGCGTATTTAAAAGCGAGGAGGGCCGTATCGCCCTCATGGAGTTCTACGATAAAATGCTGTCCTTCTGGCCCGTAGCGCATGAGGAGCGGGATATAGCCACGCGGTATGGTATAACGCATGTCATAACCGCCGGGGACCCGTCGCTGCCTCCCTGCGTCCTCCTGCACGGCGCCGCTTCCAATGCCGTCACCTGGATAGCCGACGCAGGTGTATTATCCCAGCGCTTTCATGTGATAGCCCCCGATCTGCCCGGTGAAGTGGGCAAAAGCGCTCCGTTCCGGCCCTCGTGGCACGATGCTTCCTATGCCTTCTGGCTGGCGGACGTACTGGACGGGTTGAAGGTGGAAAAGGCATGCCTCGTGGGCCTGTCACTGGGCGGCTGGGCTGCCCTTCGGTTTGGTGTGGAATATTCGGACAGGGTGGAGCGGATGGTTGTAATGTCCCCCGCCGGTATCGTCCCGGTCAGGCTGGGTGCGGTGATCCGCCCCGTCTTCTACGCCATGTTGAAAGGCGGAGGCGGGATGCAGCGCATGGTCTTCGGGGATGGGCAGGTTCCGCCCGAGATCGGGCTGTTTTTCTCCCTCATCCACCGGGCATATAGACCCCGTTTCGGCTCCCCGCCCGTCCTGAACAGGGTTGAATTGGGGCGGATAGCCTCTCCCGTTATGGTACTGGCCCCCGATCAGGATGCGTTCTTCCCGTTTGACCGGGCGCATAAAAGGCTGCAGGGGCTGGACCGGTTCCACCTGCGGGTACGGCATGCCCAGCACGGCCTCGTCGGCATGGGTGAGGAGATCCTCCCTTTCCTGCTCGGAAAGGAATAACGGTTGAATGGAAAGACCGTCGGAGTCTCATACTCCGGCGGTCAGGAATCAATGCCGGTTTTGGACGGTCGGGTATTTATAGAATGAATGCCGTTTCCGGATGGTCCGGCATTCATTCTGTTTCCCGCCCCGGCCTGTTGTCCCCGGGCTTGTCGGGGCTCGTTGCATCCGGCTGTGTACCTGCCGGCCCCGGTGAAGTGCTGTTGGGACCTGTTGGTCTGTCCGCTCTGGAATACCACTCGCTCCGCCCCGTGGGTGTGGTATCCACGCCCCTTCGCACCCGCACGCCCGTGATGGCGGTGTATCCCGCCGTCGTCTCCACGGCGGCTCCCGTCGGCCCGCTGCTGCCGCTCCTCCCGGATCCTCCGGCCCCTGTCCCTCCGCTCCCGGTCCCGGATGTATCGAGTCCTGTTGTCACCAGCCCTTCCGAGCCCGGCATATTGCTTGCGATGGCGCCAAGGGATTGCCCCAGCACGGCGAAAAAGCTGGCCAGTGCCGTGACCTGCCGTTCAGTCAGGCCATCCGACATGGCGATGGCCAGCGAGGTCGCCACAGCCGCTATTTCCTTCCCGTTCATCTGGAAAAGGAGCATGCCATCACCTGGATCAGGAGATTTAATACTACCTCACATTCTATTAGTTTTATTCGCATATTGTTCATTCTCCTTGGGCTTTCAAATATAGGCTGTCAGATACTGCCGGTGACATGCGTATGCGTGAATATCCTGTTGGTCGTATCCGGGCATGTCTGAACGATTCTCCGGCAAGGGCGCCGCTGTGATGCCTCACCGGCAGGATACAAAGGAGCCCCGTATAAGGTTTGCTGTGGTATACGGGCCGGGTGGCCTTTTACCAGGAGGATTTCCGGCAGTGGCATATCCCAGCCTGCGGCGCAGCAATGATGGCAGGTCTTCTGTCAATAGCCGGATGGTTTGGACCCGTTCGCTCCGTTCCCGGGAGTCCGGCACGGTCCCGGCGGCGTTCATAGGCTTCCCCGTTTCATGCACGTATCGATCATAAGGTCCCTAATAGCTACATCCGTATGGGTGCTTAAAAGTCAGGACCACCCGTAAAACGGGTGGCCTGATTCAGCCCTATAAGGGCATGTTACTGGCAGCGCCTCAAGGCGCTATGAAGATCTGCCAACCGCATACTACTTCAGACTGCCCCTTAAGGGGCTGTTACTTTTTGTCCTTGGGCCCTGGCTCACCCGTAAACGGGTCTATATACTCTTTGAAACTGATTTGATCTTCTGCTATATCTTCCTGCAATTGATTCCTGATGTATTCTGCTATTGCCTTTTTGTTTCTCCCTACCGTATCCACGTAATACCCTCTACACCAGAAATGCCTGTTCCCATACTTGTACTTGAGATTAGCAAACATATCAAATATCATTAGCCAGCTTTTCCCCTTTAAGTATCCGATGAATTGTGCCACGCTCAGCTTTGGTGGAATGCTCACTAGCATGTGAATATGATCCGGACATGTTTCTGCTTCTAATATCTCTACCCCTTTGTATTCACACAGCTTTCTTAATATTTGGCCTATCTCTTTTCTGAGTTTCCCGAAGATTACTTGTCTCCTGTACTTTGGTGCAAATACGATATGGTATTTGCAGTTCCATTTACTGTGTGCTAAACTCTCACTATCCATTTCGGATAATCCTCCTTTGTGTTTTTTAGTGCGGTTGGCAGACCAGCATCTATTTTACCAAAGGAGGATTTTTACTCATAGCTGTAAGCTTTTTGGTACCACCGGTATAGCCGGTGGTTTTGTTTCACAAAAAGCGGGGCAGCCGGTCCCCCGGCTGCCCCTTCTGTCAGCTGTTTGTTTTTGGGGATCAATCGTACAGCAGGTTCTTGATGCCGTCTGCATCCATGTTGTCCTTGTTGTAGAATTTGCAGCCTGTGTCGATGTCGGCTACTTTCTCACCGTTGATGGATTTGTACGCCAGTTCCACGGCCAGGTAACCGATATTGTACGGATCCTGTGTGATGGCGCCGTAGAAGTACTGGTTCCTGACGGCCGTCTTCAGGGGTTTGCCCGCGTCGAAGCCGACCACGATCAGATCCTTGTACTTGCCGGCTGCACGGTCCAGCTGTGTGCCGTCGGAAGTGGCGGCGAGGATGCCGTCCACCGAGCCGGAGTTTGTGGCAAAGATGGAGATGATATTCTTCGTGGTGAGCAGTGTCTCGGCGGCAGTCTTGCAGTCGTCCACTTTCGTGGATGCCGCTACGATCACTTTGATTTCGATCGCCGTCTTGCCGGAGGCGGAGGCCTTGGCCCATTTTTCATGTCCGGTCACAGCCACCTGGCCCGGGAAGAGGGTTTCGCATTGTTTTGCCATTTCATTGACGAAACCGGTTGTGCGCCCCGTGATGGAGGCGGAGGTGGCGTCCTGGGACTCCACGCCGATGACCACGGGTTTGTCGGTGGTGGCGGCCTTCAGTTTGGCCACATATGCGGCGTCTTTAAAGAGGGTATCCGCTGCCAGGGCGCCGGCGTTTTCATTGTTCGTGGAGCATGTTGCCAGGATGGACCCGGCGGGGGCATTCGGCACGCCCGAGTCAAAGCCGATGACCGGGATCTTCTTAGCCAGGCAGTCATTGAGCTGCTGGTCCACGGACTTGGTGTCCAGGGCCGCCAGGCAGATGGCCGCGGGTTTTTTCGCGATGACGTTGTTCAGCATATCCACCTGGGGCTGGATGTCGGATTCGGAAGGCGGTCCTTCAAATGTGATGTCCACATTGTATTTGGCTGCCGCTGCTTTCGCACCTTCATTGACCGTTTGCCAGAACTGGTGCTGGAATCCCTTGGATACGATACCGATGTACGGTTTGGCCGCTGTCGTCGGCGCTGTAGTCGGTGCTGTTGTAGGCGCTGTCGTGGGCGCTACAGTCGGGGATGTGCTCGTGGTCGCCTGTCCGCCGCAGCCTACCAGCAGTACCGCTGTCAGGGCTACGGTGACGACGAGCGTGAGGATCGTCCTAACCAGTTTCACGATTGATTCCTCCCTTTGTTATTGTCTTTAAGCATATAGCTTAAGCTTTGTTCTTTTCCTGTTTGGACGCCTGTCTTGCCTTGATTTCGGCTTTGACGACATTGGCCCTTTTGTTCCTGTAGTTGTCCAGCAGCACGGCGCCGATGACTACGATACCGGTAAAGAAGTTCTGCCAGTGCGGCTGGAGGTCTACCGACATCAGCCCCGGTTTGAGCAAGGCCATGATATATACGCCTATGACCGATCCTACGATGGAGCCCAGGCCCCCCATGAGTGACGTGCCGCCTATGACCGCGCCGGCGATGGCGAGCAGTTCGACGCCGGCGCCGGTATTGGGCACGGGGGAGGTATACGCGCACACCCACATGATCGCCGCAAGTCCTGTCGTAAACCCGCCCAGTGTGTACACGGCTATCTTCCAGCGGTCCACCTTCACCCCCGAGAGGCGTGTCGCCTCCTCGTTTGAGCCGATGGCAAACGTATACCGCCCCAACCGGGTCTTGTTCAAAAGGATAAAGAAGATGCATGCAAATGCCGCCGTCCAGACAGCGCCGATGGGGAAACGGTCCTCGGTCAGGTAAAACAGCGTCTTGAACCATGCGTCCGGCTGCCCCACTGTGGGATAATGCAGCGTGATTACATTGGTCACGATGGCTCCCAGGCCCATGGAGACCATCATCGTGCCCAGCGTCGCGATGAACGGGGGCAGCTTCAGTTTGGCTACCAGGATGCCGTTGAAAAAGCCGAATGCAATGCCCACCAGTATCACCAGGGCCAGGGCGGCCCCGATGGGCCAATGCCATTTTTCGTATGCCTGTGCGCCGAACAGCGCTGCGCACATCATCACCGTGCCGCAGGAGAGATCGATTCCGCCGGTGATGATGATAAAAGTCACGCCCAATGCAAGGAATACGATGTAATAGCCCTGGCTGAGTATGTTCACCAGGGTCTCCAGCGAAAAGAAGTTTCTGCCTACGATGGCAAAGAAGGCATACAAGATGACCAGCGAACCCAAAGCGAGCAGTTTCTGGAGTCCTGTTGTTCTGATGGATTTGAGGATACCCCCGGATTTTACAGTTTCGCCTTTCATTTCATCTACCCCGCATTTTTTTCTAAAGCAGCCAGCTTCATGATTTTTTCCTGTGTCGCCTCTTCGATTTTTATTTCGCCCGTCATGACGCCTTCCCGCATCACGATGATCCTGTCGCTCATGCGCAGCAGTTCAGGCAGTTCGGATGAGATCATGATGATGGATTTGCCCTCCAGGGCGAGTTGGTTCATCAGTTTGTAGATCTCGCTTTTGGAGCCCACGTCGATGCCGCGTGTAGGTTCGTCGAATATCAGGATGTTGGAGTTTTTGATCAGCCACTTGGCGACGACCGTCTTTTGCTGGTTCCCTCCCGACAGGTTTTTTACCAGCTGGTTCAGGGAGGGGGTCTTGATATTGATCAGCGAGACAAATTCCTTGGTGACCTTGTTCACTTTTCTGTCGTTGACAAATCCGGCGCTCACAAAATTTCGGAGGCTGGGAAGCACCGCGTTTTTGCTCAGGCTCAGGCCGATGTTGAGCCCGTATCGCCGCCTGTCTTCGGAAAGGTAGCCTATCCCGCACGCTGCGGCGTCGCTGGGGCTGCGGATCTCCACTTTTTTCCCGTTCACGCGGATCTCGCCGCTCGTCATGCGGTCCGCGCCGAATATCAGGCGCGCCACCTCCGTGCGTCCCGCGCCCATCAGCCCGGCAAACCCCAGGATCTCTCCCTTTTTCAGTTCAAATGAGATATCCTGCACCGCGGGCGAATTGAGGCCTATCACTTCCAGCACGGTGGGCGATTCCGCCGGCACCTTGCTGTGGGTCTTGGGCTGCTCGTAGATCACCCGGCCCACCATCATTTTGATGACCGCGCCGAGTTCCATCTCATTGGTTTGCACCGTGCCCACATACTGCCCGTCCCGCATCACGGTGACCCTGTCCGATATTTGCTTTAGTTCCTCCAGCCTGTGGGAGATATAGATGATGCCCACGCCTTGCGCCTTGAGCTTTCGGATGAAACGGAAGAGTTCCTCGATCTCCGCCTCCGTCAGCGCCGCCGTGGGCTCATCCATGATGAGCACCTGGGAATGGAAGGATAATGCCTTTGCGATCTCCACCATCTGCTGCTTGGCCACTGTGATATCCTGTACCTTCTTTGTCGGGTCGATATGGATGTTTAACGAATCCAGCAGTATCCTGGCATTCTGGATGGCTTTTTTATTGTCCAGAAATATCCCTTTCATGGGTTCACGGCCGATATAGATGTTCTGTGCCACTGTGAGATGGTTCATGAGGTTCAGTTCCTGGTGGATCATGCAGATGCCCAGGTTTTGCGCTTCCTTTGGATTGCGTATTTCCACTCTGGTCCCCTTGTAATGGACCGTGCCGGCGTCTTTGTGGTGTATGCCCGTGAGCACTTTCATCAGGGTCGACTTGCCGGCTCCGTTTTCGCCGACCAGTGCGTGCACTTCACCGGGATATAGATCGAACCGGCAGTTGCTCAGCGCATGCACGCCGGGAAATGATTTTTCGATCCCTTCCATGACTACGATCGGTTCAGACATAAACCCACCTCAAATGTTAATCGTTTTGTTTTTGGAAAATGCATCATGTACCAAGCAGTAGAAGACTCTTGTGCAATATTAGATCAGGTATATGGGTATTTTGCAGTTATATTCTAGAACTATTTGATAATGTATGGAATATGAAAACCTATATAAAAGTATTGAATTCCTATATAAGTAAAACGTTTAGCTTATATTTCGACGCCATTCGGCAAGGATACGCACGCCGGGGCGCCTGCCGCTGTAGCCGGGAGAGGCGTTTATGCTATTCGGTGAATGGAAAGACGAGCCGCTGGTTTTCAGGCAGGTACATGTTTTCCTTGTTGATGATCTGGGATCCTGTATTCACCAGTTCCGGTACCGCCGCCTTCTTGATGGCGTCCACAGCGTGTTTCACGCCAAGATACCCCATTTTGAAGGGATTCTGCACCACGAGTGACTGTATCACGCCTTTTTCCACAAAGCTCACTTCCTCCGGCGTACTGTCAAACCCCACGATCTTGATGGCGCCGGCCTTGTTCAGGTTTTTGATGGCCCGCGCGGTGCCTACGGTCGAATAAGCATTCAGGCATACGAATTCCTGGATCTCAGGATGCTCCCGCACCATTTTCTCGGCCAGCTGCTGTCCCAGGGCTTCATCCGAACCGCAGTATTCCTTTGCCAGCACGCGGATGCCCTTATACGCTCTGATGGAGTTGTAAAAGCCTTCTTCCCGTTGGTCGTTGGATGCGGCCCCCTGGATAAACCCCATGATGCCGATGCTGCATTCCGTACCGTAATCGCGCACCAGTATCTGCCCCAGTTTTTCACCCGCGTCCACGTTGTCTGTCCCGATGAAGTTTTTGATCTTGCCGGATTTGATCCCGGAATCGATGATGACGACGGGTATATTGCCGGCCAGCACGTGTTCGGCAGCCGGCACGAGCTTGGTATAATCGCTCGCCGCCAGCACCAGCGCGTCCGCCTTTTGGTCGATCACCTCGTTCACCATGCGTATCTGCCCTTCGATGTCCTTTTCGTCCAAAGGGCCGTCGAAGTCCACATTCACGTCAAATTCCTTGCCCGCCGCCTCCGTTCCCATTTTTACCACCTTCCAGAAGTCGGCGTCCTTTTTTTTCACGATCACCTTGATCAGCAGCTTTTTTTCCTGGGTGGTGAGGCTGTTGTTTTCACAGCCGATGGATGTCCCCAGCAGCATGGCCGCGGCAAGGATCACCGCGATAGTCTTGATTATTCTCATATCAGCCGTATGATGCGTTCATACTCCCTCTCTTCCATCCCGGTATTGGATCGGGCCGCGATCGATTCGTTTTGAAGGCTATTGTGCGCCGTTGATACTGGTCGTTCTCGGTATCCGGATGTTTGCCGTTGTGCCTACCTCCAGTTCGCTGACCATTTCGATGCCGTATTCATCGCCATAGCAGAGCTTGATCCTTTCATTCACATTCTTCAGCCCCACCCCCTGGCTGTACTCGCTCTTGGATTCGCGGTTCAGGATATCCTTCAGCAGTTCGGGTTTTATGCCGTAGCCGTTGTCTATGACCTGGAACAGGATCGTATCGTCTTCCAGGGATACCTTGATCTGGATCAGGCCCTTTTCCTGCAGGTTGTGGATGCCGTGATAGATGGCGTTCTCCACCAGGGGCTGCAGGATCAGCTTCAATGTCTTGTATGCGCCGGCCTCGGGTTGGACGTCTATGCTGAAATCGAACTTGTCTTTATACCGTATCTTCTGGATGGTCAGGTAGCTGCGGGCGTGTTCTACCTCATCGGGGATGTCGATGACCTCCTTCCCCTTGCTGATGCTGATCCTGAAAAAGTTCGCCAGGGCCGTTACCATGGTCGTCACGCCCTTGTGGTTGCGGTTTTCGTTCATCCAGACGATGGCGTCCAGCGTATTGTAGAGGAAATGGGGGTTGATCTGCGCCTGCAGGGCTTTCAGTTCGCTTTTTCGTTTCTGCTCCTGTTCATTCATGATCTGTTCCATCAGCTGACGGATCTTGCCGATCATGATGTTGAATGACTTGGAAAGCCGTTTGACTTCATCCTCCCCGTTCACTTCCACGCTGATGTTGAAGTCGCCGCTCTCCACCTGTTTCATCAGCCGTTCCAGCGTCTGGATCGGCTGCGATATTTTGGCCGAAAGGAAAAGGGAGGCGAGGATGCCAAAGATCACGCCGAATAATGAAACGGATAGGAGGATGTATGTGATATTGCTCGTATTTTCCGTCAGTTCGTCCACGTAGGATATCCCCACCATCCGCCAGTCGGTATATTCGATATCCCGGATGGTCATGATCCTTCTTTCCCCCAGGAAATTGTCCACATACGAGCCCTGCTGTTTGCTGGTGGCGTCCTCGATATTCTCCTGTTTCAGGCCCGCATAAACGATCTGCTGCTGCGGGTGGTAAATGATATTGCCCTTTTTGTCGATGATGTAAATGTATCCGCGCTTGCCCAGGCTCACCTTCTTGCAAAGCTGTTCGATCACGCTGAAATTCGTATCCACCATGGTCACCCAGGTGTTGACGGCTCCCCGGTCATAAAACGTGACCCCGCGGCAGAGGGAAACGACCCAGATCCTTTTGCCCTCAAAAAGCCGTTGGACGTGGGGCGGCAGGAATTGAAAGGCGGCTGTATTCTGGACCGCTCTTTGAAACCAGTCCTGTTCGGAAGCGGCGAAGGTATTGTCATAGGTGTTGGACGGATTGCTGATGATGAGCCGGCCGTCTTTGGAGTAGATCGCCATCGTGACGATATCCGGCCTGATCCTGGAGATGACCTGCAGCACTTTGTCCAGGTCCGCCGTATTGTTGTAGGTTTTTTCATTCAGGTTGGTTTGGATCACGTCCGATATCTGCATCATGCCCCGCAGGTAATTATCCAGGTTCAGGTTCACCTGGTCCATGATCTGTTCCGTGCTGGAGGCGGCGTTGCGCTCGGCATTCTGTGAAAAGATGCCGTAAGTCACGCCGCAGATGATCAGGGTGGAGAGGAGCGTCACGGCTGTGAAAGACAAGGCTATCACGGAGCGGATGCTCGTCCACCGGAAAGGATTGTGATGCGAGATCTTTTTGGCGATACCGGATAGCTTCATTTCCAAATGCCGTCAGTTCTCCGTGCTTCTTTTCAGGCTGAAATCATTTCTGTATTCCCTTGGGGACATGCCGTAATGCTTCTTGAAGAAATAGCTGAAATAGGTGACCTCCGGGTACCCCACCCGCTCCGCGATCTCCATCGTTTTCAGTTCCGAATTGCACAGGAGTTCGATGGCGGCGTTCAGCCGTATGCGGACGAGATACTTTAAGAATGTTTCTCCCGCTTCCTTTTTGAAGATCAGGCTCAGGTAACTGGTGCTGATATGCAGGTGGTCGGCCAGTTTTTGGATGCTTAATGAATTGTCGCTGAAATTGGCCTCGATGTAGTCCTCGGCTTTTTTCAAAAGGATCTGCGTCATGTTCTGTCTTTTCCGCGCGATCTGGTTCATGAGCTTCACGCAAAGCGCCGAGAACCATTTCCGGATGCCCTCAAAGGTGGCGGACTGGAGCAGCTGCAGCAGCTCGCCGGCTTCACCGCCCAGGGTGTCGGTCTCCAGGTCCAGGTTCCTGGCCACTTTCGTGATGCAGGACAGGATCTCCAGATAATAAAGCTGTATGTCTTTGAGGGATGCCTTGGTCGCGGCCATGTCCCTGAAAAGCGCGTCCACCGCCTGGAGCACTTCTTTTTCGGTGCCGAATTTGATCTTTGAAACCAGCAGGCCTTCCCTGTTTTCGTCAAATACGAGGCTGTTCGTACGTACCGGCTCCACGTCTTCGAAAAAAATGACCTTGTTGCCCCCCAGCACGATCTTGTAATCCAGCGCGGACAGGGCGGTCCTGTAGGACTCCTTCAGTCTGTCCAGCCTGTCCGTTATCCTGCCCAGGCCGATCGTGGCTGTGGCCCCGTAGTACTTGGCGATGTTCAGGCGCAGTTCCTCCATCACCGAAAACATCCTGTTGATCAGGATGCTTTTATCGTCGATGTCGGAGCCAGCCGCGATGACCACGTTGTCGTTCAGGATGAAGGCTTCTCCGATCATATGCTTCTGCATGATCTCGCTGGCGGTATTGAATATGGCGAAGCGCACCAGATCGATATCTTCATGAAAAAGCATCGTTCCCTGGGGATTATGGTCGATGCAGATCACGGCGCAGAGGTACCTGGTCCCTTTCAGGCGGATGTTGAGGCGTGCGATTTTCCTTTCGGCCTCGGCCATATCCGGCTTGCCGGTGACCAGGAGGGTCAGGAAATTTTCTTTCAGGATCGGCAGGCTTTCGGCATAATGCCTGCGCAGCAGCTCGACGTCTTCCTTTTGCCTGATCTCGTTTTCGATGCCTGCCTGGAGCTTTTTCATCAGCTTGTCGATATCGTTGGGATGCACCGGTTTGAGCAGGTAATCCACCACTGCATATTTGATCGCCTGCTGGGCAAATGAGAATT
Source organism: Bacillota bacterium (assembly GCA_023454175.1). Taxonomy (GTDB): domain Bacteria; phylum Bacillota; class Clostridia; order Christensenellales; family JAEXRW01; genus JAEXRW01. The sequence continues at coordinate 274,491 of JAEXRW010000010.1, read as the reverse complement.
CATTATATCCGGTTAATATGACGGTCTTCACGGTCGGGAAATGCTCCTGGATATGGGCCGCGAGTTCGAGCCCGTCCATTACGGGCATGGTGATATCGGTGATCACGGCGTCCGGGATGTTGTCCTCCAGCAGGTCCGCCGCTTCCCTGCCGTTTTCGGCTTCCCCGGCGACTTCAAAATTGTATTTATGCCAGTCGATTTTGTTGATTATGCCTTTTCTGACTTCCTCTTCGTCATCGACAATAATGACCTTGAACACACCGTATCCCCCTTTGGATAAAGGATGTCGTTGAAGCAGACCCGGTTAAGGCATGTTATGGACGGCATTGGCAGGTACGTTGGGATCAGAAACCGGAGCTTGGTAGCGCCGGGAGTAGTTGAATTTCTTGGATCCAATCGGGATATGGTTGGTCATTATAATTATAACACGATATGGTTAATTCTGAAAGTCTTATCCATGCCTGCTGCAATGCTTCAAACGGCAGCGCCCATACGGTTATCCGTCAGGAATACCACTTTCTGCAGCGATTTAACGGCGGACTTACTTTTTCCCATACAGGGGCCCGTAGTTGCCGCACGCCATGAAATCGGCGCTTTCCGGGTTTTCCGTACCGAAGGCGCTCCATGCGCTGGGACGGAAGATCTCCGCTTCCGCGTTGTGCATGTTCACGGGTATCCGCAGCATGGCTGCCAGGGTGATCAGGTCCGCGCCGATATGTCCATAGCTTACGGCCGCATGGTTGGCGCCCCAGTTGGCCATCACCGAGTACACGTCCTTGAACGCGCCTTTGCCCGTCAGTCTGGGTGTGAACCATGTGGTGGGCCAGGTGGGATCCGTCCGCTGGTTCAATGCGTCGTGGATCTCGTCCGGCAGCTCCACGGTCCAGCCCTCCGCCAGCTGCAATACCGGTCCCAGTCCTTTCACCAGGTTGATGCGGCTCATGGTCACCGGCATGCCGCCCACCGTTTTAAAGCAGCTGGAGAATCCGCCTCCCCGGAAATACCCCTTGTCCGCAGGGCACCAGGACACGGCCTGCAGGCATTTTTGCACTTCTTCTTCCGTGATGTCCCAAAAGGGTTTGATGGCCGCTTTCCCGTCCTTTTCCTGCCGTCCCGTCCCGTCCAGGCACGTGGCGCCCGAATTGATCAGGTGGATGATCCCGTTGGATGCTGCATCCGGCAGTGCTTTGCCGGTCGCTTTTTTTACCGCTTCGGGGCTCCAGTACGTGCGCACGTCCGAAAAGATCTGCGCCGTATTGGTCAGCAGATGCCCCAAAAGCATCGCCGCGCCGTTGAGGGAATCGTTCTCGGTGGCAAATATGAACGGCGTACGCTTCCCGTTCCAGTCAAAGGAGCTGCACAGGATGGCTTCGACGAAATCGGCATTGGGGAAATGGTCCGTCCACTGCCTTTGGCCCTGGAAGCCGCCTGCGATGGCGTTGTGCCCCATGCCTTCCTCACGGAATCCGATGCTAGCCAGTTTTGGATTGCCGCGCATCAGGTCGCGTGCGATCAGCGCGCATTTGATGGTAAATTCCCATTCCGCGTCCTTCCTCTCCCGGGAGGATGGCGGGTCGTTTTTGTCATATCCTTCTTTGCAGTTCTCCTTCACCCATCGGAGCGCTTTGATGAATTCTTCCCTGTCGTATATGTCCTCCTCTATGCGCCGGACATATTCCGTCATGTCCACCGCTTCGCACCGCATGCCCAGGTAGGATTCAAAGAAACCGGTATCCACGATGGAGCCTGCGATGCCCATGGAAACGCTTCCGCAGGAGAGATAGCTTTTTCCCCGCATCTGCCCCACCGCCGCGGCGGCCCGCGCAAACTGCAGGATCTTTTCCTGTACATCCTGCGGGATGTCCGTTTCGTTCCTGCCCTGCACGTCGTGCCCGTAGATGGAGAAGGCGGGAATCCCCTTCTGCGTGTGCGCCGCCAGCACTGCAGCCAGGTATACCGCGCCGGGGCGTTCCGTCCCGTTGAAACCCCACACCGCTTTGGGGATCAGCGGGTTCATGTCCATGGTCTCCGCCCCATAGCACCAGCAGGGCGTCACCGTCAGGGAAGCGCATACGCCTTCCCTTTCAAATTTTTCTGCGCATGCCGCAGCCTCGTATACGCCGCCGATCGTCGTATCCGCGATCACGCATTCGATGGGCTGGCCCTCCCTGTCCTTCAGGTTGGAGGAGATGAGCCGGGCCGCAGCGCTGGCCATGTTCATCGTTTGTGACTCCAGAGTCTCACGGACGCCCTTTTCCCTGCCGTCGATCGCCGGCCTGATGCCTATTTTGACCATGGGTGGATACCTCCGTATGGCATGAATGGGTTATGCGTAATGGATGGATGCAATGCCGCAGGACGCGTGCTATTAATAAAGAAGCGAATGGACCATTGGATGATCCGATAAGCTATATTATACAATGGTGATTGCTGGTATAATACATGTGTAGAGATATTTGAATGATTTGTATTGTTTTTCACAAGTTTGCTTTCGATTTGGTACTTGTGAAACGTTTCGAATCGCACTACAATAAATGCAAAATGCATACCGTGTGAGGTAACATGGCAAAGATCAAGGACATCGCGCAGGCCACCGGCCTGTCCATCGCCACGATATCCAAATACATCAACGGGGGTTCTTTGCGCGAATACAACCGGATCGCCATCGAAAAGGCCATCGAAAAGCTGGGCGGCTACGAAGCCAATGAGATCGCGCGGGGCCTGAAGACCAACCGGACGATGACGCTCGGCGTGCTGCTTCCGGAATTGGACAGCCTTTTCAGTACCACCATCGTTTCACGGATGCAGTCGCAGCTGCAGGGTTTCGGTTACAGTACCATCATCAGTGAATACGGCACCGCACCCGGCGGCATCCATAGGCAGATGGATTTTCTGCTGCGAAAAAAAGTGGACGGCGTCATTTGCCAGCCTTTGTACGGCGACGGCAGTTTCCTCAAAAATGCCCTCCAGAAAAACATCCCCGTCGTGCTGATAGACAGGCTGGTGGACAGTGTTGATTGCGATGCGGTGATCATCGATAATGAAAAAGCTACGTTCAAGGCCACGGAGCATCTCATCCGGATGGGGCACCGGAAGATCGGTATCATCACGGGTCCCATGGAAATATATACGCCGCGGAAGCGGTATGAGGGATTTGCCTCCGCCATGTCCGAATACGGTATTGAGGTGAAAAATGAGTATACCGCGGTCTGCAATATGCGGGTGGAAGGCGGATACCAGGCTTTATGCAGCCTTGTTGAGAAGGACGATGCGCCCACTGCGATCATCGCGATCAATTACGATATGACATTGGGCGCAGTGATAGCGGCCAATGAGCGTAACCTGCGCATCGGCGAAGATATATCCATCGTCGGTTTTGATGATATGATCATGCTCAGGCTGGTGCAGCCCCCCCTTACCGTAGTGGCGCAGCCCATGGAGATGATCGCCGACAGGGCGGCCCAGTTGCTGTTGAACCGTCTGAATGACAACAAGTGCGAATCCAGGGAGGTCGTGGTCCTGAGCACCCGCCTGAATATCCGTGAATCTGTCCGGAAAATGCCAGATTGATCATTTTTGAATAATTACGAAACGTTTAGTATTGTATTTTGCAGGTTAGGGTGTTATTATGAGCAAAACGGAATAGAGTAATGGTGCTTTTTCATATGCATGCATATCGGTTTATGGGGCGAATGTGAAACGTTTAGCATTTATCTGATTTGTTGGGGTACATCATGAAAAGCTATCTTATGGGGATCGATATCGGTACGTCCGCCTGCAAGGTGGCGGTCTTTGGCGGGGGAAGGCTCATCGCCTGCACCATGGCATCCTACCGTGTCTTTTACCCGCATCCGGGCTGGGTGGAGCAGAACGCCGATGAATGGTGGCAGGGTGTATGCGCCGCCATCAATGAGCTTTTTTCAAAGGGCATCTCCCCGTCCGATATTGCAGCCGTGGGGATAGACGGGCAGGGCTGGTCGGCCATAGCGGTGGATCAGGGAGGCAGCGTGCTGGCTCCCACCCCCATCTGGATGGATACGCGGGCGGCCGGCCTGTGTAAAGAGGTCGTGCAGCAGATCGGCTTGGATGCCATTTTCAAAGTATCCGGTAATCCGTTCTCCCCGTCCTATACGCTTCCCAAGGTCCTGTACTGGAAAAAGCACCATCCCGATATCCTGAAAAAAGCATCGAAGATCCTGCAAAGCAACAGTTTCATCGTATATAAACTCACCGGCCACATTTCGCAGGACTATTCCCAGTGCTACGGCTGGCACAATTTTGACCAGCGCACATTGCAGTATGATCATTCGCTCACCCGGGAATTCGGCATTCCCGATTCCCTGCTGGTGGACCCTGTCCCCTGCGACGCCATCGTGGGCAGGGTCACGGCAAAAGCGTCCGCGGAGTGCGGTCTGCTGGCCGGCACGCCGGTGGTCGCGGGCGGGCTGGATGCCGCCTGCGCCACGCTGGGTGCGGGCGTGGTGGAAAAGGGCCAGACGCAGGAGCAGGGCGGCCAGGCGGGGGGCATGAGCATCTGTGTGGATAGGCCCCTGGCCCACCCGCGGCTGATACTCAGTGCGCACGTGGTACCCGGCTGCTGGCTGCTGCAGGGCGGCTCGGTATGCGGCGGGATCCTCAATTGGTTCAATACCCAGCTCGGCGCGGCCGAACGGGATACGGCCAGGGCGTGTAATTGTTCCCCCTACGAGATCATGAGCAACGAGGCGGACGGTATTCCGCCCGGGTCGGACGGGCTCATCCTGTTGCCATACATGAGCGGCGAACGCTCCCCCATTTGGGACCCGAATGCATGCGGCACCTATTTCGGCCTGGGGTACGACAAAACGCGCGCCCATATGATCCGGGCAGCCATGGAAGGCGTCGCCTACTCCCTCCAGCATAACCTTGAGACCGCCAGTGAAGTGGATGCGGAAGTATCCGAGCTTCGTGCCGTGGGCGGCGCCGCCAACAGCATCGTATGGACACAGATCAAGGCGGATGTGACGGGGAAAAGGATCGTGGTCCCTTCATCCGATAATGCCACCACGCTCGGCGCTGCGATGCTGGCGGGGATGGGTATCGGGTGCTTTGATGGTTACGCTTCCGCCGTGGCGCAGTATGTCAGGATCGAGCGTGAGCAGCTGCCCGATGCGGAAACCGTCAAAAAGTATGTCCCGTATTACAGGCTTTATAAGGACCTGTACGTGCAATTGAAGCAAAGCATGGAGACACTCTCCGGGATAAAGGGGATATGTATATGAAGGCTGCGGTGCTTTATGCAAAAGGCGATATCCGCTGTGACGATTACCGGGAACCCCAGGTCGGCCCCGGAATGCTGAAAATCAGGGTGCGCGCGTGCGGCATCTGCGGGAGCGACATCCCGCGCGTGCTGGGGGATGCCGCGCATTATTACCCCATCGTGCTCGGGCATGAATTTTCAGGGGAAGTGGCGGAGATAGGCGAGGGTGTGTCGGGGTTCGGTATCGGGGACCGTATCGCCGGGGCGCCCCTCATCCCCTGCCTTGCCTGTGCGGACTGTCAGCGGGGCAGCTACTCCCAGTGCAAACATTACAGCTTTATCGGGTCCCGCGAGCAGGGCGCTTTGGCTGAGTATGTGGTCATACCCGCCAGGAACGCCGTGCGCATAGCCGGGAATGTGTCCTATGAGATGGGCGCGCTTTTTGAACCCGCCACCGTGGCGCTCCATGGCGTGCTCTGCGCCGAGTTCAAAGGCGGCGGCACGGTCGCCATCCTGGGCGGAGGCAATATCGGCCTGCTCGCAGCCCAGTGGTGCCGGATCCTTGGCGCGCAGTCCGTAGCTGTTTTTGATATCGACGATGACCGCCTGGCGCTGGCAAAAAAGCTCGGGGCGGACGCTGTATTCAATGTGCAGGCGACGGATTTTACCTCCGCGCTGAAGGAGTACATCGGGGAGCTGGGATTCGATTATGTTTTTGAGACTGCCGGGCAGCCCTCCACCATACAGCTCGGGTTTGACCTGACGGATGCAAAAGGGGTCATGTGCTGCATCGGCACGCCCTCCAGGGACGTATGCTACGATGCGCACCTCTGGGAGCAGCTGAACCGCAAGGAATTCAGGCTCACCGGTTCATGGATGAGCTATTCCGCGCCCTTCCCCGGCAAGGAGTGGTACTGGACGGCCCATTATTTTGCCACGGGCCAGCTCAGGCTGGATGATAGCATGATCTTCAGGCGGTTCCCCCTATGCAGGGTGAGCGAAGCCTTTGAGCTGTACAAGGACCCTTCGGCCGTAAAAGGCAAGGTATTGATCCTCAATCATGATTTGTAGGAAGTGAACCCGATGCATCTGATACAGGAAATGGTCCGGCGGCAGAAAACGGGATGCCATTGCGGCATATATTCGTGCTGCAGCGCCAATGAGTACGTGCTGCGCGCCGTGATGGGGCGTGCCAAAGCGCACGGCGTCCCGGCGCTGGTCGAGGCGACAGCCAACCAGGTCAACCAGTTCGGCGGTTATACCGGCATGAAGCCCGGGGATTTCCATGCCTACTGTACCGGTCTGGCCCGCCGCGCCGGGCTGCCCGATGATGCGCTCATCCTGGGTGGGGACCACCTTGGACCGCTCACGTGGTCCAGCCTCGGCGAAGCGGAAGCGATGGCCCATGCAGGGGATCTGGTCCAGGAGTATGTGCTGGCCGGTTTTACAAAGATCCATATCGATACCAGCATGCGGCTTGGATCGGATGCGGACGGTGAAAGGCTCGGCGACGATGTCATCGCCCAAAGGGGCGCCATCCTGTGCGCGGCGGCCGAAAACGCCTTCAGTCAAAGGCAGAAGGAATACCCCTTTGCACAGGCGCCCGTATACGTCATCGGCAGCGAGGTGCCCATACCCGGCGGCGCGCAGGAAGCCGGCGAATCGGTTTGCGTCACCTATCACGAAGACGCCAGAAGGACGGTAGCGGCGTTTGAGAGCGCATTCGGTGCGCTCGGCCTGCAAAATGCGTGGGGGCGCGTGGTCGCTCTGGTCGTGCAGCCCGGCGTCGAATTCGGGGACAGGGAAGTATTTGAATACGACCGGGGGCGGGCGCGTTTGCTGACAGCTGTGCTGAGGGATTACCCTTCATTGGTCTTCGAGGGTCACTCCACAGATTACCAGCCCATGGGGAAGCTGCGGGAAATGGTGGAGGACGGCATCGCCATTCTCAAGGTGGGCCCGGCCCTGACCTTTGCCTTCAGGGAAGCGCTCTGTTCCCTGGAAAGGATCGAAACGGCCCTTTTTGAAGGCAGGGGCGTCTGGCTCAGCGGTTTCAGGGCCACGCTGGAGACCGCCATGCTGGAAAGCCCGGGCGATTGGCAAAAGCACTACCATGGAGACGGCGTCAGCCAGCGGTTCAGCCGGTTGTACAGTTTTTCAGACAGGGTGCGCTATTACCTTCCCTTGCCTGCCGTCAAGGCGTCTATCGGCCGCCTTGTCGGGAATTTCGAAGGCTGCCGGATACCGCTCCCCCTCCTCAGCCAGTTCATGCCGTCACAATACAAAAAGATACGCTCGGGCCAGCTCGAAAACAGTGCGGATGCGCTCATTCTGGACCGCATCGGCGAATGCATCGATGATTACCTGTTTGCCACCCTGCCCGCCGCGAAAGTCCCATCATTATCATATTAGGAGGTCAAACCATGGCAAATTATCCGCCCGACCCGTTTATCATTGCATCCGATGCCGTTGACCCGGAAATGGTGCCGAAGCGCAGGCTCCACGATGGATACAAGGCTTCGGAGCACCCGGCATTGGTCCTGAAGAAGAAATTGAATAACGGCTATGAAATGCCGGCCATCGGGCTCGGCACTTTCGGCTCCGACCGCTTCACTGCCGATGATATCGCAGCGGCGGTAAAAGGTGCGATCTCCGTCGGTTACAGGCTCATCGACTGCGCCAGCGTATACGGGAATGAAAAGCAGATCGGCAAGGCGCTTCGTGAAGTCCTGGACTCGGGGCTTGTGAGCCGCGAGGAACTCTTTATCACATCCAAGGTATGGAACGATATGCATGGCGATGGGGATGTCCTGGTGTCCTGCGCTGCCAGCCTTCGTGACCTGGGGCTGAATTACCTCGATTTGTACTTTGTGCATTGGCCCTTTCCGAATTACCATGCGCCCGGATGCACCGGTGATTCGCGCAATCCCCTTTCAAGGCCTTTTTTCATCGATGAATTCATGGGTGTCTGGCGCCAGATGGAGCGGCTGGTGGAAATGGGCCTGGTCCGTTCGATCGGGACGTCTTCTGTGACCATGCCCAAGATGGCGGAAATATGGGAGGCTGCGCGTATCAAGCCTGCAGCCAACGAAATGGAGCTGCATCCGCATTTTCAGCAGCAGGAGCTCTTCCAATACATGATGGACCTCGGAGTCCGGCCTGTGGGCTTTTGCCCCATCGGGAGCCCCACCCGGCCTGATCGGGATAAGACCGAGACAGATACCGTGGATATCGAGGACCCGGTGATCGTATCCATAGCCAGGAAGCACGGCGTGCACCCGGCTGTGGTCTGCATCAAGTGGGCCGTGCAGCGCGGCCAGGTGCCCATCCCCTTCTCCATTTACCGCCACGAATACTTGTCCAACCTCATGGCGGCGGTATCCGATCCGCTCACCGCCGAAGAGATGCAGGCCATTTCCGGGATAGACAAAAACTGCCGTCTCATCAAAGGCCAGGTATTCCTGTGGCCCGGCGCAGAAAGCTGGGAAAACCTCTGGGACAACGGCGGCGTGATCGACCGCACAGGCTGGCAGGGATGACTGCCGCCCGTTGAATGCTTCACAGCGATTGAATAGGAGGCCCGTATGCTGAAAGGTATTCCTTCTGTCTTATCCCCCGAATTGATCAAAGTCCTCTGTGAGATGGGGCATAGCGACGTCATCGTCCTGGGCGACGGGAATTTCCCGGGTTCACGCTTTGCAAAGGAAGGCGGCGCCATCATGCTGCGTGCGGATGGCCACGGCGTCCCTGCCCTGCTCGATGCCGTACTGCAGCTCATCCCCACGGATACCTACACGGAAACGCCGGTCATGCTCATGCAAAAGATGGATTGCGACCGGGATCTGGATATCACCGTTTGGGAGGAGTACAGGGCCATCGTCTCCAAATACGATCCGCGCGGTGTGAAAGCCATAGGCTATTATGACAGGTTCGAATTTTACGAAAAGGCAAAAAAGGCCTATTGCATTGTCCAGACAGGGGAATCGGCCATTTACGCCAATGTTCTCATTCAAAAAGGTGTCATTAAATAATGGCTGAAGGGCGATCCTGGTGCGGGAATATCTGAAATCCTTCTGAAACAAACTTTGAACAGGGTTGTTAAACCGGGGGAACCTGTCGTTATCGGTTCCTCCGGTTCGTCGTTCAATATGACACTTGTAACGATGTCCAAAACATCCTTTTTTGCCAACACTCCGGGATGGCATCACGCACATCGCGCGTTTGGCGAGGCCCCGCAGGGATGCGCAGGGCGCGGCCGGTGGTTGCGTTTGCAGCCCGGAGGCTGCTTGAATTGATACAAATTTAATCATGCCGGGCAGCGGCATACGCCTGGCGTGTAAGGAATGCTCCGGTGGAGCGTTCATAGCCAAGACGGGCATACCATATAGGCGAGGTATTCAGGGGGGGTTGCTTTAAGCCCCCCTGGACAGTTACTTCCCGTACACCCACTTGTCATACCACTTGATCGCGTCCGTGTTCCCGGTTTCCACCACCAGGTTCCGCAGGCTCTCGCTCGTTGCCACCCGGTATTTGTAGATGGAGTAATATTTCTGCAGCATCGCGTAAAACGCGTCGTCCCCCAGGTATTTCATCATCTGCCGGTAAAAGAGCGGCCCGTACCGGTAGATGTACCCGTAGTCGCTCCACCCGTAGAATTCCCCCAGCTTGCGCAGCATCGGCTTGCTCTCGTAAGGCGTTTCCATATCCCAGTACCTTTCCGCCTCCTCCCAGCCCGATCTTTCCGCTACATACACCATCTCGGAGAAGCTCGTCAGGGATTCATCCAGCCACGCCTCGTCCACCTCATTGTTCCCCACCGCGCTGTACCACCACTGGTGGGCGATCTCGTGCACCACGCACCGGGAGCAGAATTCCGCGTTGTCCGACCCGTTGAGCAGGTCCGCGTCGATGAATACGATCCCCGGGTACTCCATCCCCGTGAAGTCGTTCACGAAGGCCACCGTCAGTGTGTCTCCGATGTACGGGCCAAAGCGCTTGGTGAAAACGCGCAGCGCGTCCCCCGCCACCGCCTGCATCGCCGTCATCCTGCGCGCGTTGTTCTTCGGCAGCGCCACGCGCACGTTCACCCCCAGCACGTCCTTTTCGGCTATCGTGAAATCACAGCTCGCCGCGAAGGCGAAATCCCGCACCCCCTCGGCAGATACGTCCAGTCTGTGCCGCCCGCTCTCATCCGCGTCCGAGAGGATCCTGCCCGTGGTCGCGGCCTGCATCCCCTTCGGCAGGTCGATGGTCACCTGGTAGTCCGATGTTTCGGAGTAAAAAGGGTCTCCCAGCTCGTAGTATTTGTCCAGGTGCCAGCCCTTGTCGTCGTACACCGCCAGGATGGGGTACCAGTTGGCGAAGTTGGCCGATACGCTGCCCCAGGCGAAGCGCCCCTTCATGTTGGGCAGCTGCAGCCGGTACTCCAGGCTCATCTGGATGGAATGCTCCCGCAGCAGCGGCTCCTTCAGCGGGATGCGCAGGATGGTATTTTCCTCCCCCTGGATTTTATATTCCGCGTCCGTCCCGTCCACCTTCACGCCGTCCAGGGCGATCCAGCCCGGGCTGAATACGTTCCCCGGGTAGGTCTGGTAGGTGTCCTGCGTCAGCATGTTCACATATTCCTTTTTGCTGAAGTGGTTGGGGTAGATGTGCAGATAGACTTCGTCCATCTTGTCCTTGGAGTTGTTCACATAGCGGATGGTCTGTTTGCACACAGCGGTGTGTTTGGCGTCGTCGTATTGGATATGAATATTGTAATGGGTGCGGTACAGGGTCCCCGGCGGGTAGTTGTATGGCCCGGGTCCCGGCCCGTAACCGCTGCAGCCTGCCAGCAGCGTCGTCGTCATCAGCACCAGGAAGAGCGCGGTTGCAGCGCGCAGGTGCTTCACCATTTCTCCCTCCCAAATGTCGGTTGCGGATATTTTTTATCCCGATACCTCTTTTCCGTATACGCACCGTTCGAACCACTTCACGGCCTCGTCGCACCCTGTTTCGATCACCAGCGCGCGCAGGTCCTCCGTGGTCGCGATACCGTACGCATAATTAGTGTAGTATTTCCGCAGCATGGTATAGAACCTGTCTTCCCCCATCAGCAGCATCAGTTTCACGAAAAAGTCCTTCCCGAAGGTATAGATGTGGCGGTAGCTGCTGTAGCTTTTGTATTCCGGCAATCCCTTCTGCAGCATGCCCGAGGGTTTGATGGCGGATAGGTCCGCCCCCGCCATGCTCTTCCCCCCGTGTTTGTATACCAGCTCCGAAAAGCTCGTCAGGGATTCGTCCAGCCACGGCTCCTCCACCTCGTCGTTGCCCACCGCCCCGTACCACCACTGGTGGGCGATCTCGTGCACCACGCAGGAGGTGAGGAAGGCCGTGTCCTTCTTCGTATTCAGCAGCGTCTCCTGGATGAATACGATGCCGGGGTACTCCATCCCGCCGTAGTCATCCACGAAGGCCACCGTCAGCGTATCATTGGTATACTTTCCGAATTTCCGGTTGTAGATGGAGAGGGCTTTCGTGGCATATCCCATCACCTGCGCCATCATGGCCCTGTCCGCCTTTGGCATCGCCACCCGTACCTCAATGCCGTCCACCGTCTGTTTTTGGATGATGTATTTCCGGCTCAGTACAAATGCGAAATCCCGCACGCCGGTTTCCGACAGCGCCAGCACGCGCCTCCCTTCCTTCACCGCATCCGAGACGACGTCCCCGGTAAAGGCTGCCTCCATCCCCTCGGGCATGTCGATGGTCACCTTGTAGTCCGCCGCCTCGGAGTAAAAGGGGTCCCCCAGCTCGTAGTACGGGTCCAGGTTCCACCCATCCCTGTCGTATACCGCCAGCACGGGGTACCAGTTGGCAAAGCTCGTGCCCGTCTCCCCCCAGGCGAAGCGGCCCATGCGGTTGGGAACCTGCAGTTTATATGTCAGGTTTAATAGGATGGTTTGTCCCTTCAGCAGCGGCGTGGAAATGGGGATGCGCAGCACCGTCCTGTCCTTGCCCTGGATTTTGTATTTTACGTCTTTCCCCGCCGCCTTCACGCTGGTTATGGCGATGGAGCCGGGGTTGAACCGATTGTCAGGGTACACCGGCCTGCTGGTGGTGTTGAAATACATCTTCACATATTCTTTTTTGCTGAAGTGGTTGGGGTAGATGTGTAGGTACACCTCGTTCAGGCTGTCCTTCACGGTATTGGTGTACCGGATGGTCTGGCTCGCGGTGGCGGTATGGCTTTTCTCGTCGAAACGTATTTGGATGTCATATTGCGGCCTATTTGTATTGTCATAGGCAGGTCTGGCCGGCGGCTCGTTGCCTGCGTTTTCAACAGGTGAAGGCGTCGGCGCCGGTGTTGATGTGGGTGAAGGCGTAAGGGTCGGTCCAGGGGTGACGGTTTTTTGAGGTACAGTGGCTGAATGTGACGGGACAGGGTTGAATGCCGCAGTCCCCGGCATCTTCGCCACTCCCGGGAAAACGGTTATCGCAATGAGGATGACAGCCAGCACGGCCAAAGCCGCGGGCACCACCCGCTTTGCGGTTATCCGTTTCTTCTTTCCTCTGATCCTCACAGGCAGGCGGCATCAACACCTTCCATGAGCCCTTGTCATTTGTAATGTTGTATAGTCCTTCTGTTGGTTTTGAACTTTTCTCAAACGGCAAAAATCTAACTCAATTTAAGCTGATTAAAGAATTCCTTAGGATTTTTCACAAATCTATAAGCATCTGACTTCTTGATCTCATCCAGCAGATAGTCGAGTTCTGGTTCTAGTATTGAACCATTTGGCAACAACATAAGTGCATCATTTTCATTTATAATAGTTATTATACTCTTCATTATATCAATCTTGATATTTCTTAAATCAATGCGGATTTTGACCCCTTTCAATTCCCTTTTACTATAAATCAATTCCATGCAAGTTTCATCAAGTGACCCAAATTGAATAACGTTATCCGACCAGCTTTTGTTTCGACTTAATAATTGTTCAATCTTATTTATCGAATCAGCCAAAAGGCTATATCCTGTCCATAGTTCGTCACGTATATCATCAGTTACGGTCAAGCCTTCATAATATCCGTATTTCTCCAAAACAGCCTTTTGCGGAATGATCCAAAAAGGATATTGCCAGATTGCTCACCTGCCTCTGAATCCTATAATGTAGCGTATCTTTAGGACCGGCGTTGATCATATGTGCATGGCGCCCCTATTAGGGGAACTGCCTTCCAAGCGACCTTTGGTCGCATGGAAGCTGAGGGGTTACCCCCGCAGGGCATATAATCGTCCCCGCAGGGCATTCCTTAATTATACATTATAAATTATAAATTATACATTTCCCCGTTGGAGATTTCCCCCGCAGGGCAACTGTCCACTCTCAGCTGTCAACTATCAATTTGCCTTCCCGTATACGCCTTTGTCAAACCACGCCAGCGCCTCTTTGTTCCCCGTCTCCGCCACTAGCGCGCGCAGATCCGCACTCGTCGCGATGCCGTACGCATATTTGGCGTAGTACTTCTGCAGCATCCCGAAAAATTCGTCTTCCCCCATTTTGTTCATGAGCTCCGCGAAAAACTGCTGCCCGAATGTATAGATGTAGGCATAATCGTCCCATCCCTTGAATTCAGGGAGCGAACGTTGAAGCGGCAGCTTCAGGTACGGCTCCTCCCCGGAATCATGGCTGAACAGGTCCTCGATTACCGCTTCATCGATATAGACCAGTTCGGTGAAGCTCGTCAGCGATTCGTCCAGCCACGGCTCCTCCACCTCGTCGTTGCCTACCGCGCTGTACCACCATTGGTGGCCGATCTCGTGCACCACGCACTCCATCAGGAAAAAGCCACTGTCCTCGTCTTTCAAAAGGCTGGCGTCGATGAATACGATGCCGGGGTATTCCATCCCGCCGTAGTCGTCCACGAAGGCCACCGTCAGCGTGTCGTTGGTGTATCTGCCGAAATGCCTGTCATAGATGTCCACCGCCTGGGTCGCGTAGCGCATCATGGTGTCCATCATCCCGTCGTCTTCCTTCGGCATCGCCACGCGCACAGTGATGCCGTCCACTTCTTCCGAGCCGATCTTGTATTTCCGGCTGAGTACAAATGCGAAATCCCGCACGCCCGTTTCAGAGAGCGCCAGCACGCGCCTGCCGTTTTCGGTGGTATCGCCCTTCACGTCTCCGGTGAAGGCCGCCTCCATCCCTGCCGGCATTTCGATCCTCACACTATAGTCGGCCGTTTCGGAATAGAACGGGTCTCCCAGTTCGTAGTAGGGGTCCAGGTTCCATCCGTCGTGGTCGTACATCGCCATGATGGGATACCAGTTGGCAAAGTTTGTGCCCGTCTCCCCCCAGGCATAGCGTCCCATCCGGTGCGGCACCTGCAGCGTGAAATCCATTTTCAGTTCGATCTGCTTGCCTTTCATAAGTGGCGTTTCCAGCGGGATCTTCAGGACCGTATCGTCCTTCCCCTGTATTTGGAACGTCACGGGATCGCCGTCGGCCGTCAGGTTGGTGATCTTGATCCACCCCGGGTTGAACTTGTCGTCCGGGTATGCGGCCTCGTCCGGGCTGCTGAACGTCATATCCACATATTCTTTCTTGCTGAAGTGGTTGGGGTAGATGTGCAGGTACAGTTCGTTCATCCGTTCCGCCGCGGTGTTGGTGTACAGGATGCGTTCCGTCGCCGTGGCGGAGTGGTTCTTCTCGTCAAATTTTATCTGGATATCGTACTTCGGCCTGTCCGTATCATTGTAAACGGGCCGCTTCCCCGATGCGTCCTGCATCGTCGGTGCAACCGATGGCGTAACTGCAGGGGTGGCCGTCGACGTCGGCGTTGGCGTCGCGGTCCCCGCCGACGTAATTCCCGGCACCTGCAGCCGTATGCAGGATGTCAGCATCAGCAGCATGGCTGTAACCGCCGCCAGCTTGATCCATGCCCGTTTGGCTTTTCCCATCACCGTTTCCCTGCCTTTATCCGGTTTTAACGAGGTACGTAATTACTACAGTATACTCCCCCGCAGGGCCATCCAATCATGCCCCAATGGGAGGCAGGCTTGCCTCCCATTGCATTCCACAATTATACATTATACATTATAAATTATACATTTCCCCCGCAGGGCATCCCATAATTTTCAATTCTCAATTCTCAATTATCAATTTCGTTTCTTCCTTCCGCCGCGAATTATTCCCGCGAGTGCCGGCATCGCCGCGCACAGCGGGAAAGCCGCCAGCAGCAGCACCACGGCCAGCGCGCCGATGGTCAGCGAGATATAAAGCAGGATGATGACCGGTGTGAATATCCACACCGCCGGTACGAAGGCCAGCACGCGGAAGAGCGCGGGCAGCAGCAGGGCTCCAATCCCCAGCAGGGCCCCCGCCAGCACCGGCCAGCTGAAAAGGAATGCTCCCCCCGGCAAAGCCACAGTGAATCCGATGGCGAGGATCACCATCGCGCCCAGCGTGCACAGCAGCAGCTCCTCATACTTCCACCCCTTCTTCAGGAGCGTGCGGAAGACGAAGAAAAGGGCGATGCCGATGATCGCGACGGATGCGCCAGCAAAGATCCCAGCGGCCGGCACGCCCGGCATGTTGGTCAGCTTGAAGGGCAGGTTGAATGCCGCCGATAGCACGTAGGATATCCCATACCCCACACCAGCCGATACCATGGCAAACCCGATGATCATGAAGATGCCCCACAGTCGCCTCGGTTTTAATAGCTTCTTTCGGTATGAGAGGATCAGGTACAGTGCCCAGGCCAGCAGCGCCGCGCCCAGTACCACGTAGTTCCAAAAGGCCGGATAGCTGATGAGCACGCCCGTCACGAGCGTGAAATAGGCCATGTCGCTGTTGGCTTTGAATCCTTCATCGGTGAGGTTCTTTCCGTCGGTGGAAATATGCCCGTCCGCGAAGGCTTTGACGAGCGGCAGGATCTGGTCGCCGTACCCCTGTATCGCGGAGAGGTCGATGCGCGCGTAGTTGTCCAGCGGGGTGTGGTTCTCCTCCAGGCTGTCCAGCACCGAAAAGTTCATCCCCTGCATTCCCGCGTCGGTGAACGCGGTGAAGTCGGTATAGTTGGGCATCACCCGGTATACGTCCGTCGCCAGGGACCATGAAGCCGGCAGGCCCGAGTGGTCATGGTAGAATTGGATGAGCTTCGCATTGTTTGCGCTCGTTTCAAACATCACGGCCGGCCCCCGCAGGCCCCGCGCCTCGATGTTGAATACCGCGGCCGAGCCGGTGAGGCCCAGGTCTTCATCCTTTGCCGCGAGCGTGGAGCCCAGCATCGTCACTTCCTCGCTGTCCGTGAAAAGCACGCGGATGTCGTTCACCCGCTCCGTGTCGGATTGTAATGCACGTAATGTTTCAAGGATCATGGATATCCCGTAGGCGTCGTCCCCCGCGCCCGTGGACCCCGGGGCTTCCCCCACGCCCTTGCCGGGGTTGCTGTCATAATGGGCCACCAGCAGCAGGGACTGCGGCTTGTCCGCGCCCGGCGCATTGTCCGCGCCCGGCGCATTATTCCCGTCCGCTGTGGTAACGCCCTTGCCGTGCAGCACGCCATAAATGTCCGTGATGTCCCACGTTTTGCCGTCTTCGTCCTTCGCGCCCTTGTAGGCCTCTATGGACGTGGCGCACCCGTAGGATGCCAGCGTGTTCACCAGGTACTGCCGCACCTTTTCCTGTTGGGATTTATCGTATACCGTATGCGGTACCGATGCGATCGCCTTGATATGCTCCTGTGCGCGGTACGCGGAAAAGGTATCCGCGTCGCCCTTCACCGGCGGCGGTGTCAGCAGCGGGGATATCCCCAGTACCAATGCCACAGCCAGCGCCACCACCCACAGGCATACGCCGCCCCAGATTTGCGCGCTCTTTTTCATCTTTGTAAACCCCCCGTACAATAAGCAGAAGAAGGAATAAAGAAAAATGCCGAATGGCTCTTCAATAATGATTTTCGAACGTTCTCAGACCGGTTTCAGCTTACGTATCAAATCATGTCCATGGGAGGCACTCAAATCCACCCCCAATGGTGCCGCAAATGAGCCGAAAATGGGCCGCTGGCGGCCCTATGGGCCCTATGCGCTCGTATGCTCCCTATACATTCCACATATATACATTGTCAATGAAACATTTTCACGGCGTTCCCCTCTCAGGGAGTATCCCCCCGCAGGGCAATTGATTTTCCCCCGAAGGGCTTACCTCAATTCTTAACTCTTAATTCTTAATTCTCAATTATCACCCGGTCCCAGGTTTCCCTCCTTGTGGTGTTTCCGGCACAGCGCTGTGTAGCAGTCGTTGCCCCCCAGCACCACCTGTTCCCCCTCGCGCACCACCCTGTCGTTGCTCACGCGAGCATTGCACGTGGCCTTCCGCCCGCACCAGCACACTGTCTTGACCTCTTCGATGGTATCCGCCCAGGCCAAAAGCCACATGCTCCCCTCGAAAAGGTTGTTCTGGAAATCCGCCCGCAGGCCGTAGGCGATCACCGGGATGTTCAGGTCGTCCACGATATGCACCAGGAATTCCACCTGCGCTTTCGATGCAAATTGCGCCTCGTCCACCAGGATGCAGTCGTATTTTCTGATCTTCTCGTCGCTCATTGTGACCAGGTCGTCCAGGAAACTGCACACCTTCCGCAGCCCCATTCGGGATTTGATGGTACAGTGCCCGTCCCGGCTGTCCACCCGCGGTTTCACCAGCAGCGCCTTTTTCCCCCGCTCGTGGTAATTGTAGTCCACCATCAGTACGTTCGCCGTTTTGCTCGAGCCCATCGCGCCGTAGCGGAAATAGAGTTTCGCCATGCCTTCCTCCTGCAAGTAAATAGAAGTGATGATAAAGCCGTAAG
Organism: Bacillota bacterium; assembly: GCA_023454175.1. Classification (GTDB taxonomy): domain Bacteria; phylum Bacillota; class Clostridia; order Christensenellales; family JAEXRW01; genus JAEXRW01. The sequence goes on along the minus strand of JAEXRW010000010.1, from coordinate 256,424 downwards.
ATATGTCCCCTATATCATACTATAACGCAGGGTCCCAGCCAATAGGCAGATGCTATAGTCCTCCACGGCTAACCCTTTTATCCTGCAGTTCTGCACGTAAAAAGGAGATTAGTTTTACAGCAATCAGGCAGGTTTAATACAATATATATTGATTCCGATAGATGGCTGAAGTTGGGAAGGGCTGGTGGATGGTCTTTTCGAGGGGTGTCCGTGGACATCAGCATCCTGTCGAAGATGAGATCAATGTTTAACTGGCCCTTATTGAATGACTTCGGTGCCAAATTCGGAAAAAAAGTTAAAGAAAGGCGGAAGCAGCCGTATTTCTATAACCCTTTATAATCTATCTTGAGGATTCTTCCAGCCGAATGTGTCTTCTTCCTCTTTCCCTGGCTTTACGGGTTTGCCGGCAAAGGTGTTTTTCACCCGTCTGGATACGAAAAGGTAGATGGTCCAGGGTATCGCGGCGACGAAAGAGCTGATGGCCGTGGGGTCCAGTACGAAATGCGTCCCGAGTATGCCGCTGGTGATCAGCGGATAGCCGATGGTGACCATCACGATATAGGCCACGTTGATGATGAACATGATCCTGAAAAGCATCTTCTTCAGGAACATCAGCGTGATGATGGAGGCCTCCAGCCCGATATGCCCCAGGATGAGGATGACGAGTATCACGTACAGCGACGTCCCGGCATCCGAAAAGTACGAACCTCTCGCCTGTGCGATCAATTGGAAAAGGTAATAGGTTTCCATGGCGGCGGATGCAAACCTGCCGATGAGGAAAAGGATGAGCCACCCGCCGATGCCCTTTAGCTCTTCATTGTAATTTCTTGTATTCCTGTTGGGTTCTCCCGGGTATTCCATATTGCATTAACCTCCCGAAGGATTTGTGAAAGCCAGGGCATCGTCCGTGTCCGCCTTCTTCTTCCTCGACGGGAAAGTGTTCTTTACCCGTTTGGAAGTAGAGAAATATATCGTCCACAGGATGCTCACTCCAAATAGCAGGATCATATAGGGATCAAACTGAAATTTACTCCCGTAGATCGCATTTGAAAGCACCGGTAAAGCGATAGTTCCTATTGTTACGAACAGGATCATGACCATGAACATTGTCCTGAAAATGATGTTCTTGCTAAAAATCAGTATAATGATGGATAGTTCGAGCCCGGCATCCACTATATAGAAGACAAGGCCAAAGGTGAAAATAAAAGCGCCGCCATTGATGCGGGTAATGATATCGGTTTGGCTCAATATGTAGAATACATTTCCTATTGCCGTTATCACCGATAAAAATCTTCCTATTAAAAATACAACCAGCCATCCTCCGATGCCAGTTGGTCCTACGGGGCCGTCTTCATAGTACTTTTGCCACGGTTGGTTTTGACGGTAGTCCATGCGCTATCCCCCTTTGCATGCTGTAAGATATTCGACCACGAACCAGCATTATCCTTTCTTCGACGCAAAAGAGGGCAGGTCCCCAAACCTGCCCTCTTTGCATATCTGTTCATTGCATCTATTGTACTTCGGAAAATACCTTTTTGAATGCGGCCAGCGCAAAGTCCAGCTGCTCGTGCGTATGCGTGGCCATATAGCTCGTGCGCAGCATCGCCTCGCCTTGCGGCACCGCCGGGCTTACAACGGGGTTTACGTACACCCCTTCGTCCAGCAGCCGCCGTGTGATGATAAATGTCCTGTAGTTGTCGTAGGTGAATATTGGGATGATGGGGATGGCCGTCTCTTTGACGGGGATGCCCAGCTTTTTCAGCCCCTCCCGCATGTACACCGCCACGTCCATCAGCTTTTTGGGCCTGTCGGGCTCGGTTTTCAATATTTCCAGTGCCGCGCTCGCCGCCGCGCAGGATGCCGGCGTGATGGATGCGCTGAAGATGAAGGGCCTTGAGAAGTGTTTCACGTATTCGATCACGTCCTTCTCCGCCACCATGTACCCGCCCAGCGAGGCCAGGGATTTCGAGAAGGTCCCCATGATGATGTCCACTTCTTTTGTCAGGCCGAAATAATCCGCCGTGCCGCGCCCGTTTTTGCCCAGCACACCCAAGCCGTGCGCGTCGTCCACCATCACCCGTGCCTTGTACTTCTTCGCGAGCTCCACGATCTCGGGCAGTTTGGCGATATCCCCGCTCATGCTGAATACGCCGTCCGTGATGATGAGCTTGCCCTTGTTCTCCGGCGCCTCTTTGAGGATGCGCTCCAGTTCCTCCATGTCCGAGTGCTTGTAGCGGAGCATCTGCGCGTAGCTCAGCCTGCACGCGTCATAGATGCTGGCATGGTTCTCCTTGTCGTTGATGATGATGTCTCCCCGTCCTGCGATGGCGGAGATGATGCCCAGGTTGGACTGAAACCCTGTGGAAAAGGTCAGGCAGGCCTCCTTCTCCAGGAAGTCTGCCAGTTCCCGTTCCAATTCGACATGCAGTTTCAGTGTGCCGTTGAGAAAGCGCGAGCCCGAGCAGCCCGAGCCGTATTTTTCGATGGCCTCCAGCGCCGCTTTCTTCACGCGCGGGTCGCTCGTCAGCCCCATGTAGTTGTTGGAGCCGATCATGATGGTCCGGTGCCCTTCCATGATGACCTCGGTATCCTGTCCCGTCTCCAGCGCGTGGAAATACGGGTATACCCCCGCCGCCATCGCTTCCTTCGCGTCCAGAAAATTGTAGCATTTTTCGAATATGTCCATCTCACCACTCCTTATCCCTCTCCTGTATGTGCAGGAGGGTTTTATTTTGTAGTATAACCGCTTACCGCGGCCTTGGATATGGTTTTTGCTTATTCCGAAGTGTTAAATTCTCATTTCTGTAACCACTTCGCCGCTTTTCAATGTCATCTGGAAGGGAGTATGAAGTCTTATCAGCAATCGTACGAGTGCTTCAGATCGATGTATGCACCCAAACTAACCACATCAAATCCATGCCGATTTGCGGCGTGTACTTAAATCGGCACACCTTATAGGCAGGGGGGTCGCACCCGCAGTGCAGTGAGATATCCAGGGGGGCTGCCATCTCTCGTTATAAGTAAAACTTCAACAACCGTACGAGCACTCAGTTCTGTGTATGTACCCAAACTAACCACATTAAATCCATGCCGGGCAGCGACATGCGCGGCTGCGATGCGTATGAATGATCCACTAAAGCGTTTGGCTTTCAAAGCTGCGTACCTGTATAGGTTTTTAGCAGTCTCAGCTCAAACTCGAAGATATTCCCCCGCAGGACCATTCAATCATGCCCCAATGGGAGGCATGCATGCCTCCCTATGCATTCCAAAATTCTTAATTCTTAACTCTTAATTATTATCTTAACCATGCTACCCCAACGGTTCCCGGTCCCACATGTATGCCCACCACCGGGCCGATCTCCCACGGCTCGATCCGTACCTTCGGGAAAAGGGTGGATACCCTGTCGGTGAATTCCATCAGCTTGTCAAATGCCGCCACATGCATGATGCCGATGCGCGTTGCGTCCCCCGGGATCATGTCCGCCATGTCCTTGATGGCGCTCTTGGTGTTGCGGGATACGCCCCGCGGCAGGACGATGCCGTTGGTCAGCGTGAGGATGGGTTTGGTGTTGAAAAGCGTGCTCAGGGACTGGCGCATCATGTTCAGCCTGCCGCCCCGCTGCAGCGGTTCCAGGGTATCCACGGTCATGACCAGGCCGATGCGGTTGCGCATCTCCAGCAGATCGGCCTTGATCTCTTCCTTGCTCTTCCCCCGCGCCGCCATGGAGACTGCCCGTTCGCACATCAGGTACATCCCGTAAGCCGTGGTGAGTGAGTCCACCACTTCGATATTCGCCTCGTCCACCTGCTTGGCCGCCACGCACGCGCAGCTGTGCGTCCCGCTCAGCCGCGAGGAGAGCGTGATGCATACGATGTCGTGCCCCTCCCGCCGCAGGTCGGAAAATTCCGCGATGAAAGCCTTCACAGCCGGCTGTGATGTTTTTGCGCTCTGTACATAGCGCTCCATCTGGATCCTTGCGCTGGGCAGGTCCTCCACAAATTCGTCGGGATACATCTCCCCGGCGTAGATGTAGGAGAGCGGTACCACCCGTACCCCCCAGCTGGTCGCCAGCTTTCTCGGCAGGTATGCCGTACTGTCCACTACGATCCTTACCATGTCACGTCTTCCCCCTCCAGGTATCCCATCCTGCGAAATCTATCGTAACGTCTATCCAGTAATTTCTGTACATCGGTTTTGCATAGCTCAGCCAGTTTCTCCGAAAGCGCCCCGCGGATGGCCTCGTATACGCCCTCCGCGTTCACGTGCGCCCCCTCCCCCTCGGGGATGATGCGCTCGATCACCTTGAGCTTCAATAGATCGGGTGCACTCAGCCGCAGCGCCTCCGCCGCCTCCTTGACTCTTGCCGTGTCCCGCCACAGGATGCTCGCGCACCCTTCCGGCGAGATGACGGAGTACCACGCGTTTTCCAGCATCCATACCTCGTCCGAAACCGCCAGCGCCAGTGCGCCCCCGCTTCCGCCTTCACCGATCACGAAGGTGATCACAGGGGTCTTCAGCGTCATCATTTCCATCAGGTTCTCCGCGATGGCCTCTCCCTGCCCGCGCTCCTCCGCGCCCAGCCCCGCATACGCGCCCGATGTGTCTACGATGCAGATGACGGGCCTGTGGAATTTTTCCGCCTGTTTCATCAGCCGCAGCGCTTTACGGTACCCCTCGGGGTTTGCGCAGCCGAAGTTGCGGTAGATGCGTTCCTTCGTGTCCCGCCCCTTTTCCAGCCCGATGATGGTAACGGGGTTGCCTTCAAACGTGGCTACGCCCGCCATCACGGCCGCGTCGTCGCCGAAGCGCCTGTCCCCGTGCATCTCGAGGAAATCCTCAAACAGCGCGGCTATGTAGCCCTGCGCCGTCGGCCTGCCCTGTTTGCGGGCCAGCTCCACCTTTTCCCATGCGCTCATCGGCCCTCACCTCCGTGCATGCGCAGGAGCCTGGAAAGCGTTTCGCGCATCTTTTTCCGTTCCACGATCATATCGATGAATCCTTTTTCCAGCACCAGTTCGGCCTTCTGGAATTTATCGGGCAGTTTGGTCCGCGCCGCCTGTTCGATCACGCGCCTTCCGGCGAAGCCCACCAGTGCGTTGGGTTCTGCGATGATGACGTCCCCGTCCATCGCGAAGCTCGCCGTCACCCCGCCCGTGGTGGGGTCGGTGAGCACGGTGATATACAGCCCGCCCGCGTCCGAGTGGCGTTTCAGCGCGCCGCTCGTCTTTGCCATCTGCATCAGCGAGAGGATGCCTTCCTGCATCCGCGCCCCGCCCGATACCGTGAACCCGATGACAGGCAGATGTTCCTTTGCGGCGTTTTCAAAGACCCGGGATATCTTCTCCCCCACCACCGAGCCCATGCTGCCCAGCATGAATTTGCCTTCCATGATGAAAAGCGCCGTATCCATCCCTTCCAGTTTGGCCTTGCCCGTCAGTACGGCCTCGTTCATGCCCGAGGCTTTCACGGCGCTGGCCAGCTTCTCGTCATAGTCGGGGAAGCCCAGGATGTTTTTGCTCGTCAGCTCGCTGTCCCATTCGGTGAACGTGTTGTCGTCAAACGTGGCCCGCAGCCGCTCCCGGCTGGACATGCGCACATGGTACCCGCACTTGGGGCACACCTTCTGGTTCTCCAGCAGATCCTGAATAAGTATAACTTGCCTGCAGTTGCTGCACGCCGCCCAGAGTTCATCAGGCACCGTGGGTTTTGGCTTGATGAAGTTCGTGATGGCGTCCTCCAGCGTCAGGCCGGATTTTTTGATTTGTCCTTTTATCATGCTTTACAGCACCTTCTTTCGGGTGAGAAACGTCGTATCGTATTTGCCCGCCTTGAATTCGTCATCCGACGTGATGCCCAGCTGCAGGTCCACATTGCTCTCGATCCCCTCGATCACCAGCTCCGAGAGTGCCGCGTGCATCTTGCGGATGGCCTCCTCCCGCGTCCCCGCGTGGACGATCAGCTTGCCGATCATGGAGTCGTAAAAAGGCGGCACGCTGTAGCCCTGGTACACCGCGCTGTCAAAACGTACGCCCGGGCCACCCGGTACGTGCAGCATCGTGATCCTGCCGCAGGAGGGCCGGTAGTTCTCGTACGGGTTCTCCGCGTTGATGCGGCATTCCATCGCGTGCCCGTGCAAGGTGACATCCTTCTGGCTCCAGGGCAGCTTGTGCCCCGCCGCCACCCGGATCTGCCACTTCACCAGGTCCATGCCCGTCACCATCTCGGTGACCGGATGTTCGACTTGCAGGCGGGTGTTCATTTCCATGAAATAAAAGTTGCCGTCGGGGGACAGGAGGAATTCGATGGTCCCCGCGTTGGTATACCCCACGGCCTTTGCCGCTTTTGCAGCGATGGCGTAGAGCTTTTCCCGCTGTTCGGGGCTGATGGCTGCCGACGGGCTCTCCTCCAGCACCTTCTGGTTGCGCCGCTGCATCGAGCATTCCCGTTCGCCCAGGCACAGCGCCTTGCCGGTCGAGTCCACCAGGATCTGTACTTCGATGTGCCGCGCGGGGGAGATGAATTTCTCCATGTACATCCCGCCGTCGCCGAAGGCCGCCTGCGCCTCCGCGCTGGCCGTGGTATAGGCGTTGTCAAAGTCCTTCATGTCGTCCACACGCCGTATGCCGCGCCCCCCGCCGCCTGCTTTTGCCTTGATGAGCAGCGGGCAGCCGATCTTCGCGGCTTCCTGCCGTGCGTGCTTCAGGTTCTCCACCTGGTCGCACCCCGGGATGACGGGCACACCCGCCTTTTTCATGGCCTTGCGCGCGTTGTCCTTGTCCCCCATCGCGTCGATCACGTCGGGGGAGGGGCCGATGAAGGCGATGCCGCACTGCGTGCACAGCCGTGCGAATTTCGTGTTCTCCGAGAGTAATCCATACCCCGGGTGGATGGCCTCCGCCCCCGAGCACACCGCCGCCGACAGGATGGCTACCATGTTCAGGTAGCTGTCCGTCACGGGCGGGGGCCCGATGCAGATGCTCTCATCCGCCAGGTGGACGTGCAGGGCCTCGCTGTCCGCCTCCGAAAAGACGGCCACCGTGGAGATGCCCATCTCCCGGCACGCCCGGATGACGCGCACGGCGATCTCGCCCCGGTTTGCGATGAGTATCTTGCCAAACATATCAGTTTTCCTTCTTCATTAATGCAAAGGTGATGACGGCGTCGCACGCGGGTTCGCTGCCCACGAAGCCCTCCACCTTGCCAAATCCCAGGTCCCCTACGGTACGGGTGATTTCGCATTTTACTGCCAGTGTATCCCCCGGTTTCACCATTCGGCGGAAACGCACCTTGTCCATCCCGCCGAAAAGCGGCGTCTTGCCTTTGTTCTCCTCCATGGACAGCACCACCAGTGCGCCCACCTGGGCCATCATCTCGCACAGGATCACGCCCGGTACCACCGGCATCCCCGGGTAGTGCCCCTGCAGGAAGAATTCGTCGCCTTTTACCGTATACTGGCCTTCGGCCTTATTCCCGTTCACAGTCGCCTCATCCACCAGCAGCATCGGCTCCCGGTGGGGCAGTATCTGTTTGATCTCTTCGCGTTTCATGGCATCCTCCATATAATCAGGAAAGAAATTAGATAAAAATAATTGCGGATCCGCCTGTTGTCAAGCCGGATCGTATAATCGAATCAGTGTGGTTTTACCCCTTACGTTATCCGATTGATCTTGCTCCAATATACGTTTGTAGCATCATTAACAGCTTTTCATTCCGCAACCGTGCGAGCGCTTCCCTCTTACAATGCTCCCAAACTAACCACATCAAATCCGTGCCGATTTGCGGCGTGTACGTTGTGAATCATACATATTGGGGCAATCCGTTCTGCAGATCACTGTTCAAGGCAATCCGGGATGGCCTGAGACAAGGCGCAGTGCGGCTCAGGAGGGAGGTGTAGCCGGAGGCTACTCCGCACCGACTGAACGCAAACTGCAACGCAGTATTCAGGACATCTCCGGGAAGCCTTAGAAAATCTTGAATAAAACCTGGCCAAACTCCACCATATGCCCGTTCTCCACGCATATGTCCGCTATCTCTCCGTCCACGTCCGAGGTGATCTCGTTCATCAGCTTCATCGCCTCGATGATGCACAGCACGTCGCCCTTTTTCACCTTGCTGCCGCGCGTCACATAGGGTTCGGCCCCCGGCGCGCCCGCCGCGTAGAATATGCCCACCATCGAGGATTTCACCGTTTTCACGGCGTTCATGTCGATTACGCCCTCTTCGCTCCCGGGCAGGTGTTCCGCCGGTTTTCCGGCACTTTGCTGAGGCACGGAGATTGGCTGTACAGGGATGGTCTGTACCATCCCGCCGCGTTCCAGGCGGATGCGCTTGCCGTCCTCCTCCACTTCCAGCGCCGTCAGGGTGGAGCTCTCCAATATCTGAATGAGTTCGCCGATCTTTTCTTTTTCCACTTTTCAGCCCGTTCCTTTCCAGTTTAACGCGTCAAAGCTTTCGTGTTTCCCAGCAGGATCATCTCAGTCTTTTATGTCTTTTGCTTCTTTTCTTCAAGAAAAGAAGCAGGAGTTTGAGGGCAGAGCCCTCAAGCATATAAATTCATGCCCCAATGGGAGGCATTCATGCCTCCCTATGCATTCCGCAACTGTTAACTATTAACTATCAACTATCAACTATCAATTTTGATCAAACGCGTTTGATCAAAATCGAGGCATTGTGCCCGCCGAACCCCAGCGAATTGGAGATGGCCGCCGTTATGTCCGCCTTGCGCGCGGCATTGGGCACCACGTCCAGGTCGCACTCCGGATCGAATTCGCTGTAATGGATGGTAGGCGGCAGCATGCCCTTCTGCAGCGCCAGCACCGTCGCGATGGCTTCGATGGCCCCCGCCGCGCCCAGCATGTGCGCCGTCATGGACTTGGTGGAGCTCACGGCCAGCCTGGATGCCGCCCCGCCGAATGCCTTCTTGATGGCCAGCGTCTCCGTCTTGTCGTTCAGCGGCGTGCTGGTCCCGTGCGCGTTGACGTAGCCGATGTCGGAAGGGGCCAGCCCCGCTTCCTGCATCGCCAGCGCCATCGCGTGCGTCGCGCCCTCTCCCTCCGGGTCGGGTGCCGTCATGTGGTATGCGTCGTTGGTGCTGCCGTATCCCGCGATCTCGGCGTATATCTTTGCGCCTCTCGCCTTTGCGTGTTCATATTCCTCCAGGATCAGGCACCCCGCGCCTTCCCCCATCACGAAGCCGTCCCGGTTCTTGTCAAAGGGCCTGCACGCCGTCTCGGGGTCGCTATTTTGGGAAAGCGCCATGCAGCTGATGAAGCCCGCCAGCCCCAGCGGCGTGATGGCCGCCTCCGCGCCGCCCGAGATCATGATGTCCGCATACCCGTCCTTTATGGCGCGGAAGGCCTCACCCACCGAGTGGGAGCCCGTGCCGCAGGCGGTCACGACGGGCAGGGACTGTCCCTTGGCCTTGAACTTCATGGCCAGCAGCCCCGTCGCCATGTTGCTGATCATCATCGGGATCAGGTACGGGGATACGCGGGAGGGTCCGCCCGAGAGCAGCCGGTCGTGTTCGCGGGTCAGGGTGGTGATACCGCCGATGCCCGAGCCCATGTACACGCCCATCCGCCACGGGTCGTAGGGAAAGTTGTTCAATCCGGCGTCCTCGAATGCTTCCGAGGCCGCCGCGATGGCGTAATGGCTGTACAGGTCGATCCTGCGTATCTCGCCCCTGTCGCTGTATTGGGCCGGGTCAAAATCCTTCACCTCGGCCGCGATCCTCACTTTGTAGTCTGTCGTATCAAATCGGGTGATGGGCCCTATCCCATTTTTGCCGGCAAACAGGCTTTCGGTAAAAGCCGGTATGCCGTTGCCGATGGGTGTCACTGCGCCCATGCCCGTCACTGCTACACGCCGTTTGTTCATTGCAAAACCTCCGTAAACTAGGATGGGGTTACATCGCCATCCCGCCGTCCACGCGGATGACCTCCCCCGTCACGTACTGCGCCGCGTCCGAGCACAGGAAGGCGATCACGTTCGCCACGTCCTCCGCCGTGCCGTACCGGCCCATGGGGATGCGTTTGATCATCTCCGCCTTCACTTCCTCGGGGAGCACCGCCGTCATGTCCGTGGCGATATATCCCGGGGCCACCAGGTTGCATGTGATGTTGCGCGCCGCCAGCTCCTTCGCCACCGACTTGGCCAGGCCGATGAGGCCGGCCTTGGATGCGGCGTAGTTGGCCTGCCCGCTGTTGCCCATCAGGCCGATGACGGAGGATACCATCACGATGCGCCCGCTTCTTTTCTTCTGCATGGGGGAGCTTGCGTGCCGCGCCAGGTTGAACGCGCCCTTGAGGTTCACCGAGATCACCCGGTCGAAGTCCTCCTCCGGCATGTTCAATATCAGCCCGTCCCGCGTGATGCCCGCGTTGCAGACCACCGCGTCCAGGTGTCCATATTCCTTGACGGTGGCTTTCACCATTTCCCCGCATGCGGCGAAGTTCGTCACGTCGCACCGGTAATAGGTGGCCTCCCCGCCCAGGGCCTTTATTTCTTCGAGGACGTCCTGCGCCTTCTCGTCCTCCACGATATCGTTGATGACGATGCGGTACCCCGTCTTCGCCAGGGCCTTGGCCGTCACGCTCCCGATACCCCGCGACGCGCCCGTCACGATGGCTACTCTCCGTTCTTCCATGAATCTTGCACCTCTTAAAACTGGTCAATAAAATAAATAAAATATGATTGCATGTGTTTAGTCTGTTTTCTTCTCTTTCCCCATATGAAATCTTTTATTTCATTGGGGAAACCAGTGTTCTCTTGGAGATAAGCGCTCGGCAGCAGTAAATCATGCCGAAGGCATACCTCAATTATTAATTATTAATTATTAACTATTAATTTCTTTGCCGCTTCCAGCGTCTGCGCATCCTCGATGTTGGCTGTTTTGGCGTCGGGGAATATGCGTTTGGTGAAGCCCGTCAGTACCTTGCCTGGGCCCAGCTCCACGAAGGCCTCCGCCCCGTTTGCCGCCATGTTGCGGATCGTCCTTTCCCACAGCACCGGGCTTTTCACCTGCAGCGCCAGCTGCTCCGATATCTCCGGCCCGTAGGGCTCCGCCGTGGTGTTGGCGTAGACCGGGAAGTGCAGCACGTGCAGGGTGATCCCCTGCAGTTCCTTCTGCAGGCCCTGGTATGCGCTCTCCATCAGCGGCGTGTGGAAGGCTCCGCTCACCGCGATGGGGAGGGCCCGCCCCCCTGCCTCGATGACGCGTTTGATGAGTGCATCCACCGCCTCCTTCGTGCCCGAACAGGAGATCTGTCCCGGGCAGTTGAAGTTTACCGGCCATACGTTTCCGGTTTCGGCGCAGATGCGGACCACGTCCTCTTCCGGCAGTTTCAGCACAGCCGCCATCCCGCCGCCCGCCTTCGCCGCCTCGGCCATCAGCTTCGCCCGCTTTTCCACCAGCAGGAAGCCTTCCTGCGCGGTATAGGCGCCGCCCGCTGCCAGTGCGCAGTATTCCCCCAGGGAAAATCCCGCCAGCATGGCCGGGCGCATGCCCGCCTCGATGGCCGCCGTGAAAGCCATCAGCCCCACGGCGTATACGCACGCCTGCGTGTTTTCCGTCCTGGACAGTTCTTCCTTGCTGCCTGTGAATAGCAGTTCTTTGAGCCCCGGCCGATGGGTCTCCAGGGAATCCAGCAGTTTTCTGGCAGTTCCGCTCGTTTCGTACAGGGATTTCCCCATGCCCTCGTACTGCGCGCCCTGTCCCGCGAACACAAATGCGGTCTTCATGGTGTCAACCTCGTGCATGCGCTTTTCAGCAGCTCCTCCGCCTCGGCGAACATGCTGCGGATGATGTCGGCCGCCGGCTCTTCCTGTTTCACCAGGCCCGATATCTGCCCCGCCATCACGCAGCCCCATTCGGTGTCGCCGTCGCGCGCCGCCTTGCGCAGCCCGCCCACGCCGAAGTTTTCCAGTTCCTCCAGCGTTACGCTCTCGTCCTTTTCCTTGTCCGCGAAGGCCCGCATGAAGGGGTTCTTCATCGCGCGCACCGGGTGACCCAGCCGCCTGCCCGTGACCACGGTGTCGATGTCGTTGGCCCGCAGGATACGCTGTTTGTAGTTGTCGTGGATCGTGCATTCCTTCGCCACGCAAAAGCGTGTGCCCACCTGCACGCCCGAGGCGCCCAGCATCAGCGCCGCCGCGATCCCGCGCCCGTCCGCGATGCCCCCGGCGGATACCACCGGGACGTTCACGCTGTCCACCACCTGCGGCGTCAGCGCCATCGTGGTCAGATCGCCGATATGCCCGCCCGATTCCCCGCCTTCCGCGATGACGGCCGATGCGCCCATGCGCTGCATCAGCTTGGCCAGGGCCGTCGACGCCACCACGGGCAGTACTTTTATGCCCGCCTCGATCCAGTCCTTCATGTACTTGGCCGGGCTCCCCGCGCCTGTGGTGATGACGGGGATATGTTCTTCAATGGCAATCTTCGCCACATCGTCCGCGTACGGGGAGAGCAGCATGATGTTGATGCCAAACCGCTTGTCCGTGAGGGAGCGCGCCTTTTGGATCTCCTGCCGCACCCAGTCGGGCGGGGCGTTCATGGTGGCGATCAGCCCCATGCCCCCTGCCTCGCTCACGGCGGCGGCCAGGGAGGCGTCTGCTACCCAGGCCATGCCGCCCTGGATGATGGGGTATTGGATGTCCAGTAAATCGCAAAGCCTTGTCTTGATCATCTCTGCCTCACTTGCCGGCCATCTTTTCTTCCACGATCGCCACAGCCTCGCCCACCGTCTTGGCCATCTTGTCCGTGCCGATGGTGATGCCAAATTCCTCTTCCAGGTCCATGACCAGCTGTACTGCATCCAGGGAGTCAAACCCCAGGTCCGCCAGTGCCGTCTCCGCCGTGATGGTCGCCTTGTCCACGCCCTTGGAATCTGCGATGATCGCTGCCACTTTTTCAAAAACCATTATTATTTCCTCCTTTATTTCAGCCGTTCCCGGCCAGGTTAACATGGGTTTGGTCTATTAGGGTTCGCTTCCCGCGTTTTGTTATGTATTTAATGCCTTTGTCTCAATCTTGTCAACCGTTTTAACTTCAGCAAGTCTCCCTCGCAGGGCCATCTAATCATGCCCGCAGGGCATCCCGCCATTGTACATTGTAAATTGTAAATTGTAAATTTTACATTGCCCCCGCAGGGCTATCTGATCATGCCCGAAGGGCATTCCTCAACTCTTAACTATTAACTGTTAACTCTTAACTTTTCTACTTCGCCCAGTTGATGATCGCCGCCCCCGAGGAGAATCCTCCCCCGAACGCGCACATCAGCACCTTATCGCCCTTTTTCAGCTTGCCCGATTTGTTCAGTTCATCCAATGCGATGGGCACGCTCGCCGCCGAGGTGTTGCCGTATTTGTCTATGTTGATGTGAAACTTATTCAGGAGGATTTTCAGTTTGGCGGATACCGCCTCGATGATGCGCACGTTGGCCTGGTGCGGCACCACGTAGTCGATATCTCCGGCTTCGAGGTTGGCCTGTTTTAATGCGTTTTTGATATCCTTTGCCATCGTCCGCACCGCAAACATGTATACTTCATTGCCTTCCATTACCAGCCCGGGTTCCATTTTGACCTGCGTCTTGTAAAAAGGGCAGTTCCCCTGCAGTCCAGGGATCTGCAGTGAACGCTTGGTGTCGCTTTCCGTCCCGATGATGGAGCACAGCACCCCGTCGTCCGGGCTTTCGGATACCACTGCCGCGCCCGCCCCGTCGCCGAAGATCACGCAGGTCGAGCGGTCTTTGTAGTTGATGATTTTGGAAACCGTCTCGCTGGCCGCCACCAGCACCTTTTTTGCCGCGCCGCTCTGCACGTACCTGCAGGCGATGTCCAGGCCGAAAAGGAATCCCGAGCATGCCGCGTTCATGTCGAATGCTGGGCATTTGGCCCCGATCTCTCCTTGCAGTTGGCTGGCCAGGTTGGGGCTCATGTAGTCGGGAGTGAAAGTCGCGCCGATGATGAGGTCGAGCTCCGAGCCTTTGATATTGGCGTCTTCCAGCGCCCGGTTCACTGCAGTCGCCGCGGTCTGAAATGAGGTCCCGTCCGCGGAAATGCGCCGTTCTTTGATGCCGGTGTGCGAGGTGATCCATTCGTCGTTGGTTTCCACGTATTTGGAGAGGTCGCCGTTGGTGACAATGTTGTCGGGCAGGGCGCTCCCCGTCCCTAGGATTGCTGCTTTCATGTCTCCTCCTGCGGTTGTAAAAAACTAGTCTTTATGGGCTGCCGAGCGGAAAAATCTGTCCAGTCTCTCCACGCCCCGCAGCATGATCTCCGCTTCTTCACGGGTAAAGCCTTCCATGATCCGGCGGATCATATTCCTGTGAAATCCTTTATGGATGCGGTCCACCTTTTTCCCCCGTTCGGTCAGGTCCACGTGCACCTCGCGCCGGTCCCCGTTGGAGCGGGTGCGCGTTACGTATCCCTTTCGCTCCAGCCGGTCCACCGTGGCGCACGCCGTGGCGGTGGTGATGTCCAGCTCCCGCGCGATCTCCGTGATGGTGCGGTCCTCCTGTTTCCCGATGGCTTCGATGCAGTGCACCTCGCCGATCGAGAGGATCAGCTTGCCCTCCGAGCGCATCATGTTCTGCTCCACGCGCAGGATATTGCGGAAGGTGTCCACCAGGATATCATTCAGTTTTGCATCGAGCTCTTCCAAGGGGGTTCACCCGCTTTTGAAATATGATTAGTATGCTTGATTATTAGTTATGCTAATTATATTCCGCGCCTTACCCTCCGTCAACCATTTTTGGCGCGCGGCGCATGTGCATCCATTATACTGCGGACGGCCTGAAAGAGGGAGGTTGGAATATATGGTATAATTCTCTCGATATGGATTTGTTAAATTTCCGGTGATATTTTAAAAAAGTTTGAGAAATATCGCCGTCCTGGCTCGTTATATAGGCGTAAAGGAGAGGATATCCTCTGGAATGTCACTGTGCGCCCGAAGACAGGATACAGCGCGTCGTGCTGCAGTACGGCGCCGGCATCGTCCGGCTGGCCTTTTCCTTCGTAAAAAACGTCTCCGACGCCGAGGATATCGCGCAGGATGCGTTTCTCACCTGGCTGGAAAAGGCACCCCCCTTTCAGGATGAGGGGCACGAAAAGGCGTGGCTGGCAAGGGTCGCCGTCAATAAGTGCAGGGATTTTCTGAGATCGGGCTGGAAAAGGCGCACCGTCCCGCTGGCGGATGACCTCTCGTACATGCCTCCGGAGGACAGGATGCTCCTGCACACGGTGTTGGAACTGGACGAAAAATACAGGCTCCCTGTATACCTGTTTTACTTCCATGGCTGTTCCATAAGGGAAACGGCCGACATTCTTCGCGTCCCCCCCTCCACCGTCGGCACGCGTCTGGATCGCGGCCGGAAGCTCATTCGGGATCAGTTGGGAGAAGATTTCTATGAATAAACGTCAATGTGAGCGGGCCATCTCCTATATTCAGCCCGGCACGGGATTTGAAGAGAGGACCATTGCCCGCCTGTACCTGTCGCAGAAGCAGCGGAGTGGGAAAAGGCATGCCCGGAAACCGGTTTATATCGTCATTCCAGTCGCGGCCGCAGCCGTGGTCGTGCTTGCGGTTTTCCTGCTCCCGCATATCAATGGCGGTCAGGATGTTTCTTTGCCCCCGGCGTCCTCAAACGCCCAAGCCGTGGCCGTGTATTCGCCCGTCCCGTCGGCCGCGTCCTCCCCGGCTCCGGGCAATGCGGATGTTCGCGCCGTCCCGCCTTCACCATCATCTGGCAATGCGGGCATTCATAATATTTCGACAGTAGACAAAATAAAGCTCTATACAGGCGCCGCGGAACTGTACGCGGATGCGGATATTGTTTTTACGGGCACTTGCCTCTCGGCCCGCCCCGTCTTCCAAAATGAGATGCTCTATACCCTCGCGCAGTACCGCGTGGGCCAGGTGTTCAAGGGGGATGTCCAGCCCGGCGGCGACATATTCGTCGTGGAAATGGGCGGTGCCACCACGTACGGGGATTATGCAGAGAACTGCATCTCCGAAAAGAAGCCGGGCGACGGGAACTGGGAGGATTACCATTCCCCTGGCGACCCGCTTCTCCTCCGCAGTCCGGACGGCGCCTATGTATCCGAAACCGGAGATGTGGTGCTTCTCTTTGCCGGGGATACCCGCGGCTTTTTGAAGTCTGTGTCTGGGCCGCTGTACAGCGCCCTCGGCGGCATTGATGGTAAATTCTATGACCAGGGCGGCGGTGTCTACGCCCGTGCCCTCCCCGCTTCTACGGATAGGCCCATATTCTCGGGGGATAAGTCCGCCTTCGGCAGCGCGGAATTGTATGTCTCCCTGGATGAATTGCAAAACTTAACAAGATGATCCGTAAATCTAAACAAAAAAGAAGGAGCCTTTTTACCGGCTCCTCCATATTTTTGACTGCTCTTTGTACCAGATCAATTGTTGACGCCCTCCGGCAATGCCGCATAACCGGGTTGGGCCGTTTCCTTTTTCAAGGTGAACCGGTTTGCCATTCTTTCGAGCATCTCCGCCTGGGCGGATAGTTCCTCACTGGTGGTTGCGCTCTGTTCCGCCATGGAGGAATTGCTTTGCACCACCGCGGCCACCTGTTCCACGCCCTTGCTCACCTGGGCGATACCGGTAGCCTGCTGGTTGGACGATACGGCGATTTCCGCCACCAGCGCTGCGGCCTTTTCCGCGCCGTTCATGATATTCTTGAATGCGCCGGCTGTATCCTGCGCGATCTTCAGCCCGTCTTCCACACCTTTGAGGGAGCCCTCGATGAGCGCGGCGGTTTCCTTCGCAGCTTCTGCACTTTTCGATGCGAGATTTCTGACTTCCTCAGCTACCACAGCGAAGCCCTTGCCGTGTGTGCCTGCCCTGGCGGCTTCCACTGCGGCGTTCAGGGCCAGGATGTTTGTCTGGAAGGCTATATCGTCTATCACCTTGATGATGCGTGAGATATCGCGCGAGGAGTCGTTGATGCCGTTCATGGAGCGCAGCATTTTCTGTACATGCCCGTTGCCCTCGGCGGCGGCAAGATTCACGGAGGCTTCCAGTTCATTGGCTTCCGAGGCCATTTCTGCATTCTGTCTTGTTTGCGCGGCGATCTCCGTGATCGAGGATGTGAGCTGTTCGATGGCGCTTGCCTGTTCGGTCGCACCCTGGGACAGGTTCTGGGCGCTGCTGGAGTATTGTTTGGTCCCTGCGGCCACCTGTCTGGACGCGACGCCTATTTCAGCCAGTATGGTATTGAAGGAGTCTATGATATAGTTCAGGGAGTTCTTGATCAGTAAAAACTCGCCCTTGTAGTCGGCGTAAAGGCTTACATTGAGGTCTCCGTTCGCCATCTTTGTCAGGGCAGAGGAGATCTCGCTGATGATCTCTTTGAGGTTGGTGGTGGTCGTGTTCACGTTGGAGATCAATTCGGCATAGTCTCCGTCATACGCGGCGGTTATGCATCCATCCAGGTCCCCGCCCGATATCCGGCCCATGATGTCCGATACATCGCTGATAGGCTTTTGCATGGCGTTGAGGGCATCGTTCATGCCGTTTACGATGCGTTTGTATTCTCCCATGTAATAGTCTGTGTCCACGCGTTTGTCCAGTTGGCCTACCTTTGCGGCCGTGGACAGGACGGAGATATCAAACGCCATTTTCCGGATGGCTTCGATGCTTTTCCGAAGACTCTCATTGATAGCGGAGTGCATATCATGCAGGTCTGCGGTATCCGTATCGGCATCATCCAGCGACAGGTCGCAGTCCAGTACGCCGTCTGCGATCCTTTGGAGGTTGTTCATTAATCTGTTTACATAGGCCTTCTGGTATTCCGACTGCTTTTTTTCCGATTCGCTGGAGATCTGGAGCTTCTGCAGCAGTTCCTTCACCTCGGCATTGTTTTTCAGGGCATTGCTCAGGATGCTGCTGCCCCACTTGGTCAGGAAGAAAAGGACGATGATCTGGCCGTCCAGCATGAAGATGATCGACAGGAAATTGGGCAGGTTGTTTGCATCTCCCAGCAGATGGGCAGGCTGCAGGATATATAATGCGATCACCAGGACATTTACGATGGCGCCATAAACCAATAGCAGCTTCCTGTTGAAGTATAGGGCGATGATGGTTGTAGCGATGCACAGCATGTAATGCCTGTCCAGCGAAAACTCATTGATAAAAATGACGAAGCAGATCGCCAATGCCGGGATCAGCCCAAACAGCAGGGATTTCAAAAAGCGTTTGATCTTCAAAAAATAGATCAGGGTCGCCAGCGCGCCTACGGGCAGGGCCTGCAGCATGACAGTGGGCCCTCTCCCTGCGCCCTTTAGGAATGCCTGCTCGATGATGATGGCGATCAGCACCCAGATGACGATAAGGTTTACCCTGTCCACACGCTTCAGGTCATACTCAAACGAGGTTATGCTTTTTTGGCTTTTCATGAAAGTCTCCTTGAAAGGAATATTTCGTATACTATTAATTATCGAAATTTTTACGTTGATGTTTAGATGTGCTGCGCATATTTTGTCGAATATTGTATCCAGTATCAGTGGTTATCCATATCCTTTATTTGCGGCCTATACTGTAATCCACATCCGTGTCTGAATGGACGGAAGGGCACAGGATGATATGCCAAATAAAGAAATGCTCCTTCGTCAAAAGGAGCATGGTTTGTGGCTATTCTATCCCTCCGCAGTGGTTAACCCCGCAGGGCTATATAATTCATACCCGTTAGGGCATTCCGCAATTCTTAACTATTAACTATTAACTGTTAACTATTTTTTCCTTCCGCTGTACGATGGCGAGCGTCAGTCCCAGCGGCCGCAGCACCCGCATCATCGTGCTCAGCTGCGGGTCGGATTTGCCCGATTCCAGCCGTGCGATGGCCGGCTGTTTCACGCCTGATACCTCCGCTAGCTGCGTCTGGCTCAGCCCCGATATCTTCCGCGCGATGGCCAGCTTGGAGAGGAGTTCGCTCTGCATGCGGATCTCATCCCAGTCGCTCTGGTCCAGGCTCGTCAGTTGCTTTTTGAATTCATCCAGGAAATCGCCCATTTATCCCCCATCTTCCCGCGGCGAAAATCTGCCGCCACTGCGCCGTTTCTGCAGGCCTCGTTGAACCGGACGTTTGGATCTTGGGTCAGATGGCGTGCTCCAACCGCGGATTCTCCAGCCTCGTCTGGTTTTCCATGCGCTGGGCGGGTTCTTTCCTTTTCTCCGTCTCCGTGGTCTTCCTTAGCACTTCCATGTACGTGATGATCTGCTTCAGCTGTGTTTTTGCCTCCTGGTCGGTCTTGGCCTTCTCGTTCAGTTCCGCCAGGTATTCCCGCACCGTTTGGTCGTTCGCGTTCTTGTCAAACCGGACTTCCAGCATCGTGATCACTCCCGACATTTATAACTTATTAGTTATAATTTATATATTTACTATTTTAAATTATAACTATATTGTTATATTTCGTCAAGCGGTTGCCGCTATATATGTTTCAGTTCTGGAAAGGATTAATTGAAATTTATGGCAAACATGCGATAATATTAATAATAAAATGTTGAAGTGGTTGGGATATGGAAAATGATTTTAGGTTAAATGGGTTCGAGGATCACCTCATTGGTTTGGCGTTGGTATATAAGTGTTTTTATCCGACTGCAAAAAGAGACCATGTGCATTGCTGGTTCTGTACACACAAGTTTTCAGACCGCTATAACGGGGGTCTGTGTACACAGGACGGGAAGTACTGGATCTGCGTTCGCTGCTATCAAGACTTCCATGCTGCATTCGGCTGGTCGGTACGGCTGTACAGGTACTCTATGCAATTCCATATGGATTTTGCCCATATCAAAGCTTATGACAAAATGAGTACGCGGTATTATCGGGCTGTTTCCCTCGCCAAAGGAAAGGTCTTTGAAACTTTTTAGATCCGGTATATGGTTTTTGGTTTGATCCCAAGACTGCCGAGTCATTACATCCCGATATGAATCATCCCCCTCCCTCCGGCCCGCATTTTGATTTCAGGCGCAGGGATAGCATCTGGTATAAATGGTATCCGGATGGCCGCTTGGAGGAGTGAAGGCTTTGCTGCTTCTGCTCACTGATCCTTTCCGCATTCCTTGATGCGCCTCATGGAAAAGCATATAATTTGTTTTTAGTAAATGCCTTAGGATCAGGAGGTTTCCCATGTCCGTCAAGACCAATGCGCTGCGCATCCTGGATGATGCGGGTATAGAATATACATGCCACACCTATGAATCCGATGGGTTTATCGATGGCGTCGCCGTAGCCGGGAAGATCGGCAAACCGGTGGAGCAGGTCTTCAAGACGCTCGTCGCCCGGGGGAAGAGCAATGCGTATTATGTCTTCATCGTCCCCGTCGCGCAGGAGTTGGACCTGAAGCTCGCCGCCAGGGCCGTGGGCGAAAAGTCGGTGGAGATGATCAAGGTAACGGAGATTACGAATGTGACCGGCTATGTCCGGGGCGGCTGCTCCCCCTTCGGCATGAAAAAGCCCTACAGGACGCTCATCGACAGCTCCTGCCTCCTTCTGGATACCATTATCGTTAGTGCGGGGAAGATAGGCCTTCAGGTTGAACTGACCCCTGATTCTCTCATTTCTGTGACAGGAGCTTCCATCGTAGAATTGATATAAGCAGTAGTCTTTCTACTTTCTCTTCATTATTTTTTACCGTGTGCGTTTTACTTAGCCCCATCTGACGCGCGTAGTGTGCGTTTACGAGCGGGGCTGCCTCCCAAGCGACAAATGGGCCGCTTGCGGCTTATGGGGTCGCATGAGGCTTGGGGGAGAGAGGTCATACCGCTTAAATGATTCTCCGTCATCCGTTCTTTGTTAACGATTCATCAATTCCGGAACAACCATTTGCCATTTTTCGTCTGAAATATGTTATATTGTATATAATGCGGCGTATTGAAAAGCAATACGGGATAAAGCATTTACATATGTTTGTATTGGCATCATTTTTTTGATAGGGGGTTTTCGTTATGACATTTGCAGAGCTTCTGCAGTCCGGTGACATGAAATTTAACCGGTCCGATTACGCCGGTGCGCTCTATGACTACAAGGCGGCCCTCATGCAGAGCCCGGCCAGCGTCCTGGCCGCCGCCAAGGTGCTTGTCTGCCAGCAGCGCGAGGGCGGCATGGCCGCCATAGATCGCATGGTCGAACTGCAGGCCATCTTTACCGACTGGCAGGCGCAGGTGGCCAGTGGCGCCGTGCCTTCCGCCGAATACACCCAGGCTGTGGGGCTGGTGCTCCACTGGCTGCCTCAGGCCGTATCCATGGCTATATCCTCCATCCGTTCCTTCGCCAGCCTGGAGCCCTGGAAGGCGGCGGATTACATCTATCGCCTGCAGGATTTTGTGGACAGCTACCTCATGCGTTCGGCTTCCGCCATTTTCCCTTACGGCACGCCTCCCTGGCTCAATAATACCGCGCTCAATGTCGCCTTCGGCAAGGTCATGGTCTTCTGTCTCGAGTTCCTGCTGGGCGTGAACCCCGAGAGCGTGAGCCTGCCCGTCAAACCGCTGGAAACCATCGAAAAATACAGCGAGGAGTCCCTCCTCCGCCAAAAGC
Organism: Bacillota bacterium; assembly: GCA_023454175.1. GTDB lineage: Bacteria > Bacillota > Clostridia > Christensenellales > JAEXRW01 > JAEXRW01. The sequence goes on along the minus strand of JAEXRW010000010.1, from coordinate 234,866 downwards.
TCACGGGCTGGCGGGATTATGTGCGGCGGTACGAGCCCGGCTATGGCGCAGGCACAGGGTATAACGCCGCGCCGGGTTATAATGCATCCGCTGGTTCCGGCGCTGCTTCCGGTCCCTCGGGTGCGTATGCCCCGCCGCCTCCCCAGGCCCCGCCCGCGCCCATGAGCGACAGAAGGCTGACTGCCGGCCTGCTGGGTATCTTCCTCGGCTGGTGCGGCGTCCACCGTTTCTACCTGGGCTATACCGGCATCGGCATTGCGCAGATCTTCGTATCCATCTTCACCGGCATCGGCGCGCTGTGGGGCTTCATCGAAGGCATCTGCATCCTCTGCGGCGCCGGCATCACCAAGGACGCCCAGGGCCGCCCGATCTGAATCAATGAGGATGTAAATGGGCGATAACGTAATAGCAGGCAAAAGCAAGGCTTTTGCGATAAGCGTTATTGGATTGTACAAAAAGCTTTGCGGGCAAAACGAATACGTTTTATCCAGGCAGGTGTTGCGCAGCGGTACGAGCATTGGGGCAAATGTCTGCGAGGCTGTCGTTTCCCAGAGCAGAAAAGAGTTCATATCCAAGCTGAATACTGCACTGAAGGAGGCATGGGAGACCCGCTACTGGCTCGAGTTGCTTAATGAAACGGACTATATAAAAAAGACCGAGTTTGATGGTTTATATTCTTCCTGTTCTGAATTGATTAAGCTCCTGACCTCAATTATCAAGTCCTCAAATTCTTCAGTCAAATAGAATATCATCAAATATGATAATCAAGAAACGCAAAGGTTCGCCTTTGCGTTTCTTACCTGAATTATACATTATACATTATAAATTATACATTATCCTCGTGCCGCCGTTCCATGCTATACTGGGAGCGATATATTTTGGAAGGGGGCATGTCTTTGCATGGGTAAACGTCTCAGGCACGTCATCATTTTCTTCATTCTATCCTTTGTCACCACCTGGGCTTTCTATTTCTCCATCGTCGCCTTCGGCCTTGACCCCTATGGCGGCAGCTTCGCCGGTATGATGCTTCTCATCTTCGGCGGATGTATGCCCACGGTGATCGGTATCATTATGGCGCTGGTCACGTACCGGCGGGCCCAAAAGAAGGAGTTCTTCAAACGCTTCTACGACCTTCGCTACATTAAGCCCCTGTGGTGGGTGGTGGCCATCTTCCTGTTCCCCGCTGTAATGGCGCTCAGCATCGGCGTGGAGCTGCTCTTCGGCGGCGCGCTCCCCGAGATGGAGAAGTTGTACGCCATCCTCGCCAACCCGGTGGTCTGGTTCCCGGCTGTGCTGCTCTCTTTCATGTCCGGCCCCTTCTCAGAAGAGTTCGGCTGGCGCGGCTTCGCCTTAAACCCGCTTCTGGAACGTTTCGGTTTCACGCGTGCCTCCGTCCTGCTGGGCTTCATCTGGGCGCTATGGCACTTCCCGCTGTATTTCGTCCCCACCTCCTGGTATGGCAAGATGGGCTTTGCCTTCGAAGGCTTCTGGGCGTTCATCCTTTTGAATATCGGCCTGGCCGTCATCATCTCCTGGGTGTTCCTCCACACCAAAAGGTCCATCATGGCTGCCATGCTCATCCACCTCTCGGCCAATTTCAGTACCCAGCTCATCGCCGGCCCCACTGGCCCCGGCTATTCCCCCCGGCTGGAGCTGGTCCGCACACTGGTCATCCTTGCCATAGCTGCAGTGCTTTGCATCTTTATGATTGTGAAGAAGAAGGACAGCGCCGCTAACTACGCGTACGTGGAAATCAAGTAGAAGCAATTCAATTTCTGAATATAATGAACGGCGCTGTGCTGTTTTACATAGTCCCGTTTTTACGATCCGTTCTTAGTTTGATGCGGATTCACCCTCCCATGCAAATACAGCTGGAAACTTTATGCCGTTGACAGTCATGGGAGGGCAGGGGTGGGAACGAGACCGGCATCAAGGGATGTCCCGTTCACCATTCTCGATTCAAACCTGTATCGTTGTTATGCTGCCAAAGGGGGGTCCGGGGCCTTTCGATGAAGCGAGCGGCGTACCGTAGCACGGCGCACCGTGTCACGTCGTTGAATCGGGCCCCGGGGGGTATGCGCAGCGTCATTTGAAGTTCGTGCACAAATAGCTTGAACTACTGCTTAAAGGATCTATCGGCTATTAACCTTCAATTGTTATCTCATGACGGTCGTGCATATCTTAATGATAGGGATATTGGCAGTTTACCAGATCAATGAAATGGTTGATTCATAAAATCCCGTTCTGGTATAATTGAGGTGCAATATTTTTACATGGTTTTTCGCCCGCATTTCCTTGATTTTATATCGTAAAGGAGGGCAAGAGGCAAAGGGGATTCCTGGAACCAACAGCCATCATATTTATTATTCAAACTTCCCCCTCTTTGCCGCATGATCAATGAAAATCGTTTTGGTGCTCGACCAGTATGACAACGAGAGCAACGGTGCCACCGTCTCTGCGGCGCGTTTTGCGGAGCATCTGCGCGCCCGCGGGCATGAGGTGCGCGTCGTTTCCACCGGCTCCCCCGCGCCCGGTAAATACGTCGTGCCTTACGCACATATGGGCATTCTGAATCCCATTTTCAAGGCGCAGGATTTATTCCTGGGCACCCCCGATGATGCGGTGCTGCGGGAGGCTATTGAAGGCGCCGACGTCGTGCATACCTTCCTGCCCTGGCGGCTGAATATCCGCGCCCGGGAGATCGCGCAGGAGCTGGGCATCCCCGTGCTGGCCGCCTTCCACCTCCAGCCCGAAAATGTCACCTACAACATCCACATGAAATACCTCGGCTTCGTCTCGTCCCTGCTCTACCGGTGGTTTCGCAGGCGGCACTACCGCCATGTGGATCACATCCACTGCCCCACCCAGTTCATCGCGGACCAGCTGCGCGCCCACCGCTACAAGGGCATGTTGCACGTCATATCCAATGGCGCCGATGAAGTCTTTCATCCGCAGACAACCGAGAGACCAGCCGAATGGCAGGACAGGTTCGTCATCATGATGGTGGGGCGGCTGAATCCCGAAAAGCGGCAGGACCTCATTATCAAGGCCGCGCTGAAGTCCAAATACCGGGACCGGATCCAGCTGGTCTTCCCCGGCCGCGGCCCCATGTTGAATTACTACAAACGGCTGGGTGCGAAGCTGAAGCACCCGCCCGTCTTCGGCTATTACAAAAAAGAGGACCTCGCCCGCCTCATGAATAGTTGCGACCTGTACGTGCACGCCGCCGAGGTGGAGATCGAGGCCATCTCCTGCATCGAGGCCTTTTCCAGCGGCCTCGTCCCGGTGATCGCAAATGCCAGGATGAGCGCCACCCGCCAGTTCGCGCTTACGGAGGATAACCTTTTTAAGAGCCGCAGCGTGAAGGACCTGGTGAAGAAGATCGAATACTGGATCGAACACCCGGAGGAAAAGGCGCAGGCATCCGCCCGCTATACCGAGTATGCCAAGAAGTTCAGCGTGGAGCGTTCGGTGGAAAAGATGGAGATGGTCTACCAGAATATGCTGGATGAAAAGGCATACAGGGAAAAGCATGCGAATGACCCCGACGCCCACAAGATCCACATGAATACCTCCGCCTCCTACGCCGTGGACGAAAAGTTCCGTTTTGTGAACCGCAGCTTCTTCTTCGCCCTCGGTTCCAAGCTTTTCTACCTCTTTTGCGTGCCCATCCTCAGTTTCATCACCCGTGTGTTTTTCGGGTTGAAAATAGAAGGGCACAGGAATTTCACCCGTGTGAAGGGCGGCGCGGTCACAGTTGCCAACCATGTCCATCCCTTGGACGCGCCCATGATCGCCGTCACGATTTTCCCGCGCATGGCCCATATGGCGTCTCTGAAGACGAATTTTGAGATCCCCTTCGTCCGCTGGCTGGTGCGCCTGCTCGGCGGCGTGCCCATACCCGAAACGCCCAAGGCGCTGGGCGCGTTCATGGAGGCGATGATCCGGGAAGTTCATAGAGGCCGCCTGGTGCATTTCTACCCCGAGGCCTCCCTCTGGCCCTGGCATGATGAGCTGCGCCCGTTTAAAAACGGCGCGTTCCGCCTGGCCGTGGAGTCCGAGGCCCCCGTCATCCCCATGGTGTTCAAATACCGCGAACCCTCGCCGCTGGTAAAGAAGCTGCGGAAAAAGCCCGTGGTGACGCTCCAGATCGGCAAACCCGTATACCCCTCCGCGGCGGTGGGCAATACGAAGAAGGAGCGCATCGAGGCGCTGCGGGATGTCACGCACAGTGAGATGGAGCAGATGCTTCACGAAGCGGTGAAAAGCTGCAGGCGCAGGACAGCAGGCGAATAGTACTTCAATTGGAGAGCCGCAAGGCTCTCTTCTTGTATGTTTAGGTGTTTTCTTTCCCGTCTTCTGGTTATCCTATGGTAAAACGAAAGAGGGAACCAGGATGAAAAAGATCACACCCAATATTGCGCTTGAGGACTGCGAACATAAGGTGGAATATTATCAAAATGTCTTCGGAGGCGGCAGGCTCAGCGGCGGCAGCCGCACGCCCGAAGGTAAGCTCCTGCATTTAGAGCTTCAGGTCAACCCCGACTGTGTCCTGTATTTCAATGATGCCTTCGGTGAGGTGAATCAGGGGGATAATATCTCGCTCGTGCTGGAGATGGACGATATGGAGGAGATCGAGCGGTTGTACGGCGAATTGCAGAAAGGCGGTACGGTCCGTTTCGAGCTGCAGAAGACGTTCTGGGGCGCGTACCACGCCGTCATCGAGGATCGCCACGGCATTGTCTGGTCTCTGAACTATTCTATATAATGCCCTGTGAAATGGTGAGCTTCAAGCCATGTTAGGCATTGTGATGATTCACATGTACAGTCCGTTGAAAGCTAACGATTCTTATTTCGGATATCGTTTAAGTCTTATTCTAAGCATAAAAGAAAGGAAGCCTGCCATGACTTCCTTTCTTTCTGTGGCTTTAGTTTATTAATTTGAGATAATAAGGACATACCCATTGTCCATTTATCATTAACCCAAAATGTAAATGTGGCCCGGTTGAGTAACCGGTATTCCCTGATGAGGCAATTTGTGTATTCACGTCAACAACTTGCCCGTTGCGTACCAGCACTGAGCCTGGTTTCAGATGCCCATACAGGGTTAGGGTGCCGTCTTCATGTGTGATTTGTACCCACACCCCCCGGGACATCTTGCCGGCTTTATATGTATTTTTTGTATCGTCCACTCCCGTAAACACGATACCTCTTTTAAAGGGAAATACAGGAGTGCCTTCAGCAACACCGAAATCTGTGCCATCATGCTGGTCGTAAGCATGGCCGGATTCCCATATTTTCGCACTTGTACCTTCCCATCCATCAAATTGAGAAATGGTTCCCAAATTCCTGTCTAAATCATAGTAGGCTGTGACATCACCATTAGCTGGTTTCTTGCATACAAATACCTTGCAAGTAGTATTTATCGTATATTCCGCAGTGCATACAGTTATTTCGGCATCCCCCGGACTTATGGTCGTGATTTTTCCATTCCCATCTACATATGCTATTTGATAATTTGATGATGTCCATGTAATACGCTTATCTGCAGCGTCAAATGGATACACGGTAGCTGTGAGTTGTAAGCCATCCGTTGGTACATCGGCCGTACTTCTGTCTAATGTTACACCGGTTACACTGACCCATCTTCCTTTAACCGGAGCGGTAAAATTGCTGTAGTGGTATATTATCAGCATATGTTTATGGTATGCCCGGACCATATAATAGAAATCTGAATTTGCTCCTATATCACTATCAATAAAGTGCGTTCTTGCTGTTTTGCATATTTGCTTATAAACTCCATTGACTGAAGTAGCCCGCCACACCTCATATCCTTCAGCTCCATTTGTTGCACTCCAGGAGATAATGAATTGAATATTGGGTTCTGTTGTCACATTTAAATTTGTAGGGGCCTTTACATCAGCAGATACCACTGATGGAAAACAACTGCACATGAATAGTGCGATAAGTCCTAAAGCAATGGCTTTCTTCATATTGATTGACCCCTGAATTTATTATAAAACTATGTATAAATACATAGTAAAACATTTATGTTAATATTATTCTATTTTTATACATCTGTTTCCTCTATGGATTTGTAATTATCTTTTCTCTCCCTCCGAACTGTGCTAATGTGTATTCGAATCTGGTTCACAGGAGCACAAGGTTATGGTTTTTTGTACGGTTGAAGATGCCCTCTCGGATATCCGTTCCGGCAGGGCCGTAATAATTACGGATGATGAAAGCGCGCAGGGTCGGGCGAGCCTGGTCATGGCCGCCGAAAAGGCAACAGCTGATTCGATGGGTTTCATGGCCTCCCATGGCAACGCGGTTGAAATAGCTCTTTCCGCCGATGTGGCCGTCCGCCGCTCCATCCCCTTTACGGATTGTGGCAATGCCGGCTGCAAATGCGGCCTCCCGCATGATCCGGTTGTGCAGGCTAAGACGCAGGTGGATGTTGCTGCAATAATGGCCGCCGTTGGTTCCCTTGCGGGTGAAGATACCGGAGTTTTGAACGTTGATACCACACCCGTCGTCGTCGCAAAGCATGGCGGCGTACTCCGCTGCGTGGGCCATCCCGAGGCGGCGGTAGACCTGGTTTCGCTTGCAGGCTGTAAACCTGTCGCCTTGCTGGCGGCTTTGGATGGCGGGATAGCGACCTTAGCGCCGGAGCACGGGTTGAAGGCCGTCACGGTTGCCGCCCTCATCACATACCGCAGGCAGACGGATCAGCTGATAACGCGCGCCGCTGAGGCGAAAATGCCCACCGCATTCGGGGAGTTCCGCATCGCAGCCTATGAGAGCGCACTGACCGGGGAACATCACGTCGCCCTGGTAAAGGGGGATGTGGGAGACGGCAAACCTGCGCTCGTGCGTGTGCACTCCGAGTGCCTCACCGGGGATGCCTTCCATTCCCTGCGCTGTGACTGCGGCGAGCAGCTCCATGCCGCCCTCCGGCAGATCAGCGCCGAAGGCCGCGGCGCGCTCATCTACATGCGCCAGGAAGGCCGCGGCATCGGCCTGGTGAATAAAATACGCGCGTATGAATTGCAGGATGCCGGCGCCGATACCGTGGAGGCCAATGTCCGCCTGGGCTTCCCGCCCGACCTTCGCGAATACGGCATGGGCGCGCAGATCCTCTCCGATCTGGGTATCCGGCAGCTCCGCCTCCTGACCAATAACCCCGCCAAGATCGCCGGCCTCTCGGGTTTTGATCTGGAGATCGTCGAACGCGTCCCCATTCTGATAGAGGCTAATGAGGTGGACCGCTTCTACATGCAGACAAAAAAAGAGAAGATGGGTCATCTTCTCGACGACGAATAATCAATATAGGCTGCTGCACCCAACTTGGCTCCCTCAGACGCGCGTTGCGTACGGGAGCTGGCGCCCAGGCAACCCGTAGGGTTGCATGTGGCCTTAAGGAGGGAACTCCCGCAGGGATTACCCCGCAGATCTGCCGCACATATCATGCCCCAATGGGGGCAAACATACCTCCTATGCATTCCACAACTGTCCACTTTCAAACCCTATCATGAAGATTCCCTTAATTTCTCGGGTTATATCTTGCCTTAATACCCAAGTATGGTCATTGTATTGATCGTATTCGCCTCCAAAAGCCTCCCTTGTTAAAGGGAGGTGGCAGCGTAAGCGACCCAAATGAACCGCTTGCGGTTCTATGGGGTCGCATGCTGCCGGAGGGATTGGTGCGGGAGTTGAGTTGGGGGCAGCCATATTTTCATTCTTCTATTGGTGCCAAACCGGCATGTATATCTCAACTGTCAACTAATAACCTCATAGGTTTTCCCTGCAGGGCTATATAATCAATGCAATGGGAGGCAGGCTTGACTCCCATATTGTCTCCGGTTTCACAGGGCTCATTTCGCGTATGCCGCCCCGCGGGTTGTCCTCGCAAGGTCTGGCTGGCGGGCCGCCCCCTGCAGGTCTCCGGTTGGACGCATACTGGGTGTTTCAAAGGCCGCTTGATGAATAATTATAATTACTATTAACATATATATGTACAATCATCCTCCACTCTGATATGATCATGCAAAAGGAGTGAATATTTATGCATATTCGGGAGTTTGTGATAGCGGATTATGATGCGGTTTATGATCTGTGGGAGGGTATGCCCGGCATCGGCCTCAGCCAGGCGGATGACCGCTGCGAGATCGGAAAATACCTCGCACGGAATCCCGGCATGAGCTTTGTCGCGGTGGAAGGGGACGGGATCGTCGGCGCGGTGCTCTGCGGGCATGACGGGCGAAGGGGCTATATCCACCACATGGCCGTGGATCCGGCTTTCAGGGGCAGGGGAGCGGGCCGTGCGCTGTTCCGCGCCGCATCGGACGCCCTCGCACGGGAAGGCATCGCCAAATGCCACCTTTTTGTGAAAAAAGGCAACGCCCTTGCGGAGTCTTTCTGGACTGCGCTGGGCTGGCAGCGCCGCGACGACCTGCTGATGTTCTCCTATGATATCGAAGGTTGCTGAGGTGGGTCCTCCTGTGTATCAGGCATGATGTTCCATTACCGGTACGCTTATGGTATATTGTAGGTGATTTTCGGCATTTCAAAAGAGCCGCAAGCAGTGGGGGTGTATTATGAAAAAAGGTTTGACCCTGGCAGTCATCGTCCTTTTGGCCGCGGGCCTTCTGTCTTCGTGCTTCTCTGTGAAGCTGCCGCAAAAGGATATTCCCGTTATCGCAGCGGAGCCTTCACCAGTGCCCTCGCAAATGTCAACACCTGTACCTTCATCCGCACCAACGCCCATACCTGCCCTCACATCTTCTCCGGCACCTTCACCCACTCCCGCGTTATCCACTCAGCAAGATAATACGCTGATTGTCGCAAATATGGATATGATCCTCAAATATCCGGATGGCTGGACCGTGCTGACAAACGACCAGATAAACCAGTTCTATGCCAAAAATATTGAATTTCTCAAAAGCCAGTTCACCGATTCCCAGGCGTTTGAAAATGCCGTGCAGGAGAATATCCCCATATCCGTAGCCATGAAGCATCCGATGGATTACACGATCGGCTTTAACGCAACTATCAACGTTCTGGTTAAACCGGTACCTGCTTTTCTGACAAAGGACATCGTTGCTTTGGCCAAAGAGGCCATCAATGTGGCGAAGTCCTCCGTATCTGCGGATGTGACCTTCTCCAAACCCGTCAAAGCCAAAATCGGAAAACGAAATGGTGCTATGTGCGATATAAAGTATAAGGCGCTGGGCCTTACCATCGATGAGTCCCAGTATTATATCGCAAAGGACGGGTATGTCGCCATTATTACATGCGCCTGGATGGATAAAGCGGATAAAAAAGTTCTTCAGAGCATCATCAAATCCATTCAGTTTGATGCTGATTGGGGTTTGTAATCATAAAAGCGGGTATGCGCATGCTTCCCCGCTTCTTTCTTTTTCCCCGGATCATTGTTTACCGTCCGCACCGTGGGCTCGATGAATCATGCCCGCAGGGCATTCCACAATTATATTATCGATTATGAATCATTCATTGTCCCCGCCAGGGCATACAACAATTATACATTATAAATTATACATTCCCCGCAGGGATTCTTCCCCCGCAGGGTTTTGGTCCATGCCCGCGGGCATTCCGCAATTCTTAATTCTTAACTCTTAATTATTAATTATTTCCCCCCCGCAGGGCTTACCGAAACTATTAACTATTAACTATCAACTCTCAACTCTCAACTGTCAACTTCCGTGTTGCACGGTTCCTCTTCTTGCGCCTCATATGCTGCCCGCATCCGCTTCATGTAACCGCCCGCATGCACGCATCCCCATATCCCCAGGCCCAGTCCCAGGATCACCGCGATAAACGGCGCGCCGTCCTGGTAAGAGCGGAATTGCAGCTCTATTACGTCCCAGCCCACCACCAGCGTATCCTTCAGGTAATTGTACAGCAGGGAAAAGGCCCACGCCGCGGAGATGGCGGCCAGGCACGCCGTCGCTATCGGCCGCTCCTTCTTCCCCGTGAAAAGCACCACCACGCCAAACGCCATCAGCACCAGCCCGAAAAGCACGCCCGTAAAAACACTCAGAAAGGTGTTGAGGGCGTCCGACCCGTCCTGCAGGTAATTCACGAATACCTTTACGTAGATTGCGGCGATCTGCAGGCCCGCTAGGAAAGCAAGTATCCCGAGCACAGTGGTCTCGACTCTTTTCGCTTTCATGGGGATACCTCCAAAATGTCATTTTGTTGCACTTCCAGCATACCATATTTGTCCTGTTCTGTATACTTTCCCCCGTATGGATGTATGTCGCCGCAGTTCCGATACCGCATGGCCTGTGACCAAAGGTCCGGTGCACGGTGACGAATGATTGGAAATTTGCATAAACATATTGATTATCGATATGTTTTTATTTATAATCAGTACTATCCTATCGTTATTCAGGATTAGAGGTGTCGTTTTGAAGATAAAGCTGGTGCAGCCCCGCATGACCCTTCGCCCCATGGACTCAGAGTTCAAACGGCTCATGGCCCCCTCCCTGGCCCTCCTCATCCTGGCCGCCCTCACCCCGCCGGAGCACGAGCTCATCTTTGAGGATGAAAACGCCGGCCGCGTATACCTTCTGGATTCGCCCGGTCTTGTCGCCATTACGGTGAATGTGGATACCTCCGCCCGGGCATGGAGCATTGCGGATTCCTACCGCAGCCGCGGCATCCCCGTCGTGGCGGGCGGCATCCACGCCAGTGCCGATCCATCCGGTGCACTGCAGCACGTGGACGCCGTCTGCATCGGGGAGGCCGAAGGCGTCTGGGAGCAGATCGTCCGGGATGCGGTAAACGGCTCCCTGCAGCGCGTCTACCGTTCGCAGGCTACCGCCCCCGTGGAGGATTCCCCCATCCCGCGCTGGGACCTGCTGCAAAAAAACCGCTATCTCTATACCAATACCGTCTGCGCCTCCCGGGGCTGCCCGCATTCCTGTGAATTCTGCTACAATAGCTGTGCATATGTCCGCCATGGCACCGTGAACCGCCCCGTGGAAAATGTCATCCGGGAGATCGAGAGCCTGGGCACGAAGCACGTGCTTTTTATCGATGATAATTTCATCGGGGATATCCCCTGGACCGAGCGTTTCCTGTCCGCCATCCGGCCCCTCGGCCTTACGTGGAATGCCGCCGTGAGCGCGGACCTCGTGCACCATCCCCGCCTGCTGGATACCATGAAGGAGTGCGGCTGCCGCAGCCTGTTCATCGGCTTTGAGTCGATAAACCCCCTCTCCATCTCCTCCGTCGGCAAATCGCAGAACAATACCGCCATGTACGAGACGCTCATTTCCATGGTCCACGACCGGGAGATCATGGTGAATTCCAGCCTGGTCCTGGGCCTGGACCATGATACCCCCTCGGTCTTCCGGGATACGCTGGACTGGCTGGTGGAGAACCGCATCGAGACCATGACGGCCCACATCCTCACCCCCTACCCCGGCACCCGGCTCTATGAAAGGATGCTCACGGAAGGCAGGATCGTGGACTTTGACTGCACGCATTACAATACCTCCCGCGCCGTCTTCCTCCCCCGGAATATGACGCAGGAGCAATTGGAGCAGGGGTACCTGTGGATGTACCGGGAGTTCTATTCTTTCAAAAATATTCGGCGCCGCATGCCCCTTGCCCCCTCCCTGCAGGCCCCCTACCTGCTGTTTAATCTCGTCTACCGCAAGTTTGGCAAAGCCGCGTCCAGGCTGGCCATGCTCGGCCTCATGGGCCGCATGGGCGGCCTCCTCCGCCGCCTCTCGTACAATATCGAATAACTGCAAGAAAGCAAGGCCCGACTGCTATATATGATCTTCACCCGCAGGGCAATAAGATTATATTATTCCTTCATCGATAAATATTGTTGATTAAAATAGTTATTTACAAAACAAATTGACAGGTTTAAATCGTCCAATCTAAAATATATGTTCACATGCTCAAGCATACATTGAGTTTTTTGTTCCAACAATATATACCAATATATGAAACAATATGATACAATCATACTGTACCAAAGATCCTATTAGAGGAATATAATGGAGGAGTACAGTATGGAAAAAACATTTAACGCACACAGTAATAAAGTCACGGTAATGACCGATGGAAGAGATACGCACCTGCTTTTCATGCTGCAAAGGCCGGTAGATAAAAATGCAGACGGGAACACGCAATTAATTATTGAAGAACAAGCGTTAATTACTATTCCATTTGTATATGCGAAATCAGTTGCTGAAGCAATAATCCGAAATATTGACGATTATAAAAAGGAAGCAGACGCAAAAGCAAAGACGAAGGCATCTGAGGCCAAAGAATAGAATGGCTGAGGACGAGATTATATTTATAGCTAGTCATGCAAAGGCTGGCGTGAAATATACATTAAACAAAGGTGCGCCTTTAACATATGGTTGGCAACACGCAATAAAACGCCATCCTTATTTGGCCAATAAATTACATTGTGTTAAGCATGCAGTTGAAAATTACGAAATATCATATTGGGATGAAAATCATTATGGAGAGGGAGATAGGGAAAGGTTATACTGTAAGGGCGCTGACCCAGAAAGACCGGAACTCTATATGGTAGTTTCGGCGGAGTATAAAACGGATTATGAGGCAACAATCATTACAGTATGGCAAACAGCTAAGATTCCAGACTTCGAGGTGGACCCGATATATGTTAAGGCAGAATAATATGAGCATTGAATATAACGAAAAGTACGACATTCTTTACGTTACATTGAAAGAGTGTCCAGATTCATTTGTTGACGAAAAACATAGAGGGGTCTTAATAAATCTTGATTATAAAACCAGAGAAATTGTTGGCTTAGATATTTGGAATTTCAAAAAAAGAATGCTTAATAACGAGGATGTACCATTGCCTTTTCATATTGATTTGCGCTCAATATTTAATACATTGGTTCATTAGTTATATTACCGCCTGCATCAGCATCGTATCAAGCATTTCATGCCGCCTGTTATTGTATCTGAAGCAGAACTCGTCAACATATCTTTGCGATACTTAACATATAACCCCCCGCAGGGATTTTCCCCGCAGGGTTATTTAAACATACTGCATTCCACAATTCTCAATTCTCAATTGTCAATTTATTACTTGCAGGGATTCCCCCCGCCGGGCCATTCAAATGTCCGAAGGACTCCGCCATTGTACATTGTACATTGTAAATTGTACATTATGCTTCTCCCCCGCATGGCGCCCCTATTAGGGGAGCTGCCTCCCAAGCGACCTTTGGTCGCATGGAGGCTGAGGGGTTTACCCCTGCAGGACAATTCTCAACTCTCAACTGCTTCCGCCTCTTCCTCCGGCGCCTCTTCCACAGGAGTCACTGTTTTATCTTTATCCCCGCAGCAGCAGTGCCGGTGCATCCTGGCGAAATACCCCTCCAGCTCCAGCTCCTTCAGCAGCCCGAAGCCGTACCCGGTGAGGATCAGGCCGATGATGAACCCGAAGATGGATACCACCCCGTCACCCGTCTCCCCCCCGATGAAGTAGAGGATCAGGAAGATGTAGCAAAAGATCGTGAATCCCAGCGACCCCCACAGGATCATGCGCGGCTCCTCTTTTTCATACAGGCAGAAATACAGCATCGCGCTCACGCCCAGGAAAAGCAGCGCCTGTATAAACCCCATCACGATCAAGAAAATGGAGAACCCGCCGAAAATGTAGTGCATCGCGCCCACCCCGGCCGCCGATACCGTGTTCACGGCGATCTGGATCAGGGTAAATAGCGCGCAGAGCGGTATGAATATTGCAAGGATCAGTTTTTTCAGGGTCATGTTCCAAGCGCCTCCTTCATCGCGTCGGGCCGTTCAGGTTCCGGCCGGGCAGGGATCAAACTCCTTTTATTACATTAATAGAATTATGAGGCTGCCGTGGAGAATAGTACGCTTGCCCCTCTTATAAAGGCCGTTTGCGCCTCTCCGGAAGGGGGTTTCAGCGTGCTTTTATCATAGGTGAAAAGCGAAATAGGGAAGGGAACAGGCCGTCATTTTTTCTGACAAAAACACCCATCGCAAAGGCTAAAACATACCCCTTTGCGGCAAAACAAGTCAATTACAAATCCATATCCCCATGTTACATTTGAGGTGCCCGGGGCGTTGCTGTTATCAGCCGCGCACAGACGGGTTCTCATAATGAAAAGCAGGGCAGATGACCAGGCACGGAGATGTGACAAATGAGTCGTGCGGGTTTCCTTGCCCTGTTTTTATGCATACCCTCCATAGTAAACCGGCCGCCGTCAGCCCCCGCCGCGGAGGGCCGGACTGCACCCGGGAAGCAGTCCGTGCATCCGGAGCGGCCCGCTCCGGTTTCTGAATATTCCGGCGGCATCACATCAGGCCCCCTCGCCGCACATGCAGGCGTGTCCGCCTGGTACGCTGAGGAAAGGCGGGTCGCCCCTTTCCGTCTTCTGAGGCCCCGCCGCGGTCGTCCGTCGTCTCTCATCCCGCCCCTCCTGGCCTTCCGTTTTCTGCCGGCTGTCCCCCGCAGCGCGTTGGTGGGGTCCACGGTCCTCAATTGTTGATCCCTAAGTAAAGGGGTACCCCCCTCCCCCTGCATGTTTATCCCTCCCCCGGGGCATAATTTCCACGGAAAACATACAGGATCGGCCGGTATCTCAAAGGCTGCCGGAGGAGACCTTTATGAATAGCAGGGCGTGAATTGTGCAGGTTGGATACGGAGGATGACGTATGCGCAGGACACGGCTCTTTTTTTCTCCCTGGTTCCGTTCCCACAGATACATCTGGGTACCTCTCGCAGGTGGTGTCCTGGCCCTGGCGGGCCTGGCGCTCCTGCTCTACCCTGCCATCGGCGGCGCCCTGACGCAGCACGTGGAGGATACGCTCATGCACTCGCTCTCCACAGGTTCCGTCGTGTATATCGATCCCATCGCGCAGCCGGGGGAGTTCTTCGGTGAGGAGGACCCGGGGGCGGACCTGGCCGATCCGGACTATCAGGATCCCGAAGCGCCGCCATCCACGGACCCGGCGCTGGACGGCAAGATCCCGCTCAAGTGCATGGGCATTCTCAGCATCCCCGGCATCGGCCTGAAAGCGCCCATCTTGAACGGGGTGAGCCGCCGCAACCTCAGCTACGGCCTTGCCCACATGAAAAGCACCGCCGGGATCGGGGAAAAGGGCAGCTGCTGCATCTTCGGCCACCGCTGCCACACCTTCGGCAAGTTTTTCAACAGGCTGGACGATGTGGGCGTGGGGGATACCGTCACCATCCTGGATGCACAGGGCGTCACCCATACGTACACCGTGAAAAAGAAGGAGGTCCTGCTCCCCACCGACCGTCGGCTGCTGAATGGCGGGCTGTCCGGCCGTGTGCTCTCCCTCATCACCTGCACGCCGCCCGGCGTGGCCAGCCACCGGCTCGTTATCCGCGCCGTGGAGGACTGACCTTTGGCGGTGGGGTTTTGGGCCGGCGGCACCCGGCAGCACGGATGGGCGGATATGGCAGCGCAGGCATCTGCAAAAGCTGGGAAATGCGGGCGTCAAAGGTATAAATACCTGTAATATCTGGAAATCTATCCACGAAATTATAATGGCTGGGCATGGGAAGCCAAAAGTACCTGCTCCATGCCAGAAGGAGGCAAAAGAATGATGCTGAAACACACAAGCGCGCACGCTTTGCTGCGGAAAGCCGCTGGCGTGGGTATGGCGTTGCTCATGATGCTGCTCTGGGGGCAGGGTGCGGTATGGGCCGAAGGCCAGGATCCCCCTCCGGTGGAGTCCGAAGCGCCGCAGCTTCCGGTCGGAGACGTACAGGTGGATCTGCCCGCGGATCCCGATCCCCCTGCCCTGTCCCCGTCGGGATCTCCGGCTCCTTCTCCTTCGGATTCACCGGTCCCCTCACTGCTGGATGCTCCGGCGCCTTCGCCATTGGATGCAAAGGCCAGGTTGGACGCTCCGGCCCTTTCCGTGCTGGATACGGACAATAAGCTGGGCTGCACCGATCCCGCCTCCATCGGAGACTATGTCTGGGCCGATGCGGACGGGGACGGCGTTCAGGATCCCGGCGAAAACGGGATCAGCGGCGTCAACGTGAAGCTGTACAGGAATGGCAGCTATATGAAACAGACCACCACAAATGGTGCAGGCGCCTATCACTTCGGCAATCTTGAGGCGGGCACCTACAAGGTGAAATTCGGCGACAAATCCGGCTATGCCTTCACCCATAAGGACGCAGGAAGCGATAATGCGAAGGACAGCGATGCCGGCTCCGACGGCTATACCGGCAACATCGTTCTGTCAGCCGGGGCGGATGTCACCACGGTGGACTGCGGCTACGTCGAAAGGGATGAATGCAGCATCGGGGACTTTGTCTGGAACGACGCGAACGGCAACGGCGTGCAGGATGCCGGGGAAACCGGCATTCCAGGTGTGAGCGTAAGGCTCTACCAGGGCTCGGACTATGTAAAATCCGACAATACCGACGGTTCCGGCAAGTATGCGTTTGACGGCCTGGATGCCGGCACCTATCAGGTGAAATTCCCCGCCATCTCCGGCAGGGGCTTCACGGTGAAGGATGCAGGTGGAAACGACGCGCAAGACAGCGACGCGGGTTCCGGCGGCATGACGGGCGATATCGTCCTCTCCTGGGGCGGCAGTGACATGACGGTGGACTGCGGTTACCGCCCGCTTTCATCCATCGCAAATTATGTTTGGTTTGACAGCAACAAAAACGGCATACAGGATGACGGCCCGGCCGGCATTGATGATGTCACCGTAAAGCTGTACCAGGGTACTGACAAGGTGGCTGAAACGGAAACCAACTGGCAGGGCAGGTATGAATTCGACGGCCTGCAGGCCGGTACGTACCGGGTCCTGTTCCCCGCCATACCGGGCAGGGAGTTCACGCACCTGCATGCAGGAAGCAACGATGATGCCGACAGTGATGCCGGCGGCGGCGGTTACACGGCCGATATCGTACTGGGCTGGGGCGAAACCAACAATACCGTGGATGCCGGCTATGTCTGCCATGAACACGCCTCGCTGGGCGATTTTGCCTGGCATGATGTCAACGGCAACGGTATTCAGGAAACGGGCGAAACCGGCATCAACGGCATTACCGTCAGGCTCTACCATGACGGCGATCCCGTTCCCGTAGCCGCCACTTCAACCGCGACGCACAGCGGCAAGCCGGGCTGGTACACCTTCACGGGTCTGGATGCCGGCACATATCAGGTCGGGTTTGGCGCCGCCCCCGGCAAGGTCATCACCGCAAAGGATGCCGGCCCGGATGGCAGCGACAGCGACGCGGGCAGCAGCGGCATGACCGGCGATATCGTCCTCTTCTGGGGGGATTGCGATTGCACGGTGGACTGCGGTTACCGGGTGCCTGCGCAGCTGGGGGATCTTGCCTGGTACGATGTCAACGAAAACGGCGTTCAGGATGCGGGTGAAATCGGCATCGGGGGCGTCGGTGTGCAGCTGTACCATGACGGTAGCGTGGTGGATTCCACCACAACGGCTTACGATGGTTCCTACCATTTCTCGGGTCTGCCTGCCGGCGCCTACAAGGTGAAATTCGGCGCGAAGGCCGGTTATGCCTATACCGCCGCGGATGCCGGCGGGGATGACGCCCGGGACAGCGACGCGGACGCAGCGGGATTCACAGCGGATGTGACGCTGGACTGGGGCGAAAACGATGCCACCGTGGACTGCGGCTACCTGAACCGGGCCACCGCGTCACTGGGTGATTTCGTCTGGTATGATGTGGACGGCGACGGCGTGCAGGATGCCACGGACGGCATCTGCGGCGGCGTCGCGGTGGATCTGTACAAGGACGGCGGCAAGGTCGCCGAGACCACCTCGGATGCCTCCGGCCATTATTCCTTCACTGGCCTCGAGGCGGGCGTGTACCGGGTGAAGTTCCAGGACAAGACCGCTTCCGGCTACGGCTTTACCGCGCCCGATGCCGGCGGTGATGACGCGCTGGACAGCGACGCTTCCGTGGCCACCGGGTTCACGGCGGATGTGGTGCTGGACTGGGGCGAAAACGATACCTCGGTGGACTGCGGCTATACGCTGCTGCCCAGGGCCTCCCTCGGCGATCTCGTCTGGTACGATGTGGACGGCGACGGCGTGCAGGATGCCGCGGACGGGATCTTCGGCGGCGTCGTGGTGGAGCTGTACAAGGATGGCAGTAAGGTTGCCGAGACCACTTCCAACGGTTCGGGCCTGTATTCCTTCACCGGTCTCGAAGCAGGCGTCTACCGGGTGAAGTTCCCGGATATGGCCGCTTCCGGCTACGGCTTTACTGCGCAGGATACCGGCGGTGATGACGCGCTGGACAGCGACGCTTCCGGGGTCACCGGGTTTACGGCGGATGTAGCGTTGGACTGGGGTGAAAACGATACCTCGGTGGATTGCGGCTATGCAGCCCTGGCCAAGGCTTCGCTGGGTGACTTCGTCTGGCAGGACAGCAACTTCAATGGTGTCCAGGATGCAGGTGAGCCCGGCCTCGAAGGCGTCACGGTGGATCTGTACCAGAATGATGTCTTGAAGACCTCGGCGGTGACCAATTCTTCCGGCCTGTACGCCTTCACCGGCCTGGATGCGGGCGATTACAAGGTGAAATTCCACCTCCCCTCCGGTATGTCCTTCTCGCCGGCGGATGTTGGCGATGACGTGCATGACAGCGACGCGGGCGCAGCCGGGATGACGCCCGTGGTGAGCCTCACCTGGGGCGAAAACGATACCACGGTGGACTGCGGAGTGGCTGCTCCCGGCACGTTGGGTGATTATGTCTGGCTGGACACCGATCAGGATGGCATCCAGGATTCCGGCGAACCGGCGGTTCCCGATGTAGCCGTACAGCTTTATAAGGGTGCCGCCCTGGTGGGTTCCACCGTCACCAATGGCGGCGGGTATTACGAGTTCACCGGCCTCATGCCCGGCACATACCATGTGAAGCTTACCCTCCCCCCCGACGGCACGCTGGGCTACACGGGCTTTGCCTTCACCTGCCAGTGTGCTTCCGGCAGCACGGAAGCCAACGATTCCAATCCGGATGGATCGGGTCTTTGCGCATCCTTCTTCCTCACATCCGGAGAACATGTGATGACGATGGATGCGGGCCTGATAGCCATCTGGTGCTCCATCGGCGATTTCGTCTGGCTGGATTCCGATAAGGACGGCCTGCAGGATGCCGGCGAGCCCGGCCTTGGCGGTGTGACGGTCAGCCTTTACTCACTCGAAGGTGATGCGCTTACCTTTGAAAAGTCCACGGTTACGGATTCGGTCGGCGCCTACCGCTTCTGCCTGCTCCCCGTGGGGGATTATGAGGTGCAGTTCGTCAAACCCGCCACCTATGATCAAACCGTCAGGGATGCGGGTGCGGAGACCATCGATTCGGATGCCGGCCTGGATGGCTATTCCCACATCATCGTACTGAATACCGGTTACAGGGACGATACGAAGGTGGATGCGGGCTATTACAGGTCCACCTGCTCCCTGGGCGACCGCGTCTGGCTGGACCGTAACTGGAACGGCGTGCAGGATCCCGGCGAACCCGGCTTGAATGGTATCACAGTGGAGTTGTACGCGGAAGGCGGAGCAGACCCCCTCGCCGCCACGGTCACGGCGGATCACGCCGGCCAGCCGGGGTGGTACCTCTTTGAGGGACTGGGCGAGGGTTCCTACCGCGTCAAGGTGATCGTAGATGGGGCACAGTACCTCATCACGACGGCCCACACGTGCGCCGAGGATGCCGACTCCGATATCGAGGCCTCGGGATTCAGCCCGATAGTTATGCTGGATTACGAGACTGATCGTAACGACACCACACTGGACGCCGGGCTCAGGGTCCCCTGTTCCATCGGGGACTACGTCTGGCTGGATAAGCCCAAATCGGGTCTTCCCGGCGTGCAGGAAAGCGACGAGCCGGGCAAGAACAATGTGAAGGTGGAGCTGTACCGCCAGGTCAATGGCGCCATGCAGCTCGTGGCCTCCACAGTGACGGCCTCCCACGCGGGCAAGGACGGCTGGTATTGCTTCGAAGGCCTGCAGGAAGGCGCCTACCAAGTGAAATTCATCATCCTGGAGGCGGCCGACTACGAATTCGTTCCCTACCATGCGGGCAGTGACGATGCAAAGGATTCGGATGCCGGTGCGCAGGGCATGTCTCCCCTCATCACGCTCTCGGTGGCGGGCCACCGCAGCGACATGAGCATCGATGCGGGCGTGCGCATCCCCTCCACGGGCGGCATCCCGGCCGGGATATTCTATGGCGCGGGCGGCGCGCTGCTGCTGGCCGGCGTCGGTCTCTCCCTGCCTTTCTTCCTGAAAAGGAGGCAGAAGATCGCCGCGGCGCTGCGTCTGCTGAAGCTGCGCCTCACCACCCTGCTGGCCAGGAAGTAATACGTTCCTGTCTATCGGCATGAACAGGGCCCTCGTTATAAACGGGGGCCCTGTTTTTACCTTGAAACTGGATTTTAGGTGTTTTGGGGAGGGGTTTCAGCAGCTGGTGGGCTGTTCGTTTTCCATTTCCGCCGCCTTAAACTGAGTGCCCAGCCAATCACCCCTGCAACCATCATGCTATTGTGAAGCATGAAGCCCGTGCCTATTTCACCTTCGGACTGCAGGATCATGTCCAGCCCTACCAGGGGCCAGCAAAAAAGCATGATAAGCCCTGAGATGGTTAAAACAATGGGTAACATGGCGCGGCTATTGACTTTTCCTTTACACCAATAGAACCCGAAAAAGATACAGACCGGGAGCACGCTTCCGCCTATGGCGCCGGTTACGAGACCTAGCGGCCACGGAAAGGTCATCATAAGATATCCCAGATAAAATACGGGTAAGGCGCCGACAAGCCCTCCCAGTATGGCGCCTAGCAGCCCCAGCCAGTTGTTGCCTGTCGGCTCCTCCTTGTTTTCCTCTTCCGTTTCCTTTTCTATGGTGACTTCCCCCCGTCTGGCCGCCGCTATCAGTTGCGTCTTTTGATCGGATGATAAAAATTTATCATTTTCTATCATCTCCTCGGTTATTCTCTCCTCCGCTACCGCTTCCGCCTCTCCGCCATGCGCCTGGCAAAGAAACATCGGCAGCCTGTCCACGATGTGGAACTGTGCGTTTTCATCCCCGCATTTGACGCAGCCTGACACAGCGCCCATGCTCTTAAGCCATGCGCAGAAAGGTTGTAGCACTGCTTTGAGATTTTCTGCATCTGTTGTGACCAGTACGATTTTGATCCCTGCCAGTATGATCTGCGGTGCCCTGTCCATCCTGCCGTTCGAATTGGCTTTGAAATACGCTTCCAATGCTGTAGACGACACGGCCCCCCGGCTGCTGAGCAATACCGTGATATTCGTTTTTGATTCTGATAGCATAGTCGTTACTGGATACCCCTCACACATGCCAAAGGCTGTCTCCCACACATGCTTCCAGCCCATGCCTTGGGCTATCTCAAGGATGGTCGGCTTCTTGGCCATTCTGCTCCCCCCATATTTTTTAATTATAGTGAAACATAGGTATTCCATACAAATATACCATCTAATACTTATATAGGCAATCATTTATAAGTAAGGTATATTGTATATGCACGGATTGCACTTCACGTCTCTGCATGTTTTAGGGTGCGCAAAACCTTCCGCCCGGTCAGACTATGTTCGATACATTGGAAAAGGCCCCTTGCGCTTAGCAGGGGGCCTCGCTGTTTCATGCCTTGAACGGGCGGGATGGAACCCTTTTCTAGGTGCCGAAAGCATCGTTTCCTGGCCCTCTGCCCATAACGAAACCGTCCCTTTCGTCCTTGACCTGATCCTTGTTGATGAATCGGGTAAAGGTGTTCCTTACGCGGCTGGATGCGAAAAGGTAAGTGATCCACAGGATGGTCAGGAAGAGCGATACGATCATGCTCACATCGATGGGTGCTGCAGCGCCGAATATGCTGCCCACCATGATGGGGAATCCGAAACCGACGACCAGGCTGAATACGGCGTAGCCCACAAAGAGCGTTCGGAAAAGGATCCTCTTCATGAAAAGCAGTACGAGGATGCTGATTTCCATTGCCATACTGATGGCATATTGGAGGATAAAGACGGTGGGTATGAAGCCCGCGCCCTTTTCAACGAGCATTTGCATAGCCGGGTTATTGATAATGTTTATAACATTGATCAAAAGGACAAACAGGAGTATGATTCCAAGAAATCTTCCGATGATAAACAGGACGAGCCATCCGCCGATCCCCTCCGGCCCGTCCTCTTCTGCTGGCTCGTCTTGGTCTGCCGGCCCCGCCGTTGCACCCGCTGGTTCGGGCGGTGAAAAGTCGCTGCCCATCACCGTCGTCCCGCCGCAGTCCGGGCATCGGTAGGCGGGTTTGCCGTTGACCAGGCTGACCCCGTATTGATCCATCTTCCAGCAGTTTGCACATCCCGATCTGGCGCCTGCCGCCGTCAGCCACGTTGAAAAATCCTGTATCATCGCCTTGACTTCATCTGCCGAAGCGAAATGCTGCACCAGTTCGATCCCCTTCAGCTTGGTCTGCGGTATGTGGGCCAGGCGGTACTCGCTTTTTGCCTGCGCGAAATATTCATTGAGCTTGGTCGGGTTTATCGCTCCGAACGAGTAAAGCCATGCGTCTGTATAGATCACTCCCCCGAGACTCCTTACGGTGAAAAGATAGCCCTGGCACGCGCCATAGGCCGTATCCTTCACCACCTGCCAGCCCATTATCCCGGCCAGTTCATCGACAAACCTTTCCGCCATTTCAGAACCCCCTCAATGCAAAGTATGAAGCGCTCAACCAGATGATTAATGGTATATTATAGCTGCACATCCAATATAGCACATGGAGGCATATTTGTAATCCCGGAATAACGGTGTGCCCTGGGCCATGAAAAAGGCCCTTCTCCGGAGAGGGGGCCCTGCTTCTCTGTACCGATTATACATTTAGCATGCTTTTAAAAGGTTTATCAGCTTCCCGCCTTTTTCACCGGCTTGCGCTGGTTCTTCATCTTCCGGTTCAGGTCAAATATCCATGCGCCGATGCCCAGCGCCGCAAAAAGGTACGCCTGCCCGATGAATCCCCATACCCCGGTTTCGGCAGCAGCAGCAGGGTCAAAAGGCATCATAAAGGTGGCAGTGATGATCAGGTCCAGTGGCGCGCCGGGCAGGCTGTTTGCCAGCATCACGACCGTCGTCGCCATCGTGGCCAGGTATGTCATCACGATGGCCGTCAGCACCACGGTCACGATGATGAAAGCCCTGCTGTTCAGTTTTCCCCTGAAGAGCTTGAAACCGTAATAGATGCAGAATGCCATCAGCACCCCGCAGAATGCCGCCACGTATCCCGCCAGCCCCACCAGTGCCATGGGGATGATCCCTGCGATCCCGCCTAGGATGGCGCCCAGGATGCCCAGCGCGTTGTTGCCTTTGGCGGCCGCCTGGATCTCCTCCGCCTTGGCCGCCGTCACCGCGGCGCTGCATTCCGGGCACAGGTATATGTGTCCGCCTTCCAGCGTATAAAAGTCGTTGTGCTCCGTCCTGCCGCAGGTGGCGCACCCGGCCTTCACGCCTTTCCCTGCCAGAAAAGCCGCGAATTCCCGGACGAAGTTTTTCACTTCTTCTGCGTGCATCACGCCGAATGCCTTGTTTTGCTGCACGGTGATGGAGGCGCCCGTCTTTTGCGGCATCCCCATGGTCCGGTGCTCTTTCTTTTTGCCCTGCAGGAACTGCAGCAGGTCCCTGTCGTCCACCTGCGCAGGCTCGCTCAGCCAGGCTGTCGTGAAGGCTGCGCCGTTCACATCCCGCCGCACGTTGAAAGGTATCCCCATGCAGATGCCGTATGCGGCGTCGTCCTCTGCCTTCCAGCCCATGCTCTCGGCGAGTTCGCTGATGAATTTACCGGCCATTCGTTTGCCTCCCGCATTTCGGTTTCAGGAATGATAGCATCACTATACCATTTCCCCGGGTCGGGCGCCACTCCGGAACGTACATACATTATTTACCATATTCTTTTGTCTCCGGCATACACAGGGGAGCGGGTATTCCTCAGGAAATGGATGGCGTGCCGTATCCTTGTATATTATTCAAACGAAGGCATATAATACCTTTCGAAAGCAACCGGCAGGCATGAAAGGTTATCGCTAATAACCTTCAGCCTTCGCCACATTGCAGCAGATGCTTCCGGGACGCCACTAGGGATGGCTATGGAAAAGAATTGAAAGGGTTGAACGGTATGGACCAGCAGGAAGCCTTCTTCGCCGAGGAGCGCAAGCAGAAGATCCTCGAGATGATCTCCATGAAGGAAAAAGTCACGGTGGGTGAGCTGGTGGGCCGCTTCAAGGTCAGCAGCGCCACCATCCGCAATGACCTTCGCCAGATGGGCCATTCCGGCCAGCTCCTGCGCACGCATGGCGGCGCCATCCTCATCCCCCGCTCCGGCTTCGAGCCCGAAAATATCCCGAGGGAAACACCCGGCATCGAAGACAGCCGGGATATAGCGGCCTGCGCCCTGGAGCAGATCGAAAGCGGGGATACCCTGGTGCTGGATACCGGCACGGCCACCCTCGAGCTTGCGCGCCTCCTTTATGCCAGGAGGAACCTCGTGGTCGTCACCAATGATATCCGCATCGCGGCGGTATTGGAGGATGCCGAGGCTGTCACGCTCATTTTGCTCGGGGGCACGCTGAAAAAGGGCGCCCATGCGTCCTCCGGCCCCCACGCGCGCGCCATGCTCCTGGAGCTGGCGGTGGACAAGGCCTTCCTGTGCGTGCAGGGGTTGAATATGGCCAAAGGCGCCACCGCGGATGATGTAAATCTCGCCGAAATGAAAAAGGCCATGATGGCCATCTCGGGCAGGCATTTCTTCCTGTGCGAATCCGCGAAGCTCGGTAAAAGCGCTTTCGCCCAGTTTGCGGATGCCGACCGCCTCGGCGCCGTCGTCACCGATAAAAAGGCCGACCCCGCCCTCGTGGGTCAGTTGCAGGAGGCCGGCGTCCAGGTCATCCTCGCCTGATTGACTGATAGCAATGCACCTTCTGGATATTGTAGGGGCGGCTGTCCACAGCCGCCCTTTTTGATTCCTTCCTGCAGTATTATGCTGATGCTTTTGATCACCGGTCATCATTTGTCTTCAAGCCGTTTTCGCATCGCCACATGCGGGATACCCACCTCTGTGAATTCCGCTCCGACTATGCTGTAGCCCAGTTTGGTGTAAAATCCCGCAGCGCTCTTCCGCGCGTGCAGTATCATGGATTGATATCCTTTCTCCCGCGCGATGTCTTCTGCATAGGCGACCATCCGCCTGCCCAGCCCCCGCGCCTGCTGCTCCGGCAGCACGGCCACCTGCCGCATTTTCACGCAAGTACCATCTACGGGTTTTAGCAGCAGCACCCCGGTCAGCCTGCCCGAGAGGAACGCGCCGATGTGGATATCCGCTTCTTCCTGCCCCAGGTCTTCCTGGAAAAGGTCCATCCCCAGCGGTATGCGCAGCACCCGGTTCCGCAGCACCAGCTCCTCCCGGTATTCTTCCGACCCCCACTCTATCCGGCGTATCACAGTGTCCTCCATATCCGGCCTCCTTCACTCCCCTACAGTGTAATGCAGGGGATAAAGGGATGCAACCGCCGTCCGTCATCCCTGCGGCCCGGCCGCCGCAGAAGCGGTTTCCGATATACATGTATGAATTGAATAACGCAGTATTTGTTGGACTGTACATCCCGTTTGGCTGCAGAGGGTAATACTGCCTTTGGACCCATCGTAGCCCCGGTGCCGCCCCTGTTGTTGCCCCTATGTATCCTGTATTGATTTCCCTTCCGCCTGTGGCGGTATTGGATGAATAGGCGCAGTATAGGGGTGCGTCACACTATAAACCGCCATGCAAAGATTCATTTTGTCAAATTAACAACTTCTTCGCTCCCTGCATAATATATTGCAGGCAGAAAGCCAAGGCACATTTTGGGGAAAGGAGTGTGTATATATGCAAGAGGGTAAATACTTTGGAGAGGATTTTGTTGAACATCTGAGTAGGTTCGTAGGCACGACTGTTACCATATTCACCACCAGCGGTGGTGCATCCGGCTGTGGATTTACAGGCGTAGTCATACTGTGTAATCCCTGCTTTGTCAGGCTGATCACGTGTGTAGGGCCTGCTCCCTGCTGCGCACTGGGCAGTGACTGCTGCGTGGATGCTTGCCCGCCCATGATCGGAGGGCACAGGCCCAGTATCGAATCCCGCACGGGTGTCCGCTCGGTAGGCTCGGTGGCGGATATTCCCATCGACAGGATCGCGGCATTTGTACATCACGCCATCTGATCGTCTTGAATCATGGTAAACAAGGCCCGCTTCGAGCGGGTCTTTGTTTACCTCCGCGCAGCATCGTTTTTTGTTTGTATGAAATGATATCGTTTCCATGAACACGTTTCCATTACGGTTAATAGAATGGTCTATGGTTCCATTGTATAGGGGGGATGTATATGGCCATGCCTGAATATGGGGCGGCGGGCTTGAACAGCCACTTCACGCACTTTCTCGGGCAGACCGTCACCGTTTGCGTGGAGGGCGCCGGGTGTGCCGGCCGCTGCTTTTCCGGCCTGCTGGCGGGGGTCTGCTCCGATCATATCCGGCTGCTGCATTTTATGGAGCCGTCTTTGGTGAGGAGGAGGTTCCGCACCGTCCTGTCCTATCGCCGCGCTTCCGGCTGCCGTCCGTTCCGGCCAGGGTTTGAAGGTTTCGGCGTGGTCACCTGCATCCCTGTGAAAAAAATCGTCGCCTTTTCCCACAGTACCCTGCCGTTCCTGGCGCCGGAGCTGAACATGGAAAAGGACCGGCCGCAACGCGTGTCCTCCTTTGTTCCACTGCCGGCATTCGTTCTGCTAGTGATATTCATATTGAAGTTTATTTCTCGCGCGAACGCACAAGCTGGATTCGAATCATCCCCCTTATCCTTCCTGTACTTTTCAGTTGGACAGGCTATGGATGCAAAAAAGGGAGGCATGCAAACCATGCCTCCCTACCCGTGTTTATTGGATTATTTGACTATGACTGTCAGTGTCTTTGGTGTGGCGGCCAACGCGCTGTATGCCGCGCTCAGCCGTACTGTATAGGTCCCGGGGGCCAGCGGGACCCCGCCTATGGTGCCGTCCCAGGTGAACCGCTTTGTGCCGGCTGTGGTGGCCCTTTCTGTAAGGGTGGTCCATCCTGATGGTGCCAGCACTTCGAGTTTGATGTTGCCGCCTTTCCCGTATAGTGAGTAGGTGAAAGTCAGCGGTTTGCTGGCTTGCACGGTCGGTTTTCCTGCCACCTTGGGCGAAGCGGAGAATGTACTGATCCTCGGTGCGCGTACCACGGTAAAGGTCCAGCTCTTGCTGTTGCCCGCCTGTGCCTTGTTAGTGATGGTTACGGTTATGGACCCGCCGTTTGGCACATAGAATGATCTGCTGGAGGTAGTTCTATTGTTGATTTGTACCTTTGCATATGCGTTGGCCTTCGTCGCCCGGAATGTTACAGTGCTCCTTGTGCTTGCCATTGTTACAGTGTAATGATCCGTACCGTTTGCGAAGGGTGCCGACAGGGTTCCTCCAGTCACGCTGAGTTTGCTCAGGTCTGCGTTCGTGGACTTCGCCCGTTTGATGTACAGCGTGTAGGTGGTCTTCACCTTGTTCAATACCACCACGATCTTCACCGTCCGGGTCTTTGTCGCCAGGATGCCGGTGTAGTTCATGCTGGTCGCTCTCTTGCCGTCGATGGTCATCGTGTTTGCGCTGTTGAAGCGTACCGGAGTGATCTTCACGCTGGAGGTGGTCTCGGTCAGGTTCACATTATAGGCATACCTGTCCCAGGAAAATGTTTGTAACAGGGCCGCTCCCGGCGTGAGCAGGATATCGCTGAGCTTACCGTCCACGTACGGCTTTACGATGGGCGCCGTCTCCCTTGTGACGGTCAGGGTATATGTCTTGCTTACGCCGCTTTCAGCCGTCACGGTGATGGTAAAGGTGTTCTGCCCCACCGCCACGTTTCTCGTTCCGGTATCACCCGTCACTGCTGCTTTCGCGCTCTCCGCCAGCGCAGTAATATTCACGCCGGATGTACTGTTGGGCACGACCATCGTATAGCTCAGGGTGTTCGCGGAGAATCCCGCTACGGGTATCCCGCTTACGGTGAGGCTGGCCAGGTTTGCGTTGGCATCCAGCCACTTTGCGCTCAGGGCCGCGCCGTTCAGCGGCATTTTGGCCGGTACCGCCGGGTTCCATCCTGCGAAGGTGTATCCGTCCTTTGTCGGGTCGGCGGGCGCTGTCACGTCCGTGCCGAATGCCTGTGTGATGCTCGCTACTGCGCTGCCTCCTGCGCTGTCAAAGGTTATCGTATATTCGTTCGCCGTCCATTGCGCACTCAGAGCCGCGCCGTTCAGCGGCATCGTTGACGGTACCGCCGGGCTCCACCCTGCGAAGGTGTATCCGTCCTTTGTCGGGTCGGCAGGGGCGGTTATTGTCGAACCGAATGCCTGCGTGATGCTCGCTACTGCGCTGCCCCCTGCGCTGTCAAAGGTGATCGTATATTCGTTCGTCGTCCATTGCGCGCTCAGGGCCGCGCCGTTCAGCGGCATCGTTGACGGTACCGCCGGGTTCCATCCTGCGAAGGTGTATCCGTCCCGCGTGGGGTCGGCGGGCGCTGTCACGTCCGTGCCGAATGCCTGCGTGATGCTCGCTACTGCGCTGCCTCCTGCGCTGTCAAAGGTGATCGTATATTCGTTCGCCGTCCATTGCGCGGTCAGGGCCGCGCCGTTCAGCGGCATCGTTGACGGTACCGCCGGGCTCCACCCTGCGAAGGTGTATCCGTCCTTTGTCGGGTCGGCAGGGGCGGTTATTGTCGAACCGAATGCCTGCGTGATGTTCGCTACCGGTGTCCCTCCTGCGCTGTCAAAAGTGATGGTATAGGTTGGGATGACATTGACTGTGCGGGTCGCTTGCACTGCTGCATTGCCCGCGGCGTCTGTTTGATTGTAGGTTACAGTGTAGGTGCCTGGTATGGCGGTATTGACCGTATCGCCTCCCACGATGGCGCTGCCGGTTCCGTCGACGGCATCCGTCCATACTGCACCTTGTTCTGCGTATGTGCTGTCCTGGCTGATATTCATAGGATTATCGCCCGTTATTGTGATCACAGGTGCAGTCGTGTCCTGTACGGTCACATTGAAGGTAACCGGGACTGCTGTGTTTCCGGCAGCGTCCGTTGCGTTGCAGGTCACCTGGGTGGTGCCAAGCGGGAATTGGGATCCCGATGCAGGTGTGCATACGACTGTCACGGTAGGATCGATATTATCAGTGGCTGTGGGGGTGAAATTGACTTTTGCACCGTTTGCGCTTGTAGCCTCCACCGTCATATCGCTCTGCGGGGCGATGACCGGGGGGGTGGTGTCGGGCAGGGTATAATATACCGTCATGCCGATATAGTCGATCATGGCTGTCTTTGAGCCCGATATTTTTCTGGCATAATACATCAACCCAAAGTTGGATTTGTTCACAAGGGCAGGCGTCAGGGTTCGGCCCCACAGATCGCTTGAACTGCCAAATGTCGTCACTACATCGGTGGTTTGCCATGTCGTGCCCGTGGCCCGGTTCGGCGTTGTGTATAGTGCACCGTCTACGACTAGGCATACGCCTTCATCATAGAAACTGCTTCCGGTACCCGACTGCTTTCTTTCGACAGTTGCAGTGATACCGGTAATGGTGGCATCGTCGGGGACATTGAAGTTATATCCTTGGGCATAGAAAAATGGTGTTGCCTGGATACTGGAGTTGAGTGTGATCGTCGCGTAGACATTATCCGATGCTGCTACATTTCCAAGATTGATCCACGATAAGGCGGAAATGTTTGTAGGGCTGTTGGGGCCTACGCTTAAGCTGGCTGCAAACACTGTAGTTATACTGGCCGTAAAGACCATGATAAGTGCTAAAACAATGGCAGCTGCTTTCAGGCCTGGTTTTTTGGTTTCATTGTGGCTGGTCATTATTGTTTCCTCCTCAGTTCTTCTTTTTTAACCTGTTGCATTGTTTTTTGGGATCAAAGGGTGCAAATGGGTACGTTATATTAAGGCATTCAAATTATGGTTTTTGAATGCTTTGTTCGTTCTGTCAAGAGCCTCTTTGCAGTTTTTCTGGATCTCTTAGAGTCTTTTGAATTTACGGTTATATAATTTGTACCCAGGGCAATGCAGAATAAACACGATTTATATCGAATTATCTTGCCATTATTAGGTATTTAGAATTTTCTCTTTACAAAGCAATCATGATGTGCTATTTTAAACATGTTCAAATTATGTTCAGTATTGTTTGATTGAAAGGAATGGATCGTATGCCGGACAGGGAAGCAAAGGAACGGATACTGAAGGCCGCCATGGAGCTTATGGATGAGGTGGAGGATACCGAGCGCATCACCATCCGCCAGATCGCGGAGCGCGCGGGCGTGGGCATAGGCCTTATCAATTACCACTTCCAGACCCGGGAAAACCTGCTCTATGCCGCCATCGGGGAGTATATGACGCATATGATCGCAGCCATCCAGCAGGCGCCTTCGCAGGCGGGCACGCCGGAGGAGCGGTTCAGGGCCATGCTGAGATCCCTGGGTGATATTGGCCTGCGCTACGAAAAGCAGATGCGCGTCGGCGCGCAGTTCCAGCTCCTGCAGGGGGATTTCAGCGCTGCCAATTTCCTTTTGCCCCTGCTCCGCGAGATTTTCGCCGGCAAACGGGACGAAAGCGCCGTCCGGCTCATCGCCTTCCAGATACTGGTGACCACCAATGCCATCCTCCTGCGCAGCGACGCCTTCTTGGCCTATGCGGGCATAGACCTGCGGGACAAGGCCCAGCGGGACCGGCTCATGGATACGCTGATTGATCATTATTTATCATAAAACTTTTATATTTTGAAAGGGGATCATGTCCTATGAAAACTGCTGCCATCATCGTTGCCTCTGTTACCGCCTTCCTCCTGCTCTGCCAGCTCATGTGCGGCTCCTGGATCCGCCGCAAAGGTGCGGATGAAGCGGGCAAAAAGTTCCACGCACGCCTGGGTATCCTGAATGTCGTCATGGGCCTCGCCACGTCCGCCCTGTCCATCATCGTCTCCGCAGGCTGATCCCAGAGGAGTGCCCATTCATCCTTCTCCGCATGGCTCCCCGCTCAGGGGAGTTGCCCAAGAACCCAAAGGGTCACTTGGGCTGAGGGGTTAGCCTGTTTTACTCAGGCAAATCGGCTCTAAATAATTGATTTAAGGGAGATTTCATTATGAAAGTTTTCACCGTCATTCTGTCCATCGTCACCCTCCTGCTCCTCTTCTGTGTCCTCGTTTGCGGCCTGTATATCGGCGCCAACGGCACGGACGCGGCGGGCCTTGCCTTCCACCGCACGCTCGGCATCGCGTCTGTGGGATCCGGTATGCTCACCGCCGTCTTCGCGCTGGTGCTGGCCGCGTCGAAAAAGAAAGTGCAGGCTTGAATATTGGTTATACTGCAGGGAGCCCTCACGCCGGGGCTCCTTTCTTTTTTTGGATGGACTCCTCCTTGGGGTGGTGGTTGCCCGATCCTTTTCCTTCTTTTATACTTTATATGTAACCATGATTATCCAACGGCAAAGGGGTGTCGCGTGTGATCGATGCGTTTTCCTGTGTAAACCTGTTTTCAGTCCAGCCCCGGGAGTTGGTTTGTTTCTATCACGGTATCCTCGGCATACCGGTCCTGTATACGCTGAATGAAGAATACGACGGCGTGAACCTCGGCTTTGATAGGAATGCCCCCACGATCTGCATCTGGGATTCCGGTAAATGGGGCGCGCCTGTCCGGGGCAATGTGTCTTTTGTCTTCCGGTGCGCTGATCTGGATCAGACCTGTGCGGAGCTAAAGCAGAAGGGCATATCCTTTCCCCCTCCGGCACGGTATGACTGGGGCGTTTACGAGTTGCGGCTGAAGGATCCCGACGGCAATGAGGCCGTGGTGGCCGAGTTTGTGCAAACCGGGGAATGAGCGGGTGGATGGGAAAGGGACCGCCTGAGGGGTGGCGGTCCCTGGACCATATTCATGCGTGTCTTCGAGGTTTGAGTTTTGGATGCTGGGTATCCTGACGCTATATCATATGCCGGTGGGCAAGGGATTGTGATAAATAATATGTATACAGTACTTATTAATTATCACAGTGTTTTTTGCTATACCTCCGCGGGGCCGTTACGGTCATGCCAAAGGATGCCAAAACCTCCCTTTGGCATTCCGAAATTTAAACATTATCCTAAATTATTTATCGATAATTCCAACGCTCTGTTGATGGCCTGATGCAATTCAAAAATGTCATGCGCGGCGTGCTCCGCGCCGTAGTCCTTCCCCCCGCCGTATCCGTACACGCAGGCGATGGATGTGCACCCGGCTTCCCGCGCAGCGGCGATGTCCTCTTCCCTGTCCCCGGCAAAGGTGACGGCGTCGTATTTGGATTTGATCTCTTTCAGTGCGTGCGCCTTGCCTTCGCAGTTCCCCGTATGATAGATATGCGCGATAAGGCTGTTGATCCCGCAGTGTGCGCAGGCATGCATCAGGTACTCATGGCCCCCGTTGCTGCAGATATAGATGTCCACGCCCTTGGAATGCAGGGCCGCCAGCATCTCCCCCGCGCCCGCATACAGCCGCCCGCAGCGGCCGATGGCCTGCTTTTCCGCCGCCAGGATGCGCTCGTCCAGCTCCTGCCGCTGGGCAGTCGTTCCCCCGGGCAGCAGCTCCGCCAGCACTTTCGGCATCTTCATCCCGATGAAATACGCCACCCCCGGCTCGTCCAGCACCGGTTGCCCCATCGCCGACAGCGCGGTGTTGAACGCGTCCATCTCGATGCGCATCGTTTCAAAGATCGTCCCGTCAAAATCAAATGCCGCCGCTCTCTTCACGCCATACCTCCATGAATCGGTTTAGGTATTTGAAGTTGTGTAGTATCATGCATTATACCAAATGCATGCTGTCCGTGCAAAGCGGCGCAGGAATAGGACACGCCGTTGTCATATTCACCATGGTATGATGGGACAGGAACTGTAAGGAGTGGAGTGTGCGCGCCATGGATGATGGATTAAACCTGAAGTTTGAACATCGGGATGGTTTCCATGTCTGCGGGTATTCCGTGGAAACATGCCTGGATACCTGCAGGGAGGATCTATCGCTGCTGCGGCGGGATTTCGATGCGCAAAAGGGTGTGCTCTTTGAGGCGCTCGGCTTCAGGGATGCTGTTTACGGCCTGATGTGGTACACGCAGGACCACCGCTACCGTTATCTCATCGGCGTAGAAGCAGCAGACGCGGGGAAAGCGCCGTCCGGTGCGCAATGCGTCTGTATCCCCGCGGCGGAATATGCCGTGGCGACTGTGCCCCCCTCCGTATCCGCGTTTGACGCCTGGACGGCGTTTTTTGAAAAGGCCCTGCCCGCCGTCGGTTATACCCCGGATTCAAATCATGGTTTATACTTTGAGTATTATCCATGCGGGATGGGATCTGGCGCCGATGTATCCGCTGCGAATATGGACCACGCCTGTGAATTATGGACGCCCGTGATCAGGCAGGTTTGACGGGCATGTATAAACGCTCATACTTGGCGTAACGTCCATAAGCCCCCTTTCCTGAAGGGTAAATGTGAATCCATTCGAAGGGGAATGGATTCACAATGCAGCCGCAAAGCGACCTCAATGAACCGCAGATGGGCCGCATGCCGGCTGAGGGGATTCGCACATCTCGCATGTTCAGTGCATATGCTGTTTGAATGGCATGGTGCGGTGCATTTCATATCGGAATGGTTCTTACGGTCCTGCGATGGATATGTTACTATCACGTCATGATGCAGAACGCTTTCCCCGTATTTTGCGTCACGATCCGGTTGGTTTGAAAAAAAGCATTGACATATTTGAGTTGAAGTGATAAATATATCTAATACCGCCTTTCATGGCGTTTGAAGCGATCAGGATGCCGCAAGGCATTGATATAATTTTTTATAAAGATTTCGGAGGGATTCAAAGTGGATACCGCCAAAATGGCCGCAGCGCACAAGCTGGGGGACATGACCTCGGGTAGTGTCTTGAAAAAGATACTGTTTTTCTCCCTGCCCCTTTTTCTCGGCAATATCTTTCAGCAGGTAAATTTCATGGTCGACGCCGTGGCGGTCGGCCAGTATGTAGGCAGGGACGGCCTTGCTGCCGTAGGCATTGCCGGGCAGTTGATCTTCCTGATGATCTCGTTTATCATCGGCATCACGATCGGCTCGTCCACCGTCATCTCCCAGCTCTTCGGGGCAAAGAAGCTGGATGAGCTGCGTACAGCCATATCCACCACCATCATCTACCTGTTCGTGGGTACGCTGATCATCACGGCGGCGGGTGTTTTCCTCACCGGGCCGCTGCTCAGGCTTTTGCAGACCCCGCCCGAGGTATATGACTATGCCTACACGTTCCTCATCATCATCTTCGGCGGTATGATCGGCCTGTTTGCCTTCAATACCTTCGGCGGCATACTGCGCGGGCTGGGCGATTCGAAGACGCCCAATTACTTCCTCATGATCTCCTGCGTGCTGAATATCGGCCTCGTGCTGCTCTTTACCGGCGTGTTCAAATGGGGTGTGGCGGGTTCGGCCTGGGCCACAGTGATCGCGCAGACGGTCTCCGCGGTGATCACCGTCGTTTATGTGTTCAAAAAGATAGAGTTCCTCCGTTTCCGCTGGAAGGATATGAAGTTTGACCGCAAGATATTTGCCGTCAGCATCAAGCTCGGCCTGGCCACCGGCGTGCAGCAATTCGTGGTGTCCGCCAGCTTCGTGGTGCTGCAGGGCCTCATCAATGGCTTCGGCGCCGACACCATCGCGGCCTGCACCGCGGGCGGCAGGCTGGACCAGATCGCCATCACCTTCATCATGAGCATCGGCATGGCGGTGCAGATGTTCGCCGGTCAGAATATGGGCGCGGGCAAGCTGGACCGGGTAAAAAAAGGCGTCTGGGTCTCCATCGCTATCTCGGCCGTCATCTGCGTGCTGGTTACAGGCATTATCCAGTTTTTCGGCCCGCAGATCATCGCCGCTTTTGTGGATCCCGGCAGCAATCCCAATGTCATCATCATCGGGGACCAGTACATCCGGGTGCTGTCCTACTTCTATATCATCATCGGTGTGAGTTTCATCTACACCAGTACGCTGCGCGGCTGCGGGGATGTGGTCATGCCCCTCGTCAGCACCATCGTCGCCGTAGGCGGCCGTACCGTGGCCGCCTACCTCATGGCGTCCGCGCTCGGGCCGGGCTCCATCTGGTGGTCCCAGCCCGTGGGCTGGGGGCTCGGCCTCATTATGGTGTTTGCCTGGTACATGACCGGCCGCTGGAATACCAAGGGCGTCGTCCACAAGATCGCCTTGGCAGAACCGGCGATTCCGTCCCGCCCGGCTCCCGAACCCGAAGGTTGAATGCGATAGTAAAGGGCGTCGTTCATCGGCGCCCTTTTTATGTTCAGCTATGAATGGACTTCCTTGGTTCG
The DNA here is from genome assembly GCA_023454175.1 of Bacillota bacterium. Taxonomy (GTDB): domain Bacteria; phylum Bacillota; class Clostridia; order Christensenellales; family JAEXRW01; genus JAEXRW01. The sequence continues at coordinate 199,370 of JAEXRW010000010.1, read as the reverse complement.
GGTCTTACTTTGAACTGCCTGCAGGATATCTTAGTGGATCATTATTTGAATGCAGCTTACTATTTGATCTTTGCCAGCAGCATGGCTTTCTTTGCTTCGAATTCCTGGTCCGTCAATACGCCTTTGGCTTTCAGGTCGGCCAGCTTGCTCAGTTGGTCCATCACGTCCGATGTGCCCGCACCCGCGGTTGTCGCCTGTGCCTGGGCCTGGCGCCTTGCCTGTTCGTTCACCCGTACGATGCCCTCAAATATGCCGTATACCTCCTGCGCCAGGAAAAAGAGGTTCTGGTACTCCTGTGATGCCTTGTTGGTCGAGGTCCTCAGCACGCTGATCATCACCGAAGGCATCTTCATGTCTTCGATGAGCAGCCGCACCGCCAGCACGCCCACAACGGCGTCGTTGGACATCGCCGTGGCCCCGGCTATAGCGCCGCCCAGCCCCAGGAAGGCTGCGCCGATCATTGCGGGCGCCACAGCATTTGTATGCACGGTCGTTCCGTCCTGGATGAGCTGACACTGAATGATCTTGTCCAGCGGAAAGACGGTGATGGGTTCACATTTCTTCTTTTGCGAGGAGGTGTCCGTGTACGTATAATAATATTCCACCGCACCGAGCTTCCTGGTATAGTCAAAATAGAGGTGGAAGGTCAATTCCTTGCGGCTGTACTCTTTCTCGATCTTGAAGCCGATCTGCTGCAAATAGCTCATGTTTTGGGCATGGACCGTGTCTGCAGCCAGGTAGGATTTTTTCTTTTTGGACGATATGACCGCCACGGATATGATGACTCCGGCTATACATAATATTCCAAGGACAAGAAAAAATGCACTAACACCGTCCATATGCCACCTCACAAAAGAAGTAGGATACTATCGAAATGTGTCGTATCCATTTTATTACCAACTTCACCCATTATCAAGGAATATTTATAGATAGCTGGATGGTTGTATATATTTCTGGAATGGCATGCTATTCTCTGCCACCACGCGGGCATTCGGTTTGTTTTGCAAAAAGCATGTTTCATCATAAATGATGCATTATACATTTTCCGCTGCCTGTGCTTTAATAATGATGATACTTTTTTTATGGAGTAATGGTATTGGACATACGGGATTATGAACCGCGCGACCGGCAGGCTGTCGTGGCGCTCCATGTGGAGGCCATGGTCCACGCAGGCGTTTACCGCGGCCCCAACCTCCATGAGCAGGACCTGCTGGATATTGAGGGTGTATATGTAGATAGCCCCGGCGCCTTCCTCGTTGGGGAGTTGGACGGCGCCATCGTTGCCATGGGCGCATTCAAAAAAGGCCTGGACGGCCTGGCGGAGCTGAAGCGCATGCGTGTCAAGCCCGTTCACCAGGGCAAAGGCTTTGGCGGGCGTATGTTTGATGCGCTGGAGCAAAGGGCCAGGGAAATGGGGTACCGGGGGTTCTGCCTGGATACCTCCGTCCTGCAGGTTTCCGCGCAGAAGCTTTACCTTTCCCGCGGCTGTATCGAGACCGGCCGGGTGCACCACGATGGTTTCGACTGTATCGAATACGAAAAGCTGTTTAAATAGCTGCGCTGCCCATAGTCTTGCTGTTACCTTTGGGATATTATAGTATATGGATGATATGCAGGGGGTTTTGTAATGGATAAACCCGGATTTTGGTCTTTTTTCATCAGCCAGTTCCGGCTTTGGGAGGACCTGGACAGGCCCATTAGATCCGATAGGTATGGCAAAGTGCATTTTTACAGGGAGGTTCGAAAGAAAAAGGCAGTATGGCGTGGTTGGTTCATTGCATCCAGTTTCACTCCCTTTATTGCGGTCATATTCTTTGCCTTTGGTTACAATTGGAATTACATATTTGATTTGCTTCTTGCATTCTATTTGCTCCTTTTTCTATTGCTCTCACTTCGATATGTCTTCATCCGTTTTGAAAAGATCTCCGACGAATACATCCCGACTGTATTGAAGGTAGTGCAGAAAAAGCGGGTCGGCAATATCATCGTAATGTCCATCACACTGGCAGGCGTGGCATTCATGCTGATGAATAGTTGGTCCGCGCTTTACCTGCGTTCCCTCATGGATGATGCAGCGGGCCGCGGATGCCAGTTTTCTGTCAGGATGATGGCGTATCCGGATGATGTTCATCTGGAGCCAGGCAGGGTGCAGTTGTCGGGCGCTGTGCCATCGTTTTTGATATCTGCCTGTAGATCACCAGATACCTTGCAAGTCGTACTTAATTATCAGCCTGTAAAGCCTTTGATTTTTGACCGGAGGATAAAATTCATCTGGGATCCTGATTATTTTCTGCAGAACTCATACTTTCTGACTGATCCGGAAGTACTGAAAAAGGTCAATACCCTCGATGCAGTTTGCGGCAAGGCCCGCCAAACATTCATATTCAGGATGGCGGAGGGAAAGTGAAAAAGATACTTGAGACGCAAAGGACTTATCTGCGAGAGCTGGTGCAGGACGATTATGCCGACCTGTGCGAGATCCTGCAGGACGGGGAAACGATGTACGCATACGGCCACGCCTTCTCCGATGAAGAGGCAAGAGCCTGGCTGGAAAAGCAGTTTATGCGCTACGGGCGGTATGGCTTTGGCCTCTGGGCTGTGATCGATAAGGCATCCGGCGCCTTCATAGGCCAGGTTGGCCTCACCATGCAGGACGTGGAAGGGAAGGAGGAACTGGAGATCGGTTACCTGCTCAAGCGGAAGTACTGGCATCAGGGCTACGCCGCCGAGGCCGCCACGGCCTGCCGGGACTACGCGTTCCATGTGCTGAAACAAGAAAGGGTCGTCAGCATCATACGGGATACCAATATCCCCTCGCAGAATGTCGCCAGGCGTGTCGGGATGCACCTTGAAAGCCGGTTCCTCAAGCATACTGCCGAAGGCGCCATCCCCCACTATGTTTTTGCCCTGGAAAAAGGCGCCGAATAGACAAAAGCACGCTACCAAAGCGTGCTTTTGTCTAAAATGTATCATTTCTCGCACAACGGCGCAATACGCATGGCGCCCCTGTTAGGGGAGCTGCCCCCTATAACTTCACTCCTGCAGGATATCCCCGCAGGGTATTTGATCATGCCCGCAGGGCATACATGAATTATACATTATACATTATAAATTATACATTTACGCTCGCAGGGCTAACTCTCAACTCTCCACTTTCAACTCTCAACTTTTTATTGGTCGTCCGTGTCTCCATCCGACTGCACGTGCCAGCTGATCTTGATCCCCAGCGGTTTCAGGATGCCGTCCGCCGTGGTCTTCAGGTCGTCCCGCACTGCGTCGATGTTTTTAGCCGCTGTCTGGTACCGTTTGTCCCCCAGCCCCGCGCCCTTCACCGCCGCCGCCATGTTGTTCAGCGCGTTTTGCAGCTCCGCCACCCTGTCCTGCAGGATCACCCGGTTCTCGGGCGTGAGCTTCTGCTGTTCGGGTGGGAGCAGCATGTCCTTTTCCACCACCCTGTTCACATACGTGACATACGCCCTGCCCTGCAGCTGCGCCCAGTCATACAGCACATACATCCGGTCGTGCTCCTTGTCCGTCTTCACCTTCACGTTCGTGCCGTAGATCTCGCGGATCAGCTGCGTCTTTTTTTTCTGGTCTATCAGGTAGTACTTGGCGTTGTACGCGGTGTCGTCCGCATAGGCCCCCGGCAGCTGGTGCATGCCGATGTTGCCGTCGGGCAGCTTGGAGCCAAATACCGCGAGCGCGCACATCTGCTCGAAGGAGATGTTGGTGTATACCTTGCCCTGCATCGCCTGGATGATCTTGGGCAGATTCGCCAGCTTTGCGCTGGATTTCATCTGCTTGAATATTTCCACCAGGATGTTCTGCTGCCGCGTGATGCGCCCCAGGTCGTTGTCGATGCCCTTGCGCGCCCGGCAGTAGTCCAGCACCTGCTGGCCGTTTAAGTGTTGGAATCCCTTTTCCAGCACCCGCCCGTTCATCACGATGCGGTGGTCCACATTGTAGTCCACCCCGCCCACGGCTTCCACCAGCTCCTTCAGCGCCGCCATGTCCACCGCGCAGTAATAGGGGATGGGGATGCTGCCCCCCATCGCCGTCTCGGCCGTCTTCATCACGTAGAGGAATCCGTTTTTATCCTTCCCGCCCCCGCGCATGTACGCCGCGTTTGCCTTCCACTTGCTCGTGGTCTTGTAGATCTGCAGATACGAGTCGCGCGGGATGTTGATCATGTCCACCTTGCTGTTTGCAAAGTCGATGGAAAGGATGCACATCACGTCCGAGCGGGTCTTGCTTTCGGGGATCCAGCTCTCCCTGTCCGGGCTGCGGTCGATGCCGATGAGGATGATGTTCGTCCGCTGCTGGGTAAATGTACCGTCCGCCGCCTGCAGTGCCTCCGCATAGGGGTCGGGTGTGGGCGTGGGCGTGGGGGATGGGGATAGGCTCGGCGCTTCCGAGGCTGTGCTGGAATATTCGTCCGTAGGGGTCTCCATGGGCACTTCCGTCATCGTGGGTGCGGGTCCCGCAAAGGCCGAGCTTGGCACCAGTATGTTGTACGCAAACCGCCCGCCCAAGCCGATGCCCACCGCGATCGCGACCGCGAGCAGGCTCAGCGCGATCTTCTTCCCACTGTATGTCCACTTTCCTTTCGGGCTCACTTCCCTGCCCCGTAAATAATCATCCATGGCAAAAACCCCCTTGGTTCTGTTTCATTCGTACTTGTCTTGACGTTCTGCGGCCTTCCTTTGTTCCGTAAAGCTGGAAATATGGAAGCAGGACCGCTGGTGGCAACCAAACGCTTGTCAAGATCGGTTTGATTCCCCATCTCTTTAAATCTCCGTATTATCTTACAGCATCCGTTTCCATTTTGCAAAAAAGCCGACTTCGCGTCGGCTTAGCGGTTATTCAAGGATACGATGTGTGGACCCAGTCGACCTATAAGGAAGCGCTGGTTGGATGAGGGCGGCAGGATTTGCGAGGAGATTTGGCGAGCTGCCGAGGAGCAAAACCGAAGGAATAGCACCGCTATTTCGAGGTTTTAGCGACAAAGGCAGGCGGCAAATAAACCGCAAAGACGCCGTACGAATCAAGCAGCGTTTCCTTCAAGTTAAACTGACAGCGCCCTGTTTTTGCTCCCGGTGCTTGAAGATGTCCAGGAGGCTGTGCTTTTCGCCCACCAGGTTCCGCTCCAGGAATTCCAGCACGCGCTGCGCGATGAAATCCGCCTCCGGCCCCACCGTCGCCGCGTGCGGGCTGTTTTCCAGCAGCACCCCTTCATTCACTTTGGAAGAAACGCTGTCCATGATCATCTGCATGCTCACCCGCTTCACCAGCTCGTCCTTTTTGGACTGGATGGTGAGGATGGGGCACTTGATCCTGCGCAGGCTCCCCCGGGCGATGCTGTTCACCCGGTCCAGGTCGTAGATCTTGGCCTCGGGGAACCCGTCGTACCCGATGATCTCGCTCTTGACATATTTGCTCTTGGTGGGCCATTTCCGTATCTTTTTGGAAAAGCGGATAAAAGAGGACAGGTGCGCCAGCATATCCAGCCTGTAGCGTATCGGCGTGGAGATGGCCACCACCGCGTCCGCGCCCTTTTTGGATGCCAGGTGCAGCGCGATCAGCCCGCCCAGCGAAAGGCCGCCCACGGCCACATGCACGCAGTCCTTTTCCAGTTCGTCATACTCGTGCGAGGCGTCCATCAGCCAGTCCCGCCAGGATGCCTTGCGCATGTCTTCCAGCGTCGTGCCGTGTCCGCGCAGGTGCGGGCACCTCACCTTGTAGCCCGCCAGCCGCAGTTTTTCGCATAAGGGGCCCATGCTCTCGGGCGCCCCTGAAAATCCGTGCAGCAGCAGGATCCCTTTGTCATATTTCTTGCTTTGTTTCATGAAGATGGGCATCACTTGCATTCCTCCAAATCTTAGGCATACTTTTATTTTATGATTGCATGTATGATAGCGTGCAGTTTGCAAGCTGCCGCCCACTTCCAAAGTAAAAGTGTCCCTCGTACTGCTTCCACTTATTCAACGTTGCAGGAAACGTTTACAATTCGCTATGCCTATCCACGCTTCCAAGCTTGTCCATTATAGTACCGTCTCCGGGTAGCGGCGCAGGTTCCGCCGGGTTGTTTTCAATCTGTTTACAATTTCCATGCCCTGCCGCAGCGCTATTTCCCTATGTGCTTTTCGAAACATGCAAAGCTTCCTTTTCGAAAAGTGACGTATCCCGCCTTTTCGTACCCCAGCCTGTGGTACATCCGGTTTGCACGTTCATTGTCGCAGTACGAGTCCAGGCGGATGGCATTGTATCCGTTTTCAGCAGCGTATTGCTCTGCGTACTGCATCAGGCTCGTGGCCATGCCCTTGCCTGCGTGCTCCGGGTGGATGCACAGCCGGTGAACGACGAGTACCGGCCCGTCATATTTCCACAGGAGCGAGCTGTATTCGGGTTCCTGCTCCGCATTCAGGGTGAATACGCCCAGCAATTCCCCTTCAAACGCACCGTACAGGCTTTTATCCGCGATGTCATGGCGGTATGTCTCGCGCGTGGGGTAGATGTTGTCCCAGAAATCCAGCCCCCGTGCGTTCATATCCGCTTTTGCATGGATGAGGATGTCTTCCACCCTGTCCAGGTCGTCCAGGCCGCACAGCCTGATCTGCATGGTATCTTCCTCCGTGATCGTTTGAATACGGGCTTGCTGCCCTGCTGTCAAATATTACAGCATTCTCTATATATACTATCGGTTGAATGATACAGGAAATGAATATCAAATGCCAGCTTTTCCATCCCTTTTTCACTTGCTAAAAAATGCTTCATCGGTTAAAATAGTATTCCAGCGGTTCATAGCCGCTCTGATAATTGAAGACAAGGAAGCACTGATTGAATGAGGGCGATCAGATTTGCGTGGAAATTTGGCGTATGACACGGAGCAAAAACGAAGGAATAGCATCGCTATTTCGAGTTTTTAGCGACACAGGCAGGCGACAAATTAACCGCAAAGATATCGCATGAATCGATCAGGGATTCCTGCTAAAGTTTGCCGTGCTAGACGGGGAACCAGCGGTGCCCTGTGACCTGCAATCCGCTATAGCAGGGTCGAATTCCTGCCCGAGGTGGGTCTGTGTGTGGAGTGTGTGCCCGCGTTCAGGGCGTTGAACGCCGGGTCCCGTGCAACGAGCGGCCGTGAACCCTGTCAGATCCGGAAGGAAGCAGCAGTAAGCGGCGCGGCGCGTGTGCCGCGGGGATGCCTGGCCGGAGCCCCGGGATACGGGTGGCTGCCGTATGCAGCCATCGGAGGCAGGTGCGCGGCATCTATTTTTAAACAAGGCATATGCCTCGTTTGGCAAGGCGGCTATACGCCTTGCTTTTTTTATTTCTAAAGCGCGTAGTCCAATGTATTGTAAAACCCGACCTGTCTTTCCCCACTGGATATTCTGCCGATCTCATATGTATCTATGCCGCTTGCAAAAAGGGGCGCTTTGATTCTTCCTACGGTATCTTTGTCCACCGCCAGGATCATTCCCACGCCGTTATTGAACGTCCGAAGCATATCCGCGTCCGGCACGTTGCCCGCATGTTTGATGATTTTGAATATTTGCGGTACGCGCACCTTCGCCAGGTCGATATCCGCCCGGCAGCCTTCCGGTAGGATCCGTATCAGGTTGTCCCGCATTCCTCCCCCGGTGATATGCGCCATACCGTGTACGGCGGATGCATGGCTGGATTCCAGGACGTTTTTCAACGGGAGGTAATAGGACGTGTGTGGCTTTAATATTGCGTCCAAAAAGTTGCCTTCGCCTGCGGTTGTATGCATCAGGCCCGGCTTCTCGTCGATCAGTTTGCGGATCAGGGAAAAGCCATTGGTGTGCGGTCCGTTGGATGGTAACGCGAGCAGGCAGTCGCCGGGTGTTATCCCGGACCCGTCCACGATCTTCTCTTTTTCGGCGATGCCCACCACGCATGCGGATAATACATAGGTTCCGCTCTGCAGGGTCCCCGGCTGCTCCGACGTCTCTCCGCCGATCAATACGCATCCCAGTTCATTGCACGCCTGTGACATGTATCGCACCATTTCCACGATGGTGTCCTTTTCAAGCCTGCCGCAGATGATCGTATCCAGCACCGCGAGGGGTTTTGCGCCCATCACAGCGATATCGTTGGTCAGATGGTTGATCAGGTCGCGGCAGATCCACTCGGTCTTTCCGTAGCGGATGGATAGCAGCTGTTTCGAGCCGGGTTCCTCGGCCTTGAGCACCAGGACGGGGCTTTTGTACTCCCTGAAATCCGCATCGTAGAGCGCCGCGAAAGCACCGGTTTTATTCAGGCACTTTGCATGGTTGCTGTCCAGTATCTGTGCGATATCCTGCTTGGCCGAGTCGGCGTCGTTTATATTTACGCCGCATCCCGCATAAGACAGCCCGTCGTTCATGCTTTTTCACCCGCCTCTGTGGTGTTAAATAGCTTGATAAAGTTCTTCTGTTCCTTGCGCATGTGGTATCCGCACGTCTCGTAAAACCTGTGCGCACCTGTACGGTTGTAGCCCGAGACCAGCCGCACCCCCGCAGCGCCGCATTCCCGCGCCCATTGTTCGATAGCTGTAATGAGCGCCTTGCCCGCGCCCTGCCCGCGGTATCGTTCTTCTACAACCAGCGCCAGGATGTTTTTCAGCGGGTCGGTATACGTGCAGTGGTAGTCCGCCCCATGGATGTATCCGATCACCCTGCCATCCGCCTCGGCGATGAACACCTTGTATTCGGGGTTCCCCAATACTGTTTTCAACCGTTCTTTCGTCTTCTCGATGGGGTAATCATAGCCCAGTCCGTCCCGGTTCAGCACCTGCATCGCCCCGGCGTCCCCGATGGCGGCAGGCCGTATCAATATTTCCATTGCATTCCCTCCTTGCCTGATGTGAAGGTATCCATCCTTAATCATGTTTGTGTACTATCATACCTTTTGAAGTTAGAAAAGGCAAATATTACATGTCATCCTTTCCATGTATAACGGGATAAGCGGTCATCATGGTCGTTACCCTCACCAACGCCGCAAATTGAGCTTGGACAAAGCAATGGAATACAAAAGGGGGCCATCAGCCCCCTCATGTAAATTGTCAATTCTCAATTTTCAATTGTCAATTGTTTAAAACATTTCCGTCCGGATCACGCATTCCTCGCGTTTTGCCCCCACGCCGATCATCGCCACCGGCGCTTTGCACAGCTCCTCCAACCGTTTGATGTAGGCCTGCGCCGTTTTGGGCAGCTTGGAGAATTCGCGGATGTGCGAGATATCGTCGTCCCAGCCCTCCATCTCCTCATAGACGGGCTTGCAGTTCTCCTGGAGGGATATTTCGGGCGGGAAATGTTCGAAAATCCTTCCGCCGCAGTCGTACGCGGTGCAGATCTTCACCTTGTCAAATCCGCCCAGCGTGTCCACCCGCGTGATGGCCAGCCCCGTCATGCCCGAGATGCGCACGGCATAGCGCACCACCACCGCGTCAAACCAGCCGCAGCGCCTGGGCCGCCCCGTCGTCGCGCCGTATTCGTTGCCTTTCTCCCGCAGCCGGTTCCCTGTCTCGTCAAATAGTTCAGTGACCATGGGTCCGTTGCCCACACGCGTGGTGTAAGCCTTTGCCACGCCCAGTACCCGGTCGATGCACTTTGGCCCTACGCCCGCGCCTATGCACGCGCCGCCCGAGATGGGGTTGCTGGATGTCACAAACGGGTACGTCCCGTAGTCGATGTCCAGCATCGTCCCCTGCGCGCCCTCAAAGAGCAGGTTTTTGCCTGCATCATATAATTCGTTGGCCATCAGGGAGGTGTCGCGCACGTGCTTGCGCAGCACTTCCGCATAACCCCTGTAATCCTCCAGCATCGCGTCGAAGGAAAAGGGTTTGCCGTTGTATACCTTGCTGATGATGTCGTTCTTCTGGTCCAGCACCCGCTTGAGTATCAGCGGGAAGGCCTCGGTGTCCATCAGGTCGCATACGCGTATGCCCGTGCGGTTCATCTTGTCCACATAGGCCGGGCCGATGCCCCTGCCCGTGGTCCCGATGGCGCCTTCGCCCACGGATTTTTCGCTCAGGCCGTCCAGCAGCCTGTGGTAGGGCATCACCACGTGCGCCCTGTCGCTGATATACAGGTGATCCATGGAAAGGCCGGTTTTCTCCAGCGACCGCATCTCCTCGATCAGCGAAGCCACGTCCACCACCACGCCGTTGCCGATGATGCACGTCTTTCCTGCATATAAAATGCCCGATGGCACCAGATGAAGCTTGTACTGCTTCTCCCCCAGTTCCACCGTGTGTCCTGCATTGTTGCCGCCCTGGTAACGGATGACCGCGTCGGCCTTCTCCGCCAGATAATCGACGAAACGGCCCTTGCCCTCGTCGCCCCATTGCGCGCCCAGCACCACCAAACCTGACATTTCGCTCACTCCATACTGCAAAAAAATAAAGCGTGGGATTACCCACGCATATCCTGTACCATCATAGCATTGCACAATTTTCCTGTCAATAATCGTTTGAAAATTGTTTGCATAGGATGAATATTTATTCGTATAATGCATATTCAATGCTGATCCGGCCCTTCTGCGGTTTAGGATCGGCTTTTATTTGATTGTACCTGAAGTTTTATCCGTTCACTGTTGCCGCGATACCGCCCTTTGTTTGATGAATATCACCAGTAGCAGTGAGATGAAAAAGCAGGCAAAGATCAGTATGAATGCCGAGAGCATGCCGTACTGCAGCCATGGACTGATGCTTCCCTGCGGGTAAATGATCTGCATCATGCACCGCACCGCCCAAAGGATGCTGGACAAGGCGAGCATGACGGTCATGGAGAGCCGGCTGCGCGAGAAGAATACGACGAGCACATTGGCGAGGCCGATGAGCACCAGGCACAGGGAAAAGAAAACATTGGTCGCCTGGACTGCCACCGCCAGTTCCCCCGCATCCGGGGACATGTAGGCGTACCAGTTTCATGCTGCGGGCACAAAGAAGTGCCACACGCCGAATGCGCTCATGCAGGCGCTGCCGAAGGCAGCCAGGATCTTGGTCGCCATATTTTCCCCCGGAAAAGGCTGATGAATGATTTCGCCCTTTCGTATATGATGGATTCTATGGTACAGCTCTTGCACCGTACCCTGTATCAGTTTTACCGTTGATACACAAGTATGCTGCCGGGGAGGTAAAGTATACTCCGGAAATGCGGATCACTTTCCTGTGGATGTTTTCAGCAGTATCCGAACGTCAGCTGCGCATAGGCCATGATGCTTTTCGTCATCCGGCGTTCCGGCACGTAAAAAAGAAAAAGTGCTGTCAGTTGGATGATAGCACTTTGGTGTGATACTGCCGGCTTACTGCTTTGCCTTCCGCTCGCGCACGCTTTCGCCCTTGAAGTACCCTTCGGGCAGCTCGATATGCAGCGCCACGCATTCGAAAGGTTCCAGCGTCCGTGTCGTATGGGCGTTGATGGTATTGCCGTCCACCCTGTACGCCACGCCTGAATCCGTCATCTCCCCCACCTTCCCGCAGGTGAAAAGGATGTCTTTCATGTTGAAGGGTTTGGGCATCAGGATGGTGAATTCCGCCTGCCGGATGGGGAATCCCCATGTCACGCCCAGCAGGTTGGTATATACCTCGTCGAAATCCTTGATGCCGTCGTCCCCCATGTCCGCCGTATAGGTGATGGTGTATTCCTGCACGCCGCGCACCAGCTTGTCCATGTCCCCGATGGTGATGCTCATCTCGGTGCCGTCCTGCGTGGGCCCCGCCGTGAATGGATGGTTTTCCACCTTCACGTTGGAAATGCGTATATCGTATTTGTATTCCGTATTCTTGCTGCCGACGAGGCGGTTAAAGCTTCCTTTGACGGGGATATCCTGGAAGATGCCGTGCAGTTCCTTGTTGAATAGCACGGTGATGCTCTCTTTCACCTTCCAGACATTTTTGGTGCTGATGGCGATGTCCGCCTGGTAGTCCAGTATCTCAAGGTCATATCCCTGGCTGTCCGGTTCCGCCTCCGCCGCCTGTGAAGGCTCCGGCGTGGTCAGCGGTACTGCATCCCCCGAGCCCAGGTCCACATGCAGGCATCCCGTAAAGATCATAAAGCAGGCAATGATGGCGCTTAGTGCGATGATATGTCTTTTTTTCATATCCATCAAACCTCCGTCGCCGTTTGGCTGCGCTATGGGTAGGTTTTTTCATTATAGCATCGTATGCCTGTCCAAACAATGGATTTTATTGCTTTTTTCGCAAACGCAATGTGGTTTTTATGTCGCTATTTCGTGCATTGCTGCAATAATCACGGCTTTATGTCGTTACATCACCGTTATTGGCCGTTATCTCGCCGTATCCCCCCGTATCTCTGTGACTCGCTGAGATATCGTGAAATGGTGTGGGGTCAACCCTTTCCTTCCAGCTTCTCCAGCGCCCATGCCGCCTGTTTCCCCACCTTTTCCCGCCCGTCCTCCGTCAGTTTCTGCAGCAGCGGGATAGCTTCCTTCCGTCCCCGGTTGGCCGCCGTCAGCGCGGTCATGGCCTCGATCTTCCCTTCGTCGATGAAGTTGGAGCCCACGAGGTCCACCAGCCTCTCCATGGATGCCCCGGACAGGATGTTTTCATATTTGAATGCGTCCAGCACCTCTTCGGGCGGCATGGCCTCTTTTTGCATCGCGTTGTACGGGCACGCCCGCGTGCAGTATTCGCACCCGATCAGGGTCATCACCTTGTCCCGCACCTCTTCCGGTACGTTTCCCCGCCCCGTATATGTGCGCAGGCATTTTTCCGCCTCGAAGCGCTCGTGCGTCAATACGCCCACCGGGCACGCGGAGATGCATTTCCCGCACTCGGGGCATTTGTGCTTCTTATCAGCCGGGGGTTCGTCAGGCCCGCATGCGTTCGTGAGGATCAGCCGTATGGCCACCAGCGAGCCGTATTTGGGGTGCACGAACAGCCGGTTGCTCCCGTACATCCCACCGTAGGCGCGCAGCGCCGCGTGCCGCGCGGGCAGCATCGGGTTGGCCCTGGCTTTGTACCCCAGCGAATCGATGAACGCCGCCAGTTCCATTGCCAGGTTGTGCGCATACTGGGACGCCGGGTAATACGCCGCGAAAGGCGCCACATCCTCCGGCAGCGGTGCGTTTAAGGCGAAGGGCAGCAGGCAGACAGCGATGCTCGCCGCGTCCTGCATCAGCTTCCTCGGCTCGTGTGTCATCCGGAATACGCCCCGAGGCCTGTATTCCCCCTGCAGCCCGTCCACCGTCTCCCGCCATGCATCGAACGGCTCCGCGGAAGCAAAGCGCACCTCCGCGAACCCCAGCGCCAGCCCCTTCTCCCGTATTTGCTCCTTTACCGTATCCATATCGTTCCCTCCCCCGGTAAAACCAAAAGCAGCCTTTTTCCGGCTGCTTTCTCCCCGCTGCCCCTGAAGCAGCTATCATCAGTATTCAATGTCTTACCCTCGCCGGGTTTTTCCTGCGCATGGCTCCCAGACGGGTGCATCGCACACGTTATAGGGTGAGCTGGCGTCGTAAGACGCCTGAGGGGTTTATCCCCAAGGGTAACTGTCCACTGTCAACTCTCCAACTGTCAACTAGTTGAACCCCCGCAGGATTAATTCTCAATTCTCCATTTTCAATTCTCAATTACGAAAACGCCTTCTTGAACTCGTTCTCGATGTTCTTCCCCATTTGCGCAAACATCGTGTCCAGCGAGCAGTTCGTCTCGATGCCCTCTTTCCCGCGCAGGATGAACCCGCCGCTGATGTCCGCCCGTTCCTTGGAGAGCGTGAGTTCGCCCTTCTTCCCGGCTTTCACGAGTTCCGCATTCGCTTTGGCGATGAAGGCTTCGTCGATGCGCTTCTCATCCCGCTTGCAAATGAGCAGCTCCTCGTCGCCAATAGGCGCGTGCTTCAGGATCAGCTGAAGCATCAGGTCCTTGTAATGGTCGTCGGGCCAAAAGAGCACTTCCGCGCCGAAGACCTTGATGGATTCGGCGATCTTCTCCGCCCCCTCCTTGAAAGCCTTCTTCTTCTCCTCGTCATTGGCCATCTGCTTGATGTGCGCGCCCAGCTCCCGCGCCTGCGCCTTCATCCGGTCATTGATGACGTCGAGCCGCTCCTTGACGTCCTTGCCTTCCCGGGTAAAAAACCTGTCCGCACCTTCTTTGAATTCCCTTGCGGCCTCCCCGGCTTCCTTCCCCACCTTTTTGAAAAGCTCCTCGATGTCCCTTCCCAGTTGTTCAAATTCCTCTTTCATTTCTTCCACCTCATTTACAGGCGTCTTTTCCTATGTGTATGGTAATAATCAACGGTTGATTCTTCCGCCGAATGAATCAACCATTTCCCCCGCAGGGCCATCTAATTCATGCCCGCAGGGCATTCCGCAATTCTTAACTCTTAACTAATGAGCCCCCGCAGGGTTTCCCCCCGCAGGGCCATATGATCCATGCCCGCAGGGCATTCCACAATTATACATTATACATTATAAATTATACATTGTCCCCCGCGTCGGGATTGTCCCCCGCGTCGGGATTGTCCCCCGCAGGTTAATTCTCAATTCTCCATTTTCAATTCTCAATTGGGCTATTTCGTCCCGAAAAGCCTGTCCCCCGCGTCTCCCAGCCCCGGCACGATGTAGCCCTTGTAGTCCAGCTTCTCGTCCACCGACGCCACGAAAAGGTCGATGTCGGGGTGGGCCTTCTGCACAGCCGCGATCCCCTCGGGCGCCGCGATCAGGCACACGAGCTTGATATTCTGCACGCCCTTCTGCTTGAGAAGTGTGACGGCCGCCACCGCGCTCCCGCCCGTCGCCAGCATCGGGTCCAATACGATGATGTCCCGTTCCTGTGCGTCCGTCGGCAGTTTGCAGTAATATTCCACCGGTGCCAGCGTCTTGGGGTCGCGGTACAGTCCCACATGCCCCACCGGCGCAGCCGGCACCAGGCGCAATATGCCTTCCACCATGCCCAGCCCTGCGCGTAATATGGGCACCAGCCCCAGCTTCTTGCCCGAGATCACCTTGGTCTTCGCCACGCAAATGGGCGTTTCCACCTCGACCTCTTTCAGGGGTAAATCCCGTGTGACCTCGTAGGCCATCAGCATCGCGATCTCGGCAACGAGTTCGCGGAATTCCTTCTGCCCCGTCCGCTTGTCGCGAAGCAGTGAGATTTTATGTTGGAGTAAGGGATGGTCCACCACTACCAGTCTGCCCATGTCATTGATCCTCCGCCCTGCAATACAATTTTTCGATTTTATCGATTTTATCGATTCTCAGTTTGTGTCTTCCCGAGGAGAACTTGCTCTTGAGGAAGATGTCGGCGATGTCCAGCGCCAGCCCCACGCCCACCACCCGGCCGCCCAGGACCAATATGTTGGCGTCGTTGTGCTCCCTCGCCATGCGCGCGGTGTAACCGTCCGAGCACAGCGCGGCGCGTATCCCCGGCACCTTGTTGGCCACATAGCTCATACCGAGGCCTGTCCCGCAGATGAGGATGCCAAATTCATATTCGCCGTTTGCCACGCTCTGGGCCACGGGCAGCGCCACATCGGGGTAATCCACGCTGTCCGGCGAATAGCACCCGAAGTCATGGTACTCGTACCCGTTGTCCTTGAGGTATTCCATGATGAAATCTTTCAGTTCAAAACCGCCGTGGTCGCTTCCGATCGCTATCATGCTATCCCTCCCGTCTTTTTTCCATAATAGCATTGGAATATCGTCAATTAATTATAAAGAAATAAGCCGCCAAATACAACTGTGGATTGTTTTAGCAGCTGATTTTACAATGCATGTTTGTCCTTCGGTAAACCATAGCTTATTTTTTGAAAGAAGTTGCATAAGGTATTCTGCTTGATTGGCCCCATCAGTCGCGCACGCTTACGAGTAGGGCTACCACTGTCGGAAGCTGAGCCATTCCCTGGCCCCACAAGACGCGCACGTTTACGAGTGGGGCTACCGCTGTCAGGAAGCCGAGCCATTCCCTGGCCCCCTCAGACGAGGGGGCTGTCACCGTAGGTGACTGGGGGAGGGAATAACTTCTTTTGACCTCTTGGTCTATCGTTTTATAAATACCTCTAAATGTACTGTCATCCAACCAATCCATAGGGTTGCATGTGGCTTGGGATGGAATCCTTCTTATGATCTCTCAGTCTATCGTTTTATAAACGTCCTTGGGTAAACTGTCGCCCAAGAGACCTTCAAGTAGGCCGCTTTCTGGCTTGAGGGAGGGAATCCCTGCTTCTGACCTCTCGATCTATCGTTTCGCAAACACCTGCAAAATTCCGCTCAATTTCCGTATTTGTGAATCTGAGTACTTTGATACCAAGTTTCATGAATATGGCTGTACGCTTTTTATCATACTCGATCTTCTCTTGTGTATAATGACCTCCGCCGTCCAGTTCGATTACTAACCGGGCTTTGGCACAATAAAAATCAGCAATAAAATTGTCTATGACCTTCTGTCGTTGAAATCTTGTAGGACAGCTTACAAGAAATTCATGCCATAGCTTAATTTCTTGAGGGGTTTGGTTCTTCCGCAACTTTTTTGCGTATTGGATTAATTCGACATTATATTTTAAAGACAAATATTTCACTCCTTCCTTCAGTACGCCGGGATGAATATTGCCGTCTTGGCCCCATCAGACACGCACGTTCACGAGTGAGTTTGCCCACGATTGGATATTACGAGGGTCCTCATTTTCTTGGCCCCATCAGACGCGCACGTTTACGAGTGGGGCTGTCACCCAAGCAACCCATAGGGTTGCATGTGGCTTGTGAGGGAATCCCTTCTTCTGACCTCTTGGTCTATCTTATTATAAAAACCCTGAGTATGCTGTCATCTAATCAATCCGTAGGGTTGCATGCGGCTTATAGTTGCATTTCAACTCCTTGGCCCCATTTGACGCGCACGTTTACGAGAAGGGCTACCGCTGTCAGGAAGCTGAGACATTCCCTGGCCCCCTCAGACGCGCACGTTTACGAGTGGGGCTGTCGCCGTAGGTGACTGGGGGAGGGAATACCTTCTTTTGACCTCTTGGTCTATCGTTTTATAAATACCTCAAATGTACTGTCATCCAACCAATCCATAGGGTTGCATGTGGCTTGTGAGGGAATCCTTCTTATGATCTCTCGGTCTATCGTTTTATAAACGCCCTTGGGTAAACTGTCGCCCAAGAGACCTTCAAGTAGGCCGCTTTCTGGCTTGGGGGAGGGAATCCCTGCTTCTGACCTCTCGATCTATCGTTTCGCATACACCCCTGAAATTCCGCTCAACTTCCGTATTTGTGAACCGGAGTACTTTGATGCCAATTTTCTTGAATATGGCTGTACGCTTTTCGTCATACTTGATCTTTTCTTGTGTATAATGACCTCCACCGTCCAGTTCGATTACTAACCGGGCCTTGGCGCAATAAAGATCCGCAATAAAATTGTCAATGACCTTTTGCCTTTGGAATCTTATAGGATACCTTACCAGAAATTCATGCCATAGCTTGTTTTCTTGAGGGGTTTGGTTCTTCCTTAGCTTCTTTGCGCATTGGATCAAATCCTCATTATAGTTCAAAGACACAAATTTCACTCCTTCCGGGCATGACGCCTGTAGGATAGCTTGTAGCTTGGAGATCATGGCCCCGTCAGACGCGCACGTTACGAGTGGGGCTACTGCTGTCAGGAAGCTAGCCATTCCCTGGCCCCATCAGACGCGCACGTTTACGAGTGGGGCTGTCACCGTAGGTGACAGGGGGAGAGAATCCTTCTTTTGACCTCTCAGTCTATCGTTTTATAATTACCTCTAAATGAACTGTCATCCGATCAACCCGTAGGGTTGCATGCAGCTGAAGGAGGAATACCGCAGCATTGTCATAGATCTTTACCAGTTCAGCATAGATCATGTTGTCATATGGAACCCCTCTACGATTTTGTGTTGTAATATCATACATTATTACATAATTCTCCATTGTTGGTAAGCACCTTTATTTAGCTATAGTTAAGGTTGTTCTCTCTTCAAATTTCCCATTCCTGCTTTCTCCCCCTCTTCCTCCATCCCGTTCCTTTTCCTTCCGTTTATACCTCCGCTCGGGGCTTGTTGCGTCCTTTCTGTGCTCCCTGACTTTCTCCCTTTCAGTTTTGTCCCGTTCCTCTGTCGGGTATTACTTTTCTTTCGTGTTTATGTCAGTTCTCTCCCGGCTTCCCCGGTTCTTTCGTGCTCTCCCAGCCTTCTCCAGTCAGTTTGTTCAGTTCCTGCATCGGGCATTGCTGTTTTTCCCTCCCCGTGGCAGTGTCTTGGCCTGTCCTTTGCAGTCCTGTGGCATGTTTTGCTTTTCGTGGGGTATCGTTTCCTGTTCATTTCCTGCTGTTTTTCTGGTTTTATCCCTGTTTTTCCGTGCTTTTGCCCCCCTGTTTGGGTGCTTTTCCCGCCCGGCTGGAGGCTTTCTTTCCGTTTTCCGGCAGCTTCGGCGGCCATCTTGCCCTCCGTTTTTTATTTTGCATCATTCTGTCTCTTTTGTACTGTTCCTTCCCCCCGGTATCGTGCCGGGTTATCCCCTCTCCCTGGCACCGTGCCAGATTACCTCCCTCCTCAGAGCAATAAAAAAAGGCCCTTCCGGCCTGTTGTTTTTGTCTTACTTCTCTTCGCCTTTCATCTGCTCCAGGATCGACCGTATAGCCTGCTCGATCTCCCTCGCCGCCTCCCGGTACGTCTCCACACTTCCCCCGTACGGGTCGCAGATGTCCCCCTCCATCCCCGCCGCCTCCTTCAGGGTCATTATCTTCCCCTGGAGCTGCGGGTAGCGTGCCAGCAGGGAGTCCCTGTGCCCCCGCGTCATGGTCAGCACCCGGTCCGCCCGGGCTGCCATCTCCCCCGTTAATTGCCTCGCCCTGTGCCCCCCCGCGTCGATCCCGTAATCCAGCTGCAGCACTTCCCGCGCCGCCTGGGATATCCCGTCCCTGTCGTAGGCATATAATCCGGCCGAGGAGGCTGTAATGACGCCCCCGCTGAGTTTCAGTGCGATATGCTCCGCCATCGGGCTCCTGCACGTATTCCCCGTGCATACAAATAGGATCTCCATTGGACCGCTCACCCCTTTATGCTACGTAACCAATAACCCATATAATTGCGTTAAAACAGCCATTATGTCTCTATAATGTCGTATTCGGCCGCTCTTATGGCCCTGTTCATCAGCGCCAATCCCATGCCCTCTTTCGAGAACCCCTCTGCAAAGATCCGTTCCACCCCGCCCTCGTCCATCTGGCGAAGCGCGGAAAAGAAGTGCCTCGCGCATTCCCGTTCGTTCTCCCGGCTCCCCAGCAGCACCTTCCGCCTGTCCCCGTACGCCGGGTTGTTCTCGATGGTTCCGAGGATGGCCGTTGGGATGCCCCTGCCCGCGCTCTCGTCGTACAGCTGGCATATCTTCGCCGCGGCATACGGCCCGGTTACGAGCGTCAGCCTCGCCTTCGGCGCGTAATGCCGGTGCTTCATCCCGGGAGAGGGCGCCTTCCCCTTGTATTGCCCCAGCACCGCCTTGTGGATGGATACGCTCCCCACAGTCCTTTCGATCATCTCCGCCGTGACCGCCCCCGGCCTCAGTATCACCGGCCTGTCCAGCGTGCAGTCACACACCGTGGACTCCAGCCCCACCTCGCACGGCCCCCCGTCCAGGATCAGCGGGATCCGCCCGTTCAGGTCATGGTAGACGTGTTCCGCCCGCGTGGGGCTCGGGCTGCCGGATGCGTTCGCGCTCGGCGCCGCGATGGGCACGCCTGCTGCATGGATCAGCGCCAGCGCCACCGGATGGGATGGTACCCGCAGGGCCACGGTATCCAGCCCGGCCGTGACGGCGTCCCCCACCGTCCCGTTTTTCCGTAACACCAATGTCAGCGGCCCCGGCCAGTATTGCATCGCCAGGCCGTGTGCATATTCCGGGATCTCCCTGGCCATTTGGAATGCATCCAGCATCGTGGACGCGTGGACGATGAGCGGGTTGTCTCCCGGTCGTCCCTTTGCGGTGAATATGCTGCGCACGGCGGCCTCGTTCAATGCATCGGCGCCCAGCCCGTATACCGTCTCGGTCGGGAAAGCCACCAGCCCGCCGCCCGTGAGTATACCGGCTGCTTCTTGGATTGCTTCCTCGAAATTGTCCCTGTTCAGTTGGATCAGACTTGTCTCCATGGTTCTCCTGTTCATTTGTAATCAGTGCGGTATGAAAAGCACCATGCATGCCCCGGCCGCTGCCCCCGCCGCGATCCCCAGCCAGGTGCCCATGCTCTTGCGCAGTTTCACGGACTGGGGGATCAGGTCGCGCAGCGTCACCAGGATCATCGCCCCCGCCGCAAACCCGATGCTCATCCCGATGAAGTATTTCGATAATTCTCCCACCAGGTGGCCGATGATAGCGCCCAGGATGGAGGGCGTCCCCGCCATCACGCAGTAGAAGACCACCCTTGCCCTCTTAACGCCTGAAAGCGCCAGCGGCACGCCCATGGCCACGCCCTCGGGGATATTGTGGAGCATCAGCAGCATGGATATCCATACCCCGTAATGCGGCAGGCTGAATCCCGCGCCGATGGCCATCCCCTCGGGCAGGTCATGCAGTGCGATCCCGATGGAGATGAGTACGCCCGTCCGCAGCAGCGCGGCCGCCTGTGCGCCCTTTCCCTGCGATACGTCCGCGTTGCCCCTGCCGCTGCCCACGCCCGGCAGCAAATGCGCCGCCATCAGCGCCAGTATGCCGAGAAGGATGCCGATGATGGCATAGGCCGTTCCAGCCGCGCGCACCGCCTCGGGGATCATGTCCAGACACGATACCGCCATCATCAGCCCGCCCGAAAAGCCCATCATGACTGCAGGCAGCTTTTCCCCCGGCTTGCGCAAGCAGATGCTGATGAGCCCGCCCAGGCCCGTGCCCGCCATCCCCGCCAGCGAACTGAAAAGTACCGCTTCCAGCAATGTCCCCAATTCCGACCCCCCTGAACGCATTCAGTCGCCCCCGAAGGCATTCAGTTCATGTATACGACAGGGAAGGAGGGTTTACGACCCTGACAGTCTCAGAAATCCCTTTCCTCAAGGGGTAATGCCTTATACCAATCTATCGCTTTCTTTTCGATCTCCTTGATAAATGCATCCTTGCCGTCCATGTAGCCTTCGATGTCTCTGCGGTATTTCTGCGCCAGTTTCCACTTCAATTCGCAGTACCGCAGCGCCGCATCGGGGTGGCTGCGCAGGTAATCGCGGAATGCCAGGTGACGGATCACTTCATTGCTTGCCCCATACTGGTAAAAATGCACGTTATGCGTCCGTATATCCCTGCCTCTTCGGAAAAACCGCCGCCCCGGCAGGCCGTATTCCCCCATGGGCTCATACCCGATGGCGGTCATGGCCTCGTTATATTCATCCACGATTTCGATGTCCGTTACCAGCGGCATCATGTCGATCACCGGTTTGGCCCACATATCCGGCACCGCCGTGCTGCCGATATGGTGTATCTCGATGATATCCTGGTCAAATATCTCCCGCAGTCTTTCCGCCTCTTCATCAAATAGCAGCGGCCACTCGCAATCATATTCCACGACCCTTACAATCATTTCATAACCTCATATTTTAAATCTATTGTTTGATCAGTTTCCCAAAGAGGCAATCCAGGGTGGCCAGCGCGCGCGGCGCGTCTACAAGGCGAAGTGAGCATTAGGAGGGAGGTGTAGCCGGAGCAAACGAAGCACCGACCAAGCGGAGCTTCAACGAAGTAATCGGCCATCCTGGATTGCCTATTTCATCTTGCTTTCCCGTTCCGCATCAGATAACGCCTTGACCATATCGTCCAGGTCGCCGTCCAGGTACTGGTCCAGTGCATAGACGGTGAATCCGATCCGGTGGTCCGTGATGCGCCCCTGGGGGAAATTGTAGGTGCGGATGCGTTCGCTCCGGTCCCCGCTTCCCACCTGGTTCTTGCGTTCGCTCGCATACTCCTGCTGCTGCTTGGCCTGGGCGATATCAAAAAGCCTCGTTTTCAGCACCTTCATGGCCTTGTCCCGGTTGCGCCCCTGCGAGCGCTCGTCCTGGCACTGGACAACTAATCCCGAGGGGATATGCGTGATGCGTATCGCGGTCTCCACCTTGTTCACGTTCTGTCCGCCCGCGCCCCCGCTGCGGTAGGTGTCGATGAGCAGGTCTTCCGGGTTGATCTGGATGTCCACGTCCTCGGCCTCGGGCAGCACCGCCACCGTCGCCGCGCTCGTGTGGATGCGCCCGCCAGATTCCGTTTCAGGCACGCGCTGTACCCGGTGCACCCCGCTCTCATATTTCAGCCGGGAGTAGGCGCCTTTCCCGCGGATCATGGCCACGGCTTCCTTCACGCCGCCGATCTCCGTTTCGTTGATGGACACCATTTCAAAGTTCATGCCCTTGCGCTCGGCATATCGCCCGTACATGCGCAGCAGGTCCCCCGCAAAGAGCGCGGCTTCCTCCCCGCCCGTCCCGGCGCGTATCTCCAGCACCACGTTGCGCTCGTCATTGGGATCCTTGGGCGCCAGCATCTCTTCGATCTCTTCCTGCAGTGCTTGCGCCCTGGCTTTAACACTTGGCAGTTCCTCTTCCGCCATCGCTGCCAGTTCCGCGTCACCGGAACCCGCAGCCTCATTCAGATCCGCCAGTTCCTTCATGGCAGCCTCATATTCGCCGTGTTTCCCCACGATCTCGGAAAGGGCGGAGTGCTCCTTGATCATCTTCTGCCACTGTTCCATGTCGTTCATCGCATCCGGCGCCGCGAGCTTCTGCGTGAGTTCCTCATACCATTCGATCATGGTTTTTAGTTTTTCATTCATAACACTTTATCCTCAATTCAGTATATAACCTCTTGCATCTATTTGGCCATTCTAAAGTTATGATATTTAAATCCATCCCGAGTTGCGGCGTGTACGTAACTCGGGATACCTATTGGGCAGGGGGGTATCCGAGCGGCCAAGCCGCAGGCATAGCGAGGTATCTAGGGGGGACTGCATACGCGTGCATTTTTGCACGCGTTTTGTCCCACCCTAGAAAAGAGTATCGCCTCTGCTATTCTCGGAATGCTAGAGAAATCCTCATGGATTTTCACTTCATATCTATCGTTGAACAGTCTTTTTATGTCTTCAGCCTGATTATAACCCATTTCCATCACCAGCACACCGTTTTGCGCCAAGTATCCGCGTGCTTCCAGGGCCAGTCTCCGGTAATAGTCCAGCCCGTCCCGCCCGCCATACAGCGCGCGCCTTGGCTCCTTCCGCACCTCCCGCTGCAGGGTCCTCATGTCTTCCGGCATGATGTACGGGGGGTTGCATGTGATCACGTCAAACTTCCCGGTAACGGGGGCAAAAAGGTCGCCGTGCAGCACTGTAATGCGGTCTCCTGCGCCCAGCCTTGCGGCGTTATACCGGATGGCGTCACATGCCTTACGGCTTTTATCTACGGCCGTAACAAACGCGTTCGGACATTCCGATGTGATCGTAACGGCGATCGCTCCGCTCCCCGCGCACAGGTCCAGCACACGCGCTGAACCATTCTTCAAAGCAAAAGCTTTTGCGTGAGCAATGGCGATATCCGCCAGCTGTTCCGTCTCGGGCCGCGGGATGAATACGCCTCTGGAAACAGCGAACCTACGTCCGTGGAATTCAGCTTCACCCAGGATGTACTGCACGGGCATCCCACGCTTCCGCTCCCGCAGCATCCGGGTGAATGTGCCTGCCTGTTCTCTGGTCAATGCCGTCTCGGGACGTATATACATGGCTTCCTTTGTCAGGCCGGCAGCCGCGCATAGCAGTACCGCCGCGTCGCCCTTCTCTGCGCCGCTTTCCGAAAGGTATTTCTGCGCACCTGAAAGCGCGGTTTTCAGCGTTTCACCGTCGCGTACTTTCATATGCCTTCGTTTGCTTCCTTGCATAGTGCTTTGATCTCTCCGGCCAGCTGTCTGAATAGTTCAAATGATTCCCGAAGTCGTTTTCCTTCCCCGCCCAGCCGTACCATCTCCAGCAGCCGCTTTCCGCAGTCTTCAGGCTTTGAATTGAACTTTTGGATGTATTCCAGTGACCGCTTCCTGCTGGGGAAGTATTCCCTGTTTAATGCGAAAAGCGCCATCAGCAGGTGGTCCAGCATCGGTTCCAGTGCGAAATGGTAAAAGAGCGGGTCCTCCCGGGTGACTGCCCGCAGTAAATCTTCCGCATCGTCCAACTGCTCCAGGTGATATACGATCGACTTCTTCGCCAGTTCCTCAGGATATACCGCCAGCCGGTCTTTGATGGACTGCAGGAACCCGTCCCGTTCAAACATGATATTCATATTCTTCAGCATCGCCAGCCGCGCCACCGGGAAAAAGTACCCGTCTGCCCGACCCGGCTTCGAACCACCCAGAATGTCTTCGATCTCGCACGAAGCTTCGTCCATGGTGAAGTACATCAGCCACGTTTCCACGCCGTTGATTTCGGTGTAGTCCCCCACTCCCCAGTGTCCGCCGGCAAAAACACCTATCTTGCTCCCGTCAAGGATCATCCCAAATCTGTCCAGCATAGCCCGCCGCTGCGCTTCACCGGGGATATCCGTACAATAGATGAAGATGTCAATATCACCCTCGCCCGCTTTGGGCAAAGGCTTTATCGTCCCGCTGATGCCGATGGCCTGCACCTGCTCCATTATGGCGACCGCATCAATCAATCTTTTTAAGATATTTTCTGTTTCAGACATTTTCATCCACCTTTGTTCTAAAAACATGCCGAGTTGCGGCGGTGTATGCGCAAGGCGTGTAATGGATGCTCCTGTGGAGCGTCCAGCGCGTGGCATACCTTGTAAGGCAGCGAGGTATCTAGGGGGGGGCTGCCAACGGGCGCGTTAAGCGCACGTCGTCCCCCCTGGAAATGCAAATAAAAAAGCCTCTTCCCCTATTGGAATAAGGAAAAAGGCATGGTTTAACTAGCGGCCGGTTTCGCAGCCTTTTATTTCTTCTTTCTTGTTGTCTTTTTCGACGTCACTGAGGCTCTTGGTCATTTCGGCGCACGCGTTGAAGGCCGCGATGGCCACCTCGATCATGTCGTCCTCGGGCTTGCGCGTCGTCAGGTTTTGCAGCGCCATCCCCGGCGCGCGGATGATGCGCATGAATATGGAATTCGACTTGGCCGCCACCCGGAGCAGTTCATACGCCAGCCCCGCCACGATGGGCAGCAGCAGGATACGGGAGCCCACACGCCACAGCAAGTTTTCGCTCCACCCCAGCAGGGAAAAAAGCAGGATCGCCACCACCATCACCAGGAACAGGTAGCTGGTCCCGCACCGGGGGTGTAATGTTTTGAAGGATCGCGCGTTTTCCACCGTGAGTTCCTTCCCGCTTTCAAAGCAGTGGATCACCTTGTGTTCCGCACCGTGGTACATATAAACGCGCTTGATGTCCTTGAGCAGCGCCACCACCAGCATGTACCCGATGAAAATGATGAGGCGCAGCACGCCGTCGATGAGGTTCAGCAGGATCGATGTGCCTGCGGCATGGCTCGTGGTGAAATAGGGTTTCAGCAGGTCGGTCACCCAGTTGGGCAGCCAGATGAAGACCGCTACGAAGATGGCCAGGGAGATCAGCACCGATATGCCGATGGCCATCGCCTGTTTGGCTTTGCTTTCAGGCTTTCGCTCCGCTTCGGGGATGCTCTGCCTTTCTTCCTCCTCCAGGATCTTCGCACCGTCCGTGATGGTCTTGGTTCCCACCACGAGGGATTCTATGAAGGCTGCCACACCGCGAATGATGGGCCACCCCAGGATCTTGTGGCGTTTGCTGTACGGCACGAAATGATCCTTTTGGATGGCAATGGAGCCGTCTTTTTTACGCACGGCAATTGCCAGGGCTTCCGGGCTTTTCATCATCACGCCCTCGAGCAACCCCTGGCCCCCGATGCTGCAGCGTATCCCTGTCTTCTTTTTATCCAAGTTCGCGGCTCCCCCCTTGCTTTTGGCTTATAGAAAGAAGGCAGACCGCGGCGATTTCCTTCGCGTCTGCCTGTTGGTTGCGCTTGTAATGGCTGGCCGATACTTACAGGCCGTACCGTTTCTTGAATTTGTCCACGCGTCCGCCC
The DNA here is from genome assembly GCA_023454175.1 of Bacillota bacterium. GTDB lineage: Bacteria > Bacillota > Clostridia > Christensenellales > JAEXRW01 > JAEXRW01. Next base: position 173,345 of record JAEXRW010000010.1, on the reverse strand, counting down.
GTGTCCACCAGCTTCTGTTTGCCTGTGAAGAAGGGGTGGCACTTGCTGCAGATTTCGACCTTGATGTCCTTTTTGACGGAGCCCGACTGGAATGTCTCCCCGCACGCGCAATGCACCGTGCATGTGCCGTAGTTGGGATGTATCTTTTCTTTCATTGTGATTTCACCTCTTATCGCCTCTCAAAACATAGCAGTAGTATTATAGCAATACAAGATAATGAAAGCAAGAAATAATTTTTTTCATTTGTGTATATCAGCCGAACATCTTTTTGAGGTGCCGTTCGGTGCACACCACGACCAGGATCATTGCGATGACGCAAAGCAGCGGTGAAATGAGCACCGTCGCCGCCACTCCGCTTCCTTTGTCCCCAAAGAGCAGTGAAATACCCGTCATGATCACCATTGCAGCGAGCGAAAAAAGGATCGTCAGTTTTGCAGCGAAACGGTTGGCTTCTTTCCAGCTTTCCGCGCTCTTCACCGCCCGCGCTGTCCGGTACCCCGAAAAAGGGTTTGCCATCTTCGGGGGATACCTGAAATAGAGGATACCCACCACCAGCAGGATAAAGGGCGTGACGAGCCCCGGCCAGATAAACATCATCCACGACTCCTTCCAGAAATTAAAACGGATGCATTATACACCGGGATAGGTCCTGTGTCCATTCGATATCGTTGGCAATGAGTATAAAAAGAAAAGGCGGTAAAATACCGCCTCGTCCTTGCTGTGGAAGATTATTCTTTCTAATCGCCCGATACCACCATTCCGATGCCGTTGCCCGTCTCGATCATGCTGCCGTCCAGCGCATTGAGGATCAGGTAAGGGGCCGTGGTTGCATTCGGGTAGACTTTCATATCCAAAGTGGTCCCCGGGTCCTGATCCACGGTATGGGTACCTGAGAATTTCCACGCCGGCACCATCCTGTACTGCCCCGGCCGGTCCTGGATCTCCATGCGCACCATCCCCAGCCGGATGTCCGTGATGTTCACCTTGAAACCTTTGATGCTGGCTACGATCTTCTCATAGTTCTCGTTTTCGGCCGGGTACATCGAGAGGCTGGAGCAGTTGTATTTCAGCGCCATCTGGGTCTGGAACGTCTGCATGACGCTGTCAAAGGGCATCAGCTCTACGTTTTCGTTCTCGGTCTTCCCCTCTTTGGCGGGATTCTGCCACCGGAAGCCGATGATCCCGTCGTCGTTCACCGTGACCGTGATGAGCTCGTTACTGTACATGGGCCCGTAGCGCTTCTTGAGGTATATGCTCGTATTCCATTCATCCACCGTGGGGACGCCTGCGAATACGCGCTGGAATGTGAGCAGGTATCCGCTGCCCGCCGCCATGCTGGCTGCTTTCCCCCCCGCAGCCGGAGAGCCCTTTATTCCAGCGTCCGGGGAGATGATGTTCGTTAATGTCATCCCTTTTATGCCCAATTTATCCAGCAGGCCGGCAGCCCGTGCCGCTGCTTCGTCCTGTGTGATCTTTAATTCCAGCTTATCGCCCGGCTTTCTTCGCACGTCGGGTGCGAAGTTCTGGTTCAACGTCCTCCCCTTGTAGAATTCAATCCAGTTCCACCGTTCGCCGGCAGCGCTGTAGTTCGCTGCCGTGAGCCTGCCGTAGAATCCGCCCGAAAGGTCCGCGTCCAGCACCAGCATCTGCTCGTTTTCAAAGCGGGCGATCAGCTGCTTGGCCTGGTCGTCGTTGTCCTTCGTCCAACTCGCCATATCCTCCTGGAAATACACAGGGTCCTGGTACTCTTTTGAGGGTTCCCATTCCAGTTTGGCTTCCTTGCGCACATATACCGCCGGGGCCTTGTCGTACTCCTGCTGAAGGAATTTGATCCTGTTTTGGAAAAGCGCCTTTGTTTCCGCTATGGTTTCGGGATCGCCCGATGTCAGCCCGTCCGACTGGCTGTGCTCGGGGTCGGCCAGCGCCTGCTGCAGCTCCAGGATCTCCTTCTGGATCTCTTCCCTGCTCTGCGTCATTCGCGGCTCGTACACGGTCTTCCCTTCCATCAGCACCTGCAAGGCGGTCTTGACGAAATCCATCGGCACCTCGTCCGGCGCCACTTCGATGACAGGGTATTGCGCAGCATCGGGAACGGTCACCTTCGCGTCCACGTTCACCTGTACCTTTTCATCCTTGCAGACAAAGGTGTTCTTGACGTTATCCTGCGCTTCATACTTCTGCCCCGGTGCGGCGGACTGGTTGATCTTCTGCTCCAGCTGCCCGTCGTTTTTGCCGATAACGACTGGTTTTTCCGGTGTGGGCTGACACGCAGTGGTAAAGCAGACGAGCGCCAGCATGCAGGCCAGCAGGACCGCCGCGGCCTGCGTGCCCCGCCCGGTTTTCTTTTTCATGAACATCCCCTGGATGCGCTTTTTAGCTACGTTTTTGGAGTGGTTCATGGCCATTCCCAGCATGGGGGAGGGCCGCTTCACCGATGCGAAAAGGTCGAGCACGGTCATCAGGTAGCCTTTCTGCCCGCTCTTGTCCAGTTTTTTCAATACAGCGCTATCGCAGGCTGTCTCCATGTCCTGCCGCATCCTGTCAAACGCCAGGTGGACGAAGGGGTTGAACCAGTATGCCGCCCGCAGTAGAGTCTGCAGCAGGCAGACCAGGTGGTCCCTGCGTTTGTAATGCGTGAATTCGTGCATCAGCGCATAATGGAGTTTGGTACGATACGCCGGATCCGCCATATACGCCGGGATCAGTATCCGTGGGCGCAGGGATGCAGTGAGCGCAGGTGAATCGATGGTTTGCTGGACGATCACCGGAATGGAACACTTGATCCCCGCTTCTTTCCTGCATCCCTCCGCCATCTCCGCCATCCATTGCGGAGTGGCTATTCGGTTTCTGCGCAGGGAACGGTTCATCTGGACCGTGCGGGTGGCCGAATATGCGAGGGAACCGGCGATGCCCGAAAGCCAGATGCAGGTCACCAGGATAGCCCAATCAAAGTGTGCAGCCGCTTTTTGTGCCACCGGACTCGCTGCATCCGCATGATATCCGGGCGTTGTTGTCTGGCCCGGTTGGGGTTGCGTGTTCTGCGCCTGCATTGTATTGGTCAGATCGGTGGAAGCTATACCGCTGTTCACAAGGTCTTTGTCCGCAGTGATCTCTTCGGCGGGCTGCACCATTGCCTGTTCCTGCGGCAGGATGATGAAGTGGAACCCGCTGTCCAGTGTAACAGGCAGCATCAGTCTTACCAGCAGCAGCGTCCATACTGCGTATTGCAGGACAGGGGAAATGCGCTTGGCGAAAAGCTTGCGGAAAAGGAGAATCGCCAGCGTGATGACGGTGGAGTATATGGTTATCTCCAGCAGGGTATTGAGCACGTTCATTTCCTCTCCCCCTTTTCCATCAGCGTCTCGAGGAGCGAGATCAGCTCCGCATGGTCGTCGGGCGTGAAGTCACTTTTTTCGATCATGTTCATCACGAGGGTTTTCATCGAGCTTTTATTCACCTTGCCCACGACGCTGGCGCTTTCCATTTCGATGCACTCCCCCCTGTCTGTCAGCGGGTAGTAGAATTTGTCCCGTCCGCGCATCTCGGCGTCCACAAATCCCTTGCGCATCAGGATCTGCAGGTAGGAGGCATAGGTGGTGTATTTCCACTGCGCCTTGTTCCCGATGGTTTTGATCACTTCGGAAAGGGTCTGGGGGGCTTTTTCCCATAGGGCGTTCATCACGATCCATTCCCCCGCGGTCAAAGGTTCCTTCATATGCGTTCACCTCGTTACGAATGCACTAGTGCTGTTACTAACAGTTTAGTTGTTGTTGCGATTCTGTCAAGTGTTTGAAGATATTATTGCTTTTATTTTATGAAGGTCTGAATTATACGCCAACATGATTTCAAACAGCGTGTTTTTGAGAGCGGCAAATAGTCTTTGACAATTCATGCATAATGGAGTATATTACTGCAATCAAGATAGTATCAAAGGGGATCTTATATGGGGTTTCTGGATTTCTTTCTGGGCACGAGCATCTGGGTGTATATCTTCATTTTCTTTGGAAAGATCATAGAGGTATCGGTATCCACAGTCCGTTTGGTGCTCATCGCCCGTGGGGAAAGGCTCATCGGCTCCATCGTCGCTTTTTTTGAGATCATACTCTGGCTCATCATCTCGGGCACCGTGCTTTCCGGTTTTCAAAATGACTGGATCAAGATCCTTGTTTTCGGCGCCGCTTTTTCGGTGGGCAATTACGTGGGTTCCTGGATGGAGAATAAACTGGCGTTCGGCTTATGCTCCCTGCAGGTGATCGTCAACAAGGACGAAAAAGCCGATGTGCTCGTACAGACCCTTCGGCAAAACGACTTTGGCCTCACGCTCATGGAGGCGCAGGGAATGGACGGTGCACGGCTGATGCTGATACTGAACCTCAAGCGTAAACGGATTCCCGAAGCCACCCGCATCATAGAGGCAAACCACGGCGACGCGGTCATCACCGTTTCGGATCTGAAGGTGGCGCACGGCGGTTATCTCAAAGGATTGAAGAAGTGATTCCGCCTTTGGAATGCTTTCTTGCTTGACCGGAATAAAGTACATGTGTTAACATAATAAAAAAATGATTGATCTTTCGGTTGGGCAGGGCATTTTGTCCTGTTTTCAAGAGAACCAGGCTTTCGGGGTGGAAAGCTCATTTTATTGAGTTTCCGCCCTTGATTTTTTATAATGGTTTTATGGAGGGGGTACTATGGAAGGCAATACCGTGCAGATGATCGTATCGGCTTCGATCTTCGTCGTGGCCTATGCGCTCATCATCTGGGACAAATTCGATAAATCTGTGGTCGCCCTGGCCGGTGCCGCATTGATGATTTTTACCCGCATCCTCTCACAGGATGAGGCCATTCCGCATATTGACTGGAATACCCTGGGCCTGCTGGTAGGGATGATGACCATCGTCATGACTATCAAGCGCTCCGGTTTGTTTGAATATATCGCCATACGGATTGTGAAAACGGCCAAAGGCCATCCTATTATCGTGCTCGCTCTGCTGAGTGTCATAACAGGCATCCTTTCCGCGTTTCTGGATAATGTCACCACCATCCTGTTGATGCTGCCCATTATCCTGAGTGTTGCCAAGGATCTGCACCTGAACCCGATTCCTTTTATCATAACGTCGGTCTTCGCATCCAATGTCGGCGGGACCGCCACGCTGATAGGGGATCCGCCCAATATCATCATCGCCAGCGCTTCCGGATTGGATTTTGTGGATTTCCTGCGGGTGGACGGTGTGATTATCCTCCCCATCCTCTTGCTCATCACCTGGATCTTTGTGATGATGTACCGGAAAAAGCTCAAGGTTTCATCCAGGGCCGCTGAGGCCATTGCGCTTCTGGATGAAAAAACGGCGATCAAGGATAAACCTTTGCTGATCAAAAGCCTCATCATCCTCGGCGTTGTCGTCACCGGATTCATCCTCGAAGGAGTGATCCATTACCATCTGGCCACCATAGCCCTGGCAGGCGCCGCCGTTTTGCTCATCATATCAGGCATCAAGCCCGATAAGGTGCTGAAAGAAGTGGAATGGGATTCCATTCTCTTCTTCATCGGCCTCTTCGTCATGGTGGGCGCTTTGAATGAAAGCGGTGTGATCGGCCTGCTAGCCAAAGGTATTCTGGGTATGACCGGTGGCAATGTAGTGGCTGCGACGCTATCCATACTGTGGATCTCCGCCATCGCCGCATCCTTCTTTGGCAATATCCCCTTCGTCGTCACCATGGTCCCCCTCATCGCGGAGATGGGTAAAATGTCGGCCATGGATATCACGCCCCTGTGGTGGGCGCTTTCCCTGGGCGCGTGCCTGGGAGGCAACGGCACCATGATCGGCGCGGGGGCCAACGTCATCGCCTCCGCCATTGCCGAGGACCACGGCCACAAGATCACCTTCGGTAAGTATTTTAAAACTGCTTTCCCCGTCATGCTCGTGACAGTCGCCGTCAGTACCGTCTACCTCTACCTGATGTTTCTGGTTTAAAGGGTAATAAGGACTGCAAAGGCTGCCTGCTCCGCAATCGGAACGGCAGCCTTTCAATTTTGAATCCTATTGATCTTTCGGTCTTCCATCAATGAATCATCTGACTCCCGCAGGGCACACCTAAACTGTCAACTATCAAACCCACACCGCAGCTCTTAGCTTTGCAGGTAATCGTGCCGCATCAGCCACTCTACGGAAGATTGGACATACTGGGGCAGTACTTCCATCGTCCAGCCCGCCTCGGGGGCGTATTCCAGCAGCGCGTCCAGCGTCCGACGGATGGGGATCGTACCTTCGGAGGGCCCCGCATGGTCGTCATACTCTCCGCCGTTGTTGTGGATATGCGCGTGGCCGATGCGCCGGTTCAGCCCCTTGATCCATTCCCGCGGCTGGATGGACGTGTTGGCGTTGGCATGGCCGATATCCATGCAGGCCGAAAGATAGGGGTGCCCTACCGCATCCAGCAGCTGGGCCAGCAGGTCGTGGCTCTTTTCGTATACGTTTTCGATGTGTACGTTGATCCCTTCGGGTTTACCTGTCATGAATGCCTTCCAGAAGGCGATGGAGTTCTCCAGCCACTCTTTGCCGGAGTAGGTCTTGGGGATGTACCCGCTGTGCAGCACCAGGTGCGTCCCTCCCGCCTTCCCGCAGACATCGTATGCCTGGTTGTAGCGCCGCATCACGGCTTCCCGGATGGCGGCGTCGCGGCTGGCGGGGATCATGTCCCAGAAAGGCCCGTGCATCCCCAGCCGGCTGATGCCCGAAAGATCGGTATTCAGCTTTTCGAGCACGCCTTCGGGTGCCTCCAAATTCCCTGTATCGGTGAAATCGCGTATCTCGATCCCCAGGTTCATTTTCCTGGCCAGCTTCACCGTGTCCGCATTCCAGTTGTTGATGTAGATGTTCGCCATGGCTGCTTCCCCCGATATCGGCAGGAGGAGCTTTTTGCTCCTCCTCTTGGTGCATTATAGCACTGTCTCATTATACACTCACTAATTAAGCACACCGTAGATAAATCTCAATTCTCAATTTTACTTGATGTACCCTTTTGCGCTCAGGAGTTCGGCCGATAGCACCCCGCCGCCCGCCGCGCCGCGCACGGTATTATGGGAAAGGCAGACAAATTTGTAGTCGTACTGGGTGTCCTCGCGCAGCCGTCCTGTGCAGATGGCCATGCCGTTGCCTGCATCCCGGTCCAGTTTCGTCTGTGGCCGGTTGTCTTCCTCGAAGTACTGGATGAAAGGCTTCGGCGCACTGGGCAGGTTTAGCTTCTGCGGCTCCGCTTCAAAGGAGCGCCACCGCTGGATGATCTCCTCTTTGGAAGGCTTGTTTTTGAATGTTGCAAACACCGCCGCCAGGTGCCCATCACTTGCCGGTACGCGGATGCACTGCGTGGTAAAGGAAGGTGAAGCAGCCGGTACGATCTGGCCGTTCTGGATGGTCCCCCAGATCTTCAGTGGTTCCTGCTCGCTCTTCTGTTCCTCCCCTGCTATATAGGGGATCACGTTGTCGATCATCTCGGGCCAGCTTTCAAACGTTTTGCCAGCGCCCGATATCGCCTGGTACGTGCATGCCAGTACTTTATCGATGCCGAAATCCAGCAATGGATGCAGCGCCGGCACATAGGACTGCAGCGAACAGTTGGGCTTCACCACGATGAACCCCCGTTTCGTGCCCAGCCGCTTTTTTTGTGCCTCGATCACGTCGATATGTGCACCATTCACTTCCGCGATCAGCATGGGTACATCGGGCGTCATGCGGTGCGCGGAGTTGTTGGAGATGACGGGCACTTCCGCCTTTGCATATTCCTCTTCCAGCGCCCGCGTTGCGGCCTTATCCAGGTCGATGGCGCAGAATACGAGGTCCACTTTGTCCGCTACCTTGGAAACTTTGGATGCATCCAGCACTTTGATGTTTTTTAGCGCTTCGGGAATGGGTTTTTGCATTGCCCATCGGCCGGCCACTGCCTCTTCGAAAGTCTTGCCCGCAGAGCGTTCGCTGGCGGCGATGGCCGTCACTTCAAACCAGGGGTGGTTCTCCAGTAAAATGGCGAACCGCTGCCCCACCATGCCCGTGCCGCCGATCAGACCGGCTTTCAGTTTTTTCATATATGACCCCTCCAAAAAGAGTTTGTAGCACACGCCATGAACAAAATCGGTATTTGAAGCAGTATATCAATTTACAGCCTGTTTTTGCAAGAGGAAAAACAGTTTTCCATACAAAACTATTCTCAATGTGTGCAATAGTTTCAAGAATATTTGAAGCCGGATGTGTTTCGGGCGGCGCGATCCCTGGCTCGATCATTATCGAAGTAAAAGCCTGCACAAGGTAGGCAGGCTCGAAGAGGGGCAGCATTTATTGACCGTTCAATAAAACTTTAGTAGGGTATAGTTTCACCAGTCGTCTGTTTTGGATTCCGGTTCATATACGCCCGGTGAGGCGTAGCCTGTTTTCCCGCCCAGCGATGGCGCACCAACAGTTGGTCCCCAAACGCTGGATTCCGGGTGTACGTCGGCCCAGCCGCCCGTTTTCCGTCTTTTCCTTGCCATTCGTATTCCCTCCTTTTTAGGATGAAGTGCCAATAGCTATTTCTTCCTGTCGTCCGCACGCCGGTTCCCCGTGGCTGTCTTGCTCACCACTGCGCCCCTGGGTGCCACCGATTTCCCGCTTTTGGCGCCCATCCCCCCCGGCGGGTTCACCTCGTGCATTGCATCCTCCCTGGCTTTGCTCGAAAATGTCGGCTGTTCCTTGCTCTCCTTCATTTTTCCCATCTTCACATACCGCCTTTCATACTGCCATTATCCCACGTCATAATCCGATGTATTCGGCGGCTGGTTGTTAGTTATTGTCATAAGGTATTTTTATCGAAATAGTGCACATGTAAATAACGGATAAGGGTTTCCATTTTAACAACGACAAGCCTGCCCGGGATATCCTGTACACCATAATTCTCTTTTATGTACTTGTTGTGTATGGTATATTGATGGGAGTCTGCTTGATTTTATTTTGTAGGATGGGATCCGGTGAAAAAAGTCATATCTTGTGTTCTCGTATGTATCGCCTTTATCGTTGTCCTCACCATCGTCATTATGCCCATCGCCTTTGGGAACGAACTCGTCACGCTTTCATCTCTGAAGCAGGTCGATTCGCATCCGCTTTACACCATGACATATGCCGGAGACTATGGCTTTTCCGATTTTCTGAAAACCGGTGCGCAAAGCGACCGTGACATTGAAAAGTTTGTGGTCAAGCGCCTGCTGAAGGGAGTGGATATCGATCTTGGCATCGCTTCCGCCGGCTGCACCGCCTTCACCGCTGGGAATGGTAAAGACAGTCGCATCTACGCGCGGAACTTTGATTTCGATTATGCTCCCGCCGTCCTGTTGAAAACGCATCCGTCCGATGGATACGCGTCAATATCCATGGTAAATCTCGCTTTTGCGGGTTATGGGGAAGGCTATGTGCCCCATCCCGGTTCGTTTGACAGTTTTCTCACCCTGGCGGCTCCCTATCTCCCCTTTGACGGGGTGAATGAAAAAGGCGTCGCCATGGCCCTGCTTGCCGTGCCCTATGCCGATCCGCCAAAACAGGCCGGCAGGGTCATGCTCAATACCACCACCGCCATCCGCCTGGTCCTGGACCGTGCCGCCACCGTGGATGAGGCCGTCGCCCTGCTGAAAAACTACAACTACTATTTCTCGGGCGGCGTGGAGTGCCACTACCTCATATCCGATGCTTCAGGTCGATCGGTGGTCGTGGAGTTTCTCGATGGGGATATGAAGCTCACCCCGTCAAAAGGGGAATATCAGGCAGCGTCCAATTTCATCATGTACCAGGGGAAGAATATCGGTGAGGGCGGTTCTGAGTTTGAACGCTATAATACGGTGATGAGCGCTCTGGAAGCATCAAACGGCATCCTGTCCGATCGAGATGCCCTGGATGTGCTATCCCGCGTACAGATTCCCGGCCGCACCCAGTGGTCATTGGTTTATAACCAGGTCAGCGGCGATGTGACAGTCTGCATGGGCGCTCATTACGACCAGGTTTATTCCTTCAGTTTTGATACCAGGTAGATATTCTATTTTCCCTTGTAAAACGCCGGTTTCTTCCGGCGTTTCTTTTTGGGCATCCAGCTTCTATTCCGTTTAGATATAATTATCCAGTGTATGATATAATATGGTTATCCTGTCTTGTCCGGGTGCTGGAATACGGCACCGCCTTGGAGGGCGATGATACAAATGAAATACGTCATTATCCTGCTGATAACCGCAATGCTGGTCTGTACCGGCTGTGCGCCGCAGCCAAATGCCTCTTCACCTGCTGCCACGAATTCTCCTGCCCCGCTGAAGATTGTTTCAGGGGAATACCGTGCCGTGTGGAACGAAAGTTACCAGTATGGAAAGCCGCTCCTCATCGATACCTTCTCCGATTGGGAGGTCTTCCTCATGGACCATCCCGGACAATCCCAAACGGAAGATCCTTTGATGCAGGACTATGATGAATCCTTTTTCCGCAATAGCCTGATCTACGCCTATATCGAAAGCGAGCCCAGCGGCTCAATAACGCTCCTCACAGGAAATGCTGTACGGGACGGTTCGATACTGAAATTATATATGCAGCGTATCGTCCCGCAGGTGGGCACGGACGATATGGCGGCACGTGTATGCCTTTTCGGTATTACAAGGGATGATGCGGCGCGTGTGAAAAAAGTGGAGGCAGTCATAAGTGAAATCCATCAATAGGGTCTCCCTTCTAGATAATGCAAAAGACAGCTGGAATACCGGCTGTCTTTTATCTCCTGAGTATGGACCGTTGTGTTCGATTAATAATCGTTGTTGAGGTTCCGCTTGTTCCTCGAATTGGGTGATCCAAGATCGGCGGTAAACCCATCCTTCTCCATGATCCGGATCCACTCGCCCAGTTTGGTGAGGAATTGGTCGTTGGAGGTGGTGGGCATCATCATACCGATGAGGTTTTCGGTGACATCCTGCGTGGGTGCCGCCGACATGATCTTGCGGATGGTGTAGATACCATCCAGCTCCTTGGGCGTGAGCAGGATCTCCTCGCGCCGTGTGCCGGATTTGTATATATCTATGGCAGGGAAGATGCGTTTTTCCGACATCTTGCGGTCCAGGTGGATCTCCATGTTGCCCGTTCCCTTGAATTCTTCGTAGATGATGTCGTCCAGCCTGCTGCCCGTTTCCACCAGGGTAGTGGCGATGATGGTGAGGCTGCCGCCCTCTTCGATGTTGCGCGCCGCGCCGAAGAACCGCTTGGGCTTGTGCAGTGCTCCCGGATCGAGTCCACCCGAGAGCGTACGGCCTGTCGGCGGGATGGTCAGGTTGTATGCCCGGGCCAGGCGCGTGATGCTGTCGAGAAGAATGACCACATCTTTTTGATGCTCCACCAGCCGCTGTGCACGGTCCAGCACCATCTCGGCCACGCGGGTATGGTGTTCGGGCAGCTCGTCAAAGGTGCTGAATATGACTTCGCCCTTGATGGAGCGCTTCATATCCGTCACTTCTTCGGGGCGTTCGTCGATGAGCAGCATAATCAGGTGTATATCGGGGTAATTATCGGTGATGCTGTTGGCTATCTTTTTGAGCAGGATCGTTTTGCCGGCTTTCGGCGGGGCTACGATGAGGCCGCGCTGCCCCCGGCCAATGGGCGCGATCAGGTCGATGAGCCGTATCGCCAGGTCGTTCTGGGACCGCTTGTTTTCCAGTGTGAGCCTCACGTCCGGGTAGATGGGCGTCAGGTCCTCGAAAGGCCGCCGTTCTATCGCCTTCTGGGGTTCGTCGCCGTTGATGGTGTTGATGTAGAGAAGGGCCAGGTATTTGTCGCCGTCACGGGAGGGGCGTGTCTTGCCCGCCACGAGGTCGCCGGTTTTCAGGTTGAATCGCCGTATCTGTGTCATCGAGACGTATACGTCACGATTACCCGGCAGGTAGTTGTCCGAGCGGAGGAAGCCATATCCATCGGGCAGCACTTCCAGCACTCCCGAAGCTTCGCCGCACTCCCCGCTTTGGATCAGTTCGTTCACGGCCGGGTTTCCGCCCTCGCCATATCGCGTGAAGCGGGTGAAACGGCCCCGGCGCATATCCCCTTCGCCCTGGCCTTCTGCCGCTGCTTCCTGCTGCTCACTCTTGGGCGCAGCCGGCGTTTCCGCCTCCGCCTGTGCTATCGTCTGCTCTGGTTCCACATCGGCCTGTGCAGGTGCTTCCTGTACCGCTTCGGGCTGCGTTATTTCAACAGCTTCTGCCTGCTGCGGTTCTGTCCCGCCGGTCTGTCCCTCTTTTTGCAGTATCATCTCCACAAGCTCCTGCTTGCGGTACCGGGTGATGCTTTTGATCCCTTTTTCCTTGGCCACATCACGCAGCTCTGCCAATCCCATTTCTTCGAGCGCTTTCCGTTCCATCTTCAAATCCCTTCTTGTATATAGTCAATTGTTTATTGTTTTGAATAAGGCATGGATTCAATCGCCGCAATAAGCTGCAGTCAACACAGGCATACAGATAAAAAAACATAGGGCAGCTGTCTGATAAAGTGGTTGTTTACGGTTGTATCGGTTTTGGATAAGTGTTTGAGAGGTTTGGACCGGAGGTTTCTCACAACATAATTATTCCCATACCATTGTGAAAATTTTACGCCCTTGTCCGCCCTTTGTCAACCGCAATATTTTTACTATCACATGAATATACAGAACTATTTCCCAATTGTTATTCTTGCCCTGGAGGAAGGAATTCATACCTTTGAAGGCCGGTCTCCCTTTCCGCATACTCTTTAGATGATAGGCAGACATGTCCCTGCCTGTATATAAGTATATGCATATGCACCGATATGTTTCCTTTTTTATTGGCAATGCCACAAATTTACTGTCATCTATTTGCCGCGCTGATCAGGCGTACTGACTGCTGCGGATGTATTGAGCAGATCGATGCATCGCCTGGAAACAACTGATCGTGCGCAGGCCGGCAGGCAATGCCTGCTATACTGGTCAAATGACGCCCGGGCATTTTACGTTCAATTCTCAGTGAAATCCTAAAATAAGTTTTTATGTGTGAAAGCAATAATAAAGGCAAAAGACATAAATACACGTCTTTTACGTGAACTGTTTCAGGTCGTTCGTGTGTGGATGCCGGGTAATACTGCCCACCGGTTTAATCCTTTCCACGAGAGGGAATAATTTCACTTGGAATATCAAGTTCACGTGAAAGGCAGAGTGGCTATGAAAAAGCGCCTGATTATCGCTTTGATCCTTATCGCCATCACCGTCGCCTCCCTCTTTTTGTACCGGGGCATCGCAGAGGAGGCAGATAGCCCGGGTGGCATCCTGAGGCTGCATGTGGTGGCCAACAGTGATTCGCAGGAAGACCAGGCAGTGAAGTTGCAGGTCCGTGATGCGGTTATGCCGCTGGTCGCTCAGGCGGCCAGTTCCGGCGGCGAAAAGGATGCAGAGAACCTGCTTGCTCCGCTGCTAGGGGATATCAAGCGCACGGCAGAGGATATCCTGGAGGATAATGCGCTGACATACGGCGTGAAAGCCGATATCGGCACGTATTCCTTTCCCGCCAAATCCTATGGCGGCAGGGTATATCCCGCAGGAGAATACCGCGCGCTGAATTTGGTACTGGGGAAAGGTGCGGGGCAGAATTGGTGGTGTGTCATTTTCCCGCCGCTATGTATTGCGGATATGGAGGGCGTACCCATCACGTCCGATCCGTCCCAGGTCGATGTGCAGTACAGATCGCTCCTGGAGCAGTGGTGGCAGGAGATGTTCGGCAAATAACGGGGAGGCCATAAAACCTCCCTATGCAAGAAGGCATATGAAGGTTGGGGTGTTTATGGTCTTTACCAGAAAGTGCGTTGCGGTCCTGCTTGCACTCATTTTCACCTATACGCTGACGTTCCTGGCCGTTCCCTCTCCGTCTGCCGATGCGGCAGCCCTTCGCCTCGGCAGCAAGGGCGACGATGTGGTGAAGGTGCAGGCCCGCCTGCGGGACTGGGGCTATTATCCGGGGCCTGTGGACGGCGATTACGGTGCGGGCACAGAAGCCGCAGTGAAATATTTTCAGCGTAAAAACGGGCTTTATCCCGATGGCATTGTAGGTGTTATGACCGCCGCCAAGATCGGGATCTCCCTTTCTTCCACCGCTACGGTCGCGCGCTCCAGCAACCCTTCCAGCAACGATATTTATCTTCTGGCTCGTCTGATTTACGCCGAATCACGGGGCGAGCCCTATGCAGGTTTGGTGGCCGTTGGCGCCACCGTCTTGAACCGGGTGAAAAATTCGCAATTCCCCAATACCCTGGCCGGCGTCATATACCAGCCCGGCGCATTTTCCGTCGTCAGTGACGGGCAGATCAATTATGCGCCCGATGCCACCGCGCTGCAGGCCGCGCGGGACGCCTTTAACGGCTGGGACCCTTCCGGTGGTGCGCTCTTTTATTACAACCCCGCGAAAACCACCAATAAGTGGATGCTTTCACTGCGGGTGCTCGTCGTTATCGGTAATCACCGTTTCTGCATATGAGGAGGTATAAGCCGTGAGATGGTTCAGAGACAGGGAAAAGGATCGTGAAGAGTACGGTGAAGATCCCGGGATCGAGGCAAAAGCGGAAGAGGAGAGACCGGTTATATTCATTGCCGAGGAAACGCGCAGCATTTCAAGACGTATGAATACCGAGGCTTCCGCTCCTGTCGAACCCAAAAAACCGGCGGTTATCGGGGTTTCAGAGGAGTCATTATACGTTGATGAAGATGGGCAGGTCGTAGAGGAAAACCGTGCGGAAAGATCGCAGCGCAGGCATCGCAAGTGGATCCTTCCGGCGCTTTCCATCGCGCTTGCGCTCGCTTTGGCGGGGGCAGTCACCTGGGCCATTCTTGAGCGCAAGGAAAAGATGGACTATATCACCCGCATCAATGCCGTATACGACAGCGCATTTGCGCAGGTCACCAGCAGCGTGAATGAACTGGATAACAAGCTCAGTAAACTCATCATCTCCACCGGTACTTCCGCCGGGCAGACCACTTTGCTGCTCACCGACGTGTGGAAGGAAGCGGGTACGGCGCAGCAAATGCTCTCCCAGCTGCCCATCACGCATACGGCTGTGCGGGACCTCTCGAGGTTTGTGAACCAGGTGGGGGATTACAGCTACATGCTGGAGCGGAAAACGGCGCTGGGCACGCCGCTTGACGCCAACGATGTAGCGCAGTTGACCGCCCTGAGCCACCAGTGCAACGACCTGTCCGGCCAGCTCAATGCGCTTTACCAGTCCGGCAATGTGCATTGGCCGCAGAATATTGATATTTATCTGGCTGCCGTACCCGGTAATCCGTTGGATGAGAAGCTTACAGCCGGGACGCAGGATCTTCCGCAGCTGATCTATGACGGCCCTTTTTCCGACAGCAAGGCCAACCAGGGTCCCAAGGAGCTGCCGGGAGCCGATGTCACGGCCGACCAGGCCAGAAGCATGGCCCTGCAGGCGCTCCGGGTGGCCAATGTAAACCTCATTGCGTCCGGGGATCTGGATGGCAAGGTTCCCTGTTATGTTTTTGAGGGGGCCCTCCCCGACGGAGGCAATACCCTGGTCGAGGTGACCAAAAAAGGCGGCCTGGTTTATAACATGACCGTCAGTACCCCGGATACCATGGACAGGATGCCCGCGCCTGAGGAGATGGATGCCATCGCGGTGAAGGCCATCGACTACCTCAATACGATAGGGTACAAGGATATGAAGTCCGTCTATACCCAGTATTCCATGGGTTTTGTGGTAGTAAACTGCGTCTTCTTCACCAACGATGTGCTGTATTACCCCGATATGATCAAGGTGCGTGTCAATGTGAAAAACGGCCAGCCTTCGGGGTTGGACGCCCAGGCCTATATCCTCAATCACGTCTCCAACCGCTCCGAGCCGCCCCCCGTCATCACCCAGACCAAGGTGGTGGACGATATGGCGCTGCGCATGGAAGTGGATTCTGTCCGTCTGGCTGTGATCCCCACGCCGGATCTTAAGGAGCGCTTTTGCTATGAGGTGCATGGTTTCAAAGACGACGAAGAGTTCCTCGTATATATCGATGCGCTCACAGGCGCCGAGCAGCAGATCTTCCGCATTCTGGATACCGCCGAAGGCAAGATGTCCATCTAGCAAGTGGGAATGCAATATAACAAAGCCGTAAACGCCAATGGGTTTGCGGCTTTTTCGATTTTCCGATCAATTGGAAGAGAATGATAATTGTGATATGATGTTGATGGATTGGGGGTGCATACATGCAATTTGGCATGCCGACTTTGATCGAGACGAAAGGTCCGGAGGAATGTGCAGCTTTGTGCCGGGAATTGGGGCTGGACTTCATTGAACTAAATATGAACCTGCCCCAATATCAGATAGACAATTTGGATACCACCAAGCTTTTAAAAACTGCCGCCGATGCAGGAATTTATTATACCATCCATTTGGATGAAAACTTCAATGTCTGTGATTTTAATCGACAAATCGCAGATGCATACCTTCGTACGGCGCTGCAAACCATTGCGCTCGCTCGGGAACTGGCCGCTCCCATCATCAACATGCACCTGAGCAAAGGTGTGTATTTTACCATGCCGGACAGGCGGATCTATCTCTTCAATGAATACATGGATATCTATTTGGATGGTCTTTGCGCCTTCCGTGACCGGGCGGATAAATTGATCGTCGGCTCCGGGATGAGGATCTGCGTTGAAAATGCCGGCGGTTATGACATGGATTTTTTACAGAAGGGCCTCTCCCTCCTGCTGGAAAGCCCTGCTTTCGGGCTGACATACGACTGGGGTCATGATCACAGCGTCTGCGGTTGCGATGAAAAGATCATCATGCAGCATGAGCACAGGCTTTGTCATATGCATGCCCACGATGCAGTCGGCAGGAAGAACCATCTCGTCCTCGGCACTGGGGAGATAGACCTGGACAAGTGCTTCAAGCTCGCAGCCAAACATGATTGCCGTGTGGTTTTGGAAACGAAGACCGTGGAAGGGTTGAAGCAGTCTGTAGGATATATCGATCGGTTCGTCAGGTAAATGCGTTCCTTGCTGCTGATGACAGCCGGTCAGCTTGCGTCCCGTATCCCCGCCTTTTCCATCGTCTCCAGAAGCGTCACCAAACCCCGCCGCGCCGTCTCCATCTGCTCCATCGTGGGCTTTCTCGTCAGCAGCCTTTCCTGCACCCAAAGCCCGAAGCGAAGCAAGGGGTTCATCCTGCGCGCCCGCCGCGCCAGCAGGTTCAGTTCGTATGCGATCACAAAGACCAGCGGGATGAAGTAGTCGCCGTCCGGGATGAAGATAAACGGTATGGCAAGGGGGAGGAATGTCAATACGAACATCGAGCCGCAGTTGGGCGTGGCCCTGCCCGCCTTTGCGATATTGGCAAGGCTGAGTTCCTGGCCGGATTTGTAGGTGTTCAGCGCCATGTGTTCCGCGCCGTGGTATGCAAAAAGCGTATGGAACCGGTCCCGCATCGCGAGAAGAGAGGCGATGGCCGTCACCAGCAGCGCGTAAAAAATAATGTCGGGGATCTCGATTTCAAAGGAAAGCAGCCGGGGGTAAAAGAGGTCTGTCAGCGCGAGGACAAAAAGGATGAGGAATACGATGGTCCCCATCCTGCCGAACGCGGCGAATCCCCGCACCAGCGGCGTCCACGCGAGATACGCCAGGATGCCCCCGGTACGCCAGGAAAACACCTTGGTATATTCGCCCTTGCGGTTTCCCGTCACCTTCACACGGGCGTAATGGGACTGGAAGGTGATGCCCGAAAAACCCGCGTATCCGCCTACTCTGTACAAATCGAATGACACCTTATTTCCTGGCCATATGCCCGCATCCTCTGCCTTTGGGTTGCATCCTAATAATAATATATTACTGCGCGTAGATCAGTCTGAACCTGTCATTATGCTTTTCCGCGATCTTTTGGGCGGCTTCCCGGCTTTCTTCCTCGCTGGTGAATATGCCGAATACCGACGTGCCGCTCCCGCTCATCATCGCCCCCATCGCGCCGTGGTCCATCAGTATCGATTTGATATCGGGCAGTATCGGGTATAGTTGTATCGCCGGCGCCTCCAGGTCGTTGAACATTTCCCTGCACAGCATGGCAAGGTCACCCTTTTCCAGTGCCTCCACCACCCTGCCCGTGTCCCCGCCCGTATCCGAAGGCTGCCGGTCGTACTCCCGGTATACCTCGGGCGTGGAAAGCCCCTCGTTGGGCGTCAGGATCACCATATGGAGAGGAACAGCCATCTTAACGTGTTCCAACACCTCGCCGATGCCTTTGCACCGCTGCACGCCCCCCATCAGGAAAAAGGATACGTCTGCGCCCACCTGCGGCGCGATGGTATGCAGGTCCGAAAGCGAGGGCCTCCCGCTTTCCACATTGTAATGCATCCGGTTCAGCAGGCGCAGCACTGCCGCCGCGTCCGAGCTGTCCCCGCCCAGGCCCGCCCTGCCCGGGATCTGCTTGTGCAGGCGGATGTGCGCGCCCCCCTGCACCCCTGTTTTTCTGAAATAAACCGAGGCTGCTTTATAAGCCGTGTTGTCCATCCCCAGGGGGAGCCCTTCGGGCGCCTCAATGGTTATGCCCTGGCCTGAAGATTCCAGTTCCAGCGTATCGTAGAGTCCCGTCTCCATCAGTACCATGTCCAGCAGGTGGTAGCCGTCATCCCGGACCCCCGTTATTTTCAATGCGAGGTTCACCTTCGCATTAGCCTTTTCGATCAGTTTCATTCCTTCTTATCCTCCGCATCTCATTATACCCGGGTAAATACAAATAGCAAACGGGTTTTACCTGTTTCTCCAGGCATCCGGAAGGACCGTTATAGGGCCAAAACCGGTAAATGGGATAACGATTTAGCTTTACCGCAGTCTGATCTATGCCTACAGGCAGCCACGGCTGTCAATCGCTTATCGTCCATGATCCCCCGCAGGTAACTTTCAACTTCAACTTTCAGTCTTCAACTGTCAACTGCTATCATACTCTCTGTTCATTTTTCATAAAGTATCATGGGAAGGTATAAAACGGAGGGTATGTATATGGTACGGATCACAAAACCGGTGCGCATCGGACTTACGCTGGGTGTCCTGGCCTGTGTGGCCGTCCTTTTGTCCCTGGCTGCGGCTGGCGTGTTCAATACCGCTGTGCCCGTCTTTCAGGCACCCACCGTCACCGTGGAGTACGATTGGTACTACCAGCCGCGTACCGACGGCAAGCAGCCCCTCCCCTGTTCCGAGCCGGATTTTTTGAAAAAGTACAATGACTATTATCTCGGCAGCCCCGATGAGAAGGTCATCTACCTCACCTTCGATGCCGGCTTTGAAAACGGCAACATGCCTAAGATTTTGGATACGCTGAAAAAGCACAAGACACCTGCGGCTTTCTTTCTCACCGGGCATTACCTGAAGACGCAGCCCGATCTCATCAGGCGCATGGTGGAGGAGGGCCACCTAGTCTGCAACCACAGCAACCACCATCCGAATATGGCGGCCATGACGGACTACACGAAATTTAAAGAGGAACTCACCAGCGTGGAGGATATGTTCCGGCAGATCACCGGGAAGGAGATGCCCAAATACTTCCGTCCCCCGCAAGGGAAATTCTCCGAGACCACGCTCAAATACGCACAGGAAATGGGCTATACCACGGTATTCTGGAGCTTTGCGTACCGGGACTGGCTGGTAAACGACCAGCCCCAGCCTGGGGCCGCCATCTCCCTCATCATGCAGCGCACGCATCCCGGCGAGATCGCGCTGATACACGCCACGTCAAAGACCAATGCCGATATCCTGGACGAGGTGCTCACCCGCTGGGAATCGATGGGCTATCAGCTGAAAAGCCTCGATTACCTGGCGGATAACGACAGCGTCCGAACCGGTACCGGTGTTTTCCTGCCCCGCCCTGCCGAGGGGGATCTGCTGCCATAGAAGGGAACGGCAAAAAGAGCGGACAGCTCATCCGCTCTTTTAAGGATATTCCCTCTGTGACTGTATGTATAAGTTACCGCTTAATCGTTCGCTGCCTTGGCTATTCCGCCAATGATCCAGAAAAGTGCCGTGATTCCCAGGGCTATCGTTGAAAGCAGGCAGTAGGTATCGAATCCTGTCGTTGCCCAGACCGTGATGGTCCAGTAGATTTGCATAATGATCGGCAGCAGGAAAGCCAGGGCCGCCGCCCAGAATCCGTCGGTATTGGCCGCCACCACGATCGTCCATACATACATGGCCCCGATCAGCAGCAGGCTCACTACCACGATAAATGCAAAAAATCCACCCAATGCACGCATATGCCTTCGATCCCCCACAATGCATATTTTAACAGCATGATGCATTATATTCGGGCGCCGGCAGTGGTGTTCGGGCTGCTGCAGTATACCGGACAGTCCTCCTTAAGAAAGATTTCGGCGTTAGGATATACCTGGACCGTGGTATAATAGGGCGGGACGTATTGGCGTTCTTTGGGCATGAGTTGAATATGATTACCGGTATTGGAGGATTTGGCTTTGGAAACGGAATCTTGTGACAAATCGTTGTGCGGCACCCTTCCCGGATGCAAGGGCTGCCCCCATGCGGGTGGGGCCGAAGGGGAACCGCATGCAAAGATGGATACCGCCCCCGGCCGTGAACCGGGCAATGAGCTGAGCAATGTGAAAAAAGTCATAGCCGTCGTCAGCGGCAAGGGCGGCGTGGGTAAATCCATGGTTACTTCGCTGCTGGCCGTGGCGTTCCGGCGCGCCGGGCTGAATGTGGGCATCCTGGACGCCGATATCACCGGCCCCTCGATTCCGAAGATGTTTGGTGTCACTGCGCATGCAGATGCCAGCGAGATGGGCATCTACCCGCTGGAGTCCCCGATGGGTATCCGGGTCATGTCCATCAACATGCTCGTGGATACCGAGGAGACCCCCGTCATCTGGCGCGGACCGCTTTTGACGGGTATAGTGCGGCAGTTTTGGACGGATGTGGTCTGGGGGGACCTGGACTGCCTCTTCATCGACATGCCGCCGGGGACAGGGGATATCCCGTTGACAGTTTTTCAGTCTCTCCCACTGGATGGCGTGGTCATCGTCACCTCCCCGCAGGAGCTCGTCTCCATGATCGTGAAAAAGGCGTGGAACATGGCAAAAACCATGCACGTCCCCGTACTGGGCCTGGTGGAAAATATGAGTTACGTCCGCTGCCCGGACTGCGGCAGGAAGATCGAGCTTTTTGGCAAGAGCCGGGTGGAGGATGTGGCGCTCGAGATGGGAACGGACCTGCTTGCGGCCCTCGCTGTCAATCCGGAACTGGCTCAGCTCAGTGACGCCGGCCGTATCGAGAAGGCCGATACGGCAGCTTTGAACGCCGCCGTACAGGCCATCCGTGAAAAGCTGGGGCTGTGAGGTAACGGCAGAATAAGGCTGTTCCATGGCATGTTGAGATTTTTGGAATGGAAGGGGTGCTTCGGATGAAAAAGCCGTTCATCATATCCGCCTTTGTTCTTTCTGCCTTCTTGCTGTTCACCGGCTGTTTCTCTTCCGGCGCTTTTAAAGTCAATGAGAATATCTATAACGATGATGTAGCCATCGCCTCGATAAACGATACCTGTATAATGGGATCTTCTTCCTCCACCCGGATCGGCAACGAGTTTACTTTGGATTATGATTCATTCAATGGAACACGGACCATATTTTATCTGCATTCCAAAGGGGCTGGGGCTTTGGAGATAGAATATGCTGCATCGATGAAGAAAGGGCAATTCAAGCTCGTCCTCGTTTCGCCGGAAGGCCTGGTTACCACCGTCTTTGAAGGGTCGGATGAAGGTACCAAGACCATCGACCTCTCCGATGGCAATAATCGGATCAAACTCGTGGGGTATGGCGCCTCGGGCAAGTTCCAGTTCACCCTGAAAATAACCGATAATGTCTCGGTCAATACGCAATGGGATTGACCTAACCGGTATCTCACGTTTGCTGGGTGCAGATGCTCTTGACATACTAGAAAAGCCAGGTTTTTATCCCCGGCTTTTTATATGGATCGACAGGTACTATTGGGCCATCTCCACCACGCTGGCGTTTACTTCTTCGTCCGTCGGCGGATCATGTGCAAACATCGTGGCATCACGGTTTACCGCCGTCCTCTCAGGCAGGGGCTTTCCGTACAGCTTTTTCTCTGCGAGGACTTGCCCGGTGCTGAGATCGACTTTTTGCAGGATGCAGTTCGTCTGGTAACCCGTTACAGTGGCGGGCCCCATGAAGGAATACGGCTTCGGGTTTTCATATACATAATGCACATAAATCACGGTGCTTGCCCCATACAGGTTGTCGAAGGAAGGGCGCTTTGCCTCGGGGATACTCATGAATGTCAAAGGTGAAAAACTGAACTTCGTAGTTTTGTCCAGTTCATCATGTGCGATGATCACAACCATCTTGTCATTGGTTTGCACCCCTGTATTCCGGGCAGTGAATGCATCCTGGTATGTTTTCAGCGGGACCTTGTTCAATGCATAGGTTATGAACGAATTTATTTTTTCCCGGCTTTCAGACGCTTCAGGCGCTGCGCTGTATGCGTCCCTGAGGAACCCCATGATTTTATCGTCCATCTGGTATCCTTCAAAGACGATGAATAGGTCGTTGATGCTGTAAGCCTTATCTCCGCTTGTATAATCGTTCATATGGCTCCGCGCAAATTTCAATACACTGTCCAGATACCCCGGATCCGCCGTTGAACAGATAAATGATGCAACCTTTGCGGTCTGTATATTGCTGTTTGTGCTTTTGCCCGGATCCAGATAACTCACAAGTTCGTCCTTGGGCGCTTTTTGTATCACTATATTCATGACTGGTTGGTTTTCGGGGCGGGTCAGTTTACCACTGTCTGACCATTTGGAAAAATCAGCGACCTGAAGCAGGTTTAAAATCGCAGGTACCCCCAGGTCACCCAGCAAGGCCACATACCCGTCGTCAAAATACCTCAGGTACGCGTCATAAAGGATACCGGGTGTCTCGGGGTATGTATTGAGCATGTCGATATAGATCTGTTTGACTTTGGGATCGCTCTCTGCGGCGTACAGGTCCTTGAGCAATCCGGCTTTATTCGTCAGCACATCTTTGTCCGTTATGCTCTTGCAGATCTGTCTGGCTTCTTCCGTTCTCGTTTCAACACCCTTTTCCCCGTATCTACCCGCGATCCCCTGATACAGCTTGATTCCGAAGACGGGGTTTATATGGTATTGGCACAGAGCCTCGAGGCAACCCGCTGCATATTCGGGCCCTGCTTCCCCCGCATAGATCCTCTGGATGGCATCTATGGCATGCTCGAGATCCTTATCCGCAGGTGTCCACGTCACTTCGGGCGAAACGGAATAAAAAAGCTGGGGGAATACGCTGATCTTCTCTTTTGTATTTTTCAGAATATCAATTAATTGATCCACTTCGTTATTTTTGAGCATGCGGGCAATGACTACGCATGCCGTTTTAGGTTCCTTTAGCAGATTCAGATCGTTTGTACACCCGGTAAAAAGCAGGGAAGTGATCAACAAAAGTGTCAGCAATACGGTCAATACTCTTTTGTGAATGGTCAGCATGTCGGCCTCCTGATGGCATAATGGATTGTAGGTCATTTAATATATCGGCAATATTCTGATAAGGGGTTAGCGATGCCCGGCGAGAAAATATCGATAATCTACCTGGAAAAGGTGTCAGATATATAAAAACAGCCCCGGTTTTTCGGGGCTGTTCGTACAATTATATGGTGCTGTCAATATCCTTTACATCGGCATCTCAAAGGGTTTAAAGATGATGATCTTCTGCCCCATGGCCACCTCGCCCTTCATGCCCGGGTTCATTTTGGCCAGTTCCTCCGGCGTCAGCGCGTATTCCTTCGCGATGCTCCAGGGCGTATCCGTCTCGCCTGTGAAGTGCACGATGATACCTCTGCCCGTCTCGAGTTCCCCTTCTTCGCTCAGCTCCGCCACGGCAGTCATCCGCTCCATGCCCGCGGCCTGCGCCTCGATCTGGAGCTCGATGCGGAGTTCGCCGTTCATCCCCATGGACACTTGCTCCACCATTGCCTTCGCTGCCACGTCCATGCCATCCTCCGCGCCCTCGGCCCGCATCTGGCTCATGAAGGGCACTTCCACCGGATATGCAGCCAGCATGCCTTCCTGGGTCAGGTACACCACCCTGCACGTCACCAGCCCTTCCACCGACAGGGCGCCTTCGGTGGCCATCTTCCCCGTCACCATGGGTGTTGCCAGGATAAACATCGGCTCTTCCATGGCCGGCATACCCTCGGGCACCGGGGCCATTTCGCGCAGGGATACCGGCCCGCCGGCTTCCACGGGATTCCCCTGGTAGCCTATATCGATGGGCGTAACGCCGATCCTGCGCTGTGTGGAGTATGCATCAGCCACCGTCTCCAGCATCCGCATGTCGCAGCAGCGCGCGCTGACCACGATAGTGGCCGCTGCGGCAAAGACGCGGCCCTCATCCTCCATCCTGCAGTTTGCATCCCGTACGAAGGAGCGCACCCGTTTGCGGTCACAGGACGTACACCCGTCCATTGGGAGCATCTGTTCAAAAGGCAGGCTCCGTACCACCTGGGCTGCGGGCCGCCTGGGATTCGCCGTGGCATAGGTGATGGTGAGGAAAAGCGTACCCCGTACGATCAGCCTGCGGTCTTCAAAACGGGAGCTGTTCACCCGCGACCAGCCACGGCATGAAAGGACGCGTACGGCAGGCGGTTCGCCCTGAGCGACGGCGATGTCCTCCCGCACCACAGTGGAGGAGGATTGCATGCAGCAGCGGTCCGGCACCGGACGCCGCTGCGCCAGCAGCTGGAGTCCGTCCGCCGCGGCATTCTGCATCACGCTCACGTCTCTTTCCCCCTGCGCGGCGATATCCATCTCCACCACGGCCTGCACCGTGATGCTCCTGGGGCCTGTCATCTCATATGTCAGGTTGACGATCTGCGGCTCGGCTTCCACATCCATACCGGGCGTCACGCCCGCCGCCTGAGCGGTATGTTTGAATCCCGTCGTGAGTGTGATGCCCTCGGGCGATCCCTCCGTATCCACATAAAGGACGGTGATATCGGCCGTGCCGTCCATCACCACGCCATCCTCCACTGCTTCGGCGCTTTGGATATCGGGGTAAGCTTCCACCGAGAGGATGCTGCCCATGTCTGCCGAACCGGCTGGCAGTTCCAGATCGCCTTCGATGGAGGCCTGCGCGACGATCCTGGGCAAACCTTGCGTTATTTTCAATTGCTCCTGCGTCTGTTTCATCATATAGCCCTCCCCGTTCCCTAAGCCATATCTTTCTCGTAATATATCTATATTCGCAGGACGGCAAATATACATATAATTTTTATGGTGGAGGAAGGATTGTCCCAGCCATGGGCTTGATTGGGATCATGCGTATTATGGCTTTGTGCTAAAGAAAACCTGTAGTGGATTAGTCTGTTCTGGCTGTATGTCGGATCGGACTCCGTATCCGCCTTTTGCCAGCTGCTTCGTGGCGTTGATCCGTCGCGGATTACCGAGGGCTCATCACTAAAACAAAACGGAACAGAAGCCCTGCTTTTCTGTTCCGCGGTACAGGCATATATGTTTGCCATGTCATAGTTGGAAGATCGCCTGCGGGTTATCCACATTGTGTATAATATTGTGGATAACTTCTGCTTTATACGGTTTTGTATTATGCCGATGCTTGCCTCTCCATGAGCAGCCTGTCCGCAACCAGCGCGATAAATTCGCCATTGGTGGGCTTGTCATTCTTGGTGTATATATTGTATCCGAATATCTGGTTGATGTTTTCGATGCGCCCGCGCGTCCATGCTACGTCGATGGCATGCCGTATCGCACGTTCCACCTTGCTGGATGTGGTATTGAAATGGGCTGCGATCCCCGGATAGAGCTGTTTGGTGATGCTGTTGATGATCTCGCTGTTTTCCACCACCATCTTCACGCCTTCGCGGAGGAAATGGTAGCCCTTGATATGAGCCGGGATCCCGATGGTCAGAAAGATGCTCGTGATCTCTTCGTTCATGGAAATAGGGTTCACAGGGTTTTTGGTGGGCAGCGCCCGTTTGATCTCCCTGCGGCCGCGGATCTCGAGGATACGCTTGTGGAGCTGTTCCGCTGAAATGGGTTTCATCATGAAGTACTTCACACCCATTTCGCTGGCCCTGCGCACGATGTCCTCATGCCCCAGCGCAGTCGCGACGATGACGTCGGGGATGCTTTCGATCTCGCGGTTCGCCAGCCAGTCCAGCACAGCCAATCCGTCCATTTGCGGCATGATGATGTCCAGGATCATCACATCCACCTTTGAACTCTTGAGAAATTCCACCGCCAGATGCCCGTTTTCGGCTATGCCGCATACTTCGACATCGGTCTGCCGAGCAAAATAGTCTTTCAGGGACATCAGCAGCTGCCGGTTATCGTCCACCAGCAATACCTTGACCTTCTCTGCCATGGTTTCTTCCTCCTTCGTTATATTTCGACATTGCCCCCGAAGCACGGCAAGCCTCCATAAATGGAAGGCTTGCTTGCTTTGTGATACTATATGTCAAACTAAAAGATTATTTCAAAACTAATAACTGATTTGATTTGTTTTACATTAATTATACAGTATGTATTATAACATATCATTACTGTTTTACAAGCATTATGTAAGTTTTTTGAAGGGCGTTTTGAGACTTTTTGCATGTTATATTCATTTATTGCACGGGAAATGTAGGTTTTCGATACGCTGCATCATTTTCCGACATGAAAAATAGAAGGGATGGAATTATCATTTTCCATCCCTTCATTTGCATAAACACAGTTTGCACCACGATCTGTCATTTTCCGTCTCCCGTACAGTACGGTGTGTACCGGGAGATACGTTTTCATGCGCCAGTCAGCATTATCATCGCCCCAGGTAGTCCAGCGCCGCTTTGACGAAGTCGCGGAAAAGCGGATGAGGCCTGTTGGGACGGGAGCGGAATTCTGGGTGGAATTGTACGCCCACGAACCAGGGATGTTCCGGTATCTCCATGATCTCCACCAGGTCCAGCTCCGGGTTTACGCCCGAGACCTTGAGCCCCGCCTTCTGAAGCTGGTCGCGGTAGGCATTGTTCAGCTCGTACCGGTGGCGGTGGCGTTCATTCACATGGGATGTCCCGTAGGCTTTTCCTGCAAGAGAGCCCTGTATCAGGTTGCAGTGGTATGCCCCCAGGCGCATGGTGCCGCCCAGTCCCTTGATCTTCTTCTGTTCGGGCATGATATCGATCACCGGATTTGTTGTGGAGGGGTTGAATTCCGAGCTGTGCGCATCTTCCAACCCGAGCACATTGCGCGCGTATTCGATGACAGCCATCTGCATGCCCAGGCATAGCCCGAAATAGGGTATCTTGTGCTCCCTGGCATATTTCACGGCCATGATTTTGCCTTCGATGCCGCGTTCGCCGAACCCGCCGGGCACCAGGATGCCGTCCACATCGCTGAGGTATTTCTCAATATTTTTCGCGTCTTCCTCCAGCCAAACAGCGGATACCCATCGGATGTCCACGCAGGCATTGTAGAAGATGCCTGCATGCGTGAGGGATTCGGCCACGGATAAATAGGCGTCGTGCAGTTCCACGTATTTGCCCACCAGTGCGATGCGCACCTTTTTCTGGGGGTTTTTGTGCTTTTCCACGATCTCGATCCAGTCGTTGAGCTTGGGCTTCTTGCAGCGCATGTCCAGCTTTTCGCAGACCATGTCGTCCAGGCCTTCCTTTTGCAGCAGCAGCGGGACTTCATAGATGCTCGCCGCGTCCAGGTTCTGCACCACATGCCGCCCGTCGATATTGCAGAAAAGGCCGATCTTATCTTTCAGGTCTTTCGAAATGGGCTTCTCGGTCCGGCATACGATGATGTCGGGCTGGATGCCGATAGAGCGCAGTTCCTTCACGCTGTGCTGTGTCGGTTTGGTTTTCAGCTCCCCCGTCATGCCCAGGTAGGGGACGAGTGTGACGTGTATGTACAGGCAGTTGTTGGGGCCCACTTCCCATTTCATCTGGCGGATGGCTTCCAAAAAAGGGAGCGATTCGATATCGCCCACCGTGCCGCCTATTTCCGTAATGACCACATCCGGGTCGTTGTTTTTCTCTGCGCTTTTGATACAGCTTTTGATTTCGTTGGTGATGTGGGGGATGACCTGTACCGTTCCGCCGAGGAAGTCTCCCCTTCTTTCCTTTTCCAGGATGGTATTGTAAACTTTTCCGGTTGTGAAGTTATTGTATTTGGAGAGGTTTTCGTCTATGAAGCGTTCATAATGCCCCAGGTCTAGGTCGGTCTCGGCGCCGTCTTCGGTGACGAAGACTTCACCGTGCTGGTAGGGACTCATGGTACCGGGGTCGACATTGATGTAGGGATCGAATTTTTGGATGGATACCTTGAGTCCTCGAGACTTCAGCAGCCGCCCCAGCGAGGCAGAGGTGATGCCTTTGCCCAGCGAGGAAACCACGCCGCCCGTCACAAATATGTACTTGGTGGCAGACATGTTGATTTTCCCCCGAAACTTTTTTTGGCGCCCTTACGAACGCCACATCTTTTATATTCTAAAGGAGCGTGCAGGGCATGTCAACCGAATCTGCGCTTCTTTTGGTGATAAAATTCTGCCTTTTTGGTTTTGGCATAATGCATGCAGATAATGAGTTGCCAGACGTTTGATATAGTCACATGGCAGCAGCCTTTTGGATCGGCTCCGCCGTTTTTTCGCTCCATACAAAAGTATGGCACGTGCTGCAGCAATAGTTCGTTGTAGTGATTTATATGTGTTGACAACTGCATCCGACTTTGTTTCTTCCGTGGAGGATGCGTCCATGCTCTTCAGTATATTGCACAGAGGACACATTTCATTTGCCATCTTTTCACCCCGCCTGTCCAATGTCGTGACCGCTTGCTGATCAACTTGCTGATGCTTCACACAGAGTGTATTTATGCTATCAGCTCTTAGTATTCAGTTTCTGAACCAAATCCACCAATTCGCCGGGCCTGGCAATGATGTTTTTTGCGCCCGCTTCGGCGAGTTCTTCCCTGGTCCGGAAGCCCCATGTTACGCCCACGCTGCCTACTCCGGCATTTATAGCTGTTTTAATGTCTATATCAGTATCCCCGATATAGAGGCTCTCCTCCCGCTGGACATGGTTTTCTTCCAGGATCGCGACGACTCCCGTGGGGTCGGGCTTGTGCGGGTATTCCCCCGCGGCCGTGATTTTGACGAACGGAACGCCTTCAAACAGGTCATGCATGATCTTGTCCAGGAAGATATGCGGCTTGTTGGTGGATACCGCCAGTTTCAAGCCCGTTTCGTGCAACGTCTGGAGCATCTCCGGTATGCCCGCATATGGCCTCGTCCGGTCCGTGCAGTGCCCGGAGTAATAGGCCACGTGTTCCGCCTTTATCCTTTTATGCAGTTCCTCGGAATATAGCGCCTCCGGGATGCCGGTTTTCACCAGGTAGTCCACGCCGATCCCCAGCGCATACTGTACTTCCGTGCGGCTGCGCGCTGGAAGTCCGTGAGTTTTCATTGCCCGGTTGATGCTGAAAGCCAGGTCATCCAGTGAGTCCACAAGCGTACCGTCCAGGTCAAAGATACAAAGTTTAATCATCTTTTACCCCTTGATATTCATGATAATGCCTGGATAAACAGGTATTATCGCTATTATAGCAAAAGTTTTTATCCATGGATCAATAAAAACAAAGGTTCCCGCATATAATTGCGGAAACCTTTGTTCAAAAAGTTATTTGCACTTCGGGCAGCAGGCGTCGAAATAGGTGAATTTCTTCCCGCATTCCCCGCAGGTATATTTCTTGTCCATCTCTTGCGCCCATGTATTCGGGTCCGTTTCCAAAAGCCGCTTCATATTGTCCGGCACCTCCTTGTGGTAGGGATATTTCGGGTCGTCCATGAATCCCGTCATCATCTCACAAGGATAATCGCCACATTCGAGGCAGAAGCGGATTCCCTTTTGCCGGTTGCATTTTTTGATGCCGCATTCGGTACACCAGAGGGTGGCTCTATCGGTGTTGCACCCCACGCAGTCTTCATACGTCCCATCCCCTCTGTCTGTGCTGATCCCCTTGGAGGTGTTCTGGAAATAAAGGCAATTGCCGCAGTACAGGCCGCAGTAGGCGAGAAGCGCATCGCTTTCTGACATATTGATTGACCTCCCGATTGATATGACACGATTATATCATATATAGGCATCCCTTTGGTGTCCATATCCTTTTGATCCCTGTGCTCTTTCATTGCATGCAAAAAGGCTCCCGGAATTGCCCGGAAGCCTTGAAGCATGCTTTATCTGTTAATAGTAATTCAATACGACGACCCTTTGCCGCTTTTTCGCCTTGCTGGCGTCGATCTCAATCTTGTTGTCCCCGATGGAACTCACGTCATAGTGCTTCTTCATGATGTCCAGAAAGGGGTGCACCGTATCGATGGGGTACGTCACCGTGTCCAGCTTGTAGTGCATGGGGATGATGATGTTTGGGTTGAGGGATTCACACACCTCAGCCGCCGTTTTTGCGTCGATGGTGTAGGTACCCCCCACCGGCACCAGCAGCACGTCCACCCGGCCGATCTGTTTGATCTGTTCGGGGGAGAGTACATGCCCCAGGTCGCCCAGGTGGCAGACACGGATGCCGTCCATTTCGACCACAAACGCTACGTTCTTGCCTGCTCTAGCTCCGCCCATGTTGTCATGCGCCGTTTCCACGCCCGTGATACGGATGCCTGCAGATTCGTGTACCCCCGGTTCACGGATGACCGTGGGTTCACCCTGGACCGCCCGCATGTTGCTGTGGTCGCCATGACCATGGCTTACCGTGACGATGTCCGCCCGTACATTGGGGACTGGATACCCCACTTTTTCGTCAAACGGGTCCGTTACGACTGCCTTTCCTTCGCTGTTTTTGAGTTTGAAGCATGAATGCCCCAGCCACTTTATCATCATAATACAGTTGATACCTCCTGATCCTGTGGCGCTATCCGGATCCTCCGCTCTGGCGCCGATCACCGCTTGCACGCATCATGACAGGTTTAATGCGGCAATCCTTTTAATTCCCTTTTTTCGTTCTTTCAATTCGGCATGTATCGAAAACGCACGTTCAATTCCCGGGGCTCCTGCCTGCCTCCCAGGTCCACCACATACAGCAGGTCCAATGCGCCGCCTGTCTTGTCCTCTGTACTGAGTACGCGCAGGGGCAGGACGCCCATCCGCATGCTACCGGCCGGCGTGTCATAGCTGCCTTCAAACTTTTTGCCTTCTTCCAGCACGCAGTAGGAACTGAAAGCCCCCTGCCGTTCCATGACCACCCTGCCGTTTTCCACGGTGAATACGGTCGTGGAGCCTTCCAGCCCCGAAAGCTCGCTTTCCTGGTATTTGAGTATCAGCGCTTCTCCGTCCCTGGTGCAGGTGCCTTCGGTCAGAAGTTCCACCTTGTCCTCTTCCCCTTCTTCCCCGCGCCCCTTGATGGAAAGCACCACTTTTCTTTCCTCCATGCCTGCACCTCCCTGCTTTTTGCCCATGCTTCTGGTGAATGGTCGGGCCAAACTCATTCAGCGCCTTAAGGGCTGTTGTATTTTTTACTGTTCATTCCCAATTGCCATTATATCACGATATCCCATCGCTTCAATATCGTCCATTTTCAGACATGCGCATGCGATAATTGGCCTGCATGTATTCTAAAGCGCCTCTCCTCCGGCATAATTTAAACGGGGGTGTTGCAACTTATGGAACCGATAAAGCAGTATGTGTTCATGTTCGTTGCCGGCGGGCAGGCGCGCGGCCACTGCAAGGTGCAGTGTGTCGGAGGCAGGGCCAGGATCCAGGTCCAGGTTCGCCTGGAGGTCACCGCAGATACACCGCCCCTGCTCGCCGTTTTTGATGCCGGTGGCAATCCGTACAAGGTAGGAAGTCTGACGAAGAGCGGCGCAAGCTTCACGTTGTCCACCGATATTGCCTGGCCCGCCCAGGCCGTATGCACCGGCGCTGCAGCGGCAGATGATGCTGGGACCATCCAGCTGTCCGCCGGGAAACTGCCCTATGATGCTTCCCGCGCGCTGCAAAAGGCCCTGGGCATGCTGCAGCCGGGGGAAGAGGTCTTTTCACCCAAAACACCTAAACCGGCACCTGCTGAACCAGTGAGGCCATCGCCGGCTGTGGAGAGAAGTCCCGCGCCCCCTCCGCCCTTGATGGAGGAGAAACCGGAAATACCTCCCGAGCCGCCCGTTTTGGAAAGGATCCAGGTGGCGCCAGAAGAACAAGCCGCTCCGTCGGAGCAAATACCGCCCGGAGCTCCGTCGGGAGGCGGGACGGTGCAGTACTGGTGGCAGGAACCCCGCTGCCCCTATACGGAGATGCAGCCCCCGCCGCAGGAGATGCAGCCGGGTTATGAGCAGGCTCCACCGTATGCCCCGCCTGATGCCTGTGACCCGTCCTACCGTATGCAGGATGCGCCGCCTGAGTTCGCACCCGCCCAGCCCCAGCGCAGCTTTGGTTCCTCCGGTTTTTTTACCGGTATGCAGCAGGAGGACCTCCCTTCGGGTGTCGTTTCCTGCCCGGCCGCAGCGCTCCATCAGGCGGATCCCTTTCACGGTGGTGAGTTCGCAGGCTGGAGCTGGTGCAAGGTACAGTATGAAGGCCTGCACTGGCACTACCTGATAGGGGAAAACAAGAGCGGCCAGGGGCCCTGGTCACGCGCCGTAGGCGTACCGGGGCAATATTCCCTGCGTCCCCCGCCCCATCTCAAAGGTTTCGACCGGTTCGCCGTCTCCCGGGATGGAACCGGCTATTGGCTCTATTTCGAAAGAAGCGATCCCGATACATAACTCCGAAATAGATATTCATTTGTCAAAGGTGGCGGGTTTTCACCCGCCACCTTGCGTTGTTTTTGTCAACAATAGCTTAACAATTGTAGGGGCGGTCGTTCACAGCCCCTGCTATGAACGTTGTTTATTTCGCTTTGGGGCCCGCGTTGATAATATTCTGGGGCATGTTCGTGTACTTTTTGAAGTTCTCCACGAATTTGCCTGCCAGGTCCACCGCCGCCTTGTCATACGCTGCCTTGTCTGCCCAGGTATTGCGGGGGTTCATCACCTCATCCGGCACGCCGGGGCAGGAGGTGGGCACTTCAAAGTTGAACAACTCGTCGTGCCTGTATCCGGCCTTTTCCAAGTCCCCATTCAGCGCTGCTGTGACGATGGCGCGCGTGACCTTGATGCTCATGCGCTTGCCCACGCCATAGGGTCCGCCTGACCAGCCGGTGTTGATCAGGTACACGTTGGAGCCGTAGGTGTCGATGCGCTCTCCCAGCATCTCTGCGTATACGCTGGGGCGCAGCGGGAGGAACGGCGCGCCGAAGCACGTGGAAAAGGTGGTCTGCGGTGAAACGATGCCCCGTTCGGTGCCCGCCAGCTTGCTGGTATAGCCAGATACGAAATGGTACATCGCCGCGTCGCGGTTCAGCTTGGCCACCGGAGGCAGCACGCCGAAAGCGTCAGCAGTCAGGAACACGACGGTTTTGGGCTGCCCACCCACGCCCGAAAGCTCTGCATTGGGGATAAAATCAACCGGATAGCCCGCGCGGGTATTCTCTGTTACGGAGCCGTCATTGTAATCCGGCATCCGTGTCGCCTTGTCATAAACGACGTTTTCAGCCAATGCTCCAAAGCGGATGGCGTCCCATATCTGCGGTTCATTTTCTTTGCTGAGGTTGATGCATTTTGCGTAGCAGCCGCCTTCAAAGTTGAATACGCCCTCGTCGCTCCAGCCATGCTCGTCGTCGCCGATGAGCTTGCGTTCGGGGTCTGCCGAAAGCGTGGTCTTGCCTGTGCCCGAGAGGCCGAAAAAGAGCGCTGTGTCCCCGCCCTTGCCGATATTGGCGCTGCAGTGCATGGGGAATACCTTGGATTTCGGCATGGCATAATTCAGGAAGCTGAATACACTTTTTTTGATTTCGCCTGCATACTGGCTCCCTGCGATCAGGACCAGCTTCTTTTCAAAACTCACCAGGATGGCGGCTTCGCTCCGGGTGCCGTCCACTTCGGGTACGCATTTGAATCCGGGAGCCGCGATGATGGTCAGGTCGTGACCTTCCAGCAGCCCGGCCAGTTCACCCGCTTCGGGGCGCAGCAGCATCTGGTGGATGAAAAGGTTCTGCGATGCCAGTTCGTTCACGATGCGCACCTTGATGCGGTAGTGTTTGTTCGCTCCGGCAAACCCGTCGAAGATAAAAATGTCCCTGTTCTGAAGATAGGCCACCATCTTGGCGTAAATGCGGTCGAATTTTGCCGGTTCGAAGGGTACATTCACTTTGCCCCAGGCGATCTCGTCGTGTACCGAAGGCTCATCCACCGTGAATTTATCGTCGGGCGAGCGCCCCGTGTACTTTCCCGTGAAAACGGCCAAAGCGCCGTTGCTCAGCATCTGGCCTTCCCCCCGGGCAAGCGCCTTTTCTGCCAGATCGGCAGGCGCCAGGTTGCGGGATACCGATTTGGGATTGATGATACCCAGTTTTTCCAGACCGTACGTTTCCATAAGTTGAATCACCTTTCTATGTAAATTTGATAAGGATTATCTTCAATACCGCTTTAGCGCGTTAATATGAATAATTAATGCGCATAGTATTTCATTATGACTAATAATAACCGATATTTTTTAAATTGCAACCACCATTTTTGCAATTTTTGATTTCATATTATGCATTTATCCCGGGTTTGATACCAGTGTGTCGGGTTATCTCCCGGGAAATCCCGGCAAAGCCCGCCATCGGGATATCCTCCGCCCGTACCATTGGATCAAATCCGCAGGCCTGCAGTATTTTTTCGGCAGTTTCCTTATCCGGCAGCAGGCTGGACGCCACGATGTTGTTTACCGCTGTTTTGCGCCGCATCGCGAAGCAGCTGTGCACCAGGTGGAAAAACGCCTTCTCGTCCTCCACCTGTACTGGCTTCTCATGCAGCATCTCCATCACCACCACCGAGGAGCCTACATCGGGCCGGGGCATGAAGCAGCCCGGACTCACCCGCATGGCGACATGCACCTGTGCGTGATACTGCACTGCGATGGAAAAGGGGCTGTAGTCCTTGCCCTTTTTTGCTGCCATCCTGTCCGCCACCTCGCTTTGCACCATCAGCGTCATTTGCCGGATGGGCAGCCCGCTTTCCAGCAGGGCCATGATGACAGGCGATGTGATGTAATACGGCAGGTTCGCGGCCACGATAAACGGCTGCTTTATGTGCTCGTCATATATCTTTTGCAAATCGGCCTTTAATATGTCCTGGTGGATGACCTGTGCGTTTTTCCCTTCCAGCGCTTCATGCAGGAGCGGTATGAGCCGCCCATCGATCTCCACGGTGACGACCCTGGCGCCGGTGTCCGTCAGCTTCTGTGTCAACGCCCCCGCGCCCGGACCGACTTCAAGGCAGGCTTCGCCCTCAGCTGCGCCTGATACGGCGGCGATCTTTTTCAGGATATTCTCGTCGATGAGAAAGTTCTGGCCCAGCGATTTTTTCAGCGTCACGCCGTGGCGCGCCAGCGCCTCAGCCAGTTGGGCGGGGGATGCGGCATTGAACATCTTTTTCCTCCAAAGCGGTGCTGACCGCCTCAATACGATTATTTATACCCATTCTGCCATTCCCAGAAGCGAGAAGCAACCGGATCCATCCTGTAATTATTAGTCGGCTGGACCGTTGTTTTTCTTTATTCTTCAATCGTTTAATGATAATTAAAAAAGGGCAGTGCGTCTGCCCGGCTTGATCAAATATCATCTGCCCGTGACGGTGCCGATGTCTACCGATGGGTCCAGGATGTAAAATGTGAATTGCCGCTTCCTGCCCCACTTGTTGCACTCGCTCACGGTGTTCATGAAAAGGTCGATGTCCAGTTCATCGGGACGGTGCCGCATCGAGCCCGTGTCCCGCATGATGCCGTAGCCGTAACCGGGGATGTAGAGCTTCGTTCCGTATGGGATCTGCTTGGGGTCCGCTGCCACGATACCCGGCCCGGGACGGTCCCCCCGGGAGGTCAGATGCCCTGAGTGCGTATATGCGGTGCAGTACGTCGCTACCTTTTTAGCCTTGATGTCGCTTTCCTTGGGCGGGCCTTTCTTCCTTGCATCCGCCAAAATCACCAGCGCCTTGGAATGTCCCGTCCCTTTGAGCACCACCTTGTCGACCGGCTTTTTGGTCACCTTGGTGGATGCCGCTTCCTCTTTGATCATCTCGCCGTTACGGAAATACTGTATATAGGTGATGGTTTTGGTGCCCGCGCTGCCGTTCTGCTGTACCTTGGTCTTCCCGGTTGGCGTGAAGGGATCGTTTTTGGTGATGGTCTTGTATGCGATTGCAGCCGTTACGGTCTTTTCCTGCACCGTTACAGAGAAATGGCTGATCGTCATCCCCGGCTGCAGCTCCGCTTCCAGCGACGGCTCCACCAAATCGGTATCC
The DNA here is from genome assembly GCA_023454175.1 of Bacillota bacterium. GTDB lineage: Bacteria > Bacillota > Clostridia > Christensenellales > JAEXRW01 > JAEXRW01. The sequence goes on along the minus strand of JAEXRW010000010.1, from coordinate 136,895 downwards.
GATAGCTGGATGCCCGCCCGGGCGATGGCATCGGCCACCGTACCGTGCGTCATGGTGAGTTTGAGCGGCTTGTCGTCACAGGCTACCGTCACAGTGAAAGCCCTACGGATGGAGACCTCCAGCCCGTCGGTCACGGGAGCCGCCATGGAAGGCGCCAGTTCGTCATCCGCACCTACCGCCACCTTGGCAGCGTCCAGCAGCGATTGCACAGTCTTGGCATAGGTCTTGTATTGTGAGCGCACACCGTTGTCGTCGATGATCACGTATGCGCTTTTGTTCAGCAGGAGGAATGCGCCCATCGCCGCGCCGGCCAGTACGATGAGTCCGGCTGCGAGCACGGCCACGCCCTGCCAGGAGCGGAAGGTAAATCGCCCTGCGGGCTGGCTGCTGCCGCGCGTGATGGTCTGCCCGGGTGGCGCCAGCACCAGGTCAGCCACGCGGCTGTCCGCCTTGCTCATGGGTTTGATCTTCATGCCCGGCCTGTATACAGGCAGCGCTCCGATTGCTGTGTCATAGTCCGTCTTGCGGCTCCGGAAAAGGAGGGCCAGGGTCGCGAACGGCCAGGCCAGCGCGTGACCGATGGCAGGAAAAATTCCTCTGCGGCTGCCTGCTGCAGGCTTTGTGGAGGCAGGCCTGTCCAACCCCGCTGCCGATGCGGAAGGGGTATACAGCACGCCGTATGGAATACGGGGTTCATAGCCTATTCTTTTCAGTTCCCGTGCACGCGCGCTTTTCCTGCCCACTTCGATCCTCCGGCAATGACATGCTTTCTCAATATAAATTTTATACGATTGCAATTTTCATGTCAATTTTCCGGCGTGTAATGTTATATATGCAGATAATGGAAGGATTATTTGGCTGTAATCATAGATTCCTTGGTTTGCAGACTGAAGCATTGCTGCAGATATAGTATTTTTTACTTTGCTTTGTTTGGATTTGTCGACGGCAGAAGTGTCCATGATTCCAAGTCCGCCCATAGAGAATGTAGCGGCTGTATTTTGTCGGCCTTGATAAGCCTGTTTGAAGGTCTGGTCCCTGTTGAAATTTCTTCAAAATGCAGTAAGTATCATCTTGCAGCCTCCCAGGATCAGTATCCGCGTTAACAAGTGCATTTTTATCATAACGGCTCTTTCTGTATGGGCATCCAGAAGGGATTTGCATCATTTCGATTATGCCATGTCTTCCGGTGGATTCACTCTTTCCCATGCGCCTCATATATTGCTGACTGGATAGTGTTAAAAACGCATTATCAGAAAGGCGGAGAGGATATGCAGAATATCATCATGAATTCACAGTGGGCGCCGGGACCGAATGGCGGGCCGCAGTACTTTTCCGGTTTCGGTCCCATCACGTATGACAGGCTCTCCATTGATGGCTATCGCACCTGCAGCATCACCAACAGCGGGCCCATGATGGCGCAGGATTTTTATGACCCAATGATAGACGTACAGGGTAGGGCGGCCATCACGTGGGGTTTCACCATCCGCACCGTGGATGCCGACTATATTTCGCTGGTCGCGGCATTCTATGCCGGCAATATGGCCATAGTCTCCACATCTGAAATGCCTGTAACCGGGGAAGTGACCTACGAATTCAAGCCCGTTGCGGCGCGCTTCACTATCCCCGCAGGGGCGAACCAGGTGCGGCTCTCCATCAAATTCGCCGGGAAGGTGACCGCCTGTACCTATTACATGCCTGTAGCCTATTATTCATGAATCAAGCGAGGTCATCGCGTTAGGGAATATGAATTATTTTGGGGGCGGTTTGATTTCATGCAAGGTCGTATTTGAATTATATATGGCTGATTCATCCCTCGCTGGCATTTTGTAATGTGTTTGTAAATTTATTGCGTAACTGTTTCGTATCATGCTCTCATGTCCTTTACACTCCCGCCGCCCTGCTGATATAATTGACCGGTAAAGGTGGTCTTTCCATGAAGCTTAAAGCAAAAAAATACCTGTCTCTTCTTATTGCCACCCTGGTCGTTTTTGCCATGGTTCCTCTATTTTCGGGTTGCAGCGACGTTCCCGCCGAGACGGCCGCCTTGCAGTTTCTGGATCATATCGCCAAGGGCAGATATGATGAAGCCTATGCCCTGCTCACGGCGCCTGCAGTAGCCCGCATCAAGCAGGCAGACTTCGTGGACCTCTACAAGACCTCCTTTGAAAAGATGCAGATAACATCCTGCAAGATCGATCACGTGCAGACCGAGGTCGTCGATTCGCAGGGCCATTCCACCTTTACCTTTGACATGGTCTATACCTCCACCCTCGCGGGCGAGATGCGCGAAACCCATGTGCTCCCGCTGGTGAATGAAAAAGGTGAATGGTGTGTGGATTTTTCGCCTTCGCTGATCTTCACAGACATGGACTGGGGTGATTATATCACCCAGCGGGATCTGTGGCCCACCCGCGGTGAGATATTTACCGCCGATGGTTCGCCTTTGGCGCTGAATTGTGTGGCGGATACCGTTTTTGTGAATCTCAGCAAGATCAAGGATGAGGACAAGGACGCGCTCTGCAGCAGCCTTGCATCGGAATTGGGGATGAACGAGACCACCATCTCCGAGACGCTTCAGTCACCGCGCGCCCTTCGTGAAAAAATGGCCATAATCAAATCATATATGCCCGGCGCCCTGGACGACGCAAAAAAGGATAAACTCCTTTCCATCCCCGGCGTAGGCATTGATTCTTCCTCCCTGCGCAAGGCACGCAAGTACCCCCAGGGTTCCATGCTGGCCCATACCATCGGGTACGTGGGGAAAATAACGGCGGAAGAGCTTGCGGCGCGCGAGGGCCAGGGGTATGACGCGGACTCCCTCATCGGCAAGCAGGGCTTGGAAAAGCAGTATGAAGATGTCCTGCATGGCTCCCCCGGATTTGAAGTGGGCATCTTCGATGATACCGGCAGGCTGAAGCATTCTCTTTATAAAAAAGACAAGAAGGATGGTTTTGATCTGCATCTTACCATTGACGCCGGCCTGCAGGAATACGCGGAGATGGCGCTCGCAGCCAAACTCCCCAAAGGGCAGACCGGCGCCGTCATCGCCATGAACGCCGAGACGGGAGATGTACGCGCCATTGCGAGCTATCCGACTTATGACAATAACTATTTTTCCCTGGGAGTGCCCAAGGAAATATGGGACCAGCTGAACGATAAAAACGGGGACAAGCCCCTTTTCAACCGGGCACTCACGGGCCTGTATCCCCCCGGGTCCACGTTCAAGCCTTTTGTCGCTGCAAAGGCGATGGAATCCGGTACGATCAATACCAATACGGTCTTTTCCGGCACGATCAAAAACAACTACTACTGGACGCCGGAAGGGACCAGCTGGACCAAACCCATCAAGCGCGCGCACATCACGCCAAACCCGTTGAACCTGCATAACGCGCTCGTCTGGTCGGACAATATCTTTTTTGCATGGACCGCCATGCAGATGGGAAAGGACAAGATGGATGAACTGGCCAAGGACATGGGCCTGTTGGACCCCTTTCCCTTCGATCTGCCCGTGGCGAAGGCTAATTACGTGAATAAGGACTCCGATTATGATAAAAGGCTGCTGGCCGATACAGGCTACGGTCAGGGCAATCTGCTCGCCACGCCCTTGCAGTGGGCTACCTACGCCTGCGCCTTTGCCACAGGCAATGTGCCCAAACCCCTGCTGGTGAAAAGCCTTTACGAGACTGACGGCCTGAAGTACCAGGTGTCGCAGGAATTCCAGCCTTCCCTGATCCATGAAGGGTTGTGGAAATCTTCCACGCAAAACATCCTGAAGCCTATTTTGCAGGATATCGTGGATGAAGGCACGGGCTCTCAGATTTCAGTCCCCAATAAAACGATCATCGGCAAGACCGGTACCGCCGAGATCGGCAATGACAAATCCCGCGAGATAGCGTGGTTTGTGGGTGTCAGCATGAATACCCAAGAAAAGCTTCTGGTCCTCGTCATGGTGGATGTCCCTGAAGGGCAGGGCAACAAGAAATTTGAGATCGCGAACTATGTCTATTCCTATTCCCCGCCCGATGATACGGGGAACACCGGCGCCACGCCTGCAAACTGAGTATTTCAGCCTGCGGTAAACGTTTTTACTATTTATATAATAAACAGATCCGCCCTGGCATAGATTTGTCCACAGGCGGATTCACTGCTTCGCTCATCCTTGGTATTCAGGCGTCAAAGGTATCGCATACCACGCCCTTGCCGCCTTTTTTCATGCTCACGCTGTCAGCCGAGCAGATATAATCTCTGTTATGCCTGCATTTGACCGCCGTACAGGTGATGGGATCAGGCGTAGTCTGGGCCAGTTCAGCGGCAGCCTCCACGTCAAAGTCCCCGCCCGGGGACCTGGGCGCATCCCGAACATTGTCCTTTTTCTCTATCACAAATCCTTTTGGGTTATCTGTAAAGGTATTGCAGTAAGTCTTGCTGCTGTTGTATGTGGCCCCGCCGCGCACCTGGATCCCGTGTGCGTCGCATTTTCCCTCGCCGTTATGCAGGCATTCCCTAGCTTCGCATTCGATCTCATGTGCCATTTTTACACGCGCTCCTCATTCGGGATATTATCTTTTGTTATCGTAGCTGCCGCAGAAGCTTTCCCCGTCCGGCGTGCCGTCTGATCCGTCTGGACTGGGCGAAACCTGGATGGCTTTTAACGTGCACATATTGTGCCTGTCGTTGAATTTGCAGCTTTGTACACCGCATTTGATTTCCTGACTGCTCATTTTTTTCCCTCCGTATTTCTATTGATTTCTCTAAAATATTCTGCCTCCTCCAGCATGGCATTATTCCGGTTTGCAGGTTAAAATAGAAGTTGAGGCGAATTTGAATTTTGAATGTGGTTCGATCTTTTCAGCCCATATTCCACGAGTCCTGCAGGCTGCTTATCCTGGGCTCCTGTCCCAGTGTAGAATCGATCACCCGCGGCGAAAATTACGGTCATCCGCGGAACCGTTTCTGGCCTGTGATGGCAGCGCTGCTCGGCGAACCATGCCCGGCTTTGTATGAAGACAAAAAGGCCATGCTCCTGCGCCATGGTATCGCTTTGTGGGATATCGTGCACACCTGCAGTCGTGAGGGCAGCTTGGATAGCGCTATCCGCGACGTGGAAGCAAACGATATCCCCGCTTTACTGCATCAATGCCCGCTGATAAAAGCCATAGCGCTGAATGGTTCAACTGCCTACCGGCTTTTCCTGCGCCATATTGGCAGGATCGATGGGATAACGCTTTTGCAGCTTCCTTCCACCAGCCCCATCCCAAGGCCGGGATTGGTCACGTTTGATGATGCTTTGAATGCCTGGCGGGAAAAGCTCGCACCATTTCTGCCGGAATGAATTTTTGGTTTGCACCAAAATTGCGCTATTGAAAAAGTATTGGCAGTGATATATAATATGGTTTGCCGCTTTTTACAGTCGGCAAATGAATACGGGGTATTAGCTCAGCTGGTAGAGCGCTACGTTCGCATCGTAGAGGCCAGCGGTTCGAATCCGCTATGCTCCACCATTGTTCCCTTATAAGAACACTCTTCATTAAGGGGAACGGAAGATTGACCATCTTGTGTATTGTACAGGATGGTCATTTTATCTTCGTAGAGAGTAATTTTTCTTATAAAAGTATCGACTAAAGCTTTGCGGTATTTCATATCATTAACATTGCCGCTTTTGAATCTCCCCATAAAGAATTTAACCTGAGGAATGGTAAGCACCGGATATTGGTTCTCTTCCTGAATAATCTGCTTTTGCAATTCTTCCCTTTCAGCCTTTTTCTGTGCAATACGATCAGCAACAATATCAGCAATTTGGCCTTGTTCTAAAGCTTTCATTAAATTATCAGTAGCTTTTTCATTTTCTTTCAATAGCTTTCTTAATCTACCTACATTTTCATTGTTCTTTTCTTTTTCACATAATGCCACCACCTCTTTTGCGATCCTATCAATATTCTTATCTGTAAGTATCTTTTTTGTTTCCTTCACAACTAAATCTTCAAGATAATCCTTTGATACAGTTCTTTTTTCGCACTGTTTTTTTCTGCTCATATTACATGAATAATAGTTGTAGGTACTACCATTTCTGCTTGTCCCACTAACCCCTACCATCATGCTATCGCAGAAACCACAGAATAGCTTTGTAGTAAGAATATATTCGACTTTTGCTTTGGATCGGGCTGGAGCTGTTTTATTTTTACTCATCATTATTTGTACCTTTTTATAGAGTTCATCAGAAATAATACGGGGAATGCCATCTTTGATTTCAATATCTTTATAAATATAGATACCAATATAGCGCTTGTTGGTGAGTATCTTCCGAATGCTGTTTTTGTTAAATTCATTGTCGCGAGACGTTTTTATCTTTTTCTCATTCAAATGTCGGATGATTTCGGCCATTGTTGTTCCTTTTGCGTACAACTCAAATATGGTCTTAACTACATGGGCAGCGCTTTCGTCGATTTCAATGTCAATAGACGAAATAAAGAAGCTTGCCGAGATTCAACATGGGCAAAAAGCTAAGAAATATCATTATATAAAAAGTGGTGATGCTATCGGAGTTGGCCCAAACAATGGTTTTATTATTAATGTTAGAAAACAAGAATATATAAGCCAGATACTAAACAAGTACATATCAAACGAAAAGAATATACAAAACTTTGATGAATTTATAATCCTTTGTGATGGGCAAAACGGCGTAATTATTACTTCAGAATCAGATATTGATGATATAAAAGAAGGATTACAGCACTATTCTTTCAATAAACCATGTCGTGTTGCAATTTTGTGGTTTAATGATCAATTAAAATGCTCAGAGTTCAAGTTAGGACCATGTTGAATCATAAAGTAGATTTTGCACTTATTAGGAGATACCTAAATAAATATTTTAATTGATAGTAAAAAATCATTATACAAAAGAGGAGTTCACGAAATGAGTGCAAAGGGATTATCTGAGAATAGTTATGTAACGAAATTGATTGACATATATTATCATAAACCCGCTATTTCAAAACCTTCTATTATTGCGCAACCGAAATCAAAAAACTTTGCAATAGTCGGAACAGCATTTGATTACCTTACCAGGTTTCTTATAGAGTCGACTAATAAAGATAAAACGACAACAAGAAATTCATGGGTATTAGAAGCCGCTCCAATGAATCTTTTGGCTGAGGCAAAAATCCGAAAAGAAGCGCTAATTGAACTTGATGAATATCATACCATTATTCAAGATGCTAAGAAGGTCTATAGTAGTTGTAGAAAGACTGGAAGCATTGTAGAGGATGATATCGTTTCAATTTTAAAGTTGGCACCATTTGAGCATTATTTTCGATGCATGATATTGGGTCATGATTATCGTGACATCAATCAAAATGATATTGAAGATATACGAAATCTACTAGACATATTTCATAATAAATTATGGGTAGCTAATCACCATGTCGTTATTAATCCTTGCTTTGGAGAAGGTTCTCTGTTAGTGGGGGGAGCTGATATTGACATGGTTATTGATGACATGCTATTAGATGTTAAGACAACACAAAAATTCTTTGAAGCAAAGCATCTAAGGCAAATGATCATATATTATTTTCTATATAGGATAGGAGGTATTGAAGGCTGCGAATATTACAATGATCCGGAAGCGATAAAGAAACTTGGACTTTACTATTCAAGATATGGTGAACTAGTTCAAATAAACATTGCTGATATCATTACTGAAAAGTCGTATAAAATATTTGAATCTCTCTTGAAATACTATTTGGATACTTCTTTAGAATATTTCGACGAAGATGATTTATATGAGGATAATGCATTGCCTTTAGATGATGAAAGTGAATTTTGAATATAATAAAGGAACATTTGATCTCCCAGTTTACCCCTGGTTGCTTAAGGTTGTTCTTATCATATTACTATATATCGAGGCAATTGTATTTCCTTATATGTTAACCAGTAGATCCTAGTAATTATTTAATAGAATAGTCTTCACAAGTCTCTCCAATTAGTACCTTATCGGGGTTTGTCAGATTCATATTTTTTACAATGTAAAGCGAATTCCAATGCATGTCTATAATCCTTACCTTCTGTAAAAAGACGTTGACGTTGCCTACCTATGTAAATTGGAATTAACACTTTTTTTAGAACAAATGATTATCGACAAATTACTTCTTATCGTTATGGTTTAAACTGTCTAGGTATGCTTTAATTGTATCGGGCAGGACTTTTCTATAGGAATCTCCAAAAATATTCTTAACTACTATTGTAATAATCGGGAATATTTGAACTATAACGCCTGTAGCAACTATATCAAATAACACTTGATCCACTTGAATAATTTTCAAGCCACTTAATATAATTAATGTACAAAGAAAAACCACAGATAAAAAAAGAAAAATTAAAAGAGAGTATGCGTAGCCAACTCTCAATTTTCTATCGTTTGCCTGTTGACTAATCAGTTCTTTGACAATACTGCCTAATTGTTTAATTTGTTCTTCATCTTTATCAAATTTCTCTTGAAGATTTTCCGCCTCTTCAGAAAAGTCGCTTGTTAACCTTTTAAGATTCCCCCATCTCATAAAAGAACGGATAATTGACGATGGGATATTTGAACCAAAAACCTCCACAAATATTCGCCCCGCTCAAATTCTCATTAGTATTTTAAATCAGAAGACCTAATTCGTTAATACGCTCTGAAATAACTTCTTTAGGTACAACAAAGAAATCATTAAGCTTACTTATAACGTCAACATTGTCGTTTTTAAACTCATAATACTTTTTAGCGAAATAATTTTTTGGTAGTAAAATCAGTCTCGCAAAATAATCCATAGCCTTCTCTTTATCTGTTTGTTCCTTACTTCTATCAGAATAATAGATGTCAGCTATATCCTTTTCAAGCGAATGATTTTTTTCATATAATAAATGCCCAAGTTCATGACTTAGTGTTAATCTCTTTTCGGCAAAACTTAAATCTTCACTTAATGCTACAGCTGCTTTTCCGTTTTTCTTAATAAGCATAAATCCACTGACACCTGGTTCAAGTTCTAAGTCTCCTTCAAATATATCAACATTATAATAATTGGCTAGTTTAATTGGATTTACTGGGAGTTTTTCGTCACCAATGGATTTCTTATATACTCTATCAAGTATTATGCTTTCTATTTCGGAACAAAGCTCTTTATACGATTTTTCATTTTTAATCTCTTCATCTTGCTTTCCATGGCACTCAGAACTTAATTGAACACTACATTTTTCTGACATCCGTAAATCAACCCCATTATAATTTAATTTAGTGTACCATCTTTTCCATTGCTTGGCAATATTTAATTTTCGCACTTATATTATATGCATTACTTTGAAAAGTTTTCGCTTTCTTTTTTTAATTTTTCAATTTGACCATTATCTTTAATTCCTAAATTCTGATTTGATATTCTATCAGTAGTTTTATAAAACTCCTCAATAAAAAATATAAGTTCCTCTCTGAAAAACGCAAGAGTTCTTAAAATTCTTAACCAAGAAATATTATCAATTTTCGTCTGAAATTGAACAACAATTCTTAATCCCTTTGCCTTTTTAATATCATATATAACACCAGTGAAAATATCATTGGCGATTTCTGGTGTTATTAAATATCCTTCAAGATACTTGGCTATTGTTAAACTAAGGTCATTACATATATCCTCAAAGTTCGAAGTTCTATATAATCCAGCTTCAATAATTTCATTTTGATTTTGGTATATAGTTTTAATAAGTAAAATGTTACAATCCGAGTTAACTATACCCTTGATTAGATTCTTTATATTATCAGCCAAATAATCTACTGCAAAATTCTTAGATTCTAACTTATTAGTATATCCTTCACAGAATGTAGAGTTAACATATAAAGCAAACTTCAAAATGTTATATATATAGGCACTATAATCCTTAATTTTATCAACATCCAAAAATGACTTCAGATTGTTATAATAGTATCCTCCTATAATTACCTCTATACTTTGTATAATCTCATTATTTATATTAGATTGAATTTTCGAAATTTGTTCTACGCAATTGCAATTATTTCTGCATTTACAATTTGATGAACAAAATTCTATAGTATAGTTTGAAATTAGATCTTGATATATATTTTTTAAATATTTGTATATAATGCCTCCATTTTCAATAAAACATATATTATAAAAAAGAGTTATCTGCTTACTGAGTTCAGTGTTATATTTATTTTTATGAGTCAAGACGTCAAGCATATTTAATTTTTTGTTATTCTCTTGTTCAGTTATATCTTGGCCAGTAATTAAACTTTTTTCAAATAGTATACTTTTTATTTCATCCTTATATAAAATACTTTTAATAAATGCCGAATATCTTATATGGAAATCATTATCATCTTTTAAATCAAAATGTGAGATATAGTCCCATATTTTTATTATATTTTCTTTTCTGATAATATAATTGCTATTTAGATTTGATAAAGATTTCATTAAAACAAGAAAATAATTATAATTGATATTGGTTAAATCATGGAATTCAGTTAATAGTTTTTCTATTTCAAATAATAATAACGAAAATGTTACTTCTCTAACTTCTCTAAAATAAGCTATAAATGGAGAAGATAGTATTTTGATAAAGTTTATTTTATATTCTATAGTTAGTTCTTCTCCGGTAAGTGTTTCATAAATACCTCCCTCATTGATCTTCAAATTATTTCTAATAATTTTTTGAAGATTTATCGAATCTATTGTTTCATTATCATATTTATAATTAAGATTAAAATAAATTAGATTCTCAAGAATAAATTTAGTTCTTATATTTGGGTTGTTCGTCGCAAATTCTTTATCCGTATAGTATACGAGTTTCTGTTTAATGTATTTGCTTTCAAAATATTTCTGAAGAAAATATGAAAGAGATTTTTGAAATAGATCGTTTTGTTCGTTTTGTACAGTACATAGATAGCAATGATTATAAGGATCTCTAACCATTGGGATTGCAAGTTTTATATATGAATAAATTATTGTATGTCTTGTTATTTCATCACTTTCAAAATTGCTACCTATTGTTTCAATAAGAATAATAGCTCCCGCTATACTGAATTGAATATTATAATTTTTAAAATACTTAGAAATAATATATACGGCTTTATTTAATGTATTACCTGAAATAATGACATCATCGACATAATAAAAATTAAGTTTTACGTTATTTTTATAAGGTGTATTTTTTAGCATGTTGAAAATATGTGAATATTTGATCTTAAAGTTTATTTCATATTCTGCGTCAAATTGAAAGCGTATAACATATGCAGAATCTTTAAATATTACTCTGTTTACACGATTTATCAAACCCATATTAGATTCGTGAACAGGTGAAATAATGAAATTGAATATTATTTTCTTTTCTTTATTACTATTCTCGATGATTTCTTTAATATTATTCATCCAGACATCAATATTATAAGCGGAGCTTTTACATAAATCACTTTCAATATTAAAAAACTTCCAGGTATCGTAATAATAGAGAAAATGATTATTATTTCGTTCAATATGATTATATTTTATACAATCTATAAGACTACGTTTTGCTATAACCATAGAATTCTCAAACTTATCTCTGGGGATAACACTTGCCGGTAAAGAGTGAATAGCAAATGGAACTATACTATCTTTGTTTGTTTCAAGTAACATTTTTTCTTTTTGAAAATCAATTTTAGGGAAGCAATCGTCACAGCAAAAGGGGTCTCTCCAGTTGCCTTTAAGAAATATGGAAAAATGAATTTTGTATGTATCAATGGCTATTATTTTCTCCTTGTAATCTATTTCTTTCCATCCAAATCGTGTTTTTTCTAAATCAGATCTTTCATTGCCTAAATTATCCCTTACAACTATAACCGCAGTATTAAATATTATGCGAATCTGTTTGGAAACCTGTGCCAGCTCTTTATGAATAAAACTGTCAATCTTTATGTTTGTTCTTAAGGTTGATGCTATAGGTACTATAATAGCAATCTCATATATAATATCTGGGTGATTTTCTATTTCATTAATGACTGAACTCATATATTTGAAGTTCGTGCGGTCAACATCTTCTGCAATTAAATAATTCTCAGATGCCTCATCTTTTATTAGGTATTGAATTTTGCTAATTAGCATTTGAGAATATTCACCATAACCAACGAGCAATATTTTACTATTCGTATTCGATGAAAATTCGTTGATTTTTTTTGCCAAACGATAAGCAAATCTATCTGTATAGTAATTACATTCAAATAACATTTCAGCTTGATAAAAGTTTTTTATATGTAATTTTGAGCCTAACCTAACGTGTGTATCCACAATTTTTGAGCCAAAATAGTCTGAATATATATCTTTATTCAGAACTTTATACGTTGTATATTCAAATAATGAAAGAGGATACCATTGATTTGCAGGTAAAAGAACTTCATAAGGAAGAGTCGTATGATTGCCTTGTTGGATCTTTTTATCGATACTTGTTTTTGACCAAATAGGATTATAACTACCACCGTGCCCTAGGGAATATTCGAGGTTAATTAAATCGCAATCAGAAGTCGTTTCACCCGAAATAATTAATAGTTCAAAATTTTCTGGTTCATCAAAATATAGATATAAACTTGATGCGTTGGACCATATCTTACGATTTTCAGCACTTTCACCAATAATATTAAGTGCCCTTCTCATATCATCCATAAAGTTCTTTGGTAAGTTCACGATTGCCATATTATTTTCATTATAACTACGGTTATTTACAAGCCTTAGAGCTGCAATGGTTTTTACAAGTATGCTTGAGGGTAAGTCTGAATTAGAACAGTTTATACAAAGAAATGATTTATTACTTTTTTTCTCTTGATATTTGTCAATGATCTTATTGGCTAATTCTTCAGAAAACCCGGCTCGATCAAAGCCAGATGATATCAATTGAATATCAAAAAAGGATTGTTGCTTCTCAGATTGAGGTTGTATAATATCTTGAAGATTTACTACTATTGGATCTGGGGCTTCAACCGGATTTAACCATTTTTTCATCTCTTCCAAGTTTGATATGTTTTCTATGTTTGCTTGCGATATAATATTTAAATTAACTATTTCAGATTTTATTGGCAATATTATGCGATATAAAGTACCATCAATATATGTGTTATTAACAAAATTATCTTCCTTATCTTTAAATATATAATAACCTTCTTTGCCATTTGAAGCATTTGTTTCAACCTTAAAAAGCCCTTTCGAATCTTTAATTAGACGAGCAAAAACTTTTAAGCCAATATTTGCTATGCATCTATAGATTAAAAGGGAATCATCACCAATATTATCAAAATTGTTTTTGTAAAAAGAATTTATTAAAATGTCTTCTTCTGGGTTTCTTGATTTATAATTATTTACTATTCCAACTGAAGAGACATCAGAAATAACTATTTCAAGATATCTAATTTCACTGTCTTTCAAATCACTATTTACTGAACTGAAAAAATCGTTTAGATTGATTACGTTATCTTTTGCAATACTATTTGTTCGTTTATGAAATCTAAAGAATAGAAAGCCACTTTTTTCATTTGTGTGAAGTATTATATTTTCTGCAATCTCTTTCAGGCCTATTGCGTATTGTCGTGCAAGCTGAATATATTTTTGGAATTCAATGAATACGAGATTGTCTAAAGAATCATGACCAAATCTTTTTATTAAATTTTGCTTGTTTGAACTACGTTTATAAGCATTCTGCCATAAGTATGCAAACAAATAAATGGTTATAAGATTACAATTCATTAAGACATTTCTAATAGGAGAAATAATGTTTTCATTTATATTTTTAAATAACAATTCGTCATCATTAGAAAATATAACTCCATTATTGAAACAAAAACGAATTATTAAATTTACAATATTAGGTCTGGTAGAATCCAGTAGATGATGGGGTAGAATATCAACTTTTTTATTAGATAAATAATTTACTATTCTTGTTAATTCCCTTAATAATAATTTCTTATTATTGGGCAATTTTACTATATGAGTTTTATTTATACGGTTTATAACAATATGTAATTGTTCTATTTTTTCGGAGTTTTTTATAGATTCTTTTAGATACTTTAAAATGAAATCATTTAATGCGATAAGTAAACCTTGTTTAAAATCAGTTGTTATTTGTTTTAAATCATTAGCTAATTCTTTAAACTCTGAAATTTTAATATTTTCGGATTCAATTCTCCTAATGATTTCTTTTATAACTTTAGATGTCTCTTCTTCAGATTTAGTTTGTATATTAAAATCATAATATTGATACATATTCTTACCGAGATATCTATCTATAAAATCGTTTTCTATTTGATTGAGTGTTTTTTCAAAAAGCGTTCGATAGTTACTACTATTTATTGGCAAAAGTGGCAATAAAGTTTGAAATGTATTCTCTCCTTGCGATTGCATTTCTTTGTAATATTTCACATCTTTTAAAGTAGATGAGATACGATATTTTATATTTTTTTTGTTTAAATAAAACCATAGAAAGTCAGATACTTTACTAATAAAACTTCTTTGAATGTCTTCAATTTCACTTGGGATATCATTATTTATAAAAATATCAAAATATAGTCCTGCAATTTTGAACGCAGATTCAAGTTGAAAATAATAAGATAAATTTGTTAATTCAAATTTTTGAACATCATCTAAAGAACTTAATACTTGGATAATTACAATAGAGCAACTGCTACCTTTAAGCTCTTCAAGATATCGTTCTTGTGTAAGCTTAACCTTGTCTGAATTATATTTAAAATCGCTTTTCAAAATTTTAGATATCTCGTTCCAATGTTCAAAACTATTTGCATCAATTGTTAATGTAAACAAAGTTTAACCTCTTACAGTTTAATACATCCTTGTATAACATATTGTAATAATATATCATTATCCATCTTATAACAAGCATTTTTAAGGTATTTTGTTCCATATACTTTTGGTTAAGAAATAGTGAGACATGTTAAAACAAACACTTATGCTAATATGGTAATCTTTAAAACAGGATCCTTAATATAGCAATCCTTAATGATTGGTTAATTTCTGTATAATGAGGTTTGAAGCCGCTTAACTGTATTGTTTTTGATTGTATATCATTTTAGGCCTTAATTAGGGAGCACAATGCTTACCCCAAACGCTCCTATAAAATAAGTAATGTTCATATTTGGGTCCTTTTGCCCCACCATAAAGAATAACAGCCGCTATAAGCGGCTGTTATTCTTTATATATGCCAAGTGGCGGATTCGAAGTGAGCGTGAAGATAACGTGCCTGTGGCACGTTTTTAGTGAGCCGGATTTTGGGAAATGTAAGCCGCATCATGTAGATGCAATCAGTATTTGATAGCACAAAAACGGCAGCTGTAATAAATGGTTGTCTTTTATACATAAATGTTATGTGTCAGATTTCCAGTCAGGCGTGCGTGTACATATAATTGTTTGATTCCATATGTAGAATATGGTAATATTGGCTGGTGGCCATACCACTTATTCCATTCTGCTTTAACATCATTTCTGAAGGAGCTTATATGGGCGCATCATTTTCAAAGGTGATCAATGTCAGTCTAAAAGAGCGGGTCATCCGGGAACTGGAGAAAAGCATACTCTCGGGCGACCTTCAGCCGGGCGACCGCCTCCCCCCCGAGCGAGAGCTTGCCGCCGCGATGGGCATCAGCCGCAGCCTTATTAATGTTTGCATTCTCGAACTCGAAAGCCGCGGCTTTGTGCGCATCGTACCGCGGCACGGCACGTTCGTCAACGATTATAAAAAGCATGGCACGCCCCAGATGCTGCTGTCCCTGATGAATTTCGAGTCGGACAGGATGGATTGGTCCCTCTTTGACGACATGATGGACACCCGCCGTCTGCTCGAATACGAGTGCACACGGCTTGCTGTTCAAAACGCGTCGGATAACGACATTGCCGGGATGTATGAAGCGCTTGCTATGATGGAAGATCTGAAAAATGCGGAACGTTTCAATGAAGGCAATTTTCTTTTCCATCACATACTGACGGTCGCTTCAGGTAATGCCTTGTATGCAATGATATTCAATTCTTTCGGAAACGCGATCCGCTTTTTTATCAAACACTTTTTCTCGACCGAAGAACGGCGTATCCAATCGTTGCGTTCTCACCGTGCGCTGCTGGAAGCGATCCAGCAGGGAGACATGCCACCTGCTTTGGAGGCGATCCGGTGCACGCTGGATACGGGTATCGCGGGGCTTTCGGACATTTTCAAACACAGAATACCTGAATGAAGAGGGGGTCGGATGATTGGAGCAGATTTATGATGTCGTCGTGGTCGGTGCGGGCAACGGTGGGCTCTCCGCCGCCGCAACATCAGCAAAGCTGGGACTGAAGACGCTGCTGTTGGAGCAGCATAACCTGCCGGGCGGCTTTGCGACGAGTTTCCGCCGGGGCCGGTTTGAGTTCGAGCCTTCACTGCATGAACTATGCAATGTGGGTTCGGAAGAGGATCCGGGCGAAGTGCGCAGGCTGTTTGACTTCCTGGGTGTAAAGGTGGAATGGGTGCCGGTGCCCGAAGCCTACCGTGTGATCACCATCCATGAAGGTAAAGACAACCTGGATGTAGAGATGCCCTTCGGTGTGGAGGCCTATCTGGATAAGATGGAGCTGTATGTGCCGGGAAGCCGCCCCTCCATGGAGAGATTCATCATCCTCTGCCGCAATGTCATGGACGCGCTTGCCTATATCGGCAGATCAGGCGGCAAGGCCGATCCCAAGGTGATGATGAAGGAGCACCCGAATTTCCTCAAATGCGGCGGGTACAGTGTGAGCCAGGTCTTACGTGCGATCCGCATGCCCGCAAAGGCGAGGCGTATCCTCAGCTCCTACTGGTGTTACCTGGGGGTAGACTGTGACCATCTGAATTTCGCCATCTATGCCGCCATGGTCTACAAATACCTCACGCAGGGCGCATATATCCCGAAACAGCGTTCGCACGAACTGTCTGCAGCACTGGATAATCGCATCCGCGAACTGG
The DNA here is from genome assembly GCA_023454175.1 of Bacillota bacterium. Classification (GTDB taxonomy): domain Bacteria; phylum Bacillota; class Clostridia; order Christensenellales; family JAEXRW01; genus JAEXRW01. Next base: position 119,912 of record JAEXRW010000010.1, on the reverse strand, counting down.
GCGGAGATATCTGGTACAACACGCGCGCTGAGAAAATCCTGATGAAAGACGGACATGTGGCAGGTGTGTCCACGGCCCGCGGTGACATCTCCTGCAGGCGCGTCATTGCATGCTGTTCCCCCAACGCGGTTTTCGGCGGGATGATGGACCCGGCCGATGTGCCCGAGCGGCAGCGGCGCATGATCAACGCGCGGAGTTTCGGCGGTCGTGGATTTGTGCTGTATCTGGGACTGAACCGTAGCGCGGAGCAGCTGGGTCTGAAGGACTACAGCTATTTCATCTATGAATCGCTGGATACCGTAAAGGAGGCCGCCCGTGCGAAGGATTTCAATGACCACCCCATGCAGGCGACGGTATGCCTCAATGTCGCCAACCCCGGCTGTTCGCCTGAGGGCACGTGCATCATGAGCTTTACCACGCTGTATACGGAGGATGCGTGGGGTCGTATCGGCGCAGAAGAATACGTGGCCCGCAAGCGTGAAGTGGCAGCAAATATGATCCGCGATTTCGAGCGGCATGTGGGCGTGGAGATCACGCCGTATATCGAAGAGATCGAGATAGCCACGCCCGAAACGATGGCGCGCTACACGTTCAATCCGCAGGGTGCGATGTACGCGTATGCGTGCAGCGACCCGGATACTATGCTCGCCCGGCTCATGATGCTGAAAGACGACCAGATCGTGCCGGGCATCCGCTTTGCGGGCGGCTACGGCCCGCGCGTCTATGGCTACAGCTCCACCTACTTGAATGGCGAAATGACCGCAAAGCTTACCATGGCGGATATCAGGGAGGCGGCAAAATGAAGGATTACAATTTTCACGTCAAACCCGTTGGCTTGTTGGATATGCTGCATTTCAAAAAACTGGTGCCCAGCCGTGCGAGGATGCTTGCCAAAGGCTCACCGGATACAGTGACGGCTGATTACGGCATGAACAGGCTGGCTGCGCAGCTGCATCCCCGGGTGCAGGAGGCCGTCATCAGCCAGGTTATAACGCACAGTGACAACGTCAAAACGTTTATCCTCTCCGGCGATCGCCTCGCACCCTTCCGTGCGGGGCAGTATGTCTCCGTCCGGCTGAAGATCGGCGGCTCCGTGCTCACCCGCCCCTATTCCATATCCAGCTCTCCAGGACTTGCAAAGGACGGCAAATACGCCGTCACGGTCAAGCGTGCTGCAGATGGATTTGCATCAGGCTGGATACTGGATCATTGGACAGCGGGCACGCCGGTCACCCTCTCGGGCCCGCAGGGCACGTTCTATTATGAGCCGCTCCGGGATGCGGTGCATGTCATCGGTATTGCGGGCGGCAGCGGCATCACCCCTTTTCTGTCCATGGCCTATGCCATCCGTGAAGGCATTGAGGGTTTTGACCTCACCCTGCTCTATGGCAGCTGCCGGGAGGAAGATATCCTCTTCCGTCAGGAACTCGATGAGATTGTAAAGGCATGTGACCGGGTAAAGGTGGTGCACGTGCTCTCCGAAGAGCAGTGTAGCCGCTTTGAATATGGTCTCATCACTGCGGAGCACATCCGTAAATATTGTGGAAACGTGCCCTTCAGCGTATTCCTCTGCGGCCCCGCAGCCATGTACGCCTTCGTGGAAAAGGAGTTGTCCAGGCTGGCCATCGAACGCAAGTTTATCCGCCGCGAGTTACTCGCCGCCCCCTCCTCTCCTGCAGGGCTCAAGGGCTACCCCGGTGATGCAGCTAAAATGTATACGCTGACAGTTAATCGCTTCGGGCAGACCAATACCGTTCCATTAGGGGCGTCCGAGACCGTTCTCGTCGCGCTGGAGCGCGCGGGGATCGAAGCGCCCTCGCACTGCCGGGGCGGGGAATGCGGGTGGTGCCGCGCGCGACTGGACAAAGGGGAGGTCTATATCCCGCCGGAGTATGAAGCGCGGCGAATAGCTGATATTGAAACCAGACACATCCACCCCTGCTGTGCGTATCCGCTGTCCGACCTGGCCATCGAGATATGGCCGGAATAGGAGGCATATATGGCAGATTACTGGATTCTTATCGCGGCCTCCGGATGCGTGGCGGAAGGTGTATTCATCGCTTTTGAATATGCGAAGAAGCCGGCAGCAGCGCTCATCCTGAAAAGCATCGCTTCGCTGCTGTTTGTACTGCTCGGCTTTGCATGCCTTTCCATTTCTGCTGATGCGCTTTTTGCGGGCCTCGTCGTGGCCGGTCTGGTTTTGGGTGCGGCCGGGGATGTGCTGTTGAACCTGCGCGTACTGGCCGGCAATGCCGCGCAGAAGATCTTCATGGCCGGCATCGCAGCTTTCCTCCTGGGACATTTGCTTTATATCGCCGCCCTGCTGGGCCGCGGAGCGGATGCGCTGTGGATAGGCGTACCGGTTTGCGCTGCCCTTTCCGCCGCGCTGCTGCCGTTCGCCATCCTCAAGCGGATAGAGATCTCGGGAAAGATGAAAGTGTTCGGCATCATCTATGTTGTGCTCGTATTCCTGATGGCCGGTTGTGCTGCCGGGCTGCTTTTCCTCAGGGTTTTGAATGTCGGGCTCCTGCTGTTTGCTTTCGGCGCCGCGCTGTTTGCGCTGAGCGATGTCATCCTGACTTTCCACCTTTTTGGACGCAAAAAGCATAAACTGTTTCGTGCACTCAACCTGTCCGCATATTACGCCGGGCAGATCCTGATAGCGCTGAGTTTATTGTACATTTAGGGGGGGGCACATATGAAAACCGGGATAAAAAAACCTTTGATCGCTTTGATTGTCTGTATCCTCGTCATGACGGCGGCGATGAGCGCGGCGTATGCCATCCAGACGGATTTCGGCAGTATCGATGTGAGCACATGGCAGATCGATACGGGTAGCGGGGATACCATCACGTACAAGCTATACGTACCGTCTGCCGCCACGGCAGCCAGCCCCGCGCCTGCAGTGCTGCTCGTCCATGGGTACCAGAACGATAAGGATACCTCGGGCGACTATGCATTGGAGCTCGCGCGGCGCGGCATCGTGGCCATGTGCATCGACGCGTACGGCCATGGGGATACCACCGTGGGCCTCGCCAGCCGGGGCTATACCCGGCACAAGCTGCCCAATTGGGACGCCACCGTGAGCGGCCCCGAGCGCTATCTCATCATGATGAGCTTCTCCACCATGGATTTTTACACGCTGCAGGATGTGCAGGGCAGCGGGATGGACAGCTCCATGGGTGCGCGCATCGCATATGCGCTACTGAAGAAGATGCCTTTTGTCGATCCGGATGAAATGGGCGTCTCGGGGCACTCAATGGGCACCTGGGCTGCCTGGAGCGTCGCGCAGACGTTCCAGGACCACAAGGCCGTGGTCCTGCAGTGCGGCGAACTTTTCCCCGAAGGGTACTATGACAGCGCGAATATCAAATTCCACAATGTTTTGCTGCTTCAGGCCCGGTACGAGGAATTCACCGCCTTTTGTGATTACACGCATTCCACGGCGGGGCTGATGGATACGGAATTGCGCTACCATGATTTTGCGGGGCAGGATGCACCCATAGCTTGGGATACCACCTACGGAGATTTTCGTGACGGCTCGGCGCGCCGCATCCAGTTGCTGGATACCAATCATCGGCTCGTGACCATCTCGCACGAAGGCATCGCGACGACGGCGGACTGGTTCGCCAGTGCCTTCGGCATAACGCCTCCGGTCTCTTCCGGTGATCAGACTGCGCTTTTCAGGGAACTCCTCACGCTTGTGGGGCTGCTCGCGGCGCTGGCCTCCACGTTGCCGCTGCTCGTGCTGCTGACCAAAACCCCGTTCTTCGCGTCCGCGGTACAATCCCTCCCCCGCAGGCCCGAAACGTTGCTGCCGCGAAAGTCATGGTGGCTCACCGCGCTGGTCGCCATACTCATCAGCGGCGTGTCCTATCCCTTCATTACACAGCTTGGCCATGGACTCGTGCCCGTGCCCGAAAGCGTATTTCGGATGACGGCGGGCAACGGCATCATCACATGGTTCCTGTTCCTCGCCGTCGTGGCGGTATTCATGCTGTGGTACTGGTACAGGCGCGGCGCAGGCAGGCGTATGGGCGTGACGCTATACGATCTGGGCCTTGCCAGCGAAGAAAGACCCACTAAGCTTCCCTGGGGTGTGATCGGTAAATCTGTGCTGCTCGCGGTGATACTTGTGGCTTCGGTATATGCCTATGCCTGGATTTTCTCCGCACTGTACGGGCTGGACTTCCGCTTTGTCTGGCCGCTGCTCCGTCCTTTCAGCGGGGACCGGCTCTGGCAGTTCTTCATCTATCTGCCCTTCTACCTGCTGTTTTTCTTCGTCAACGGCGGCATCAAACTCTACGGGCAGATGCGGCAAAAGGAGCTATCCTCCCCCGCAAAAACCCAGTTCGTCTGGTGGCTGCGCAGCGTCGTTGTAATGCTGGGCGGGCTGTTCATCGTGGTTCTGATAGAATACATACCCTTCTTCCTGGGTGCCGGCGCGGGCATGGATATCCTTTTCTCCAGCACGTTCGGCGGCCCGTTCATATCGTTTCTGATCGTGATCATCCCGCAGTTCATCCTGATGTTCTTCCTCTCCACGTATGCCTTCCGCAGGACAGGGCGGGTATATGTGGGCTCCGTCATGCTTGCATTGCTGGGTGCCTGGGCCATCACGGCCAGTTCCAGCTTCATGTGATTGATCTCCCGTAATTTGGTTTAAGGTCGTTACATTGCACCCTGAAGAAGTGCCTCCCCGCGCAGAGCGGGGGTACTTCTTCTGTTGAATGAAGTCGTTTGAATAATTTATGATGGAAACAGCCTGAGGTGATGATATGAGATTGGAGATTCCCTATTACCGTGAAAGCATGGTGGTGGATGTGCCGGACGGCCGCGTCAAGGCGGTGCTGAGGGCCTCTGCCTTTAAGGCAACACACGGTTCGGAGCGGGATATCGTTGAAACCGCCCTGAATGCCCCGGTCCAATCGCCCACGCTGGCCGATCTGTCTGAAGGGAAAAAGAACATCCTGGTCATCACCAGCGACCACACGCGCCCCGTGCCCAGCCGCATCACGATGCCGCTGCTGCTCTCGCATGCAAGGCGTAAAAACCCGCATGCCCATATCCGTATCCTGGTCGCCACAGGCCTTCACCGTGCGTCCACGCGTGATGAACTGCTGGAGAAATTCGGGGAGGAGGTTTATAGGGACGAAGAGATCCTGGTCCATGATGCGTCCGATCAGGCGCAGATGGCATTCAAAGGCTCCCTGCCTTCGGGTGGAGCGCTCTGGGTGAACCGGCTGGTCGATTGGGCAGATTTGGTCATTGCAGAGGGTTTCATCGAGCCGCATTTCTTTGCGGGCTTTTCGGGCGGGCGTAAAAGCATCCTGCCTGGGATCTGCTCCGAAAAAACGGTCATGTACAATCACAACGCCGCTTTCATCGCACATCCCTGCTCCAGGACCGGGGTGCTCGAAGGCAATCCCATCCACCGGGATATGCGCTTTGCCGCCCAAGCGGCCGGGCTTGCGTTCATACTGAATGTGGTGATCGATGAAAAGAAAAGGATCGTCTCCGCGTTTGCCGGACACCCGGAGGACGCCCATGCCGCAGGCTGCGAAGCCGTCAGGCGCCGCGCAAGCGTCCAGGCGGTGAAGGCAGACTTGGTCGTTGTATCAAATGGCGGCTACCCGCTGGATCAGAATATCTACCAGGCTGTCAAGGGTATGGCAGCTGCGGGATCCTGTTTGAATGACGGCGGCGTCATCATCATGATAGCATCCTGCGTGGAAGGGCACGGCGGAGATGGATTCTGTCGTTGGTTCAAAGGCGCAGTTTCACCACGGGATGTGCTGCAGAGTATCGAAGCCATCCGGCCTGAAGATACATTGCCGGACCAGTGGGAGGCGCAGATACTGGCGCGCATACTCGTTCGGTGCAGGGGCGTCATCATCGTCAGCAGGCATATAGAACCCTGTCTGGTCGGGGACATGCACATGCTGCATGCTTTCTCGTTTGAACAGGCGCTGGAAATGGCCGATGCACTCCTTGGGGAAAAGGCAGCTATGGTCGTCATCCCCGATGGTATCGGCGTCATCATCGGGCCGTAGTGATGCCTTTTCCTGTTGGCTGTTTGTTCTTGATATGGCATGTAACCCTTCGGTATTTTACGGAAACAGGATTGTGATCAAGCAATAATACCCCCGGCAAGCTTCACTGTATCGGCTGTAATATTCATCCTCCTTTATCCATATTGAAATCAAACTCAGAGCAATTTTCCTCACTTATCCATATATAGGTGGGCTTGGTCCTCTGGCATCATATTCTTTTTGATTCTTCGGTGCGATCGTATTCAGTATCAAACGTTTAGTGCCGATATCATAGATGATTTATTGAATGAAAGGAAGTCCGGGGTTTTATGGCAAATATGCGAATTGTTATCGTTGATGATTCATCTTTCTCGGTTGCATTCATAAAAGACATTCTCGTAAACAATGGGTTTGAGGTCGTTGGAGAGGCTGGTTCGCTGGAAGAAGTCAAGCAGGTGGTCAAGGCCACGCAGCCCACGCTTGTGACGATGGATATGACGTTGCCCGGTACCGATGGCCTTGAGTGTACCCGTGCCATCCATGAGATCGACAAAAATATAAAAGTGATCGTTATCAGTTCCATGATGGATGATGAAATCATTCAAAAAGCACGGGAAAGCAAGGTATCTGCGTATATCCAAAAGCCGGTTGATTCCGATGAACTCATCACCGTGATTAATAGGGTGATGGCAACTGAAGAACTGTATCGGTTCTTGGAAGCGGAGTATTTTTCGATATTTAAAGAAGCGCTTATGGATACCATGAACCGGATGACCAGGACGATCCTTGCATACGATGAAGAATACTCTTCCAACAGAGAGTATGAATCAAAAGGAATGACCATGATCGTCGGGATCATCGGCAAGTTTTCCGGGCGGATGATCATGGACCTCTCCAAGGAAACTGTGAAGGCTCTGGCGGTCGCCGTGTTAAAAAGGGAGCCGAAAGGCCCTGGTGAGATGATGGCCGTGCTTGAGGAATTTTCCAATATCGTATCGGGTAATGCGTGCTCCATATTGAACAAAAAGAACAAAGCGTTGGGGCTCCGTGTTGCCCCGCCATCCATATTGCACGGTGACAGTGTTTCCATATCCGCTCCCAGCTTCAATACGACCACGGCAGTCGCCCAAACAGCTTTCGGTGAGTTATTGCTTGATGTGGGCTTTCAAAGAGGTGAAGAGAAGTGGATGTAAAATATATCAATCCTTTTATCGAATCATTTGAAGCTGTGATGCCGCAGATAGGCTTTGGCAATATCCAAAAGGGTAATTTGAGTGTAAAAGGCCAGGAATTGATCAATTCAGGAGTTATTATCATTGTCGGGATCGTTGGATCGATAAAGGGCAATGTTGCGTATTGCATCGGCATGAATATTGCCAAAAAGATAGCATCGGTCATGATGGGGGCTGCGATTGACGATTTAGACGAAATGGCACAAAGTGCACTATCCGAGCTGGCAAATATGCTCACGGCCAGTGCGGTAACTTACTTTTATGATTTGGGGATCCCAGTGGATATTTCGACGCCTACGCTGCTTCACGGGAAAAACATATCCGTAAACATGAACTCCAGCCAGGTCCTGTGTATCCAGCTGTTGGCCGATCAGAATCCCATTGATATCAATATCGCTTTTGAGCAATGAAAGGTATAGGTGCTTTTATCTGCATCGATGGTCCAGCATAGATTGGCGGCAGCCCAAAATGGGGTTGCCGTTCTTTTATATTAGATCCCGGAGACGGTTATGAAGGCAATCCTAGCGCGGGGAGGATTGGATCGTATATCCGGCATCGTGTTGTATTCTGTGCAATATTGCTCTATACTTATCATGATGTCGCTTAAATAAAATCTAATCTTTTGATTCCTGACTGTGGGTGAAATACGATGAAGGCAGGCAAAATAGACCGTCGGGTACGGCTGACAAAGCAGCTCATCAAGGATAGCCTTATTGAATTGATGCAGGAGCATCCCATTTCCAGGATATCCGTCAAAATGCTCTGCGAAACGGCCGAGATCAACAGGAGCACCTTTTACACTTACTATACCGATACATACGACCTGCTGCATCAGATCCAGCAGGAAGTCATAGCCGAGCTTTCCGAGCATATATCGCACGCCGCCTTTTCCGAGCCGTCCAATTTGACGGTATTGGCGATGACACAGATACTGGATTACGCCAGGCAGAATTCCGCCTTGTTCAAGGTTTTGCTCAGCAAGAACGGGGATGATACCTTCCATAAGGATATCATGCTTCTTGCACAGGAAAAGACCATTAAGGAACTTCGCAATCTGAAACTCATCGATGAACGCACAAATGAATACCTGCAGTTGTTCGTCATCACCGGCACTTTGAACGTCGTTGAAAAATGGCTGATGGACGATATGCCGGAATCCACACAGCAAATGGCCGAATTTTGTTCGACCCTGCTCTACCAGGGACTTTCGGGTTACAACGTCCCGCAATAATGGTGCCTGTCAGTTATTCGGATAGCCGTGGTCAGCGCTCTGCTGCCACGGCTTTTTATTTTGCGGAGGTCAATAATATTTCCCATCATTTCCCTTCCCCTCAAATTTCTGTTTATTGTAAGATGCCAGACACATTTCAATTCCGGTGTTGCAGAAAGTACAATCTCATCACACATTGTTGGTTGTAAACCAACAATGTGTTTATTATAATTCAACAGTGAATATTCCGTGATTTGATGGGTCAGCGGAAATATCAAGCGATTGTTAAAGGTCGTGGTCTGCTTGTTGGATAGATTTACAAGTGCTATTGTACGGCATAAAAAAGCGATGATCGTTGTCTTTGTGGCCGTAGCAGCGGTATGCGCACTACTCACGGTGTTTGTCAGGGTTAACTACAATATGGTGGATTATCTTCCACCCAATGCCCAATCGACTGCGGCGCTGAAGCTGATGACCGCAGAATTTTCGCAGCCCATGCCCAATACCAGCGTGATGATAACGAATGTCACCATCCCACAGGCGGTCGAATACAAGCAGAAATTATCTGAAATTGACGGTGTAGCGGAGGTCCTTTGGCTCGACGATGTGATGGATATCAAAACGCCGCTGGCCATGGGCGATGCCGATACGATCAAACAGTTTTACAAGGATGGCAATGCCTTGTATTCGGTTACGATCGCCAAGGGGGTGGAAAAAGAGACTACTGAGGCCATCCGGAGCATGATCGGCGAAGGTAATGCCCTTGCCGGCGAAGCGCCCGATATCGAATTCATGCAGCAGGCGACAGGGACCGAGGTGCTCAATGCAATGGCCATCCTCCTCCCCGCCATCCTGATCATCCTGGTCCTGGCGACTACTTCGTGGATCGAGCCGCTTTTGTATCTCGCTGCCATCGGTATCTCCATCCTGATCAATATGGGAACGAACAGCTTTCTGGGCCAGGTATCTTTCATGACCAACTCGGTGGCCCCAATCTTGCAGCTCGCCTGTTCCCTGGATTTCGCCATTTTCCTGCTGCATAGCTTTTCCATCAATAGAACCAAGTATGTCAGCGTGGAAGAGGCGATGCGGCAAGCCATCAAAGAATCGATCCCGTCGGTCGGAGCAAGCGCTGCTACGGTATTGTGCGGATTCCTGGCGCTCGTCTTCATGGATTTCCGTATCGGCGCGGACCTGGGCCTGGCTTTGGCCAAAGGCATCCTTTTCAGCTTTATCTCGGTCATGGTGTTCCTGCCGGCGCTGACGCTTTGCGTTTATAGGCTCATGGATAAAACCAGGCACCGTCCCCTGATGCCCCGTTTCAAAAATGTCAACAAGGTCTTGTCAAAGTTCTTCATCCCCGCATTGGTTTTGGTCGCCGTACTGATCGTACCGTGCTTCCTCGGCCAGTCGCAGGCGGATTTCACCTATGGGATGCAGGCGGCTCCCGAAAGCCGCAGCGGGCAGGAGAGTGCAGCCATCCGGGATACGTTCGGCCGCTCTTCCATCATGGTTTTGCTGGTGCCGCGAGGGGATGCGGTGAAGGAGGAGGCACTGTGCAGGGATGTGGGTAAACTTGAGCATGTGACGGGTGTCGTATCCTACGCGACCAAGGTCGGCGCTGCGGTCCCGGCAGGGTTTCTGGATAAGGCTGTAGTCGAACAGTTCTATTCACAAAAATATACGCGCGTCGTCATCTATGCCGATACGCCGCAGGAAGGCAGCCTGGCCTTTGAAACGGTGGAAAATATACAGAATACCGCGAAAGCTTATTATGGCGATGCGGTCCATACGGTCGGGCAAAGCGTGAACCTGTATGATATGAAGGACGTCGTTCATAAAGACGGCATCCTCACCAACATCCTCGCCGTGATAGCCATCTTTGCCGTCCTGCTGCTGACTTTCAGATCGGCCACGCTTCCGATCCTTTTACTCGTCACCATCGAAGCTGCCATCTGGATCAATCTGGCCATCCCGTATTTCAGCGGTACGCCGCTGAACTATGTAGGCTATCTGTTAATAAACACGGTGCAGCTTGGATCTTCGGTGGACTATGCCATCCTTCTTACCGTTCATTACATGCGGAACAGGAGGTTGCTCCCCAAAAAGGAAGCCATTCACGTATCACTGGGAGAGACCTTCAAACCCATACTGATCTCCGCCACCACCCTCGCGGCAGCAGGTTTTACGCTCTATATCACATCGTCCAATCCGGTAATTTCGGTCCTGGGGCTGCTTTTGGGCAGGGGCACCCTGATCTCCATGCTGATGGTGGTCTGCTTCCTGCCGGCCCTGCTGACCCTGTTTGACAAGGTGATAGGTAAAACCACTTATAAGTCCGGTTTCATTGGTAAAAACAAAGCTATTTCGGATATCCATAAGGAGGATTGTCATGAGATCTAGGGTATTTAAGTCGTGTCTGTCAGTTTTTTTGGTTTTTGTGCTTCTGGCCCTGCCGGGCATTTCTCCGGCCGCCGCAAATGCAGCCTCTGGCGCTGTCCCTTACGAGCAGGGAGCGGCAGTGATAAAAAATAAGGAAGAGGTCGTCTATGCAGTTCTGGATGCCTTAGGCAATGCTGATAGCGTCTATGCAGTCAACCACTTTGTGGTGACCATAGCAGGCGATATTACAGACTATGGGAGCTATTCATCCGTAGCCAATCTGACGACCACTGAATCGTTGGCACAAAATGGCGACGCTGTATCGTTTCATGCGGAGAAAGGTCATTTCTATTATCAGGGGGATATGGCAGCGGCAGAGCTTCCCTGGGACGTTGATATATCCTACACGCTCGACGGCGTCAGAACAGCGCCTCAGGACCTGGCCGGCAGATCCGGGAAGCTCGGGATGCAAATGGTGACCCGCAGGAATGAAAAGGTGGATGCTGTATTTTATGATAACTATATGCTGCAGGTATCCGTGACGCTGGATACCGAAAAATGCGGAGATATCGAAGCGCCGGGCGCCACGATAGCCGGCGCGGGTAAAAACACCGTCGTCACCTATGTGGTCATGCCGGGCAGGGACGGAAATATTTCACTCTCCTCCACCGTACGTGATTTCGCCATGGCGGGGATCCAGATATCCGCAATGCCGCTGAGCCTGGGATTCGATATGCCGGATACCGGGGATATGGTGGACGATATGAATACTCTATCAGACGCCATCAGCGGGGTGAATGACGGCGTGAAGGATCTCAATGGCGGCGTCGCCCGAATGAACAAGGGTGCGGCGGATCTGGTAAGCGGTTCATCAGGATTTAAAAACGGACTCTCGCAGTTGAGCGGCAGCTTGGGTCAGCTCATCACTGCCTCGGGCCAGATAAAATCGGCGCTGGCCGGGATCGTGTATTCCCTGGACCACGCTTCTGGCGGGTTTGATCCCACAGCCTTTGCCCAGTTGCCGGATGGGCTGGACCAACTGGCCCAGGGGTTGGACGGTATATCGGGCGGTTTGACCCGGTTAAAGGGCGGGTTTTCCGATGCGAAAGATGCCTTGGGTTCTGCCATATCCCACATCCCGGACATCTCGCAGTCTGATATTGCATCGCTTTCCGCCGCAGTGGCAGGGCTGGATGAAGACCAGCAGCATACACTCAGCCAGCTGCTGGACGCATACACGGCTGCACAAACGGTGAAAGGGACTTACTACGGGCCGCATGGGAATGATGGCGTAAAGGCGGCGTTTGACTCCGTGGAGGCCGGCCTATCTACCATGTCCGGCTCCGTCGGCACTATATCGCAGACCCTTTCGGGTATGGCAGCACAAATCAGAGCTGCCCTCAGCGCATCGGACTTTGCAGCACAGATGCAGCAGCTGAAGGATGGTCTGACAGCGCTGTCGGATAATTACGGGCAGTTTCATTCGGGTCTGGTCGGTTATACCGATGGTGTGAAAGCGCTTTCATCCAACTATGGGAAGCTGCACACCGGCCTTGTTTCCCTTTCGGATGGGATCGCGGATCTGTACAGCGGAACCAAAGAGTTGTATTCGGGCACGCGTGAATTGGATGACCATGTAGCCGACCTGCCCGATACCATGCAAACGAAAATGGATGATTTGATGAAGGAGTATGATAAGTCGGATTTCCAGCCGGTATCCTTCATCTCGGCAAAGAACACAAACGTCTCCCTCGTCCAGTTCGTATTCAAGACTGCCGCTATAGAAGCCGCACAGGAATCCGCCTTGGCTGAACCTGAACCGTCCAGGGCTACGGTCTGGGACCGTTTTCTGGCACTCTTCCGCCCGAAGGAATGAGCGTATAAAAAGGGGGGTATGCCCTTGCAAGCCTCCCCTTTTCGTCCACTACATCTGCTCTATGAATAACGAACGAGTCTTTGTTATGACCTGATAGCCCGTAAAAAGACTTCAACCGTTATCTTTCCCGCTCGCTCAGCATCTTCAGCGGTTCGCTTTTCAGGTTGCCGCGTACGCTTCCCAGCGCGATGAGCAGTGCCGCCGGGAGTACCAGCAGCCCCGCCAGCGCCCGCTCCGCAGTGCCCTCGGTGGAAATGGATGCATCGGATATTTTAGCCGCATCCGTGCTGTTGGCCCAGTCGCTGAATGTGGTATCAAATCCTTGCTGGCTTTGCATGAAATTCGCCTGGGATGCAGTCAATTCCGTCAGCGCAAAGCCCGCCGCGCTCCCGAATATGCACGCAGCCGCCACGATGAGCAGCATGCCTGCCAGAAGCGATACCGTACACAGTCTCTTGCTCATGCCCAGCGAGCGTTCCACGGCTGTACGTTTCCGTTGCTTGGTGATGAAAAGGTGACAGAAGAGTAATAGGACAAACAGCGTCGTTACCCCGCCCGCAATGAATAGGATGATAGCCGTATTCTTCATGGCCTCCAGCCCCGCCTTGATCCTGGAATAGCCCTTGTCATAGAACTTGATGTCCAGGTCGGTGATGCCCGTGCCTTCCCATGCCTTCATGAATTCCCCAATCGTCCCGTTGGGGATCTGGAACGAGGTCGTATACCCCATCATGGGGCCTAGAGATACGATATTATTCGCATCGCTGTTTTTTACCGATGCGAAGGGGATCACCACCGCATTGGCTCCCATTTCATACCCTGTCACTGCGGTGGTTGCCCGTGATTCGTAAATGCCGATGATTTTGTATGTACTGTCCTCGAATGCGGGGTAGTTTTCTCCTTTTGCATTCAGCCCAAAGCCGTCTGGTCCGTAATGTAAGTAGCCCGGGTCGGGGGGTACTCTCTCGCTGGATGAGAGATAATGATCTGCATAATACAGCGGGAGCCGCAGACTTTCACCCACCTTGAGGTTGTTCATCTCTGAAAACTTACGTTGTATCAGGCAGACCTTCTCACCATTTTGGTATTCCCCGGCAGTGATGTTGCGCCCGTCAATGAGCCTTGCATCGCCATTGAAGAAATCCATGAGCAGGTTCGTACTGTTTGTAGGGACTACAGGGATGGTATGTTTCGCCCATGTCAGTCTGTCCATCACCTTCAGCCACAGCTTGCCCCTTGGTGTTTCGTAAAAGTTCTCCGTTACCTCATCGAAGGGTACCCCCGTTGACAGGATATCCTCGGCGCGGCTTCCATCCTCATTGCGCTGTGTAGTAAATATGATCTCACCCGGATTGTATTCATACCCATCATAACCTGCGTGTGTTCTCCCTTCATACAGGGATGCGATGTATGTTTTCCCTTCGTACAACGGCTGGGGCTTATCATTATAGTGGTCGCACACCCATAGTTCGTCCACCCAGTTCAGCCTGCCAAAGAGGATTCTTTTGATCCGTACGCGTGTTGGGTCTCCGTTCTTGCTGTTTTCCAGCGGTTCCATTAACACGATCAGGTGGCTCTGGGCAAACACTGCATCGCTTTCAGGCTTGTCTTCCACCACAAAATCCGGATGGTAGGCGTAATACACTGGCTTCTTCTCGGGCTTTTGGATATAGTTTGCCCCTTTGAAGTCCAGGACGGATACCGGGATCCGGCTTCCATAGGTCTGGTAGCTCGTATAGAAATAGCCTTTCTTTTGAGCATCCCATATTGCGCGTGTTTCCACCGACGTCGATTTCTGCTCCACCGTTCCGATGGTGGTGAAAGCATGTTCGATCCGGGCGATATTCTGGTCGGCCATGGACCAGAGATTGAACCCTATTAGGAAAAATGTGATGGTGAGTATGAGCAGCACGAAAAAGAAGAGGGATTTCACCGGTGTGCGCAGCAGTTGCCGGATGCTGTTTCGTACGACCATTTTTTGACCTCCCCCTCCAGCTATTTCGTGTCTGCCTTGAGTTCGCCATCGCTCATGATATAGATACTGTCCGCCTGGGATGCTACGAAGTTGTTATGTGTGACGACAATAGCTGCATATCCCTGTTCGTGTGCGAGCGCCTTGATGAGGTCCACCACCATTTTCTCATTCGCCGTATCCAGATTCCCGGTCGGTTCATCCGCCAGGATGATCTTCCCGCCCACGGCCAGCGCCCGTGCGATGGCCACGCGCTGTTGTTCGCCGCCACTGAGCATCTGCGGGAATTTGCGGTGCATGTTTTCATCCAGTCCCACTTCCGCCAGCAATATCCCGGCTTTTGTTTCCGCCTCATGCTTTTTTTTCCCCTGAAGCTCCATGGGGTACATTACATTTTCCAGCACGGTCAGCAGCGGGAAAAGGTTGAACGACTGGTAGATGACCGAAGCGGTGTCCCGCCTGTACTGGTCCCGGTTTATCACCGTCAGCGATGTGCCTTCATAGAGGATCTCTCCGTCGCTGGGGATATCCAGTCCCGCCAGCAGGGACAGCAGCGTGCTTTTTCCGCTGCCCGAGCGCCCCATGACGGCGTAGAATTTCCCTGCCTCAAACGTGCAGGACACATGCTTCACAGCCTCTACCCGCTGGTATCGGTTCACATAGGCATAGCTGACGTCTTTGACTGCCAGAATCGAATCCATTTCTTTCTACCTCATGATTCCGTTTTGATGAGTCCTGTCATGGTATTGCCCCTGCTCAGTTGCAGCGCTGCCGCAGCGATCCCGGTCAACAGGCTTGCAGTGAAGAACAGTGCGTACAATAATGTGCTCCAGGCCGGCCCGAGCCATATGAATGCACAGATTATACCGAATAGGCTGCCTGCCAGCCCCAGCAAGGCAAATTCCATGAGCATCATAACCACACACATCCTGCGGCTGGTACCCAGGGACCGCATGATGGCAATATCGGTCCGCCTGCCCTGCATCAGCAGGTATGCGATGGCATATCCCACCAGCGCGATGACGGCAAAGATAACAGCGGCAAATGTATACAGCACGGACAGATTGCTTTTCAGCCGGCCGGCTGTTGAAACAAAGACCTCATCCTTGACGCGCAACGCCTCTCCCCAGATGAAATACTTTGAAAGTGTACTCACAGGGATCAGATGGCATTGGGTCATCGCCTCCTTGAATGCGTTGAGATTCAGCGCATCCGCCACGGTGAAGGATGCTGAATCCAAGTAAAATATCTCTCCCGTCTGTACATATTTTTCTTTCATCCACCCCACCGGGCACAGGATATCGGTGTTCACCGGGTCTTTGCCCGAGGTGGGGGCGGAAATACTCCCTGCGATGCGCAGGCTGCCTTTCGCCAGAGGTTCAAGCGTGTATACCGAGGATTCAGGGCTGAAGTATTTATACATGAATAATTCCAGATCGACCGTATCGCCTATGGAGAGTTTGTTCTGCTGTAAAAATGACTCGCTCGCCAGGCACAGTGCCTCCGTCCCTTGAAAAAAAGCGGTGTCCCTGCCATCTGCAAGTTGGATTTTCCTGTCAGGCAGGTTGGGGACGGTGCCGATATCGTTAAAACCCTGCACCGAACATATGCCTGATAGATTTCCCGTATCCGTTGCAGGGGATAGGCTCCCGGCCAGCCGTGCTGTATAATGCAGGTCCTTGATCTTTCCTGTGCTCTGGACATCATCGAGTAATTGCTCCCGTATCAGCAGGCCTACTTCCTGTGATCCATTGAGGTTGCAGATCTGGGCGTAGACGGGGATAGCCTGCGGCAGGGAGTGCAGCTGTTCCTCGTTGGTCCTGATCCCGTTCATGTAAATGAATACAAAAATGACGATCAGCATGCATGTCAGCACGACGAGTATGCTTTTGCTCTTGTGCCGCCGGATATTGAGCAGAGCGGTCTTCAGACAGAACATAGCTTTCGCCTTTCAGTGATTTGTCTGGATAATGTCTCGAAATGGGCGTCCGGAATACTGCGGTGTGAATAAAAAACAGAATTATATGCTGCATAAATTTGATTTATTATATCATGGTATCGGCAATATTTACCACATTTTGTGTAAATTATTTGTAAATAACCATTCGGTCAGCAGAGATTGGAAGGCCGTAATTATGGTGCTTTGGGCTTGGGATCATGCAAGATATGTTGAACAAATAAAATCTGTAAAGAAATCATTGTTAATGAAAAAACTGGGACTAGTCTGCGTGATCTGTAATTATTGCTGTTTAATAGATGCCCCTGACCAGCTATGCATTAAACCTGTACCCTGTGCCCCACAGCGTCTCGATGAACTCGGGGTTCGAGGGGTCTTTTTCGATCTTTTTGCGTATCTTCTGGATATGCACCGGTACAGTGGCGGTGTCCCCGTAATAGTCCTCCCCCCAGATGGAGTCATACAGGTGTTCCTTGGTGAAGACCATGTTCGGATTGGATGCGAGGAAAAGCAGCAGTTCATACTCCTTGGCCGTCATGGATACTTCCGTCCCGTTAACGTATATCTTATGGGAAACAGTATTGATCTCCAGGCCTTTATGCGCGATGGTATCCGGAGCACTTCCTGCTCCTTTCAGCCTTTCATAGCGGTTGATGTGGGATTTGATGCGCGCCGTCAGCTCTGCCGGGCTGAAAGGTTTGGTGAGGTAATCGTCCGCGCCGAAATCCAACCCCCGTATCTTGTCGATATCCTCGGTCCTGGCCGATACCACCAGGATGGGGACTTCGTACTTTTTTCGGACCTGGGTGATGACATCATAACCGGAGACGCCCGGCAGCATCAGGTCCACGATGATGGCGTCATAAATACCCGCCAGAGCTCTTTTCAGCCCCGCTTCCCCGTCCGTTTCTATGTCTGCGGCATAGCCGTTGAGTTTCAGGTAATCCCGCTCCAGTTCCGCGATATTCATATCGTCTTCAATGATGAGGATGTGCTTCATACATTTTCCTCCATTCCATTCACCGGAAATCGTCCTGCCTTACGGGCAGAGAGATCGTAAAGCATGTGCCTTCGCCCATTTTACTTGTAACACGGATAGTGCCGTCCTGGATCTCCACGAGCTCCTTGGCGATGGCCAGCCCCAATCCCGTACTGGCTATGTACTTGGTGCGTTCAGCGTCCAGCCGAAAGAAGCGTTCGAATACATGCTTCAGATGCTCCGCCGGGATGCCTGGGCCGTTGTCCCGCAGGTCTATCAGCATGCTGCCTTCATCGGTGTATAGCCGGGCCTGGATCACCAATCCTTTTTCGGGGCCGTATTTGACGGCATTCTCAATGAGGTTTCGCATCACCTGGTGAAAGCGTTTGGGATCGATCTTCACTTTCCGTCCCCGGTTCAGCGCATCTTCATAGGACAGCTCGATCCCTTTCTCTTCGAGCTCCAGCCTGAATTCCTCCATGAGATCGCGCATGAACGGCCGCATGTCGGTAATGGCAGGTTCGATAGCCAGCTTTTGCATATCCAGCTTCGAGAAGAGGAAAAGGTCGTCGATCAGCCTGTTCATATACCTGATATTGGACGAAATGATTTTCAGGTATTTTTCGTGCTTATCCATGTCCAGATCCTTCGTATCGTGGATGGCCTCGATGTACCCCAGGATGGAGGTCATGGGCGTCTTCAGGTCATGCGAGATATTGGCGATCAGCACTTTTCGATTTTCTTCATATTCGTTTTTTATTTTTTCTGCTTCCGCCAGTTTTTGCGCCATCTGGTTGAAATCCCTGATCAGGCTGCCGATCTCATGGTGACCGTCATAGGCCACTGCCACCTCATAATTCCCCTTTGCGATCTCGCCCACGCCTTTTTTCAATTCCTCGATGGGTTTGAAGATTCGCTTCTCGATGCCCATCAGGAAAAGGATCTGGAAGATGCTGCCCGCAGTCATGATGAGGGCAAATACGAATGCGACGATGCCGATCCCGGTACTCACGCCCCCATACCAAAAAAGCAGGAACCATAGCGCCAGCACCAGGATGATGGAGATGGGGCGCGTATAGCGGAAGCGGCGCCGGTATTGTTCAAATTCACTTTCTGTGTATCTGGATCTGCGTGGTTTGCGGTGCCTGTGATCCTTGTATTGCGCATCCAGCGCTTCGAGCTCGTTCATCAGTTCCCGCTGCTCGTTGAAGCGATTTTCGTGGAGTCGCCGGCGGATGGCATCCCGCCTTTCCCTGTATTCATTCCATTGTGCCTGGTCCTTTTTGCCCATGGCCATACCTGATTTCTTTTCAATATTTCCTTCTGATACAGCCCGATTCTAACTTGTAAGATTAAATCAGCTTTAAAACGGATATAAAATTTTCATAAAATCTATTCGATTTGCAAAGCTTGTCCCGACTTGCATATGAATATTTTATATCCTTTTATAAAAATTTTAAATCTTCTTCATAGCCGGTTTAAAACCGCGCGTTACAATGCCCCTTGGAAATTTAGAAATGGAGGATTGATTCAACATGCCAGGCAACATCATCAAAGTGAAAAACTTCACCAAAAAATACGGTGACCTCGCCGCCGTGGACGATATTTCGTTCAGCGTGCAGGAGGGAGCGGTCTTCGCCTTCCTCGGGCCCAACGGCGCGGGGAAAAGCACCACCATCAACACCCTCTGCACCATCCAGAGCAAGACCGGCGGGGAGCTCTATATCAACGGCCACGATGTGGATAAACAGAAAAGCCTGGTCCGAAAGGATATCGGCATCGTCTTTCAGGAGACCACGCTGGATGCAAAGCTCACGGTGGAGCAGAACCTGCGCTTCCACTGCCGCTTCTACGGCGTGCCGCAGAACGAAGTAAATGAGCGCATCCGGTTCGCGCTGGACCTGGTGGATCTCACCGAATGGCGGAAGGCGCCCGTGGGCAGCCTCTCGGGCGGCATGAAGCGGCGCGTCGAGATCGCCCGCGGCCTCATCCACTACCCCAGGGTCCTGTTCCTGGATGAGCCCACCGCAGGGCTGGACCCGCAGACGAGGGCCAGCGTGTGGGACTACGTGAAAAAGCTCCAGGTGCAGAAGAATATCACCATTTTTCTGACCACCCATTACATGGACGAGGCGGAAATCTGTAGTAGCGTCGCCATCATCGACCACGGGAAGATCGTAGCCTTCGATACGCCCGACAACCTGAAATCCCGGTATGCCACGGCGTCCCTGCGGATAAAGACCGACCGGGAAGGCGACCTGTCGGAGTATCTGGGCAATCGGAAGATTCGCTTTGAACCCGTGGATGGGTATATCCACGCCTTTATCAAGGAGCCCGGCCAGTCGCTGGATATTTTAACGAAGTTCCGCGAGAGCATAAAAGACTTTGAAGTGAGCAAGGGCTCCTTGAATGATGTGTTCCTCGCGGTCACCGGAAGGGAGATCAGGGTATCATGAATGCAGTAGGCGCAGTACTTTCAAGGAACCTTTTAAATTTTGTGAAAGACAGGACCCGGCTGATCTTCAGCCTAGTCATGCCGTTTTTCTTCCTTTTTATTTTCTCCTTCGTGATGCAGTCCGCCATGAGCAGTCTCACGGCGCAGCCCATGAACTACCTCATCTCGGGCATCATCATCATGACGGTCTTCCAGACGAGCCTGAACAACGCGATGGATATTTTGAACGATATCTCCAGCGGGTTCATGAAGGAGATCCTGGTCTCCCCCATCTCGCGCTGGCAGATCTCCATCGGCCAGGTGCTCTCCTCCACCGTCATCGCCATGATACAGGGCTCCATCGTCATCATCATCGGCTTTGTCATGGGGCTGAATATGGACGCTGTGCACATTCTGGAGATGATCGGCATCATGGTGGTCACGGGGCTCACCTTCTCCTCGCTGGGCCTCTTCCTGGCCTCGCTGGCCAAAAGCTCGACGTCCTTCCAGGTGCTCGTCACGGTCATCGTCATGCCCCTGACGTTCCTCTCGGGCGCGTACATCCCCACCACCGTGCTGCCCTCTTTCCTGGCGCCGGTCATGTATCTCAACCCGCTGACGTACATCACCTCCATCTTCCGCTTCATCACCATGCAGATGGAGCATCTCCCCACGGCGGAGCTGGTGAAGATGGGCGTGGCGTATAATATCGGCTCCTTCACCGTCACCCCCCTGCTCGGCTTCCTGCTGATCGTTTTGATGGGCGTGCTGTTCTTCATCCTGTGCGTCTACAAGTTTAATAAAGCCGATTTCTCGGTGGTCAAGGTCTTCCGGCACCGGCATTGATAGGTAGAGAAAAGACAGCTGCCAAAGGCGGCTGTCTTTTTTTATCTTATTTTTCAGTCTTCGAAACTATCTCGGATACTTTCTCTTCTAGATTCCGTTTCATATCTTTGTGACAGCTCTTTAAGAGTATCTGCAAAGCGATGAAACCCATTACTCTCAAGGTCATTCCCCATCCTTAAATACTTTCTAGCCAACTCTTGTTCTTCTTTTCCTTGTGACCAAGTATAAACGCCTCTTGAATTTATTAATTCTGTTTGGAACCCATTTCTTGCTTCATTCATATCTTTTTCATTTAACACTTGCGCTACATTGATATGAATCCATAGCCCATCAGGATCCATTGGAGAGTAAACCAGAACATGGCCAAAACGTGAAAGAGCTATTTCAAGGTGTCCTGTCTCCTTGCAAATTTCTTTAACATCTTTGACCCATTCCTTTAGTAATTCTCCATCAAATGTCCCATCTTTTTTAAGCCCAGGCGGTGTCCTCCAATTATGCAGGAGTGTGTATGCATGAAGGGCAATGAGTCGCTGTTTCTCCGTAAGGTCCTCCTTTGGTATCTCTTCATTCTTTGATTTGAAAGCATAACTGATTATCTCATTATAGAATTTTGGATCATCAGCAAGTCGCTGCTCTAAAAATACCGGCGAACCCTCGGTTTCATGATCAAGTATTTTTAGATAAATCCACTCTATCCCAAGTATCTCATCATAGTAATCACTCGTACTTTTTTGAAGATATTCAATGATTTTTGAGATATCGTATGTATCAATCGCTTTCTGACTTTCTTTTGAAGACGCGATAGCCTTAAGACATGCAATAATTAACTTAGGCTCAATGGCAACACCCATGTCAATTGAATAATGTATACATTGTGCTGCTTCATTTGATCTTCCATATTCTATTAATTTTGATATAGCTAGTTGTGGATTGTCAGTATTACTAAAAGGCCGAACATCCGTTTTTAACCAATATAGCGATTGATCATCTCCCAGGAATTGGGCAACTCTTTCCCAAGTGTCTTTCTCAAAAGGAAGATTCGATAGTATCATGGCCTTTTTTTCCATTGTCCAGGAATCTGTATAAATTCTATCAAACCATGTCCAACCTTCCATTCGATGCTTTCCAGAAATATATCCACCAATGAATTGTACTATTTTTATATTGTCATCATTAATAATAGAAAGAATTTCTTCCTCATCAACACAATTTACTAGACTCATAGCAAAGGCAAAGCCAACATGCCAAGGGGATTCAACTTTTATCGCAAAATCTATGACATCTTTAACACCACCGAATGAATAAATAGCGCAAATGGCAGATTCTCTTTTCTTTTCGAGTCTTTTTACTTGTTCTTGATAATCTCCTTTTTCTTCAAATAAATCTGTATATCCATGGTTGAAAAGGCGCTGATGAACAAAAAATGGTTCATTTGGTTCTATCGCTTTAGCAACTTTTTCAATTGACTCAAGATCTTTAGACTTCATTGCCCAATTTGAATCACGATATTTTCTATGTCTCGTAATTGTATAAATTAGTTTATTCCAGATTTTGATTCTATCTTCTTTTGATATATTCTTAGAATCAGTTAGTATTTTTGCTAAAAACTCTTCTTTAGTTGATGGCGGCATTCCTTCGATATGGTCGATTAGCTCAATAAGCTTATCAGCGCTGTCTGCTAATTGGAAAGCATAAGAGAAGAAAGACTCAACCTGTTCCCAATATTCATCTATAGTTATAGAGTTCAACCAATCTTCAGGTATCGTTGTTCGCCAAGATGGTTTATATGATCCGGTAGAAAAGCTATGAGCGCGTGGAAATAACTTTATTAGTAGTTTCCATGTAGCATCAGGATTCTCTTTTACAAGAATCTCAATCACATGCTTTCTTTGTTCGAAAGAAGCACAAGTCTGTGGACACCAAGGTAAAAATATTGTCGTTAAAGAATTAATCGGAGTATTACCTGAATTACTTTTTACTACATCTATTGAGGTCAATGCTGCAAGAACACACGTTGAACGAGCCAGATAATTCGGATCCCAAGCAAGTAATTCTAAAGCCCATAAAAGACCTGTTGCTAAATTTTCGCTGAACATGCCGCCTTTTTCACTTAGAAGCTTTTGAGGTATGCTTGATTGGTGTACAAGAGCCAAATCAATTGCATCTAAAAATTCCCTAGGAGCTGCTTCAGCCAATAGTGGAATTATATCATTTAGACTTGCCCAAAGCTCCCAATCTGCATCTTTAAAAACTTCCCGTACAATTGCTCGTGCAATTCCTTCGGGTTTACCCACTGTGCATTTATTTAATGGACCCGGATGACTGCCTAGTAATGTAATTGTTTCTGCTAAACCTTGGCGTAAAGAACTCGAATGGTTTAAGACTTTGTTATAAAGGCTTGCAGCCATACGATCTTCAGGTCTCAAATCAAACTTAGGATTTTTTTCACGTAAAACATTTACTGCTATTTCCCTGAATTTGTCCAATTGCCCATCAAAAACAAGTGGGCCGAGAGAATACCATCCCTCATAACGCATAGAAAACTTCCATATGTTATTTCTATATTCCAGGGGAGTGCCAGAGATTTGAGAGAATTTACGGATGATCCCTATCCACTCCCCATAAGATTTTCCCAATAGTTGCTCAATCGCTATAATATCGCCTTCAGACTTTTCGTTCCAAGATCCGAGAAGATCTGCAATTACCAATTCAGACGATTCAGAGCTTTGCGCCCATTCAGGCATAAGCGATAAGCCTTGAAGACATTTGAGCAGAGAGTTGAGATCGCCAGAACTCTTTGCTGCAAGAATGCTTGCTCGCTGTTCAGTATACCCAGATTCTTTTAATGCTTCTTGAAGATGATATGGTTTGGGACGTGGTAGAGGTGCCCTAAATAGATGAGGGATACTACCCGGTATGCTGCCATATATAACACTATGTCCTGCTCTGTGTGCTTTTTCAAGAAGCTTGATACCATCGGGTTCTCTGTCAAGGCTAAAATTGGCTACTAGAATATGTTTATCTTTGAGTTCCGTAATACCTTTCCAATCATCTGCGCTAGAAACCACAAGGCTTCGGCCCATGATTTCCATTCTCAAATTATCCTCCAATTCCGCTACATAAGCAGCCACAAAATCTGCAACCTGACTTGGAAAGTGAGTATCCAACTTTAATTGAAGTACTGTGTTATCAAAAATTGATCGTAACTTTTCACACGCTTCCTCACGATCAACTGTAAATACTTTTGATAAGAGAGGAGGAGGAGCGCCTATAGTTTTTAATTCAATCCAGTGCTGTTCAAGCGTTTGGAGATGCTCAACAGGTAATCCCATTATGTTTGCAAACCATAATTCCACAGCAGGAAAATGATGCAGCCAATCTACTAGCTTCGTACAATCAATAATTTTTATATCACGCCATTGATGTTGTCTTTCACGCTCATGCTGCCATTTTTGTTGTGCTTTTTCTTTCCATGAATATGACCAGCTTCCCATTCCTGAAAGCGGTGTTACAAAAATAAATGTTGATAATTTTCGAACATCATCTGGTGTTGCTGCTGTAAGTTCTTTGTAGTCTGAAGTTGCTTTGTTTCCCGGGTTACCACCTGTGCCGATTTCCCAATACGATTTGCCTTCTGGTATGAAGGGCCTATAATCCTCGTCTGTATCAAGAAATCCGTCTGGTCCAGGTTGATTAATACTATCGCCTAATGGAAATCTCCTTTCGTTCGGCTTAGGGCAAGATACATAGACTAGGCGTGAAATAAGCTCAACGATTGCACCTTGCGCTTTTTGTGCATTACCTCTAACCCATGAGTCCACTTGATTTTCCGTTACGATTCCCCTTAGAAGCATATTTTCACCAGCCTTTATTAAGGGATATTGATGTCGATTCTATTTAGGGAAAATTGGAATTGCACTGCCTTATACTGATATTTTCGACTTTGTTTGCTATATTCCTGCTTTAGTCAAAAGCTGAATTCAGTATATCTCCTGCAACATGAAAAGGGAGCCAGACTTTTGTCCGTCTCCCTTTTTATTATCATAATATTTTATACCGCCCTGCTCACCCGCTTCTGCTTCGTCACTACCATGGCGATGATGAGGATCGCCAGTGCAAATCCCAGCTGGATCAGTATGCTGTAGATGACCGGGGCGATATTCTGGGCGCTGAATTCCACCATGCCGCGGATGTCGTTCACCGCTTTCACATACCAGTACCCCGGCGTGAAGCTGGATACGGTCAGCACCGTCTTGCCCAGCAGCTCCTGCTCCACGAATACCCCGCTGATGAAGCAGATGCCCAGCGAAATGACGTTTGTGACGGCCGCCTGCACGCCGTGGTTCTTTACGAATTTGCCGCAGAGAAACCCGATGGCGAGCCCCACCACCGTGAAGGCCAGCGCGTTGAGGCACAGCAGCAGCGTCCCGGTATCCAGCGTGGTCTTGCCGTACATGATGAAGACCACCGCGCACAGGATTACCCAAACGACGAGCGCGAATACCGCGTTCCCCAGCACGATCTGCAGGTTCATTTTGGATGGTTTCAGCGGTGAGCACAGGTTCCGGTTGCGCAGGTCGCTCTCGTTGAAGACCATCATGAAGGAGGTCACGCCCATGATCATCACGGCCAGGATCACGTACGCGAAGTACTGGAAGTAATACGAGATGTTGCCCGTGTCGCCTGGTCTTGCGTAGCTGTTCAACGCCACATCCGCCTGCACCGAAAGGTCCCTGCCCACGTTCTGCACGAGCTGGCCCTGCGGCATGCCCGGCACGTTTTGGATGTACAGCGCCGCCGTGTTGAGGTATTTGTTCACCATCGTATCCATGTATACGCTGCTGATGGATCCAGCCGCCGTCATTTTGTCCAGGGCGGTACCGGTTTTGCCGCCCATAAAGTCCTGCGTGAAACCCTGCGGCACCCGCAGCACATACACCACCTGGCCGTAGAATAGCGCATCCTGGATACGCTGCGTTTCATCGGGTATATCCACGATATGCGCGTTGTTCTGCAGGTAACCTTTCAGGCCGTCCACCAGTTCGCTGTCCTGGTCCATATTGTAAAATGCGATGTAGCTCTTCGTCTGGCCAAAGGCCGTGGCCGGGCTGCCGCTTCCGGCCAGCGCGCCGGTGATGATCAGGGCCAGGGCGATGAAAATCGCGAAGTATACCATGAGCCCGATGATCCGGCTCCTGAGTATCTTGAAGTAGGCCTTAAAGACTTGCATATTTCTGCCTCCTTGTTGCCAGGTATACGATCAGGTAGAAGACCGCTGAGATAACCAGCAGGAGTCCTATGCTGATGAAAAACCGCGTGTATGTGGTGTAGTAGTATAGTGAATAAAATGCGTCCGATATCAGGTTCGCAGGGTTTATGTATGCCAGCGCCGGAACGCTCTGCATGATGCTTGTTTTGATGCTCAGCGCAAAGAGCCCCGCCAGGGCAGAGCACCCCATGCTCACGGCTATGATTATGATCTGTTTGATATGCTCGTTGCCCTTGACCAGGGAGCCCACAGCGGCGCCGAATGTCACGCCTGCGATGGAGCCCGCAAGGCAGGTGATGAGCACATAGAGCATCTGATCGCCGAAATTGACTTTCAGCACCAGGCTCAGGAATGCGATCAGCACCAGCACACACAGGAATTGGATCGCGATGGCCGCGCAAAACGAGCTGGCGAAGACCTTCATCTTATGCACCGGGATCAGGTTCAGCCGTGCCGCCTGTGTCGAAAGGTTTGCCTGGATGTCCGATACTTCCTTCCTGCCCCAGAACCCGCCGAACATGCACGTCATACCGACCAGCGCGTAGAAGTATATCAGCGTGTTGTCGGGCTGCGCACGGCCCGGGGGCACGTCGTGCAGGTAGCTTTTCAGGTCCGCAGACTGGATCACTGCGCCCGGGTTGCTCTGCAGGATCGTTGTAACGGCCGAGCCCATCTGGAGGTAACTGTCCATGAACTCTTTTAATATGGACTGGTCCAGTCCCGTATCCTTCACCACCACATGCGCACCGTTGTCGAAATAGATGTATCCCTTGATCTCGCTGTTTTTGAGGCTTTCCTCGGCCTGCTCTTTGCTGGATACCGTAACGTGGAACAGCTTTTCGCGCGCCTGTTCGTTCGTATCCGAGACGGAGTCCAGCACGCCCTGGAATGCCGTATTGCTCTGGTACTGGATGTTGTCCACCACTGCGATGGGGATGCTGGCAAACATGGTGCTGCTGTTGAGGTTCGAAAAAGCCAGCGAGAAGAGTGCCGCGAGCACGACCGGGTACAGCAGTATCCAAAAGAGCATCATCCGGCTTCGGACCAGGCATTTGAACCGGTTTTTGAATATATGCCAAAACATCTTTTCTATCCTCCTAATCCCTGAGTTCCTTGCCGGTGATCTCGAGGAATACATCGTTCAGCGTCGGCAGTTCGCTGTAGATCCGCCCGTAGGGGACATTTCTTTCTTTCAGAAAATCCAGCACCGCGCCCAGGTTGTTCCTGCCATGGTCGGACTTCACGACGAGCTTGTGGTCTGTCGTTTCCACCGAGGTCACGTACGGCAGCTTTTTGATTCCCTCCAGCAGTTCCCTGTCCACGCTGCCGTAGAGCTCCGCGGTGATCTTCTCCCCGGCCTTGATCATGCCTTTCAGCTGGCTGTTCGTGCCCGATGCGATGATCTTGCCTTTGTCCATGATGGCTACGCGCGTGCAGATCTGCTCCACTTCCTCCATGTAATGCGAGGTGTAGATCACCGTGGCGCCCTGCCGGTTCAGCTCCTGTATCCCTTCCAGGATGTTGTTGCGGCTCTGGGGATCCACCGCCACGGTGGGTTCATCCAGGATGATGAGCCTCGGTTTGTGGGCGATGCCGCACGCGATGTTCAGCCTGCGCAGCAGTCCCCCGCTCAGCTTTTTGGGGCGGAATTTTTTGTAGTCGTCCAGCCCCACGAAATGGATGGCCTCCTCCACCAGCGCTGCGCATTTCTGCTTGTCGCTCACATACAGCCCGCAGAAATAGTTCACGTTTTCGTAGACGGTGAGTTCATTGAATACCGCCACGTTCTGCATCACGATGCCGATGTTTGCCTTGGAATCGTACGAATCCGGACGCATGGGCTTGCCGAATACCTCGATGCTCCCCTTGTCGTACTTCAAAAGCGAGAGGATGCAGTTGATGGCGGTGGTCTTGCCCGAGCCGTTGGGGCCCAGCAAGCCGAAGATCTCCCCTTCCGCCACATCCAGGTTGAAATGGTCCAGTGCGATCACATCGCCGTACCGTTTGACCAGGTTCTTTACGCTTACGATCATGCTCATAGTCCCTCCAATATGAAATGAATTTTTATGATTGCACCTTTATTGTACCGGTTTGCCTTTCACTCCGTAAGTGAAAAGCGTCCAAACTGCAGGTGACAAATGTCATGTCTTGTTCAGTCTCCTGGTATACAGGAAGGAAGGCCGCTGCCGGCCCTCCTTCCTCCGGGTTCCCTTACGGGTTCGCGGCATTGTTCGTGCGCCCGTCTTTGTATCCGTCTTCGTACCCTTCCGCGTACCGGCGGTGGCGCCTGTGGCGCGGATCATCCTTGCGGGTGATGAAACGTACGCCGAATGCCAGCATCAGCGCTCCCGGGATCAGCGCCCAGCCGATGTGTCCGAACCATCCCTGGCAGTCTGCGAAGAGCCACAGCCCGATGACCAGCAGCATGATGTTGCCCACCCTCGGCCCGTTGAGGATGATCCCTGCGATGGCTGGCACCACGAGGAATATCGTCCACCATCCGTGCATCAGCAGCTTCAGATCCCACAAGTGCGTCGCCTGTCCCAGCGCCAGTACCCCCGCGATGACCAGAAATGTTCCCGTTACGATGTTTGCGATCTTTCTGCGGTCCATTGTTATCTATCTCCTTTAAAAAAGTGTCGCCGTTCTGTCCCTTACGCTGCTGATTTTACAGCGTTGGTTATCACGCCGGAAGTGAAAAGGCTCCAAAGCCTGCATGACAAATGTCACGGCTTTATTGTGAAAAGGCAGCCCGCTGTGATAGTATGGGATCGATAAAGCATGGCTGAAAAGGCGTGTAAAGCATGAACAAACTGTTGGACAAGCTGATCCTGTGCGCCCTTTGCATCTTCTCGTACATCCAGTTTACGCAGGGGCCATATATCGTCGTACCCGTCATCTGCGCCCTTTTTGCCAGCGGCATATGCAGCTATTTCGATAGGGACGCTGTGAAGGCGGCAGTGCTGGTGCTCTTTGGCGCCGTCTGCGTCATCTACCCGCACTTCCTCTTTTTCCTTCCCCTGGTCTGTTATGATGTCTTCCTTTCCCGGTGGCGCTTCCTGTTCCTCATGGCCGTCATCCCCGTGGGGGTGGGTTTCATGTATCTGCCCGTGATGACCTGCATCTTCATCGTGATGCTGATATTGCTATCCTTCCTGCTGGGCCGCAGGACCCTGCTTTTGGAGAAAACCAGAGGCGAGAATACGTCCATGCGGGACAGCGCCAAGGAATTCTCCATGCAGCTGGAAAGCAAGAATAAAGAGCTGCTGGAGAAACAGGATTACGAGGTCCACCTCGCCACATTGAACGAGCGCAACCGCATCGCGCGGGATATCCATGATAATATCGGCCACCTGTTATCCAATTCCATCCTGCAGACCGGCGCGCTGATGGCCACCTGCAAAGACGAAGCGCTGCGGGAAAAGCTCACCACGCTCCGGGATACGCTGTCTTTGGGCATGGACAGCGTGCGTGAAAGCGTCCACGGCCTGCACGATGAATCCATCGACCTGCATGCGGAAGTATCTGCGCTGGTGAAGGGATTCAATTTCTGCAGGATCACCCTGGAGTATGATCTGGAGTCCAATCCCGATAAGAATATCAAATACGCACTCCTGGCCGTCCTCAAGGAGGCTTTCTCCAATATCATCCGGCACTCGGACGCCACCGGCGTGGAGGTCGCCCTGCGCGAACATCCCGGGCTTTATCAGCTCATCGTAAAGGACAACGGCTCCAAAAAAGAGATCACGTCCGGGGGGATCGGCCTGAAAAACATCGAGCAGCGGGTGTCTGCCCTTAAGGGCAATGTGAATATCCATAATGAGAAGGGATTTACCGTATTCATATCCATCCCGAAGGAGAGCATGAAATGAAAATCGTGATCGTGGATGATGACAAACTCGTCGGCATCTCACTCAAGACCATCATCGAGGCCGAAGGGGGCTTCGAGGTCATGGGCATCGGGTACAATGGAAAGGACGCCGTTGCGTTGTATGCACGTTTGAAGCCCGATATCCTGCTCATGGATATCCGCATGGACGTGATGACGGGGTTGGAGGCGGGCGAGGCCATCCTGCGCGTGCATCCCCATGCGAGGATCCTTTTCCTCACCACGTTTGCGGACGATGAATACATCGTGAAGGCGCTGAAGATGGGCGCCAAGGGCTATATTTTGAAGCAGAATTTCGAGAGCATCGTCCCTTCCCTGAAGGCCGTGCATGCCGGTCAGAGCGTATTCGGGGAGGATATCGTCGCCAAGCTCCCCGCGCTCATCAGCGAGGGCGGCAAAGCCGACTTCTCGCGCTTTGGGATCACCGAAAAGGAAGCCGAGGTCATCGCGGCCATCGCCGAGGGCTTGAACAATAAAGAGATAGCGGATCAGCTCTTTTTGAGCGAAGGGACGGTACGCAACAACATCAGCGTCATCCTGGAAAAGCTGGGTCTTCGCAGCCGCACGCAGATCGCTATCTTCTATTTCAAAAACAAATAGAGCGGCAGTACCCATCTGGTTTACAGAAATAAAACAAAGGCGGACCTTTTACCGGGCCCGTCTTTGTTTTATCTGGATTATTAACCTAGAGTATATACCTGAACGGCGTTTACTTCGCGGGTCTGCGTTTGCCCAAGTGGTGGATGAATACGCCCAGCGGCCACCACAGCACTGCAAATACCGGGAACACCCACCACGGGAAACCGGGCGAGGTGACCAGGTTGATCGTGACGAAGAGGGTAATGGCCAGGATGCTTCCCCCGATGGAGTAGCCCAGCGGATTCCTCTTCCCCGCGAAATACCTGGAAAGCGGCCACCACAGGATGGCGAGCGCCGGGAATACGCTCCACGGGAAGGCGGGCGAAGTGGTGATATTGAGGATCACCAGCAGCGCGATGATGAGCAGGCTCCCCGCGAGGGAGTAGGCGAACCATTGCTTCTTCCGCGCGAAGAATACGCTCACCGGCCACCAGAGGATGCACAGGGCGGGAATGAAGCTCCACATAAACCCTGCCCATGTGGTGAGGTTGATCGTTACCAGCAGGGCGGTCGCCAAGAGGAATCCCGCCACCGACAGGCCCGGCCACTGCTTCCGCCTGGCAAAGAACACCGCCGTGGGCCACCACAGGATGGCGAGCGAGGGAAACGCGCTCCAGGGGAATGCGGGGGACGTGATGATGTTGACCGCCGCCAGGAAGGCGATGGTGAGCAGGCTCCCGGTGAGCGCCAGGCCAAACCATTGTTTCCGCCTGGCAAACAGGATGCTGACCGGCCACCACAGCAGCGCGAATACCGGGTAGATGGCCCAGATAGCGCCCGGCGAGCAGATCAGGTTCACGGCGATGAAGAATGCGGCGCTGATGGACGTCATCACGATGGCATAGGTCAGCGGCTTTCCCCGGCCGTGGAAGTAGACGCCCGTGGGCCACCAGGCCACGGCGAAGATCACGAAGATGACCCACGGGAAGCCGGCAGCCAGGAAGAGGTTCAGCGCGCCGTACCACAGCGCGGCGCAGAAGGACCCCACGATGGACGCCCACAGTTTGCCGAGCTTTTGGGTGATGAATACCGTTAGCGGCCAGGCGACGGCCGGGAAGCAGGCGAATAGTGCCCACGGGTAGCCCGGGAAAAGGATGTTGATCACCACGAAATACGTGGTGATGATGCCGCCGAAGAGGATGGCGAGCGGAAAAGGCTTCATTTTCCTGCGGAGGTACACGATCCCCGGCCAGCACAGCAGCGGCGCCAGGGTGTAGAGGGACCACAGCACATGCGGCGAGGTGACCAGGTTGGTCACCACCATCAGCGCGATGGTCAGCAGACTTCCCGCAGCGGCGAAGGCGGCATACTTTTTCCTCCCGCCCAGGGCCACGCCCAGGGGCCACCAGGCCGCGGCGTATACGGCGTAAAAGAACCACAGTGCGCCGGGCGTGAAGAGGAGGTTCGTTGCGATGGCCAGGCCCGATATGAGGGCGAAGCCTGTCAGGGACAGGGCGGTTGCGATTTTCATTTTGATGCATTTCCTCCTTTCCTATTGCGGATTGCATCGTTTGTTTTCACTTTTTTGCAGTCTTTCAGTATGTATTGGGGATATCCGGATCCCGATGCTTAATCGTCCTTGTACTTGCGCCAGCGGAAAAACATCGCCAGCGGCCACCACAGCACGGCGAATATCGGGAAGATGCACCACAGCACGGCCGGCGCCATGTACAGGTTCACAAACAGCACCAGCCCGATGATGAGCAGGCTCCCTGCGATGGACATGTACAGCCCCAGCTTCGCGTTGCGCTTCTTCACGGGCTTTTCCTGCTGCGCCCGCAGCTCGTCGCGGATATCGCCGATATCGCCGAATTCCACGATGGCGCGGTTGATGGCGTCTTCTTCAAGCTTGCCCTGCGCCATCAGGTCCGAGACCTTCTCCTGCAGGTTGGTCACGATCTCCCTTTTCAGCGCGTCCTTGCGCTCGCTGTCCGGGATCTCCCGGAAGAGGAAATCCACATGTTCCTGTATGGTCTTCATCGTTCCATCTCCTTTTCCATAAATATGTCAATGATCTCTTTGGTCTTGCGCCACTCCTCCACCTCTTCCCGGAAGAAGGCCCTCCCCAGGGGCAGGATGGTGTAGTAGCGCCGTTTGCTCCCCAGGGACACGTCGCCTTCATACGAGCTGATGAGCCCCTTTTTCTCCAGCCGCTGGAACACGGCGTATAGTGTCGCTTCCTTGATCTGGAACCGGTCTGAGGTCCTCCGGCTGATCTCCTTGCTGATCTCGTACCCGTAGCGGTCTTTTTCCATTATCAGCCCCAGGATGACCGCATCCAGGTGCCCGCGGATGATATCGCTGCTGATCATGGCTTCACCCTTCCGTCAGTAATTCTATCAGATGGTGCACCATATAATAGTGTATTTCTATAAACTGCACTATTTAATAGTGCTCTATCTGTTGTAGTAATAGTAGCACTCATGACCACCCCTGTCAACGCCTTTTTGGATATTTTTCCTTTTTTATGTCTGCGGGTGCGTTCAAACGCTAAAGGGAATGCCTCGGAATGACGATAAAATTAAAGTAAACTCTTCATTGGCTATTTTACGGGGTATCGATGAACGAAGTCAGCCTTTACAATCCGCTTTCCGTGCAGGGCTACGGCGCAGGATCCGCGGCGGTGAAAACCACCGGGCAGGAACTCTTTGCCTCCCTGCTCGCCATGCAGATGCAGCAGGCCCTGCAGCAGGGCGTTTCTTCGGGCACCGCTTCTGCATCGTCCTATTCGGCCCTGGATGCCTATTCTTCCGTCCCTTTCATGCTGCAAAACCAGCTTTCAGGCTCCCTAACGGATGCCGCGGACGGCGAAGGCGGTATGAAGGACATCCTCCTCATGCTCTGCCTCATGATGTGCTCCGGCTCGCAGGGCGGAGAGGGCGGTATGGGAGGCATGGATTCCTCCATGATGATGAGCCTGGTCTCGGCCATGACGGGCGTATCGGGGACCGGCGCCGCTTCCGCATCCGGCAATGTGAAAAAAGGCTCCTTCGACCTCACCGGCGTCACTTCCGGCCTGCAGGCAGGTACCAAGGGCGCTGCCATCGTGCAGGCGGCCCTCACGCGGCTGGGCGACCCCTACTCCAAGGCGAAGAGGGACACAGGCAAATACGTGGACTGTTCCTCCTTTGTGCGCTGGGCATACAAGCAGGTGGGCATCTCCCTGCCCGGCACATCCGTGATGCAGGCCAAATACTGCCATGAAAAGGGCTATACCATCTCCAAGGAAGAGCTTCAGCCTGGTGATCTGGTATTCTGGTCCAAAAAGGATTGTGACTGCGGGCGCTGGAAGGAGATCCACCATGTGGGCATCTACGCCGGGGACGGCAAGGTCGTGGAGGCCAAGCCCAGTACGGGCGGCGTTTCAGTAAATGATATCTGGGGCGAGGACGGCAGGACCTGGAAGATCGTCATGTATGCCCGGCCCTATGCGGATAAGTAAGATTTGTCTCAGACGTTGCAAAAGCACGGCTCATGCCGTGCTTTTTTTGATTCTCTGGATCATAAGGATATAGTTTTATGAACCCTGTTTCCCCGGCTGCAGCTCCTTGATGAAGATCCGCCTGCGCTTGGTGAAGGCCGTGTCGAAGTTCTTCCACTGGTCCCGTACCCGGTTGTTCGTTTCCAGCTCGGGCAGGGCGTTGGCCTTCCCTATGCCCGCCTCCATGATGCTCTTCAGGCTCTCCGTCAAAAGGATCGCATTCACGCCCTTGCCCTGCAGCTCGGGCTTCACTGCGATGAGGTACAGGTCGATCACGTCCGGATGGTTTTTGTCGTGCAGCAGGTGGAATATCCCGAAGGGGAAGAGCCTTCCCTTCGCCTTCCGGCAGGCCCTGGATATATTCGGGGCGTTGAGCGCCGCGGCCACCACCTCCCCCGAAGCGTCGAGGACCACTTTCAGGAATTCCGGCTTCATCAGGCTGAAGAATTGTTCCACCGTGGCGTCGCGCAGCTTGTCCGTGATCTCCACGTACCCGTACAGGTGGCTGTAAGCCCGGTTCAGCAGGTCAAATATGCCATTGATGAAGGGTTTGATGTCGTCCATCTTTTTCAATGGCACCAGGGACAGCCCCAGCTTCTTCATGATGTAGTCGGATATTTTGATCAGCCGCTCCGCTTCTTCCTGCTTCGGCGGGCGGATCTCGTACTCCACATAGTCCACGTCCTTGGCGTATCCCAGCCCGGCCAGGCGTTCGGGGTAGTACGGGTGGTTGTAATACGTCACGTACAGGCCCGGCTTGTCAAAGCCCTCCACCAGCATCCCTTCCCGGTCCAGGTCAGTGAAACCCAGCGGCCCGTGCACCAGGTCCATCCCCTTCTCCCGCGCGTACTGCTCCACGGCGCCCATCAGCGCCTCCACGACCTCGGGGTCGTCCGTGAAATCCAGACGGGAAAAGCGCATGTACTTTTTGCCTGTCACGTCGTTGTAGGCCTTGTTGAGGATGGCGGCCACCCTGCCGCACAGCTTTCCATCCCGGTAAGCCAGGAAGCATTTCACGTTGCAGAATTCATAGGCCGGGTTCTTTGCGGGATCAAGCATCCCCAGCTCGTCCATGTCCAGCGCCGGCACGTAATACGGGTTGCCTTCATACAGCTTGTTGGGAAAGTGGATGAATTTCTTCAGGTCTGTCTTTGTAGTAACTTCTTTTATTTCGACCATGGCTTCCTCCGCCTTTATAAGGTTTTTAACAGATTAAATTGAGTTACAGTGGAATTAACGTTGTGTCATTCTACCACGCCCGCTTTCCCTGTGTAAACGGACACGGAGTAATAGCTTGATTGCAGCACATTGACTGAGTATATAAAAAGAAGGCAGGATTTCGTATCTTGCCTTCCTTTATTATAACCTTTATAGTTTCTTGATTTACGGCGTTGGCGTTGTAGATGTTGTTGGCGACGGTGTCGGCGTAGGTGTTGCTGTCGGCGGTGTCGATGGTGATGTCGTCGGCGAGCCGGTTGGCGGTATGGAAGCAT
Organism: Bacillota bacterium; assembly: GCA_023454175.1. GTDB lineage: Bacteria > Bacillota > Clostridia > Christensenellales > JAEXRW01 > JAEXRW01. The sequence continues at coordinate 84,221 of JAEXRW010000010.1, read as the reverse complement.
CTGGGCCCGACAGGTTGATGTAGGTCGTTCCGTTGATCACCGGGTACCGGTATGTCCCCAGCGAGGTCTTGCTCAGCTGGTTGCCGCCCGGCGAGAGGATGATCTTGAATGTCTCCACTGATTTCCCTGCGCGGTTCTTAGAGTATTCGTATGATTCGCCGAGGTAGGTGAATACATGATCGTCGGGCGTGATCGGGGGAACCCCGTAAACGCTCTTGGCTACGGGGGTGCCGTACGAGCTGATGCTTCCGTTGGTGAAATCCAGTATCACGTCGCCGTATGTCGGGTCCACCACCGTCTGGCCGTAGATCTCCACCGTCACGTTCCTTTCCTTGGGGTTCACGTAGGATACGATATAGACCGGCATGGTATTGTCGTTTTGGAGCACCAGATCGGGCGCGGGCGTGCTCAGCGTGGCGTCCAGTCCCAGCGGCACATAGTCCGAGGGGATGGTATGATGCGTGGAGCTTGCGATCGTGAGGCCTGCGCGGATGGCCGCGTTGTACGTCGTGCTGCCCAGCTGGCACACGCCGCCGCCCACCTGTTGGGTGGTCCCGCCGTTTTCCAGGCCTGCGGCCTTTTTCCAGCCTATGGACCTGGCCGTGGAGTCGTTCCTCGGCCCCGCCACCTTGTTCACGGAAAATTGCCCGCCCGGCTCTATCACGTTCCCGTTGATAAAGCTGGACATGCGCGATACGTTCCAGTTCCGGTTCGTGCCGTAATGGCTCGCGCCGCCGAAGCTGGAGGACCATGAGGCCACCAGTTGCGTGGCTTTCTTGATGTCCGCGAGCTTGATGGCCGCTTCCGTGGGCTGCAGCGCCACGGTGATGGGCGCGGCCAGGTCCCCGCCCGAAAGCGCCGCCAGGATCTGGTCGGCCGCCGCGTTTACGTCCAGGGTGGATCCCGGTGCGTCGGGCGTATAGACGAAGCGCGAGATGGTCGCATCCGGTGGGATATAGTCCTTGATATATTTACTGTTCTCATAATACTTGTAGCGCAGTGGGTTGGGTGTGTCCGCCGTGTCGATGCGGGCCAGTTCGGGATGAGTCAGGTCCTTTCCCTTGGAGTGGGCGTCGGCCAGCGCCTTGGGGTCGGGCGTATAGGGCTGCCCGTCCGCGGTATGCCCCGAGGGGGTGAATACGGCGGTCGCGTCCACCGCCGGCTTGTCCACCTTTTGTTTCAGGGTGGCCAGCGCCGCCGCGATGGTCTCTTTCGTGCCGCTGGCATGCAGCGGGAAGTCCACGCCTTCGGTCCTGGCCTTGTCTGCCGCCGCTTTGCGCTCTTCCAGCGTGCCGGTGTGCCCGTAATTGAATGCCTGGTCGATGGCGTCATTGTAGTCCGTGGCCAGTCCCAGGTCCTTGGCTGTGAACTTGGTGTTTTCGCCGTTTACGCTGAGCGTCACTTCCACTTTGCTCAGGAATTCATCCTGCAGTCCGGCGGTGGCGGATACGGCTTCCTCTTTCGTCAGTCCCGATACCTTGACGCCCCCGACGGATACGCCCTGCACGATAACGGTCCCTTCCATCAGGCCGCTGGTCTGTACGCTGTCGTTGATGAGGATGACCGCTCCCGTCACGATGGCCGCCAAAACCAGGATCCCGGCGACGATGGCGATCCCCCTCCTGCTTTTCCGCCCGGTCTTTCCAGATGTAGACATGATCGAACTCCTTACAAAAATATTCACTGAATGATTAGACTGAAATTGACACGATTCTGTTCCGGCTTTCAGGTTTCTTTTTAGTATCTCAATGATATATTAGCCGCGTGATGCCAGATTGTCAATTTTTTATGTACATATTGTTATCATTTTTTAACACTTTTATAAGTGCCCTTTATATTCATATAGATTCATGGTATTTTTCATTTTGGACTGCCTGTACGGTCCACCAATAAAAAAAGCCCGTATGCCGCGGCAAATGGGCTTTGTCTGCAGGAAATGGCGCCGTCTTGCAACGCGTCTTTGGCGGTGCCGCTCAAAGATTCAGGCACATGTTGTCAATTCGGATTTTATGTTTTCGCCCCTCGGGATATAGCTCATCACGGGCGCCTCCAGTTCGTTTCCGGCCAGCTGGAGCATGCGGCTTTTTTCCATCGTGGAAAGCTGCAGCGTTTCCGAGAGTTTGAGGAGCTTGCCCAGCCTCGGCGGCCGCAGCTCGCCGTTTTCGATATCCAGCCACAGCATGGATGGCATGTTCAGCCCGAATGCGATCTCATCGAGGCTGATCCCCCTTTGCCGCCGGATGTTCTTGATATACCGCCCAAATCTTTCGTCCATGGTGCCGCCTCCATAATCCCAACTTTGTCGAACTCTTGTTCGGTATCATTATAACGCGAACATGCGTTCGTGTAAAGCGTTTTATGTACGGCCAGCGCAGTCCTTTGGGCGGGGGATGGCCTCCGCCGCAGGCCGTTCCAAACACATGAAACCGGAAGCATGCAGGCGTCGTCTTTTCCATTTTATGATATAATGGTTACGGGATAAGATGTAATATTGATTGTTTGAAAGTAGAGGGGTTTGCGATGGGATCAGGTTGGCAGGGCATATCCGCCCTTGGCAGTCTCCGGGTGATCGGGACCCAGCTGTGTGATGGGTCCGGCAAGCCGGTGGTGCTGCGCGGCATGAGCAGCCACGGCATGCAGTGGTACCCGCAGTTTGCGCGCACGGAAGGCATCCGCGTCACGAAGGAAGCCGGCGCCAATGTCTTCCGCATCGCCATGTATACCGATGAAGGCGGGTACCTCACCCATCCGGAAGTGGCGCAGGACGTGATCAGGGCGGTGGATGACGCCCTCGCGCTGGACATGTACGCCATCATCGACTGGCATGTGAATTATGACCGGGATCCCCTGGCCAACGTGGACAAGGCTGTCGACTTCTTTGATGGGATGAGCCGGCGTTACGGGGATGAACCCGGGGTCATCTATGAGATCTGCAACGAACCCAATGGGCACGATGTTACCTGGGCAGGCAGGGTGAAACCCTACGCGCAGGAGGTCATCCCCGTCATACGGGAAAACGCGCCCGCTTCCCTCATCCTGGTGGGTAACCCCACCTGGAGCCAGGACGTGGACGTCTGCGCCGAAGACCCGCTGGAGTTTGAAAACATCATGTACACCCTGCATTTCTATGCGGGCACCCATGGCGGGGACCTGCGGGAGAAATGCCGCAAGGCGCTCGCCCTCGGCGCCCCCGTATTTGCCAGCGAGTGGGGCACCAGCGCGGCGGACGGCAGCGGCGGCGTATTCCTACAGAAAAGCGATGTGTGGCTGCGCTTCTTGGATGAGCACCGGCTGAGCTGGTGCAACTGGAGCCTGGGGGACAGGGACGAGACCAGCGCGGCCCTGAAGCCCGGCGCGCCTCTGGGGAATTGGACAGATGGGGATTTGACGGAGAGTGGCCGGTACGTGTTCGCCCGGCTGGACGGCTCCCTGCGCTGATTATGTTTGACTGGATCATCTGAGAAATTGCGGTTTCCGAAACAAAGGTTATCCAACAAACCTTAGATATGCATCATTACCGGATAATGAACGATACGATTGAAATCCGTCATTTCTGGCGGCGTATACGTCAAAAATGACACCTTGCATGCAAATTTGTGGTGAACAAATCTGCATGGTAAAACTCAAACAAGGGGCGGTCGCCACTTGTTTGACAACAAAGTGCGGTTTTTCCGCACTTTCTTTTTGTTCAGGCGTTTTCTTCCTGCACCGCTGCAGGCGCTTCGGGGGCTTCCGTCTTCCGGCTTTTCAGCAAGGGCATGCGCCGCGCTGTCTGCGTGATGACTATCCCGGCCAGCGCGAAACCGCCGATGACCCAGAATCCCGCGGTATACGAGCCGTTATTGGCCAGCGCGCCCAATATGACGGGGCCCAGCGTCATGCCCACGCTGTAGGAGGCCTGGTAAAAGCCCATGACCGTGGACTTGTGCTCTTTCTGCACGCCCGTCATGGCATAGGCCATCAGCAGCGAGAAAAGGCCGCCGTTGCCCATGCCCACCACGGCCTGCAGGATATAGAGCTGCCACATAGCGCCAGAAAGCGGCACCAGGGCGCAGTAGACGAGCAGGCAGGCAAAGAGTACGCTGATGATGGTGGTGTTGCTCCATTTCAGGCGGCTGATAAAAAACGAGGTGGCGACCGATACCGCCATAAAGATCATGGAGCAGATGCCCAGCGTGAATTCCTCCGTGGTGATCCCCTTGGCGTAGGCCATTGTGAAATTCAGCGCCGTGGACATGATGACCATCTGCATCAGGAAAGCCAGGATGCAGTAAAAGATGAGCTTTTTGCTTTTAAAGGCCTGCCCGAGATGCAGGTCCTTGAATGTTCTTTTTTCGGCCGGGATGCCGCCGGCTGGCTTGCCTTCCCGGATGAAGGCGGCAAAGGCCAGGGAGACCAGGCCGGCTGCGATGCTGGAGATGAAGACCGACTGGAGGCTGACGAAATGGTTCAGCAGCGTCCCCGCCGTAAATCCCAGCAGGATGCCGCCGTTGTTCCCCGCCACGATATAGCCCATGGACTTTTTCAGCTCCCCTTCCAGGAAAAGGGAGGCGTAGAGGATGGAAAAGGAGATCCACATGGCCGACGCCACGCCCGAAAGCATCTGTGCAAACAGGAATGCCACAGGATATGGGCAAAAAGCGCGTATAACGGATGCCAGCGCCGAGCATAGGATGCCGACGAGGATGAATCCCTTGTGCCGGTTGCGCAGGTCCGCAAAGATGCCTACGGGGATGCGCAGCAGCATCTGGGTGAAGCCGTACGCCCCGCCGATGACCCCCACAAATGCCGCCGCCGCGCCCAGGCCCAGCAGGTAGGGCGTCTGGTACGGCCCGTACACGTATTGGGAAAACCAAAAAAAGATGATCGCCAGGATCAAAAGGGTGCGTTTTGTTTTGACTGTTTGCATGGGATGTGCTTCTCTCTATATAAATTTTAAGCATACAGCACCGGTATGCGTGTATCTTATCACAATGCCTCTGGAAGAAACAAGGGTAGGCCGTATCGGGTTGCAGTCGCCTGAACGTGCATCATCCATAGTGTAAACCGCTGTATATTGCTGTTTACAGCCGCTTCCATATTGTGTCATAATAAACACAAATGCACCTCATTCCTTATTTTTCATCATGCGAGGTTCCCAACATGAAAAAGCTGCAGGTTTTCATTTCTTCCACCTATACGGATCTGGTCGCCGAGAGGCTGCATGTTGTGGAGACGGTTTTGGGGCTGGGTCATATACCCGCAGGTATGGAGCTTTTTTGCGCGGATAATAAAAAGCAGTTTGATGTCATAAAGCATTGGATCAGGGACTCGGATATCTTTCTGCTCATTTTGGGCGGGAAATACGGAAGCATCGACCCAGAGACCCAAAAGAGTTTTATCCACCTGGAGTACGAATACGCCCGGAATATCGGTAAAAGGCCCATTGCGCTGATGCTGAGCCAAAAAGGCATGGAGAGTAAGACCAATGAACATATCTACGATCCTGTCCATCCCGAATATATGGATCAAAAGTACATAGACTTTAAGACTTCGATATTGAATTCCAAGCTGTGTGACTTTTTTAATGATGTGAACGAGCTGAAATATGCCGTATCAAAGACGATCAGGAAATGTGAAAAAGAGCTCGCGGAGAATTCCGGTTGGATTCCCATGACCGGACTCAAGTCCTATCTGTTGAAGGAAGCCAATATCGTAAAGCTTTTGGGGAGCGATACGCAATCCTTTGTTGCACGGATCTTTGAACAGGTCTTTTGGAGAAAGGCGGAAAAATCCGGGAACGGCAGTCAATCGGTCTATCGTTCACTGTCCGAAGATATGGCTTTGGTAGACTTCACGCATATGCAATCCTGTGTATATGACCGTAGTTTCAGCAGAAATGTCGAAATCACATTATATGACAATGACATTCATATCTGTACAACAACGACTGTTCTGCGGATGAATCCTGTGAAGGATTCCCATGTATTCAGGCAGGACCCCATGTTCAAAAGTTCTCAGCAAAAAGAGTTCCATTCTTTTGCATTGAAAGAATTGATGTATAATGACGAGGAGTATCATGACGCCAACAACCCTTACTGCGTGTATGAGGATTCGCCGAGGACCTCACATGTCAATCCCAAGAACATCTGCGGGAAGAAGATCCTCATCGATATCAGTAAACGTGAAAAGAACGAGATCAAGATCGTAACGGAATACCGGACGGATTACAACATGTTTTTTCAATCCTACTGGTTTAAGGTCCCCTGCGAAAAATTTACGCTTTGTGCCACATTGAATGATAAAAGAAACAACAAGGAAAGCCGGTTTATGATACGGTGGGAGTTTTTCTGCGCTTCCAGCGAAAAAAACAGCCTGGCCCGAAGCAGAATGAAGGCAGAGGATCACTTCCTGCAGATCATGCAGCCGGTGGAATGGGTTCAGCCAGGCAGTGGATTTATGCTGGCCTTGAACGAAAAGAAAATTTAGTCTCTTCCCATGTTCATATAAAAGTCCCGTTGGTATTGCGCTCGTTGCAGGTTTCAGGTAAAAAAAGAAGTCCCGGGCCGGACTTCTTTTGCGCAATCGTAATTATGTTTTATTACTTCTTCTCGATTTCTTCCAGGCAGCTCTTGCATATCTTCTTGCCTTTGTATTCGATCAGGTTGGAAGAGTTGTCGCAAAACATGCAGGCAGGCTGATATTTTTTCAGGATGATGTGTTCCCCGTCCACGAAGATTTCCAGCGGGTCTGAGATGTCGATCCCGAAAGTCCTCCGGAGTTCGATCGGGAGCACCACGCGCCCCAGTTGATCCACATTGCGTACGATACCGATTGATCTCATTTTTGCCATGTCCCTCCACATATTCATAGAATCTTTTGTCAAAGTTATATTAACACAAAAAAGGTGGTCATAACCAGATGGTATAAAATAACTTAACAATTTGTTTTTAATAATAATGTAATATTACAATTCTGGTGGCCATTTTTCTGCAGCCACCATCCATGAAAACGCCGCCATGTGCAGTATAACCGCGGAACCGTCAAATGTAAATCCCTGATGTGTAAGTATATCCGTAAATCTCCGTCCGCGCATGGAAGATACAGCCTTCCCGTGCCTTCCCTCCGCCGCATCCGGGATGATGAATACAACGTCCTTTTCCTCCGGACCGGCATTGATGATGCAGATGGCTGCGCCGTTTCGCTCACGGCCGAACGCGTCCCGCCCGTCTGAAGTGAACCGGACCACCGCATAAACATGCTCCTCTAGCGGGAACGCTATGAAAAGACCTGTCGATAATACCGGGCATTGGCTCCGAAGCCAGGCCAGCCACCGGTACCAGGCCAGGGTTTCGCCGTCCCCTCTCTCCCACGCGTGCGTCCGTCGGTTGAAGGGGTCCCCCATCCCCGTCATCCCCGCCTCGTCCCCGTAATAAATACAGGGGTTCCCGGGCAGGAAGTACTGCAGCAGGGTACACAGCCGCAGCCTCGCATCCGCCAGTTCCAGTTGGTTATCAGTCAATGTGATCTTCGCCTGCTCCTCCCGGGAGAGTGTGCGCATGTCGGGCGCGCCGCCCAGCCGTGTGCGGATACGTTCCACATCGTGGGAGGAGAGCAGGTTCATCGCGCTGTAAAAGGCGGGCATGGGGTAGTTTTCCCAGAGGCTCATGATGCGGCGGTGCAATGCAGTGGCGTCAATGGTTCCCGTGCAGAAGCCCAGCAGCGCCTCCCGCAGCGGATAGTTCATCACCGTATCCAATTCATCCCCCAGCAGGTATCTGCGCCGCTCCCCGTAGCTGTATTTTTTGGATGCGTCCTCCCATACCTCGCCGATAAGGAAGGCGTCATCCTTTACTTCTTTTAGTCGTTTCCGAATACCGGAAATAAAGGGGTCGGGCAGTTCGTCCGCCACATCCAGCCGGAATCCCGACGCGCCTTTTCGCACGGTCTTACCCACCACGCCGTCCTGTCCCAGGATGAATTCCATAAAGCCTGGGTCGGACTCGTTCGTCTCAGGGAGGGTGGCGAAGTTCCACCAGCAGGCGTATCCGCCGCAGTCTCCCGGTTTGTACCATTTTGAATACGGGGAGTCCGGCCCCTGTGACGCGCCCGTAGAGGGGTAATTGCCTTTCCGGTTGAAGTAGATGCTGTCGTCCCCGGTATGGGAAAAGACGCCGTCCAGGATGATGCGGATGCCAAGGCTTTCGGCCGCTGTACATAACCGCGTGAGATCGTCCCATTCCCCGAGCACGGGGTCGATGCGGGTATAATCCGCGGTATTGTATCGGTGGTTGGACGCCGCCTCAAAGATGGGGTTCAGGTACAGGATGGTCACTCCGAGGGAGGCGATGTAGGGAAGCTTCAGGCGAATACCCGCAAGGTCCCCCAGGAAATAGTCGCAGGGTGCGTATTCCTTCTCGCCCGGCAAAGGAAGATAGAGGGGTTCCTCGTTCCAGTCCTCATGGAGAAATACCTTTCTGCCCATGCCCCGGTGGTATCCCAGTCCCTTCTCCGCCTTCTCCCTGTTCCCGCAGAAAAACCGGTCGGGAAAGATCTGGTACATCACCGTGCCTTTTGCCCAATCCGGCGTATTGAATCCCTTTTCATATATCGTGACCTGCCAGGGTTCGCCGGGGGAACCGGCTAATACGCCCTCCCCGCCCAGGCCGTCCGGGGGAGCGCAGCAATAGTGGATCGAGTCCATGTCTTTGATCATAAAGTAATAGAAAAGCCATCCTGGCCCGGAGGTGGTGACGGATACTTCAAACATCCGTTCCCCGTTGATCCCGGCCGCCTGCATGGGGACCTCGGCATACCCGCTTCCGCTGTCCGCCATCAGGCTGCATCCCGGCGCGTCCGACCGTATGCGCAATCGCACGGTTTCACCGGATGCGATGGCTCCCTGCGGCTGCCTGTATATGGCATATCTGGAATGGTGAACTGCGTGTCTCACGGGTCCACCCTGCGCAGTTTCCAGATCTGCTCGTTGTATTCCGCGATGGATCTGTCCGAGGAAAAAACGCCCGACATTGCCGTATTCCGCATGCATTTCGCGGCCCAGCCATGCCTGTCGCTGTATGCCTGAACTGCCTTCTCATGCGCCAGGGCATAGCTCTCGAAATCCTGCAGCACGTAATATACGTCGGAGTAGAGCAGCGACTGGTATATGTCCGAGAAAAGTCCCTTCATCGGCCCCTCAATGAGGCGTTCCAGCGCCTTGCGAAGGTTCGTATTGGTCTCATACACTTTCCCGGGGCTGTACAGGCCGTATCTGGACATGCGCGCGGTCTCCTCGGCCGTCAGCCCGAAGATGAAGATGTTTTCCGCCCCCACCGCTTCCTTGATCTCGATATTGGCCCCGTCCAGCGTGCCCAGCGTCACCGCGCCGTTCATCATGAATTTCATGTTGCCCGTACCCGAAGCCTCCTTCCCCGCCGTGGAGAGCTGCTCCGAGATATCGGTGGCGGGGATCAGCACTTCCGCCGGGGATACGCCGTAGTTCTCCAGGAAGACCACCTGCAGTTTCCCTTTGCACCGGGGGTCGCTGTTGACCAGCTCCGCCGCGCTGTTGATCAGCTTGATGATGAGCTTCGCGCGTTCGTATCCCGGCGCTGCCTTCGCTGCGAAGATGAATGTAACGGGCGTAAAGCTGCCGTCCGGGTTATCGCAGATCTTGTTGTACAGGTGAAGGACATGCAGGATATTCAGCGTCTGCCGCTTGTACTCGTGCAGCCGCTTGGCCTGCACGTCGAATATGGAATCAATGTTTATATCAACGCCTTGTTTCTCCTTCAGGTAGCCTGCCAGTTTCAGTTTGTTGGCCAGTTTGATGGCCATGAACCGTTCCTGCACTTCCCTGTCGCCGGTAAATTCGGCAAATTCGGCGAGCCGGGACGGCTGCGTGATCCAGTCTTCTCCGATACAGTCGGTGATAAGCTCCGTCAGTTCCGGATTGGCCTTCATCAGCCAGCGGCGGTGCGTGATGCCGTTGGTTATGCTTTTGAATTTCCCCGGCTCCATGCCGTAAAAGTCAGAAAATACTTCATTTCTCAGGATCTGCCCGTGGATCTGGGATACGCCGTTTACGGCTTTGGATCCCGCGATGCTCAGGTATGCCATCTTCACGTTTCCGTTCTGGATGATCGCCATGGCGTCCGCCTTCCCCTGCTGCCCGGGGTATTTGCGCCTGATGGTATCCGTATATCTCCGGTTGATTTCTATCAATATCGTATGGACACGGGGCGTCTGTTCCGCGATCAGGGTTTCGGGCCATACCTCCAGCGCCTCCCACATCACGGTATGGTTGGTATAGGCAAAAGTCCGGGTGACGATATCCCAGGCCGTTTCCCAGGAGCATCCCTCCTCATCGATGAGCAGCCGCATCATCTCGGGGATGGCCAGGGAAGGATGGGTGTCGTTGATCTGGATGGTGACGTGCTCGGGCAGCCTGGTGATCGTCTCTCCCGTCTTTTTGAATTCGCTCAGGATGTGCTGGATCGTGGCCGAAGCAAAAAAGTATTGCTGACGCAGGCGCAGCGTCTTCCCCTGGATATGATTGTCCTCCGGGTACAGCACCTTGGAGATGACTTCGGCCAGTTCCCGTTCCTCGATAGCCTTTACGTATTCGCCCCTGCTGAAGCATGCCATGTCCATGGGCTTCACCGCCCGGGCGCTCCACAGCCGCAGGTTGTTCACCATTTTCCCTTCGTACCCCACCACGGGCACGTCATAGGGCACAGCGATGACCCGGCTGTAGCCGGTATGGGAGATTTCCAGCTTTCCGTTTTTCCATTCTTCCTTGATCGTCCCTCCGAAACGCACCTCCACCGCATCGTCTTCAAAGGGCACTTCCCATTCCCAGACGTTGTTCTCCCCCAGCCAGTTGTCCGGCGCTTCCACCTGGTATCCGTCTTCGATCCTCTGTCGGAAAAGGCCGTACTCGTATCGTATCCCGCAGCCCGTGGCGGGCAGCCCCAGTGAAGCCAGCGAATCCAGGAAGCACGCCGCGAGTCTGCCCAGCCCGCCATTTCCCAGCCCTGCGTCGGCTTCCTTCTCCTCCAGTTCATAGAGGGATATGCCTAGCTTTTCCAGGGCCTCGGAATACTCCTTGGTCAGGCACAGGTTGATGATATTGTTGATGAGCGCCCGCCCCATCAGGAACTCCACCGATAGGTAGTACAGCCTTTTGGCCGGTCTTCCTTCCTCGGTGCGGCTGACGGCCCATTTCTCCATCACCGCGTTTTTCACTGTTTGGGCCACCGCCTTGTATTTCTGCACCGGCGTGGTATCCTCCCAGGCCTTGCCGAAAAGCTGGAGGGCTGCAGTCTGTATGTTGTCCACGATCTCCCGTGTATGCGGCATATGTGCCATGAAAACACTCCTTGTTTGATAAGCGCCGGGGTACGCATGTTGCGCGATGCCTCGGCGCATATACCCTATAGTATGACCTTTTCATCAACAGTCCGCGAAAGCTTTCCATATACCGTTTTGCATGCATAGGCTGGGAAGCTTCACTGCCTATCGCCTCATGCTGCAGGTGTTTCGCTATTATACTTTTTAAATCATATTATACACTACTTCTCCGACTGTCCCCTCAGGAAGAAGTGCCCTCATGCAGTTGGTTGTATAATTGGATATACTTTTTCGCCGGTTCCTTCCACGAGAAATCCTTCTTCATGCACCGTAGTGCCAGCTTGCTCCAGACTTCTTTTTGACTGTAGAAATCCAATGCCCGTCTGATGGTGTAGAGCATGTCGGCCGAATTTGGATATGAGAAGGAGAATCCGTATCCCTTGTCTGCATATTCATTGTAAGGTTTCACCGTGTCCATGAGTCCCCCCGTCTCCCGCACCAGCGGGATGCTCCCGTAGCGCATGGCCATCATCTGCGAAATGCCGCACGGTTCGAAAAGCGAAGGCATCAGGAAGATGTCGCTCCCTGCATAGATCTGGTGCGCCAGGGCTTCGTTCATCCCCAGGTGAAGCCCCACACGCCCGCGATAAACCGAATCCGCAGCCCAGCGGAAAAGCATCTCATACTCTCTTTCCCCCGCACCGAGCACAGCCAGCTGGACCGGCAGTTTCATGAGTTCGTCAAACACGTCCCGCACCAGGTGCAGGCCCTTTTGGTCCACCAGCCGTGTCACCATGCCGATAACGGGCAGGTCTTCCGACACATCCAATCCCAGCGCCTCGCGGAGCGCCATTTTGTTCCCCGCCTTTTTCTCAAATGTGGATGCGGAGTATTTAGTTGGGATATGCTCATCCTTTGCGGGGTTCCACATTTCCGTATCGATCCCGTTCAAGATGCCATGGAGCTTCGCGCTGTGGGCACGCACCGTGCCGTCCAACCCCTCCCCGTATTCCCCCGTCTGGATCTCTTTGGCATAGGTGGGGCTCACGGTGGTCAGGGCGTCGCAGTATACGATGCCGCCTTTCATGCAGTTCAGGTTGCCGAAGTATTCCAGTCCATCAAAGCGCAGGTATTCGGCCGGCAGGCCCAGCATCTCGTTCATGCCCGGGATGGGGAAGACGCCCTGGTATTTCAGGTTGTGGATGGTATAGACCGTCTTGATATCAGCCATTTTCACGATATGGCTGTACTGGGCCTTCAGCATGGCGGGGATGAGCCCCGCCTGCCAGTCGTTGCAGTGGATGATGTCGGGTACGAAGCCGGTGTACTGGATGCTTTCAAGGACCGCCCTGCAGAAAAAGGCAAAGCGTTCCCCGTCATCGGCGTAGCTGTAGCAGTTCTCCCGCTCGAAGTACTGCTGGTTGTCCACGAAATAGTACGTCACGCCCTCGTGTTCCGTGCTCTCCAGCCCGCAGTAGCGGTTGCGCCAGCCCAGGCCCACGTTGAAATGGCCCACCTGCTTGAGTCTCTCCACGCCCTTTGTACCCTTGTATTTGGGGACGATGACGCGCACGTCCACCCCCATGCGCTTCAGCTGCTGCGCCAAAGCGCCCACCACATCGGCCAGGCCGCCTGTCTTGCTGAAAGGCACCGCTTCCGATGCCGCTATTAGTATTTTCAATTCATCCACCCCGTTTCAACTGGGTTTCTCCAAATTGCCGTTTAATCAGGATGATGCCATTATTGCCGTTAAATAGTAATAATCCCCGCGGGACTTACCTTAACTGTCAACTCTCAACTTTCAACTGTCAACTTCAAACGACTGCGCCCTTTTTCACCACCACCGGGTAGTCGTCCGAGCCGCACAAGGTCCTCCCCCGCCGGATGAGCACTTCCTTGTCCAAAATGACATTGGTAACGCTGGCCCCCTCGGTGATCTCGCTGTCCTGCATGACGATGGAGTTTTTCACGCTCGCCCCCGGCCGCACGTGTACGCCGCGGAAGAGCACGCTGTCTTCCACGCTCCCCTCCACGATGCATCCGTCCGCCAGCATGCAGTTTTTCACCTTCGCGTTGGGGCCATACTTGGCCGGCACCTCGTCGCGGACCTTTGTGAATACCGGGCCGCCCGATTCGAAGAGCGCCCTGCTCACAAAGGGGTTAAGGATGTCCAGGTTGTGTTTGAAATAGGCCAGCACCGAATCGATGCGCGCCACGTAACCGTCGAATTCATAGCCGTATATTTTCAGGGATTTGACCCGCGGCAGGAGCAGATCGCTGATGAAGGCAAACCGGTTGCGCGAGATGCATTCATCCACCAGCCGGATCAGCAGCTGTTTGTCCATGATGTATGCATCCATGGACGCCCTGCTGCTCTGGGTGAACCCGGGGTTGAACTGCATGTCCGTCACCCGGCCCGTTTCGTCCACCTCCAGGCGCAGGTCCTCGAATACGTCGTCGTATACCATGCCCTTTTCGGTATCGTTGTAGATGATGGTGACGTCGGCGCCTGTTTTCATATGGAAATCGAACGCTTCGTCAAACGCCATGCTGTACGCGATATGGCTCCCCGAAAAAATGCAGTACTGCTGGGGCGCACGGTTGATGTACTGCATCACGGCTTTCAGCGCGTCCACCCGGCCCCGGTAATTGGCGCTCTGCCCGCTCTGGTAGTAGGGAGGCAGCAGGAAAAGCCCGTCGATCTTGCGGTTGAGGTCCCATTCCTTCCCCGTCCCCACATGATCCATCAGGGAATGATAGTTGAACTGGGTGATGAGGCCCACGTTGCTCACGCCCGAATTCACCAGGTTGGAGAGCATGAAGTCGATGATACGGTACCGCCCCGCAAAGGGGATGGCGGCGATGGTCCTTTTATCGATCAGGTCCTTCAGCCGCGGGTTGTTCTCGCCTGTGAAGATCAGGCCGAATGCATCTTTTAACATTCCTCTCACCCCCTGTTTTCAAAGGAAGGCCGCCGGCCCTCCAGCATGCTGCACGCCGCGACGTCCGCGCCGTCTTCTATGGTCAGTCCTTCGCCGATCACGGTGATGCCCGTGGCACCTCCAGAGCAGCCCACCAGGCTGCTTTCTCCGATCACGGTCCCTTCCCCGATGATGGCCCTGTCCACCCTGGCCTTCTTTCTGATGACGGCATTCGGGAAAATGATGGAGTCGGTGACGACAGCGCCCGTTTCCACCTGTACGCCTGCAAAGATCACGCTCCGTTCCACCGTGCCGTAGATAGTGGCTCCTTCCGTGATGATGGAATTGGTGACAGACGCGTTTTTGGATACATAATGCGGCGGTTTGATGGGGTTGCGGTTATAGATCTTCCAGTTGTCATCATACAGGTTGAAAGGCGGGTCCTCTTCCAGGAGTTCCATATTGGCCTCCCACAGGCTGGAGATCGTCCCCACGTCCTTCCAGTAGCCCTCGAAAAGGTAGGCGTACACTTTTTCGTTCCTGTCCACCATCTTCGGCAGGATGTTCTTGCCGAAATCGTAATCGGAATCCTCGTCCTCGTTGTCTGCGATGAGGTCCTCGCGCAGCTGTTCCCAGTTGAAGATGTATATCCCCATTGAAGCCAGCCTGCTCCTGGCCGCTTTCGGCTTCTCTTCAAATTCCACGATACGCCTATCTTTGTCCGTATCTGCGATGCCGTAGCGCCCCGTTTCGGAGGCCGGCACCTCGATAACGGCTACGGTGGCGTCCGCATCCTTTTCCTTGTGGTATTCCAGCATCTGCGAATAGTCCATCTTATAAACATGGTCCCCCGACAGGATGAGTACGTATTTGGGTGCGTACTGCTCGATGAATGCGATATTCTGGTAGATGGCGTTGGCCGTGCCCTTGTACCATTCCCCCCGGCTCCCTCGTACGAAGGGCGGTAGCATGTAAATGCCCCCCTTGGTCCTGTCCAGATCCCATGGCTGGCCCGTGCCAATGTAGTTGTGCAGTTCAAAGGGCTGGTACTGCGTCAGGACCCCTACCGTATCCAGGTCCGAGTTGGCGCAGTTGCTCAAGGCAAAATCGATGATGCGGTACTTTCCCCCGAAAGGCACGGCGGGCTTCGGGATGTTTTTGGTCAGCACGCCCAGTCGGCTGCCCTGTCCGCCTGCCAGCAGCATGGCGATGCATTCTTTCCCCGGCATGTCGATTCCTCCCTTGAAAACGTATTTACGGTAATAACTTTAATACATATATAAAAACGGAATAATGTCTCTTAAATCATCGATTGATTCCTCATATTTTAGCCCGCAAATATAGAGCGTGTATGTATTACATTTAAATTATATGTTAAACCGTATGTATATCCGTTGAATCAGGAATCTCCGATCTTCTCATCCCAGGTGAAAAACTGTGCGGCATATGGGGCCACTGTGATGGATATGGAATCGGCAAAGCCGTTGCACGCCATCTTTTCGGATGCAATGGATCCTGGGTTCAGCACGCTCGAGCCGTGGTATTCCTGCCTGTCGCTGTTGAAAACCTCCTGGTACATCCCTCCCATGGGCACGCCGAACCGGTAATTATGGCGTACCTCGGGCAGGAAGTTGAAGACGCAGACCATGAGTTTGGGCTTTTTCTTTCCTTTCTTTCTGCCATAGCGGGCGAAACAAACCACACAGTTCCGTTTATCGTGCTGGTTCAGCCACTGGAACCCGTCCCAGCCATCGTCTACTTCGTACAGTGCTCCTGTCTTCCTGTATAATTTGGACAGGGCGGCGAAATAATCCTGCACCGCCTTGTGAGCGGGGTAGTCCAGCAGCAGCCAGTCCAGCCCGTCGTAAAACCGCCATTCGATGAACTGGCCGAATTCCCCGCCCATGAAAAGCAGTTTCTTCCCCGGATGTGCATACATGTATGCAAGGAGCAGCCGCAGCTGGGCAAACTTCTGCCAGTAGTCTCCCGGCATCTTGTCCAGCAGGGACTTTTTGCCGTGCACCACCTCGTCATGGCTCAGCGGGAGGATGAAATTTTCAGAGAATGCATACCACATAGAGAAAAGCAATTGGTCATGGTGGTTGTGCCTGTGTATGGGATCGCATTTGAAATAGTCCAGGATATCGTTCATCCATCCCATGTTCCATTTGTAGTTGAATCCCAGCCCCCCTTCGTACACCGGGTGCGAGACGAGGGGGAATGACGTGGACTCCTCAGCCACCATCAGTACGTTCTCATACCGGGCAAATACTGCCGCATTCAGCTTTTGGAGGAATCCGATGGCTTCAAGGTTCTCCCGGCCCCCGTTTTTATTGGGCGTCCATTCCCCTTCCTTGCGCCCGTAATCCCGGTACAGCATGGAGGAAACGGCGTCCACCCGCAGCCCGTCGGCATGGTACATGTCCATCCAGAAGCAGGCATTGGAGATCAGGAAGGACTGCACCTCGCTTTTACCATAGTCGAAAGTGACCGTACCCCACTGCGGATGCTCGCAAAGCTGCTTGTCGGTAGGTTCATAAGTGGACGTTCCGTCGAAGCGGTAAAGCCCGTGCTCGTCTTTGGGGAAATGTGCCGCCACCCAGTCTATGATCACGCCGATGCCGTTTTGGTGGCATAGGTCGATGAAACCCATCAGTTCCTGCGGCGTGCCGTAGCGCGCCGTCGGTGCGAAATAGCCCGCCACCTGGTATCCCCATGAAGGATCGAAGGGGTGTTCCTGGACGGGAAGGAGCTCGATATGGGTAAATCCGAGTTTTTTGACGTATGGGATGAGCTGTTTGGCCAGCTCCGGCCAGGAAAGCAGTTCCCCGTCCGGTCCCCTTTTCCAGGATCCGGCGTGCACTTCGTAGATGTTCACCGGCTGGTGATAGGATGGGGTCCTGGCCCGCTTCTCCATCCATTCCGGGTCACCCCACGCATAGCCGTCAAGTTCCCAGGCTACCGAAGCGGTATCAGGCGGCCGCTGCATGAAAAAGCCGAACGGATCGGCTTTGTATACCACCGGCCCGTCCCTGTGAAGGATGGCGTATTTGTATATATTGCCGGGTACGATGCCTTCAATAGATGCCTGCCACACCCCGGTTGCACCGCACAGCTCCATGGGGTGGGCGTCCGCACTCCAACCATTGAAATCCCCGGTCACGGACACGGCGGCGGCTTTTGGCGCCCATACGGCAAACCGCGCCCCGCCGCCGGTGAAATGGCAGCCCAGGTCACGGTATGCGTGATGGTTCTCGCCTCGGTTGAAAAGGTATAGGCCCGTTTCTTCCGTCAAGGGATACAGCCTCCCGGAGGATTTTCAGGCATGTATAGATGCCTGCATGTGCCGTTTCATCTTCCTTATTGTATCATGCCGGTGGTTGAATGCAAGCTTGCGGACCTATACCGGTGATTCCCGGTGTATATAGAGTGAATGTTCACTCATTACCGTTGAAATTTAAAAGCGCGAAATTGGCCTTGTTGCTGGGGTACAGGGATTTGAACACCCTGTAATTGCGTTCGTGTGCATCCCTGTTTTCTGCAGAAGGATGGAAGACGCCGTTGGCAGGTATCAGCTGTGCGGTCTCGTCAAATGAATCCGCCAGCTTCATCCCCACCGCCATTACCACTGCGGCGCCCGCGGCCCCGACATTTTGCGGGTTTTCCACTGTCACCACGTCCTTTTCCAGGATATCGGCAAGGATCTGGCAGATCACCGGGGAAAGTGCCCCGCCCCCCACAAAGCGGATGCTTTCCGATGTTTTTACCTTCTTCTGCTGCGCTTCCAGCATCCAGCGGCTGTGGTAGCAGATGCCTTCGATCACCGAGCGTATCAGCATGGATTTCCCCGTGTTGAGGCCGATATTGAAAAACATCCCCCTGGACTTTTCGTCTTCAAACGGGCAGCGGTTCCCGTGCAGCCAGGGCGTGAAGACTACGCCGCCGCTACCGGCAGGGACACGGCTGACGACCTCGCACAGATAATCGTACAGGGTGGCATATACCTTGTCGAGCGATTCCGTCACATGCCTTTTCTCCAGGAAAATGCCGATCTCGTCCAGCGCCAGGTGGTCCTTCACCCATTCCAGGCATTTCCCCGCCGTCTCCATCTCGGCGAAGTAGTGGAAATGCCCCGGCCTCGGCCCCACGATGGAGGCGATCATCGCCGTTACGTCCACCACCTGCCTATCCGTCACGGTGGAGACCCATCCGGAAGTGCCCAGGTATATATGTGTATCGCTGTACTTGATCGCCCCTGCTCCCAGGCCGATCAGCTCCGCATCCCCGCCCCCGCCATACACCGGCGTGCCGGGTCTCAGCTCCAGTTCAGCCGCGGCCGCCTCTGTGATGCCCCCTGCGGTGTCGGTGGAGCGGATGATGTCGGGCAGATGCCGCATGTCCACACCAAACATCCTGCAAAGCGTCCTGCTCCAGCCCTGTTTTCCCGGACGGGTATCATAAAGAAGCGTGGCATAGGCCGTCCCTTCGGTCATCACGCACCTGCCGGTGAACCGCGCGATGAGGTATTCCTTCACGTCCAGCCACTTGTAAACACGGGCGAATTTCTCCGGTTCGTTTTCCTGCACCCACTTGTATTTCCAGACCGGGTCCTTCACGCTTGCCGGCACAGCCCGGGTAATATGGAGCGATTGAACCAGCTTCACTGCGTTCATCCCGCTGATTTTTAGTCCGTGTACCAACCCTTTATCAAATTGCCGGTGTGCCCTGCAGTCCATGTAGCTCATGGCCCGCCGCACCGCCCGGCACTCCTTGTCAACGAGCACCACCCCCTGCATCTGGGAACAGAATGACACAGCAGAGATGTCATCCGCCGCAATGCCCGTTTGTTCCAATACCCGCGCCGTAGTGCTGCACACGCCTTCCCACCATTCATCCGGTTCCTGCTCCGCGCCCCCGTTTTCCAGCATGTACAGGCCGTAGCCGGCATAGGCCGACCCCTGGAGCTTGAGTTGGGAAGTGATGTTGTATAGGCAGGTTTTGACTCCCGTCGTACCGACATCATAGGCGATCACATATACCGGACGCCCCATCGTATGAGCCCCTCCTGTCATCAATCTGAAATGAATATCCTGCAAGTTATTGAATCGTCCAAGGCAAACCGGGATTTACCTTGAATGCTGCAATACTTAACCCTTAACGCTCAATTCTCAACTATTTAAACGCGGCCTCCAGGAATCCCAGAAGCTGCCGCACGACCGCCTCGTCCCTTTCCAGGATGTCATCCCCTGCATAGATCTTGAAACGCTCCTGGTAATAGTCGCACGCATAGGAAAACTGTAGCGTCATGAAGAGGCAGTCCACAAAGTACGCATACAGGTGCGGGTCCAGGTCCTTGCGTACTTCACCCTCCTCCTGCGCCTTTACGATCAGTTCCGAATAGGTTCTGGAGGTGATCTCCTCCATGTCCCTCGAGAGTTTTCGCACCAGCTCGGAATTGCTCTCGCTTGTGATCTCGTTGTACAGGCGGATTAAGTCCCGGTTCTGCCGGGAGTGGCTCTGGATGAGCCGTATGATCTTCTCCGTCTTCACCATGATATCGTCGCCCGACTCCACCGCATCCTTCATGGCGGCTTCCAGTGTTTCCAGACCATGATGGATCACCGTGAGGAAAAGGCTTTCCTTCGAATCAAAGTACTTGTAAAGCGAGCCCACGCTGACCCCGGCCTTTTCCGCGATTGTATTGATGTTGGCATTGTCAAAGCCCTTGGTGGCAAATTCCGCAATGGCGGTCTCGATGACCCGCGCCTGCTTCTCAGGCGGGATCCGCTCAAATGTCGGTTTGTGGTAGCGAGCGTCCATGATGCCCTCCTGTATAACATATGATGAATCAGGGTGAAGATGTGAGTGACTGTTCGCTCACCGCCATCATATCATGGCAATGTGCTGAAATACAAGGTTTTTTAGCAATGAAACGTTTGACAGTGTCCCGGAAACCCATTATACTGGGTGGTGAGTGATCGTTCACTCTCCTCATTTGATTGAATTCAACTAACAGGGGGCGCATTTTGTGGAAAGAACCTTTGCCATCTCCGAATATCCCGATGCACGTGAAATCACCCGCCAATTGGATCATTTGATCTCATTGCCTGTCTACTCTGTCAGCCCCGAGGCGCTGAAAACATACGAAAAAGAATACTACGGTAAAAAGTGTACAAGATCCAAAGCGCTCATTGACCAGGCCCAGGAAAGGATACCGGGCGGCGTGCAGCATAACCTGGCGTTCAACTATCCCTTCCCCCTGGTCTTTACAAAAGCCGAAGGAGCGTACCTCTATGATATTGATGGGAACCGGTATTTCGATTTCCTGCAGGCGGGTGGGCCCACCATCCTTGGCAGCAACCCAAAGGCGGTACGGGATGAGGTCATCAGCCTGTTGAAGGACTGCGGCCCCTCCACAGGACTTTTTCATGAATACGAATACAAGCTTGCGCAGAAGATATCCGAGCTTTTCCCCTCGGTGGAAATGTTCCGCATGCTGGGCTCAGGCACCGAGGCGTGCATGGCGGCCATCCGTGTGGCGCGGTTGGCCACGAAGAAGAAATTCATCCTCAAAATGGGCGGCGCCTACCACGGCTGGAGCGACCAGCTGGCCTATGGCATCCGCATTCCCGGCTCCAAATTCACCCAGGCGCACGGCGTTCCGCGTTTCTGTTTTCGCAATACACAGGAATTCTTCCCGGGAGACCTGAAAGACCTTGAGCGAAAACTGCGTGGCAATCGGCTCCGCGGCGGCACGGCTGCGGTGCTCATCGAGCCGGTGGGTCCCGAAAGTGGCACCCGCCCGATGGATAAGGACTTTAACAAGGGCGTGGAAGCGCTCTGCAGGAAATATGGTGCGCTGCTCATTTTTGATGAGGTCGTGACGGCGTTCCGGATCGGCGTATCCGGTGCGCAGGGGTATTTCGGTGTATCGCCCGACCTTACCGTTTTTGGCAAGGTCATCGCAGGCGGCTATCCCGGCGCAGGCGGCCTGGGCGGCAAAAAGGAATTCATGCGCTACCTGGCTGCTGGCATCCAGACAGGTGACAGCCATAAGAAGGCGCTGATCGGCGGCACGATGGCGGCTACCCCCCTGAGTTGTGTCGCCGGTTACCACGCCATCTGCGAGATCGAGCAGACAAAAGCCTGCGAGAAAGCCGGGCAGATGGGTGACCGTCTCACCAAGGGGCTGCAGGCACTCATCAAAAAATATGACCTGCCCTTCGTGGCGTTCAACCAGGGCTCCATCTGCCACCTGGAGACGGTAGGCACCATGCACTATTCCATCGACTGGGGTAAGCCCTGGAGAATCCCCGCGGTTTTGAAGGCGACTTCCCGGCGGAAAAAGGAAATGGAGCACATGGGGGCGGCCTACATGGCCGAAGGCCTGGTAACCTTGGCCGGCAGCAGGCTCTACACCAGCGCGGCCTATACCGAGGAGATGATCGATGAGGCGCTGCAGTGCTTTGACAGGGTGTTCTCCCACGTGGTACAGTTCCCTGCGGAAGGATAAGAAGTAACGGAGGGGAAATAAATGGAGCTTCATGAAGCAAGGCAGTATGTCATCGATGCTGGGAAGCGGCTGGCGTCCGCCGGGCTCATCGCCCGCACCTGGGGCAATGTGAGCTGCCGCATCAGTGACGATCAATTCGTTATCACCCCTTCGGGCAGGGCATACGATACGCTGGAGCCCGCCGATATCGTGATCGTTAATATTGCGGATCTATCGTATGAAGGCAGTATCAAGCCTTCTTCCGAAAAAGGCGTCCATGCCGAAGTGTATAAGCAAAGACCCTGGATCCATTTTGTGATCCACACCCACCAGGACAATGCATCCATTGCCGCCGTTCTCGGCTGCGGTGTCGATATTGCAAATGAAGACACCCGCCGTCTTATCGGGGAAAAAGTTGAATTGGCTGCCTATGGCCTTCCCGGCACCGGCAAACTCCGGAAAGGCGTCTCGGATGCGTTGAAGATTTCCAGAAGCAAGGCCATCCTCATGGCGCACCACGGCACGGTCTGCATGGGGGCCACGCCCGATGAAGCCTTCGCCGTAGCCATCGCGCTCGAGAAGGAATGCAAGAGGTTCCTGGCGCAGCCGCAACCGGTAAACATGCCTCCGTTGCATTCCAGCCGCCGCGAGGGGGATTCATTCGTGCTGGAAACACTGCATGGAGCGATTGCATTCACGCTTGAGCCAGGCAGCGTTGACGCTGCAGCCGCGCTACATGCGGACGCGGCGTTGCACAGGGCGATTTATCTTGCCCGTCCTGATATCCGTGTAATAAAAGCCTCTGGCTTGCCCGCCCTGGTGGATGTGTCCGCCCATGCCGTAACCGTGAAACCGCTGCTGGATGATTTCGCCCAGCTCATCGGCACATCCCTGCGCTGTGCGGACTGGGATGAAGGCGCCCCCATCGTCAACGCAAGGAGAGTCGTACAGGCGCTCCAGGGGTGCAATGCCGTACTTATCCGCGGCAGGGGGGCACTATGCTGTGCTGGAAATGCCTCTGATGCCGAAGCGGTGGAGATGGTGCTGGATAAAGGGTGCAAGGCATACCTTGCTGCCGCCGCATCCGGCAGGATCAAGCCGATCTCTCCGCTTGAATGCAAATTGATGCGCTACATCTACCTGAAGAAATATTCCAAGATGGATCAGTCCAATAAATAAAAAAGAACTGCCCATGAAACGTGGGCAGTTCTTTTTTAGCCATTAGAACTTCACGTACTTGTCCTTTTTTGCCCCGCAAACCGGACAGGCGTCTGGCGCCTCGTCCAGCACCGTATGCCCGCAGACCGGGCAGATGAAGACGGATTTCAGCTCCACGTCCTTGCCTTCCCTCGCCGCATCCTGCGCCTTTTTGAAAAGGGCGGCGTGGATCTTTTCGGCCTCCAGTGCGAAGTGGAAGGACCTTTCCGCCCCCTTTTCCCCCTGGATCTGGGCCGTGTTCAGGTAAACGGGATACATCTGTTCCACCTCATGCAGCTCTCCGTTGATGGCGCCCTGCAGGTTGTCAACAAGCGATCCAGTTCCGAATACCCCGCCTGCGGGCACCGTGGCGTCGGATATCCCCCCGCCGATCTCCCGGAAATGGTTCCCCGCGTGCACCCGTTCCGCATAGGAGATGGCTTCGAAAAGTTTGGCGGTATTCTTGAATCCTTCCCGCGCCGCCATATCCCCCCAGATGAGGTAGCGCATGTGCGCCATGCTCTCCCCGCCGTATGCCGAGTGCAGGAAATCCCCCGTCATCGCATTTTTTACTGCCATATCTGCTTCCCTCCTTGAATCATATAGTAATATTTTTGCTGGCATCTTTTAGGATGCTTTCTTTCAAGGAATATATAAGCAGATTTGGGTGGGATGTAACATGCTGAATGAAATATTTAACATCCGTATTTATAGAATTTGTCTTTGCTCCTATCCCAGTAGCAGCCTGTCGCTGTCCGGCTTTTCCCCTTGCTTCTTTTCAAACTGCTCCAGCAGCCCGTCCACCGTCATCGTCCGCCGCTCCTCGCCGGATATGTCCAGGATGATCCGGCCTTCGTGCATCATGATGGTGCGGCTGCCGTGCTCCAGCGCCGTTTTCATGTTGTGCGTCACCATGATGGTGCAGATGCCGCCCTCCTGCGCCAGCTCTTTCGTAAGGGCCAGGACCTTTCGGGCTGTAACGGGGTCCAGCGCAGCCGTATGTTCATCGAGCAGGAGCAATTTGGGTTTCACCAGTGTCGCCATCAGCAGTGTCATGGCCTGCCGCTGTCCGCCCGAGAGCAGCCCCACCTTTTGCTTCAGTCCCTTCTCCAGTCCCAGTCCCAGCGCCGCCAGCCTGTCTTGGAAATACGCTTCATCCTTTTTCCGTATCCCCCGCTGCAGCCCGTGGCACGATCCTTTTGCATAGGCTATCGCCAGGTTCTCCGCGATGGTCATGTCATAGGCCGTGCCCCGCATGGGATCCTGGAAGACCCGGCCAATGAGTCTGGACCGTCTGTATTCGCTGTACCGTGTGATATCCTCCCCGTCCAGCAGGATGGAGCCCGTGTCCACGTCCTGCGTTCCGGAAATGACGTTTAAGAGTGTTGACTTCCCCGCGCCGTTCCCGCCGATCACCGTGAGGAATTTCCCTTCCTCTAGTGTCAGGTGGATATCGGCCAGCGCTTTCCGCTCATTGGGTGTATTGGGGTGAAACGTCTTGGTAACGCCATGCAGTTCAAGCATCGCCTGTGGAATGCCGGAGGAAATGATCTTGGCAGAGTTCTTGGTGTCATGCATCGTCGTTTCCCTCTTCTTTCTCTTTGAAGACCGCAAGCCTTCTGCGCAGCTTCGAATATTTCTTGCCGATGAAGGGGATGGCGAGCGCGAGAGTGACGATGACGGCTGAGATCAGCTTGAGGTCGGTGGCCGGCATACCCAGGTCCAGGGCTATGGCGATGACCGCCCGGTACAAGATTGCCCCCAATACCACCGCGATCAGCCTTCGGAGGAGCGTTTGGGTGCCGAATATGACTTCGCCGATGATCACCGAGGCCAGGCCTATGATCACCATGCCCACGCCCATGCCGGTATCCGCAAACCGCTGGTACTGTGCGATCATCCCGCCCGACAATCCAACGAGTCCATTGGCAAGGGCGAGGCCGATGAGTTTCTCCCTGTCTGTATTCACACCGGAGGCGCGTACCATGTGTTCGTTGTCCCCCGTTGCGCGCAGGACCAGGCCGAAGCGGGTTTTCAGGAGCAGGTAAAGCAGCACGAGAAGGATCGCCAGCAGGATGGCCCCGAGGATCAGGCCGGAGTAATCCGCCAGCGGCGTATCCTTGAATATAGAAAATACCGTCGCCTTGTTCAGCAGCGGGATGTTGGATTTGTTGCCCATCACCCTTAGGTTCACCGAATACAGCGAGAGCATAACCAATATGCCCGAAAGCAGCGGCTGGATGCCCAGTTTGGTATGCAGCAGCGCGGTGATCATCCCCGCCGCCGCCCCCGCGATGAAGCCCAGGATCAGTCCTGGCACGGGGTACCCCAGGCTCGCTAGGATGGCTGAAACGGCGGCGCCCAGCACGAAACTCCCGTCCACCGTCAGATCGGGCATGTTCAGCGTGCGGAAGGAGATGAAGACCCCCAGCGCCATGACCGCGTAGATGAGACCCAGCTCCACCGCTCCCTGCAGTGCGATCAGATTCATTCTTATCCGGCCTTCTTTCAAATCAGAATAGGTCTTGGTTACCGTTTAAGTTATCCTGTAATGAAGCAGGCTGGGGCTGCTTGTGAGCAGCCCTCTTCCGCCTGTGTGATTGTAAGGATTC
Organism: Bacillota bacterium; assembly: GCA_023454175.1. Lineage (GTDB taxonomy): Bacteria > Bacillota > Clostridia > Christensenellales > JAEXRW01 > JAEXRW01. Next base: position 58,668 of record JAEXRW010000010.1, on the reverse strand, counting down.
ATGCCTGTGATGGACTTACTCTCCAAAGATGGTTGCGTCTTTCTTGATGTCATCCGGTATCGTCACACCGATGGCCTTGGCTGTTGCAGCATTGATGTATACGTCCATATCCGTCATCAGTTTCACGGGCATGTCGCCGGGGTTCTTGCCATTGAGTACGTCAATGACCATCTTCGCCGTTTCCTTGCCCAGGACTGTATAGTTGATGCCGTATGTCGCAAGGCCGCCGTCTTTTACCATGGAGTCCGCGCCCACATACACCGGGATTTTCGCCTTGTTGGCGGTTTCCGCCACGATGGGCATGGCCGATGCCACCGTATTGTCGATGGGGGAGAAGATGGCGTCCACCTTGCCCGCCAGTGAGGCCGTAGCCTGCTGCACTTCGCTCGAGTTGGTCACCGTCGCTTCCACCACCGTCATCCCGTTTTTGGATGCATAGTCTTTCAGGCTATTGATTACGGAAACGGAATTGGCTTCGCCTGCATTGTACAGCGCGCCCACCGTTTTGATGTTGGGGGTGAGCTTCTTTGCCAGTTCCATGATCTTTTCTGCTGATACCATGTCGCTGGTGCCCGTCACGTTCTTGCCGGGTTTGTTCACGTCCGCCACCAGGCCGGTCGCCAGCGGGTCGGTGCACGCCGAGAAGATGACAGGGATCTTTTCCGTCTGGCCCGCCGCCGCCTGTGCCGAAGGGGTGGCGATGGCGATGATCAGGTCATAGTTGCCGCCCACGAATTTTTGCGTGATGGTCTTCAGGTTGGAGGGTTCGTTTTGCGCGTTCTGGTAGTCGATGCTGATGTTTTTACCCTCCACGTATCCGTTTGCCGCCAGTTCGCTGATGATGGATGTCCGGATGGTATCGAGGGAAGGGTGCTCCACGATCTGTACGATACCGATCTTTTTCAAAGCAGCGGCCGTGGAGGCCGATGTTGTAGCCGCAGTGGGTGCCGCTGTATTCTCAACGGTACTCTGCGTGGGAGCTACAGATGCGTCCGAATTGGCCTTGCTCTGTTGTGTCGTGTCCGCGCAGCCCGCCAGCGTGAGTACCAGAGCCAGTGCGGTGCACAGGGAAAGTACGAGTGTCAGGGTCTTTTTCATGGTTTCTTTCCTCCTGCATAAAATTTGAATATTGTAAACTTGCTGTTTCCCTGTAAATCGCAGCATTTCCCCTCCGCGGCAGGATATCTGCGGTATCGGTGGTAAAACAAAAACGCCCGTCCTTTCGTCAAAGGACAGGCGTCAAACCTGCGGTACCACCTTCATTGATACATCAAATGCATCCTCTTTTACAGGGTGCCAGCACACCCCTGGCCACATAACGCCGGCCGCGCGTCGCCCATTACTCCCATCTTGCGATGGTTTCGCTGCGCCCTCTGAGGCCCAACAGGCCACCCCAACACCCACCGGGCTTTCACCGCTCCCGGCTCGCTTCAAAGGCTGTGATGAGGCCATCTTCCTCTTCATCGGTTTGTTGTGGCAATATTAGCACACCGGTTTATGGCTGTCAACGCTTTTTTGGCAATTATTTTTGCCCAGATTTCATGCAATCATAGTGAATGCTAATAATTGGCCCCATCGTTATGGCTTGAAAGTTTAAATCCGTTATGCTTAAATTATGTCTGTGTTGATTCTGTGGAAAGGAGTCTGACGATGTTATTCTTGTCGCGCAGAATTACCCGTTTTGAATACGACGAGCAAACGCAGGTCTTGACGGTACATTTCCATACCGGAGATACCCAGGAATACGCAGCCGTCCCTCCAAAAGTCTACCAGGCCATGCTGAAAACGCGGGATGTCGACTTTTTCTTCCAAGACAGGATCTTCGGCCAGTATCCCTATACCGACGCCACCAAGGCATTTTCCTACATTCGGAGAAAAAAACCCACCGACTCCTGATCATTATAAAAGTTTGATACAGATTCCTAATCCTTCATGATCCTGATGACAGCGTCATTCGGCAGCGCCAGATCACATGCGGCTTCAATGCCTTTCAATATGGCGCACGGTACCGGGCAAGAGGCATGCCTGCAGTATTTCCCCGCCAGTGCATATACTTCCCCCTGCCCCGGTTTTCCGAAACATTCGGTGAATGCGTCTGCTTCTGTCAATTCCGTTTCCAACGGCTTCAGATTGGGGCATTGCGTCCGGAATTCGATCTTCGCCACCTGCCCGTCTTCTGATTCTATTTTGATAACGCTTGGCATCCCGCAGATGCCTGGGTCCACGCTAACTTCTATCATTTTCGTTCCTCCTTCTACCAAATAGTAATCGATCATTGTCTATTGGTTCTGGTAAGCATTTATCCGTTTTCGGATATTTTCGCTTTCTTGAAAGCAGGTACATTACCTATACCCCGCATTCACCTGATTGAAATTTACAGGATTGCCGTAAAAAATACAAAACCGCAGGTCCGGTTACTGTTATAATGCTGAATTGACGGCAGGCGATGACCCGCCGGAGATTTCAACCATACAGGGAGTCAAAATGAAATACGGGATAGGCATCGATACCGGCGGCACTTACACCGACGCGGTACTGTACAGTTTTGAAGATAAACACATTTTGCATTCGGCCAAGGCGCTGACTACACGAGAGGACCTCTCCATTGGGATCGGCCATGCGCTGGACGGCCTCCCGCAGGATCTGGTGCGGCAGGCTGGGCTCGTTTCCCTCTCCACCACCCTGGCCACCAATGCCTGCGTGGAAGACAAGGGCGGCAGGGCAAAGCTCATATTCATCGGCCTTTATCAAAAAACCGTGGAAGAACTGGGCCCATCTTATGGCCTGCCCCCCGCGGAAGGGATCGCCTTCCTCGAAGGCGGTACCAGCCTGCAGGGCGAGGTGGTGGAGCCCGATTGGGATGCGCTTTTGTACCAGAACGAAGAATGGTTCCAGGATGCCGAAGCCGTGGGCGTGGTGGAATTGCTGGCCATGAAAAACCCCGCCGTGGAGCAGAAAGCGAAAGCGATGGTGGAGGAGAGATTCCATCTCCCCGTTTTCTGCGGGCACGAGCTTTTCTCGGATCTGAATTCCCTCCAGCGTGGCGCCGGTACCCTGCTCAATGCCCGGCTGATCCCCGTGATCGGGTCGTTTCTCGATGCCATCAGGCAGGCCCTTTTGATAAGGAGTATAAAGGCTCCCGTCGTCATCGTGCGCAGCGACGGAAGCCTCATGTCGGAACGGTTCACTACCGTCCGCCCCGTGGAAACGCTGCTCTGCGGCCCCGCCGCCAGCGTGATGGGCGGCATCGCATTGTCCGGTGAGCGGGACTGCATCGTGGTGGATATGGGCGGCACCACTACCGATATCGCCATCGTCCGGGACGGCGAACCGGTGAAGGCGCAGGGAGGCGTCGCGGTGGGCAAATGGCGTACCTATGTCAAAGGCGTCTATATCCACACCTTTGGGCTGGGCGGCGATAGTATCATCCGTTATGACAGCTATGATAACATGTCCCTGGGGCCGCAGCGGGCTGTGCCCCTCTCCATAGCTGCTGTCCGCTGGCCTTCCATCCGATCAGATTTGGAGAAGTTGATCACATCAAAGAAACAGTCCTCCTTCCCGCTGCATGAGTTTTTCATGCTGGTGCGAGATATTTCCGGTCATTCGGGTTACACCAGCATGGAACGGGATATCTGCCGTGCGCTTTTATCCGGCCCCCTGTCCTATGAGGACGCAGCGGCCGCCGTCTCCTGCGACATATATAATTTTGATATTTCCCGTCTGGAAAAGGAGGGCATTATCGCGCGAATAGGCCTGACACCAACCGATATCATGCATATCCGCGGGGATTTTACCCGTTTCGACGCAGAAGCATCGCGCCTGGGGGCGGAATATGTGGCGGCCTGCCTGGATATCCATCCCGAAAAGCTCGCGGAGATGGTGTATGACCGGGTGAAGGAACGCTTGTATTCCGCCGTCGTGAAGATGCTGCTCGGGCAGCGGATGCCGGATCTGGATCCTGTCGATGCGGGAGAAGGACTTGAAAGGCTTATTCACGAGAGTTGGCTCCTGGCAAAAACGAACGGGGGCAAAGGCTTTATCGATGTCCGCTTCAGTACACCCGCAGCGCTTGTAGGCATCGGCGCACCCATCCATATCTTTTTGCCCGATGTGGCGCAGGCCATGGGGACACGCTGCGTCATCCCGCCCCATGCCGAGGTGGCCAATGCGCTGGGCGCCGTCGTTGGACATGTCAGCGCCACCTGCGAGGTGGAAGTGCGCTTTGAATACATCGAAGACGGCATTGGTGTATATACGGTCTTCGGTGCCTCGGGCGTTCATCACACAGGGGAAGAAACCGAAGCCATCCGTATCGCGAAGGAGGAGGCGGTAGCATCTGCCCGGGCGGAGGTGGTGCGGCGCGGCGCAGTGGGGGACATCACCGTCACCGCTGTGCATGAAATACGGAATGCGCAGGCCAGGGGGGGCATCGATATCTGCCTCGGTATTTTCGCGCGGGCCACAGCGGTGGGCGGCGTATCGCTGTAGTGAATAACGAAACAGGAATTCGCCATGGGCAACAGGATATTACCATTATTGCGTATATGAATAGTGGTATCCTTGGATCATATAGGTTACCAACATACTTGCGTATGGATTTGAATATGGTATAATGCATTATATATTACTAATATGATATGTTTTATAGTACTTAGGAGGTGTGGCTCATGCCGATCCGAATACCCGATAATCTCCCGGCGGCGGGCGTCCTGGCTGAAGAAAACATCTTTCTCATGGACGAGCAGCGCGCTGCCCACCAGGACATAAGGCCCCTGCGCATCGCCCTGATGAACCTCATGCCCAACAAGATCGTGACTGAGACACAGATGGTCCGCCTTTTGAGCAATACGCCCCTCCAGGTGGATCTTACCCTTTTATGCCCCGCCACCTATACATCCAAAAATACGCCTGAAGAGCATATGCTGTCCTTTTACCACACGTTTGATGAGGTGAAGGATGAGCGTTTTGACGGCTTGCTCATCACCGGCGCGCCTGTAGAGACGATGGATTTCGAGGAAGTCGCCTACTGGGAGGAATTGCAGCGGGTCATGGATTGGAGCCTGGAAAACGTCTATTCCACCCTGCACATCTGCTGGGGCGCGCAGGCGGGCATGTACCACCACTACGGCGTGCCGAAATATCCCCTCGAGCGCAAGATGTTCGGCGTATTCGAGCACCGCATCATGAAAAAGAATACCATGCTCCTGCGCGGATTTGACGATATCTTCTATGCCCCCCACTCCCGCCATACCGAGACGCGGGCGGAGGATATTGAACGGGTGCCGGAACTGGAAGTGCTCGCGTATTCCGACGCGGCTGGCGTCTACATCGTGAAATCCAGGGGTGGCAGGCAGATCTTCGTCACCGGCCACTCTGAATACGATCCCCTCAGCCTGAAAGCCGAGTATGACCGGGATATCGCAAAGGGCATGGACATGCACGTGCCGTTGAATTATTATCCCGGCGATGATCCCACAAATATGCCAGTCGTGCGCTGGCGCGGTCACGCCAATCTGCTCTTTGCCAACTGGCTGAACTATTACGTCTATCAGGAAACGCCATATGACCTGAAGGATCTCAAAGCGGCTACATAATGCTTTCGAATACAAAAGGAGAGGACTCAGTCCTCTCCTTTTGTATTTCTGCGGTGGATATGCTATCAATCCTCTTTGAAAAGAGGCGTGGAGATGTACCGTTCGCCCGTATCCGGTAGGATCACCACGATGGTCTTTCCCGTGTTCTCAGGGCGTTTCGCGATTTCACCCGCAGCGAAAACAGCCGCACCTGCGGAGATGCCTACCAGCAGACCCTCGGTTTTTGCCAGTTCCTTCGCTGTTTTGAAGGCTTCATCGTTTTTCACCTTGAATATCTCATCCACGATGGACAGGTTGAGCACACTGGGGATGAACCCTGCGCCGATACCCTGGATGGCGTGCCCCCCCGGCTGCCCGCCCGAAAGCACGGGAGAGTCGAAAGGTTCCACGGCCACGAGCTTTACATTCGGATTTCGTTTTTTCAGCACTTCGCCCGTACCTGTGATGGTACCGCCCGTGCCCACGCCCGCCACGAAGATATCCACCTTTCCGTCGGTATCGTTCCATATCTCCTCCGCCGTGGTCTTCCGGTGGATTTCGGGGTTGGCCGGGTTGTCAAATTGCTGCGGGATGAAGGAATTGGGGATGTCCTTTGCCAGCTCCTCCGCCTTTTTGATGGCGCCCGGCATTCGTTCGGGACCGGGCGTGAGTACGAGCTGCGCGCCCAGCGCCGCCAGCAGGCTCCGCCGTTCCACGCTCATCGTTTCAGGCATGGTCAGGATGAGTTTGTATCCCTTTGCCGCGCACACCATGGCCAGCGCGATGCCGGTATTGCCGCTGGTTGGCTCGATGATGGTCGTGTCCTGGTTGATCAGGCCCTTGTCTTCCGCGTCCTTGATCATGGCGTAGCCGATGCGGTCCTTCACGCTCCCCGCCGGGTTGAAATACTCCAGCTTCGCCAGGATGCGCGCATCGATCTGTTTGCTGGATGTGAAGTTGGATATCTCAAGCAGCGGCGTATTGCCGATCAGGTCTGTGAGTTTCTTCGCGATTCTTGCCATATTGATTACCTCCATTGTTCTTGCTATCACGATAATGAATCATTGTTATTCTTTCAAATTTGATGCTCCGGAATCCTTGTGCATCCCTTCGTTCATGCTTCCCATCCTGTAACCCATGATGTCTACGGCTGAGAAAGTGAATCCCAGTCCTTTAAATGTACGGTAAACGTCTTCGGCCAGGTGTCCGTTCAGCAGCCGTCCGATCTCGTCAGGAAGCAGTTCCATCCGCGCTACGTCTCCATGATGGCGTACCCGCACCTGAGTGAAACCATGGTCCAGCAGGTATTGCTCGGCCTTATCCACCATCGTGAGTTTCTCCCTCGTGATGGTTTCCCCGTACGGGAACCGGGAGGCGAGGCAGGCAAACGAGGGTTTGTTCCAGGTATTCATCCCCATTTCACGGGACAGCAGCCTTATCTCTACCTTGGTCAATCCCGCTTCCCGCAGCGGGCTTTTTACCCCCGCCTCCGCCACGGCTTTCAAGCCGGGGCGGTAGTCGTTCAGGTCATCCGCGTTGGAGGCTTCGGCGATGACTGTGATACCGTTTTCCTTTGCAACTCGTTTGATCTTACCATACAGTTCCCTCTTGCACAGGTAGCACCGGTTCAGGGGGTTCTGCGCAAATCCGTGGATATCCAGTTCCTCGGACCCGATCACCACATGCCTTATGCCGTATCGCTGTGCGAATGCCTTCGCTTCTTCCAGCTCCCTTTGCGGGAAGGATTCCGACGTCGCCGTCACCGCCAGCACATGAATGCCCAATACATCATACGCAGCTTTCAGCAGGTATGAGGAGTCCACGCCGCCGGAGAATGCGATTGCCACCTTTCCGTAGCTTCGAAGGATATCTTTCAACCGCTCCTGTTTCCCGTGCATTCAGCCCACAGCCTTTTCCAGCGCCTGATCCAGGTCCGCGATGAGGTCCTCCGGGTCCTCGATGCCAATGGAGAGCCGTATCATGTCCGGGGTGACGCCCGAGATGATCTGGTCCTCCTCGTTCAGTTGGGAGTGTGTGGTGCTCGCCGGGTGGATCACCAGGGACTTGGCGTCGCCCACATTGGCCAGCAGGGAGAAAAGCTCCAGGGATTCAATGAACTTTTTGCCTTCCGCGAGTCCGCAGCCCTTGATGCCAAATGTAAATATCGCGCCTGCGCCCCTGGGCAGGTATTTCTGCGCCAGGCTGTGGTACCTGCTGCCTTTCAGGCTCGGGTAATTGACCCAGGATACCAGCTTGTGGTTTTGCAGGAACTCCGCCACTTTCTTTGCGTTGGATACGTGCTTCTCCATGCGCAGGGATAGTGTCTCCAGCCCCTGCAGCAGCAGGAAGGAATTGAAAGGGGATATCGCCGCGCCCGTATCGCGCAGCAGGGTGACCCGCGCCTTGATGATATATGCGATGGGGCCGAGCGCCTCCACGTATTTCAATCCGTGGTAGCTGTCGTCGGGCTCGGTTAGGCCGGGGAATCTTCCGCTTCTTGCCCAGTCAAATTTGCCCGAATCCACGATGACGCCGCCGATGGAGGTCCCATGTCCCCCGATGAACTTTGTGGCCGAATGCACCACGATATCCGCGCCGTGTTCGATGGGCCGGAAAAGGTAGGGCGAAGCAAAGGTATTATCCACGATCAGAGGCAGCCCGTTCTCATGGGCTATCTTCGCCACGGCTTCTACGTCCACCAGGTTGATGCCGGGGTTGCCGATGGTCTCGATGTAGAGAGCCTTGGTTTTTTCCGTTATGGCCTTGCGGAAGTTCTCCGGGTCATCGGGGTCCACGAAGAGGGTTTTGATCCCCAGTTTCGGCAGCGTAAATTTAAAAAGGTTGAACGTGCCGCCGTACAGCGTGCCGGCCGAGACGATCTCATCCCCCGTCCCTGCGATGTTGAGGATGGCGTAGGTGATGGCCGCCGAACCCGAGGCCACGCCCAGCGCCGCCACCCCGCCCTCCAGCGCGGCGATGCGCTGTTCGAAAACGTCGGTGGTGGGGTTCATGATGCGCGTGTAGATGTTGCCGAATTCCTTCAGGGCAAAGAGGTTGGCCGCGTGGTCCGCGTCGTTGAATACATACGATGTGGTCTGGTAGATGGGTACCGCCCGTGCGCCCGTAGTGGGGTCGTGCTTCTGTCCTGCGTGCACCTGCAGGGTATCAAATCCGGGTTTCCGCTCGCTCATTAGGTATGCACCCCTTTAATTTTATTATTCCTATATATTTTGTCATATTAGGATCAAATATTTAACTCCTTGGAATCTATATGTGATACATGATGTTATCACCGTGGCGGGCTTTTTCATAATCCTCCACCAGGTCCTGCAGCGTGATCCCATCCACCAGCCTGTTGATGCTTTCGTCGATCACATCCCAGAGGTGGGTCTTTATCGTCCGCTGGATGGAGACCGTCCCGCCATCCTCCGCCGTGTCCGGGATGTCGATGATGCTCAGGTTTCCTTCCAGTGCCCGCAATACCCTTCCCACGCTCACTTTGCCCGGGTCCTGTGCCAGGATGTATCCGCCCTGCGCCCCTTTGATGCTTTTGACCAGCCCTGCCTTGCGCAGGGATGCAAAGACCTGTTCCAGGTAGTTTTCCGATATATTTTGCCGTTCGGCGATAGCGCACAGCGACACCTTTTCCCCCCGGGAATGGATCGCCAGGTCTATCATGCACCGCAGCCCATACCGGCCCTTGGTCGAAAGCTTCATTGACATTCACCATTATATATTACTAATCCGCTAGGATTTATATGCATTATATGCTGTTCGTTTTCCCTTGTCAACGGTTTTATATCGAAAAGTCTTCTTTTTTTACGGTCCCAGGAATTTTGCATTTATCGGAAAGGTCAAATATGGAGATGGAATCAGCAGTCTTATTGATGTCCGTCATGATCCTTTTCCAGATGGTTCGTGTCACGCACCCTTCATACAGAGCGCAGGGCTTGCGGTCTTTTCCCTCCAGGATGCAGGGCACCGGCGCCAGTGGCCCCTCCAGCGCGCGGATGACCTCTCCCGCACCGATCTCACGCGCATCCCGCGCCAGCCGGTATCCCCCTTGCGGCCCGCGCACGCTTTCCACCACGCCCGCCTTTTTCAGCGCCATGAAGATCTGTTCGAGATATTTCCAGCTCGTCCCCAGCTTCTCTGCGATGACTTTGAGGCTCTCGTGCTCCGCGCCTTCGAACGCCGCCAGGTACACCAGGGCTTCGAGCGCATATCTGCTGCGTTTGGATACCTGCATGTCCATAATCCCCTACAACTAAGATATCGATATAAATGTATCATCCCGCACATGGATAATCAATGAAAGAAAAAGCCACCAGGGCGACCCGGTGGCCTGTTTTATGGTTCAGCCTCTTATGAAGGCTTTTGAGCCTCAGTCTTCCTTGCGCGGTTCATGGCAGCAAGGATTGCATTCCTTTTCGTATGCCACTTTTTCACGGCCCTTGGCTGCCTTGCCGGCCAGCACGTAATAAACCGCCTTTTTTTCGTCTTCCTCACATACATCAAACTGGTAAAATCCCTTACAGTCCGTCACGGTATGGGCCACGCCCACCAACTTTGTCTTCCCCCCCTTGCAGACCACCTTCACCAGTTTCACCAGTGCTTCGTCCACCGGCCAGCCCTCGCAGTATTTCACCTGGCCCCAGATGCGTACGGTTTCCTTCTTTTTCACCGTCACGTCTGCACGGATCTCACAGTCCTCTTCCTTGACTTCCACTTCCACCAGGTTGCCTTTTACAAATTTGCATTCGTCATTTTCACAGCATTCGACGGGGTATTTTTCTTCTTCGACCATTTTTATACCTCCTTCTTATCTGCAACCAGTATATGCGTGCAAAAAAGAGATGCCACCTGTATAAGGCGGATATTCAGCAGTTGAATGCGGCACACCCCACCATGCTGTAGCTGATATGTGCGCCATCCATTACGGGCCTTTCCACGATGATGAGATAGGATGACCTGTCATCTCCTGAAAGTGTATCAAACAGGTAGCAGCCCTTTCTGTCCGTCAGGATATCGGCCAGGGTGATGAGTTCCGTTTGCCCGCTGCATTCGATCCTTTGCAGGCGGACGAGCGCCCCTTGTAAAGGTATGCCTTCCAGGCTTTTTACCTGCCCGAAAACATGCAGGCTCTGCATCTTCCGTGCTTCGATATCGGCCCTGATCTCGCAATCCTCACTGCAGACTTCCAGTTCCACCGTATCACAGACGGTAAATTCGCACAGTTCATAGTCGAAATCGATGATGTATCTGCTTTCCTTCTCGTCCATGCCCACCCCGCCCCAGCATTTTGTACTAAAATGTATGCTTTTTTTTGAGAGGTTTAGACGGCAATTTGTGATAACCCTTGACACTTTCCCCAAAGCCTGTATGCTGTCATTAAATATGAATCCGGGGGTTGATATTCATGAGAAAGACCATTGGCATCGTGGGCGGTCTGGGCCCTGCCTCCACGGCGGATTATTACCAATACATCATCTCCCGCTATCATGAACAGTTCGGGGATAATGACTATCCCCGCATCATCATCGACAGTCTGAGTCTGCAGCACATGTCGGAGCTGCTGGATGGAGGCAGGGCAAATGAGTATGCCGCTGCGGTCGCATCGAGTGTAAATGCACTGGAAAGGGCCGGTGCGGATTTTGCCCTCATCGCATCCAATACCCCGCACCGCTTTTTCGATGAAGTGAAAAAAGCTGCGCGCCTGTCCCTCCTCTCCATCGTCCCACCCGTGGTAGCGGAGGCTCAGCGGCTGGGCCTTCGGCGATTGCTCCTGCTGGGTACGCGATCCACCATGCAGGCATCCTTCTACCAAAAAGGATTCGAGGGGACCGGCATCTGCGTCATTGTCCCGGAGCTAACGGAGCAGGGCGAGATCAACCGCATCATTTTTGAAGAGCTGGTCGTGCGGCAGATCCTTGAATCATCGCGCCACCGTCTGTTGGATATCATCGCCTCGAACGTGTGCGATGGCGTCATTCTTGGGTGCACTGAGCTGCCCCTGATTTTAAGTGAAAAGGATTGCTCCCTGCCCCTGTTGGATACGCTGGCGCTCCACGCGCAGGTGGCGCTGCATCTGGCATTGGGAACAGAATTTTGACTGCCGTCCTGTGCATTGTTAATCTCCGCGAGCTTTCTAACGATAGTATTGATACAAGAATGATTGAAAAGGGGTATCGTATCAATGGAATGGTCGGAAAGCCTTTCGGTTGGCGTGGAGCGCATCGATTCCCAGCACAGGGAATTGATCAGCCGGGTAAATGCCTTCTTCGTGGCCACCAAGGCGGAAAAAGGCCCGGAGGAGGTCAAGAAGGTTTTGGATTTCCTCTCCAGCTATGTGGTGACGCATTTTGCAGAGGAAGAGGCCCTTCAGGTGCAGTATGGTTATCCGGATTACCAGGCGCACCGCAAACTGCACCAGGACTTCGTAAAGGAAGTCGCCTCGCTCAGAAGCGAGCTTGAGAAAAGCGGCTTTACGGCTGCGGGTTGTTCCCTCGTGGGCATGACGCTGGTGAATTGGCTCGTATCCCATATCAGTATGCAGGATAAATCGATCGGCAAGTATATCAAAAGCAAGGCCTGATATTTTAGCAAAATATCATATTTTCTGAGAAGGAGAGGTTTTTATTCCTCTCTTTTTCGTGTTATTTCATTGGCAGCCATTTTATGACTTGTTTGATCTGCCTGTCCCAGAAGCCCCATTCGTGCATGGCCCCCGCTTCCTCCGTGTATTCGATATCGATATTCAGCGCTCTCGCTTTTGCATGGAAGTTTCTGTTCCCGCAAAGCAGGTCGTCCGATGTACCGCAGGATTGGTAGATCTTCGGCAGTTCCACACCCATGCCTGCGCATTTCTCAAGCAGATGCAGCAGGTCATACCCGGTGCCCACAGGGTCTTTCTCGCCGAATGCCTTCTTGTAGGACTGGGCGATGGCCTGCAACGTTTCCCCTTTTGTCTGCGCCACATCCAGGAAACCCGAGAGTGTGGCGGCAGCCGCAAATCTTCCTGGCTGGAGCAGGGCCAGCCGCATGGCGCCGTATCCACCCATGGAAAGCCCCGCCGCGAAGGTGTCCTCCCGTTTTCCCGATACGGGGAACATGGACTCGATGAAAAGCGGCAGCTCTTCGCTCACATATCTCCAAAAGTCCTTGCCCTGCGCTATGTCGCAGTAGTAGCTGTCCCATACGCCCGGCATCACGAGCGCCAGCTTTCTTTCTTCCGCATAGCCCAGTACATTGGTCCGCGTGATCCAGTCTGTGTGATCCCCGGAGTACCCATGCAGCAGGTACAGTACCGGATATTTTGAGCCTGGTTTGTAAGGGTATGGCTCCCCTGCTGCAATGTCGCCGAACAGCATGGAAGGAATAAAAACAGTCACCCCGGTATTGCTGAAAAGCGCCTTGGATAGGAAATTGACATGGAAAAGCGCCATGCTTCTCACCTCGTAATTGTATTGAATTGGCTTCCCTGTAGATTCCATAGTAACCGTAAGTGATATGAAATTCAACTCCAGGCCAAATAGCAAAAGAAGGAACGCTTGCCCGTTCCTTCTTTTGCTTTGGAGGTACCATCTATATTATCAGCCTTCCGCTGGTCAATAGGGGGTCTTATCCGTATTCCATTAAAGGAGTTACCGGCTTTCCTCCAGCACCATGCTCACCGTACCCTGCTGTCCGTTGCGGTAGATCTGCACGCTCACGGTATCCCCCACCTGGTGGGTCTTCAGGATGGCGGTGATATCGCTCATGGTCGCCACCTGTTTTCCGTCGAAGAGCATGATGATGTCGTTGCGCTGGATGCCCGCCTTGGCCGCCGCGCTGTTTGCCGCTACATCCGTCACCAGGATGCCCTGCGGCACATTGTAGAATTGCGCGGTGAAAGGATCAATCTCGCTGCCGGTGATCCCCGTGCCCGGGCGCCCTTTCACGTAGCCATACTGCATCAGGGACGTCAGGATGGGTTTGGCAAAGTCTATCGGGATGGCAAAGCCCAGCCCCTCTACGTTTGTATCCGATATCTTTATCGTGTTGATGCCGATCACCTGGCCGGCTGCATTCACGAGAGCCCCGCCCGAATTGCCGGGGTTGATGGCGGCGTCGGTCTGGATCATGTTGTCTGCTTCGTTTTCCGCGCTCACCTTGCGGTTCAGCCCGCTGATATAGCCAATCGTCACGCTGCCCGCATAATCCGTGCCCATCGGGTTTCCGATCGCCATGGCAAATTCCCCGACTTTCACATTGGCCGAGGACCCCAGTTCCGCGTGTACCAGGCCGGTGGCGTCAATCTTGATCACGGCCAGATCGTTCTGCTGGTCTCCTCCCACGAATTTGCCTTCATAGGTCTGCCCGTTGGCCAGTAGCTGGACTTTCATGTCCGCACTGGCGTAGGTCAGCTTGGGCTCCACCACATGGTAATTGGTGGCGATGTAACCGTCCTGCGTGAGGATGATGCCCGAGCCTTCATAGGTGCCGCCCTGCGTCTGCCAGCCAAACCGGCCGCTGGTGGGTACGTTGATGATGATCCCCACGATGGACCGGCTCATCTTGTTTGCGATCTGCGTCGTCTCGCTGTTCAGCGCGGCCAGCCCCGGCAGTACACCGGTGGTGGAGGTGGATGTCTTGAGTGCTTCGGGCGTAACCGCAGCAGTCGCCGGGGTGGCGCCCTTCAGTTGGCTGATGGTTTTCTGCAGCCCCGAGATCTGCATGTCATATTTGTTCGTGATGGTGATTACCGTGATCACGCTCGCCGCCACGACCAGCACCGCCAGGATGAGGGATATGACTACAGCCGTACTGCTCCTCTTCTTCGGGCTGGGTTGTGGTTGGAATCCATAAAAATCCTGCATGGTTTATGTTCCTCCTCATTATGGCACATCTGTAATTTCTTAAATTATTTGTTGTTTCCAGCCTTTTCGGCCTCAAATTTATGATACCACAGGGTTTTTAAAATGAGTTTTAACTTACTGTAAACAACCGCATTACCAAAATGGGCACCACGTTTTTTCCCAGCCTTTGACCAGGCGGTAAAATAAAAAGCCGCCGTAATGGTGGCTTTGGATTCGCTGTAAATCATGCTTGATGATATCATTTGCCTTCGTTCATATCCAGAACTGTATCGGAGTAGCCGAACATCAGCATGTCGGGCAGGTTTCGCTGACCGTACCCCCAGTCCTCGATGAAGCGGTGGGAGTTCAGCTGTTTTCCCATGAATACCAATGCGGAGGAGTGCCCCCCATCCAGGTTATATGCAAACGACACGTCTTTTTTTAAAAGGATGTCAGCCAGTTTATCCAGGGTGATTTTCAGGGTGGCGATGATCACAATATAATGTCCCGGCTCTACCATGCCGATTGCAGTGCGCAGGTTGTCGGGCCTGAGGGGGTGCTTCTTGATCAGTTCGTTGACTTTACCGTTATAGATGATGATGGGGCCGAACGTGTAGCTGTCCTGTACGTCCAGGTCCATCAGTTCCTGCGTTTTGACGGTCCCTTTGTAGTAGCCGCGCAGTTCACCGTCTGGCATGATGGCCATGGTATCCCCCCGATTCTCGTCATACATGGGGATGCCCTCGCGGATCATCGCGCCTTTCGGGTTGCCTTTCCGGCTGATGAAATCACCTGTGATGGCCAGCACGGCGCCATATTCCTGCGCCATCTTGGAAGGGGCCTGTGTCCTGTTGCCCGGCGGGCTTTTGTGTGCAAACCCGCTGTACGGGATGTTTCCTTCGCTCATCCAGATCTCGGCCATGAAATACCCGTATACGCGTGAGACCTCAATGCAAAGATCGTTGTCCGAATATTTGAAAGGAAATTTTTTAAAGGATACTGTTTCCGTATCGCTGAACTTTTCCGCAAACCTTCTGGGAGCGGGCGTTGGGGTGGGTGTGGATGGAATTGAAGGGGGTGGAGGCACAGTCTGTGTTGGTACAGGCGTTTCAGCGGGGGTTTCACTGACCTGCGCCATGGCCGGAACGCTGTCGCAGCTTGCAAGCAGGATGGCCAGCAGCATGCCGGCAGCAAAAAAAGAAAACCTTTTGCAGTATTTCATTTGATGCTCCGTATAAATAGTAACGATGACCTGAATTCTATTCAATCCTTCTGCCTTGTTTCCTTCAATTATACATATACTTGTAGCTTATATTGCAATAGTGCGATGTATGCTTGTCTATAATATTGCTCGCTGACTCGGACAAAATAAAGCGAGGCTTCTTTATTTTTTAATTTCTGGTGAGGCGAGCCAGTTCGCAAGCTCTTTTTTTGCCTGCTCTTCATCCATGCCCGCCTTTATCACAGGGCTGTACAGCATCCGGATGACCAGCCAGTCTCTTTCCGCCAGTTTTTGTGTCTCCGTCCACTTGTCGTAAAAGATGCTGTCGGGGTACCGGTTGCAGTCATTGAGCAGTCCAAGGCTATCTGCAATCCGTTCAATGATAAGATGGTTGCGCTGCTTCTGGTTCGTCTTGTCATATGCGATACCTGAAATGGCACTGTCGATTTTGTAATCGGTCCAGTTGATGGACGTATATGCCCAGTTCCCCTTGACATATCCCGGGCATACATCATCCAGTTTGTCCAGTGTCACAAAGTAGAGCTTGTTGTTGCCATCCTTCTCCACCATGCATACTGGAGGCAAGCCTTGGATGTTCCCCAAAGCTTTCAGGAATTTGTCGATGCAGGCTCTATCCTGTTTGGTTGTCTTGCCCATGACCTGGATATAAATCGGTTGTTCCCAGCGCTTTACGATCCCCTTGCTATCGGCGCCATGGTATTCCGATTTCAGTGCAACCTCCATGAAATAATCAAGCGCCTTCTGCATCGTTGGGTCCAGTTTCGGCAATGGAGGTTCGGGTGTGGCTGTGGGTGGTATCGTGGGAGCCGGAGAGATGGTTGAAACTGTGGTTGGAACGATTGCTGGTGAAAAGCTGAGTCCCGGCGGAGGTGTTGGCGTTTTGATAGCCGGCAAAGCAGTTTGCACCGTGATCCCGGACTGAACGCACCCGCTGGATCCGGTAGCGATCAGACAGATGCTCAAAGCAACAAAGAGAGAACGCCGCATGGGGAAGCACCTCCGTATATCGGTCTGGAAATTATTATCACCTCTTCCGGCAATAATACTCGTCCATCCCATATATGCAGGGCCGACCTCATTCATGCTCATTGCCGAGAGCCGCCGGACGACAGGCGCCAGTCTCCCGGAATAATACTTGCAGCCACCTCACGACAAGATTCTTAGTTGCTTCCTCCTCTCCCATGTTCCATACATCCCTGCAATACAGCATTCATCATATAAGGTTTGTTAACATGCTGGATATTGCGTTGATGCTTTTTCGCACGCCTGTTCCCAACACCCTCACCCGCATGGTAAAATGGAGATAAATACCCTTGATTCATCATCTGGAGGGTGCAAATGAACGAGCTGCATGCAAAAAAGGGCTTCATCTGTGATATGGACGGCGTCATCTACCACGGAAACCGTCTGCTCCCCGGCACGGTGGAGTTCGTGGGCTGGCTGAAGGCACAGGAGAAGCGTTTCATCTTCCTCACCAATAGCAGCGAGCGTTCCCCAAGGGAGCTGGCCCAGAAACTCGAGCGCCTGGGGATCGATGTGGCTGAGAACCATTTCTATACCAGCGCCCTGGCCACGGCCGATTTCCTGGCTGCGCAGACCCCCGGCGGAAGCGCTTATGTGATCGGGGATGCCGGCCTCACCAACGCCCTGTATGACGCGGGTTTCTCCATGAACGAGATCAATCCCGATTATGTGGTGGTGGGCGAAACGCGCAGCTATAATTTTGAAAAGATCGAGCATGCCACCCGCCTCGTGATGCGGGGCGCCAAACTCATCGGTACCAATCCGGATATGACGGGCCCCACGGAAAAGGGCATTGTTCCTGCCACCCGTGCCCTCATCGCCCCAATCGAACTGGCGTCGGGCAGGCAGGCTTACTACATCGGCAAGCCTAATCCCTTGATCATGCGCCATGCCCTGAAGGAACTGGGCTGCACCCGGGATGAGACCGTCATCATCGGTGACAGGATGGATACCGATATCGTATCCGGCATCGAATCCGGCATCGATACCGTTCTCGTGCTCAGCGGGGTCACCAGCCGGGAGGAACTCCCCCGTTTCCCTTATCAGCCGCGCTACGTGCTCGAGGGAGTTGGGGATGTGGTGAGGGATACCTTGTGATTCCAGTTTTTACCTTGCTTGAATGCTGTTTCAATGATACAATGCTATTGTTTTACGGTTATAACGCTCCTCTTTGTGATTTGAGCTGAAGGAGTACACCGCATGAAAGCTTTGAAGGCCATCTTTATTATCCTTGGCTGTCTGGCCGGCTTGGCCGTCGCGGTTTTGATCGTTTCCGCCGTTTTCTTCTCCCCCGAATATATGATCCGTGTTCTCGGCAACGGGGAGTCTAAAATCACCGATTATCAGCTTTTCCCTTCCAAACCCATCACGAAAAGTTCTGTTCCCTACAGATACGAGTATGCACCCGACGGTTCACTCGGTGCCGTTGGGGTCACATACGCTGCCAAGGGCAAAGTACGTGAAGGCACGCTGGAGGATGTGGCCGCAGGCAACGGCACGACCTCCCTCATTGTAATCCATAAAGACAAATTGGTTTATGAAAGGTATTTCAATGGCTACGACAGGGACTCCATAGAGACGTCCTTTTCCTCGGTGAAATCGCTGGACTCCCTCCTGATCGGCATGGCAATAGATGATGGCTTCATCCGGAGTGAGACGCAGCCCCTCTCGGATTTCATATCCGAATTCAGGGATACCGAATTTGGGAAGATCACGATACAGCAGCTCCTCATGATGCGCTCCAACATCCGTTATGAAGAAGGCCTGGCCTGGTTTTCGGATGACGCCAAGACCTATTACATTCCCGACCTGCGCGAGCTGGCCCTTCATGACATGCGCATCGACGAAAAGTACGGCGGGCAGTTCCATTACAATAATTATCATCCGCTTCTGTTGGGCATCATCCTGGAGCGGTCGACGAAAATGAGCGTGTCTGACTATTTTCAAAATAAGATATGGGAAAAGATCGGAGCGGAAAGCGACGCATCCTGGAGTCTGGACAGCCCCGCCACGCGATTTGAAAAGATGGAGAGCGGGCTGAATTTCAAATCCGTAGACTATGCCAAGATCGGCAGCATGCTTCTGCATGGCGGCTTCTGGAACGGCCAGCGTGTAGTGAGCAAGGCCTGGCTGGACCGTTCCCTCATCGCACCCCACTCACTGTCGCCGGATGATATCGATAGTGAGTTCCTCAAGGGCAAGGACGTTGGTTACCAGTATATGTGGTACAGTACGGCCAACGGCAAAGGCGGGCACGATTTCTTCTCGGCGGGCAAGTACGGCCAGTATATCTATGTGTCCCCCGAAAACGATACCGTCATCGTCCGCACCGGGAAAAGCGGAGGCAATGTGGACTGGTGGCCCGATGTGCTCAAGCAGATAGCGGCCTATGAAGGCGGCAGGTAATCATCACAGGGCACGGGGATAAGGATAACAAAAGCGGGTGGATTTCTCCTCCCGCTCTTTCACTTATATCGCTGTTTAATCCATCCATGTTGTAACTTCCTGCAAATCTTTGCGCGGTCTCGGCCCCGGGCTTTCATCTGGCCAGCCCACGGATACGGCGGCGATCAGTTCCTCGTTTTTGCCAACGTATTTGCAGATGCTTTTACCGGCCCAGAAGACGTGGCCGATCCACAGCGTGCCCAGCCCCAGTTCATGCGCTGCCAGGCACAGGTTCTGGATGGACGCGCCCATGGACTGCACATCAAATACATGCAGGGCAGTAGAAAAAAGCCGTATCATCCCCCCCGCCCGGCTTTTCCCGTTGAATACCAGGATGAGCACAGGCGCCTGCCGCATGTGCGCGATGGTGATGTGTGCGCTGCCGATATCTTTTTGGAGCTTTGCCAGCCTCGCCACACGCTTCTCCAGGATGGCCAGGACTTCTTCCTTCTTCTGCCCTTCCAGCACTACGTAACGCCAGGGCTGCCGGTTCATGGCTGAAGGCGCCTTCGTAGCCGCATCCAGTATTTTTTCGGTCAACGCTTTGGGTACTTCCCTGGAATTGAATTTCCGTATGCTCCGCCTGCCGTATATGGCTTCCATTGTATTCATTTAATCAATCCTTTCGAAGACCGTTATACAAAGCTCCCGATGAGCCAAAGCGCCGCACCTATGGTTTTGACTGCCGGGCAGATCCGTATAGGGATCACTTTCGTTTTTGCCCCCGTCAAAGCCGTCAGCACCGCCATGACCAGCAACATACCGGCGGCACAACGGATTGTGATGATGCCGGCCTGATCAGAAGTATACCCGAATACCGTCAGGATGAGAACCAGCAAGCCGAAGAAGATCAATATGAGTCCTTCCGCCAGCCATTCCATCGTGATGATACGCCTGTTGTCGTCCGATATCTCCCCGAATCCCGCCGCCACCTTGGCCGTTGGGATGATATGTGCGATCCCCCACAGGATGATGATAGCCGCTCCAAGAATGTACAGGATGAATGAAGTCATGTGCGATCCCCCTTGATTTTATCCACAGCAAGCTCCGTCTGTGGATTCTTCATCCCCACACCCGCACGTGGGTTCCTTCCCGGTGAAAAAGCTGGCCAGGATAGCCGCCGCGCATCCCACGCCTGCATGGACTTCGATAGCCTGGAACGGACAATTCTGCATGCACGCGCCGCATTCCATGCACCTGTCTTTTGTGGCGATGTGCGCTTTACCATTGTCCAATTGCAGTACACGGTGCGGGCATACGTCCACGCACATGCCGCACCCGGTGCATTTATCGGGATCAAGTTTTAACGTAGTAACATTTTTCAGGTATTGATGTGTCATATTCATGCCTCCTCAGGACGCCAGTATCACGATGTCGTTGGCCAGCAGGGCCAGGACGCCCAGCCCGGCGGAGATGGCCATTGCCGGTACCGCATACTTCATTTCCTTGTTCACGCCCGATGGACTGGTATATGTGCTGCTGCCCGTGAAGTTCATTACGATGAACGCTGAAAGCGAGGGCAGAACCAGTACATATGCCGCCGCCTTGATCCAGCCATAGCTCGGCACGCCGGGCAGGCCGTTGATGAAACTCACGCCCAC
This sequence comes from Bacillota bacterium, assembly GCA_023454175.1. Classification (GTDB taxonomy): domain Bacteria; phylum Bacillota; class Clostridia; order Christensenellales; family JAEXRW01; genus JAEXRW01. The sequence goes on along the minus strand of JAEXRW010000010.1, from coordinate 37,943 downwards.
CGCCCACAACAGGCCCAGCAGGAACCCTTTGAAGGCAAATGCCCGCCCCGGGATCCATGGCAACAGCAGCGGCGTCAGTACGCATGCGATAAAGATCGTACCCAGGAATGCGTACAAGTCGACCAGGCCGTAATGGCCGAACCCAATGACATCCAGGATGAACAGCACACCGAATGCGATCAGGGCAGGCTTGATGGCTGCCACCAGTTCGATGGGCGTCAGTACCAGCCTGTCTTTGGCGGTGAAGAGCACCTGCCGCATCTGTTCCGTCGCCTGCATGCCATTGTCCAAAAATGCTTTGATGTCGCGTGCGCGCACCGGCCCGTATACCACTTTGAACCCGGACTCCTTCTTCACCAAATGCGCGCTCACCCCCGTGGCCCCTAATTGCGGCACGATGAGGGTGCGGTGGGATACGATGCTCCCAAGGTCTGTCTCCTCTATTCTATGGACCAGTTCCATCGTGCCGAATGTTCCTTTCCCCGCCGCGCACCATACGTTGACCCCCTTGGTATCCAGTACCAGGATCCATGTGTCCAACCCGCCCAGTTGTTCGCGCAGGCGGTCGAACGTCATCTTGTAATTGGCCGTCACGAGCACAGGAGAATCCCCGTCCGGCGTCCCCACGCAGTAAAGACCCGGATCGACGGTGTAATCCATGCGGAAAGCCGACCACCGCGCCTTCCAGGCACCCAGTGTATCCGCCCACCGCAGCTTTGTGGATACCTGGGGGATATGCCCCGCCGGCGTCTCGATGTAGCCGGTTACCCAGCTTTCCGCCCCGCAGCTGCTGACCTGCTCCGCACCGCACCCGCATGCAGGTCTTTCTTCTGTATATGACTGTGAGCAGCACTGCTGCTTGGTCTCCGTAGCCGGTCCTCCGCAGCATGCACTTTCCTTTCCCATAAATCGAAACCTCCTGAAAACAGACTTGATTGTTATCCTTTATTCCCCCGTAATCCGCTGCAGCAGTCCTTGATCCCCACCGCTTCCAAAAGGAGTTCCAGACTCTCCAGTACCTGTTCCCTTTTCCCTTCGGGGATGTCTGAAAGCACCTTGTCATAGTATTTTTTCATCTCATCCTCTATGATGTTGTACAGCTCCCGGCCTCTGGTGGTAAGACCGATGCGGACGTACCGCCTGTCGTTTTCATCCGGTTCCCGCTTTGCCAGTTTCCCTTTCACCAGCTTTTCCACCGTGCGGCTCATCGTACTCGTATCCAGGTTCAGCAGCGCGGCCAGCTCCGCAAGCGATAATCTACCAGACCGGCCGATCTCCACCAGCGCATGGCACTGGGCCAGGCTCGCGATCCCGCAGCACGCAAATCGGTCCCCCTCCAGAACGCCCATCTTCTGCTCCAGATGCCGTATCGATTCCCGCAGTCTTGCGGAGGCTCCTTCATCCATCGTGTATCATCCCCTGCTACCATTGTACTATGAAATAGTTGCATTATGCAAATATATTTTTACTCAGTTTTTATCTCAGGCTGGTATCTTTCAATTGTTGTCGGTCTTAGCCCCCTGTGGTATAATTTCCCCATGCTTCCGGGTTATTGGTTTGTGGACTGTGGAATGCTATAGATACGTTATGAAAGGTTTGATTTCTTCTTGAAGCGTCCTGTAAGATATATCGTCCAGGGCGGCATTATAGCCGCTGTATACTTCGTGGTCACATTGATCCAGTCTTTTCTGCCGGGCAATCTGGCCTTTGGCCCTATCCAGATCCGTATTGCCGAAGCTATGATGATCCTTCCGCTTTTCACACCTGCCGCCGTTCCCGGCCTCGCTCTGGGTTGTTTCCTGTCCAATCTGCTCAGCCCCCTGGGCTGGGTGGATTGGGTATTCGGTACGCTGGCGACATTGATCGCCGCCATTCTGGTGCGTCTCCTGCGCCGTGGCAAATGGATATCGCCTGTTTACCCGGTGGTGGTTAATGCCTTCGTTGTGGGATTTGAATTAAATATCGTCCTCGGCCTGCCCTTTTGGCTGAATGTGAGTTACGTCGCCATCGGGGAGGTGCTCGCCTGCTTCGGCCTGGGCCTGCCCCTCATGATCCTGCTCGAAAAGATGAAAGCCCGCCTCTTCCCCGAGGAGCCGAAACGGCCCGCTAGCAGGGCAGACGCGGATAGGCAATAGTACGTGTAACTGGTTTGATTTAAATATGGGGGTTTTACCATGTCCAGAGTGAGGATCACGGTCATCAAAAAAGCTTTTTTCGAGGATTTGGTGAAGGCCTACCTCACTGACGGTCTGGAAGCTGGCGATTGCCCCATTTTCAGCCTTGGAGATTCATTCACAGTGGATAAAAGCTGCGAAATGCCCGCCGGCTTTTGCACCTTTGCCTGGCAGGACATCTTTTATATGGTCCACTCCCTCCTCGGAGGCGCCACCTACACGCCCTGGTGGAACAGGAACGGCATGCAGGTCGCCTGTTGTACCGACGGCACCCGCCCCGTCTCCTTTTTGATTGAAAGAATAGAAGACTAGTCCTCAGTTTTATATCTTCTACGGTATTTCGATGCCGAATGTCCCGCTCTGGAGGTACTGCTTCACCGGCTTCACCGTAGCCGTTTCGTCGATGCTCACCTCCATCGGCTGGTTCGCTTTCATGGGGTTTCCGTCGATCTCGGATGCATACTCCACCGCTAGGATGCACACCAGCCTTTTGCCCTGTGCATCCCCTGGCAGATCAAACGTGGTGTGGAGTTTGATCTGCTTTTTCTTCCAGTCGATCTCCTTGCTGCTGGATACTGCTGTAGCCGCCCCGCCCCCTGGCAGCTGCCCCTCCATGGATACCCCCATCATCAGCGCCGTCAGCACCTCGCTTCCCCAGCTTTCGGGGCATTGCAGCGTACAGGTGACCACCGTACCCGTGGATGTCCATCGGATACTGTCGGGCTTGAGGAAACAGCCGTCCAGCTTGCACTCCACGTTCATGTATTGCGTCACGCCCCGGCTTTCATCCCGTATCTCCTTGGTGAGGATGGCGCTGCCCTTCAGGGTGTAACCGGCCATCGTCGGCGGCTTTTGCGTGTTGGAATCCCCGCAGGAAATGAAGGTCAAACAGACTGTCAGGATCGATATGCAGGCGGCAACTATTTTACGGTGCAGGGCAGGGTTTTTTCTCAAAGCCATCACCTCCATGTAAAGTTTATCAGCCTTGCCGCCTGAATATGTTTGCTTTCCTCCTCCCCGCGCGCTATCATGATGAAGGTCTGTTTCTTGTGAATATGTTGGTGTAATGAAAAATGAATGATCCTGCTTTCCTTCCCGTCCGGCGGATGGCGCTCATGGTATTGACCCTGAGCCTGTTTATCCTCATGTTTGCCTATGCTTTCTCCGTCACCATGATCGGCCCACTCATCAAGGTCTTCATGGATGACTATGGGGTATCCCTTTCGCAGAGCGGGCTGATCTCCCTTTTCCAGGGTTTGGGCGGCGCGATCAGCGTTTTCCTTGGCATCGCCTTTGCCGATAAAGTGCGCCGGTCTCTCCTCATCAAGGTGTGCTTTATCGTTTATTGTGCGGCGGCCCTTCTCATCGCCTTGGCCCCGCCCTATGCCGTGCTGCTCATCCTTTTTTTCCTCATCGGCGGCAGCACCCGCCTGCTCGATGCCATACTCAATGCCTATATCGCGGATATCCATCCTGGCAAGCGTTCGTTCTACCTCATGCTGCTCCATGCGGCTTTCGGCATGGGCGCCCTCCTCGGCCCGTTTGTCTCCACCGCATTCATCCATGCCGGCGTTCACTGGACCTGGATCTTTCTGGCGCTGGGTGGCTTTTGCGTGCTCATTCTCGGATTCTATGCGCTCGTGCAGAGGAAGATCCCCCTTGCAAAGCCCGAGGGGAAAGTCACGGGATTGAAGAACCTTGTCCACCTTCTGAAAAACAAAAACATCGTTCTGCTATGCTTCCTCGCGCTCTCCTATGTGGCTTTTGCTCTTTCCTGCTCCACCTGGATGCCCTCCTACATGGGGGAACTGCACCAGGATGTGGTCTTTTCCAGCATCCCCGTCATTTCCATGTGGGTGGGTATCATCTCGGGACGCATCACCGTCTCGTTCCTGTCCCTGAAATACCCCGCCAAATACCTGCTCCTAATAGGTGGCATGGCGGGGGCAACTGCCATGGCGGTAGCGGTCTTCGTGAACAGCCCCATGGCGTATGTATTCGGGCTGCTGGTGGCGGGGTTTGCGCTGGGCGCCGTCATGCCCCTGTCCATCGCTGTGGGCAATAACATGCTGCCCGCATACTCCGGTTCGGTCTCGTCCCTTTTGACCTTTTCCGGTATCGTCGGCCTCATGGTTTTCCCCCCGCTCATCGGGCTGCTCGCAGATACACTCGGTTTCTGGTACGGCATCGCCGTGATCGTGCTTTTCCCCTGCGCTGTGGCGGTCTTGGCCGCTTTTTTACCCGGACTGCAACCAACAAGAAATAATGAGGATTGACCGCTGTCCCGCAAAAAAGGAGCGCCTTTTCAGGTGCTCCTTTTATAACTGCTCTGATAGATCGTTATCCTACCCGTTCCTGTTCCTCGTCTTTGATTGCATCCGCATCCAGGATCGTGATGGTCCCGTTCGTCCCGTTCACCATGATCATATCGCCGGTTCGGATCAGGTTTGTGGCATAGCCCACATTGGTGACCAGCGGCAGCGCATATTCCCGCGCCACCACCGCACCGTGGGAGAGGGCCGAGCCCACCTCGGTCACCAGCGCGCCGATGAGGCAGTAGTAGGGCGACCAGCCGATATCGGTGAATGCCGCCACCATGATCTCGCCTTTTTCCAGTTTGTTCGCGTCTTCTATGGAGCGCACCACACGCGCCCTTCCCGTGGCTGTGCCCCGGCTGATCGGGCTGCCTGTGAGCACCGTGCCGCTCCCCGCCTGGTTCAGGTCGATGGTGACGGGCTTGGGTATTCCTACATTTACATCGTTATATTTCAGCAGCTTCTGTTCGTCCAGCAGCCGTCTGCGCGCCAGGGCTTTCTTCACGAGGCCCGCCTGCTTTTCGTTGACCAGTTTCCCGATCTCCTTATGCTGCAGGAAATAGATCAGGTCGGCGTCGGGCAATGCGCCTTCCTTCACCAGCATTTCCCCGAGCCCCGCATAGGCGGTTTTGAACTGGTCGAAGACCTTGATGCACATGGACTTGGAGAATTCCCGGTTTTTCACGCCAGTACGCGCCTGGCCGATGATGTATCTCAGGGCCTTTGCCTTCGTCCCTTTGTATTGGGCAAGGAGATCGGCGATGTTCTTTTCTGCGTATTTTTCCTTCACCGTTTCCTGCCCGCCCGTTGCGATGACCGACCGCAGGTAGTCCATCAGCCCTTTTTCGTCGTTCTTCCAGGATGCGCTGCGTACTTCCGCCTCCCGTATGGCGCGGTGCCCGTGGCGGGAGATGAAAGAATCGTACGCTTCTTTTGCTTCGCCCGTGCAGGTCTTCATGGCCTGCGCCAGCTGTTCTATCGTATATTGCTGAATGTCCGGGTTCTGGGCTATCAGCGCCCTGGCCAGACGGCGCAGGGAGCGCAGGATATCCACGCTTTCGATATCGTCGATGTCCTCCAGTACACCCGCCATGGCGGCATTAACCTTTTCGGGATCTTTCATGTCGGCCATCAGGATCTGATAAAGCGCGCCGTTCATCGCCCCCGAATGTGCGGAGGTGATGTAGTGCAGCCAGAAGGAGTGGTTCAGTGCGTACAGTCCGTTGTCGATGGCGGCAAACTGCCCTTCGGGAGAAGTGTGCCCCGGTATCCTGAACGTATCGGCGAGTTCCGCGATCTCTTTGCGCGCCTTGTTGCGGGAAAGCAGGAACGCAAAATACTTCCGCCCGTTGTTGGCCCGCACCAGCGCAGGGGCCTTCGGGATAGGCGGCCTGGGGATGTCTTCGAGGATGCGTCCGCAGATATTCAGCTCCACGGCCTCGGCGCTGGCCGCCAGTACCTTGCCGCCCATGCGGCTCATCACCGTCAGGTCGAGGAAAAGGTGGTTGCCAAAGCTCAGCGCGCAGCTGCCTTCCGGGATATCGTCAAAAGTTCTGTAAACGCCTGCCCTTACGAACATCTTGCGCATACCCCAGTCGATGGCGTATACGCTGGTGGAAAGGCTCAGCGGCGTCACTGCACCCGGCAGCATCTCCCCGATGTTGCAGTTGGTGATGATATGGTTGGCTATATCGAGCTTCGTATCCAGTTCATTGATATCGGGTTCGTCCAGCGTGGTGATCGGCCGCGCCTGCAGCCAGTACAGGGTGCCGGAGGGGTCGATGGCCCACTCCGTATCCAGCGGCGTTTCGAATGCTCCGCTCGCGGCAGCGGCTTCCCTGCAGATATTTTGCAGTTGGCCGGGGGAAAGCATTTTGCCTGCGGACTGAACGGCTTTTTCATATGACTGGCTATCGGCCAGTTTATCATTGTCGATGTAATACTGCTTTGCGGTGGCGCTTCCCGAGACCAGTTGCTCCCCCTGCCCCGCCACGGCTTCCACCAGTATCGTTTGTTTGCCTGTAAGCGGGTCCTGTGTGAAACATACGCCTGCCAGGGCCGCATCCACCATCTCCTGCACCACCACCGACATGCTTGCGCTTTTGGCCTGGTTGAAGAAGCCCGCGTAGCTGGCCGCTGTGACGTTTCCAAGGGATTGGACGCACTTCCGGATGGCTTCTTTCACGTCGTCTTTGCCGCTCACATCCAGGAACGTGGTGTACTGCCCCGCATTGGAAAAATCCGAGCCGTCCTCCGCGCTGGCGGAGGAACGCACCGCCACCTTTTTCAACCCAGACCGGGCGTAATGCCCCGCGGCCTTTTCATAGTCTTCCTCGTTCTGTATATCGGTTACGACAAACCCTTTTGCGATATTCAACCCGGCTATATGCAGGCCGTGCAGGCCACGCGCCTTCCCCCCCACCTTGAGGTATTCCGCCAGGGGGATGGCGGTGAGATCATATATCTTCATCTTTACTTGCCTCCCCTCGTCCAGCGGGAGGCATCCCGGTTGAATGCAAATTCGATGATGCCCCGGCCCTTCACGCCGTTTACCGTGAAGTTGCCAACACCCTCATAAATGGTGTACAGGCCTTCGTCGAAGGGGAATACAAATTCCATTTCCTTCTCACATGCTGCCTGCAGCACCCTCCCGTCCGTCAGGCGTACGCTGTATTGGAAGCCTTTCGGTACCTTGCCGGTGCATTCGATCTCATCCATGGGCGTTGCGCTGTGTACACAAACCGTGTCACTGTCTGTTATGTAATAACCGGTCTGCAGATTGGCTACGGCGGGGTAGCGCACCATGTTCACGTTCAGCGCCGTCCCGTCCTCAAGCAGCGCCATCAGCCAGATATGGCGGTCCATGTAGTTCCAGTCCCGTTTACCGAAGGAATGGTCCCGCATCGCGCGCATGTCGAGGGGTATCTTCTTGCCGTCCAATGTCAGTTCACCTTTGACGTGCCCCTGCTGTTCGTAATGCGTCTGGTCGTTTTCCTGTACTTCCTTGAAAAAGCCTTTCGTCCATTTCTCCATCGCTATGGCCCTCGCCAGAGGTTCCGGGTCCATATGGTATGAAAATTCAAAGATCGGATCGCTTGCAGTGAAAGTGCCGGTGAATTCCGCATGCGCTTCGGGGGCCTGCGGGATCCCTGCCATGTCTTTGTCCAGTGCCAGCTTCACAGCCTTGCCCTTGTAGGAAAACGCCCACTTCTCACCGGGGGTGATGCATTCTACCTTCGCCGGCGAATCCGCATCGTCAAAAAGATGTCGGCTGTTGATCCAGGCCTGCCCCGCCGCATTCTTGTAGGCCAGCCAGATCTCGCTTTTGCCTCCGCCCCTTCTTCCCAGCCGGAAAAGGAAACTGGCGCCTTCGCCATCATGGGCGGAAAAATAATAGCTGTTGTTCTTGTCGGGTAATGCATCAGGTGGAAGGGTGAAGTTCTCCGCGAAGTGCTGGTCGAATGGGTGCGCCTTTTTGCGCTTGCCGATGGAACGTTGAACAATGGCCTGCTTGAGTCTTTGTTTGATGCTCACTTCTATCGATCTCCCGTTCAGATAAAAAAATAAAATAATGCCGTTACCTGCAGGTTGTACCTGCAGGTTTTTTTAAGTATAGCAAATCATACGCTGAAAAGGAATCAGAAATGAACAGGTCCTGTATTTTTGCCGGAAAACGTTGCAGGTTATTCGGGGCACTCTTCGCTTTGATCCTGGGCGTTTGAACTGGCTGTTTGCGCTTTCTTGTATTGGATTCTGTTCATCCGTTCGACCATTGTAAACATCAGCAAGGCAAACAGCATCAGGTAATACGGGTAAAGGCTGATATTGATTTTATCAGCCAGGAATCCGAACACCAGGGGCATGAATGTGGCGCCGATGTATGCGCAGGCCATCTGCATGCCCATCACCGATTGGGACTTGTCCGCTCCGAAATTTTCGGGCGTCTCATGCAGCAGGCCCGGGAATATGGGCGCGCATCCCAGTCCCGTCAGGATCAGTCCGGTCAGCGTGAATGCATTGTCAAATGGGAGCAGGATAGCCGCGACCCCGACCCCGACCATTGCCTGTCCGATTCGGACCATGTTTTTATCCCCGACCTTTGCAGTCACAAACCCGCTCAGGAATCTCCCTGCCGTGATCCCCAGGTAAAAGAGGGACGCCCACGTAGCAGCCGTTTCCGAATTGATGCCTTTGTGCAGAACCAGATAGCTGCTCGCCCACAATCCTGTGGTCGATTCCAGGGCACAGTAGCAGAAAAATGTAGTCATGACCGGTTTTGCGCCGGGAAGCCTGAGTGTTTCGCGCAGGCTGAGGTGCATCGTTATTTCGCTACTCAGTTTGCTTTCATTCTGCTTTTTTCTCCATAATGGCAGTGAGAGGATGAGGCAGCCCACCAATGCCACCTGGGCGATACCGATGATCAGATATCCTGAATTCCACTTCAGGCCTCCTGTCAGGCATAGGCCCATGATGAAAGGCCCGGTAGTCGCACCGATCCCCCAGAAGCAGTGCAGCCAGCTCATATGACGGGCTTTATAATGCAGCGCCACGAAATTGTTCAACGCCGCATCTACACTTCCGGCGCCCAGGCCATAGGGGATTGCGAATAGGCATAGCATCCAGAATGAATGCGAAAACGCGAATCCCAGCAGTGCGGCGGCTGTGAGCGCCACACTGATTGCAGTCACCCTGCCGGTGCCGATCCTTCGTATCAGTTTGGCGCTGAAAAGGCTGGAGACGATCGTTCCTCCGGCGATGATCATGCTGATCACGCCAACATATGAGATGGGGACATTCAGCTCCCAAAACATGGATGGCCATGCCGAGCCCAGGATGGAATCCGGCAGTCCCAGGCTGATAAAGGCTGCATAGATAACGGCCAGCAATATGGATGTCATTTATTACGTCTCCCAAATATATAGATGGCCTCGTACACATGTGCTCGGAGCGAATATCTCTGACCCGAATAACGCATTAACGGCTTCAACGAGCTGCATGATAGCCTAACCGGTATTATTCAGGGGGTTTGTATTGTTGATAATAGGACAACTCTCTGCTTTGATACTTCTGTATATCATATTTCACTGGCAAAAACAAGATATTCAACATATTCGATATAAAGAAGTAAACTCTTCTGAATTGCTCCATTTGCGGGTATTGGGGGAAAGGGAGTTTCAATACGAGTGTATTGTTGCGCTCCAGAAAAAGGAACTTAACATTATTGCAATAATATGATAACATTATGGCAAAACTAACACCGGCTGATCTTTTTGAAATGCTATTCCGATCGAAGCCGTTCCACGCTTGCAATGCGTTCGACCATAAGTATAAAAATGCCCGACGGACCATTATAGAGGGATCCCCTTAAAGGAGGACGTATCAAATGAAGATTATCGCTCCAGTCAGACTCACAGCCCTGATCCTTTGCATCGCTTTCATTGTCACGCTTTCGGCTTTCATCCCTTCTGAGGCGCAGGCTTTGGCCACCGCCAGTACAGGTATGATCAACGATTCAGGTGTGAACCTGCGCAGCAGACCGTCCACGGCGTCAGACATCGTTGCCAAGATGGATAAAAGCGCCAAGGTAAGCGTGGTCGCGAGTGAAAAGGGCGGCTGGTTCAAGATCAGGTATAATGGCAAGACGGGGTATGTACGGCAGGATTTCCTCAATGTAAAAGTAACGGGGCTGAGCCAGCCCGCCGTCATGACCCGCGCCGATGCCATGCGTAAATCCTATGATGCAGAAAGTGCATCGGTTGAGCAGGTCTTGGCGAAGAACGATGTGACCATTACCGGCTCATACGGTGATTGGTATCAGGTCAAGCACGGCAGCAAATCCGGCTGGGTCCAGAAAAAGAACGTGCACCAGTATATCATTACGACCCTCAATGTCACCGCTACTGTCAATTCGCAGGATGTCAAGCTTCGCAGCAGCCCCAGCACTTCCGCAGGTATCGTCACGCTCATGAATAAGGGCGACACCCTGACGGCCTACAAGTTGCAGGACAGCTGGCTCTACGTCAGCCGCTCGGGCAAAAAGGGCTATGTCCGGGCTGATTATGTCACCTACAGGCTCCCTTCCAATTACTACTATGTCCCGCTATCACCCGGCATGAAGGGGCAGGATGTGATCAACCTGCAGGATGCTTTGAAAACAAAGGGATTTTTCAAGGATGTCTCCAACGGCACCTACGGCAGCGCCACAAAATCTGCGGTCGCCCGGTTCCAGTCTTCCGTAAAGCTCAGGTCCGACGGCATCGCGGGCTCCCAGACCCAACTATTATTGTATGGTTTGAACGGCGCCATCCGGATCGGTCATAATTACCGCAAGTCAATGCCCGCCCAGAAGCCACAGAAAAACGGGAAAGTGTGGCTCGACGACTGGTCTGGATACATGGAGAATGCCGTTAAAAAGTACCAGCCCTTTGAGGTCATCGACGTGCGTACAGGCATTCATTGGACCATGCGGCGGTTTGGCGGCTGGTGGCACGCCGATGTAGAGCCGTTGACCAAGGCCGATACCGCGGCCATGAAAGAAGCATGGGGGGGCAAGCTGGTTTCCTCCAGGAGGCCGGTGTGGGTAAAAATCGGCGGCAAGTACTATGCGGCATCCCTTATGGGATATGTGCACGGGCCGCAGACGATCAAGGAAAACGGCATGGACGGACAGGTCTGCCTGCATTTCCGGGGCAGCAGGATCCATGAATCCGTCCATGTGGATGAAGCCCACCAGGCTTGTATCATTGAGGCCTTTTCCAGTGCTGCAAAGCTGGGCCAACTGATCAAGGATAAAAAAGTATAGTCCTGAACGATATGAATGCAAAACAAGGCGCAGATAACTGCGCCTTAATCTTTTAATCGAAATTCGTGCTGCTGAATAAAGTCGTCCTTTTTCAACAGGTATGAAGGATGGTTCATCCCGGTTGGCGGATAATATTCGTCGTGCGTATAGGTAAATCCCAGTCTGGTCAGCATCTTTGCCGAGGCGGAGTTATCCGGGTTGTGCCCCGCAAAAAGCGCCTGGGCTCCCAACTTCTCGAATGAATATAATATGGCTGCCCGGCATGCCTCCGCCGCCAGCCCCAGCCCCCAGTATTTCTTTTTCAGGTGGACGCCCATCTCCAGGATATCCTTCTCCGCATCATACGGCCGCAGCCCGCAGCACCCAGCCAGCTCCCCGGTTTCCAGCAGGTAAGCAGGCCAGTACTGGATGTGATGCCGTGCATATGTATCGATCTCTTTCTGCAGCCGGGCTTTGATCTGCACCCTGTCCATCACCCCGCCCGCCACGATATACCGCGTCACATCCGGGTCCTCCCAAAGTGCAACTGCATCTTCGATGTCTTCTTGGCCCCATATTCCGAAACCCAACCTGTCAGTCGTTAAAAAGTAATTTCGCGTTGTCCTGACCTCCATAAGGAAGGCCCGCATTCTGCGGACCTTAATCATTTATTAAAATCGCTTCATATAGCTCACATACTGGGCAAAGGCAATGCCCGGTTCCTCCAGGCTCATGTCCCACCGTTTCACCCATTCCAGTGAGTAAAAGCCGTCATACCCCGTATCCTGCAGCCTCCCTACACACTCTTCAATGGGAAGCGTGCCGCTGCCCATCAGTGAGGTGCAGGTCCGGCCATCCTTCATGGTCGTGTCCTTCATATGTACGTGCCTGATCCGGCCGTCCAGGTTTTGGATGGTCGTTTCGGGCGGTTCGCCGTAATACCGGTATGGATGGTTAATATCCCACAGCGCCGCCACACCCGGTACATTTTCCATGAGCCGTGCCAGCCGCTCGGTATCCGCGTAGCAGCCGTAGGTTTCGATCAATATCGTCACACCCATGAAGGCGGCGTATCCCGCCAGCTCCTGCAGCCCCTCCAGCACCCACGCATCGTCCACCGGCTCTGATGGCTCTGGGTCGTTGTCCCCCAGCACGCGGACATATTCAATGCCCATGCGCTGCGCCGTGTCGATATAATCCCTGCCCTCCCCGATCAATTCCTTGCGGTTCCCGTGCCCTTGTAGGGCCACCGCGCTGGCCAGGACAGGGATGGTGAGCTCCAGCCTTTTCAGTTCCTGTATGGTGGATTCCATGTTGCGCGGAGTGAATTCCCCAACCCGCGGCACAGAAAGCTCCCGTCCCACACCGCGCACCTCGATGCCGTCATAGCCCAGATCCCTGGCCGTGGCGGTGATATCGTGCCAGCTCCATTCCGGACAGCCCAATGTGCTGAACGAAAGTTTCATTTTTTCAGCCCCCCCTGCAGCATGCTCATCGCTCCATTTACGGTAGGAGTTCCCTTCTCTCCATCCGTCTTTGATGACGACCATGCAAAATACGCCTCACTTCCGTACCTGTCCCACCAGGTTCATTCATAATAAGGTACTCTACTTTCATTTCCGGTTCTTTTGGTATTGTACAGTACGGATCGGATGCTGTGTATAAATGATTTGGTAAACCATCCCCTTTCGATCTGAATCTTAGACCGCCGATAATGTTGAGGGAGAGGATATTTCCTCTCCCTGATGATTTTGTTCTACAATAACTTTTCCAATTGGTCCAGGGTCTTGTCAAATACGTCGATGCAGTTCATCACCGGTGCAGGGGTGAAAAGGTCCACGCCCGCTTTTTTCAGCAGTTCCAGCGGGTAGTCGCTCCCCCCGCCCTTCAGGAAAGTGAGGTATCTGTCTACCGCACCCGCTTCCCCCGAGAGGATCGCTTTTGTGATCGCGATGGCCGAGGCAAAGCCCGTAGCGTATTTATAAACATAGAACGAATTGTAGAAATGCGGGATGCGCAGGCATTCCAAAGCGATCTGCGGATCCATCTCGATGTCGGGCCCGTGGTAGAATTGGTTCATCTGTGCATAGCGCCCGCACATCGTCTCCTGGGTAAGGGCCTCGCCCTTCTGCTCCAAGCCATGAATCAGCATCTCAAATTCTGCAAACATGGTCTGCCGGAAAAAAGTCGTACGGAAATTTTCGAGGTAATGGTTCAAAAGGATCGCTTTTTCAGTCTCTCCCGGCGCCTTTTGAATGAGGTATTCCATCAGTAGGGCCTCGTTGACGGTGCTGGCCACTTCTGCAACGAATATCTTGTAATGCGCGTCCACATACGGCTGCGCTTCAAAAGAATACTTGCTGTGCATCGCGTGGCCCAGCTCGTGCGCCAGTGTAAAGGTGTTTTCCAGGTCGTCCTGCCAGTTGAGCAATACGTACGGATGCACGCCGTATACACCCCATGAATAGGCGCCAGAGGTCTTTCCCTTGTTTTCCTCCACGTCGATCCAGCGCGTCTGAAATGCAGTATCCAGGCTTTTCAAATAGTCATCGCCCAGTGGTGCCAGTGCCGCCTTTACCGTATTTACGGCTGCGGCATAATCCATCTGCTTGTCCGCACCCTTCACCATGGGGGCATACAAATCGTAGAAGTGCACCTTTTCGATATCAAATGCCTTTTTGCGCATGGAAACATACCGGTGCAGGGAGGCAATGCGGTCATGGACAGCCTCGACCAGTCCCTGGTATACGGGGATGGGCACGTTGTCTTCAAAGAGCGATGCAGCCAGGACCGATTCATATCCCCTTGCACGGGTATAGAAAAGGTCGCTCTTCAGGCTGGCGGTAAGCAGGGCGGAAAGAGTATTTTTCTGCCGGTCGTACTGCTCATACAGGGTGGTGAAGGCATCCTTCCTCACCCGCCGGTCATTGTGGCGCAGCAGCACGCCATAGCGGCCGTGCGTCAGCTCCACCTCTTCCCCGTCCACCTCCACGTTGCCAAATTTCATGTCTGCATTGTTCAGCATGGTAAAAGCGGTTTTTGCGCCTTCCGACATCTCTGCGGTGAGTGCGATCAGTTTTTCCTCTTTTTCGCTCAGGACGTGTGCGCGTTTGCGGACGATCTCGTTGATATGCCGTTTGTACGGAAGCAGGCCCTTTTCCTGGTCATAGAATGTATCCAGCATATCCTGCGGGATTGCCAGTAACTCGGGCGACATGAAGGAAGCTTCCTCCTCAAAACGTGTCATCGCTGTCATGGCCTTGGCGCTCATGGCCTGGAATTTGGAGTTGGTATTGTCTTCGTCCCGGTGCATCCTGGCATAGGCATAGACCTTTTCGATGAGCTGTTCGGCTTCTACCGAGAAGTTTAATGCTTCCAGCAGGGCATGGGGGTCGCTCAGCCTGCCCCTGAATACTGTCAGTTTCGGCGTCATCTCCGTGATCCGGGCAAAGCCCCTTTCCCATTCTTCGTCGTTCGGGAAAATGTCTTCCAGTCTCCATTTCCTGCTTTCTTCCACTTCGTTGCGCATTGGCTGTTGTTTCATGGCGTTTCCTCTTTTGTATTTATTAGATTTTCCGGTTCAGACCTCTCCGGTGTACATCTCCGTTTTGATGCGGAAGGTGACGGTTCCATCCCTGTTATATTTGTTAAAAAGTCTTCTGACGCCCTTCATCAGCACGTCGTTGACCTCGCCCTCCAGCGGGACGTAGGAACTGGAAAGTGTACGTCCAATAATACCCGGCAGGTCGTATGCCTGGTCGTTGTCGAATACCGTCTTAGTGTATTTCCCGTCTTTGAAAAAATATTCAAATCCCGCATCGCTAACATTGCGGTGGTCCACTTTTTTATAATCCCTGCTGCAGCGTACGAGGAGTGATTCATATTCCCTGCCGAAATCGTCCGACTCCGTCTGCCGCACGTTCCAGATGAGCGCTGCTTTACCGTCCCATCTCAGGATGCGGTGGAATTCCTCCTTTGCCTTCTCCCGGTCAAACCAGTGGAAGGACTGCGCGCAGGTGATGAACTCTACACTTTTGTTACGAAGGGTGGTGTTTTCCGCGTCGGCATCGATGAAATGCACGTTTCGGTAGCCTTTGAGCGCGGCTTCGGCTGCATGCCGCATCTCCCGGTTGGGTTCGATGGCGTAGATCTTTCCCGCTGCATAGACCAACAGCCGGGTAAAGATACCTGTCCCCGCACCGATATCCGCGACGGCGGAGTGCTTGTTCAGTCCGAGTGAGACGAGATAATCCAGGCACGCCTTTGGATACCCCGGCCTGTATTTCGCGTAATTCTCCGTCCGGTCCGAAAACCGTTCCCTGCTGTCTGTTGTGTTTTCCATCGTATCACATCCATGATTATGAGGTGGTAAATACTAATGGTTTGCTACTGGTATACAAGCATTAAATTCATGCCGAGTTGCGGCGTGTACGTAACTCGGCATACCTATTAGGCAGGGGGGTATCCGAGCGGCCGCACCTGCAAGGTGCAGCGAGGTATCTAGGGGGGGCTGCAAAAGCCCACCCTGGAATTAGTTTCGTTGGCTTTGTAAAGGGGCCGGTATCCTTCCGCCCCGTTCGATAAACGCGTTGCAGTCCAGCCCGTTTACCGCCATCACCGGCGCCTCGCCCATCAGGCCGCCGTAGTGTACCCAGTCCCCCGCCTTTTTGCCCGGCGCGGGGATGATGCGTACCGCCGTGGTTTTATTGTTGATCACGCCGATGGCCGCCTCGTCCGCGAGGATGGCGGAGATCGTAGCCGCAGGTGTGTCCCCCGGTATCGCGATCATATCCAGCCCTACGGAGCACACGCACGTCATGGCCTCCAGTTTGGGTATCGTCAGCTGCCCCGATGCCGCAGCCTGCGCCATCTCGTAGTCCTCCGCCACCGGCAGGAATGCGCCTGAGAGCCCGCCTACATGGGAGGATGCCATGATGCCGCCTTTTTTTACCGCATCGTTCAGCAGCGCCAATGCAGCCGTGGAGCCGTGCGCGCCGCACATCTCCAGCCCCATCTCCCGGATGATCTGGGCGATGCTGTCCCCCTTGGCCGGTGTCGGGGCAAGGGATAGGTCCACGATGCCAAACGGGACGCCCAGCCTTTCCGAGGCCTCCCGAGCGACCAGCTGTCCCATGCGGGTTATTTTGAATGCCGTCTTTTTGATCGTCTCGGCCAGATCGTCAAACTTTTTGCCCCGGGCGGCCTTGATGGCTTCCTTCACCACGCCCGGCCCGCTGATGCCTACGTTGATGCAGACTTCCGGCTCCCCCGGCCCGTGGAACGCGCCCGCCATAAAAGGATTGTCCTCCACTGCATTGGCAAAGGCCACGAACCGCACGCATGCGGACCCGTCGGTATTCTTCGTCAGCTCGGCAGACTGCTTAATGATGTAACCAAGCGTTTTCACCGCGTCCATGTTGATGCCCGTGCGCGTCGTCGCCACATTCACCGATGCGCACACCTTTTCCGTTTCCGCCAAGGCTTCGGGGATGGATGCGATCAGGATATCATCGGATTTCGAGCAGCCCTTGTGCACCAGTGCGGAAAATCCGCCGATGAGGGAGATGCCCGTCTCGTCCGCTGCCTCCTGCATCGTTTTTGCAAAGGGTACGTAGGATGCTGCGCCGCATGCCGCCGCCACCTGGGAGATGGGCGTCACCGACACGCGCGTATTCACGATGGGAATACCATACTGGGCTTCTATGTCCCGTGCGGTCTTGACCAGGTTCTCCGCCAGGCGGCAGATCTTGCTTTTCACTGCTCCGCACGCGCCGGTGATATCCGTGCGCGCGCAGTCATACAGCGATATGCCCATCGTCACCGTGCGGATGTCCAGGTTTTGTTCCTCTATCATTTTGATCGTTTGTAGGATCTCGGATTGGCTTAGCATGTATGAATAACCTCTGTTTCGAGTTGATAACCTTTATTCAATCATCCCGGGTTGCGGCGCGTATGCGCGAAGCGTATGATGAATGCTCCAGTGGAGCGTTCATAGCTAAGCGCGGCATACGCTATAGGCAGGGGGGTATCCGAGCGGTTGCGCCAAATGTGCAGCGAGGTATCCAGGGGGATCTGTCCAATGCTCATAACGTTTGCGTTTGTCCCCTCTCGTAAGCGTCTGCTAAATCTTGTGCATGGCGTTGAAAATATCCTCGTGCTGGATACGGACTTCCAGCCCCCATTCCACACCCTTTTTCTCCAGCACGTCTTTCAGCTGGGTAAAAGGCACACTGATGGCTTTCAGGTCGCACAGCATCACCATGGCAAAGTACTCCTGCAGCACCGTCTGGCTGATATCCAATATGTTGGCGTTGCACTCCGAGAGCACCGCGCTCACCCCGGCGATAATGCCCACCCTGTCTTTCCCAATGACAGTCAATATGGCTCTCATATGGCAGTTCTCCTGTAAACGTTCTGTTCAATAAAGACATGGCCGCCATTTCCAGCGGCCAGTTGTAAGCGGTTTGCCTTATCGTGTTATAATTACGCCACAATCGTCATTTTTACCTGCGGCAGGGAAAGCACCAGCATCCGCTGCAGGTCGTTTTCTGCTTTTTCCTTGCCGGGCGCGCCCAGCACCAGCTGCGTGGCGTGGCTGTCCACCGCGATCCGGATCAGCGTCGCCATCACGTCGTCGCTACGGTAAACCATCATGTCCGCGCCGTAGCTTTTGGATACTTCAAAGAGGTACTCCAAAGCCTCACCCTCTTCATTGGCCCCCAGGAATGCAAAACCCGATTTGACCACGTGTACCACCGATAAATGTCCCCTGAGTTTTTTTGCCAGGTCGGCACCGGCATGGATGAGTTTTTCGCATGTTTTCTGTCCTGTAACGCATACGATGACCTTTTCCATATCTATCGCCTTTCTCACTGATAAATCAGTGGGAAGTCACATCCCATTCTGCGAATAAAGTATAACATACTTTTGCAACAAAGACCACCGTCACAATCGATTGTGAAGACTCGTTTACATTTTACATAACTTCTTATTGTTTATCATGTAGTTTATGACTTTATCTTTTCAATCCATCGCCAGCAGCCGTGCATAGACCCCGGCAGCTACGTATAGCTCTTCCAATGGTACATATTCATCGGGCTTGTGTGCCAGGTTTATGGAGCCAGGCCCGAAAAGCAGCGCCGGTACACCCCACCCCTGCTGGTAGATGCCCATCTCCGAAAAGGCCGGGAACACGCCGAGTTCCGCCTTCTTCCCTGTTTCCGATCTGAAAGCTTCCACCATCGCTTGGACAAGGGGATGCGCTTCCTCGATGAATACCGCAGGGTGTTCCTGTATGATGTCTATCTCGGCAATGCCTCCGGTGCGTTCCGTCATCTCCTGCACAGCCCGTTGGGCAGTATCCCCTGGCAATAGACGGTACTCCGTGTCCGCTTCGCAATAGCATGGCACTACATTCACCTTCGTTCCCCCGTGCACCGTGCCGATATTGAAGGATGCTGCGCCCAGCGCCGGATGTGAGCGGCTTCGGACTTCCCTTGCATACTCCTCCAGCGCATGGATGGCCCGAGCCATTTTATAGATGGCGTTGTCTCCGTTTTCGGGCTGGGAGGCATGTGCCGCTGTCCCATTCGTTCTGATTAAGTATTGTGAATAGCCTTTGGTCCCTGTATGGATCGCCAGCTCCGTCGGCTCTCCTACGATGGCAGCGACAGGCCTGTATTCCCTGTTTTTGACCAGGTCGATGGCCCCCTTGCACACATCCTCTTCGTCCCCGGTAAAGCACAGGGAGAATCCGCGTTTCTCGTTGTAGCCATGATCCAGCGCCACCCGGGCAGCCGTCAGCATGGCGGCCAGAGCGCCTTTCATATCGCAGCTCCCCCGCCCGTACAGCTTCCCATCCTGGACAATGGGTGAGAACGGGTCTTTCGTCCAGCCCTCTCCGGCCGGAACCACGTCCATATGACCGCACAGGGCCAGCCCTGCGCTTCTCCCCTTCAATGTGCCCGTCACATTGTAATGGCCTGTCCCCTCCATCCGCATGATGGAAACATCCAGCCCAAGGGCTGCCATTGCGTCGGCGCAGTAGTCTGCCACCGCCTTTTCCTCTCCCGGCGGATTGGAGCTGTCGATCCGGATCAGGTCTTTTGCATGGGTCAATAGCAGGTCGCGGTAATGCCCGCCGACAGTTGTATTTTCGGACATGGATGCAAGACTCCTCATTTGTTCTTATTTTTCATTATAATATGAAAACCACCCAGGAGGAAAGGCGGACTCCCGTTTTTATCAAAGTGAATGGCTTAACCACCGCCATTTATATTGGCGGTATTGAATATCCGGTATCAATGAAATATACTGGAGCCATAATATAGCAGGATATACGGAGGTGCATTCTTTCATGGTAGCAGATATGAAAAACCGGCTCCGTTACCGCGGTACGGCCAACGCCTATTTTGTGGTGGGCGTGATCATCATCGTGCTGGGCATCATCCTGGGCGTCGCTATTCTGGTTTTCGGCGTGGGTAGCCTCATCGTAAACAACGAGGTGCTCAGTCTCTTTTTCCAGAATAACAGCTTCTCCAATCTTTTCACTTTCAATAATATCATGATCCTGCTCTTCTTTGTGTGCATCGTAGCAGGCCTGGGCATCATCATCGGGAGCGTCCTGCTGGGGCTGGTCTTCATTGGCATGCGCACCATCATCCGCGCGCAGGATTATACCCTCGCCAGGGTGGACATGCTGCTGGAACGGCTCACACCCGAAGAAGTCCCCGCCAGCATTGAACCCCCTGCTCCGGCTCCGGTTCCCGAAGCCGAACTCCCTGCAAAGTCTGAAGATGTGTCCGCCATGGCCCCGCCTGAGAACCTGGGGTTTTGATCCAACAGGCAACAAGACAGGGCAGGTTAATATTCTGTATCATCCGGAAAATTAGTGAGGTGTAAAGAGATTTGACTGACTTTTTCGGGGGCCTTTTGAAGGGCCTCAAACCCATCATGGACGCTACCGGCATGCAGCCCGACGAGTCCATGAAAGCCGCGCTCCTGCAGGGAGAAGTAGCCGATCTCTCGGGCAAAAAGCAGGCAGCGCTCGCCGAGGTCGGTGCCAAGGTCTACGAAATGCTGGAGGAAGGAAAGCTCGACAAGGCCCCTTTGCTCCCCTTGTGTGAAGACATAAAAATGCTGGACGTCCAGCTCGCCCGTAAAACCGAGGAACTGGCCGCCGCTCAGAAGGCCGCCAAAGACAAGGAAGAGGCCGCAAAGCAGAAGCGGCTGGAACGTACCTGCCCGGCCTGCGGCGAGGAAAACCCGGAGGGCACGAGGTTCTGCCAGAACTGCGGAGGCAAACTCGGCTCTCCTGTTCCCGGCAAATGTCCGGCCTGTGGTGCAGCCAATACACCCGGTACCCGCTTCTGCGGGGAGTGCGGGGCAAAGCTCGTTTCCTCGGAAATTACCTGTCCCAAATGCAGCACGGTATCTCCGCCCGGTACAGCCTTCTGCGGAGAATGCGGGGCCAGACTGTAATAACAGGTAATAAGGCGTACTCAACGGGAGTACGCCTTATTACCGTTGGCTTTTGATTTATTTACTCCCGTACCCCTGCCAGCAGGCCCGTCTCTTCCCTCTCCTCGGGCAGCAGGTGGAAACTGTCCATCTTCCGCTCGATCTTCTGGGACCTGCGCGTCGCGTCCCCGATGGCTTCGTCCGCCTGCCGGATGCGCTTGTGTGTTTCCTCCAGCGCCGCGCTGAACGTCTTGAATTCCTTCCGGATATCGCTCATCATCTTCACGACCTCCCCCGCCCGCTTCTCGATGGCCACCGTGCGGAATCCCATGCGGATGTTGTTCAGCATCGCCGCCAACGTGGTGGGTCCGCATACGTATACCCGCATGTCGCGGAAGAGCGCCTCGCACAGGTCCGCGTTTTTCATCACCTCGGCAAAGAGCGCCTCGACAGGGAGGAAGAGGATGGCGTAGTCCATGGTGACGGGCGGGGAGATGTATTTGTCCCGTATCTTTCTGGCCTGGATGCGGATGGCGGTATCCAGCCTTTTCACCGCGTCGTCCACCGCCTGCCGGTCCCCGCTTTCAGATGCCTCCACCAGCCGCCCGTATTCTTCAATGGGGAATTTCGAGTCGATGGGCAGCAGCACGGTATCCCCCTCACCGTCGGATGGGATCACCACCGCGAATTCCACCCGCTCGCTCGAAGCCTTGTCTACCTGCACGTTCTTCTGATACTGCCCTGGCGCCAGGAACTGCTCCAGCAGCGATTCCAGCTGCATCTCGCCCCACGTGCCCCGCGTTTTCACGTTGCTCATCAGTTTTTTCAGGTCTCCCACCCCGTTCGCCAGCTGCTGCATCTCGCCCAGGCCGCGGTATACCTGTTCCAGGCGTTCGCTGACCAACCGGAAAGATTCGCCCAGCCGTTTTTCCAGCGCATCCCCCAGCTTGGTGTTGACCGTCTGGTTGATCTGCTCCAGCTTTTTCTCGTTGTCCTGCTGGATGCGCAACAGGGAATTCAGCACCTCGGCCCGCGTTTTCCCCATCTCATCCCCCAGGTATCGGGAAAAGCGGTCCACGCTGTCCGATATCTGTTTGCTGGAGTCCGAAAGGTAACGCCCCTGCTCCATCCGGTTTTCCCGCAGCTCGGTCTTGAGCACATCGCGCACGGCATCCCGGGCCGCATTCCCCCTGCGCAGCGAGAAAACGATGATCAGCGTAATTACCAGCAGAATGACCGATATCGCGGATAATATCACAGGAACCAAATCCATATGCGTCTCTCCTTTTGTGAATAGAGTAGTTATATGTCATTGTATCAATCGGGAAGGCCGTCCCGTGTCCATGACGCAGGAATGACGCCTCAGTCCGGTCTGGAGTTGTCTTTGCCGGATAGGAATTCCCTGCAATCCCCATAATAACCCATAACTCGTAGCTTCTACATCCTTTATAGCAGGGCATAAAAGCCGCTGCAGTAGTTATAATATTTGTAGAAATGTTCCAGTATCGAAACGGAGGGTTCCTTCTTGGCGATGGATGGATGGAAAAGGCCCGTCATCGAAGAGCTGACGATGGCCGAGATAAAGGAATGCGGTATTCCCGCATGGTATACGGGCTTTATCCGCCTGTGTGACGGGTACTGGACGATGCACAGCGTCTCTGTAAAAGAGTTGAAACTCAGGGCGCCCGGTTATGATTCCCCGGGCAATGGCAAGGCGGTGATCGAGAAATATCTTCTGTCCATCCTCCTGCAAAAGCAGCATATCCGGGAGATGCTCAGCCCCCGCAAGGACGGCAGCAATATCGGCAATTATTATAAATGGGCCAACAACGATTTCCTCAACAGCTTCTGGACATGGGAGGCATAGACTCACCTGCCCGTACCCGGGTATCTTGAGAAGTACTTCCCGTCAAGCGTTTGCCGGGAAGTTTTTATATGGCCGGTATTTGTCGAATTATGCATTATTTCATCTTGCATATAGTGTTGGTTGTGTACTATACTGGTAAATAGTTTTGGGGTATTTTTTGAACAAGTAGATGGGGGTCGGATATAGTTGGCAATCGACATGGAAACCCGGATCGAAAAGGCCCGGGAGTATTTTTTGGCAGGGTATAATTGTGCGCAGGCGGTGTCTGCGCCTTTTTATGACCTCATCGGGATGGATGAAAAAACCGTGCTGCGTATGGCGTCCTCTTTCGGGGGTGGCTTCGGCAGGCTGCGTGAACTCTGCGGCGTGCTTTCCGGCATCGGCCTGATCGCAGGTATATTGTATGGGGACTTAGATCCGGCCGATGACTCCACCAAGGCGGCGCATTACGCCCTGATACAGGAATACACCGAAAAATTCCGTTCCATAAACGGCTCCATCGTTTGCCGCCACCTGCTGGACACGCCGGATACCCGGCCCTGGCCTGATGCCCGTACGGCGGAGTATTACAGCACGCGGCCCTGCGCGCGCTTCGTGGACGACGGCGTGCGCATCCTGTGCCAGCTCATCGACAGCAAGCAGGCTGGCTGATCGCTTTATTCTTATTGCATTTAACATGGAAGGCGGGATTCCCCGCCTTTTGTTTCAACCCAGTTTCTTTACCATTTCGTACTGCTGCACCTCCAGGTGGAACCCCATGGCGCCGAGAAATCCCTTCATGCTGGTGCATTCGCTGTCCACGTTGATGAAGGAGATGATCTCCGCTTCCGTTTTACCGGCTAGCGCCGCCAGCAGGCTCCTCCCTACGCCCCGGTTCCGGCAGTTCCTGTCTATGGCCAGTTGGGAAACGCCGCCGGTCTTTGCATGGATGATCCCGTATCCCGCGATTTTCCCTTCACTATAAACGGCGGCAGCTACTGTTTCATTCTGAATCGCGGCGATGGAGTCCAGAGAATTCTGCCAGGAAGGATGGTAATCCCACATGGGCCCGGCGGTATGCCCGTCCATCTCGAAATCGCCCTGGAAATATCGCACCGCATGGGCGATGCCCACCTTGATATCCTTCTTCGCCGTTCTGTAGCAATCGAACTCCCTGTTGACGGCGAAGCCCTGTTTGAGATAAAGGTTGTAGGCGGGCGTATTGGTCTTGATCACTTCCAGCAGGTACTGTTTCACGCCGCGTGCAGGCAATGTCTCCGCCAGTACTTCCATCAGCCTGGTTGTGATCCCCTGCTTCCGCCAGGCGGGTACCACGCCCGTGCCTCCGTCGTATGCAGTCAGGACTCCCTGCCATTCCCGCACGCCGTTGATGATGAAGCCGCAAAGTGTATGGCCTTCAAAGGCGCCGATAGATAACTCGGGTACAAAGCCGTTGCCTTTGAGAAAGGTTTGGAACCGGTCTATGGGCATATCTACGGGTACTGAATAATCCGAAAACGCCTCCAGGAATGCCTGGCGAAGCTTCTCTGTCTCAACATCCGCCAATGTTTTGAATAGCATCGATACCGACCCTCCGTTTATGAAAATATTGCATCATCATTATACTGCATCCTCCCCTGCGCGATCGATTATTTTGTTTCATCCCCCTTCATCTGTGGTAAGCTGGAATTATGACGTATTGAAAGGGATCATCATGATACAGAAAGTGAATGCCACAGGTCTTTCCGCGCTCCTGAAAAATGATGCTTCAAAGGATATCCTCCTGCTGGATGTGCGGGAGGGGCATGAATTTGAAACAGGGCATCTAAGAGGCGCTGTGAATATACCCCTCAGTATTTTTGAAAAGGAGTTTGCACGCCTGCCCAGGGACAGGCTTATCGTGGTGATCTGCCGGATCGGCCACAGGTCCAAGCCTGCCGCGAAGCTGCTGGCCGCGCGCGGCTACGGAAAGGTCATCTGCCTCAGAGGCGGCATGTTTGCCTGGAAAAGGCATATGAAAGATAATCTGATAATATAATCACCTAATATTTTCATATCCTACATGTTTTTTGCCCATGGTATGTATTATAATGGTCGTATAGGATTACCGTGCTGATCAGGGGGTGGCAGGATTATGAGTTACAGGCAGGACGGCGGGCTGGCTATCGTTGCAGCCCTGGTAGTTTTATTGACCGCGTTCATACACCCCATCGTCTCCACGATCGTATCGATATTGATGCTGCTGGGATATTCCATCTACAAATTCAGGAGAAAATGATATCCGGCATATCCTTTCATTTCCTGTAACACAGGTATATGCTCCTGGGCCTGAAGCCAAGGCTCTCCCAAAACCGTATTCCCCTTGCATTTCCATACAGCACTTCGATGTCTATCGCATCTGTCTTCAGACATGCCATCATATGCTGAAAGGCCTCTGTTCCGTAGCCTTTTCTCCTATGTCCACGGCAGATATAGAACTGACGTAAATAAGGCGGTGAGCACACAGTCTTCACCAGCGCATATCCGATGATATCGTCCCCTTGCATGAAAAATAGCGCCCTGTATTCACCGTTGAGGAATCCTTCCATGCGTTCTTCCAATTGTTCGATTCCCATAGTATTATCATGCTTTTCATCTTCGATGAGTTCCTTGTTTAACAAAGCAAGGATACTGCAGTCCTGAATGGTACATTCCCGAATGACCATGATGTCACCTCCTGGCTGTTTACATATGGATTTTATCACAGACCCTGATTAAATGATGATATAAATGCTTTTCCATTTACATTATATCTGGGTCGTGAATTTCAGCTTGGTTTCGCCGCGAGCATTCGAATCTCCCTTCTTTAGTAAACAAAAAACACACCGCTTTTGGTGTGTTTTTTGTTTGGCGTGCCCGGAGGGATTCGAACCCACGACCCTTTGATTCGTAGTCAAATACTCTATCCAGCTGAGCTACGGGCACAAAGATGCTAGATTATTTTAACGTAACGCTCCATGAATGTCAACCTCATAGATCATCCCACCGTCAAGGCACTTTTTGTCAGATTTGAACGGTTTCCAAACGTTTTGAATCTTTGTTGTCAGATCCTGTCCAGAGTGTTACTATGGTTCCAAGAACCTGTCGATTGCGCGCCCCCTGTTTCATTTGATTTTATTTTTACATAGGGGTGTTTTTCTTTATGGGTCAGGATGCTTCCGGCCTGAAGGTGTGGCAAAAGATCTTCTATGGCCTGGGCGACATGACAGGCACTATCTCCTATACCGTAATACAATTTCTTTTTGCATACTATCTGACGGACGTGGTGGGCCTGTCCGCTTCACTGGCCTGGATCGTGATGTTCGTTGTGCCCTTCCTGCAGGCTTTTTTCAATATTATCGCAGGCTATGCCTCGGATACGGCGCAAAGCCGGTTCGGAAGACGCCGCATCTTTTTCATTGCGACCGTTATCCCCTATGCCGTGACGTTTTTCCTGCTTTGGATCATACCTGCAGGCGTACCGCAAACAGTGATTTTCTTCATGGCGCTGGGCTTCTATACATTATATACTGCCGTAAACGCTTTTTACGCCACTCCCTATGCCACCTACAGCATGGAATTGGAAGGTGGTTACGATGGCCGTACCTCCCTGGTGGCCTACCGCATGTTTGTCTCCATTTTCTTCGGGCTCGTTGCGGCGGTATTGCCTACCATGCTTGTGGATGGTTTTGGTGGCGGCAATCCGGGCTACATGTGGATGGGACTCGTGTTTGCGGTTTCGCTGCTTGGGGGGCCGTTATTCGTATTCTTCGCGCGCAAGGAAGAGCCTTTTAATCATGCCCCGAAAGAAAAGGTCCTGCCGAAGTTTGTGTCCACATTGAAAAACAGGCATTTCGTCAAAGCGATGCTGCTGTATGTTTTCAATTGGGTCGCGATTGCTTTCGTTCAAACCTTTTTGATGTACTACTTAAAATATATCCTGCGGCTCGATCAGGATTTCGATATCATCGTGGGCATTCTGATGGGTGTGGCTGTCCTGGCGCTCCCACTGTGGGTATTCATCAGTAAAAAGATGGACAAGCGTAAAGCCTATATCCTGGGCGTATCTGTCTTCCTCTTTTTTATCCTTTCGCTTGCATTGCCCGCACCTGTAATTAAGCCGTTCATATGGGTCATAACGCCGCTGCTTGGGGTCGGCATTTCGTGCATGCATGTCATGCCCTCCGCCATTGTCCCCGAAGCCATCGAGCTTGGCTCAGGGAAGCTCAGCCTGAAGGATCAGGGTACGCATTTTGGAGTTATGAGTTTTTTCCAAAGTATCGGCAATGCGGCCATGATACCGTTGGCCATCGCCGTGCTGGGCTGGCTGGGATACAAGGAATCCACGGGCGGTGCATATCAGCAGCAGCCGGAAGCTGCACTGACTGCTATTCAGGTCATGGTTGTGACAATACCCTCGTTGCTGCTTGCAGGCGCCATCGTCTCGGCTGCGCTTTTCCGGATCGGCCGTAAAGAACACGCCGGTTATATACAGTCCCGGACGGACTTAAACCGCGAATAATGGAAAGAGGGATAAGCTATTGGGCGGACTTATTTTGAAGCAACTGGATGAGAAAAACCTGCGGAAGTTCATCATGTATCCGTTTACTCTGTACAAGGACGACCCATTCTGGGTGGCGCCCCTCATCACGGATATGAAGAGCCGGCTGAATCCGAAGAAGAACCCTTTTTTACACACCCCCCATACCTATTTCATGGCGGAGCGGGGTGGCAGGCCGGTGGCGCGCGTCCTGGCCGGCATCCACGGGCCCAAGACGAGAAAGCAGGGCGTAAATGTCGGCTACTTTTCCCTTTTCGAGGCGGCGGATGAAGAAGCGGGGCTTTTCATCCTGCAGGCCGCAGAGGATTACTGCAGATCCCTCGGCTGCGTCCAGCTTTTCGGCCCCGAAGCGCCCACCGGGGGGGAGGATGACCGCGCCATGCTGGTGGAGGGTTTCGACGCGCCGCCCAAGCTGTACCACACCTACAACCCCGAATGGTATCCCGGCGTAATGGCCAAATTCGGCTTGGTAAAGGAGCACGATATCTACTCCTTCCTCATCACGCAGGAGACGGTGGAAATCGAGCGTTTCCGCCGCGCGGTGGAGTACGCACAGAAACGCTACCATTTCAAGGCCTATAGATTTGATCTGAGCAAATTCAAGGACGAACTGAAGGATATCCAGGTCATCCTGCAAAAGTCCGTGCCGGAAAACTGGGACGAGGTCCCCCCGTGGGAGCAGATCGAATCCGAGGCCGAGATGTTCCGCCAGGTGGCCGATCCGGACTTCGTTTATATCACGCGCAGTGACGCGGGCGAGCCGCTGGCTTTCGTCATCGCGCTGCCCGATTACAACCAGGTATTCCATAAGATGCACGGCAGATTGCTTCCCTTTGGCATATTCAAATTCCTGTACTGGCGCAAAAAGATCAACGGCATCCGCATCATCATGCAGTTCTGCGTACCCGAATACCAGGCCAAGGGCGCGGTCTCCGCGGGCTACCTGGGCATCATGGAAAATTGCTTTAAAAAAGGCATGTGGTACGGGGACGCGGGCACCATCGGGGACGACAACCCCCAGTCCTACCTGGCGGTGGAGGGCGCAGGCGGCAAGCGGTACCGCACGTTCCGCTGGTATATCAAGGATATAAAATAAACCAAGCTTTACGTTAAAGGGGAGTATAGCCTCCCCTTTAACGTAGATTACGTAATTTCGTTAACTGCTCTTCCAATTCCCTGCGCTCGCCCTCCAGAACCTCCAGATCGTGGCCTTTGCGCTTCTCGGCGATCCGTGCATCCAGCGCCGCCAGCCGCATGCGCAGCAGCGTCTCATCTGCGGGGTTTGATGGTTGTAAGCGTCTCTCCTGTGCTTCCCGGTATTCCTCCCACGTGCCTTCAAATGTGGTTACAGCGCGATTCTCCACAAAGATCAGGCGCTGGGCAGTATGCTGCGCCAGCCTGCGGTCGTGCGTGGCCACCAGCAGCGTGCCTTTCCACTCCAGCAGCAGGCCTTCCAGCGCTTCCACCGTGAAAAGGTCGATATGGTTGGTGGGCTCATCCATCACCAGCAGGTTGATGTCCGCCGCCAGCAGCCGTGCAAACATCACCTTGGCACGCTCTCCGGGCGAAAGGACGCCGGCTTTCTTGTGAACGTCATCCCTGGTGATCATGAGCCTGGCCAGGATGGTACGCACATCGTGCTCGGGCAGCGAAGAGAGGCTGCGCGCATTTTCCAGCGCCGGGCGTTCCATCTCCAGTACCTCGTGGTTCTGGTCAAAGAATCCGGATTTGACGCCATTGGCTATCGTAACCGCGCCGTTGCCCGATGCGATGGCCTGGATCAGCGTGGTTTTACCCGCGCCATTCTTCCCCAGCATAACCGTGCGCTTTCCAGTGGGTAATACAAGGGAGGCATGATCCAGTACGCTCCTGTCTCCATATGCCACCGTCAGCCCCTCGATGCGGACAGCCGTCCTGGATGTGACCGGCGTGCATGCGCCCAGCTCCATTTTGATTTTCGGAATATCTTTTGGACGATCTTTCGTTTCCAGGTGGGCGATCCTGCTGTCCAGCGCCTTTGCACGGTTCTGCACCTGCTTCTGTTTCGCGGAGGCCTTGTTTTTATGCAGCAGCCATTCAGAGGAGGACATCCTGCCGGGGGGCTTGCGCATCCCCTGCGCCTCTTGCCGTACCATCGAAGCCGCCGTTTCCAGCCGCCGCTTTTCCTGCCGGTACTGCTCGTATTCAAACGCCGCGTAGTCCCGTTCCCGCTCTTTTTGCGCCATCCAGGCGGTATAGTTGCCCGGGAAAACGCGTATCTGTCCGCTCTCCAGTTCCCAGATGGTATTGCAGACGGCATCCAGCAGCATCCTGTCATGGGATACCAGCAGGAAGGAGCTGCCGCTCTCCGTCAGCAGCTTTTGGAAGGTGTCGATCCCTTCGATATCCAGATTGGTGGTGGGTTCATCCGCCAGCAGCACAGGCGCATTCTGTGAGAAGGCTGCGGCGATGGCAGTACGCGTCTTCTCCCCGCCGCTCGGCCTGGGCGAATCCACGGTCTGCATCACCTTGGCATGGTATTCGTCCATGGAGGCATCCGCCTTGCCCGATTGCCGGATGAAAGCGATGCCGCATTTGGCATCGACAATACCCGAGTCGGGCTGTGCACGTCCTGCGAGGATGTTCAGCAGGGTGCTTTTCCCCGCGCCGTTCACGCCCACCAGGCCGATCCTGTCCCCCTCGTGGATCTCCAGCGATGGGATGTCCAGCACTGTGCGGTCCCCGTAGGTCATGAGTATGTGTGAAGCTTTGAGCAATAACATAAAATCCCTCCGTTCAAGCCTTGTCCGGAGGGATTTGTTCAATGTCCATCTGCTTCATGAATGCAAAGAAACAAGTCCGCATGTACAACCCGATATTCATATAACCGAACAAGGCCGATTCTGAAATCTGGCCTCTGAAAGTGATTCGATTGTCCGGTTACAGGCTGTACATCTTTGCTTTGTTTACCTCGCAGTTTTTTATTATTCTATCGCATGCGCTGCGCGTATGTCAACGCTCCAATATTTTACGCCGTAAAGCGCTTCACTTCCATGCCGTCGAACATTTCGGAAAAAGCCTTTTTCAGCGTCATGTCCCGTGCCAGCAGCGCGGCCAGGTTTGACTTCTGGGCCAGGTCTGCGATCACGGGCGGGAGGCCCCCATCCTTTACCTTGTGGAAGTTGGACCGGACCAAACCCAGCAGGTCGGGGAAGGTATAGATGGCAAAACGGTCAATGCCGGCTTCAGCGGCCATCTGCTCCACCATGCCCGCCAGGATATCAGCGTAGGTGGCGCCCTGCTCCAGCTTCAGGATACCGGCGATGGAGGGGACGATCTTTTCCAGCAGCATGCGCCTTGGTTCCATGTCCGCCAGCCCGAAAAGCTCTCCTGTGTTTTTGATGCGCTCGCCCGGCAGGGAAAGCAGCGCGGACAGGCATGCGTCTTCTTTCGGCGGCACGATGCAATAAAGCCTGCCCCGATACCCCTTCAGGCTCCGGATGGTATCGTAATAGCCCATTTTCATGTTTTTGCGCGTCCGATTTCCTTCAAACGCCAGTATCCCGCCCAGGTTTTCGGATGGGTTGATATGGGTCACATCCGCATCGTAATTGCTGCGGTCCCGTGTGGGCGTCACATGGATGGCGAATATCTTGCCGCAGCCCTTCCGCGCCAGCATTTCCACCGGGCACTTGTCATAAAAGCCGCCGTCCAGGTAGTATTTCCCGTTCAGCCGCTCCATTCGGAAGGCCGGCAGGTATGCGCTGGCCATCAGGTATTCGTGCAGCTGCCCCGCTGGAATGTCCTGCATGAAAAGCTCCAGGGGCTTTCGGTCCGAAAGCGAGACCGTCACGATCCCGAGGTCCATTTTCGAGCGCCGTACCTTGCCCTCGTCGATGTATAGTTCCAGCAGCTGGCGAATTTTCGTCGTACTTAATCCCTTGTTTTTAATCAGATCACGCACTTTCCCCGCAAAATAGGACCAGGTCTCCCGGTCCAGTTCCTTGCCGCGCAGCTTTTCCATCATCTCGTCGTCCACGTCAAACACCAGGGATGGATTCATATCCTCCCACAGTCCGCAGGCCGTATCCATATCCCCCTGTACGATGAAAGCACCATTCAGCGCGCCGATGGATGTCCCCGCCACGGCATTTGGTTTGTGTCCCAGTTCATACAGGGCCTTCACGGCGCCCATATGGTATGCCCCGCGCGCGCCGCCGCCTTCCAGTGCAAGTCCGGTCATGATGGCATGCCTCCAAGTATGTTGATAGATTATTCCAGTTTCATTATAGTATCCTGTCCGGTTTTAATAAAGTGCAATATATTCTTATACATTGTAATTTATGGTTATGATACAATGATACAACCAAAGAAGTTTTATGCGAAGTAACAAGAGTCGTATATGGAGGGGTCGGAATGCCTTTCAAGCGGGAATATGAAGGTGAGTATTTCAAGCTTTTTGAAGTAGCGGAAGGCGTATATGCCGCCATAGAAACGGATAAAAAAGCAGGCAGCAATGCCGGCTTCATCGACCTGGGCGGCCGTACGGTCATATTTGATACATTTCTGGACATTGACGCCGCCAGGGAGCTGCAGCACATCGGCCGCGAGTTCACAGGCAGGGATGCTTTCATAGTGGTCAACAGCCACAGCCATTTTGACCATATTACGGGCAACTGCGTTTTCCCGGAACACACGATCATTCTTTCCTCGGAATTTACAAGGGAAGGAGCAAAGGAAACGCAAAATGAGCTTGAGTCGGAACGCAGCACCCTCCCTGAACAGATCATCAAGCTGAGCGGGCTGCTTCAAACCGTGCGATCAGACATGGAAAGGGCCAATCTGGAGAATGAGCTTTTGTACCTGACCCGGTTGGATAAGCCCGGTGTCTCAATCAGGCTGCCGGATATCACTATAGATCACGGTATGACGCTGTATGGGGTATGCAATAGCGTGCAGTTAACAGCCCATGATCTGGCGCATTCCCCCGGAGACGTCACGGCTGTCCTGCCTGAACGAAAGGTATGCTTCATGGGTGACCTGCTGTTTGCCGCGCAGCATCCATGGCTGGGCGACGGCGACCCGGATCGCCTCATGGGAGTACTCCGGGATATGGCCGGCAGTGATATCGAATGCTTCATCCCCGGCCATGGGCCGCTCGCATCCAAGGCCGATGTGCTCCTCCAGATACAGTATATGGAAGAAGTGAAGGCGCTCGTTCTAACCAGGGGAAGCACGAATGAAAAGGATTATTCCAATGCGGATCTTTCGCCCGCATTCCAATGGCAGGAAGGCCATCGTTTTATGCGGAATATCCGGTTCTTCATTGATAAATACAATAATGACAAGATTACCTGAGATATTTCGAAAAACCGTATGGCCCTGGCGGATGGGCATCAGCCCTTTTCAAACACCGGTACAATTCTCCATACGTTTTGAAATACGCCGGACAGGTCTGGTTATCTTATGCTTCAGGGCAACCCGCCTGCGAAAAACATGCGATGTTTTCCCTCACCTAATTACCTCCTTTTGACCGGCATGATCAAACGCAGCATATCCGCTTGCATGCCGATGGAACGGTAAAAGGCCAAAGCCTCCTGGTTGAACTCCCATACCTGCAGCGTGACGCTTTCCAGTCCTTCCGACTCCGCTATGGCCATGGCCTTTTCGGTAAGCAGGCGGCCGATGCCCAGGCTCCTGCACTTTTCATCCACACAGATCTCGTCGATGAGCAGGTATTTGCCCGCGATGATCCCGGGATGTCTTTCCCGTACCACAGTCTTGATCGCCATCTCCCCGGCTATATCTCCTGTTGGTGTTTCTGCCACCCATACCTGTGTGCCTTCCTCCTGCAGCAGATGCTCAAAGATTGCATATGCTTCCTCGTCTGTAATGGACGTGAAGCGTTCAGGTTTGTTTCGCACATGGATATGATGTACCTGCTGTTTCAAATGCACCCATCCTGCCGCGTCGCCGGGTGCGGCCAGGCGTATCGATATGCCATTCACCGCCATATAATCCTCCCTATGTGTTTAGTGTTTGTCTTGAGCCTTCATCAGCTTATAAAAGTACCTGGATAGATATTTTCTGTAGATTGTACCATGCCGCCAGCTTCTCCGTCGAAAAAACGCCCAGCAAGTTTGATATCGATCCGGCAAATTCAAGCCGCCTCGCCCTGGGCCGTCACCAGTTTACTATCAGGACCGCCGTTATGCTGGCAAAGCTTTTCACCCGCATAGTATGGAGCCGCCATTCTGATGTAATCCTGGTCGTTGCTGGTGTGCCTCCACACATCCAGCATGCCTGCATTCGCCAGCCCGTCTGTCGCTCCCCCACAGATCGCAGCCACCGGGGTGGCCATTATTGGCAATCTTTAAGCAATATCCAGAATTGGTACCCAGGTGTTGCCGCCCCGCAATCAATATATCTGCGACCTCCAATGTGCAGTCACTCCGCGTAGCATCTGTATTATGCAAAGCTCTCCCTGCAGTGGTTACTGCGGGCAAACCGTTTCAACTGCAACGATCTTTGTGGGCGCCAACCCCTTTTTGTAATACCTGCCGGTATTCAGTTCCGTGGTGAGATAGCATATTTCCGCCTCGGCCATGGTATTCAAATACATTAAGGTATGCGCTTATCTTTTTCCT
Organism: Bacillota bacterium; assembly: GCA_023454175.1. Taxonomy (GTDB): domain Bacteria; phylum Bacillota; class Clostridia; order Christensenellales; family JAEXRW01; genus JAEXRW01. The sequence continues at coordinate 4,163 of JAEXRW010000010.1, read as the reverse complement.
CCTGCATCATTCGAATCCGTAATGCTGATTTCAGTGATTTTCCCTTCCAGCTGGTATGCCCTTCGGATGAATTCCGCGATGTCTTCAATGGGATAGGCGGTATCCATGTCGCCGATACTGAGCTTTTTGCCATCTTTAAAAGTAAAGTCGATGAAATGGACCAGCCTGCGTCCATACCGCGGGATCCTTTGCCACTTTTGCCCGTATCGTACGGCAGTGATTCGGTGCGGCATGTAAGTCTTCTCCCGGGCCGGTGACCTTACTGTGATGCAGTGCCGGTCAAACCGGTAGCCCGTGGGGTATCTCATAAGCCACCAAAACCCTGCTGCGATAACGGGGAGAAGGATAATATTGGGCAGGATCACCATCCATATGCTCATATGCTCCACGAACAAACCGATCCAAGCGCCCACGCAGATGGCCAACCCCAGAACCAGGAAGAGACCCACGCTGAGCCACGTTTCCCCTGCCTTGCTCCGGAAACAGATCGAACTCCCCTCCGTTTTCCGCTGCAGCACCTCCACTTTCTGGCGGAGGATATCATAAAACACCTGGTAATCCAAAAGGTTTTTGTTGATGCACAATTTTTTGCCATCCCCCTGCAGGATGAGCGTACGGAAAGCCTTGTGCGTATGCCTGAATTCCGATACGGAGGTATAGGCTAGGGTCTTCTGTCGATACCTTCTTTGGAAAACGACTTCGGTCTCCGTCATAATGATGGTTCCTGAATGCACATGGGCCATCCATCGGCCGAAGCTGGCCAGGATGGCTCCCAAAGCGGCCACAGCGACGAGGAGCCAGGGGCTTGCGGATGCATCGGGGACAGCCAGCAGCAGTGCGCCGAACGCAATGAACAGCATGGCCGCAACGCCGGTGATAATATGCCCGCCCAGCCGGAATTGCGGCGGGTAGTGGAATTCACGGTTCATAAAACACCCCGGACAACTGATACTGTCAAATCTTCGACCCCAACCAATCGGTATGGAAGAACTCTCCGCGCGGCCTGTCCACCCGTTCATACATGTGTGACCCGAAGTAATCCCGCTGCGCCTGCAGCAGGTTGGCAGCGGACCTGGCGCATCTGTAGCCGTCATAATAGCTCAATGCTGCAACAAATGCGGGGGCAGGAATACCGTTTTCGATTGCAGCGCATACCACACGCCTCCACCCGCTTTGTGCTGCATCTATCATCTCCTTGAACCAGGGGTCGAGCAGCAGGTTCGATTCATTTCGGTCAAACGCCTCCTTGAACCTGTCCAGGATGACCGAGCGGATGATGCACCCTCCCCGCCACAGCCGCGCGATCCCGCCCAAATCAAGGTGCCAGCCATAGGTGCTGGATGCGGCGCGGAGCAGTTCAAACCCTTGTGCATAAGATATAAGTTTGGAAGCATGGAGTGCCTGCCGGATATTTTTGATAAAAGCCTCCCTATCTTCTTTGAATACCCCCCGTTCCGGGCCCTGTAATATGCTCGATGCCGCCATGCGTTCCTCTTTCATGGCTGAAAGGAAGCGGGCATGCACCGCCTCGCTGATGAGCGTGAGCGGAACGCCTTCGTCAAGAGATGCGATCAACGCCCATTTTCCCGTATCCTTTTGTCCTGCCGTATCAAGTATTTTCTCTAGGAGCGGCTCACCGGATTCGTCCCTGAATGCCAGGATATCGCGCGTGACCCCGATGAGGTAGCTTTCCAGGTCCCCCTTGTTCCACTCACTGAATACTGCGCGCATCTCGGACGTGTCCATGCCAAGGTATTCCTTCATCAGGAAATAGGCCTCGCAGATCAGCTGCATGTCGCCATATTCGATCCCGTTATGCACCATCTTGACGAAGTGTCCCGCACCATCTGCACCTATCCACTCGCAGCACGGGCTGCCGTCCACCTTCGCAGCGATGGACTGGAATATTGCTTTCACATGCGCCCACGCGGCCTGGGAGCCTCCGGGCATGATGCTCGGGCCATTGCGTGCGCCTTCGGTCCCGCCCGACACGCCTGCACCGATATAAAGAAGGTCTTTGCTTTCCACATATTGTGTGCGGCGTATGGTATCGGTGAAATGGGAGTTGCCACCGTCGATGATGATATCGCCTTTCTCCAGCAGGGGCAGCAAAGTCTCGATCACCTCATCTACAGGGGGGCCCGCTTTTATCATAAGCCAAATCTTCCGTGGCCTTGAAAGCATTTTCACCAGTTCCTCCAAGGTGTAAGCAGGGGTGATATTCCTGCCCCTTGCCTCGTTGGAGGAATAACGCAATGCAACGTTTGTGTCTATATCATATACTGATACGGCATATCCTTTGCTTTCCATATTCAGCGCCAGGTTCTGCCCCATCGCACCCAGTCCTATCAGTCCGATATCCGCTTTCATAACATCTTATCTCCCCTGGGATGGATTCCAGTTGCATCTACTCCCTTATTGCTAATTTAATGCAAACAAGGCGATGTGGCAAGCTTTTGATAACAGCACTCCAGGTAAACCGCTCGAGATCGAGACCGAAGGCAGTAAAGCAAATATGGGTACGTTCATCACGGCAGTAGAAAGCGGAAGTCGTTTTTTTCACATGTAGAATCGGTACAAATCGTGGAACTGGATAAGATAGTTGATTTCAGATCTTTCCAAATACTCGATGATGGATGATCGTAAGGTCATTTCTATGGATCAGTTCTTAAACCAATGCTCCAAGATTACATTCTAATGACAAAATGGTGCTATATCCCGCAGAGAAAGTACCCTGTCATGTAAATATAATGTAGATATTCATCATTTTTGTCACTGTTAAACATACCCATATAAGTATATACTTTCATTCAATATATTGTTTATATGCTATGGGGGTATTGATGTGGATACGAAGAATAGACTCTTTTACATCGATAACATCCGTCTGGTGATAATCCTCCTGGTGGTCATCGTGCATCTGGCATTGACCTACAGTGGGCCCAGCAGCTGGTATTATACTGAGGTAAGGCAGCTGGGCTTCTTCTCAGGAACCTTTTTCAGCTTTTTGTATGCCTTTCTGCAGGCTTTCTTCATGGGCTTCCTTTTCCTCATAGCGGGGTATTTCGTACCAGGAGCATATGACAGAAAGGGTTTTGGCAGGTTCCTGCGGGATCGCGCCTTTCGGCTGGGCATCCCTTCGCTGATCTACGTTTTTATCATCGACCCTTTTATCGAATATGTATTGGTCGGCAGGTATGTGAAAGCGGGACAGGGTTTCCTCTCCTATTACCTGGATAACATCACGAGCCTGCATTTTCTCACCGGCACGGGCCCGCTCTGGTTTGCGGTCGTCCTTTTAGTCTTCAGCATCGTCTATGCGCTTGTGCGGCTGATCCTTGGGAAAAGGCAGCGCGCGGCTCCCGAAACGAAGACAAAGCCCAAGGGCTGGGCTCTGGGTGTACTTGTCATCATCATTGCAGCTTTGGCCTTCCTGATACGGACTGTATTTCCCATGAATATGAGTTATTTCAATATGCGGCTGTGCTTTTTCGCACAGTATATCGTCTTTTTCATCGTGGGTATACGGGCATACAGACAGGGATGGTTTTCCAAACTCAACTATAAGCTCGGGTCCCGGCTGCTGATCTGGTCCCCGCTGTGGGGGACCGCGTCCTGGGGAGCGATGATGATCGCTTTCGGTGCGCTGACCGGGGGTGATACATTTCTGATGAACGGCGGTTATACATGGCAGAGCGCCGTATACGCGCTGTGGGAATCGTTCACCGCAGTTGCGATGGGCATCGGGTTCCTTACGGTATTCCGGGAGAAATGGAACAGCCAGGACCGGTTCATCGGGGCGATGTCGGACAGCGCTTTTGCCGTATATGTGTTCCACACGCCCATCATTCTGGCCATCATGATCCTGTTTGGTTTCCTGCAATGGCCGCCCATCCTCAAGTTCCTGCTGATGATAGCCATATGCCTGCCTGTATGCTTTGCTGTGTCTTACCTGTTAAAAAAAATCCCGGGGTTGAAAAAGGTGATTTGATCTTAAACGGAAACATAAAGTCTTAAAAGAAAAGAACCGTCTTGGTGAACTGGTATAATGATAGTGGACACAAAAAAGGTCCACTATCATTTTTTTAATACAAAAGAAGGTGAAGTAGATGGGAAGGCCCAAAGGCGGAACAAACCAGATATATAGTAAAGAGGTGAAACTT
>JAEXRW010000006.1 GCA_023454175.1 Bacillota bacterium | reverse complement strand
CCTGTAGTGACCCATCTTGCCTTTCCTCCTTGTTATGGTTGTCTCGCAACTCCCATTTTACAAGGTTTTGGCTTGCTGGGTCATTCATTTCCTCAAGTGTTGCACTTATTTTGTAAACTCATGATTATGAATTAAGAGTTAAGAATTATGGTGTCCAGGGCGAATTGAGATTCGCCCTTTGGACTATATAAATGGCCTGCGGGAGCAAGTATAACGGCAGTCGCAGCATGTTATATGAGGCGAGTCTTTCCATAGAAGGAGTGAAAACATACACCCCTTCTGACGCGCATAGAATGGGATAGGAGCGGCGCATACACGCGCGGGATAAAGGGGGAAACAAAAGTGAACGCAAACCAACCGGAGCAAACCGTACAGCCGCGCCATACCAGCCATACGGTGCACATCGACAACCGGAGGCGGGCGGTGGTGACGGGCGTGACGGACGTGGACAGCTTTGACGAGAACGCGGTGGCCTTCTCCATCGAGGACGGCTTTGGCACCATCGTGGGGAGGAACCTGCATATCAGCCACCTGAGCCTGGAGGACGGGCAGATGAAGGTGGAGGGTGAGATCGTGGGGCTGGAGTACGCCGAGCGCGAGCGCAAGGAGGAGAAACCACAGGGATTTTTCGCGAAGATGTGGAAGTAGGCTTTAGCCCAAGGGGGAAAAAGCATTGATCTACAGCACGCTGAACCAGGGCTACGTTTTCGCCGCGGTGGTGATCGGCGGGCTGGCGCTGGGCGTATTGTACGATATATTCCGTGCGCTGCGCGCGGCCGTCAGACCCGGAAAGGCTGCCGAGGGGATCATGGACATCCTTTTCTGGCTGCTGGTGACGGGCGTGGCCGTGATCGTCATTTTCCTGGCCAACCAGGGGGAGCCCCGGCTTTTCGTTCTGATCGGCCTGCTGGGCGGCGCGGTGCTGTACGTGGTGGGGCCGGGGGCATACATACGCAAGTGGCTGGGAGCGCTTTTCAGCCGGATATCCAGGGCCGCGGCGAAAAAAGAAGCACAAAAAGAGGACGGAAAAAAGGAGAACGGCGGTTAATGTAGAAATCTTAATATTACGATATACATAAACAAAAGAAGGCTTGACCCATGCAAGGGCAGCAGAACGGAAGAATGCTGGAAAAACAAAGGCAGACAACGATGAACCAGGCGGACCTGGCCCGATTGCTGGGGCAGGAGAACCCGCCGCGCGAAGCAGGCAGGCAGGCACCCAAGCCTAAAGGCAGGCGACGCCCGTCCAAACGTTTCTTTGCCATCATCATCGCCATCGGCCTCATCTATACGGGCTATGTGGTGATGAACCAGGAACTGGAGATGGACAAGCTGCGGAAAACCAAAGCCGAGATGCAGCTGCAGGTGGACGCCGTAAAGGCCAGGGAAGACGAGACGCTGAGGCAGATAGACAACGCGCAGACGCAGGAGTACCAGGAGGATGTGGCGCGGGACAAACTGGGACTCGTCAAACCGGGCGAGATCAAATTCCTGGAGCAGAAATAAAACATCAAACAAGCAAACGGGCCGTTACAATGCGTAACGACCCGTTATTATTTTAGTTGCCTGTACGAACTGTCACGGCGCCTTTTTCCTGCGGCGGAGAATGAGGACAATGACCAGCACAGCAACTGCCACGACCAGGGCGCCGATGATGATGTACAATACCACCGAAGGGATGCCCGGGATCCATCCGTCCGGCGATGGCTGAGCCCCAGCGGCAGGAGTGGGGAGTGCTTCCGGCAGGGGTGAAGCAGAGGCTATGTCCCCGGCCACAGATGGTGAGGGCGTTTCCGCTGCGGCAGGCGCCGCAGACTCCAGAGGCGGAGACGAAGAGGAAGGTGCGACTGACGGGGAGGAGAACGGAACAGCGGCAATGGACACAAAAATGTCTTCATCGTTGGTCTGCCTGAGCACGCTCCGATCCCCAGCATAAGCCCTGACTGCAAAGCGTATATCACAGGATTCATTGATGCGCTTATCCACGGTGATGGAACCGGATGCCCCGACTGCCATGCCATCGGCCTCCATCTCCACATCCAGCTCGTTACAGGTGATCTGAAAACGATCGATAGCCTGCCCCCCGGTATTCTGTACGGTTATACGGAAATGCACGGTATCTCCCATGTGGATCTCTCTGGGCTCTGCTGTAAGACTCGCCGTAAAATCCATCTCCGGCGCGGCTGAAGCTACAGATATATGGCCCAATGTATTGGAGTCGTCGTATGTCCTGCCCATCAGTGTATAGCGTGCCCTGCTATGGATGATAAGGGTGCCGGTATCGCTATCCCGCAGCGTGTAGGTGAAGGAACGGGTGACTTCGCCGCCCTGTGCGAGCATGCCATGGTCTACCTCAGGCACATTGTTCAGGACAGTCCCGTCTTTCGTGAGCCAGGCATCGGTGCGGAAGTGGAGCGCCGGGTGCGTGGTGCATTCATTGCGATAGCGCAGGGTGACCGTAACCTCATCCCCGGCGTGAAACCCGGAAGGGGGAATGACAATGCTGCTGGCCGGCACGACAAACCTTTCCACTCCGTGGATGGAAAAACGGAATGATATCGAACCGTCGGCAGCCGGGGCAGCGTTATTGTTCATGGTGACCTGCATCAGGCGGGTCTCATTGATATCCCCCTGCTGAAAAGGTACCGTAAATGTAAGGGTGCGGTGTGTGCCGGGATGGATGGCCGGGGAACCGTTCCAACGTCCGCTGAATGGGACCGCCGTATCGATCCCTACGCCAATCCAGGTGATATCTGTGGAGCCGGTATTCGTGACGGTGAGCGTCAGGCGCATATCAGCACCCTTGGGACCCACATCATGGGGCGAAAAAACATAACTCACAGTGAAATCGTCATTATCGGCTTGTACTGCTGCAGGCATGGGGATGAGTACCAGGGCCCAAACGACCATCGTAACGACGAAACAGCGAACCGTTTTCATCAAGACGCCCCCTTTTCAAGGCAGCAGAAAGGGAAGTGTGACAGGTTGCATATTGATAGTAATAAGTATGACCGGAATACCCGTGATATCACTTCCATGGCCCATACAAACACCGGAGCATCCAGGCAAAACCGGCATCGCCTCAAAACCCGTGGACAGAGCGCCGGATCAATGATACAGTGCATAGGAGCAGAAATTCATTTTGAAAGAGGGCAAATCCTTGCAGACTGGAAAAGTGGCAGTGATCGATACGGGGACCAATTCCGTGCGGCTGATGGTGGCGGAATACGACGGCATCACCATCGGCAAGCGCATCAAAGAATTACACACGACACGGCTGGGGGAAGGGCTGCAGAACACAGGCGTGCTCAGCCCGGCAGCGATGGAACGCACCGCCGAAGCCATCCGAAAATTCACCCTGCGGGCGGGGGAGCTGGGGGCAGGGCAGATATACTGCTTCGCCACCAACGCGGTACGCTCGGCCCAAAACGGCGCGGAATTCGTAGAACTGACCAGGCAACTCGCGGGCATCACAGTGGACGTGATCAGCGGGGAGGCGGAGGCTGAAACCGCATTCCTCGGCGCGGCAGGGGGGAACGGGGCCGTCATCGACATCGGCGGCGGGAGTACCGAAGTTGTTTTCGGACAACAGGGAAAGATCCAATACGCGCACAGCTTCGAGATCGGCGTGGTGCGCGGGATGGACGCACTGGGCGGGGCATACCCCGGCGGGAGCGAACGGGCCATAGCCTGGGCGGCGGAGGCCATCCGGGAGGCGGCGAACCATTCGTTCATCCACAGGTCACCCTCCATCACCGGCATCGGGGGAACGCCCACGCAGATGGCGGCGCTATTATTACAATTGCAATCATATGACCCTGAAAAGGTCCACGGTTATGTCATGGACACCGGGACCGTGCAAACGCTGGTGGACAGGCTGTGGAACACGCCGCTGGCCGAAAGAAAAAAGATGCCGGGCATGGACCCGACGCGGGCAGACGTGATCCCCTTCGGCGCGGCCATCGCACTGGCTTTCCTGCGGGCGGCGAAGATACCGAAACTGGTGGCGAGCGAAAACGACAACCTGGAAGGATACCTGCTGTGGAAACAGCCGCGCCAGCAGTTTACTGACGTTGAATGCAACCAGAACCATCAAAAAAGACCGTCAGAAAGTTCGCTCAGCGATTCCCAAAATTAACGAAAGAAATCGGTTGACTTGACATATAATTTGATATATTATTAATCGTGCGCCGCGGGGTAGAGCAGCCAGGTAGCTCGTCGGGCTCATAACCCGGAGGTCGGGTGGTTCAAATCCCCCCCCCGCAACCAGAAGAAAAATCCCTCACTGAAAAGTGAGGGATTTTTGTATATCATCCGCAGATGTCTAATTTGATATTTATCAAACAAGGGCCATGATCAAATCAAACGCATAACCGAGCAGGATGGCAAAAACCAGAAGGCAGGCCACGTACAGTGCGATGGCTTTCTTTTTCATGATGGTGGCGATGCCCGCGAGCACGCCGGCGCTGGTGCCGGGCCCGGTGATCATGAAAGCCAGCATGGCCCCGGGGCTGACGCCGCTCTGCATGAGGGACTGGATCAGGGGGATGGAAGAGTCGCCATTGACATACAGAGGGAGGCCGATGACCGCCGAGAGGGGCACCGCAAAGCCGTTCTGCGCGCCGAATACTGCAGTGATCCATTCTGCGGGTATGAACCGGTTGATCAGGTACCCGATACCCGCAAAGAGCGCAAAGAGGGGGAGTATTTTTTTGATCCCGATATCGAAGGCGGCCTTCAACAGTTTATCGATCTTGCACTTTTTGATGAATGCCTTGAAACGCCCGGTTTTGGCAGGCCTTACCGCGGCAGCTCCGCAGCAGGCGGCCGGCGCTATGACCGCTTCACCGCCGCAGCCGCATGTTTCTTCCTGTACTGTGCAGCAGGATACTGACGCTGCGGCAGGCGGGGTGGAACTGCAGGCGCAGCCCGTTGAGACCGGTTCCGATGCCGCAGATTTTGATGTTCCAGCATCACATGTACAGGCTGAGGGGAGTGGTTCGGCCTTTTTACCGGCAAAGCGCAACTGGTTATCGAGAAAGTGTGTCCGCTTCTGGATGAAGTGGGCGATATAGCCTGAGCCGATGCCGATTATGACCGATGAAACAGTCAGCGCGATGGCAAAGCCGGGGCTGATGACGCCCGAGATCATGATGAATTCCTCGGGGCTCATGAGGGGGGAAGACGTCAAAAACGCCATGATCGGCCCCCAGGGAAGGGCCGTCGCCATCATGGCCAGGACGACCGCCATGGTGCCGCAGGCACAAAACGGCGTGAACGCGCCGAACGCGACGGTGGCGGGGATGGATACCGAAGAGCGGCGCATCAGCCAGTTTTTCATTTTCTCCGTATTCACATATACCTGCATGGCCGATGCGGCCAGGATACCCGCGGCCAGGGCGGGAAGATTGTGCAACAAAGTATTTAGCACATAGAGCACCGTGTCCTTCAGAACGTTCCATACGACTTCCATAATGACAACTCCTTCAATAATATATCGTATAAATACGATGAACCAGAGTAAAAAGGGGAAGATTACTCTATCAGGGTTTTCCGCAGCTCTGCGCAGAACGCATCCAGCAGCTGCGCATTCAAAAAGAAACAGGTCCACTGGCTGCGTTTTTCCCGGATGATGACGCCGGCCTTCTCCAATACGGCCAGGTGCTGCGACACGGTGGACTGGGCCAGGCCTGTGGCGGATACGACATCTGACACACTGATCCCGTTTTCGAAGTATTCAATCTTATCGCAGCAGGTGCCGATCGATTTCCCTTTCAGGGCTTTCACGATCTGGAAACGCGTCTCGTTCCCCAGCGCATCACAAATCTTGGAGATCTCCATTGTATTCACCACCAAATCGTTAAATTACGATACAATAATATCGGTAAAATACGATGATGTCAATGGGTATTTTAAAAAACAGTTAATTTATTTACCTAACATAGATGAGCCGTCACGAAACCTGTGATGATTTTTGTTGTGCGGGGAAATGGAAAATGCAGAATTGACTTTTTATAACAACGGATGATATGATAGCACCATAGATCAACAAGGAAGTGTCTGTTTGGAGACTGTTCTGTAGGGAACACGTAATTGCACAGGAACATCTGGCGATAAATGACCGCCTGTTCAGTTGTGCAATTTTGTTTCATACAGGACCATGACAAACAGCGCCATATAATAAAGTGCGTGATTTGGGCATGGTATGAAACCATGCCTTTTCTGTATGAAAACGTGTCCCGATCCCGGATATTCAACACATCAATACATATTGGAAAGGAATGCAATACAATGAAATACAGTAAATCCGAAAAATACGATCCCCAGTTTTTCAAAGACAATATCATGGGGCCCAATCCCGCCAAACTTTTGGAAGAACTGCTCACGCTTCACCCGATCAAACCATCTGAAACCGTCCTGGACCTGGGGTGCGGGCGCGGCGTCACATCCATATTCCTGGCCAGGGAATACGGCGTGCGGGTATTCGCGGCAGACCTTTGGATATCCCCCACCGACAACAAAAAGCGGTTCGATGAGATGGGACTGACCCCGCAGCAGATCATACCGATCCGGGCGGAAGCGCATGACCTGCCTTTTGCCGAAGAATATTTTGATACAGTAACGTGTGTGGACGCCTATAACTTTTTCGGACTGGACAAGGATTACCTGGGGAAGCACCTGCTGCCGCTGATCAAGCACGGCGGCTGGCTCCTGATCGCCGTCCCGGGACTGAAGAAGGATGTCCACGACAACATCCCCGCGGAAATGCTGCTGTCCTGGAAGCCGGAAGACATCGGGACGCTGCACGACGCCGTATACTGGCGGGGGATCCTCGAAGCGACCGCAGACGCCGAGATCGTATCGGTACAGGAAATGGAGAGCTTTGAGGAATGCTGGAACGAGTGGCTCGAAAGCGACAACGAATATGCGGTGAACGACCGAAAAGCGATGCATGCTGGCGCAGGGAAATATATGAACTTCGTCGCCATGATCATCCGGCGAAAATAGCGGAAACGGTGTGCCACCGGAGGAGATCCATTCAGGGATTAGCCAATTAGGACAAGAGGGCCTTCACGCCAACATGTGGAGGCTCTTTTTCGTATCCGTCCGTATCCGTGCAGCATTATGAACGAAAAAAAGGCCGGAAACATGCTCCCGGCCTTGAAGTATCATACATGCATTATGCTGCTCACATCGCAGGCGAACCCGGCGGGGGCGGGGTACAGCAGCAGGCACTATCCTGGTCCGGTTCGCCGAAACTGGATACCAGCAGAAAGATGGGCCCGAGGAAATTGAAGAAAATCGAGAGCACCAGGAACACGACGGCGTTGTCAGGCTTGAACCGTTTGAAGATATGGTACATCAGGATGAGCCGGAGCACCATCGCGGCGATGAGGACCAGTGACAGGAATACCAGACCCGGGATCACGCCAAGGGCAGCCGCTCCCATCATGCCCCACATGCCATCGTACATCCTGCCGCTCCAGGCTGCACCCGACATCATGGCGGGAATGCACCCCAGAGCAGTGATCACTAAGCCTGCCAGTATGCCGAAATAAAGCACAAACATGTAGGCAATACCGATCCTGCGCTGCCTGTCACCGGCGGTCTTCACGAAAAGGTATTCGCCGGCTCCGGGTATCCAGGCCAGCCAGGGATCGGGAAAACCGAGTTTCCTGGCCATGCGCATGAGAGCGATGCTGCGGAGGACCCACATGGCGATGCAAACGAGGAACACGATGATGAGAACGATCGCCATGACAGCGGGCGCCCAGTCCATCATGCCGCCATCCCATCCCCTGCCGGGGCCCCGTGGGAAAGAAAAAGGAAAACGCGGATACATAATAAACACCTCCGAATTCATTCGCAAAATCACACCCGGTTTCAACCGCTATGCAGTGTGAGTACCACACACTATATGTGCACATATAGTGTGTATGCACATTTATTATAATGCCCCGTTTATTGCATCAACCGTTTGAAAGGGAATATTTACAAACAGATTACAAACGAAATTAAATTAACAATTTCATAATTAAAAAATTAAGAATTGTCGTATGCCTTCGGCATGATTTAATACTTAATCGTGACAGTTAAATCATTTATGGCTTGGAATAGCTGAAGGGAAACCACAAAACGCAGGATCCATGACAGAGAGTATATACGGCTTGCACGGCAGGGCGAAATGAAAGGATCCGGTGGGGACCGGATCCTCTGAGTGTCAAAAAAGTGGCTATGCCACTTTTTTGAGTTTTATCATGCAGGTTTATTCACCATAAACCTGCATGAGAGGTGTCATTTCTGACGTACACGCCGCCAGAAATGACGGATTTGATTTGTGATTGCATATAGCCAATTGCTTTTTTTCACTCAAGGTTTTTTGATAGCCTGAGGATCCGGTATGGACCGGATTCTTTTTCCATACTTCAAAAATTCAAACTATCAGTATCCGCCCGGAGGTGAGAATGAGGGGGGCTGCTGCGAAGGCGGAACGGGGGCGGGAGGCGGTGTCTCGCCTTCCTTTTCATCGGGCGTGCCAAAGCTGGACACGAGGATGAATATGGGGGCCAGGAAATTGAAGACGATGGACAACACGAGGAAGACGACCGCGAGATTTGGCTTGAACCGCTTGAAAACGTGGTACAGCATGATGTAGTAGAATACGGCCACCACGATGCCGATGGCCATGAGCGCAAGGCCGCAGAGGATGAAGAGCACCAGTGAGCCCACGCTCATCCCCATGGGCGCGAAACCACCGGGCAGACCATTTACAAAAGGCGGGTCGTACCAATTGCCCACGAGCACCTGATTCATGATATACGGGACGAGCCAGGCAATGAAGGATACGCACCCGATCCAGAAGAGCCCGAGTACGATGGGGAAACCCAAATAGAGCAGGAACATGTACGCGATACCGATCTTGCGCCGCTTCTGGCCTGCGAGCTTCACAAACAGGTAATCCCCCGCGCCGGGTATCCAGGCCAGCCAGGGATCGGGAAAGCCCACCTTCTTTGCCATGCGCATGAAGCCGATGCACTGCATGACCCAGAACGCAAGCGCAAAGACGCCAACAAGTACACAAAAGATGATCACGGCGCCCTGGATCATCGAACCGAGGCCGGGAAAATCAAACGGGTAAGGAACATCCATCTCATACACCTCCAAAATGTTATCAAAAATACAATTTAAATATATTCGCCGGGAACGGGCGTATACCCTGCCGGAACATGCAAAGCGGCACAAAAAGGGCGCCCGGTGAGGCGCCCTTTGATAGTCAAAAAAGTGGCAAAGCCACTATTTTGAGCTTTACCATTCAGGTTTGCTCACCACAAACCTGAATGAGAGGTGTCATTTCTGACGTACACGCCGCCAGAAATGACGGATTTGATTTTTGATTGAATTTTTAGCCAATTGCTGTTTTTCACTCAAGGTTATTTGATAGCCAAAGGGCGCCAGTGAGGCGCCCTTTGGGTCGATTCAGAAAATAATTACGCGGCAGGCGGAGGGGTGAAGGTGGGGGCCTGCGAGGCCGGCCCTGCCTCCTGATCCGGGGTGCCGAAACTGGCCGCGAAGATGAAGATGGGCCCCAAACCAAAGATGATGGAAAGCACGGTAAAGACGACTGCGACATTGGGCTTGAACCGCTTGAAGATATGGAACTGAAGGATAAAACGGATGACCGCCACGGCAATGCCGAGCACGATGAGCAGGAAATATCCGAACCCTACCACACCGGCGGTGGCAAATATGGACCCCATGTTCCGCGTTATCTCGTAGGGAGTACTGGCTGCATTGACGATCAGCGGGATGATGCCCGCGTACATGAGTATGATGGGTACGATGAAGCCCAATGTGCTCATGAACAGGTACGCGATACCCAGCTTGCGCTGCTTTTCACCTGCGACCACCATAAACAGGTACAGGCTGGCGCCGGGGATCCAGGCGAGCCAGGGGTCCTTGAAACCGATCTTCCTGGCCATGCGCATGAGGCCGATGCTCTGAAGCACCCAATACAGGATCGCGATGGCGGCGATGATGACCATAAACACCAGCATGGCCGTCAACGCAAAGGAAGCGACATCGGGCATCAAAGGGCCCATGCCCTCAAACGGATTGTTTACCATAAAAAATCCTCCTTAAAAGATCATAATGATGATTACAAACAATATATATTCGCCACGCATCCGCTTATACCCTGCCGGATAATGTGAGAAGATGTAAAAAAAGGGCGACCTCCCGGCCGCCCTCTGATTGTCAAAAAAGTGGTTATGCCACTTTTTGAGTTTTACCATGCAGGTTTGCTCACCACAAACCTGCATGAGCGGTGTCATTTCTGACGTACACGCCGCCAGAAATGACGGATTTGATTTGTGATTGCATGTATAGCCAATCGCTGCTTTTCACTCAAGTTTTTTTGATAGCCTGAGGGCGACCTCCCGGCCACCATTTATACCCAAGCATTTCGCGGGCAGCTATTACGAACCCGACGGAGGCGTGAATGTGGGCGGACCCTGGGGCGACGGAGGCGTGAATGTGGGCGGACCCTGGGGCGGCGGAGGCGTATAGGGCGGGTCCTTCGGCCCGGACTGCGGGGGAGTACCTGCGGCCTGCGCAGCCTGGTATGCGGGCGGTTCCTGATCCGGCGTGCCGAAGCTGGCCGCGAGGAGGAAAATGGGGCCGAGGAAAGCGAAAATGACGGACAGGACCGTGAAAACTTTGCAGTTTTGCGGTTTGAAACGCTTAAAAATATGATACAGCAGGATGCACCACAGCACATACGCTGTGATCGCCGAGCCTGCCAGGATGAAGCCGACGAGGCCGCTGACGATCCCCCATCCCCAGTCAAACCGGGGGAAACCATCGATGTGGCCCGTAATACCATTGAAGATACCATGGTCCAGCCAGGCAAAAGTATTTATCAGCAAATTCATGACGTAAACCCCTGCCGCGATGAAGAAGAAGACGAGGAACACCGTGCCCATGTTCTTTTTCTTTTCACCGGCCACTTTAACGACCAGGAACATATTGGCGAGGGGGATCCAGGAGAGCCAGGGATAGGGCAGACCGAGCTTTTGCGCCATCTTCATGAGGCCGAGTCCCATGGTGACGTACATGGCGCCGTAAAACAGGACGTTCCAGACGATGGCGCCGACGGTCGCCGCAGCGAAAAGACCGAATAAATCCATCAAGCATTACCTCCGAAAAATAAAAATGATTGCATATGATACCTAATATTCGCCGCGGGATGGATGTATCCCTGCCGGCAAAATGCAAGAGCATCCTTCCAATATCAATACCAGTCGTGCGGAACCGGACGACCATTCCCAACATGCGGATAAGCATCGTTGAGAGGGATCACTGGCGGAAGGCGGGACAAGCCGGAAACCAGTATGAAAACAGGGCTCAAGGCCAGAAGGAAAACAGACATTACCGTGAAAGCAACGGCAGCGGGAGGCATGAACCTGCGATACAGGCCGGACAGGAGTATCACATAGTCAATATAGACAATGACGGCAAAAACGAGGGATGGTATGAAAAATAATAAGGCAGATGACCAAAGGGTATCCTCTTTGACACCCAGTAAAAGGGCGATGATGCCGCACGCTGTTCCCATTACCAAAGATGCCAAAAAAACGGAACCAAACCCAACTTTCCTTTTACCGGCAAGCCGGATAAGCAAAACGAGGTTGGCCAGCGGTATCCAGGCAAGCCAGGAATACCGGATACCTGAACGCTGGGCCATTTTCATCAAACCCATTGCCATCATCGCGTGAAGGGCAATAAAGACAGCAACAACCAGCATCATCGCATTGACATTGGTGGACAATGCGACAAGGGTATCCACTATCACTTTTCATAACCTCCATTCAGCCATCGGCATTACCCTCCATCCTCAGTATCCTGACGGAGGCGTGAAGGTGGGCGGGCCTTGGGGCGGGGGAGGCATATAGGTCGAATCCTCCGGTGCGGACTGCGGGGGAATACCGGCGGCCTGCGCACCCTGCTGCGGGAACGGCACCTGGTCCGGCGTGCCGAAGCTGTCTGCCAGGATGAAGATGGGGCCGAGGAACCAGAAAATGACCGACAGAACCGTGAATACTGTGGAATACTCCGGCTTGAACCGCCTGAAAATACCGTTTGCCAGGACACAATACAGAACATAGGCGGCGATGCCGGTCATCCAAGCGATTACAGCCAGGAAGATGGAAAACCCGTCTGTCCCATATGTAAAATGAGCCATGGCCCTGAAAAGAGCGGAAAAGACCGCGGCACCGACGCACATGAGCGCAAGAAGGAGAAAGGGGAAAACCACCTTTTTGCGCGCCGCGCCGGCGAGTGCGGCCAGCAGAAAAAGATTTGCCACCGGGATCCAGGCCAGCCACGGGTAAGGATGGCCGGTTTTTCGCCCCATGGCCATGAGGCCGAATGCCAGCATGACATACAACGCAATGCAAATGAGCGCCCAAAAGACGCTGCTCATAACAGCTCCGATGGTATAAGCACTACCAATATCCGGCATGAGAAGAACCTCCCAATAAAAATATGATGACAGTTACACATATTCCTGAAAGTCAAAATTCAGACTGATCAATCACCGGATAGAGGCAAGGTGCCTCAGGTTATCCCTTGAAAAAACTCAATACTGCGTGCGGTCTGCTTTCTCCTTCCATACCACGAAGGGGACGAGGGACTCCTCCCGCATGAACGGGTGCATCACCAGCTTTGGATGGCTAACCTGGCCGCAGACGTGCCTGTAGATATAATGATCATCAAAACCGATCTCCTCGGCATCATGCCGCGTGCAGCCATAATAGATAAGCGGTATCCTGGCCCAGATGGCAGCAGCGAGGCACATGGGACAGGGCTCGCTGGAGGAATACAGAATACAATCGGAAAGGTCATACCGACCGAGCTTTTGCGATGCGGCGCGTAAGGCCTGCATCTCTGCATGGGCGGTGGCATCATGGAGCTTCAACACTTCGTTGTGCTCCGCCGCCAGGATGCAACCTTCCTGTGCGACGACGGCGCCAAAAGGCCCGCCATCCCCGCTGGCGACGCCGCGCATGGCTTCATCAATGGCAACTCGCATGATGCTTTCATCCACAGGAACCACCCCATGGTATGATGCATCCAAAACCATATGGCAATACAACCATATTTTATCAAAAAGTGAACCCATAAGGCAAATCATATCAGTAGCAGCAAAAAGATAGCAGCTTGCGATATGCCTTCCCGAATCGATATGAGAAGGAAGTGGCGACCGATGATAGAAATACCTTGTTCGACCCAACAACTGTTATTGACAAGCGGCAAATGTCATAATACAATGGGTATGCTAAAAACAACGGCAGGATATGGCGATGAAAAATTCCTGCGTATTTTTTATGGCGGCGTAGCTCAGTTGGCTAGAGCATTCGGTTCATACCCGAAGTGTCAGCGGTTCAAATCCGTTCGCCGCTACCAAAGCGAAGGCATACCGGAAGGTATGCTTTGGTTTTTCGGAAAAAGTGTGCAAAGGCACACTTTTTCTTTTCGATGCTTGCCTTGTGACATCTTTCACTTCTCGAAAAACGTGACATGCGTCACGTTCTGAGTGTCAAAAAAGTGGCATATGTAGTGTTACACTAAAAACGAACAGTAAAAAGAGTCTTTGATACAATAGAGTATCAAAGACTCTTTTATTTAACGACGAAAGGAGAAAGGTAGATAATTGAAGTATAACCACTATAGCGACGCGACAAAGCTGGATGCAGTAAAGGATTTAATCCAGGGAGAAAAAGTTCAGATTGTTATGGTTCGATACGGAATTACCAGCAGAGAGCAACTGCGAAGATGGCGAATGCAATATCAGCAATATGGAGGTTTTCCTGATGGACGTGGGAAAGGCGGCCATAGGGGAGGTCCCCGCAGGATCGATACGTCCCAGATGAGTAAAGACGAGTATATACAATACTTGGAGATGGAGAACGACATTTTAAAACTACTTCGCTCCCTAAGCAACAGCCGACAAAAATTAAATACCGGATTGTAGACAATCTAAAAAAGAAATATAGCATAGCTGTACTTAGCGCTTATCTTGCGTGCTCGCGCAGCGGATACTACAGATGGAAGAAACGGGGCATGCCGATGCACAATCCACTCAACAGAACAAAGGCAGTCTCCATTCTGAAAGTATACTTGGATCGGCCTACACGTGGCAGACGCCAGGTGCAGATGCAGCTTGAACGTCAATACAATCTTCATATGAGCTTAGGGAGCGTACACAGATATATGAGCATTCTGGATATTCGTTCAAAACGGATCCGGAAATACTCCCGAAAAACGAAAGAAACGCAGAGCTTGCCTCACACATTCCCCAATGTCCTACAGCAAGACTTCCACGTTTCTTCACAGCCCAAATGGCTCACTGACATCACATTTCTTCCATGCAGGGATGGTATGCTCTACCTTTCCTGCATAAAAGACATGCGTAATAAATCTATTATAGCATATGTGATATCAGCAAAGAACGACTTGCAGTTGGTTCTGAATACCCTAAAACAGGCCGAACCCCACATTTGCCCGGGAATTATTCTGCATTCCGACAGAGGAGTGCAGTATTGCTCACATGCATATCGTCACTATTTCAAGAGCGGGGAATGATCGGAAGCATGTCGCATACGGCGAATCCTTATGATAATGCCCCTATGGAGTCGTTCTTCTCAATTCTTAAGAATGAGGAATTGAACCAACATCCGCGTAGAAGTATGGCACAGACAACCACGTTAATTGAACGATTTATTGATTATTACAACACAAAACGACCTCAATGGAATCTAGAAAAACTGGCTCCCTTTGAATTTGGAAGCCAGCTTCAGATTTGACACTTTTATTGTCCGTTTTTCTTGACACGGAGCAATAGCCACTTTTTTGAGTTTTACCATGCAGGTTTGTTCACCACAAACCTGCATGAGAGGTGTCATTTCTGACGTACACGCCGCCAGAAATGACGGATTTGATTTGTGGCTGCGTATTCAGCCAATTGCTGTTTTTCACTCAAGGTTTTTTGATAGCCTGAACGTGACATGCGTCACGTTTTTTATTTTTAAGAGTAATAATTGGAAAACTGTTTAGCAGGCCGAGACGTATCCAAAAGCACAAACAATAATTCATTGAAAATCCGTGTAAACAGATGGCATAATGGATCCATAGGGAGATGTGAAAAAGATGTCCATGACACAGGATGAAAAATTCATGCGGGCAGCCTTGATGCAGGCGAAAAGGGCGGCGCGGCTGGGCGAGGTGCCTATCGGCGCTATCGTCGTAAAAGACAATGCCATCCTGGCGCGGGCATGCAACCTGCGGGAAAAGAAGAAAGACCCATGCGCCCACGCGGAGATCCTGGCGATGCAAAAGGCGGCCAAGGTGCTGGGCGGCTGGCGGCTGGAGGGATGCAGCCTGTACGTGACGCTGGAACCATGCCCCATGTGCGCGGGCGCGGCGATCAACGCCCGGATCGAGCGCATCGTGTTTGGGGCATATGACGAAAAGGCGGGATGCTGCGGAACGCTCTACGACCTGCCCCGGGATCCGCGTTTTAACCACCGGGCGGAAGTGACAGGGGGCATCCTGAGCGAAGAAAGCACAAAAATACTGAAAGATTTCTTTGCGGAGCTAAGGAAAAGGAGCAAAACAGACGATATATAATACAGAATAATCTCGCACCAAACGACAGAACATGAATAGATGGGCTAATATAACCAGAAATTATAAAATAATATGTTAATATTGGCTAAAAAATGCGAAATACCCATTGACAACCGCAATGAATAATTATAAAATGGACATACAATAGAAAGTTCATAAAGAATTTTCCACGATAATAGCAAACCCGGGGAAACCCGGCGACGCAAAGCTACAGGGCCTAAAGGGCGGTAAAACGCAACCATGGCAGCCAGTTGCCGAAAGGAACATTTTTCAACAAATGTTCAATTGATGCTTTCCTTTCGGGGCACAACCGAAAAGAAGGCATTTTTATTTCGACCAAAGCAACCAATGCCGGCAGCCAGCAAGGCATTGAAATAAAAAACAAAAGCGGGGGTGTCTCAAAATGAAAAAACAGCTCATGAAATTCTGGAAGAACAAGAAAGGCTTCACGCTCGTAGAACTGATCGTGGTCATTGCCATACTGGCCGTACTGGCCGGCGTGCTGACCCCGGTGGTCATGAACATGGTCGACAAGGCCAAGGAGAGCGCTGAAACCGCAAACGCCAAGATGCTGAAGAACATCGGCTCCATCTGCGTGACCAACGGCGAAATCACAACCGGGACATTTGATGCACTGACAGACAGCACGGCTATCGCAAAATACCTGAGCGGAACCTGGCCTACCCTCAAGGATGGAACGACTGCGATGCAGCTGGAAATCACACAGGCAGCGGATGGCTCCTACACCATCACCACCAATGCCACCGTTGACGGAGGATCGGCCCCGGCCAGCACCTGATAAACGGGTGAAGGCGTAAAAAAGCCCCAAAAAAACATCCCATACAAAAGATGAAGGGCGTGACGCAGGGAGCCACGCCCTTTATCTTTTATTATTCGTGAAAGTGGCTAGCCACTTGCTTGAGGATTTACCATGGAGGTTTGCTCACCACAAGCCTCCATGAAAAGTGTTCGTATCTGACGTACACGCCGTCAGATATGACTGATTTTTTTGGATTATATACCGTTTATATGAGAAACGTCCTTGTCTTATCAGGCCGGCTGTGATTCGATCATCAGTCCAGACCTTCCAGGTGGGCGCAGTCATTGAAGGACTGTATATAGAATTTCCCATTTGCCGGTTCATATATAACGTGGGTGATGCTGCAATTCACCAGCGGATGCCCGAAATAGAAACGCCGGTGCTGCGGGATGCCGAGCAGGCCGCACAGGAGCACGCGGATGGCGCCGCCATGCGTCACGACGGCTACGCTGTCCTGCCTAGAGCGGGTGATCTCCTCGACGGCGGCTCCGGCCCGCCTAAAAACATCTGCCCCGGATTCCCCGAGGGGATAGGGAACATCCTCCTCATGCAGGGCGAAGGCCGCAACAAAATCCGGATACGTCCGCTCGATATAGCTCCAATCCCTCTCCCCACTGCACTCACCCATATCGATCTCCGCAAAGCGCGGGTCGGTGGTCATCGGTACATCCAAATGCTTATTGATCTCCTGCGCGGTCTGGACGGCGCGGAGCATATCGCTGCAAATGACGGCCTGAATGCCCAGCCCTTCAAGCCTGCGGCCCGTCCGGTCCGCCTGCCGGAACCCTTTTTCGGTGAGGCTGAGATGCGCGTGGTTCCGGGTATCATCAGTCTTCTGACCATGCCGTATGAAATAAATATCCATATATAAAACCCCCCATAAATATAGCAATGCCTATTTTACCACCGATCCAAAATGCAGGAAAGGGGCCAGAAACAAACCATGGCCGGGCGTGCTATACTGGATAATGAGGTTGAAGCATAAAGGAATAAAGAATACAATAAAAGTATCATAAATCACAAGGGAGAAACAGCAATGAGCGGACCGATCGACAAAATCGAGCTGGTCAAACGCATCCTGGCGGAGGAGGACCCCATCGCGGAGGACGAGGATATCGTGGAGCTCCTTTTGAAAAGGACGGTGAGCAAAAACGTAAACCACGTCCACCGGGATAAACAATCCTTCGGCGACAAGGCGGCCGACACCATGGTGAAGGCGGTAGGCAGCTGGGGATTTGTGATCACCTTCCTCATCGTGATCCTGGTGTGGATGGGCGTCAACATATACCTGCTGACGCAGCCGTTTGACCCGTTTCCCTTCATCCTGCTCAATCTCGTACTGTCCTGTGTGGCGGCTATACAGGCGCCTGTGATCATGATGAGCCAGAACCGGCAGGAGGAGAAAGACCGCATAAGGGCGCAAAACGACTACCGGGTAAACCTGAAAGCCGAGGTGATGGTGGAGGACCTGCACCACAAGCTGGATACGCTGATCGAAAACCAAAGGCTGATCATGCACCGCATGGCGCTGCTGGAGGAGAAAGCCCGGAAAGAGGGGAAGGAATGAAACTGCCATCCGGTACCTGCATCCCGTGAGAAAAAAATCATCGGGTATTCATGGGAGACCGGTGGAACGATGATTTCAAACTGTCCGCCTCAAGCCTGCACGGAGCCTGCTTCGAACGCCTGAAGCCTTACAATATCCAGCTGGCCTGCTTTTAAAACATGGTCCACGGATCTTAAAAGCACACATATATGTCAATATATTTGCAGCTTATGACTTAAAAGTATTAAGATATCACGTTTTACTCGTTTGTCTTTAAAATTTGACGTAAAATTTCAAAAAATCGTGGGAAATTATACTAAAACATATTTATTATTTGCTAATAATGTGATAAATTTATCACACCCCGTTGAATATCATCATTGTATTTACAACAAGATTTCGTGTTATTTATATAATACTTCAGATTTTTATCCATAAAGGCAAGCAGGGAGAACAGAGTGTGGAAACACTTCAGAATGAAAGCGCCGAAACATTACGGATCAAAATGTTTGGCTCCTTTGCTTTGAGCAAAGGGGACCAGGACCTGACGGCTGCCCTGAAAAACAACCGCAACCTCTGCGTACTGATGCAGTACCTGCTGGTACAGCGGGGAAAGACGGTGTCACCCGAGGAGCTGACAGACGTGCTGTGGGACCAGAAGGACATCGAAAATCCTTCCAAGGTGCTGCAGAACCTGGTATACAGGCTGCGCAAATTCCTGGATACGGGCGAGCCGAGCCATGTGCTGCATTCGGGAAACGGCTACATCTGGAACGCCGACTCGAATTACACGCTGGACCTGGAAGACTTTGAAAAGAAGGTGTCCGAGGGGCTCTCCACCGTGACAGGCACGGTGCAGGACCACGAGGCCCTCAATAAAGCCATCCAGCTGTATATCGGTGATTTCCTGGAAGACATGTCCTATGACCTGTGGACGGTGCGCATCCGGCAGTGGTACAAAAACAGGTACTCCTCCTGCATCAACGCGCTTTTCGACGAGATGCGGGACCAGGGAAAATACGGCGACATCATCGCCCTGTGCGACAAGGCATTATCCGTGGATCCATACGACGAGAAGGTGCACGGCGTATACATCGAGGCGCTGGCCAAAGAGGGGCGGATGGCGCACGCCATCATGCACTACAACTACATCACCGACTTCCTGGAGAAGTCACTGGGCGTGGAACCCTCGCCGGAACTGGTCAACATCTACAAACGGCTGAAAGAGACGAGCCGGTTCGGGGAGAACTTCTCGGCCATCATGGACGACCTGAAAGAGATCGACGACGGGGAACCCGGACCTTTCCTGTGCAGCGAGGATATGTTCAAACGCGTATACCAGCTGGAAGTGCGGCGGATGCAGCGGAACGGGCAATCCAACTGCCTGCTGGTCTTCTCCTTCCACAAACCCGACAATACCACGCCGACCAAAGACGTATTGAAGGGCGCGCAGGACGTATTCAAGCCCATCATCATGAACTCCCTGCGGAGGGGGGACGTGGTCTGCATGCGCAACAACTTCGAGGTGCTGGCATTCCTGAGCTCCACTTCGTACGAAGGGGCCATCGTGGTGGCGCAGCGGCTGCAGAAACGGTTTGAAAAGGGTTATGCCGGAGTGCCGGTCAAAATCCAGTACAGGGTGAGCCTGGCATGGTCCGTAAAAGAAGGCGCAAATTAAATCAAACCGAAAAGAGCGCGGCCGGTAACGTTTTTGCCGGCCGCTTTTTCATTTAATGTACAATTTAGAATGTACAATGTACAATGAAGGTAAGCCCTTCGGGGAATAATTCAATTACGATGATGGAAATGAAAACGGAGTAAATACCTAAAACATTTTGACGATAATTCCGATAGTTATAGCATAAAGCAAAATGCGATATACAAAGGCAAAAACATGAAATACAGAACGAGAAACAAGATGAAACCCATCCATATCGTGCTCATCACACTGGGCTGCCTCCTCTGTGCGGCGGCGCTGACGCTCATCGGACTGGGTATCTTCGGGATATTGGACGCCGAGGTCCAGACGGACGACACCCTGAAGCTGGCCGAGGCCATGCTGAACGGGGAGGACATCGGAGAGGCGGACGTGGCAGGCTGGGACCTGACGGACGAGAACCTGCAGGAAGCCGAGGACATGATAGACGAGATGGGGATGGATGAAGCCCTCCCCGAGGACGGCGAGGATATCCCAGGGAGCGATATAGGCGCACAGCCAAACGAAACGGCGGATACCGGCACAAGCGAACCCGCAGGCAGCAAAAAGCCTGCGGCAAGCAAAACCCCTGCGGCAAGTAAAACGCCTGCAGCCAGCAGGACCCCTGCAGCCAGCCGTCCGCCGGCCAGCCCGAAGCCAACGCCTTCGCCCACGATCAAAAAAGGCACCGTGCTGGGGATATTGACCTTTGACAGTCTGGGGGGACGGAAGGTGCCGGTGGTGCAGGGCGCGGACGCCAAACAGCTGGGCAGGGGGGCCGGTCACCACGACCGCACATCCATGCCGGGGAAGGTAGGGAACTGCCTGATCTTCGGGCACCGCAATACGGTTTTCCGCGGGTTCGGCGGGCTGAAAACGGGGGACCGCATCCAGTTCAAGGTCCCGGGCGCGACCTACACCTACAAGATCACCAGCATGACGGTGGTGAAACCGAACGACCCGCTGATGTTTCGCGTGTACGACCACGCCGTGCTCACGCTGGTGACGTGCTATCCCTTCAACTACGTGGGGCACGCGCCGAAACGGTATGTGGTGGTCTGCGACCTAATCCCATAGGACGTTACCATCAGAAATTGCGGCAGACACGTGCACGATACGAAAAAATAGAATCGGGGACCCATCTTCAATGCCAGACAAGCCGATATTATTTGAAAACAGGGAGCAGTTCCGGGAGTGGCTCTTTCAAAACGCTGACAAAAGCGAAGGCGTATGGCTCGTCTTCGGAAAAAAGGGCGGGCCCGAAACCATCCGTTACAATGATGCGGTGGAAGAAGCCGTGTGCTTCGGGTGGATCGACGGGAGGCTGAAGAGCCTGGGGGAGGAAAAGCACATGATCCGGTTTTCCCCGAGGCGGAAGGGGAGCAACTGGTCGGAATCCAACAAGGAACGTGCAGCCCGGATGGAGCAAGAGGGGTTGATGACACATATGGGCAGGAAAGCGGTGGAGGCGGCAAAGGCCAGCGGACGGTGGGACAACCCGATGGGGCCTCCTGACATAACGGAGGAGCAGGTGGCCGCATTCACCGAAAGATTAAAACCCAATGCGGAGGCATACGCCAACTTCAACAAAATGCCGCCATCCGCCAGACGGGTGTATACGGCTGCATACCTGGACGCAAAAACGGAGGAAACACGGGAAAGACGGCTGACAAAGCTGACCGAGAGGATCACAAAGAACCTTCGCCCCATGTGAGCACACATTCATCAACAGAACGCGCCATATTCCGCGGGGATCTCACTCTGCAGGCCCACGGTCACGGGCCAGAGCCCTGTTTCGGCGATGATGAAGCCCATGAGCATGCCCAGGTGGCAGTTCAGGTGCCGATGCTGGGCGAGGATGAGCGTAAAGCGGGTGAACGCGCTGCTTTCGGGCTTTTCCAGGAGCATACCATCGGTGAGGCCATCCAGATATGCATTGATCTTTTGTTCAATGCATTCTAAATAACGAATCAGATCATCCCTGGACAGCGCCTTATCCGTTTTGACGTCCAGGTCATTGAGATCCTGCACATGAAATGGCGGCTCAGTATAATCCCAGGGATTGATAAAGTAACGGTCGAGAGAATGCAGGGTATGGTAGATATGTTTCCACAGGGGCATTTCACAGTAGTCCCTGCCCCACATCCCACCGGGCACACAGGATATGACATTCCGTACATTCCAGAGGGCGCGCCGGGTCTGCTCCCGGATCACCGACGTATATGATAATTCGTCCATCCCATCCAGCCTCCATACGATTTGCGACCATTATAAATCAACGCTCTGAAAACAACAAACATGCACATCCTGAATATGCATAACAAGTGAACATACGTGCATAAAATGCTTCCATTCGGTATATTCCATGATATACTCTAATATATGCATATCCATATCTATATCTATATCAGTAAAGGGGATGGGACTACATGATCAACCTACCAAACGTGAAAACAGGCATCGTGGCGGTGAGCCGGGACTGCTTCGTGATCGAACTGAGCCAAAAGCGCCGGGCCGCAGTCGTGCAGGCATGCAAGAAGCAAAACGTACAGCTCGAGGAAATATCCGTAACGGTGGAAAACGAAAAAGACGTACTCACTGCATTGAAAGAGATCCAACAAAAAGGCGTGAATGCGCTGGTGGTCTACCTGGGCAACTTCGGACCGGAAGGCCCCGAGACGATGCTCGCGCAGAAATTCGGCGGGCCGGTGGCTTTCCTGGCAGCGGCGGAGGAGACCAAGGACGACCTGATCGGCGGGCGCGGGGACGCATACTGCGGGCTGCTGAACGCCTCCTACAATATAGGCCTGCGCAAGCTCAAACCCTATATCCCCGAGAAGGCCGTGGGCACGGCGGACGAACTGGCGGGCGAGATCGCGACTTTCACAGATATCGCACGGGCGATGCTGGGGGTCAAAAACCTGAAAATATTCTCCTTCGGGCCGCGGCCTTTTGACTTCCTGGCGTGCAACGCGCCCATCAAACCGCTGTATGACCTGGGCGTGGAGATCCAGGAAAACTCGGAGCTCGACCTTTTCGCCTCGTTCAACGCGCACGCAGGAGACGCAAGGATCGCCGACATCGTCAAAGATATGGAGAAGGAACTGGGGACCGGCAACCTGCACCCCGGCGTACTGACCAAGCTGGCGCAGTATGAACTGACCCTGCTGGACTGGTACGACAAGAACAAGGGCGCGAGCGAATACGCGATCTTCGCCAACAAGTGCTGGCCGGCATTCCAGACGCAATTTGGATTCGTACCCTGCTTCGTGAACTCCCGCCTGGCAGCAAGGGGCATCCCCGTATCCTGCGAAACGGACATCTACGGGGCACTGAGCGAATACATCGCCACGTGCGTTACCCAATTACCGGCAACCCTGCTGGACATCAACAACACCGTGCCGAAGGACATGTATGACAGCAACAAGACGCTGGCATCGCTCTACAAGGAAGACGACCTTTTCATGGGCTTCCACTGCGGCAACACGGCCAGCTGCATGCTGAAGGCGCCGGCGCTCAAGCACCAGCTCATCATGCACCGCCTGCTGGAACCCACCAGCGAACCCAATATCACACGGGGCACGCTCGAAGGCACCATCAAGGCCGGGGACATCACCCTATTCAGACTTCAGGGGACGGCGGACTGCCAGCTGCGCAGCTATATCGCGCAGGGCGAAGTGCTGGATATTGACCCGCAGTCCTTCGGCGGCATCGGCGTGATCGCGGTGAAGGAAATGCGCAGGTTCTACAGGCATGTGCTGGTGGAGAAACGTTACCCCCACCACGCGGGCATGGCATTTGCCCACTGCGGCAAGGCACTTTTCGAAGTGATGAAGATGCTGGGCGTGGAGGATATCGGCTTCAACCAGGCAGCAGGGAACCTCTACAAGAACGAAAACCCATTTTAAGGCATATCAAGCATTGTTAACTGATTGAACCGAGAGAGGCAGGAATACAACCTGCCTCTGATTGTCAAAAAAGTGGCATAGCCACTTTTTTGAGTTTTCCATGCTGGTTTGTTCACCACAAACCTGCATGAGAGGTGTCATTTCTGACGTACACGCCGCCAGAAATGACGGATTTGATTTGTGATTGCATATTTAGCCAATTGCTGTTTTTCACTCAAGGTTTTTTGATAGACTGAGGCAGGCATCCAACCTGCCTCTTTGCTTTATCCATCCGGTGATTGCGCGCACATATCCATCAGCTCTTCCATGGTCACAAATGTACAGCCCTTTTGAACACAGTATTCGACCAGCTGTTCGAACAATTTGTAGCTGGTCTGGACCGGCCAACGGCCCATATCATCCGCTTTCTCACGGTATATGCAGTGGACACGGAAAACGAGGATGGCTTTTTCCGCACAAGCCTTGTCCACAAGCTTTTCACGGGATAACAGGCGGCTTTCCCCCTGCATATCCGCACTGACGGAATCTACTTCCCAAGGTTGGGTATCGCGCAGGTCTACAAACTTTGACTCATAGTATGCCTTGCGGAACTGCCTGAAGAACGACTTCAGCGCATCGACAACCTGCGGATTATAGGCACCAAAGGGAAACGCGCAACTCCGGGGCAGGGGCAGCCCGTTGCGCAGGAAAGCGATGTTCTCCCGCTCCATTTCGAAATAGATCTGATCGTTATCCAGTTTCGTCAGATCCACATGCGAGTATGTGTGGCAGCCAAAATCCCAGCCGCAATCATGCATTTCCCTGATCTGTGCCCAGGTCATGGTGCAGGGCGTATTGCTATCGGGGTATTTCCCGATGATATAGGAAGTCCCTTTGATGCTGTATTTTTTAAACAGGGGAAAAGCCAGTTCATAATCCGAGATATACCCATCATCGAAAGTGAATGCGATGACGGCCGAACGTGCCTGCCGGTCAACGGGCATCTTACGGGCGGGGTCCGTGTTGTCACTGCCTTCCCTGGAATCACCCGCCTCCTGCCGGGCCAATTCCAGCCGGGCCGGGGAGAGATGCTCACGCGAATCATCCTCCATCCACTGAAGGACATATCCGGCAAGCATAAAAAACGTACTGATAACCACGAATATCAAAAGGAACGATCTCCTGGACATCCAACCACCCTGCTTGATTTAATCCGATACTATTCTTTTCCTGCAAGCCTGCAATGATGAAGGGAGGATGGTGCCAATTTCAATTACAAATAAAAGCATATACATGCTGAAAAACCATGATAAAAGAAGTCGTGAACCATAAATAATGGCTGAATGGCCTGCGCCTGAGGCACAGGGGTCCAAACGGCCAAAGAACCAGCCCCTGGGCCAAAAAGTGTTGGATATATATACCAGAATACTTGACACAGCCCTACTCAGGATATACCATATATACGCATATTATGAATGCAGGGCACCATATATAGTAACGATGATGCAGTGCTGCCAAACGGCAGCCGAGAGAGGGAAGCCGGGTGAAAATCCCGCACGGTCCCGCCGCTGTAAGCGCAGAGCCTGGACGAAAAAGCCACTGGGAATACCGGGAAGGCGTACCAGGCGATGAAGCCAGAGCCAGAAGACCTGCTGCACGTAAACGCTGCCACGGAGAATGGCGAGGGCGGAATGTTTGCTTTCATGCACCCGTCCGGGTGCTTTTTCTTACTACAGACAGGAGGAACAAAAGTGATCAAAGAGATCCGAAAACGGGATGGAAGCATCGTGCCTTTCCAGAAAGAAAAGATCACACACGCGATCTTCAAGGCGGCGCAGGCCGTGGGCGGGGAGGACTATGAGAAGGCAGCCGCCCTGTGCATGAAGGTGGTGGCGGCTGCGGAAGCCGTTTACACCGACGGCCTGGCGGATGTGGAATGCATCCAGGACATGGTGGAAAAGGTACTGATCGAGAACGGCCACGCCAAGACCGCCAAGGCCTACATCCTGTACCGGGAGAAGCGGCGGTCGGCGCGGGAGGCCAACGCGCTGATCGGGGCCACGATCAAGATGTTTTCGGATTACCTGGAGGACAAGGACTGGCAGATCCAGGAGAACGCCAACACGCAGCGCTCCATCAACGGCATGAACAACTATATCCGCGAGACCTTCACCAAGCAGTACTGGCTGCACGAAGTGTACCCCGCGGAGATACGCCAGGCGCATGAGAGCGGCGCCATGCACATCCACGACCTGGGTTTTTTCGGCGCGTACTGCGCAGGGTGGGACCTGCGCCAGCTATTGACGGACGGGTTTGGCGGCGTGCCGGGCAAGGTGGAATCCTCCCCCGCAAAGCACCTGCGCTCGTTCCTGGGGCAGATCGTCAACTCCACCTTTACCACACAGGGGGAGACGGCGGGCGCACAGGCCTGGTCCTCCATCGACACGTACTGCGCCCCTTTCATCCGCAGGGATAGCATGAGCTATGAAGGCGTGAAGCAGGCGCTGCAGGAATTCATCTTCAATATCAACGTGCCCACCCGCGTGGGCTTCCAGTGCCCTTTCTCCAACCTGACCTTTGACATCGTGCCGCCCAGCACGCTGCGCAACGAGCCGGTCATCATCGGCGGCAAAGCGGTGGAGGGGGACTGCTACGGGGATTACCAGAAGGAGATGGACCTTTTCAATACAGCCTTCTGCGACGTGATGCTGGAAGGCGACGCCAAAGGGCGCGTATTCACCTTTCCCATCCCCACGCTGAACATCACAAAGGAATTCGACTGGCAGAGCCCGGTGGTGGACCGGTTCATGGAGATCACGTGCAAATACGGGATCCCGTATTTCGCCAATTACGTGAACTCGGACCTCTCGCCCGAGGACGCGCTCTCCATGTGCTGCCGTCTGCGACTGGACACCAAGGAACTGCGCAAACGGGGCGGAGGGCTTTTCGGCTCCAACCCCCTGACGGGCTCCGTGGGCGTGGTGACGATCAACCTGCCGCGGATCGGATACCTCTCCAAGACCGAGGAGGAATTCCGCCATTATCTGCAGAAGCTGACGGGCATCGCAAAGAACAGCCTGGAGATCAAACGCAAGACCATCGAAAAGCAGACGGAGCGGGGGATGTATCCGTATTCGGCGAACTATCTGCGGGATGTGAAGCTGCGCTTTGGCAGGTACTGGCACAACCATTTCAGCACCATCGGCATCGTGGGGATGAACGAAGCGTGCATGAACCTTCTGGGACAGGGAAACGACCTGACTTCGCAAGCCGGCCAGGCCTTCGCGCTGCGCACCCTGCAATACCTGCGCGACCTGCTGAGCGATATCCAGGAGGAGACCGGGCACCTGTACAACCTGGAGGCGACCCCGGCCGAAGGGACCAGCTACCGCCTGGCCAAGCTGGACAGGGAACGCTACCCCGACATCCTCACCGCGGGGGAGAACGTGCCTTACTACACCAATTCGACCCAACTGCCCGTGGGCTACACCGACGATATCTTCGAGACGCTGGACCTGCAGGACGGACTGCAGAGCCTGTATACAGGGGGCACCGTGCTGCACCTGTACCTGAACGAAAACATCCACGACATAACCGTGGCCAAGAAGATCCTGTCGAAGACGTTCACCCACTATAAACTGCCGTACCTGTCCCTGACACCGACCTTTTCGATCTGCAAGGACCACGGGTATATCCCCGGCGAGCACTTCGCGTGCCCGGACTGCGGGGAAGAGACCGAGGTATGGACGCGGGTGGTGGGATACCTGCGTCCCGTACAGAACTTCCATAAAGGGAAAAAGGAAGAGTACCGGGAGCGGGTGAAATACGCCGTAAAGGAAGCGCAACTGTGAATATCGCAGGGATCGTAAAAACCTCATGCATCGATTTCCCCGGGCGGCTGTCCGCCGTGGTATTCACGCCGGGATGCAACTACGACTGCCCATACTGCCACAACCGCCACCTGCTGGGGAGACCGCGGCCCGTGCTGGACGAAGGGGAGGTCAGATACTTCCTGCGGAAGCGGGCGGGGATGCTGGACGGCGTAGCCGTGAGCGGGGGCGAACCGACCCTGCAGAAAGACCTGTGCGAATTCCTGGCCTATGCGAAGGGGCTGGGCTACGAGACGAAGCTGGACACCAACGGCAGCCGACCGGACGTCATCAAACAGGTATTGGACCTGAAACTGGCCGATTACATCGCCGTGGACTACAAGGCGCCGTGGGACAGTTATCAATCGGTGTGCGGCGGGGACGCATCGATGGTAGAGGAAACATTCCGCCTGCTGCTCGGCTCGGATACCGTATGGGAGGCGCGGACGACCGTCTTTGCCGGCCTGATGCCGGATGACCTGAATAAAATGGCGGAGGAAGCGCCGGTGCTGCCGCTGTATTTCCTCCAGTACTGCCGGGAACCGCTTTTCGACCAAACGGATACCACACTGAAAAGCACTTCCGCCATTGCTTATCCTGAAACGGAGCTGGCGGCCATTGCATCGTCATTGCGGGCGGTACAGCCCAATATCCGGGTGCGGGGCGGCGTCATGAATGTATCGAAATCCATCGTGTGAGAACCAACCATTCAAAACCGTTATACAAAGAACTCCCCCGGCATTGGACTGAACCCGATAAAGTAGACACTAATAAAAAGCCCCTGTCGCAGGATATCGTTGAATTACCCAAACTGGCGTCGTTTTTCAAGCGGCGTCAGTTTTGTTTTAAGTTGAATACGCTCATGGTTA
>JAEXRW010000040.1 GCA_023454175.1 Bacillota bacterium | reverse complement strand
CCTGTAGTGACCCATCTTGCCTTTCCTCCTTGTTATGGTTGTCTCGCAACTCCCATTTTACAAGGTTTTGGCTTGCTGGGTCATTCATTTCCTCAAGTGTTGCACTTATTTTGTAAACTCATGATTAAGAATTGCGGTAAGCCCAGCGGGGTAATTAATAATTGAGAATTGAGAATTAGGGAACGCCCAACGCTAGTAAAAAGTCCGGCTGGTAGAACGACCGTTTTCTATCAGCAGGGCTTTTTTGTTTAACTGTTAAAGCCGTATACTGAAAGATACCCTGACAGTGCACGATGCTGTATAATGATGCCAAACAGGGAAGGGGCAAGGACATGGGTAAACGGCCACTGGAGGACATAATCCGAAAATACGCGGAGGGGAAACGCGCGCGGTTCCATATGCCGGGGCACAAGGGGCGGGCAGGGGAATTCAACAGCGCATGGGATATCACCGAGGTAACGGGGACGGACAACCTGTATGAACCCGCAGGCGCCATCGCGGAGGCACAAGATTTGTGTGCGGAGGCTTTCGGCGCGGGCGCGAGCCTCCTGCTGACGGGAGGCTCCACCGCGGGGGTGCTGGCGATGATCCTCTCCACATGCAGGCCGGGCGAAAAAATCATTATAGGGCGGGACTGCCATAAAAGCGCAGTATCGGCGCTGATCCTGTGCGGGCTGGAACCGGTATTCGTGGCGCCACGTTACCAACTGGAAAGGGAACTGACCGGGTGCATCGCAGAGGAAGATGTCATCAAGGCCATTGAACAAAACCCGGACGCCAAAGCAATCTTCCTGACACGGCCGAACTACTACGGGCTGTGCATGAAATTACGTAAAATCACGGACGCGGCGCACAAGGCGGGACTGAAGGTATTGATAGACGAGGCGCACGGGGCGCATTTCCCGTTCCACCCCGCTTTCCCGGAGAACGCGGGGAAAATGGGTGCGGACCTGTGGGTGCAGAGCGCGCACAAGACACTGGACGCGCTGGGACAGGGGGGATACCTGCACTGCGCCAAGGCAGAGGATGCAAAAGAGGTATTGGCTGCATTGGCTCTCGTGCAGACGAGCAGCCCGAGTTACCCCATCATGGCCTCGCTGGACAGGGCGCGGGACGGGATGGCATCCAACGGGCGGGCGCTGCTGCAGGACGCGCTAATGATGGTGCAGGAGGCGGAGGAGCGCATCGCGAAGATAGACGGACTCGCGATATTCAACCCGGACGAGATCCCGCATGCGGGCGGGAAAGACCCCCTGCGGCTGGTGATCGACGTATCGGGGCGAGGATTGAGCGGTTACACCGCGGCAGGGATACTGAGCGCAGCGGGCGTGGAGGCCGAGATGGCGGACAGGCGGCGGCTGGTGCTGATCTGCACGCCATGGGACAGGAAGGCGGACTATGACCGATTATGCAGGGTGCTGGCAAGGCTGCCACTGAACAGCGCAAAAAGTAAAACCGTTAACGCGCCGCCCACACTGCCTGTAAAGGCCATGGACCCGCGGGAGGCCTATTATTCGGACACCGAGTGGCTGCAGCTAAAAGAATGCGCCGGACGCACCGCAGCGGGGACGGTGGGGACATACCCGCCGGGGACACCCGGCTTCATACCAGGAGAAACCATGGACCAGCCAAACCTGGCCCGACTCATTGAAGAGATGGAAGCGGGGGCGGGGGCTTTCGGATTGAATAACGGGATGATGAGAGTGGTCAAAACCAATTGACAATTGAAAATTGAGAATTGACAATTGCGGGATGCGTTGTGAGTGAATTTGTAATAATTATGCCATGGTATGCCCTGCGGGGGGGCTATTTTGCTGAACCTTTGAACGGCTAATACAGACATACATAGGGAGTAGAGGCCAGCAAGGCAGAGCCTATTGCGCACAGGGGGGAAGAAAATGCAAGCCAATCAAGTGGAGATACAGGATGCCGAGGCATTCATCGCATATTGCAGGAAATACGGGCCGGAGCACGACGACTCCTACACGGGGCCGGACGACCTGAACGCGGGGACGCTGGCAAGCGCGGGCAACCCTTCCTATCTACTCTATGGGGAAGACGGGGAGATCATAGGCGCGGCATCCCTGATGCTGGGAGGATTCCGTGAAACAGGCAAGGGGCGGATGCGCATATACCACTGCCTGGAACCCGTACCCGGGCATTACAAGCTGCTGCTGGACGCCATCCTGCAGCATACAGAGGGGATCGGCGACGTCTACCTCTTCCTGCCCGACAAACGGAAGGCCGAGGCGGAAATACTGGCGGGACTGGGATTTGCCGAGTGGCGGCGGTGCTACATCCTGGACCGGGAGGCGGAGGGAAGCGCAGGTGCCGTTTTCCCCGAAGGATTTCATCTGGAAGAATTCATACAGGGCAGGGACGAAGAGACGTGGCGCCATATCATGAACACGTGCTTTGCACACCTGGCCGGGCATACGGGCACGACGACCGAGATCGTGCGGAGCTACTTCACAAGCGAAAAGCACCTGCCGGGCGGACTGAAGCTACTATGGAAGAACGGCGAAGCCGTGGGCGCCGTACACACTGTACAGGAGGACGGGGAAACTGCATTTGTCGAGCAGGTGGCGGTGCTGCCGGAGTACCAGCGGCAGGGACTGGGGCGGCAGCTGCTGCGCGCAGGCATGCAAAAGGCGCGGGAAGTGGGCTTTGAAAACATCCGCCTGTCTGTGAACGGGGAAAACGAGAAGGCGGTGGCGCTATACCTGGACGAAGGATTCACGGTAACGGAATGCATGATATGCTATAACTTACACTTAAACAATTAATAATTAATAATGAATAATTAAAAATTAAGGTAAGCCCTGCGGGGGTAATTCAATAATTGAAAATTGAGAATTGAGAATTATGGAATGCCTGCTGGCATTATTCTATTTGCCCTGTAAGGGTCCCTCCTTCAGTCGCCTACGGCGACAGCTCCCTCGTCTGAGGGAGCTAAGATATACCTGCGGGGGAAAGAACCAGGTTATTAAACCTGAAGTGTTATCGCTTATGCGCAGAAAAAGAGATGCCGCTTATTATTTGATATTATAAAGGGGGGATATGCCATGTGGTATATCGTCGGCGGAGTAATTCTGGGGGTTTTGTTGATCCTGGTGCTGGGGTATTGGCTGGGGATGCGGAAGGTAGTGCGCAATACCAGGGCCGAATTCTGGAATTTCGCCGTGAAGGCGATCGAACGGCGGTACAAGGGAAACCTCCCGCAGGGGAAGATCGTCTTTTACGGGAGCTCGTCCATCCAATTTTGGAAGACACTCGAAGCCGACATGGCGCCACTGCCGGTGCTGCGGCACGGTATCGCGGGGATCAAGATCGGCGATGCTACGCACTTTTTCGACCGGCTCGTGACGCCCTTCCACCCAAAGCGCATCGTGCTTTTCGCGGGGACGAACGACCTGAGCGGGGTGAAAGGGGCTACGCGGACGGGGGAGGAAGTCTACAGGGACACCGTAACGTTCTTTGAGAAGGCGGCAAGGGAACTACCGGGGACGCCCATCTACTATATCGCCATCACGCCTGCACCGGGGAAAACGAAGGCACGGGGCGAGGTGGATACGGCCAACCGGCTGATACGGGAATATATCGAGGAGAACGCCGGAAAGGCATTACATTTCATCGACTGCGAAAAGGGGATATTGGATGAGTATGGGCAGCCGAGAAAGGAACTGTTCCGTTCGGACAAGATCCACTTCAACGGCAAGGGGTATGAAGTGTGGACGAAATACATCAAACCGACACTTTTAAATAATTAAGAATTAAGAGTTAAGAATTAAGAATTTTGGAATGCCCTTCGGGCATGGATTTCAAACCCCGCGGGGGCATCCAATGTACAATGCACAATTTA
This sequence comes from Bacillota bacterium, assembly GCA_023454175.1. Lineage (GTDB taxonomy): Bacteria > Bacillota > Clostridia > Christensenellales > JAEXRW01 > JAEXRW01. The sequence goes on along the minus strand of JAEXRW010000040.1, from coordinate 106,964 downwards.
CAATATACAACGATGGAATACCCTTCGGGTATGATTATGGGGCCCTACTAAGGGTTTCAGTCAATTGTATTCTAAGAATCAGGAGACAGACACTTGGCGGAAATAAAGATCACAAAGGAGCAGGCGCGAAGGTTCCTGGTGCGATACCACTGCCTGGACGATGCAAGCGGGCTTTCGGGGAAGGAAGGCGTGATGGCGTACTTCGCCCGGGTAAGGTGCGTGCAGTTTGACCCGCTGAACGTGATCGGCCACAACCAGGAACTGATACTGCGTGCACGCGTTTCAGGGTTCACGCCGGGGATGCTGACGGAACTGCTCTATACAGACAGGCAGCTATATGACCAGTGGGACAAGAACATGTCTATCTGCATGACGGAGGACTGGCCGTATTTCTCCCGCTTCCGGGACAGGTACCTGCCTTGGATTGATAAACATTCCGATGCTGTACAAACCATCACCCGGTATCTGGAAGGGCACGAATGCGCATGCTCCTCGGACTTTGCCATGGAGGAAAGGGTGGAATGGCATTACGGGCCGCAACGGCTGGCCAAGGCGGCGCTGGAATCCCCGTTGCGGTCGATGGCATCAAGGATGGCTTTTATATGGCTGCGGAATACCTGCCCATGCTGGAAGACATTATCCATGGCCAACCAGCGGCACCCACTGTGCGGATCCTGGCGCCGCTGGACAACATGCTGTGGGACCGGAAACTGGTGAAGGCTATATTTGATTTCGACTACAAGTGGGAGGTATACATCCCCGTGCCGCAGCGTAGATACGGGTATTACGTGCTGCCCATCCTGTACGGGGACAGGCTGGCTGGCCGGCTGGAACCGGAGAAACAGGAAAAGGGGAAGCCCACCGTGATCAAAAACATTTGGTGGGAGGAAGGTATCCACATTGACAATGCGGCGAAGGCATCGGTGGAGGAATGCCTGAACAGATGAGAAGTCAAAGCCATCACCCTATTTCAGTTCAGAAACTTTTTGCACGCTTCTACATTCTTTTCCTCAAAGGATAAAAGCCTCCGGGCAAGGTTCAGAATATCTTCATCTCCATCCGAATACGCATGGATCTTTTTCGTCATGTCGATGATCCCCATGGTGCTGCCCTGGATCAGCATCTCGGATAAATGCGAGGCATCCCTGGCCTTCAAGGTTTTGAGATCTATCATAAGATGCGCCGAAGCTTTCGAAAGGGTGTTGATCGATTTAGGCTCCTGATGGATGGCCCTCAGCTTGTCATTGGAGACAGACAGTATCTCTTTATATTCGCGATACTGGGATTCCAGGACCTTTCTGAACTCGATATCCTGCGCGATCTCTATCAGATGGCTGATCGTATCCGCACCCATTGCAGCATTTTGGTGGATATAATTCAGCAATTCAACATTCCCGTCCATACGCCACACCTCCATGGATAGTGTGCACATGAATCCGGATTTTATTTGACAGGAATCATATTTACGGCAGCTCAAGCTGTTTTCATCTTATCTAGACAAAAACCCCTAAAATCGTGCTTTGCTTTCCAACTCCTGCTATGTTTATATATTTGTAGTGATATATAAGGAGGTCTGAGTATACCATGTTACTATTTGCACACCAGATCATAAGCTCCGTATATGATGAGCAAACGGAGACCCTGACCTTTCATTTCAAATACAATAATTCCAAAGTATTTTCTTCCATATCCAAAAGAATCGTGGACGCCTACGACAAAGCAACAGACAAGGACGAATTCTTTTTTAATAAAATATGGGGCAGGTTTCCGTACAGGGAATTAAAACCTGCAACCATGCACAATAGCTGTTATTACGCTCCCAACGCAGCACCCTTTGTGCAAAAATAGGGCGGAAGCACATATCGATGAAGTTCTATGCTGAAAGTGGTTTTTCAAAAAGAATGGCTCAGTACCTGCAGCATGACCGGATACCAGAATGAAGCATGGAAAGGCAATTTACAATAGTGTAAAATAGGCAAACACACCGGCAGCAAAGGAGCCTATCGTATCGAAGATCAGGTCGAAATCGGTATCCCGCAGGCCTTTCTGGAGGCGGATGCCTATCTTTTTCTTCCGGGAGTCCAGGGCAAATTCCACGATCTCTATGAGCACACCCACCGTCATGCCGATGGTGAGGACGAAAAAAGCAGCAACGAGTTTGGGCAATACCGCGCCCAGGACGCTCCGGATGGTGCAGAAAACCAGGAGCGCGTAGGCGAAGCATCCATAGGCATGAATGGAACGGTCGAAGAAGCCCGTTTTTTCATACCAGTCCAAATAGTACCCGAAAAAGGTACGGATGAACTGCGCCGCAACCACGATGTACAGGACATAATCGGGAATGGCCAGATCAAACAGATAAACTGCGAGCAGGTACAGCGCGAAGGGCAGCCATGCAAAGACCGTGGCGGCCAGATACGCCTTATTATTTGTCCGAACGAACCGGACGGATATAAGCACATCGACCGCGGTAAGAAAAAGAAAGGCTATGAATACCCCTATCGTCATGAAAACTTGTTACCCCGTTTTTATCTATGAGTATTCCCTGAAATCGCCCCTACAAATTCACATACGTTCAACAGCCTCACAACCATAAACAAGAAATCTAAGGCCTTAACATCCTATATCCCTCCAATAAAAAAACGCCGGGGCGCGCACAGCCCCGGCGGTCTTTGGATCGCTTCAAATGTTCACGGCAAGAAACGCGGACGGCCGAAAAGGTTGAACTCCGTCTTTTTTACCATGGAGCCGGTCATCTGGTTTTTCACCCTGTGGTCCCCGAGCCTGCTCAACTGGATGCCGTAGGCTCCGCCCACTGCTTCGATGATCCAACCGGAACCGACGTATATGCCCATATGGGGGATATCCCCATCGCTCTGGCGCAAAAAGACACAGTCGGCGGGTCGCAGATCCGCCTTCGCCAGATGGGTACTGTGGTTGGTGTAGATGGATTGCGCGGTGGCATCAAAGGAAGCGCTGGTGGCACCTAGCTTGCGCCAGATACCCACCTCCATGCCCGAACAGTCACAACAGCCGGTGCGGATGCCGTCCCTCACGCAGTCGAGATAGTGGTCCACGAGGAACTGCCGCCTCCCGCCCGTGAAATATGCGGGCGAACGCTGTGCGACCTGGTTGATATACTCCACGGTGGGGACCGTAACAGAAAGATCGGATTTATACAGATTGGCACCGATGATATAGAACCCGCTGGGCCATGTCCAGCCCAATATCTCCTTCACCAGGGCGATGCGCATGGGCGTCTCGGTGACCAGATCCAGATTGATCTGCGCGATGATGTCCGAGTCCACGTAGGGGAAATCCGCGGGATTCAACGGGCCCTTGCTCTGTTCCACGAGTGCTTCGCGGAGGGCCGCACGGGTGACCGGGCCCACGATGCCGTCCACCTTGATACCGGCATCCGTCTGGAAGGCGTGCACCGCGGCATCCGTCACGGGCCCGAAAATGCCGTCCAGCGTATCCCGGTAATAGGGTTTTTGGGTATCGGCATCGATGAGCAGATGCAGGCCGTTCTGCAGCTCCTGCACGTCCGCGCCGCGCATATAGGGGGATAAGAGCTTCAGGAGCCTGTTTTTTCCCTGCTCCTCCAGCGCATCCCGGATGACGGCGCGCGTGACGGGACCGGCGATACCGTCCACGGCGATACCGGCATCGGCCTGCAGGGCACGCACAGAGGCATCCGTCACAGGGCCGAAAACGCCGTCCAGTGCACCCTGGTAATAGGGTTTCTGCGTTGGATCGTCTTTCAGTGTGTTCAAATCCTTTTGCAGGGCGAGTACGTCATCACCCCGCATATAAGGGGAAGCGAACTTGAGCAATCTATCCGCCAAATCAAATCTCTCCTTTGCGGTCCATGTATAGCGTCATTGTACAGGCACGATCCTGCCAATGACGTGCTTCATTATATTCAGGGAGCTTTCGGATTGCTTTCAGAAAGGACAACGCTGACGTCATGGATCTGAATGCGCGGGTTTTTGCGGGCATGGATTTATGCTATAATGATTTATCAGTGCGATATAAAGCCGGTTTACACCGGCCAATATAAATTTTTAAAAATTAAGGGGTCATCAAATGTTGAAAGCAGCCATTTTCGACCTGGATGGCACGCTGCTGGACTCGGGCGAGGGGATCACTGAGTCTTTGCGGTATGCAGAACGGAAACTGGGGCTCACACCTGTGCCCGAAGAAGGGCTCCTGCGGTATGTGGGCATGCCGATACGCCCGATGCTGGGAATGATGTACGGCGTGACCGGGGAGAACGCGGACGCACGCATCGATACCATACTGGAAGCGTACCGCGAACACTACCGGGCCATCGGACACAAGAAAGTAACGATATTCGAAGGCGTGCCGGAAATGCTCGAACAGCTGAAAAAAGCAGGGATCAAAATAGCGATCGCCACAAGCAAACGGGAACAGTTCTCCCGCGCGAACCTGACGGACATGGGACTGATCCAGTATTTCGACGCGCTGGCTTTTGCCAAGCCCGACGACTCCTCCATCAACAAAGTGGGGATCGTGAAGGAAGCAGTGGATATGCTGGATTTGCCCCCTTCGGAATGCATCATGGTGGGGGACAAGGAATTTGACATCGAGGGCGCACGGGGCGCAGGGACGCAGGCGCTGGGTGTGACCTATGGATTTGGCAGCACGGAAGAGATCGAAAGCGCGAAGCCGGACTATATCGCGCAGACAGCGGAGAAAGCGGGAGAAATCATACTGAAATTAAAAATTAATAATTAATAATTAAGAATTGTGGAATGCCCTTCGGGCATAATTCCAAGGCTTTTGAGGGGATTCAATGTACAATGTACAATTTACAATGTACAATGGCGGAATGCCTTCGGCATGGAATTTATGTTGACAGTTGATAGATAATAGTTGCGGAATGCCCTTCGGGCATGAATTGATTGCCCGGCGGGGGATCACTTACGAGGAAGTAAAATGTTCCGGCAATTGGCTGCCAATAATGCACCTGTTGAGAAGTGAAAGGAACGGGCACTGATGAAAAAAGGGCTCTTTATCACATTTGAAGGGCTGGACGGGTCGGGGAAGTCCACGCAGATCAACCTCCTGAAACGCTACCTGAGCGGGAAGGGGCACGATATCGTCTTTTCCCGGGAACCGGGCGGATGCCCGGTATCGGAGAAGATACGCGCCATCATCCTGGGCAACGAGAACCCCATGAGCGCCATCACCGAGGCGCTGCTGTACGCGGCAGCCCGCGCAGAGCATGTGGACAGGGTGGTGCGTCCCGCCATCGAAAGCGGCAAAACCATCATCCTGGACCGGTATGTGGACAGCAGCCTGGCCTACCAGGGGTGCGGAAGGGAACTGGGCATCCAAAAGGTGCGGGAGATCAACGACTACGCCATCCGGGGCATCATCCCGGACATCACGGTTTACATCGACCTGCCGGTGGACATCGCGCTGAAACGCATAGCGGCGCCGCTGGACCGGCTGGAGAGTGCGGGAGAGGCCTTTTTCCTGCGCGTGCTGGAAGGATACAACCAACTGACCCAACTCAACCCGGAAAGGATCATCCGTATCGACGGGATGCGGAGCGCGGAAGCAGTATTTGACGATATCAAACGCCGCGTAGACGCACTGCTGGATAAAGCCGGAGGAGCAAATAAGTGAACGCGGCCGTTTTGAACCCGACAGCCAGACGGGTGCTGGAAAACGCTGCGAAGGGACAGGCATTCCATGCCTACCTCGTTACCGGGCCCAAGGGGAGCGGGAAACTGGACTTCGCGCGGACAGCATCGGCTGCATTGCTCTGCACCGGGGAGCAAAAACCGTGCGGGAAATGCGGCGTATGCATGATGGTACGATCGGGCAACCACCCAGACCTGATCACCATCACCACGGACGGGAAGAGCATCAAGATCGGCGCCATCCGCACGCTGCTGGAGGAGCTGTGCCGCCAGAGTTTCCTGGGCGGGGAACGGACGGTGGTGATAGACGGCGCGGAAGACATGACAACGGAGGCGCAGAACTGCCTGCTCAAGACGCTGGAAGAGCCGCCCTCAGGGACGCACTTTTTCCTGCTGGCGGAATACCCCGAAGCCATGCTGCCCACCATCCGCTCACGGTGCGTGCATATCCGCATGACGGGGATGGCGGAAGACGCGCTGGCGGCATTGCTGGAAGCCGAAGGGGCAGGCAAGGAAGAAGCGAGGCTCATCGCCCGATTGAGCAACGGAATGCCGGGACAGGCGCGGACCCTGCTGGCGGACAAAAACGACGAGGGGCGCTACTGGAACATCCGCAAACAGGCGGCCCAACTCGTTGCATCGCTGAAAAACTATGCAAATATCCCCAAATGGGAGGATTGCTTCAAAGGATACAAGGATGACCGGGAGGGCGCAGCATACCTGCTGGAATGCATGAACACGCTGTACAGGGACATGCTGATGCTGAAAACGGACGCGGAAGCCCTGTGCATCAACATCGACTTCAAGGAAAAACTGGGAGAAACGGCGCGGCGCTTTACAAAAGAAGCGCTGAGCGATATTATAAAAATGATACTTTTGGCGCAAAAACAGTTGAAAGCGAACGTAAACTACCTGTTGGCAGCAGATGCGCTGCTTTTATCCATAGCGGAGGTTTTGAATGGAAAAGACAACCGCAGGCGTGCGCAACGAACGCAAAACACCTTTTAGCAGCCGGCGCTGCTTTGATATATAACGGAGGTATCTCATGGAAAAAACGATCGTAGGGTGTCCGCAGCGAACGCAAATCTTAATCGCTTCTGCGTGCTGCTTGATATATAACGGAGGTATCTAATGGAAAAGACTATCGTAGGCTGTCCGCAGCGAACGCAAATCTTATTCGCTTCTGCGTGCTGCTTGATATATAACGGAGGTATCCAATGGAAAAGACTATAGTAGGCGTTCGCTTTAAAAAGGCTGGTAAAATATATTACTTCGACCCGGCGGAGACCACTCTGACAACGGGCGACGGCGTCATCGTGGAAACGGTCAGGGGCGTGGAGTATGGCACGGCCGTGGTGGGACCGCGGCAGATCGAAGAATCGTCCTTCCCGGCGCAGCTGAAAAAGGTATTGCGCAAGGCCACCGAGGCGGACCTGGCCGCGCTGACGGCAAACGAGCAGAAGGAAAAAGACGCCCTGGAGATATGCCAGAAAAAGATAGAGGCACACAAGCTGGATATGAAACTGGTGGACGTGGAATACACGTTTGACTGCAGCAAACTGATCTTTTACTTCACGGCGGACGGACGCGTGGACTTCCGCGAGCTGGTGAAGGATCTGGCGCACCATTTCCGTACACGCATCGAACTGCGGCAGATCGGCGTACGCGACGAGACCAAGATGATGGGCGGGATCGGCAAGTGCGGGATGCACCTGTGCTGCTACCAGTTCCTCGGCGAATTCACCCCCGTATCCATCAAGATGGCAAAAGAGCAGAACATCTCGCTGAACCCATCCAAAATATCGGGGCTGTGCGGGAGGCTGATGTGCTGCCTGAATTACGAGCAGGATTATTATGAAGAGATGCGCAAGCTCATGCCGCCGATCGGGGCCGAGGTGCAGACGAAAGACGGCAGGGGGATCGTGCTGGACAACAACGCGCTCAAAGCCCTGGTGAAGGTGCGGGTGAGCCTGCCCGACAACACGGTGGACGTGCGGCTTTTCCCGATGGACGGCGTGACGCTGCTGAACGCGGATGTACGGCCGGCCGAGGATAAGATCGTGATCGAAGGGGACAAGGAAGACATACAGACACTGCTGGAGAATTAATAGATAATAGTTATAGTTGCGGATTGCATAGGGAGGCACGCCTCCCATCGGGCATGATCCTATTGCCTGCGGGGATCCGTATTATTTCGATCGTTCAGAACTGCGGGCTTATGTGATGAACTGCGATAATGCCCCCTCTCCCAAGGGGGCATTTGATATTTATGGGGGTGACCACTTGCCTTCCGAGATAGCGTTCGTCCTGCTGAATATCATATTGCCGGCCGCTGCTGTATTGGCCGTGGCCGGGGCCATCCTGTTTTTCAAATACCGCAAGACCCATAAGGGGCTCAAACGGACCGGGCAGGCCATGATGCTGATCGCAGCATTCCTGGTCTGCTTTACGCTCGGCATGTTCATGCCGCAAAGGACGCGTATGCGTTAAACAATGGTGATGAGGCAACAAAAAAACGGCGCAAGCCGCTTTTTTGATAAATTGATTGAATCGCCTGAATTTTCGCTTATTCGGGCTGCGCTGCATCCGTGGGGCATACCCCTGCACAAGCGCCGCAATCGGTGCATTTGGCTGCATCGATCTCGTATTTGCCATCACCTTCGGAAATGGCACCGGAAGGGCATTCGGGCTCGCAAGCGCCGCAGCTGATGCAATCATCGGTAATCTTATATGCCAAAGTCGTTTCACCTCCCCAAATTCAAAAAATATTATACCACTACATACCCATTTATGAAAGATATAAATCAAAACCATATTGCATGTTTTATCAATAATTGCAGCTTGCAGTGAAATATACACACAGGCAAAACAATTATTATGCAAAAGGCGCCAATTTGGTCCAAGCGTAAGGACTGTATACGTGCTGCGACCACGATATATTCCGCCTGCCCGGCAAGCGTGCAACGGACAGCACCGCCATGGCAGAACTGCCTTTACAGAATACGGGAATCATTTAACATATATACCATCCACTTTGACGAAACGGAAACGATATCATCGGATATTCCCGGTAATCACATTGATAAAACGGCATTTTGCCCTAAAACCTCCTGATAAAAGTTACGAAATATATTTAGTCGTGAGAGCGGTGTGAGATTTTTTATGCCCTGAAAGCAAGAAATTCTGTGAAAAGGCTTGACTTAATTATTGCGAATATGTTACGCTGTGTTTGCAACATCGATCAAACCTTCTGATCCCCCCATTTTTATTCGTCATACGCCTCCTTCGACAGAAGGTATACGCGAAGCATTAAATAGCCAAAGACCTAAGGAGTTGTTACGTGATGAAAATGATCAAGAAACCCGCATCCATCCTGCTGGCTGTCCTGATGTGCCTGAGCATAGCGGCGGGGGCTATCGCCATCCTGCCGGCCACGGCCCTGGCGGACCTGAAGACCGCAGCCGATGCGGACAACTCCACCATCCGTGTGAAACTGTCCACGGGCGACAGCGTCAAGGAGATCTCCTTCACGGTAAAAGGCATCTACAGCATCGCGGAACGGCCCGATCTTTTCCAGATGGCAGAAGGGACATACAAGGTCAAACTCGTATCCAACAAGCTGACGCTGTACAACCCGGCAGGCAAAGCCATCCTATCCTCCGTTGCCTCCCTCACCTTCAAGCGACATACCAACCCCGCAGGAGACGCCGCCAACCTCATCACGCTGAAAGCGGAAGGTACGACGCGCACCTACCGCGGAGATATGAAATTCTGGGCCGACTACTACGTATCCGGCTCGGGCAGCAAGGTCTACTATGTGGAGACCGTGAACCACGTATTCCTGGAAACATACCTGTACGGCGTGGTGGCCTATGAGATGAGCAACAGCTTTCCGCTGGAGGCCCTGAAGTCCCAGGCGGTGGCTGCCAGGGGATACGCGGCGCAGCGGATGGAAGGCAAGCGCAGCGCGAATTACGATATCGGCGATACCTCCAGCGACCAGGTGTACAAAGGCTTCAACGCGTCCCTGACCAACGTGATCGCAGCTGTGGACGGGACGAGGGGCAAGGTGCTGCGCTACCCGGACACCAACGGATCCATCATCACCACATACTTTGCGGCGAGCAACGGCGGCCAGACGGACAGGACGGAAAACGTATGGAGCAGCGCGCTGCCGTATTTCCAGATGCAGGACGACCCATACGACGTGGCGAACCCGTCCAGCGTCAAAAGAACGGTAAATTTCCCGGCGGGTACGCTGGTGGACAAGGAAACAGACCCGAACGTGAAATACTCCGAGGACACGATGGATCCCAAACTGGTGGATTTCATCAAATACTCAATAGAAAAAAACTATGTGAAAAATATCAATACGGCGGAAAAGACGTATCTGTGCGACGGCGAATATTCAGTCATCAAAGCGGTGACAGGGCTGAATCCCGCGCTGTGGCCTTCCAGCATACCCAACCCATCCAGACCTTACTGCAAACATAATCCGAACGTGGACCCCAATACCCTGCCCGACCCGAGCAAGCCGCACAGCGCGGACAACTGCCCGTGCAAGGATTATACGTGGGCCAACCTGTTTGTGACGCTGAAACTGACGGTGCAGGACAAGAATACCCAGGATATCATCGGGACGGAGGACAGGCAGTTCTGCATCGGATTCAACATCAAGGACAAGCTGGACAACGAGACCACATACCCGGGCTGGTGCGTCTTTGACCCCGATATCAACCTGCGTATCTTTGCGGTGGAAAAGGACACTGACAGCAAAGGGATGGTGACCAATTACAGGCTGATCAACAGGCGGTACGGCCACGGGATCGGCATGAGCCAGCGGGGCGCGCAGCAGCGGGCCAAAGACAGTGACCCGAACGTGAGCGCGTACGACAAGATCCTGAAATTTTACTATCCGGGCGGCGTGCTTTCGGACCTGCCCCTCACAGAAGCGCAGCTGAAGCCGGCGCCCACACCGACGCCGAAACCCACGCCAACACCGAAATCTTCGGCGGCGGCAACGACGACACCCGCCTCCCCGTCCGCATCCGGTGAGGTAACCCCTGCGCCTTCGCCCACACCAGTCCTTTCAAGCCCGCTGGCGCTGGGGGAGATCTACGGGATATCCAAAACATACCTGTATACCAGCAAGAGCACATCCAGCGCGAAGATCGCCACCTTCAAACGGTATGAGAAGTTCTGGGCGGTGGCGTGGGGAAGCCCGTGGGTGAAGGGACGGTACGGCACAGCCAACCGGGAAGGCTATTTCCTGTCAAAGTATACGCGCTATTACAGCCTGACGGCAAAGGTGCGCTACTCCAAGAAAAAGCTGATGTCGGCTGCGAGCTCACGCTCCACCGCGCTGCTCACCCTGCCCAAGGGCGCCAAGGTGAAACTGCTGGCATATGGCAGCTGGTGCAAGGTGGATTACAACGGCAAGCAGGGATTCATCTCCAAGTCCTACCTGAGCTTCACGCGGCTGAAATAAGCGCGCTGCGCCGCACATTCAACCGATCATAAATGGTCCGCCCCCGGTATCCTGCCTCCGGGGTCACGGCACGGCATACAAAACAAAGGCGGGGAATGCGGGACCTGATGAACGGGCCCCGCATTTCATATATCCATGCCGCTGCAGGTGGCGATGCTGCTCCCACCGGCATTTGCACACCGGCCGGTATCATCACCTGGTCTGCCTGCGGGACAGGATGAAATGCATAAATGCCGGAACCCCAAAACGATGGAAAATCATTCGCTTGCGGGATCATCATGAAATCTGGTTTATTTGTGCGGGGGCGTGGTAAGAATGATTCAGCGGCCGCAATTTCTATATTTACAGCGGCCTGAATCCGGGATCGCTGACAAGGAATGTGAAATGAAAAAAGCACTTGCCGTATTTGCGGCATTGATCGTGACCCTCATCCTGGCAGGATGTGAAAAACCCGCCTTGACCGGAGGAAATGAAACCACGGGAGTCCAGGACTTCGCCGTGAAGGATATCAACGGGGATGCATTTGACACAAAGGCGCTGCGGGGGAAGATACTCGTCATCAATTTCTGGGCATCGTGGTGCGCACCATGCAGGGCGGAGATGCCACTTTTTGAGGAAGCCAGCCATAAGCTGGGCGACGACGCTACGTTCATCGCCATAGACTCGCCGGGAGACATGGACGCGGAGGGCATCAGGGCTTTTTTGGATGAAAACGGATACACATTCCGGGCTGCGGCGGACAGTGAGGCGGACGGCATCGGGAAGCTGTACAACATATCCACGATCCCTGCGACGCTCTTTCTCCACCCCGAAGGGAAACTATACTACATGCAGTCGGCCAGGTTCAACAGCGCAGCCGAGATCCTGTCCAAGGTGGAGGAGATGCGCAAACAATATGAAGGGCAAAACGATTGACACCGTTTTGCGGTATGACAGGTTTAACCGGTTATACTGCAATGAGCGGGGTATTCCGCAACCATGCGGGGTATGTTAAAATAAAAACGATATGAAGGAAGTAAAAAATGAAGAGAATATTCTTACCCGTTATCCTTATCGCGATGCTCCTGCTGGCGGGATGCACAAACGGGCAGGCTTCCCAGGGCACAGGCAATGAAAGCCCAAAACCCGCTGCCAGAACGGTGCAGGCCACGATCCCCGATTTCACGATACAGGACCTGGATGGAAAGACATTTGACACCAAGGCACTGCGCGGCAAGATCCTGATTATCAACTTTTGGGCGACATGGTGCGGGCCCTGCAGGGGCGAAATGCCGGACATCGAAAAAATCTACAAGCAGCTGGGCGACGACGTAGCCTTCATCGCCATCGATGTACCCGAGGAGAGGATGACACCGGAAACGATGAAAGCCTTCCTGAAAGAAGGCGGATTCACCTTCCCGGTGGCGCTGGACGATGCGCAAAACAGCGTGGCGGACCGATACAAGGTGGGAGCCATCCCTACGACGCTGTTTGTGGACGCTGCCGGCGCGCTGGCCTACAAGCAGGTGGGCGCCTTCCCGAGCGGGGAGGAGATGCTCAGGAAGGTAGAGGAAATACGCAAATAATTAATAGTTAATAATTAATAATTAATAGTTTCGGTATGCCTGCGGCATGGATCCTATAGCCCTGCGGGGGTTAGCAATTGACAATTGAGAATTGAGAATTAGGAACGCCCTGCGGGGGTAAATATACAAAGTACAATGTCAGAATGCATAGGAAGGCAAGTTTGCCTCCCATTATTGGGGCATAGATCCTACTGCCCTGCGGGGGAAGCATTGAACGATGAACCGTGAACAATGAACAAAGAACCGCTGAAAATCACTTGGCAGGGAGATTATCTCCACGGGGGCTATGAACCGACGATCCACCGAATATAAATGCAAAAATGACGCTGTTACATTGCTGCTGAACAAGAATGGATGAGCTGATCAAAACAGGAGAACGCGTGGACGACCTGCAATGCGGAGGGCTGAAGGTGATCCAGAACCCCTCCCTTTTTTGCTTTGGGACGGACGCGGTACTGCTGGCCAATTTCGCGCGCATCCCAAACCGGGGGCTGTGCGCAGACCTGGGGACGGGGTGCGGCGTGATCCCGCTGCTGCTGAGCCGGAAAACAAAAGCCGCAAAGATTTACGGCATCGAGATACAGCCCGACGCGGCGGAAATGGCGGCGCGGAGCGTACGCTTAAACGGGCTGGAAGACAGGATCGAGATGATGTGCATGGACCTCAAGGACGCACACCATGCGCTCCCACGCGGGAAAATGGATGCCGTTACGTGCAACCCGCCTTACGGGAAGCCGGGGTGCGGGCCCGAAAGCTGCGAAGGCAGCCATGCCATCTCCCGCTTTGAACAGGCTGCGGGGATGGAGGATATCCTGAAGGCGGCATTCGCGCTTTTGAAAAACAGCGGCCATTTCTACTGCATCCAGCAAAGCAGCCGGCTGGCAGAGATATTTACCCTGATGCATGTACACAGGCTGGAGCCGAAACGCCTGCTGCCGGTGCAGCCCTTCCCAGACAAGGGGGCGAACCTGGTGCTGATCGAGTGCATCAAACTGGGGAAGCCGGGCCTGATATTTCTCCCCACGCTGACGGTATGGGAGCGGGCGGGCGTATATACCCCGCGGATGCAGCGGCTCTATGAAGGAGGGACGCTATGAACAAGGACGGACAAGGAACGCTTTACCTCTGCGGAACGCCGATAGGCAACCTGGAGGACGTGACGCTGCGGCTGGTGCGAATACTAACCGAGGCGGATATCATCGCAGCGGAGGATACGCGCAGGACGCTGAAGCTGCTCAACCACCTGAACATCAAAAAGCCCGTGATCAGCTGCCATGAACACAATGAAACGGCGCGGAGCGAAGAGATCATGATAATGCTGGCCGAAGGGAAATCGGTGGCGCTGGTATCGGACGCGGGGATGCCGTGCATCAGCGACCCCGGGGAAAAAGTGGCGCGGCGCGCCATCGAGGAAGGCTACGCCGTCACCGTGATACCCGGGCCCAGTGCGGCGCTCGCCGCCCTTTCGCTTTCCGGCCTGCCGACCGCCACATTCGCCTTTGAAGGGTTCCTGCCGCGCGAGGGGAAGGAACGCAGGCAGGCGCTGGCCAAACTGACCGGCGAAACCCGTACCGTCATCCTGTATGAATCACCCTACCGGTTGGTAAAAACCTTGAAGGATATGCGTGAGAGCATGGGGGAACGAAGGGTCGCCGTGTGCAGGGAACTGACCAAGGTGCATGAGGAAGTCTTCCGGGGGACGCCGGAGGAAGCCATCATCCACTTTTCGGCGGGGGAGGTAAAAGGCGAGGTAGCCATCGTGCTGGAAGGCAAAGCGCCCGAAACCTCTGCGGGACCCGACCCGGAAGAGATGGAACGGCTCCTGGCGGAGCTGCTGGGACAGGGGCTGAAAATGAAAGAAGCCGCAAATATTGCGGCTGAAAGACTGGGCGCAAGCAAGAATATTGCTTACAAAACAGCTTTACATCTTTCAAACAAGTGAAATTTATTCGTATAAACCAAAGCCATACGAAAAAACCTACCTATTTTGCCTTGATCTCTTTCAGGCAGCTTTTGCAGATGCTCTTTCCCTTGTAGTCGATGACATCAGAAGAATTGTCACAGAAGATGCAGGACGACTGGTACTTTCTCAGGATGATGAACTCGCCATCTACGAAGATCTCGATGGGATCCTTGATGTCGATCCCCATGGTTCTGCGCAGTTCAATGGGCAAAACTACGCGGCCGAGTGCGTCTACCTTACGCACGATTCCGGTTGATTTCATGAAACTACCCCCCTGTTGAAGAATTATACATGAATTGTATCAATAAGTGGAAAATAAGTCAAGCATTATGCGAAACTTTCTATTAAAATTTGTCGAAAATTGCGTAATAATGTCGACTGTTCTATCCCCCAATTACATCACATACATTATAAACGGAAAAATCAGGAATGCAACACACTTGGGGGAAATTTATATGGTAAACGCCGTCTGGGCAATTTTACTGCTGGCAGGAACGGCGCTTTTCTTTACATCGGGCCGATTTGAAGCCGCGGGCACGGCGGCACTGAAGAGTGTGCAGAATTCGGTGGAAGTGATGATCGGGCTCTGCGGCGCGTACTGCCTGTGGATGGGGGTCATGGGGATCGCACGGCGCGCGGGGCTGGTGGAATCCCTGGCCAAGCGGAGCAGGCGGCTCCTTTGCTTCCTTTTTCCCACTGTGCCACCCAACAGCGAGGCCATGGGGTATATCGCACTGAACCTCATCGCGAACGTGCTGGGGATGGGCAATGCTGCGACCCCCTTTGGGCTGAAGGCAATGGAGGAGCTGGCAAAACTGGAGGACTGCAGCGGGAGGGCCAGCGACGCGATGCTGATGCTCATCACGGTGAACAACTCGTCGCTCCAGCTGCTGCCCATCGGCGTGGTGGCGATGCGCGCGGCATACGGATCCGCCGACCCCTATGGCATCATGCTCACAACGTTGATCGCAACGACTGTGAATACGGTATTCGCAGTCATTTTTGCCAAGGCGCTGCTGAGGAGGAAACGATGGAAGTCGTCAACACCATAGCATCGGCCATCGTCCCGACTTTCATCGTACTGGTGGTCATCTACGGGCTGGTGAAGCGGGTGGACGTGTACGACGCATTCGTGGAGGGGGCTAAAGAGGGGCTGCACGTGGCGGCGCGCATCCTGCCCTACATGGCGGCGATGTTCCTGGCTATCGGCATGATCAGCCAGTCGGGGGGATTTGACCTGCTGACGAAGGCAATCGATAAACCGGCTGAAGCCATCGGCGTACCGACAGAGGTGCTGCCGATATTCCTGGTGCGGCCTTTTTCGGGGAGCGCAGCGATGGCGGTGCTGGCGGACCTTTTCGCACGGGTGGGGCCCGATTCCTTTACGGGGCGCCTAGGCTCGACGATGATGGGGTCATCGGAGACGATCTTTTACACCACGGCGCTGTATTTCGGGTCGGTGAAGATCAAAAAGACGCGCTGGGCCATCCCGGTGGCGCTGTGCTCGGAGGTCGTCGGATTCATCTCCTCCATCACGATCTGCACGATCATGTTCAAATAATTTGACAATTGAAAATTGAGAATTAAGGGACGACCTGCGGGGTGAAACCCTTCAGCCGTCTAACGCCGGCAGCTCTACGGGGAGCCTACATAATATGAATGACTTTAATTATGATGGAGTATCTTTCCTTCCCGGCAACAAGCGACCCTTGAGAAACAGAAAATATTAATATCTGAGCTGCTTACAGCATCTCCGCCCCCAAGTAAGAAAGATTATATGTGTATGCCTGCATACTAATAAGAATAAAGCTATTCAACCTGTAGGGACGAGACGGGTGGGCGCCAGATAGGGCTCCACAACCTCAGGCGTTGGAGAGGGTTTGACAGAACCGGCTGTGGAAGCGGACGGAGCGGCACATGACGTTAAAATCGCAGAGATCAGAAACAGTACCATTATGAACATAAACAGAGATCGTTTCATAAAAGACACCTCTGTTTTTTTATGCCCTGAAAAGCAGATGCGTATACAACCGCTTGCGCGGCAAAAGTGGCAGAAAGGCGATGAACATACAAAAATTGATGCCTATCATCAGATGAATTCCGGGAAATGATATTATATGAAAGGAGGTGTACCTGGTGGACGATCGTTTTAATGAATTGAACAGGGATTTCAATAAAAATAAAAACAGGAACGAACAGAACCGCAACCGTAACGACCGCGAGGAACGCGAAAGAAGGGAGCGGGAGCAAAAGAACGACAGGTAAATGCTCTTCAGGAAGAATGGCAGCCAGCCATTCTCTCTTTCCTAAACAAGAATCTTCTTTTCCGTGCCGAAAGAACGGATAATTAAGTATCAAATCTGAAGCTGGCTTCCAAAGCCAAAGGGAGCCAGCTTTTAATTACATTGAGGCCGTTTTTTCGTATAACTATGAATCGTACAATTAACGCCGTTGTTTGTGGCAAACATCTACGGCGGCTGCTGTTTCAATTGCTCACTTTTTGGAATCAAGAAGAACGATTCCATCCAGCAGGGACTGCAACGCTGAGGCGCTCTTGGCGTGTACACGCCGCCAAATGACTCATTTTGCGCGCTTTTTATGCTGAGGGGTTTCCTGGACAGGGTTAGACCTTTCTTTTCCTATTCTATAATGCGATCTTCAGTCTTGCCGCTCACAGGCAGAAGGCAGAATATCCAGCGTAACCAAAATATACATGTAACATTAGTATTTCGAAAGCATAAACTTTTAGGTGCAATGTCCGAAGGACATGATATAATTCATAAGTGCGCGCCAAAATAAGATATGCGCATCCAAACAAGCATTCAATCAAAAAGGGAGAATCAACAAAGTGGAACTCAAAGCCTATGCAGTCTATACACACGCCCTGGACGAGGATATAACGGACAAACAGGTGGTGGTCATCGATGTGCTCCGGGCCACATCTGTCATGATCACGGCCCTGGCAAACGGAAGCACGAAGGTGGTGCCAGCGGCGGAGATCGAGGATGCGATGAGCATCTACCAAAAGATGCCCCGGGAAAGCGCGGTGCTGGGCGGGGAAAGGGAAATGAATGCGATATCAGGATTCCATCTGGGAAACTCCCCGCTGGAATACACGAAAGAAAATGTGGGGGGCAAGATGACGATCCTGGCCACCACCAACGGCACACGCGCCATCCAGCGGGCCAAAAAGGCGCAGGAGCTGTATATCGGCGCGATGCTCAACGGCACGGCGCTGGCGCAGAAGATAGTGGAGAGCAAACGGGATACCACCATCCTGTGTGCCGGGACGAACGAAAAATACTCGCTGGACGACATCCTGGCGATGGGGTACATCATCTCGCGGATTCGCAAACAAATGCCGGGGCAGAAACTGAAGATGGACGACCTGTGCAGGTCCGGCCTCTTCCTGTACGACTCAAAAAAACTGCACCTGATGGAGGCACTGAAAGACTCCAAGCATTACCGGGCACTGATGGCGGCGGGGTACTACGCCGATATCGAATACTGCATGCGGCCCGACGTGTACGACCTGGTGCCCTTCTTCTCGGAGGGAGAGGTCAGAATCTAGTTGAGAGTGGAAAGTTGAGAGTTAAGGTATATAAGGGAGACTGGATCATCCAGCCTCCCTTATCATTTCCAGTATAAAGCGCCATAAGGTACATGCTCATTTCAGGGCGTCGGAAAGCAGCTCAAAACCGAACCGGAGGAAGTCGTACTCGTCCAACCCCATGATGGCCCATCCGCTTTTATCCTGGACGGAGGAAGCATAAAGCAGGCTGAACGCAGAAAAGAACGCGAAGTACACCGCCTGCTTCAGGTCCAAACGGGGATCGATGCTGCCGTCGGCTCTGGCCAGATCCACCAGACCGGCGAAATGCCCCATCCTCGTCCCGATCACCCTGCCCATTTCCACATAATGCGGGCTGGCTAAACTATTCTGCTGGTTGGCGGGCTGATAATTCAGAAGCTTAAACATTCCTGTGTTTTGCTGATAGAACCTCAGGTATGCCTGGTTGGCAAGACGAATCTTTTCCAGGGCGGTTACGCCTCTTCCCAACGCTTCCTCATACATGGACGTAAGCTGTTTCGCACCTCTGAGGGCGACCGCAAAAAAGAGATCCTCCTTGCTGATGAAATACTGGTAAAGGGTCCTTTTGGTAAGGCCGGCATCCCGGGCGACATCATCGATGGACGTATTTTCAAAACCTTTCTGCACAAAGAGCTTTTCCGCAGCATCGACGAGGGCGGCTTTTTTCTGCGTTTTGTTGGATTCTCGCTTCGATAAAGTTTTTTCCATCTTTATTGAAATCTCCTATTGACAGAAAAGTATAACGCGAGTATACTTATCTCAAAAGTATACCGACGGTATATATTTTATGATTACAGCATACCGCATCCGAAACGGTATGTCAAATCATTTGAAGGACAGGAGAGATGGGTATGGAAACGAAAATCTTTTACTTTTCCACGACGGGCAATTCGCTGGCACTGGCCCGCGAACTGGCGAAGGGGCTTGGCGGGGCGGAACTGGTCCCGATACCGAAGGCGCTCGGCCAGACGGCCCACGAGCACGCAGAGCGGATCGGATTCGTATTCCCGGTATACGGGTGGGGGGTACCGCGCATCGTGGCGGAATTCCTCAAAGGATTTCAAGCGGAAGGGAAGTCCTACATATTTGCCATTGCCACGTGCGGGGGGACGCCGGCAAGGACCCTGAAAGAACTGCGGAAATTGCTGCGGAAGAACGGGGCGGATCTGGACGCAGGATTCATCTGCAGGGAAGGGTCCAACACGGTGACGGATGACCCGGGGTTTGTACGGTTCGTAAAAAGCCTGAACCGCTTTTATTACCCTTCCGGGAAGGAGCGCCTGGCAGAAATCATCCAAACCATCCAAGCAAACAAAAAGCATGCGCCCGAGACCGGTTCGACCGTGACCAACCTATTCTGCGGGATGATGCACGGCCTGATGGGGCTCATGAAAGACAAACTCATGGCCTGGGACAACGCATATTCGGTCGATGAAAACTGCAGGAGATGCGGGACGTGCGAAAAAATCTGCCCCCGGGGGAACGTGAGGCTGGAAAGCGGCAAACCCGTGTGGCACCACAACTGCGAGATGTGCTACGGCTGCATCCAGTGGTGCCCGCAGCATGCCATCCATGTGGCAAACGAGACATACAGGTACCACAACCCGGAGATCAAAGCGGCGGACCTGGCATTACGGTGAACCCCTCGCAGCGGGAAAAACAAGCGCAAACGGACAAGAGTGCAACCGCGCAGGAGCGCAATGAACACAAAAGTCCTTGCAATATAAAAAAATGAAATTTACATGAAAGGAGCAATGCAACCATGCAGAACACAGTGGCAAAAAATGAAGGCAAAAGGAAACTGAAGTGGTGGGCCACCACCTTGATCGTCCTGGGCAGCATCGGCCTCGTACTCCTCGCAGGATTCCTGTGCTGTACCTATTTGGGATGACGAAGCCCACTACGGCCAAAAATCCAACGGACCGCGTAAATGAACGGAGCGGTTACCTCCCGCAGCGCACTCCCGCCTCCGACAACCCCGGATGGCGGGAGGTGCACAGGCAGGAAAGCAATCCAGATATCAGGAGAATCAAGATGAAACAGGTCATCATTATCGGTGCGGGAATGGGCGGGCTCTATGCCGGGAACCTCCTTGCAAAGAAGGGGCACAAAGTAACCATCTTTGAAGCCCACAGCGCGCCCGGCGGCTATACAGCCGGATTTTACAGGAAAGGGTACTATTTCGAGAGCGGTACAGTAAACCTCGAAGCCTCGGCATCCGTATTCAAGGCAATGAAGGATATAGGGGTGTTTGACAAAATCGGTTTTGTGAAACTGAGAACACGATTCCTTTCGGACAACTTTGACGGGATACCCGCAAATTACGACGATTTCAAAAGGATGGTCTATACAGGTTTCCCATCTGACAGGGAAAGGCTGGACAGGGCCTTTTCAGACCTGGATGAAATCACAGGAGCATTGGGAGACATGGATACACCCATGCCTTTTATATGCAAAGGCTTCAGCAAGGCAAAGACAATACTCCCGTACATCCCAAGGATGCCGAAGCTGCTGAAAGCTGGAAAACGGTTTGGGGAGATGCCGTCATCCGAATTTGCGTCCAGGTATTTTGAAGAAGGCTCGGAGTTGTACAGGATATTCATGGGAACGAGCTATCCGGATATGCCCGCCCTGGCACTAGGAGGCAATTTCTTATCGGTATTCAACGATCTTTGGACCGTGAAAGGCGGCATGCAGGCCTGGGCAGATACATTGGCGGAGAACTTCATGAAACTGGGCGGCCAGCTGAAGCTGAAGTCCCGTGTCGACAGTATCCTCACAAAGAACAGGGCCGCAGCGGGAGTCTCATGCAACCATACCGTTTATGAAGCGGATTATGTCATCGCCGCCATGGACTACAAGGGGACTTTGCTGAAGCTTTTGGACGACCAGGATCTGATCCCGCAAACCCTGCAGGACGCCATCTCGAACGCCGCAATCTCGGAAGGGTACTGCACGGTATACCTGGGGCTGGATATGACAAACGAAGAGCTCGGCGGATATATGAAAGCGCCGCATATTTTTTCCTGCGACAAGAAACAGGGCTATGATATCTACGACCCCAATGACGAGAAATATTTTCAAAAAACATCGGTCAGCATCTATTCGCCTTCCATGGTGAACGAGAAGCTGGCTCCCGAAGGCAAATCCTCGCTGATGATCCAGACAATGGTGCCATACCGGTGGATGAATAATTGGGGCGGGGGGGACAAGGAGGCATACAGGCGGCTGAAAGAGGACGCAATGGAAACCATGATAGACAGCGCATGCAGGGTGATCCCGGGATTAAGGGAAAGCATCCAATACAAGGAGGCCGCAACGCCGCTGACTTACGAACGGTTTACAGGCAATACGGGCGGGGCTACTTCGGCATGGAGCTGGAACCCAAGGAAGAGGTTCTTTAAAAGCAGCATGAGCATCCATACGGGAACGCCCGTAAAAAACCTGTATATAGGCTCGTGCTGGGCCATGCAGATCGGCGGCGTGCCGGGCGCGCTCGGAGCGGCCTGCCAGTGCGCCAATAAAATACGGTGACAGCCGCAATCATCCCATTCGGCACCGCATGCAATCATAAAAATTAAATTTGTTTGAAAGGAGCTATTCAATCATGCAGAACACAGTAACCAAGAACGAAGGAAACGCACGAGCGCCAAAGCGGTTGAAGTGGTGGGGAACCACGCTAATAGTCCTGGGCAGCGTAGGATTTGTACTTCTGGCTGGATACCTTTGCTGCACATTGATCGGGTAAAGAAAACGAGGAAAGGGCTGATGAGAATCGGACCTTTTCTTTATCATCAGGCTGAAAACAGAGACAAGGTCGCTGTGGACAGCAACCCCTACGGTACAGATCAAGATATGTGTGACATGGAGAATCGTTCAGGCTGTTATGAGCGGAAGTCAGGGGGAGGTATAGTATATGACCCTTCGGATCGGTTTAGTCAGCCTCCCCTGAAAAGGGCATATAATATGAAAGAGATCGAGATAATCGTCCAATCGAGAAAGCAGCGTAATCATATATAGGGTAGCATGCCTTTATTGCGGTTATAATAAGCCCAAACCATCCCCGCCTTAACAAGCCTTGCCTTGACAGGGAAAAGGCGGATGGGTTATACTGACATGCAAAGCAGTGATGCGGAGAGTAGAAGGTCATTTGGGCCAGACAGAGAGCCGGATACAGGTGAAAGCCGGTGGGACCGAACCCTTCGAACATGGCCGCGGAGCATCCCCGGCGAGGTGGTTGCAACTACGGAGCCAGGGACGGGGCAGCCCGTTACAGCAGAGACCAACGAGCCTGCGCTATTGATCGCAATGCGCGGGGAAACAGGGTGGTACCGCGAACATTTCGCCCCTTATGCAAACGAGGGGTTTTTTGTTTTTTACAACGCGCCGCTTTATACGCGAGCAACGAAGGACGGATGATATTCTATGGACAAAAAGACGTTTTACCTGACGACACCCATCTATTACCCGAGCGGTAAGCTGCACATCGGGCACAGCTACACCACGGTGGCGGCGGATGCGATGTGCCGCTTTAAGCGGCTGAAGGGGTACGATGTATTCTTCCTCACCGGCACGGACGAGCACGGCCAGAAGATCGAACGCAAGGCCAAAGAGGCGGGCGTGACGCCGCAACAGTATGTGGACGAGATCGTATCCGGCATCCAATCCCTGTGGAAGCTGATGAACATCTCGCACACCGACTTCATCCGGACGACGGAGGAGCGGCACGTGCTGGCGGTGCAGAAGATCTTCAAAAAGCTCTATGACCAGGGGGACATCTACAAGAGCGAATACGAGGGCTGGTACTGCACGGACTGTGAGACCTTTTTCCTGGAACGGCAGCTGAAGGACGGGATGTGCCCGGACTGCGGGCGGGCCGTGGAGCTGGTGAAAGAGGAAAGCTATTTCTTCAAGCAGAGCAAGTACCAGGACAGGCTGCTGGAATACATCGAAGCCCACCCCGAATTCATCCAGCCGGCATCCCGCAAAAACGAGATGATCAACAACTTCCTGAAGCCCGGACTTGAGGACCTGTGCGTATCCCGTACCAGTTTCAAGTGGGGGATCCCGGTGACATTTGACGAGAAGCATGTGGTGTACGTGTGGCTGGACGCGCTGTCCAACTATATCACCGCGCTGGGCTACCTGAGCGCGGACGAGTGCAACTTCCAGCGGTACTGGCCGGCGGACATCCACCTGGTGGGGAAGGAGATCGTACGCTTCCACACCATCATCTGGCCCATCATGCTGATGGCGCTGGGGCTGCCGTTGCCAAAACAGGTATTCGGCCACGGGTGGCTGGTGCTGGAAGGCGGGAAGATGAGCAAGAGCAAGGGGAACGTGGTGGACCCGGTGGCCCTCATTGACCGGTACGGAGTGGACGCCATCCGCTATTTCCTGCTGCGCGAGGTGCCCTTCGGCTCGGACGGCGTATTCTCCAACGAGGCGCTGCTCCAGCGCATCAACTCGGACCTGGCCAACGACCTGGGGAACCTCGTTTCCCGGACGGTGGCGATGATCGAGAAATACTTCGAGGGCAAGGTGCCGAAGCCTGCCGAGGAGACGGAGCACGATCACGCCATCCGCGCGATGGCGGCGGGGCTGCCCTACGCGGTGGAGCGGCACATGGACGAACTGCACTTCTCGGACGCGCTGAACGAGATATGGCTCTTTGTTCGCCTCTGCAACAAATATATCGACCTGACGGAACCGTGGAAGCTGGCGAAGGATGAGGCCGGCATATGCAGGCTGCAATCGGTACTATATAACCTGGCGGAGGCCATGCGGCAGACGGGGGTACTCATCGCACCCTTCATGCCCGAGACGATGGAACGGATCTTTACCCAGCTCGGCATCTGCAGTGAGGACCTGAAGACGTGGGAGAGCCTGTCCAGTTTCGACGGGATCAAGCCGGGCACACAGGTATGCAAGGGGGAGGCGCTCTTCCCGCGCATCGACATGAAGGCGGAGCTGGAGGCGCTGAACGCGCTGCTGCCGCGTTCTGCAAGTACAGAAGACAAGAAAGCGGAGGAAATAAAAGTGGAAGAGAAGAAACCGGAAGCACCCGTGAATGCCGAGACAACCGTGAATGCAGAGAAGAAACCCGAGGATAACTATATCACATACGACGATTTTGCGAAGATCGACCTGCGACTGGCGAAAGTGGAGCACTGCGAGCCCATCGAAGGCGCGGACAAACTGCTGAAACTGGAACTGCTCGTAGGCGAGGAACGGCGCACGGTCGTCTCGGGCATCAAAAAATGGTATGCTCCGGAACAGCTGGTGGGCAAGACCGTGGTGCTGGTAGCCAACCTGAAGCCCGCAAAGCTGCGCGGGGTGCTCTCGCAGGGGATGATCCTGTGCGCATCGGATGAGAGCGACACGAAGCTGACGGCCATCACAACGCTGGAAGAATTCGAAAGCGGCGCCAAGGTAAGGTAAGGTGAAGAGAAGATGCTCTTTGACACGCATGTACACCTTTTGAGCGATAAATTCAACGAGGACCGGGAAGACGTATTAGCCGCGCTGCCGGGAAACGGCATCGGACTGGCGCTGGAGGCCGGGTGCGACGTGGAGTGTTCGCAGCAATGCGTATCCCTCTGCGAAAAATACCCGTTCCTCTACGGCTCGGCGGGCATCCACCCGCACGACGCGAAGGGATACCAGGCCGGGGACATGGAGAAGCTGGAGAAGATATTACAGCACCCGAAGATGATGGCGGTGGGAGAGATCGGCCTGGACCACCATTATGATTTCTCGCCGCGGGACGTGCAGAAGAAGGTCTTTGAACTCCAGCTTGAACTCGCAGTACAAACAAAGAAGCCAGTCATCATCCACAGCCGGGAGGCGGCGAAGGAGACGATGGACCTGCTGTGCGTGTATTACAAACGGCTCACCGGCGGGGTGATGCACTGCTACTCGGGGAGCGTGGAGACGGCGAAGCAGTACCTGGACATGGGCTTTTACATCTCGTTCTCGGGCTCGGTGACATTTACCAACGCAGTGACGCCGAAGGAAGTGGCGGCGATGGTACCGCTGGACCGCATATTGGTCGAGACGGACTGCCCGTACCTGACGCCGGTGCCGCACCGGGGGAAACGCAACGAGCCGAAGTACGTACGGCATGTGGCGGAGGAAGTGGCGCGAATCAAGGGACTCACATTCGAGGAAATCGAAGAAGCCACATACAATAACGGGAAGAGATTTTTAAAATTAATAATTAATAGTTAAGAATTAAGAATTATGGTGTCCTTCGGACAATTATATGCCCTGCGGGGGAATCCTCAAACCGCATGGATATCAAATCTACGGGGCGCTACAAATATTCTTTGACGCAATTTGGAGGCAAGGGATTGAACAACGTTTTCGCGTATGAATACAAGGGGAACCTGTACATCAACCTGACGAACCAGTGCACGAACGCATGCGACTTCTGCATCCGCAACATGGGACCGGGCGTGGGGGGAGAGGACCTGTGGCTGAAGGACGAACCCACGGCGGCGGACGTCATCTCCCAGATGGAAAAACACAAGGAATACGGCGAGGTGGTATTCTGCGGGTACGGGGAGCCCACCATCAAGCTGGACGTACTGCTTGCCGTGGCGCAATATGCCAAGAGCATGGGCAAGAAGGTACGCATCAACACCAACGGGCAGGCGCAGCTGTACCACCACCGGGAGGTAGCGCCGATGCTGGAGGGGTTGGTGGATACGGTATCCATCAGCCTGAACGCGCCCGATGCGGCATCGTACGCAAAGCTGTGCCATTCGGTCTACGGGGAAAAGGCATTTGAGGGGATACTGAAATTTGCGGCGGAATGCAAGAAGTATGTGCCCAACGTGGTGCTGAGCATCGTGGACATCATCGGCGAAGAGGGCCGGGAGAAATGCAGAAGAATTGCGGAGGAGCTGGGGGTCAAGTTTCGGGTGCGAGAGTACAACTGAGTGTGTACCAACTGCAGGCTTATCTCAGTTCAAATTAGTTGAGAGTTGAAAGTTGAGAGTGGAGAGTTTTGGAATGCCCTGCGGGCATGGATTACATCCAGCCGCATGATCTTATATTCGGGGAAGAACAACACATGAAAGAAATCACATTAAAAAACGGGCAGATATGCACATTGCGCGATGCTGAAAAGAAGGATGCGCAGGCAATCATGGATTACCTGGATACCGTATGCGCAGAGTCTGATTTCCTTTCCTTCGGGCCGGGGGAATTTGGCATGGACCTGGCGCAGGAGGAGGCATTCCTCGAAGCGCAATCCAAGCAGGAGAACGCGCTCTTCATCCTGGCGGAGGTAGACGGGAAGATCATCGGGAACATCAACTTCACCGGGGGCAAGCGCCCGCGCATGCAGCATGTGGGGGCTTTCGGCATCAGCGTGCTGAAGGAATATTGGGGAATGGGCCTGGGGCAGGAACTGATCGCCCATATGATCCATTGGGCGAAAGAACACGGGATACGGAAGATCAACCTGGCGGTGCGGACGGACAACGACAAGGGCGTCCACCTGTACAAGAAGATGGGATTCAAAGAAGAGGGCGTGAGCGAGCGGGAGCAGTGCGTCAAAGGGATATTCTATGATTGCATCCTGATGGGGATGAAAGTAGATCCGTAGTTGACAGTTGAGAGTTGAGAATGCCACTCAAGGTACAAAGCGGCCTTTTAAAGGCCGTATAGGCGCCAGCCTTATGGGGTATTACGCAGGCGGACAGAGAAAAGCCCCTCAGCCGCCTTCAGCGGCAGCTCCCCTAATAGGGGCGCCATGCAATAGAGACCATCAATGTAATCAGCGAGTCCCTTCGGGATGATCATGATATCCTTTGAGATGAATCTTTCAGAATTAAAGGACCGATGTGGTCATCGGCCCCTACAATAATACCGACCCAGTATAAAAAAGAATATAACCATGCTAATGGAACACCTATCAATTCGATTCAGGGGATGAAAAGTACACATGACGGATATCTGGGAAGGGAAGCACAGAATCGGGTCGTACCATACGGATTACACGTGGAAGGCGCGGCAGTCTGCGCTTTTTGCGCTGCTGGGGGACGAGGCGGGGAGGCATTCCATAGACCTGGGGTTCAGCTACTGGGACATGAAGAAAAAAGGGCTGGCGTGGGTGCTGGCCAAGATGCGGGTGGATGTGGAACGCTACCCGGTATACGACGAAACGGTGACGATACGCACCTGGACGGAAGGCTGGGACGGGCTTTTCGCGGTGCGCGGGTACGAGATAGTGAACGACAAAGGCGAGCTGCTGTGCAAGGCGTGCTCGCACTGGGTGGTCATCCGGTTAGAGGGATTACAGCTGGTGCGGCCGAAAGACCTGGACTTCAACTACAGGCCGAACCGGACCGATTACCCATTACCCGTCCCGCAGCGGGTGCCGCCGGATGGGACGCTCATCTCCACACACGCATTCACGGCGCAGCACGAGCACGTGGATTTCCTGCGGCATGTGAACAACGCCAAGTACGCCGACTGGGTATGCGACTGCTTCGGCCAGGAGCATTACGACAAATACGAGATCGAGAGCCTGACCATCAACTACAACCAGCAGGTGGTGTGGGGCGAGACGGTGGAAGTAAAGGTATTGGAACGGGATATGGAAAAGCCCACGCACCGGTTTGAGGGCGTGAGCAAGGCAAGCGGGAAGACTTCCTTTTTCGCCGAGGCGGTGTGGCGGGAAGCGAGAGACTGCGGACTTTAATTAGTTGACAGTTGAGAGTTGACAATTGAGAATTAAGGGCCGGGGGTCACTGCAAGTTATATAAGCGATAGGATTACGTCAAGGAGCGGAAGGCCGCTCTTTTTCTTATCAACCATCGTTTACAGATGGAAATGGTCTACAGCCTGCCGTCCCATGATATAATCCATACAAGGACACGCAGGGGGATGACGGGATGAAACGAGTAATCGTATATTTTTCACTCATTACAGCATTGGTATTTATGCTGACCGGGTGCGGGAAGGCGGCGGCGCCCGCTCCGACCACTACACCTGCGTTTTCGGAAACCGCAACAGCGATGCCTGCACCGACTCCATTGCCATCCCCAGCCGTATTGAGCACGGACATCCCGGACATTTCACCGTATCCGGAAGAATATATGACAGCGAGCAACCACGGGATCGCCGAAGATGAAAAGAATATCTACCTGCAGTCCATCCCCGAGGAGGGGAGCCCGCGGCTTTACGCCATATCCAAAACCACGGGAGAGATCACGCGGCTGATCGACACCTGTTATAATTTCGCATACAGCAAGAACGCCATATACTGGATCCAGACCAACACCTGGGACAATGCCACGAAAATCATCAACCGGTACGACATCAAAACGGAGACCAATACGACCATCGCCACACTGGAGAAGGACGCGTACAGCCTGATGGCGGATGGGAAGAAACTTTACCTGACCTATGCGGGTGAAACGACTGCCCAGGGAGAACCCTTCACCGGGCTGTATACCATGGGGACGGACGGCAAGGGACTGGCGGAAGCAGCAGGCAATGTCTTCGAGGCGGCATTGTATAAAGGAAAGGTCTATTTCACGACACACGGGGAAGACGGCTCCACCGTGCACGAATACGACCCGGCCACAGGGGAGAAACGGCAGCTAACGGAAGCGAGCGCGGCGGGGTTTTACTTTGACATTGCGTTCGGAAAGCTTTTCTTTTGCGGGATGGAGGCAGGACCCCAGGAGGGGCTGTGCATGCTGGACATGGAAACGGGAAAAGTGCAGAAATTCGAAGACGACGCGACCAACGAATTTACCATGGCGGGGCAGTATTTCCTCTATATCGCGGCGGAAAACGCCAACCGGATATTAACTGCGTATGACATCCTGACGGGCAAACGCTACAAACTGGCGGACGTGACGGGGATGCTGGCAGACGATACGGCGTATACCAGCCTGCGGGCGACGGACCAAAACGCATACCTGAACGTGGAATATGCGGACGGGACATTTGCCCTGTATAAGATCACCGTGGAAAACGGGAAGGGGAATCTGGTGAAGGTAACGAAATAGAATAGTAATTATATGCAGGAGAGGTAAAACCAATGAAAAAGGCAATAGCCAGCATTGTTATCCTGCTATTGAACGCAGCGATACTGGGGGGATG
The DNA here is from genome assembly GCA_023454175.1 of Bacillota bacterium. Lineage (GTDB taxonomy): Bacteria > Bacillota > Clostridia > Christensenellales > JAEXRW01 > JAEXRW01. The sequence goes on along the minus strand of JAEXRW010000040.1, from coordinate 77,557 downwards.
CGCAACCTCAGGCAGCACATTGCCGCCCAGCCCTACGGCGACACCGCCAAGTCCGACCATCACCACAGCTGCAAGCCCAAGCCTTTCCTCCAGCACACCCGAACCGGTCCAACTGAGCACAGATATACCGGATGTGGCCATCGACCCGAATGAGTATATGGATTACAGCGATACCTCAATGCATGAAGACGCGGATAACCTTTATACCATAGGATTTGAGGATGGAAAGTACCCGCTCTGCGCCATATCCAAGAAAACAGGCGAAATAACCAAAATCGCCGGTGACATATATGAATTTACATATAGCAAGGGCTACATTTTCTGGATAGAATTTAAGGCGACCGATGCGGATGGAAATGGTGAATTTAAAACCCTCTACAGGTATGATGTAAAAACAAAGGCAAACCAGCTGGTCAAGAAATTCAAAAAAACGTTATACGGGCTGATCGAAAAAGACGAAAAGTTATACCTCCTGTATGAAAGGTATACCGATGAGGAACAGATGCAAAATGGTATCGACTGGTTCAGCGACCTGTATTCCCTGAATTCAAAAGGATCAGGGATGTGCAAAGTGATCGACGATGCCTACGTGGTAGCAAGTTACAAGGGCAGGCTCTATACCACAAGAAACACCGAATTCGGCGAAAATGTAGATGAATATGACCCTGCATCGGGCAATGACCGGGAAGTCACAAGGGGTGAGGCATACAACTCTTATTTCGCGATCGGTTACGGGAAGCTGTTTTATGACGACCTGGGAGACAGTCTCATCATGACGGATCTGAAAACGCTTCAGGAAACCGAACTCGCAAAGATCAAGGAGGATGCCTTTGCGGTGCTAGGGCAGTATCTCTTTTATATAACAATGGAAGAGCCGGATTTCGTGATGGCGTACGATATACAAAACGGTAAAAAATACAGGGTAGCACAAATCGGATCGGGCGACGGATATACACCTTTGAAATCAACCCGGTACAATATTTACATACATACAGGGGAAGATGAAGACGCCATCACCGGCCTGTACCGGATCGTCATCGAGGGAGGCAAAGGGCGGCTGGAGAAGGTGGTAAAACAGTAATACCAACTATCGACCAGATATAACAAGAATCCACCTGAAGCGCCAAATTTCGGGTGGACTTTTTTTATGGCTATGTTATAATTTTTCACAGTTGTTCCTACACATATCCTATCAATACCAATCACAAATTGCATGAAAGAGAGAGAAATCCATGGATGAACTGAAGAAGAAGTCCAAGGCGAAACCCATCCTCATCGGTATCGCCGTACTGCTGGTATTTGCAACGCTTTTCGTACTGCTGCTGACGATGTACCAGAATGAAAAGAACAAGTACGACGTGCAGCTGATGCCGGGCGCGGCTGACCAGAGCGGATACCTGCTCATCAACATGAAGGGCGTATCGGTGGACCCGGTGAAGGGCGAGATGAACATGCGGATGTCTTTCGTCCCGGCGGGGGACCTGGCAGACGAAAACGGCATGCTGGCAAAGGACCTGGTGCTGGACTACAACAGCGCGACAGGGAAATCCCAGGCGACATTCAAGGCCGGTGAACGGATGAACGCGGTGGACGCGACATTTGAACTGATCGGCGACATATCCTCTTATCCGTTTGACAACCATGTGACGTTGCCGGAGATGATGCTGTATGCGCCGGTGAAGGACACAGACGGACAGATCACCGATTATGAAGGCATTCCCTCGACCGTATTGTATTCCTCCAGCCTGGCCGGGTATACCGTGAGCGCGGCGGAAGCGCAGTACAATGAAAACGGAGAACCGCAAGTGGTGGAAAGCTCCCCGGACAACACCAACGGGTACGCGATGATGGCGGTGGCCGTCGAACGGTCGCCTTCGGCCAAGACGTTTACGATATTCATCATGGTGCTGCAGTGGCTGCTGGCCCTCGTTGCAGTGGGCGTGGTGATCATGTGGCTAAAAGGACGCAAGATCGAGGTATCCATGTTTGGATGGCTGGGCGCCCTCCTATTTGCGCTGGTGCCGCTGCGCAACGCGATGCCGGCCGCTCCTCCCATCGGGGTATTGAGCGACATCATCTCCTTCTTCTGGGCGGAGATCCTGGTGGCGGCTTGCCTGGTGGCGGGTGTGGCGACGTGGCTGAAACGCGGGAGCGCGGAAGGAAAGGCCAAGTAAAGGTTATGAGAAAAAGGAGCAGGAGGTGTCCTGCTCCTTTTTGCTTGCTTTAGCGGCTTCCCAGAACGCCCTGAATACATCGTTGCGGCTTATGCTTCGCTTTTCCAGGGGGGACATTGGCAGTCCTCCCCTGGATTTCTCGCTGCACTTCGTGCGGCCGCTCGAATACCCCCCTGCCTAATAGGTATTGCGAGTTACGTGCACGCCGCAACTCGCAATGGATTTAATCTTGGCCGTTGCTGCGTTCTGCTGATACACCTCACTCCTGATCCTCGCCGCGCCTTGTCTCAGGGCGCTCTGGATTGCCTTAGGAACGGGGTAAACCCTGCTCCTTTTTCGCGAGAACATTGCATGAGCATTCTCAGAGCAAAGGTATAACGGGACGCATACGACCCTTGCGGGTCGATTTGGACAGCGTCCCCTACAGAACAGTTCAGACTGTGGACGGACACGGAGGATCGTTCATACTGGGAGAGACGAATAATCACTGAAATAATCTTCGATAAAGCTAACCGGGACCCTGTGAACAGCGTCCCCTACGGTCAGTGCAAGCAGCAACGGGACATGGAGCGTGGTTCATACTGTCAGAGGCGGAACCGAAGCTTATTGAATAACGAAAACTCATAATATAGACGGTTTAAGAAAATGGAGGCAAGGACAGAGCCTTCTCTTCGTTCAATATGGATTTTTTACGGGGAAGTATCTATAATAAGTGCATCACAAAAGCAGGAGAAGTATTTACTGCGATGCCCGAGGGGAAATATCCGGAACAATATGAGGGCCTTGTTTCGCTCAATGACGGACGGAAGATATTCATACGGCCCATAAAACCTGAAGACGGGCCACTGGTCGAAGCGCTTTTCGGCAAGCTTTCCGACCGGTCCAGATACCTGCGCTTTTTACAGCATATCGAGACCCTGCCGCAGGACACGGTCTACCGGTTCACGCATATAGACTATGAAAAGGAACTGGCGCTGGTAGCCATCTCCCAGGAAAACGGCGGGGACGCCATGATCGCCGCCGCGCGCTATAACTTTTTCCCCGAACGCAACCTGGCCGAATTTGCGGCGGTGGTGCGGGACGATTACCAAAACATGGGCCTGGGGAAAGCATTGCTGCATAAAATATTCCGGATCGGGAAGGAGCACGGCATCGTGCATTTTGTGTGCACGATCGAACCGCGGAACAGGGCGCTGCGGCACATCTTGCTGGGGCTTGGATATACAGTGAACCACATCTCCAAAAACGGCGCATACCAGGTAGAGGTATTGATCTAGCCAATTCAACAGAAACAATTCCACCAAAGTACAGGTTTACAAACATCCCTCTATAGATTAATCTATCTATCTTTGATAATATATATACAGCAAAACACGCCATTGCGGCTTTGCATTGCAATATGGAATCTGTGCACGTAAAGCATTCAATGGCGCGAGGCGCTTTTTTTGTGATTTTATCGGAAGCGAAAGTTTCCGAAATATATATTTTTTGAGGTCAAACTATGAAAAACCTAACCAACCACAAACGGATCAAGGTGACGGTGAACGGACGCGAGACCGAAGTCTATGACAACCTCACCATCCTCCAGGCCCTCCTGCAGGAGGGCATCCACATCCCCCACCTGTGCTACGACATCCGCCTGGAACGCTCCAACGGCAACTGCGGGCTGTGCGTGGTGGAACTGGGCGCGCGCAGCGACCGGGACGTGAAATCGTGCCAGACACCCATCGAGGAGGGCATGATCATCACGACCAACAGCGCGCGGCTGGAGCATTACCGCAAGATACGCCTCGAGCAGCTGCTCTCGGACCACAACGCGGACTGCGTGGCGCCGTGCGTGAAGGAATGCCCGGCGAACATCGACATCCAGACCTACCTGCGCTGCGTTAACAACGGCAGCTTTGAAGCCGCGGTACGCGTCATCAAGGACAGCAACCCCTTCCCCAGCGTATGCGGAAGGGTATGCCCGCATACCTGCGAAGCCAAGTGCCGCAGGAACCTGGTGGATTCGCCGGTGGCCATCAACAATGTGAAACGCTTCGCGTCGGACTGGGACATGGCGCGGGAGACGCCCTGGATGCCGCGGGTGGCGGAATCCACGGGCAAGAGGATCGCCATCGTGGGCGCAGGCCCATCCGGACTTTCCGCCGCTTACTACAGCGCGGTTAAAGGGCACGACGTGACGGTATTTGAACGGCAGAAACACGCGGGCGGGATGATGCGCTACGGCATCCCCGAGTACCGGCTGCCGAAGGACACGCTGGACAAGGAGATCGGGATCATCCAGAAACTAGGCGTAAAGATCATGCCCGGGAAGGCGCTGGGCACGCACCTCTCACTGGAGGACCTGCATAAAGATTTTGACGCGGTGTACCTGGCCATCGGCTCGTGGCGGGCAACCCCCATGAACATAGAAGGCGAGAACCTGCCGGGCGTGTGGCTGGGCATCAATTACCTGGAACAGGTGACCAATGGCGCTGACATTCAGCTGGGCGATACAGTCGCCATCATCGGCGGCGGAAACACCGCCATCGACTGCGCGCGCACGGCGCTGCGCAAGGGCGCCAAGCACGTCAAACTGGTCTACCGCCGCACACAGGAAGAAATGCCCGCGCAAAGTTATGAGGTGGAAGAAGCAATCCGCGAAGGCGTGGAGATGAACTTCCTGATGGCGCCAAGCAGGATCGTGATGGAAAACGGGAAAAAGAAACTGCATTGCATCGAGATGCAGCTGGGCGAGCCCGACCGTTCGGGGAGGCGGCGCCCGGTGCCGGTGGAAGGCAGCGACATCGTAATAGAAGTCGATACTGTTATTGGAGCCATCGGGCAGAGCACGAACACACAATTCCTCTACAACGACCTGCCTGTGAAACTGAACAAATGGGGCGATGTGGAGATCAACCCGCGAACCTCTCAGACATCGGAAATGAACGTCTTCGCGGGCGGAGACTGTGTGACCGGCCCTGCAACCGTCATACAGGCGGTAGCAGCGGGAAGGCATGCCGCCGACGCGATGGACAGTTTCCTCATGAAAGGCTACGTGCGGGAAGCGAACGTGGACTACAGCTGCAACCGGGGGTCCCTCGAGGACCTGCCCAAGTGGGAATTTGAAGAGATGCCAAAGCTGAACCGCGCGAAAATGCCCGAGCTGCCCGTGGAAAAGCGTGTCACGAACTTCGATGAAGTGGAGATGGGATACACCGAAGAGATGGCGCGGCAGGAGGCGCGGCGCTGCCTGAAATGCGGGTGCAGCGAGCGGTTCAGCTGCGACCTGCGCAAGGAAGCCAGCGCGCACGGCATCGAATACCAAAAGCCGGTGCACGAGCGGCCTTTTATCCCCATCGTGGACGACCACCCCTTCATCGTGCGGGACCACAACAAATGCATCTCGTGCGGGCGCTGCATCGCGGCGTGCGCGGAGATCGAAGGCCCCGACGTGCTGGCCTTTTACCTGAAGCAGGGAAGGGAACTGGTGGGAACGCGAAGCGGACTGCCCCTGCAAAACAGCGACTGCGTGAGCTGCGGACAGTGCGTGAACGCCTGCCCGTGCGGCGCGCTCGATTACAGGCGGGAACGAAGCAAGGTATTCCGCGCGCTGAACGACGCCCAAAAGACGGTGGTGGCCTTCGTGGCGCCGGCGGTACGCAGCGTGATATCCTCGAAATATGACATCCCCTTTGACCAGGCCTCCCCGTTCATCGCGGGCTTGCTGAAGAAGATGGGATTTGACAAGGTATTTGATTTTTCCTTCGCGGCGGACCTGACCGTAATCGAAGAAACGACGGAATTCCTCAAACGGCTGGACAACAAAGGCGTGATGCCGCAATTCACGTCCTGCTGCCCGGGCTGGGTGAACTTCGTGGAAAGGCGCTATCCGCAGATCATCCCGCACCTTTCCAGCTGCAAATCCCCGCAGATGATGATGGGCGCGACGGTGAAAAACCACTTTGCAAAATCCGCGGGCATCGACCTCAAAGACCTGTATGTGGTATCCATCGTGCCATGCATGGCGAAAAAATACGAGGCCGCACGGCCGGAATTCACCACCGAGGGATTCCGGGACGTGGACGCCGTGCTGACCTCCACAGAACTGCTGGAAATGGTGAAATACGCCAGGGTGGACACCAAATCCGTGGTACCGCAGGAATTTGACGATCCGTACAGGCGCGTATCGGGTGCGGGCGTGCTTTTCGGCGCGTCGGGCGGCGTGGCTGAGGCGGCCCTGCGCATGGCCGTGGAAAAACTCACAGGCAAGGTCTATGAAGAATCGCTGGAATTCGAGGAGATGCGCGGGTTCGCGGGCGTGAAGGAAGCCGTGATCGACGCGGGCGATACGAAGGTTTCCGTGGCGGTCATCAACGGGCTGCACAACGCGGAGCCGATCTTGGAAAGAATCGTCCAGGGCGCTCCCGTGGGCTACGACCTGATCGAGGTGATGGCCTGCCCGGGCGGGTGCATCTGCGGGGCGGGGCATCCGGTGCCGGAGAAGATAGACGAACTGGAGAAGCGGCAGGGTGTGCTGGTGAACATCGACAAGACCTCGAAATACCGCAAGAGCCAGGAGAACCCGGACATCCTGCGGCTGTACAAGGAATTTTACGGGGAGGCTGATTCCCCGATGACGCACAAACTGCTGCACACGCATTATACACCGTGCTGCACCGATGCGACGGGAAAGGTGCGCAGGAAGGCGGACTCTGCTTACCTGACGCAGGAATTCACGGTGTGCCTGTGCGACGCCTGCCTGAAACGCGGATCGCGCGAACTGTACGAGGCGATGAACAACGCGTTCAAGCAGCTGAAAATGGACAGCTTCGTGGAAGTGAAGACGATACGGCTGAAGAACCACGAGGGGCACAAGGACGTATATATCACCCTGAACGGCAGGGAGATCGAACAGCCGCATCTCGAGGCTATTTTCCGCAGCGTCAAACAGCCGGCGAACAATGCGGCGACGGATGAGTTACAGGAGTGGTGATAAAGGTTTCCCCAAATGGCCGATTACTGCGTTGCAACTTGCGGTTGGGCGCTCAACGTAGCCTCCGGCTACTCCTCGCTTCCAATCCTCGTTGCGCCATTGTCTATACGACCTTTGGTCATTTGGCCATTTGGGATTGCCTTGGAACGGGGGAACCCGCAATAGTTAGAAAAGACGAGATGGTTGGCTTGCGGTTGATCGTTGCGGAGTAGCCTCCGGGCTACAAACGCAACCACTGGTTGCGCCTCCTCCTGATCCTCACCGCGCCATTGTCTATACGACCTTGGGCCGTTTGGGCATTCTGGATTGCCTTAAACATTTTGGTCGATGATTGCAGACGACGACCAGAACAGGATTCCTGGACGTCGTTGCGCCTTGTCAAACGTACGACGCGTGCGGCGGACAATTTGGATTGCCTTAGACTTAGGGCTTGACAACTCAAACTGACACATGCATAAACCAGGAAGGGAGGCAGTATTCTGCCTCCCCTTCCATATATGGGGGATAGGTCACATCATAAAGACGGCGTACGAGGGCGGGCGGCTGAAGACAGCCGCCCCTACAGTGCAAATCAATCTTTTACCTGAGAATCGTACGAGTATTATGGGTGAAGACCAAAAGCAGAAGGAACTTCAAGACCCTCCTCGCATATCATAACAGTTCAATAAGCTTGTCCCGAATCCCCGAATAATGCTCATCCGTTATTCCAAAGTCTATGCCCTTATACGTCCAAGCTGCCCGTCCGATACCATGTTCTTCGAAAACGCTGTGCATATCCGAATACCAGTTCAGCGCCGAGGAAAGCGAAGTCTTGTCTATGACGCCATACTCGCCGCAGTAAACAGCGGTATTGCGCTCCCGGGCTGCTTTGAGCGCACCGGCAAAGGCGGCGCGAATAAAGCCCTGGTCAACCGGGTCTGTCCGTATGATCTTGTAAATATCACTATGCATGGGCGGAAGGTACCTCTGCGTATCCTCCACAACCGTGCGGAAACCGTTCGGGTACTCCGTATGAAAATCCGCCGGCATTTTGTCCACCCAATAGGCTGACTGATGCGTGAAGATCAATGGCTCATAAAAGTGGAAGGTATATACGATATTTTCATCGTATGGGGCGTCCAGCTTTCCGACCCAAAACACGCTGTTGTTCCTCACTCCGCCTACCAGTATCTTTGTGAGAGGCGCATGTACCCTTATGACCTCGATCGCGCGTTTTACAATGCCGTTCCAGATATCCGCATCATTTTCATCCACCACTTCATTCAAAAGCTCAAATGCGAGCATGCGGCCATACTGGCCGTAACGCCGTGCGAACTCCGCCCAAAGCGAGAAAAACCTGTCCTGAAGCGCAGTATTTGTGAAAAAGTCATTGGCCGTTTCGTCAAAGGAAAAACCGGCTGTCTTGTGCAGGTCCAGGATCATATTCAGCCGATATTTCCCGCACCATTCCAGGCAACGGTCGATGTATGCAAACCCTTCTTCAACAAAGATGCCGTCTGCCCTCCTGACGAGCTCATAATCAACAGGAAGCCGTATATGATCGAGCCCCCATCCCGAAATCCGATCGATGTCGCTTTCAGCTATAAACGAATCGTAATGCTCCCTATCATGACGGCACTGGGAAAGCCAGCCGCCAAGATTGATCCCTCTCCTGTAGCCTGTAAATTCCTTCATATCCGATCACATCCTTTCAATTTACAGTATCATTTCCATATGGACATATATACCGGAACGGTTGCATTTATATCAAAATGATGACATATTATCAGATGTAAGACTTCAGGAGGTGCCTGCAGTGAATACAAACAAGGAACTGAACTACAGAGAATTTGCACTTCGTGAAAACCGTGCCTTCCACGCGCCGTATGATCCGGAATTTGCCTTTTATATCTGCGTGAGAAACGGCGAAGTCAATAAAGTATCACAGCTGTGCAAAGATGAATTTTCAACTAAAAAAGGATTCGGGAAGCTATCCAATGATCCGCTGCAGAATATAAAATACCATTTTGCAATCACCGCAGCGATGATCGCGCGGTCCTGCATTGAAGGCGGGATGCAGCATGAGGCGGCATACAGCCTGAGTGATCTGTATATCCTGAAGGCGGACAAGTGTACGTCGATGCAACAAATCTCAATCCTGCATACATCCATGTCGATGGATTACGCCCAAAGAATGAAAAACCTGCAGAAGGAGCGCATTGTATCCAAGCAGATCGTAAAGTGCATTGACTACATTTACAACAACCTGCACAGGCGGATCCTGATATCACAGCTTGCACGGCATACCGGGCTGAATCCAAACTATCTGTCCAGGTTATTTAAAAAGGAAACAGGCGCTACTGTAACGGAATACATTCAAAACAGAAAAATAGAAACCGCAAAGAATATGCTGAAATATTCAGACCACCTCCCCTCTCAAATCGCTACGATACTTGCCTTTCCGAGCCAGAGCTATTTTATCGAGGTCTTCAAGAAAAGGGTGGGGATGACGCCGCGGAAATACCGGAACATGTATATCAGGAAAACCGGGATCAAAACGGAAATACCTTCCCAGTAAGTCCGATCCATTGGACTTACAATCGGGACGGGCGGCATGGGCTTACAGCCTGTTTGGACGGCAGATCCTGCAGCAACAGCGCAGAATGAAAAAGGGAGAGTGTTTTTGCACCCCCCCTCGTATGGTCAAAAAAGTGGCTATAGCCTGAGGGAGGTGCTTTTTACCCTCCCTTATTCTTACATCTTAGACGGCGAAGTCTTTTTTGCGGTAGATAATGTAGGCGATGCAGGTGCAGACGGCCATGGCGGCAAAGCAGATGACCAGATTCAGGGCGTCAATGCCATGCATCACCACATCCCGCGGGATGAAGTAGTTCATGGGGGAGACCCACTTCAGGAAATCCAGCACGCCCATCATCGAGGGGATGTTGCCCAGGATGTAGGTCCCGAAAAAGAGCGCCACGGCGAGGGAGGCCGCATGCCGCGACCTGTGCAGGAAGACCGAGATCATGAATCCCAGGAAGAGGTACGTGAACCCTGTGAGGAGGCCGCCCAGAATGACCAGCTTCATCGGACTGACCAGATCGTTCAGGGACAGATCCTGCGGCTTCACGGCGATGCAGGAGAGGATGATGGCCAGGCCGAGGACGCCAAAGAAGATAAGGTAATCCACACAAGCTGCGGCGAGCTTGGCGGAAACGATCTGTGTACGCCGCACGGGCTTGGCATAGAGAAACTCGATGGTGCCTTCGCCCTCCTCCCGGGAAAGCGCATTCAGCCCGAGAATGGCGCCATAGATGCCGGCCGCCATGAAGACAAAGAGCATCATGGATGCAGCGAACTGGGGAAGCTGGTTGATATCCTCCCCCGAGAAATGGAACGCATCCACCAACTCTTTGGGCAGGGAGGCAAGCTTTGCATTCATGAGCGCCAGGAAATCCGACTGCAGCATGGCGGGATACAGCGACAGGAGCAGGACTGCAACGACGGTAGTGGCGCCGGTCCATATAACAAGCGACTTCAAATTACGCCTGAAATCCAATTTGAATATATTCACAACACAACCCCCTTACTGATAGTAGGACATGAAGATGTCGGAGAGGCGGATATCCTCCACCGCGAAATCCCTGATGTCCATGCCGGAAAGCAGGGCCAGCAGCCTTTTCATATCCGGCGAAGAATACGTGAAGACGACGCGGCCGTTTTCAGAGGATACCAGCCTGAAATCCTTATCTTCCGGGTGAATGGCCAAGCCGTTCCCGATAACCGTTACCTTCTTGGCGCGCTGCGAGGCCATTTCGCCCAGCTCCCGCACGTCCACGATGCGGCCTTCCCGGATGATGGCGACGCGGCGGCAAAGGTCCTGCACCTCGTCGAGATTATGGCTCGAGAGGAATACGGTGCACCCCTGCCCCTGCTGCTCCCGGAGCGAAGCAAAGAGCGTCTGGCGCATGAGCGGATCCAGCCCATTGGTAGGCTCATCCAGGATGAGCAGCTTTGGGCGGCCGGAAAGCGCGGCCACGATGGCGACCTTTTTCTTGTTGCCCGAGGAGAGCTGGCCGACCTTCTTTTTGCGTTCCAGCTCAAAGCGTTCAACCAGCCCGTCCGTGTAGGCCCTGTCCGCCGCCGGATAGAAACGATCGGAGAAGCGAAGCACCTGCTCCACTGTCAGATCCTCGTAAAAGCGTACTTCGCTGGGCACATAGCCGGTGAGCCGCTTGATCTCGCGGGATTTCGCCACGCAGTCCATGCCGAAGACGGACGCCTTCCCGCCGGTGGGGAAGATGAAATTCAGCAGGGTCTTGATCATGGTGGATTTGCCCGCGCCATTGGGGCCGATGAAGCCGTAGATCTCGCCTTCCTCCACAGAGATGCCGACATCCATGATGCCCCGATTTTTGCCGTAGTACTTTGTAAGGCCGGCTGTTTCAATGACCGCCATACATTGGTCACCCTTCTTTCATGTAAAATCAATCAAAGTTCAATACTTTTTATAAAAGTAGAAAACACAGAGCTTGCACGTGCCGCCAATGGCGATGCCATAGGCAAGCAGGAAATACAATGCCGCCGAGGGAAACAGGAAGGCAAACAGCACGACGAGGGGCAGCGAGGTGAGCGCCACGAACCCCGTGACTGAAAACGCCTTCCGAAGGACTAACTGCTCACGCTCGTCACTGGTGGCCGAGCCGTCTTTGGCCAGCCACTTGTAGAAAATGAACATGATAACGGGGATGAGCGCGGCGCCGGCAAAGCCGACCACCCGCAGGAGTGTCTGCAGCAATTCAGCCTGAACGAACCAGGAACAGGCGATGAAGACCCCGCAGAAAAGCTCTCCGATGACGATCATATAGACCAGATACAGCTTGCGAAGATTATTTGCTTTCATAACTGAACACCTTCTTCAAAAATAAAAATCTGCTCGATGGGTCGGCCGAATACCCTGGACAGCGAATACGCGAGCCAGATGGAAGGGTCGTATTTCCCCGTCTCGATGGCATTGATGGTCTGGCGCGAAACGTTGGTGTGCGCGGCAAGCTCGGCCTGCGTGAGGCCCATATCCTCGCGCAGCCTCCGGACAATGTTGTCGATGGCGAACAGCCCCTTTCGTGTCAAGTTCACTTTACACGCAGAGTATAACGCTGTTAGCTAAAGATGTCAAGTATGCTTGACATAAAAATTCTATTCCTGCCTGTGACAATAATCGGGATGATGCGCAGGCCAGTTCAAACTATTTATCTACGAACAATAAGTAACGCTGCGCATACCGCCCGGGGCCCGATTCAGCGGCATCACACGGTGCGACCGTGCCACGGTACGCTGCTCGCTTCATCGAAAGGCCCCGGACCCCACGTTGGTAATATAACAGCAAACAGGTATGAACCGGAGTTACTGATCGAACGTCCCATAAATGCAGGGCTTGTTCCCTCCCCTGCCCCTCCCATGTCTATCAACGGCATAAAACTTCCAGCTGTATTTGCATGGGAGGGTGGGTTGTCATCTAACGTCTATGCAAGTGGCAGGAAAGGGAGGAATCTGATAGAATAGTGACAAGTGTTCCACGGGAAACAGGAGCACGGGGAATGCTATTCAACAACGAATGATGTCGGGGTAAAACATGGGGAAGAAAATCTGGGAATTCATCAAACGGCACAGGGGGATCATCATCAAGATTGCCGCCATCGCCATCTTCCTGGGGGTGGTGGTGTGGCTGGCCATCCAGTTCATGCCCTTTATCCTATCCCTGAACGATACGGCGGAGCGCGAGAAGCTGCGGGCCTCGCTGCAGGGGCAGGGCGTGCTGGGGTGGCTGACGCTGCTGGGCATCCAGGTGATGCAGATCGTGGTGGCCATCATCCCCGGCGAACCCATCGAGGTGCTGGCGGGCGTGATCTACGGGACCTTCGGCGGGCTGCTCACCTGCCTGCTGGGCGTGGTGATCGGGACGACGGGCATCTTTTTCCTGACGCGCTGGCTGGGGTACTCCTTTGTGAGCACGTTCATCAAAAAGGAAAAGTTCCAGAAGATGAAGTTCCTCCAGAACACAAAAAGGCTGGAGCTGGTGACGTTCATCCTGTTTTTCATCCCGGGGACACCGAAGGACGTGCTGACGTACTTCGCCGGGCTGACACCCATCAAACCGCTAAGGTTCATCCTGATCGCGACGCTGGCGCGCATCCCATCGGTGATCACCTCCACATACGCAGGCTCCATCCTGCTGGAGGGGGACATCTGGAAATTCGTCATCATCTATGGGGCTACGGCGGTGGTGGCGGGCATCGGCATCCTCATCAACAGGCTCATCATGAAGCGGCTGGAGAAAAAGGAAGGGGAAGCAGCGGCAGCAGCGGCCGCACAGGAAGAGGCCATCGCTCAGATGGAAGAAGTGAAAGCTATCGAACAGGCGGAGATGGTACAGGAGGCGGAGGAGCAGGCGGAAACCGAAAAGGCGGAGCCCATCATCAAACGATACAGGTTAAGCCTGCCCGATGACATCGCAGCACTGGAAAAGAGATTCAGATATATCATGAAGGCTTTTGCAAAGGCGCCGGGGAAAATATGCAATGAATTGAAACCCGAATAAGGGGAGCCCTTTCCGAACTGTAATCTGCCCAATGCATATCCCTTGAATCATTTTACGGCCATGTAGACGCAGAAATTATAATACTTCCAGACCACATCCATCGCAGTGAATCCCGCTTCCTTCAGCATCGCCAGATGGTCGAGAAGGGATACGGGCCTGTCCTCTTCGTAATGCTTTGGAATCCAGACGTTTTCCACTTCATCCTGCGGCAAAGCGCGCAACATGAATGATTTCCAATGCTCCATGTACTGCCGCTGAAGTGTATCCGTAGAGGCCAGTACGACGTCGGCATTGACCAGGATGCCGCCGGGTTTGAGCGCATCATATATCTTCTCATAGAAGTCCAGCTTGTCCTGCGGCGTCACCAGGTGATGGAGCGCCAGGGAGGACACAACGGCATGGTACTGCCTGTCAAACCCGTAGTGATAGAAGTCGGCATGGACGAACCGCGCATCCTGAGCACTGGACAGCCTTCGGCGGGCAATGCCCAGCATGTTTTCCGCGATATCCAGGCAGGTGAGGCGGGCGCACGGGAAGGCATCCAGCACGGCGCGGGAGACCGTGCCCGTGCCACAACCAAGATCCAGCACGTTAAACGCATCATCATGGTCAAACGGCAGGGCAGAGACGAGGGCTTCTACCATCTGCGGGTAATACGGGATGAGGTTTCTGATCACACCATCATACACGGGCGCCTCGCCCTCGAAATGATCCCTGACATGGTCCATCTTATCCATGGCAACCACCCAAAATATATTTGGATAAATATAGCATAATGGAAAAGCAAGAGCAAGTATCGGTTTAGCAATATGACCATCGTTGAATTTACAGAGGCATCATCAATAATGGGCCGATGACGGGCATCGGCCCCTACGGGCTTTTTCAACCAAATAGCATTGGAACAGGCAACTTGTTTTTAAGAATATCGACGCGTTAACAAATAAAAGGAGCAGTTAAACCTGCTCCTTATAATATATGGCTTGATCTATATCACTGCAGGGGTACAGTTGTGAAGGCCTTGATGCAGAGGTTTGAGTCCTTTTTCACAGACGTTATATCCGTCCATTTATCCCCGCTGGAACTGTACCAGCTCTGGCCGGGGGAGGCTGCGGCCCTGGAGTAGTTTTCAATACGCGATTCGATGGGGAGCTCCACGCCGTCCCTGCCCGAGAAACGCACGGAGACACAGAACCAGCGCTGCATGAGGGGCAGGGGCCGGTCCAGCACGAGGGTACGGTACCCCGGCTCGGCAAACGTGGCTGAACCCACCTCTTTCAGCACAAACGCGGAAGGGTCAGCCGCAATGCCCGCCTGGCCGACGGATACGGTGACGGTGGTACCGGGATCTTCCAGATACACAGAGACGGAATCCAGCGCTTCCCCATCCACAATGACGCCATCCTGCTGGCGGTCGAAAACATTGGCGCCATAGACCACTGCGGCATTCCTGGGGGTATACAGCTGGTTCACGCCTAGGGGATCATAGACATACGCGCGCCCGGATGGCTGCGCCGGCACGATACCTGCAAAGGCCACGGGGAAGGAGCATACGTAGGCGTCACTGTATGAGATATAGAAATAGCCGCCATCGCCCCATTTGGAACCGTAGCTATTTTGTGCGATCCAGGCGCCATCCCCCGGGGGCTTTTTCAGGAATTTTTCGGCCGGGAAGGCATCATCCCAGCCCACCAGCACCACACTGTGGTCCGCGGGCCTCCGGGATGTGGCCTGCTTCTCCGGGAAATAGTAGGAATCCGATCTATCGGAAAAATAGCGCTCATCCATGCGGATATCGGTACAAACCGCACCGTAGCGCATGAGGGCCTGCTTCACCGTTTGGACGTCCTCACTGCTGGCCACGGGGTGGTCATCATCCACGTGGGAGGGGATATAGAGGACCTGGCGGGCGACATAGGAAGGCTTCGCCGAGCGGGTCACATCGACCCTGGGAGGGGAGGCGTATTTGAAGGCGGACTCATCGACAGGGCCGCTGCGGCGCGCAAAATAGGCCGCGGCGATATCGCTGTTGCCCCCGTCATTGAGCACATCATAAAAACCCCAGGTATTGCCCCGCCCGGTATCGCAGGAAAACGTGAGGTGGTTTTCGGAGAGATCCACGGCCACACCGTTCTGATAGGCCAGGTCGGACTCCAGGGCGGCCAGGGCGGCATAGGCCCAGCAGTCGTTGCTGTCCCCCTGATCCTCCACGGTGGGCGCGGCGCCCAGCGCCCGCAAATCAAACGAAGCGGGCGGCGCGGCAGGCGTCTCTGTGGGCGCTGGAGATGCCGTTGAAGGCTGGTCTGAGCCAGCCTCGGAAGGATGCGGCGACGCCGCGATACCCACGGAAGGTGTGGGGCCCACAACCGAAAAGCCGGACGGGTCGTCCAGCTGGAAGAACATGAAACAGCCCGGAAGCACCAGGACTGCCAGAATCAAAATGACCGACAAGGCAGGACGCAAAAATCTTCTCAAACGGATCGCACTCCCAAAGAGATTATGAACATTATACCATAATCAGTATAGACAGAAATGATACAAAATTATGAAAGAAAAGTTACGTTCATTCCGTTGGAAACGAGCTGCAATTCTGTTCAATCCCCGAAAGAAGGGGGCGGCATGGTGTTTTCGTCCGTGAAGGCCGGGAAGTCTATCGGCAAGTAATCCCCAGTTTCCAATACATCAATCGTTTCTTTGTATTGGTAATCCGTGAAACCCGAAACGTTTCCCGGGTAGACAAGGAATTTCGAATTATCCAGGGTGAGGCTGAAACTGAATTCATACCGCACAAAACGTCCATCCTCCAGATAAATGCGGCAGGTATACCCGTGGAATTTATAAACATCTGGGGGTACTTCCATTTCTGTGCGAGCACGGGCTTTCTCGGGATATAAGGACAGAAGCGAACCGGCCGCGCCAGGGCCATTGCGCTGAATTAGTTTATCGAGGTAATCCTGCGAAAGAGCTACATTGTAGACTTCGGCATCTACATCGCGTCCTGCCACTGTTATTTTTACCCGGCCAGCCTGCACAGCCTGACCAACCAGTTTTGGCGGCAAAAACAGCTTCTTGTACGATTTCATACCGGTATCGCCCACAGGCTGCTTTATGTACCTTTGCTGCAATGAGTCAGGATCGAGATATAAGTAATAATAAAAACCATCCTTGATAAATGCGTCCGGCATGGTTTCCTGCTGGAGATCCGAGGGTACACCTGCAACATTGTAGCCTGCCTTCAATACCGCATCATCGCCACTCAATGTGAAATCCTCAAAGGAATCCATAACGATTTCTGCCTCTGTGATGCCTTCCACCTTGCCGAGGCGGTTTTCCGCGGTCATGACGACATGTCGGGCTTTACTAGCGGAGAGGGTATCCAGCACGCGGGAGACCTTAGCCACCGCTTCATTCATGCAGCCGGTGGAAACAACGACCATACCGAGCACAAGGGCAATGCCAAAAAGAAAGGACAGCGGTTTCCTCACCCACATATACCCCCATTCATGATACGCCTACATTATACCATATCAAGAAATAACGGGAAGGGTAAATCCAGCTGTGCCTTCGCGGATAAGCAAACCGACCACATCGGATAGGGATGACACTTTTGCATAAAGAATACGGTCTGTCGCTTCATCAGGCTCCACCAGGTCCGGCACCATGACGGGCCTGAGGCCGGCGCGATATGCGGAAAGGATGCCGGCAGGCGCGTCCTCCAACGCGATGCATTCGCCGGGCTCCAACCCAAGCAATTCCACGGCTTTCAGGTAGATATCGGGCGCGGGCTTGCCGCGTGGCACCATGCCCCCGCAGACCAAATGCGAAAAATAATGAGAAACGCCCGCCTTGGCGAGATTGAATTCCACCTTGTCGGCTTCGGTGGAGGAGGCGATGGCCATATCGTACCCATTCCCTTTGAGAAAATCCAGCAATTCATACAAACCGCGTTTCACGGGCAGGCCGTGATCGAGAATGTACTGCATCATGTAATCCACGCGCAGCTTCCGGCAGGCAAAGAAATCAAAATCCCCTCCCAGACGCTGGACAAAAATACGCCGGGTATTGGGGATGTCCATCCCGGCGGTCAGCGAAAAGAGGTCGGACGGTATATCATAACCCATCTGACGGCCCGCATGATCCCAGGCAATCCTCACGAGACGCTCGGTATCAAACATGAGGCCATCCATATCGAAAACAACGGCTTTTATCATTGAGCGCGACCCACCTCAAACAAATTGATGCATTTATTATACATCACCAGGCAATGCAATCAATCGCGGCGGCGGCCCATGGCCCCGGCAAGAAGGATGAAACGGAGGAGCTGGAGCAGGCTCATGAGGGTGGCGGCGAGGTAGGTGAGCGCGGCGGCGCTGAGCACCTTCCGCGCGTCGGCTGTTTCCTGCACCGTGAGATACCCGCCATCCTGCAGCAGCGTACGGGCACGGCGGCTGGCATCATACTCCACGGGCAGCGTCACCAATTGAAACAAAACGGCGAGCGCAAAGACGCCGATACCGACATAAACGAGGCCGACCAACTGCAAAATCAATCCCAGGATGAGCAGCGGGAAGGCGGCATAGGTACCGATATTGGCCAGCGGCACGAGGGCGGTGCGCACCTTCATGGGCGTATAACCCTGCTGATGCTGGATGGCATGGCCCACCTCATGGGCAGCCACGCCCAGCGCGGCGACGGAGCTGCTGGAGAATGTGCTCTGCGAAAGGCGCAGCACACGCTTTTTCGGGTCGTAATGGTCGGTCAACCTTCCCTGGGCCATTTCCACCGGCACATCCCCCAGGCCGTGGTGGCGCAGCATGTGGGATGCCACCTCTGCAGCTGTGAATCCGCGCTCGGACATGATTTGGCTGTAACGATTGAACGTGGAAGACACGCGTACCTGCGCGTAGATAGCCAGGATGACGGCGGGGATCAGAATGAGCCACGTGGGATCGTACCAGTATGCAAAGGGCATGAACATACCCCGAAAACCTCCTTAGACAAGATAGACTTTTATATAATATATATTATCACCAAACGGGCGGCATTAATCGAAAGGAATGTAAAGGATGTATCAACAGACGCGCATGAAAATGCCGTAAGTTAACAATATAAACTTAAAATACGATATAATATATGGAACATGCAACGACAGCCGGAGGAGATGGCATCCTTGAAAAGAATACTGTCAACCGCAATCATCATATTCAGCGCCCTGTGCCTGAGCGCATGCGCCAGCACGCCTGACCCCGGTACAGCTTCGGTAACGAGCATCCCTGATGACACCGTGGCCATCGCAGGACCATCCAAGACGCCACCGCGCGCGATGCTGCTGGACAAGGATATCCCCGACGCCAAAGTAATCTCGCGCCTGCCCTCGGACAGGGATATGTATGAAGATAAAAACAGCATCTACTTTTATACGATGAGCAACAACGGCTCGACCAACGCCGTCTACGCTATACACAAAAAGACCCACGCCGTGGACAAGATACTGGACGAGTGCGCCACCTACACATGGGACAAAGGTATGATCTACTGGGTCCCTTACAGCAACAGCGATAAGAACGTATTCAACGAAGTGTGGACATACAACACCGCCACGGGGCAGAATGTGAAAACGGCAACCCTGCCATACAATATCTACGAACTATTCACCGACGGCAAGACGATGTACCTGTGCCTGGACACACGCAAGCCGGACCGCGCAGACAGGAGCAGCCTGTACTCCATGGACCTGGACGGGAATCATCTGAAGAAGATCCTGCAGGAGGCATCCAGCATCCAAACAATCGGCGGGAAGATCTACCATACCGAACCCTACGGCGCGGAGGGTGACTACATATACGAATACAACGAAAAAACCAAAAGGTCGAGACAGATCACCAGCTATATCGCCGAATGGGACGCATACGAAACCATCAGCGGAAGGATCTATTATTATAACGAAGAAAGCTTCGTGTCCCAGGACCTGGCTTCGGGGAAGCAGCGGGTGATCTGCAGAAACATCGACCGGGATTTCACCTTTTCCCGGTACGGGCAATATATCCTGTACGTGGCAAAGGACGGCGCCAGTATGATCCTTACCGCCCTGGACACGGATACGGGAAAGACATACAGGGCGGCGGACGTGACCAGCCTGTACAGCCTGGCAGGGGATGAAGGCTATATCTGGCTGGGTACGACACAGGACAATGCATACATCAATATCACCTATCCGGACGGGACAT
Source organism: Bacillota bacterium (assembly GCA_023454175.1). Taxonomy (GTDB): domain Bacteria; phylum Bacillota; class Clostridia; order Christensenellales; family JAEXRW01; genus JAEXRW01. The sequence goes on along the minus strand of JAEXRW010000040.1, from coordinate 57,604 downwards.
TTTCCATCAACCAGATCACGATCGACAACGGCCTCGCCAAGATCCGGCAAACAGCCGAACTGATACAATAGCAGACGCGAGGTCCAGGCTTGCAGGCAGTTTACTGCCCCATGGGCGGCTCTTTCGTCAATACCATGCCTGAGGCCAGATCCGCCTTCCCATCCTTTGCCATATCAGATTCCCCGGATGCTTCAGAAGATTCAAACGCCACGTTGGACTCGTATACCTTGCGGAAGTGATAGCCGTATATGGCAAACGAGACGGCCATGGGGAAAAGCAGGGGACGGCGGGAAAGGGCCCAGAACATGAACTTCCAATACTCCTTATAATCCCTATCCACAAACCCGAGATGAAAGATCGACTTAAATAGCGCATAGATATCCCGCCAGCCTGGCAGGCGGACCGTGCGCCTGGCCTTCAAATGAAAGTCCTGAAGGAACTGCCTGACCCTGGCATAGTAGTTCTTGGGCGAGTAAATATCCTTTATAATGCCCTGGTATCCTGCCACCAGGGTACCGGCATCCATGCGGGGGATGAAGTTCAGGGAAAAGCCGGTATTGTCCCCCGAGTCCCTTTTCAAAATACGGCCTTCGCCCTGCAGCCTTTTGTACAGGCGCGTCCCACGCAGCGCCGTGAGCAGGCCCACCATGGCGGTGACGATGCCGCTTTCCTGAATGAAATCCACCACCGTTTTGAAGATGGACTCGGGATCGCTATCAAACCCCACGATGAAGCCGCCCTGCACCTGCAGTCCGGACCGGTGGAGCTTTTTCACGCAGGATACCAGATCCCGGTTCCTGTTCTGGTGCTTGCCGCACTCGGCGAGGCTCTCCTCGTTGGGCGTCTCGATGCCGATGAAGACCATATTAAACCCGGCTTCCACCATGAGGCGGATGAGCTCGTCATCATCGGACAGATTCACGGAGGCTTCGGTGAAAAAGGAAAAGGGATAGCCGCGCGCCTTCATCCACTCCACGATGGCGGGCAAAATCTCTTGCTTCAATACAGCCCTGTTCCCGATGAAATTATCATCGACAAAGAAGACGTTCCCCCTCCAGCCCCACCGGTACAGCGACTCCAGCTCCGCAATGATCTGGTCTTTTGCCTTCAGCCGGGGCTCATGCCCATACAGGGAAACGATATCACAAAACTCGCAATTGAACGGGCAGCCGCGGGAGTACTGGATATTCATGGAGGCGTACTTGCGCTTGCTGATGAGGTCCCAGCGGGGGATGGGTGTGGCTCGGATATCCGCGAACCCATCCGTGCGGTACAAATGGCGTGCCTTGCCATCCTGCAGGTCTTTGAGAAAAAAGGGCAGCGTGAGCTCGGCCTCGTTCAATACGAGGTGGTCCACCTGCTCATATTTATCGTACCATGCTGTGAAAAGGGGACCTCCGCCCACGGTCTTTGCCCCGAGGCGCCGGCATCTTTCCAAAACATCCTCCACGGATTTGCTTTGGATGGACATGGCGCTGATAAACACATAATCCGCCCATAAAAGATCACTATTTTGGAGTCTGCCGGCATTCATATCCAGCAGACGGATATCCCAGCCTTCGGGCAGCAGAGAAGCGACCGTCAGCAAGCCCAACGGGGGGAAGTTGGCTTTACGCAAAATGAATTTCAGGGCATAATTGAAACTCCAGAACGTATCGGGTATTTCGGGATACAGCAGCAGTATCTTCATCCGTGTGCCGAAAATCATTCGTTATTTGTTTATTGTTCTATCTTCAGCAGTGCACCTCCATGCACTTAGTATGGCAAAAGCGGAAGGACGGATACCGAAAACAAAAAGAAAATCCGGCAAATGTGCAACAAAAAAGGCATGCATCCCGGGATGCATGCCTTTTTGCCCCGTCTGTGAGCTTATTTGCGCTTAAATACTTTTCCGTCATGCCACGTCATGGTGTCTCCATCTACGGTAAATGACATATCCGAGGCGGGCGGGTCGCTGTCCAACTGGCCGGTTTTGGTGGTTGCATTGTATTTATAGGTGCCGGTTGCCTGTGTAGGCTGACCAGCCATTTTCAAAACGAAGGACTTATCGGACTTCAACGTGAGCACCACGTCACTGTCATCCTGCCATACCCAGCTGCCAACGATGGAGCCCACAAGCTTATTGATGATATCCCCTGATATCAGGCCGCTGATCTTGGGCAGTTTGGATGCAATGGGCTTTATGGATGGCTTGGATACGGATATGCTGGCAGACGGTTTGGGCGTAGGCGGCGCATTCGATGGCGAGGGGGACGCTTCGGCCGATACGGTGGCGGAGGGCTCCGGTGTGGGCGACGGTGCCTGAGACTGCTCCTGCGAAGGCGAGGCGGCGGCGACCTGGATATCCATCTCGCCGCGGACAAACGTACTTTCGACGCCTTTATCAGACAGGACGAGATCATCCCCGGCCAGCTGAAGGGTGAGGGCCTGGTCGTCCAGCGAGACCATGCCCTGGCCGGTCTTGCCGTCAAAGATGTATTTGGCTTCGAAGTCCCCTTCTGCGGTACGGATGACCACGGTGCCGTCATCATGGAACCGCAGCACCTGCTGCAGGTCTTCATTGTGCCAGGCCCCGGAAAGCGATACCGCTGAACAACCGGGGAATAGCGCAGCAAGCATGGCAATGACAGCCAGAAGCACGGCTAAGCGCATGAAAACGGTACGGGCAGATATGGAGGCTGACCTATTGTGGATGCTTCGCATGGTGACAATCCCCTTTCTTCTTTTGCGTGAAAGATGTAAATATCAAGATGATTATACCATATACGGGCAACACAATACATGGTTTATCAACCGTACGGTCGGTCAGACTCTTTGTTCAGGATTCATCGATATTTGAAATGAGGAAGGCGGTATGGGGAGCATCGGTCTTCTGCATCTCGAATTTGAAGATGCGCGCCTTGCAGAAACGGGGGGCCTTCTGGTAAAGCAGGCCCAGGCAGGCCATGGAGCAGCCCTCGCACGCCTGGATGAAGGGCGGGCGCGCGTGGCGGGCGTAACCGTCAAAATATGCCTTCAGGTCGTCCATGGACAGACCGCTTTTCAGGGAGGAGGTCAAAAAGGACATGGCCTCGTCCTTCAGACCCAGCACGACCGCATCGAGGAAAGCCGTGGCGACCTTCAGCGGGGAATCCGCCTTCACAGGCGGCTGCGGGGCGACGTATTCGGCGGACCTGAGCGTAAACGCACCCTCCTCCATGACAAACGTTTTGGTGCAGGTGTGGCCGGCAAGATCCCCCAGCTTTTTCACGCAGACGGCCTGCGCGCCGCCCTGCCCGCCCGAAAAGGTGAGGCTGTCGCTCTCCTCATCCAGCAAGGCTACGACGGATGAATCCCATGAAAGCACCAGGCTCCTGCCGCTGCCTTTTCCCTGGGCCTGTACGACCAGCTCGCGGGACTCCGGGGAGACTATCTGTACGGTCTCCAGCGTGCCGGAGTGCATGGAACGGAAGTCGCTCTGCCAGACCGTCTCGCCGTGCGCGGTATCCTCCAGGGCCAGGTGGAGGCTGCCATCATAATACAGGGTGGCCAGCAGGCTTTGCTGCGCGCGCGGACGCCACTCCAGCTGCCGCACGATATGGCCGGAAGAGGCGCCTGCCTGTGCGCGGGAAGGGGAGATCTCCACGGAGAAAATATGGCCGGGCCAGTGGATGACCTCCATCTGCCCCGAAACAGGGAGAACGAGCTCGCCCCGGGAAAAATTCAGCTTGTAGGCGGAGGGGAGCCAGGGGGTGTATTCGTCGCTGTGCAGGGGGATCATGAGGATGTAGTGCGTGCCTTCGGGTGCGAAGGGGATGCACAGGGGGTCGGCGCCGGCGGTGACTTCCCCCAAAGGGGAGCCATCGATATAGGCAAGGAAGCTGCCTTCCTTCACGAACATCACAATGAGGGGGGGCGTCTCGGCCATGGGCACATCCTCCGATGCCAATATGATCCTCCCCTATATATATTCAATATACACACATGTATATTCGTATTGATTTATGATAGAATGGGTTTGCCCGGTGGACATGGCAAGTGCAGCATACTGTCTTGGGGTAAATAAAAATGTATAATGTATAATGTACAATGTATAATTGCGGAATGCCCTTGCGGGCATGGTTTAATGGCCTGCGGGGGTAGCAGTTGATACATGCATGCCTGACACGGCACCAGCAGAAGACTGTTAATATTGTTGGACTCATCTACACTTATGCTTGGAATCCCTCCGGCAGTATGCGACGCCATAGGAACACGGCCCATTTGCGGATCATTTTGGGTCGCTTTGAGGCTGCCACCTCCCATTACATACGGATGCTATACATCCGTTTAAGGGAGGCTTTAGGATGAGAAGCGTCGGAACAGGGCAAATACCAATATCCTGTATCATGTTATATAAGGATAATCGGATAATTCCAAAGTATTTCAAGTAGAGTTGACAGTTGGCTGTTTTGGAATGCCCTGCGGAGATTAATGAGGTTTGCTGCTCTTACCCGGGATAATAACCTTTGACTACGCAAAAATAAACATAATCGATAGACGAGGTGTAAGGAATGCTGTATACGCATGAGATCAGGGAACTGCACAGGGAACCGGAAAAGTACGGCGGACAGGAAGTAACGCTCTGCGGGTGGGTGCGCACGCTGCGGGATGCAAAGAGCCTGGCCTTCCTGGAGATCAACGACGGGACGAGCTTCACGGGGATGCAGATCGTGATGGACGAAGGAACGAAGAATTTCGAAGAAGGCAGACGCAGTGGCACGGGAAGCGCCGTAAAGGTCACGGGCACATTCATACTGACGCCCGAAGCCAAGCAGCCCTACGAAGTCAAGGCATCGGCGGTGGAACTCATCGGATCGAGCCCTGAGGAGTACCCGCTGCAGAAGAAGCGGCATTCCTTCGAATACCTGCGCGAGATCGCACACCTGAGGCCGCGGACCAATACATTTTCCGCCGTATTCCGCGTGCGCTCGCTGCTGGCGGCGGCCATCCATGAATTTTTCCAGAAGCGCGGATTCGTCTACGTACATTCCCCGATCATCACCTGCAGCGACTGCGAGGGCGCGGGGGAGATGTTTCAGGTGACCACGCTGGATGTGGGCAACCCGCCCAGAAAAGAGGGCGGGGAGATCGATTATGAGGCCGACTTCTTCGGGAAGAAGGCGAGCCTGACAGTGAGCGGGCAGCTGAACGCGGAAACGTACGCGCTGGCCTTCGGCAAGGTATATACCTTTGGGCCCACGTTCCGCGCGGAAAACTCGAACACCACTAGGCACGCGGCGGAATTCTGGATGATCGAGCCCGAGATCGCGTTTGCGGACATCACCGACGACATGCAGCTGGCCGAGGACATGATGAAATACACCATCCGGTACGTGCTGGACAAGGCGCCGCAGGAGATGGAATTCTTCAACAAGTTTGTACAGGAAGGGATCCTGGAGCGATTAAACTTCATTGTTAATTCAGACTTCGAGCGCATGACCTATACAGAGGCGGTCAAGCAACTGCAAAAATCCGGCGAACCGTTCGCTTACCCCGTATCCTGGGGGACGGACCTGCAGACGGAGCACGAACGCTACCTGACGGAGAAACTGGTGAAGAAACCGGTTTTCGTGATCGACTACCCGAAAGAGATCAAGGCATTTTACATGCGGTTAAATAATGATGATAAAACCGTTGCGGCCATGGACCTCCTCGTCCCGGGCGTGGGAGAGATCATCGGCGGGAGCCAGAGGGAGGAACGGCTGGATGTATTACAGCGCCGCATCCGTGAGACGGGGATGGACGAGAGCGCGTATTGGTGGTACCTGGACCTGCGCAGGTTCGGCGGGACGCCGCACGCGGGGTACGGGCTGGGCTTTGAGCGGGCGCTGATGTATATCACGGGGATGCAGAACATACGGGACTGCGTCCCGTTCCCGCGTACCGTGGGAAACGCTCAATTCTGATAAAAAATTAAGAATTAATAATTAATAATTAAGAATCATGGTATGCCCTTTGGGCTATAGACCTGCGGGGGTTACCCCCAGCCCAAAGCGACTCACAGATTCGTTTTGGGGAGCCTGCTGACACATAAAGAGATAGATTCATGGGCGGCTGTAATAAGCCGCCTTTTGCTATACAAAAGCGATGTCCGTGTTGCGTGGAATCCTGTATTCTGGCAATGAAGCAGATGCTGGGTGAAGGTTTGCAATGCAGTCTATCCACAAGTGACCGGGCAAATGGCTATTACAGCATATCCTCCCTGTAAAAACCCTGCCATTTCATAACACACGGGCGAGGCTTCACCGCATTGGTAGGCCGACGTGACACATCATACCTGTGGAGGATTCACAGCAAAAAATGCGGGAAAAGCGCGTTTCACAGGGCCTGGACGCCGTTCTAAACGCCGCATATAAAGGCATAATATATACCACACCAAAGCAGTGGGAAGTATCCATTGCTTTTTTATTGAAAAAATAATGGAATTTTATGATACACAAGGAATATTGAGGGCTGCCCATGAGAATAATATCCAGTATAAAAATGAGACCGACAAATAGGAGGAATCGTATATGGACACTGCTGGCATGCAGCCCGCTCAAGGGATAGAAAATTTACTCCGGGCAAAGAAAGCAGGCTGGAGCGAAAGCGAAAAAGCATTGCTGTGGGATGAAGTGAAAAAGGCGCGCGAGGACAACAGGCCGCTCCGGACTGTCTTTGAACGCGTGGCCAGCACGACCAAACGCCGGCCCAACAGCGTGCGCAACTTTTACTATGCGACGGCGGGGGAGGAAAACGACCCCGAACTGAAGAAACCCGCGGCGTTTGTTCCCTTTTCGGACATGGAGATCGAAGACCTGGTGGAAGAGGTGCTCAGCGCACAGGCCAACGGCATCTCGGTGCGCTCGTGCACGATGCGCCTGGGCAGCGGGGACAAGAAGATGATGCTCCGCTACCAGAACAAGTACAGGAACATCCTGAAGACCAACCCCGACATGGTGCACCACGTGATGGAGAAGATGAAAGAGGAAGGCAAGAGCTGGTTCGACCCGTACGAGGGCCGGGCGGCGAGGCACCGCGAGTCCCACACCTACGAGAAGCGCAGGTACGACCTGGTGGAGGTGATGGGACGGATGGTGGACGACATCCACACCACGCTAGGGATGGACGCACAATCCTTCTTCAAGGGGCTGGGGATGCTGGCGGCGCTGGCCTCCGAGACCGTGCAGAAAAACCTGGAAGCAGGCGACGCCACCGACCACGAGGCGCTGGAGGAGGCGCTGCGCAGGGAAGCCACTATGCAGCGGAAGATCGGCGAACTGAAGGACGAACAGGATAAGCTGCTCTCCCGGATCCTCACGCAGTCCTCGCGCAACGAAAAGATGCGGGAGCAGATGAACAGCCTGCTGGCGATGCTGAGGCAGCTGATGAACGTGAACAGGGACTTCCTGATGCAGAACCAGGTGAACAAGGTATCCAGCCTGGGCCGGTATATCGACGAACTGTCCCGGAACGTGGAAGAATGCGAGAAACTGATCGCGCGGGAATAGGACGCCGTACAAAAGGATAAAAGCGGGAGGATCGGAAACCATCCCGCTTTTACGATTGCACTACTTACATACGTTGCAGTCATAGCGCAACGGCTTGATACGCATATTATTGCAGGAAAGGCGGCTGATGCCGCTTTTTCTTGTTTTCCGGGGAGCCTTGGCTGCCCCCTAGATACCGGGCTGCGCGCGCGGCCGCCCGGATACCCCCTTTCCCTTAAGGTATGCCTCGCACCGCACATGTCGCTTCTCGGCATGATTGAATTTGATAACATTCGAGTGTTGTCAATTTCCTTCCCAATACTCACTATGCCTTGCATACGCGCAGCTCGCGCGCTGGCCATTCTGGACCGCCTAAAGATATATTGCACTCAGAAAGAATGCATCACTGGTGCATTATCAAACACATATCACTACACAAACCGCTGCTCGGCATGGATCTATATTTAGATGAAGCAGTTTACGGGCTACAAACGCAACCACCGGCTTGCGACTGCTTCCCAATGACCGCATTACTCAGAGCAAATGCGGGGCAAACGGGCTACATTGCCTGAATCAGCCCACACCCTTTCCGCGCCAAAAGGAAAGAACCGAGGGTCGATCCCTATTAGATATTACAAAGAGTTCTATCTATATACCCGTTTGTATAATGTCACATACAGCAATAAATTGCATATACATGTAGAAAGGTGGTAATAAAACGCGGACCTGACCGTATGTGCCGTCGCAACGATACAATCAGCGAGCGCCCTGTGGATGCCACACCTGTATATTTGCGCATCCATTTCAAGGGAAAAGCGATGCAAACGAACCTGTATAAACGAAAGCAAGGAGACCACCGCGCGGCATAGGCGAACAGAAAAGAGGGCACAATGGAAACAACATATACGGGAAGGCGCAAAGCCAGATATCATCCGAATATCATTTCACTGGCCATGAAAGGGAGCAAAGAAGCTCCCGATGCCGGGCTGGTGTTCCGGCCGGAGCCGCCCGGCGACCTTGGGCGGCTGGACCTCAACATCGTGACCATCCATGCCGGCGTGAAAATCTCCGAACTGGATATCATTTTTGCCGGACTTGCAGGCGGCGGACTCTCCAAAGAGGATGTGCTTGCGGTGCTGGAAGAAGCAAGGACGCTATACAAGCTGGCCTGTCCCGCGGACCTGGAACAAAAACTCCTGAATTCCTGCCGTCCTGCCGATGAATCGGTCCAGTTCGGGGAGATGGATGTCAGCCATCATCTCGAAAAAATCGCGCTGGTGGCGGTGAAGATCATTGACCGCGCCCAGAGGGACCTCCTGAATGTGGGGCCTTTCAGCGAAATCCGCTTCCTTTTTACGGACAGGGCGAAGATAGCCCTGCGATTGGGCTGGGAAGCCATGGCGAAGCACGGCCGATTCCCCCTGCCGCCAAAGGGGCGGGCCCGGGTGAACAAGCTGCATGAAAACCCCGCCGGGATGATGCATTTCGTCTCCGCCAGCGATGGCGACGCTGGCTATTTTTATACCATGGGGATCGCCCTCTCCCCTGAGGCCCAATCCCTGGGGGAAATGGACCTCACTTATGGGCTCGACGGCGAGCTGATCGTACCCGGGCAGGCGGTAGCCCCGATCGCCCCAACCCTGGCACTGGCCACGCGGCTTTTTGCGGCATCCATCCCTACCAGCAGCAACATCTCCGAAGACATACAATCCATCCCCTACAGCGGCTTTTCGCACCCGGGGATCCAGGATATCGCGCCGGAACGCGGCCACCTATTCCGTCCCAAACCAAGTGTGATGGGCGACAGGGTGGAATATGCGCAGAAGGAACTGCGGGAGCAGCTGAACAGGTACAGGGAGTATGTGCAGCGGGTACCGGCTGATGAGCGGGAGTTCCTGCCGGATATCGGCGGTGCCATCGACATCAGCGATATCAAAGAAATGGTCCCCTTTGCACGGGCCGTGATGCAGGGGATCGACAAACCGGAAAAAGCAGTGACGGCACTGTTCCTTTTGCTGGATGTTGCAAAAGAAGATTCACTGGCTACAGAGACCACTTTCCATATGACGCCGCGCGTGGAAAAAACCTGCCGGGTCATCGACGCAGCCAGGGAAGCGGGACTCAAATATGTAGCGGTATGCGACCAGAACGAGGATGCGTGGCTGCCGAACCTGCTGGAATACTTCACCGCTTCGGAGCTGACATACCTGGCCGATTATTCGGATAAGGCAGGCGTCATCGTATGCGATGGACGCCCTGTGGACCCCGTTTATACTGCGGCGACAGCGGCACAGCGGATCCAATCCGTTTACTCCACGCTTTCTGTAGACATCCTGAAGATGGGGATGTGGCTTTGCCTGGATGCGCTGACGGCGAGGCGCGTGTGGCGGGAGATCATCAAAAATCCCCATATCCCGGAGCGCATGCTCCTGATGCCCATCGGCATCATCGAACCTTTCAGCGCATTCGTAGACAACCGGAACCGGAAAAAGACCCCCCGCCCCATCCTCGACCCATTTGACAAAATCAAATTCATGATCGAGGAAGCGAAAATCCTGGGGACGCCATCCCTGCTGACGGACACCCGCCACAAGCACAAGTGGGTGCTGCTGGGGTCGGCAGACCAGGACATGGTGCCGCATGTGCGCGAAGCCATTGGCGCCATCCCCCTGATAGGCAGCAAAAAATTCATGGAATGCGAAAAGATGGCGAGGGAAGCGGGGATACTCATGGGCCAGGCGGGCTCCATCGAGGCCGACCAGATCTTCCGCATCATGAGCGAAACAACCGCCGAGGCGGCCCAGGACGGGATGAACCCGGCGACCGCGATATGGACGGCTGAAACCGAACGGGTGCTGCGAAAGGCCGACGGTTCATCGCTGCAGGGAGACCTGCAGTCCCAGCGCCGTGCGTCCATCATGCCATACCTGTGCATCATAAACCGCACCATGGAATCCCATGCCAAACTGAACGGCTGGCTGAAGTTCCTGGCGTCCAAAGGGATGGGGGATGAAGAATTACGCGGGGTGCTGCTGGAAAAACGCGAAAGGCTGAACATGCTCCAGGAAAAATACTTTGAAGAACAAAAAAGGCTCGGCCCCACCCCCGGCGATGATACGGCCGCGGCGTTGGAGGAATACAGAGAGGCATGGGGCGTTTTTTACACTGAATTCTGCGCATACCATGCCCTCATCAAAATGAGTTTCAAAAAAGTAAGGGATCAGGTCGCCGAAGCCTGGGCTTCCATGAAATAGGCCGGCCGGCGCCGTTCAATGTACGTTTGGAGAGGTAAAAACAATGGCTACACTGGAAGAATATCCTGGCGGATCACAATCTGGCGCAGGCAACATGCAAAACACGCCGGCTGCCCAATCCGGGCTCGCGGAACAAAAGAAGAAGATCCTGTCCGAAGCGCGCGTATATCTGTCCGGACCGATGGATTTCGTTTCCTCCCGGGAAACGGAAAAGCGCACGGGATGGCGCAGCAGGCTATCGCAATTTCTCATGGGATTCCAAACGACCGTATACGACCCCTGGAACAAACCGGAAGTGGCGGGCATGCCCCATTATGGCAAGGAAGATGAATTCTCGGCCGACAAGCGGTATGAATGGACGTATGAGGACTCCCCGCGCGGCGACCGCGTGCGTGCGGAACTCTGCGCCGAATTCTGGCCGACGCTGCACATCGACCTGCGGATGGTGAACTCCTCCGATTTCCTGATCTCCTATTGCCCCACCAACATCTACAGTGTCGGGACAGTGCACGAGATCGTCATGGCCCGGCTGGAAAATAAACCCGTCCTCTTTGTGAGCCCGTCCATATCCTACCCTGCACTGGAAGAACTTCAGGAGCATCTGGAGATGAAACGGGACAACAAGGGCGGGGACCTGCTGGAAAAGCTGGCGAACGAACTGCCGCTGCATACAAACCCCCAGGGGATCCCCAGCATGTGGTACATGGCCATGATCGACGCGCATTACTTCTTTGACGGGTTTGGCTTCAAACCCTATATGCGTAAATACAACTGGGCCTACGGGCCGCTGGACGAGCGCGAAGACCGGTTTCCGCCCCGCCGGCCGCTCCTGCCCTACCTGGAAAAGCTGAACGAAGCGCTCCCCAAACGGTATGACCTGGAACGAAACAAGTATGTGGAGAACCCCGAGTGGCTGATATTTGACGCCCCGGACCGCAGGTCGGCAGAAGACGAGATGCGTGTGACATGAGACGGTTAAACGACAGCGGCGACATCTCCGTGCACGCCATCGCCGGTCTCAATACCGTGCTGCTGAATATGGACGCCAGAAACGGAAAGGAAAAAGGGCTGCTGGGCTTCGCGGTCAAGCGCACGGACCATACCGAAGATGAGAGTTACTGGCTGAAAGGATTCCTCACCTTCAAGATAAACGCTTCCTCCCATCTTCCGGGCGCTCTGGTCAGCACGTGGGGGAACCCCATACAGGATTTCAACTGGGGAGACTATACAGCAAAACCGGATCACGCGTATACGTATGATATCACACCTGTGCGCGGAACGCCGGGCAAACTGACCTATGACAAGGGGATCAGCATCGCCATATCTACCGAAGACAATGAACAGGGGGAGCATGCCGTGTATTTCAACCGCGGCGTTGCGGGATCGCAGGCATATATCCGCAGGTTCGGGAATTTCGCGCCCGACGAAGTGGGTCCTCCCGCGTTTGAATGGCTGTCCCGCGGCCTGCAGGAAGCGCTGGTGGCATTTATCAACCAGGCGGAGGGCAAGGGATGGGGGTTATACGCTTCCGTATACGAATTCGATTTCCTGCCTGTACTGGAAGAATTCAAAAAGGCCTCGGACCGCGGCGCCGATGTGCGCATCATCTTCGACAACAAGGCAAAAGGGCCCGGCGCGGAAACCAGCACGGCGATGAAAACAGCCGACATCTACCCAAACGCCATCCCGCGCAATGCCGATCCTTCAGCCATCTCACACAACAAATTCGTCATTTTGGTGCATGAGGGGAAGCCCCTGCAGGTATGGACGGGATCCACCAATATAACCGAAGGCGGGATATACGGCCATTCCAATGTGGGCCATATCATACGCAACGAAGAAACAGCCGGCACATATTACGGATACTGGAGAATGCTCAGCGGCGACCCGAGTGCGAAAACGATCCGCCCCTATAACGAAAAGGCGAGCCCCCTGCCGGCCGATGACGCCCCTATGAAATACATCCATCCGGTCTTCAGCCCCAGATCCTCCCTGGAGGCGCTGGAATGGTATGCGAGGAAAATGGATGAAGCGAAATCCAGCGTTTTTCTGACTGCGGCATTCGGGATATGCAGCCAATTCCGATCTGTATTGGAGGAAGACAAACCATACCTCCGGTATGTATTGCTGGATAAAGCCGGGGAAAGCCTGGACATCATCAAACGGGATCAGGACAACATGATCTCCGTAGGCGGGATCCTGAAGAGCAACATGCTGGAAAGCTGGTACAGAGGCAAATGGAAGGATGAGAGGCTTACCGGACTCAACAAGCACGTCCAGTATATCCATACCAAGTACCTGCTCATCGATCCCCTGGGCGATGACCCGATGGCCATCACCGGCTCCGCGAATTTCAGTGAGAACTCCACCAAAAACAACGATGAGAACATGATCATCATCCGGGGAGACAAGCGCGTGATGGATATCTACCTGGGCGAATTCATGCGGCTCTTCGATCACTACCGTTTCCGCGGCATCACAAGAGACGCGGAAGTGACATACGCAAAAGGCACCCGCCCCTCGACGTACCTGGCCCCGGATGATTCCTGGACAAAGGAATTCTTTACCCCCGGACATTCCAAGGAAAAGCAGAAACTTTTGTTTCGGGGGTATTGAGGAGTCCGGGGCCACTAAGACACATATATTTGGATAAGCAAGAACAAGATTTCTGACAGGAGGTACTACCATGAAAAAGACCGATATATCCCAGGGACCGTGGACCCGCATCCGCCCGCTGCAGCACGATGAGATCGATCCCTATACGGAAGCGGGCATGGCTGCGGGCGATCTGACATGGGGACATTTCAGGAACAACCTGACCAAGGTAATGGCCCACACACCGCGCCTCCTCCAAACCGAGGTGGAATACTGCAACACCTTCATCTTCGACGCCGAAACATTTCGCGGAGATGTCCAGGAGGCCGGGTTCAACGACCGGTTCATCAAGGAACTGGTGATATCCAGAACTTCCCTGCAAAACCGATCGCGGTATTCCGTGACGCACCACTCCTTCATCGGCGCAAAGCTTTTCACCGATGCGGGCCGCCGGGAGGAGGGGCATATGAAACTGCTGCACCTGCATGAGCACCACCTGCATCCCGAGGTATACACCGAACGGGAGCGGGCCATCCTGAATTATACTGTAAAAGTGACGACGGACGCCCACCTGGTCACGGACGAAGAATTCCAGAACCTGCGGCATGTGCTGAGGCTGCACAACAGGGGGAACCCGCGCGTGAAAAAGCTTTCGGATGAAGAGATGGACCGCCATATCGATTCCCAGATCGTGGAACTGACATGGCTGATCGGCCATTTCTGCCTGCTGAACCGGTGGTTCACCGTGCTGCAAGTCCCGGATGAAGGGCCTGAGGACGAGGATAATTTCACAGCCGCCTATGAGCAGTATGTCCCCGAAGATATCCGAATCCGCAACGAGAAGGTCCTGGCAGGCGGGTTTTAGAAGGCAGGGCCATAGGGGAAGCCCCGCGAGCAAAAAAAACGCCCTTGCGGGCGCTTCCTATTATTTATCATCGTCGGGCTTGGGGAGGCTGTCCAGGTACTCCAGATACTCCTGACCCAGCTTTACCATGGCGCGCTCTACCCTGCTGGAACGGACATTTTCCGTCAGCGCATCCCCTATCCACTCAAGGATATCCTTTTTATTGGAATAGGAATACATCTCGAACATACGCCTTGAATCGTCATTGATCTCCAGGGCCCGCCTGAAATCCGCGGGGAGATTGATAGCGCGGTCATCCTCCGCCGCTTCCAGCACGAGATCCACCGTCCTGCCCATCTCGGTGCGGATGGTGCGGCAGATCACGCTGGTGAGGTATATGACGTACATGCCATTGTCCTCGGGATGGATCTCCTCGGAAAAACTGCAGCCGTCTATGGTCCCGTGGACGCGAAGGCGGTTTCCTTCCAGCTTCAATCCGTTCACCGCGGAGGGGGGCAGCTCCAACTGGGCAAAGCTTTTCATCGAGGGCTTGACGAGGGCGCTGAATCTCACCTTCATGGCAACATGCACTCCCGGTTTTATTTAATGGGCAGAAAATACGGCTCCATATGCTGAAAATACGTATAATACCTGAATCCCGAAGCAGCCAGCATGTCCATGGTTTCCCGAAAATCCCTTCCCAGCTCCCCGGCCCGGTGCGAATCGGACCCCAGCGTAACAATTTCACCGCCCAGCTCCCGGTACCGCTTCACAATGCTCCGGCCCGGCATGGAACTGCCGGTATGCCCGTAGCCCGAGGTATTGACCTCGATGCCCTTGCCCTTTTGGATTAGGGAAAGGAGGAGGGCATCCAGCTTTTCCGGGGCCTCGGCATAATCCAGCGCGCGGGGCTTTGCGGGATGGTGTTTGAATATATAGTCCAGATGGCCGAGGACGGAAAAACATTCCAGATCCTCCAACGCAGCCATCGTCTCGGATATCATCAGATCAATAATGCTCTCGCGGTCCATCTCCAGGGAAAGGTCTTCATAATAGGGGTCCCTGCCATTAAAAAGGTGCAGGGAGGCTATGACAAAATCGAACGCGCCTTCCGCCGCTTTGGCCGCGGCGCCTTTGGCAAAACCGGCCTGCATACCCAGCTCCATACCGAAAAAGAGGGGGATGGGGCTGCGTGCTTTTTCCGCTTCGAAAGCGGCGCGGTATGCGGGGATGTCCAGAGGCGTGGCCCACTCGGGCATATTGTGGAACATCTCCATATGGTCAGTGAAACATATCCCCTGCAGCCCCTTTTCCTGCGCCTCGGAGACCCAGGCGGAAAGGGGCACGCTGCCATCGTAGGAAAAACAGGTATGGACATGGAAATCGTACAAAAGAAAAAATACCCCCAAGGAACAACTGCGCGATATTTTAAAAAATTATAGCATATACGGGCATATTTGAACAGGGATAACAAGGGGGAGATGTGAAAATATATGCAATAAGAAAGTGCACCTTTCACGTGCACTTTCCAACCGATGCCAGAAACTTCATAGCTACAGCAAGCCGATCATTTGATTCTTACTGCAATCGTTTTAACTGCTGAATCATAGCCGTTGCTTGATGCGCTTAATCTCACCGTATAGATACCGGCTGGCAAAGGACTGCCACCCACAGTACCATCCCAAACAAACTTCCTGGTATGCGTTGAAACGTATTCTTCCTTCAAAGTAACCCAGCCGGAAGAAGTCAGGATCTCCAGCTTTGTATTGCCTCCTGCCCCATAAAGAGAATAGAGGAACGTAACCGGCTTAACGCCTGTCTGGACAGTCGGTTTACCTAAAATCTTGGGACTCACCTCGAATGTATTGATTTTTGGCGGCCTGATCAATGTGAGGGTCCAGTTTTTACTGTAACTGCCCCCGGCTTGCGCCCTGCAGGTGACGGTAATCACCTTTTTTTGCCCGTATGCAACCTTGATGTTTTTACGGGAGGTTTTTGATCCGTCTATGATAGTGGTCGCATATTTGTCGGCCTTCGTTGCCTGTACTGTGACGTAACTCCTGTTGGCAGGGACTAACACAGAATATGCTGGGGTATTCTGCCCGAATTTGGGGGTTAAGACCCCATATCGGACGCTGAGCGATGACAAGCTGGAATTTGTTTTGGGTGAACGGACGATCGTTAAGTGATATGTTCCATATTTCCTGGATGTGTAGTATACACAGATCGTTACATGCCGATGCGTTCCGGGCGACAATGAATACGCCTTGCTCGTAGCCCGGCTTCCATCGATGGTAATCTTCGTCGTAAGATAGTCCATGATAGGCGTGATCCTGGTAGCTGAAATGTTTTCGTCGAGCGTCAAAGTATAGTCATGCTTCAGAGGATCAAAGGATGGACTGAGTTTACCAAATGAAGCTTTCAGGCCAGCAAGCAAACCATACACGGTTTCAGTATTTTTTATAGTCAGTGAATATTCCTGTACGGATTTCCCCTCGTCAGCAGCCAGTTTTATTTTCACACTCGTTAAAACGTTCGGTTTTATCGTATACGTCCGGCTTTTGGCAGGAACCCCATCGAAATAAACTGTCACACCGTCAAAAGAACATTTTGGGGTGAGCGTCACGGTATAGCAGTTTTTTGGAAGCACCAATAAATTACCACCCAAAACTTGCGGATCCGATTTGGAACCGTCAACAAACTGGCCCACGGATTGCCCAAATGATATCAGGCGCGGCTGTCTGACCGCCCTGCTGACCGTAACCCTGTAGGTCTTTTTCGTTATGCCATCTACCGCTGTCACCTCAACGATGGAAGTAACCGTCTCGCCTCTTTTTACATTGACAGTCTTGCTGGTTTGTTTAACACCATCAATGGTGTAGGATGCATGTTTACTGCTGGGATGCGGTGTAAACGTTACGCTTCCCACATTTTCTGGCAAATCTGTTTTAAAGCTTGAGTCATCTTCCCAATGAAAGCCTCTTTCATCACTACTAGTCACCCAATCAAGCCCTGCATTTGTAGAATATGGTCTCTTAATAGTAAGATTATATTGTCTGGTGGCGCTCCCATCACCTGAAGTGGTAGTTATCTGAATATGCTTGGTTTCCTGCCATTTCATGAGCAGGAGTTTATATCCTACTTGTTCACCGTCAATCAGGAATGAAGTGTTATCAGATTCCCGAATCGGCCTTATGGAAAAACTGCCATCACCCTCTGGCGAAAGATTGATATCGTAATTATAAAGACACTGTTGCGTTAAATATGTATTATATCCATCCCATCCATAGCCGAACAAATCCGCATCACTTTGCAAGTCAACTTTCCTTATAAGTGCGTTAACTATTCTTGGAGCAACGGGCCCTCCTAAGGAGATATTAATAACATATGTTTTACCTGCGATCAAAGAAGCCCTGATGAATTCAGCAGTAGCAAAGCTCCATCCTTCACGGGATTTATTTCCGGTATAAAGGATATTTCTTGCATCGTTCAAGATAGAGTATTCTACATTCTCTCCCCCATCATTGGAGAAAATATACGAACCTGTTTTTGACGGGACAAATTTCCATTCAACGACCGGGGAGGCTTGACTTAAACTAGCATGCGCAGGGACATTTTCAGTTATTGATGGAAGAGCATTAATACTTGGATCGGAATAAGGGGCAGCTTTATCTGGATTTAAGACTCCAACACCATTATACCATTGCATTTCATGATAACTTAATGTATCATCCGGTATTTGTGCATCGATACGTGCACCCGTTGATTCTATCTGGAATATTACACTGTTTATTTTATAAGAAACATCATATGGATTGTATATTCCAATACAGTAGCTCAAGGGTCCTCCGTAAGACTGCCAGTTGTTCGGGAAAATATCCCCGCCTCCCTTTATTAAATCTGTTAAATCTACTACAATCGTTCCGGTTTCTAAAGTTGTATTACCTTGTAATGAATAAGAACCGCCATTATAATAAAAAACCTTATCATAATTACATACTTTCAAAAAGCCACCAGCACCATACTGCTCCCCGACTTCAAGCGTGTTGGGTGTAGCAGCTTCAGACCAATTTATTCCTTTGAAAACCAGAAGAGATTGTCTATTACTTGTTGTTATATTGATTTCCGCTGTAACAAGGGGGGTATAATCTTTTGAATCAGCTTCAAAAAACAAAGCTCCATTATTAGCAATAATTCCTTTATGTCCATTATCATTATCATTTATAGCTGAATATGCAAACCACGCAAAACCATCATTCTTCCAGCTTGTCCCTGCTGAATTTGCTACCTTAAATGCCCCTAATTCATCTAGTTGAATGGTATTATCATCATTCCTGTCAATCCAAATTGAATCGTTGTAACCTACGATGACTAGTGCACCGAAAATAAAGTCTGTGTTGTCCATGTAACTGGCAGCAAATTTATTAATTTCATTATCGTCAGAAGTTGAATCTGTATTATCTTTAATTGATTCCCAGTGCCAACTATTTATATCAGTTTCAATCACGCATATCTTACCGGCACTCAAAGACTCTTTTAACGACTGAGAATCAATATCATGAACGTAATCACTTTTAATTCGGTACCTAAGAGCTTCCCGCCATTGCTCTGCTGTAGTTGGCCATGCCTGACTGCTCGAGTAATATGGAAGATCATCCCAAAACAAAGCTCCGTAATTGGATAATATGTCAATGGCATTTCCTATACTAGCATTACCATTATGTGATAAGTTCTTCGTCCATGTGGGTGAAAAAATTCTACTATGTCCCCCTGCCTTTACATCCCAATCTCTTGCTTTAGCAGTCTCATAAGTCATCAGATAGTATGTAGTTGCAAATTCCATATCATCATATCCATATGCTTGACCTATCGATGGAAAGTAATTTGATGTACTGTTATCCACGGCTTCAGGCAAAGCATCACTAGCGAATGGACTCGAAGATGCAGATGCATACCTGGCTTTCAAACCGGCAATTTTGCTTCCGTGTAGACTAATTCCTGCAGCAGAGGCTGTAGGCAGGAGACTGAGAATCAACAATACCGAGAGACATGCCAGGGCAATACGCTTAATAACCATGTAGTCCACACTCCAATATATATAGGAAAAAATGCCGGATGTACTGCAAAGATGAAAAGCAACGGCAGGCAGAGAAGAATACCAACAAAATTATATCATTTGAGGTTAAATATTCAAGGCCATATAAAGAACGGAGACTGTTGATACCGCTCGTTTATTTTAGTTCGTTCAGAATTTTATCCAATACTTCCCTGCCCAGGACGACATTGTGGCCTGATAGGACAGTATCAAAATCCAACTGCTGATAGAGTCCGAGCGTTGTTCGATACACTTCGTTATCACAGGCCAGGCTGGGGACCAGCTCGTCCATGTTATCCCCGATATTATCCGCCAGATTCAGCACGCCGTCCTTTTCATCCAATATGCTGATGGAATCCTCGGTGTGGCCGGGGGTGTGGAAGAGGCGGATACCGTCGCCGGGGAAAGCGAGCGTATTTTCAAAGAGGAGGTCGGGGAGGCGCATGGACACCTCTCCAGACTGGAACCTGCCGAACTTTTCAACGGCACCGCTCCATTTTTCCTGCATGAGGGCGGGGCAGGCTGCGTGCGCCACGATGACGGCCCTTTCGAGCGCGCCGTTGCCCCAGGTGTGATCCCAGTGGTGGTGGGTATTGATGATGAAAAGCGGTTTATGCACATCCAAGTATTCCATGACCGGTTCGACGGAGCGGGCGCCGAGGCCTGTATCGATGAGGTAATCATACCGGCTCCCCCGGATGAGGTGGATATTCAGCGCCCAGCCATCCGGCCCGCCGACCGTTTCGGTAAAAAGCATGCTCCTGTTTTTGATCATTTGAATTTTCATACGCATTCCCTCCAGCCTCCATATTATAACAGAGGCAGGGCGGAAATGGAAAGGTTTACAACGCGTTTACAGCCGGGGAACCTGCGCTTCGCTTGAAGACCTGAAAATATGGTAAAATGAAGTTAACTGAAATGCAGGACGGGTGAGAAGCGTGGACAAAAAGGTGCTCATCGCGGATGACGAACCCCGGATGCGAAAGCTCCTCTCGGACTTCCTTTCAAAGGAAGGCTACGCCATCCTGGAGGCGGAGGACGGCAGGGGAGCAGTGGAGACGTTCAAAGGCAGCAGGGACATCAGCCTCGTGATCCTGGACGTGATGATGCCGGTGATGGATGGCTGGTCGGCATGCCGGACGATACGGGACCTGTCCGCCGTGCCCATCATCATGCTGACGGCGCGGGGGGAGGAGCAGGACGAGCTGCGCGGCTTTTCGATGGGGGCGGACGAATATATCTCCAAGCCCTTCAGCCCCACGATCCTGGTGGCGCGGGCGGAGGCGCTGCTGCGGCGCACGGCTGGCCCAGCGGCGAAAAAGTCCAGCCTGGGGCGGCTGGAGATCGACGAGGCGGCGCACCATGTGGCGCTGGACGGGGAAGGCATGCAGCTGAGCCTGAAGGAATATGAACTGCTGCTGTACCTGGTAAAAAACGAGGGTATCGCGCTGACACGCGGGCAGATCCTGGGCGCGGTGTGGGAATACGACTACGAGGGGGACACGCGCACGGTGGATACGCACATCAAGAAGCTGCGGGCCAAGCTGGGGAGCGCGGAGGACTACATCCAGACGGTGCGGGGCGTTGGGTATAAGTTGAAAATTGAGAGTTGAGAGTGGAAAGTTATCCTGCGGGGGCATATTTCTAATTGACAATGGACAATTGACAATTATCCTGTGAGGGGAAGATACGCATAACAGCGGCATCATCAGGACGCCAACACAGGCAAGCAACAATTGATATATGTGATCCCTCCTTCAAGCCACATGCAGCCAACGGGCTGCTTGGGTGACAGCTCCACTCACAAACGCGCGTAACGCGCGTCTGAGGGAACCAGGTTAACCCTGCGAGGGAAACCCTCAAGTTGATAGTTGATAGTTTCGGAATGCCTTCGGCATAATCATATGGACCCACGTGGGAGAACAAAGACAGAAACCATTGCTGAAGAAAGGATGGCGGGGAAATGAGAATATCCATACGGCTGAAAATGGCGGCCATCCTGGGCGCGGTCATCATCCTGTTTGTGGCGGTATCCATCCTGTTGAGCAGCCTTTTCCTGAACGACTACTACATCTACCGCAAGGAAGGGCAGCTCAAGGATACATTCAATACCGTTTCCCGGCTGTATGCCGCGAACCCGGCGGACCTGGCGGAGCAACTCGACGCCATCGAATCGGAAAGCAGCATCCATATCACCATCTTTAACAAGAACCTGGATATCCAGTATACTTCACGGCCCATCCGGGGGCAGAATGAACAAAACCCGGCACCCTCGCTTTCACCCAGGCAGGGAGAGGAAAGCGAACCGGAGGAACCGCGCGGGGGGCCTTTTAACTTCGAAGCAAACCAGCTCAAGCGGATAGCGGAAAGAATAAATACGCAGGGCGTGGTGATCGAACGCATCGGGCAGGACCGCGGACAGAACCGGGGGCAGAACATGGGCCTGCTCCAACTGGGCGCGAAGCTGAACGTCGATACCATGGTCTACCTGCGAACGGCGGTGGCGGCCATCCAGGAGAGCGTGGGCGTGGCCAACACCTTTTACCTGTATACGGGCATATTGACGCTGATACTGGGCGTGGTGATCGTCCTTTTTGTATCGCGGGGATTTGCGCGGCCCATCACGGAGCTTTCCGCCATCGCCAAGCGGATGGAGAAGCTGGACTTCAACGCAAAATTCACGCGCAGGCCGAAAGACGAGATCACGGTGCTGGGGGACTCCATCAATGCACTCTCGGACCAGCTGCACAAGCATATCACGGAACTGGAGCAGGCGAACGAAGCTTTGAAGGAGGATGTGCTGCGCAAGGAGGAGACGGACAAAATGCGCAGGGAATTCCTCTCCAGCGCCTCCCACGAACTGAAGACGCCGCTGGCGCTCATCCAGGGCTACGCGGAAGGGCTGGCGCTGAACATCCATGTGGATGAAGCGAGCAGGAAGGAATACTGCGACGTCATCATGGACGAGACAAAGAAGATGGACAAGCTGGTGAAGCAGCTGCTGGACCTCTCCAAGATGGAGTCCGGGCAGATGAAGCTTTCGTGGGAGGATTTCAACCTGCTGGAACTGGTCGAACGGGCTACGAAAAAGCACCGGATCGAATTTGAAAAAGCCGGGATCCAACTCGTTAAAAATATAGAAGCAGATATCATGGTGCACGCCGACTTCGAGATGATGGAGCGGGCGCTGGACAACTACCTGAGCAACGCCATACGCCACGCGAACGCCCAAAAGACCATCCGGATATCCGCGAAACGCGAGGACGGGAAAGCGATCCTGTCGGTATTCAACTCGGGGAAAGGGATCCCCGAGGAGGAGATGGAAAAGATCTGGACGAGTTTTTACAAGGCGGACAAGGCGCGCACACGGGAACTGGGAGGCACGGGGTTGGGACTTTCCATCGTGAAAGCCGTGATCGACGCCCACGGAGAATCATGCGGGGCGCGGAACGTGGCGGGGGGGGTCGAGTTCTGGTTCACGATGGAACTGGCAATGGAGAGTTAATCTCGGGGACAACCCTCAAGGCACATGCAACCCTACGGGTTGCTTAGGCGCCAGATCACCCTATAAACAGGTGCATTACACCCGTTCCAGGGCGCCATGCGATAGGGCCTGCGGGGGAAATGTATAATTATGGTATGCCTTGCGGGCATGATCATGTGAAACCGCAGGGATAACCCTTTGTCAAAGTGATACGTGGGAACCTCTTTGGAAACTCTGCGGGGCGCGGAAAATTATGCGCATACGATCAAAATCTGGGTTGGGTTATAACAAATGGACATGCGAACGACTGAAAACCCGCACCGCCCCTATCTGCTGGAGTGCGCGGGGGCGGAGACGGCCGTGCTGATGGTGCACGGGTTCCTGGGGAGCCCGGTGCAATTCAAACCGCTGGCGCGGATATTGCACGAACAGGGGTACACAGCCAGGGCCATCCTGCTGCCGGGACACGGGGGGAGCGCGAAGGAGTTTGCCCAGGAGGGCCGGGACGCATGGATGCGGGCCGTGGAACAAACCGCGGCGGAACTTCGTCAAAAATACAAGCGGATCATCTTCATCGGGCACTCGCTGGGGGGGTTGCTGTCCCTGAACGAAGCCATGCAAAGCGGGGCGGACGGGATCGTGCTGATATCCGTACCCATGCGGCTGCGCAACAACTACCATGTGCTGCCCCAATCGATCCGGATGTTTTGGGGCGACCCGGAGAAGGACGACGACCTCATGCGATTTGAACGCAGCGTATTCAGCATCGCGCTGAAGCCCATACGGCACCACCTTTCGTCCTGGCCGCGCGGGATGGACCTGCTGCGGCTGATGCGCGGGACAAGGAAGTCGCTGAGCAGGGTGCAGGCACCCGTGCTCATCATCCAGTCCAAAAGCGACCAGACGGTGGCGTGGAAGAGCGCAGGGATACTGGAACGGGGATTGATCCATTGCCGCCCGGAGGTAATGATGCTGGAACGGTCGGGCCACAGCTATTTCCATCCCACCGAGGCGGGGCCGATGTATGAACGTATCTGTGAATTCATAAGAACTGCAATAAGCCAAAGATCGCATTATTGACTCGCTATTTTATATTATTCAAATAAAGGAATTGAAAGGGTGGGGATGAAGCGATGAAACGGCACATAGTGATCCCGGCAACATGGCTGATCCTTTTCACGCTGGCGCTGGCGGGATGCAGCACACCGGCAGGCCTGTTGCCTGCAAGCGCGCCGCCCTCACAGGGCAGTCCGCCTGAACAATCCCTTGCATCCAGCCCGGCCAGGCCGACCCCGGAAACCACGGAACCGGAAAATGGGGAGACCACATCTGAATACCAAACCGAATACGGCGACTGGTACTATTACCTGGATACAGGCAACACCAATAAGGGAAGCAACGGGGAACAGAACTTCGCGCTGCACCGGAAGAAAAAGAGCGGTAGCGAGGATGAGAACCTGGGCATCGCCTGCAGCCGCATTTTCGTCTGCGGAGACCATCTCTATGTAAACATGGAAACAGAGGGCGCTGCCATACCCCACTGGGATACGTACCGGGTGAACCCGGACGGGACCGGAAAGGAACCGGTCGGCAAAGACATACAGATACAATATACCAGCCCGGAGAGCATCTATTACACCACCTATGAAGGAGCCATCTACAAAACGGACCTGGATTTCAAAAACGTGCAGCGTTATCCCATCACCCCGCCGGAGGAAAGAGACCCCCTGCCCGAAGTGAAAAAGATGATCAAAACCGACCCCGTCATCCAGATATCCTATTTGCATCTCGAAGACGGAAAGCTGCGCTTCACCTATGAACTGGAAGACGGCGCGGGCAATATCCTTTTCACCGGTTACTACACAATGAAAGCAGGCGGCGGCGCGGCGGAGAGGGGAGACGGAGGCAGCTGGTATACGGACAGCAGGGTATACCTGGACGGGTGGATATACTATTTCGACATAGACAACCCCATGGAAGACCCGGGGAGCGGAGAAAACTACTATTACATCCACCGCATGAAACAGGATGGCAGCGGGGATAAGAATCTGAAGGTCAAAGGCTTCCGTTTCGATATGGCAGGGCGGTACCTTTATGCGGACGAAAACCTGTCTTTCGGGGATTTCGGACATTGGGACACCTACCGCTACAACCAGGACGGCTCGGGAAGGAAAAAGCTGAAATACGGCGATATGGAGCGCTTTTCAAAGGACGGCAAGCTCTATTTCTCCCTTTTTAACGAAAGCGCATTTTATATCTCCGACACAAAATGCGAGAACGTTAAAAAGATGAAAGTGAAAGTGCCGGATGAAAAAGCGATCCAACAGAAACTGGACTATCCGGGGGAAACATTCGTTCATGTCTACGATGCAAGGGACGGCTGGGTCTATTTCGAATATGAAATCACCGATGAAGGGCCCAGCACACTCTACTGTGGGCACTACCGCATCCAAATGACAGGGGGAAACGTGGAAAAGGTGGACACGGGCTTCTACAGCGAAGACAGTGGCGAATAAGAATGCAGGCAGATCAGGAACCATGCCGCAAAAGGCATGGTTTTTTGATATTATAATGCAACGTGGTATAATAAGCCCAAACTGAACCAGCAGGAGGCATCCAAATTTGGACTTCGGGCAGTACCTGAAAGAAAAAGCTGAAGAGGGCAACCGATACATCAACAGGTATTTCGACGGGCTGAAAACCAGCCATTCCACTATCTACGAGGCGATGCGGTACAGCATCGAGGCGGGGGGAAAGCGGCTGCGGATGACGATGCTCACCGAAGCGTGCAGGCTGTTCAATGTCGATCCTGCAGACAGCGTGCCTTTCGGGTGCGCGATGGAGATGATCCACGCGTATTCGCTGATCCACGACGACCTTCCGGCGATGGACAACGGGACGCTGCGCAGGGGAAAGCCCTGCAACCACCTCGCTTACGGCGAGGACATGGCGATATTAGCCGGGGATGGATTACTCAGCTACGCCTTCGAAATCATGACGAAACACGCCATCCAAAACCCAGAGAAAAGCGCCGCATACATGCGGGCCATCTACGAGGTCGCAAAGGGGGCGGGGGTCACGGGCATGCTGCTGGGGCAGGCCACCGACGTGCAAACCGAAGACAAGCCGAAGGACATCGTTCTTCTGGAAGAGATCCACCACCGCAAGACTGCGGCCATGTTCATGGGCGCGGTGAAGGCGGGAGCGGCCATCGGCGGGGGGAGCGAACAGGACATCACAACGATGGGGGAATACGCGTATCATTTCGGGGTGGCCTTCCAGATCACCGACGACATCCTGGACGAGACGGGGGACGCGGCGAAGCTGGGGAAGGATACGGGGCTGGACCAGAAAAACCACAAGACCACATATTCCTCACTATTAGGGGTGGACAAGGCGAGGGCAGAGGCGAAAGCGCATATGGACACCGCCAAACGAATGGTACAACCCATCGACAGACATGGGTTTTTCGCGCAACTGTGCGATTATGTATTAAACAGGGATACATAAGTGTTGTTTACCACACTCCCGAACCGCTATAACCACAGAGGCATGCAAACATGAAGGCAAGGTACTTATTATCTGCAAGCATCATACTCTCACTGCTATTCACATCCTGCGGGGTGAAAGACATGGATGAAAAACCATCCGAAACCGTTACGCCTACGACCACCGCAACGCCTGCTGCCACGACGTCCCTGCCTGCGGACACACCGGAGGAGGCGCTGAGCAGCACGGCCACCACGATGCCTACACCAGAGCAAACGAGCGGGTCGGAGGGGAAGGCGGCGTTTATCCAACATACAAAAAGCGTGCCCGCCACTACGGCCATCGATATCACGGACGTGGACGAAAAGACGCTGGACGCCTGTTTTGCAGCGCAAACGATACCCGAAGCAGTCTTTGCGCGGATGGACGGGAAGACATTTGGCAAGAAGTGCACGACGAAGCGGAGCGACCTGCGCTACGTGCGGGTGCTGCACTACGGCTTCGACGGGAAGACGCACGCGGGGGAACTGGTGGTCAACAAAGGCATCGCAAAGGATATCGTGAAGATCTTCCGGCAATTGTACAAAAACAAATATCCCATTGAGAAAATGAAGCTGGCAGACGACTACGACGCGGACGACGACCTCTCGATGGCGGACAATAACACTTCGAGCTTCAATTTCCGCTATGTGGAGGGGACCAAAACGCTGTCCAAGCACGCGCTGGGGCTGGCCATCGACATCAACCCGCTGTACAACCCCTATATCGTGACCATCAACGGGAAGAAAAAGATCGAGCCGCCCGAGAGCAAACCCTATGTGGACCGGAAGCTGGACCTGCCCTATATCATCCGAAAAGGCGACCTGCTCTACAAACTTTTCCTCGACCACGGCTTTTCGTGGGGCGGGAGCTGGAAGGAGCCGGACTACCAGCACTTCGCAAAGGCCCTATAAAGCTTCCACCTTCCCCAGGCATGAAAATCCAGCCGGAATCCCCAGCGGGCTGGCTTTTTGCATAAGCCGGGGACGCCTGCCGACCGTACTGTGAAAGCAGACACCGCTTTTTATTTTCACCAGACGATGGTAAGATAAAGCCATTCAACCCACAGGAAGCGAGGAAAATGGACGATCTGCTTCGGGCAAAGGAAAAACACATGGGACACTGGCACAGGCTGATGCGGCGTATGCCTTTTAAGGACCGCCGAAACAACATCATCCTGTTGCTGGGCGGGTTATGGCTTTTACTGCTCATCGCCGCGGGCATCACATACTGGTGCATCTACAGCGAGGGGGATACCGCTGCGCAAAGCGCAAAGTCCCTGCTGGGTGCGTACGAGCAGAAGGCGGCCCAGGCATCCCCACCGGCCTCTCCCGCCGCGACCGAGGAAGGCTATGTACAGCCAGACAAGCCGGAAGTGGAACCGCAACAGGCTGCCATATCGCTGCCCGGGTATGACGTGATCGGCAAACTGATAATCGGGAAAATCGGCGTGGAGCTTCCGGTCATTTCAAAAACCACAGACAAGGCATTGAAAGTATCCATCTGCTTTTTCGGCGGAGTGCTGCCGGGAGAGAAGGGAAATACCATCATCACCGGCCACAACTACGCAAACGGCGCGCACTTCGGCAAGCTGGACCAGCTGAAGGCCGGGGACGCTGTGGAATTCGACGCACCCGGCGGGAAGGCATACCATTACTCCGTGTATGAGACGCAGGTGATCAAGCCCGACGAGCCCGAGGCGCTGGACAGGTATACGGGGGATACAGTCCTGACGCTGGTGACTTGCACCAGCCAGGGCAACCGGAGGCTGCTGGTACGGTGTATATTTTCGCAGCCATAAAAAGCCGCAGCCAACAAACACAAATCGTTGCGTTTTATGATTGAAAAACGGCATGTGAAACCTCACAGGGAACCCGCAGGAAATGCGGGCTTTTCCATGTCTGTGGCAAAACACACATATCTGATTTACATGCGTGCAACATAATACATATCTGCTTCAAGTTTCGCGAAACGTCATGACGAGCAGTCGACATTATGTTATAATTTTCGACAATGTGCCCGTTACAAATTTCATAACAGGAGGTAGGGAATTTTGCGAAAAATCATCCAGGTCCAGGACAAAGTGCCCCTTTCCCAATGGATCCCCCTGAGTCTCCAGCACCTTTTCGCCATGTTCGGCGCATCCATCCTCGTCCCCATCCTTTTCGGCATCGACCCCGGCATCGTCCTCATCATGAACGGCGTAGGCACCCTCCTTTTCATCCTCTTCACAAAGGGCAAGGCACCCGCTTTCCTTGGTTCCAGTTTCGCCTTTCTTTCGCCCACCTTTGCGGTACTGGCCATGGCCATGAAGAACGGCATCGTCCGCCCCGAGCCCGGCGGATATGACCAGGCATTTGCTTACGCGCAGGGCGGCTATATCGCCGTGGGTGTGGTGGGCATGATCATCGCCGTGATCATCTGGAAATTCGGCACGAACTGGATCAAGGTCGTAATGCCCCCGGCGGCCATGGGCCCTGTGGTGGCGCTCATCGGCCTCGAACTGGCGGGCACGGCCGCGAAAAACGCAGGGCTATTGCCCGTGAACCTGAACCCTCTTTTCGACGCCATCGCCAAAGGCGACACCACACTGCAATTATCCTCGGTTATCACGCCCATCTCGGGTGCTAATGTATGGGTATTCCTCATCACGCTCGCCGTGGCAGTATTCGGCTCGGTATGCCTGCGGAAATTCTTCGCGGTGATCCCCATCCTGCTGGCCATCGTGGCGGGCTATATCGCAGCGATCTGCTTCGGGCTTGCAGACTTCACAAAGCTGAGTGCGGCACCCTGGGTCGCGCTGCCCCATGTGCAGCTGCCCATGTTTGACATCGGCTCGATCATCGCCATCATTCCTGCCATACTGGTATTGACCACGGAGCATATCGGCCATCAGATCGTGACGAGCGAAGTGGTGGGCAGGGACCTCATCAAAGACCCCGGCCTGCACCGCTCGATGCTGGCCGACTACGTCTCCACCACCATCTCGGGCCTGGTAGGCGCGGTGCCGACGACGACATACGGCGAGAATATCGGCGTGATGGCGGTGACAAAGGTGTACAGCGTGCGCGTCATCGGCGGCGCGGCGGTCATCTCCATGGTCATCGCATTCATCGGCAAATTCACGGCTTTCATCAACACCATCCCCTGGGCCGTCATCGGCGGTGTATCCATCCTGCTGTACGGCATGATCGCCGCATCCGGTATCCGCGTGATGGTGGACTCGAAGGTGGATTTCTCCAAATCCCGCAACCTGGTGCTCACAGCCGTCATCTTCGTCATCGGGCTTTCGGGCATCTCCATCGATCTCTTTGGCGTGCCGATAACGGGCATGATCCTGGCGGCGCTGGTGGGCATGCTGCTGAGCCTGGTCTTCTACATCCTGGACAAGCTGAAACTGACCAACGACCGGGAAGAAGAAGCGGCAATCGACAAGCGGACGGCGGATAAATAAAAAAGCAATCATACATTACTCATATGGAAAAGGCGCGGTCATCCGCGCCTTTTCCATGCAATTAAAGTAACCTTCACAAGGCCAATGAAGTAAAGCCCCTGAAACCGTGGGTATGCTCCTCGGCGACCTGCGTATCCCCCCGGTACTCATGAAAATGGCCGTGGGGGCCTTTCCGCCTGCCGGGAGAGGTAATGACATCATAAACATGAAAATGTCCGTCATCCAGCGTGGTATTGCCGGACATATGGTGAACGTGGCCGGGCGTGAAGGGCTCCGCGCTCGTCACCCCCCACATGCGATGCAGGTGGCCATCGACGAAAGTGGTCTCATCAATATAGTTATGCGTATGCAGTCTATCAGACATATATAATCATCTCCATAACCATCATATGGAAATGCACGCAGCCACGTTCCTTTCACTTTTCAATAATTTGTGAAGTGCGCTTATAAACCGTAAGTCATGCGACCGGATCATGAATAAAGGAAGAGCGGGGAAGCAAAGACTGCCACGCCCTTAATGAGACCATTTCCCTGTCCGTCTTTATAAGTATAAAATCAATTCTGTTCATTGGCTAAAAGACGCTTTAAACCGATTTCCCGGGGTTTATGGCGCGGGCGTCGTAGCGGCAGTCAGGCATTCCGCGATGCTTCCATCGTACCGGAGTACGATCACGCCCGTATAGCTCGCAGCTACGCAAGCCACTCCCTGCATCAGCTGCTTCGGTTTGGCCGCAGCAGCGGCGCTGCCCCCCGCCAGCTGTGCAAAGTCCCGCGTGCCCCAGACCCACAGGCTGCCGTCTTCTTTTAAAGCCAAAGCAAAGCTGCCGCCCGCTACCGCTGTTTTGACGCCGCCCAGCACCTTAACGGGCTTTGCGCTGTTTTTTGTTTTTCCGTTGCCCAGCTGGCCGTGTCCGTTGCATCCCCACGCCCACAGGGTGCCGTCGGCCTTGACCGCCAGTGAAAAGTCCCCGTCCCGTCCGGGGTAATACGTATACGTTAACGGACTCCTATGGGGTACCATCATCCAGAATCCGTGCTTCTTTTTCAGCTGGTATGTAGTGATGTAGGTCGCGGGCGTGGATTTTGTGATCCCCTGCCCGTCCCCGGCGGCCAGTCCCGCCACACCTTTCATGATCTTTTTGGGTTTTAGCCGATCTTTCGTGGTGCCGTCGCCCAACTGCCCGGAAGCGTTGTCCCCCCAGGTCCACAGCGTGCCGTCCGCCAGCAGCGCCATCGAATGATTTTCACCCGCAGCAACCGCTTTCACACCACTGAATATCCTGACGGGCGCCGCGCTGTCTTTCGTGCTGCCATCGCCCAGCTGCCCGTTTTCGTTCCTGCCCCATGCCCATAGGCTTCCATCACCGCTCACCGCCAGCGAATGCATGCCGCCCGCGGCTGCTGTGAGCACATGGTCCATGATCTTGACAGGTACCAGGGCATCCTGCCTATTCAACGAGCCCAACTGTCCGTATTCGTTGCTGCCGCATCCCCACAGGCTCCCGTCCTGTTTGAGCATCAGCGTGTGGTGTTTTCCTGCTGCCACCTCTTTCACGCCGTCCATGACTTTCACGGCAGTCTTCACATAAGCACCATTTGAAGGCGGCGGTGGGGTCTTCCCCGTACCGTCACCCAACTCGCCGCGCTCGTTATAACCCCAGGCCCACATGCTGCCATCGCTTTTGAGCAGGAAACAGGAAGTGGCGCTGCAGCCCGAATAGACGGCGGTCACCCGCGCTGCCCCGCTTTCTGGGAGCGTGACGGCGGCATTCTGCGGCGAAGGCGCCGGGTATTCCGTGTATCCATATGGATTCCGGATGTTCAGCGGCGGGGCGGTCCTTATCACCTGCGGCATTACGAGCGAAGGCAACGGGGCCATCGTGGGCATATAGACTTTTACAGACGGTGACGGCGATGCCGCAGGCGCAGCCTGCTGCGCACATCCGCCCAGGGTGAGTACAGCCAAAACAGCCAATATGCATACCCATACCCGTTTCATAGGCTTTTTCCTCCTGAATGCAATATTCGTGGAACTGTTTTCACGCCCGGACCATCGTGTAGCATGGCGGCAGTGCGCCGCAAGGCAGACCAATAATTAGCACTCCATAGCAATTATTGCATATTTTGTGCGCTGATGCAATAATCGAACAGCATGGGCTGCCTTCCAGCACCCATCCCTTGCAGTATCTGCCCATATCTGAATCATATGCGAGTTGCTTATGTGTGCAACATGATCTGATGCCTCTTATGACTGATCTATGGGAATTTGGGTACCATTCGTACCGCTTTTTACAAGACATATGGATTTCCAGCTGACGCAGGACTATCTGATGGAGTACCGGGCCCTGTTTATTAACAGCACGTTTATAGAAAGTTCACAGGATGGACACAAATGGAAGCTATGATAAACTGGAAAATGCAAGTAGAAGGGGCTGAATGCGGATATGGCCGCGGAGAAGAAAAAAGGCATATCTAAAAAAGTCAGGAACGTCATCATAGCAGCAGGCATCATCGTGGTGGCGGCCGCCGTTACGGTGGTGCTTTTGACCACAAACGCAGGTACGAAGGCGGCGAACGCAAAAACGACGGAATCGCAGGTACGGCAGGGGGACCTGACGCTAGGATTCACATCGGACGGCACGGCGGCATTACCTGTTCAAAACCTGGATTTCTCGGTGAGCGGCACAGTGAAAGCCATCAACGTAGTCTCGGGGCAGAAGGTAAAGGCCGGGGACGTGCTGGCCGAGGTGAGCACGGACGAGCTGCAGGACCAATTGGACGAGGCCAACGACGCGCTGACAAAGGCGAAGCTGAGCCTGAAGGACGCAAAGGCGCAGCGCTCGCTGAACCTGCTCAGCTCGAAGCAGCAGGTGGACCAGGCATATGACCAGTATGTGAGCACCAAGGCGCAGAACGACCAGAAGGTAGCGGACGAGAAGGCAATATTAGACACCGCCATAGCTGCTTACAACACTGCCAAAACTGAATACGAAGCCGGTGACCCAGGCGATACGGTTAAGAAGAAGGCAATGGACGATGCAAAGGATGCGATGGACGCAGAGCAGACCAAATACAACAAAGTAAAATCCAGCGCAGACAAGAGCACATCCAGCGCCTATACGAGCTACAGCATCCAGAAGCAGCGTTACAGCATCACATCGGGCAACACGGTCTCTGTGGACAACGCGCAGGTGAACGTGGACACGGCCACCAAGAACCAGACCGACGCCCAGGCGAACATGAGCAAGTCCCAGCTGACGGCGCCGGCGGACGGCACGATCCTGAACATCACAAAATCCGTGGGGGACGCCATCACCGCTGCCGGGACCACCACCTCAGGGCAGAACGCAACTACCGGGTTCATCGTATTCGTCCCGGATGCGAGGACCATACAAATCACAGCGAGCATATCCGAAACGGACATCGCCCAGGTGCAGCTGGACCAATTCGTAAGCGTCACCTTTGACGGCGTGGGGGACACGGCATTCACGGGCAAGGTGGCGGACATCAGAAGCGTGCCCAAGGTGGACAATACAGGCCTCGTATCCTACTCGGTGACGGCGAAGCTCGACAGCAACGACAATGCCGGCAAGATCATGCAGGGGATGACATGCACCATCAACTTCATCTCCAAGCAGGTGCAGAACGTACTGTACATCCACTACAGGGCGGTATACATGGAAGACGGCATCCAGTACGTGGATATGGTGAAAGAAGACGGCTCCACCGAAAAGCGCCAGGTCAAGACGGGACTCTCGGACGGAACAAACGTGGAGGTCAGTACCGGATTGGAACGGGGCGAAACGGTGATCGTGAGGAGTGGGTCAAGTGCGGCTAAGTGAGATATTCCGGTCCATCCTGCTCAACCTGAAGGCCAACAAATCCCGCGTATTCCTGACATCCCTGGGCATCATCATCGGCGCTTTCACCATCATCATGGTGGTGGGGATCGGCAAGGGCAGCGAGGCGGCGGTGGCCAGCCAGTACAGGCGGCTGAGCGTGGAGACCATCATGCTCACCAAAAACAGGAGCTATACGGGCAAGGACCTGACGCTGGAGCAGGCGATGCGGATGACCGAGATGGGCAACATCCATTCGGTGGGCGCCACCATCAATACATTTGGCAGCGTGGGGTACTCCGGGACTACGACCAACGCCCAGATCGGGGGCATCAGCGAATCCTACTTCGACATGCAGAACCTCATCATCGAAAACGGCGAAAAGTTTACGGATGAGGACGGCACGAAGAAGAACAAGGTGGCCGTACTGGGCTATACGGTGGCCAGCACCCTTTTCCCGGACGACATCACCCAGGCTGTGGGCAGCACCGTGACGATATCGGGCCGGAAGTACACGGTGGCGGGCACGCTGCAGCGCGTGGGGGACACGGGCGGGGGCATGGCGAGCGGAGGCATCGACAACGGCGTATTTATCCCGTACGCGGTGGCCCAGCAATACACCCTAGGGCGCAGGATGCAGGCGACCTTCGTGGTGCAGGCCAACGACGTGAACTCGGTGGCGGCGGCGATGGAGGATGTGAAGGACTTCCTGGGGGATACCCTGAACGACAACGAAGCCTACAACATCACGGACGCCGGAAGCAGGCTCTCGAGCGCGCAGGAGACGGCGCGGCAGATGTCCACGTTATTAATATCCGTGGCGGCCATCGTGCTGATCGTGGGGGGCATCGGGATCATGAACGTACTATTCGTCTCCATCAAGGAAAGAACCAGGGAGATCGGAATATTGAAAAGCATCGGGGCGAGGCGGCGGGACATCCTGCTGGAGTTTCTGCTGGAGGCTATCGTGATCAGTGTGGCGGGGGGCGTCATCGGCACGATCGTAGGGTTGGCCGGTATGCCTCTGCTGGGACTGCTGGGCATCAGCGCGCTGCCTTCGGTGGAGGGCGTGCTCCTCGGACTGCTCTTCTCGGTGGCGACGGGGACGTTCTTTGGCTATTACCCGGCGCTGAAGGCTTCACGGCTGAAACCGATCGACTCGCTGAACTATGAATAAAGCGCGTGCGCGCGCCGAAACGGAGCTGAACATAGATGAAAAAGCGGATCATACCCATTATCGCAACAGTAATCGCAGCTGTCTCCATGCTGACGCTGGCATCCTGCAGCGCGAACAACGCCAACGCAAACAACCCCAACGGGCAGGGATACCAGCGGCCCGACATGATGGGACAGGTGACCGCCATCGCAGGCAACGAGGTGACCATCAAGGTAATCGAACTCCCGAATATACCCTCCTTCAGCCCGGGCCAGCGCTCGCCGCGGCCCAGCGGGTGGCAGCGCTCCCCGAGGCCCAGCGGCGAACCCCGGCAGACACCGTCTCCCGGCGACAGCTCGCAGAATCCTGTGGCAAGTTTGGCGCCCGGCCAAAGCCCTGCCCCAAGCGGCAGCCAGGGAGGCAGGCGGGGATTTGGCATGAACTTCACGGGTGAGGAGAAAACCATCGTGATCCCGCCGGGCGTGCCTATCACGACCGTTCAGCGTTCTACGACGGGGACAAACGGCAACAATACCGGTGGCAACAATGCCGGGAACAACGGCGGGAACAACAGAGGAACCCAGGGCGGGAACATGCCGCGTGCATCGGTGCAGACCGTGCAGATGGACTTCAAGGACATCAAGGTCGGGGACATCCTCTCCATCTGGTACTCCCAAAAGGACAATACGGCCATCGCACGGGTGAGCATCCAGTCCACATCCGGCAACGGCAACAACGGCGGATTCTTCCCGGGCGGTTTCCCGGGCGGCGACTTCCCCGGAGGCCAGGGCGGGCCGGGCGGCAACCGGGGAGGAAATTAACCATGGCTGAAGCGGCGATCGACATGAAGGGGATCTGCAAGTCTTACGGCGAGGGCGACGCGCGGGTGCAGGTGCTGTCCGACGTGGACTTCCGGGTGGAAAAAGGGGAATTCGTGGCGGTGCAGGGGCCCTCAGGCTCGGGCAAGACGACGCTGATGAACCTCATCGGCCTGATCGACACGCCCGACAGCGGGACCTATCTGCTGGACGGGGAGGACGTGCTGGGCAAGGACGACAACGAATGCTCGGACATCCGCAACCGGCTGCTGGGCTTCGTCTTCCAGAAATTTAACCTGATCCCCAAATACACCGCGCTGTACAACGTGGCCCTGCCCTTGATCCTGCGCGGGGAAACAAAGAAGGACGCGGTGGAGAAGGCGCAGGAACTGCTCGTCAAAATGGGGCTGGAGGACCGGGTGGACTACATCCCCACCAAGCTCTCGGGCGGGCAGCAGCAGCGCGTGGCCATCGCGCGGGCGCTGGCGGGGGACGCGGGGCTGATCCTGGCGGACGAACCGACGGGCGCGCTGGACCAGGCGACGGGGCTGGAACTGCTGAAATTATTGCAGGAGCTAAACAACTCCGGGACAACCATCGTGCTGATCACGCACGACCCCAATATCGCCAGGCAGGCGGGACGCGTGGTGCACGTACGGGACGGAAGGGTCTTTTCAATTGAAAATTGACAATTAACAATTGACAATTAACCCTGCGGGGGGGAATATATAGACCTGCTGGGTCCTATACAGCTTAAGAGCGGCAAAACACCGCTCTTTTTGTTTTGTAATGATTGTTTCCCCACTCTGAACGCCGGGCCGCGCTTTTTATATCTATAAAACACCATGTATAATTAACAAGGTTTTTGTTGAGAAATGGAAATATAAAGTATATGATGAAATTATCTATGGGATGCGGGGGTAACACTCATGAAAAGGACGTTCGGAAGGAAGGCCCTGGTATTTTTCATTTCCCTGTGCATGGTATTGCAATTCTCCCTTACGGCACCGCTCATGACCGCTTTTGCCGCAGACGACATCACGCTGCAGATCCAAAAGACGGTGAACCTGACGAACGTGGCGCCGGGCCAGAACTTTGTATATACGCTGAAATACGCCAACCCGAGCGTCACGACGGATGCGCGCAATGTGGTGATCACGGACGTGCTGCCGCCCGAACTGGACTACGTGGGGCTGGACACCTCCATCCACATCCAAAACGCCGCCTACGACGCGGACACGCGGACGGTGACGTTTACCTTCATAGACCCGCTGCCGGCGGGCGTGACAGGGATATTGAAAATCAGCGCCAAATTCAAGGACGGGGTGACGCTGGACGGCACCACGGCGACCAATTACGCCACCATCGACGGGGACAACTCCCCTGCGGTGGAAAGCAACCACGTTACGGTCACGGCGCACGTAAAGCCCGAAGACTGGAACGTTTCCAAGACCAAAACATTCCCTTCCGGCTCGGTCGTGCCGGTGCTGGACTCCAACGTGACATATCGGGTGAGAGTCACAGGAAACTCATCCGGCGGACTGAACCTGCACAATATCATCGTAACCGACACGCTGCCCACGGGCGCACAGTACGTATCCTCCAGCCCGGCGGGCACCTACGACCCCGACACCAACAAGGTGACGTGGGACGAGATAGCCAACCTGAACGTGGGCGCCACTGCCGACCGGTTTGTGACGGTGCGCTATTCATCCACAGACTTCGACGTATCGGATACCGTGACCAACCACGCGGACGTCACGGCGCAACTATACGGGGATACCACGGACATCCCCAAGGATGCGGAATACACGCACGGCTTCTCTACTCCAGCCCCGCAGGCGTCGGCCAGCTTTTCCAAGAGCAACCGCCAGAACGACGACGAATACTCCATCGGCCAGACGGCGATATTCTACATCAACAACGCGGCCAACACGGGCAACGTACCGCTGGACCTTTTCGCCGTGGAAGACGACGTGCCACACGACATCACCCTGACGAGCATCACCACGGGGCGCTACAACGACGAAGTGCCCCTGCAAATATCCTACAAGACCGATCCCATGGACACGGAATGGACGCCCTGGGGGAGCCCCCTGACCACGGGCAACACGAACACCACGCTGTATGTGGCGGACCTGGGGCTCACCCCCGGCGACACCATCACAAACCTGAAATGGGACTTCGGGGACGGGACGACGCACGTGCCGGTGGGCTTCGCACCCTACCAGTCCATGGAGATACGGGGAACGGTGCTGGACCCCAGCCCCGACCCGCTGCCCCATACGGTAACGAACTACGCGTACCTGCACTGGAGCTACGGCGGATCGGAGCATGTGATCAACGCCAGCGCGCATTTTGATATCATCAACGCCATCCCCTGGCTGAACCCCTCCAAGAGCGCGGACGCAGCCACGTATTACTACGGGACGCGCGTGACCTACACGCTGCGCGTGAAGAACCACGACTACGCCACAGGGAACCTGACGAACCCCATCGCCATCGAGGCGCTGCCGGTGCAGCTGGAAGACCCGCAGTTCATCAGCGTGACGGGGAGCAGCGGACTGCCCGCGCCGACGGGGACGAATTTCACCCCGGGCGCGATGACCTCCACCAAAACGGACAGCGCGGGGAGGCCGGTCTACGTATGGCGTATCGGGAGCACGATGGACCCCGTGACACTGGAACCGGGGCAGTATTACGATATCAAATTCTCGGCACGCATCAAGGACCAGACCCTGGTGGGCAGCGTGCGCAACACCTATTACCTGACAACGGATATCACCAACAACATCAAACCCTATACGGGGCGCACCACCGATACAGAAGACCTGGACGGGGACGGACACACCGACGACATCATGGTGCCGGCGACCCGGGACATCTTCGTAAAATTCCAGGGGAGCCTGGAGTCGCAGAAATGGGTGAAGGGCGAACTGGACAGCGCGTGGCACCATTATACGCTCGCCAGCCCCGGCCTGGGGGAGACCGTGGCGGGCGGCAAGGCGGACTACCGGCTGACGGTGAGAAACAGCGGCTCGAACGGACCCATCTCCAACATCGTGCTGATCGACAAACTACCGCGCATCGGGGACACAGGCGTGGTGGATCCCACCGCGAGGGAGTCGCAGTGGCGGCCCTACCTGGTGAACGAGATCACGTGCGTGGCCGGCGCGGGACTGCTGGACGATTATAAAATCTATTACAGTACCAACGCGAACCCCTCGTGCACGGAGCTGGCGGACCCGGCCAACAACAACGGCTCGGGCGGGGACGGGTGGACGGAGACACCACCGGCGGACATCACCACGGTGCGGTCCATCAAAATAGACCTGGGGGATACGGTACTGCAGCCCAACGACTCGGTCACCTTTGAATGGCCCATGCGCGCGCCCTACGGCACGACGCCGGGGCTGGTGGCCTGGAACAGCTTTGGCTACGGTGCCACATACGAAGACTATGCCGACGAAGCGGAGATCGACCAGCCATTCCTGCCCTCCGAACCGCAGAAGGTGGGATTCGAGATCCACAACGAGGAGCCGCTGAACCTGGGCAACCGTGTATGGGAGGACAAAAACCGCAACGGCATCCAGGATACGGGGGAGCCGGGCATCAATGGCGTGCTCATCAAGCTATTCAACGGCGGGGCCGACCCGGATACGGACGAACCCCTCGCCTATACACGGACAGGCGACCATTTCGACGAGGCGGGACAGGGAGCCGGATGGTACCTTTTCCCCGACCTGCCGAGCGGGAACTATTTCATGACATTTACATACCCCGACAGCTACCGCGCAACGGTCTACCGGACGGGGGGCGGCTCCAACGACGCTGCAGATTCGGACCTGGACACCGGTGCTTCGCATGCAGGGAGCTTCTATACGGGAGAAACAAGGACCATCACGCTGTCCAGCGATAACATGGACATGGACGCGGGCCTTTACATACCCGCCAGCATCGGCGACCGGGTATGGAACGACCAGGATGCGGACGGAATACAGGACGGCGGTGAACCCAACATCCAGGGTGTAACGGTCTCCCTGGCGGACGCCTCGGGCGACCCTGTGACCGACGCGGACGGGAATCCGGTAACGGATAAGACGACGAACAGCTCCGGAATCTATACCTTTGACAACCTGGCACCGGGCGACTACAAGGTACACTTTACGCTCCCGGCAAACTATGCAATGTCTCCACAGGACGCAGGCGGAAACGACGGGACGGACAGCGATGCGGATGCCACGGGCTGGACCATCACGACCACCCTGCAGTCGGGCGAGGACGATATAAGCTGGGACTGCGGCATGCACAAGGGCCGGGTGGGGGACCGCGTATGGAACGACAACAGCAACAACGGCATCCAGGACAACGGGGAGGCCAATATCCCGGGCGCCACCGTGGTCCTGCATGGCGTAGGGCCGGACACAACGCCATATACCGGGGACGACACGACGGTGGGCACGACCACGACGAACAGCTCGGGAAACTACCTTTTCACCGAGCTGGATGCGGGAGATTATTACATAACCGTCACCGCAACACTGCCATTGGAATACAGGTTTGCCCTGCAGGACCAGGGAGCGGATGACACCAAGGACAGCGACACGGACGCCACAGGCGTTTCAGCCGTTTTCACGCAGGACGCGGGGGAATGGGACATGACGCGGGACGCGGGGATGTACCGTCTGCCCAGGCTCGGCGACCGGGTATGGAAGGACATCAACGCCAACGGCATACAGGATGGCGGGGAGACGGGCGTGGCCAACGTAACCGTGACCTGCTACAACGCGGGCGCGGACAATACCGCCCTGACCGGCGACGATACGCTGGTGGGGACAAAGCAGACGAACGCGAGCGGGATCTACACCTTCACAAGCCTGGAACTGGGCCGGTACTACCTGCTCTTCACGCTGCCCGCCAACTATGTATTCTCCCCGGCGGACGCGACGGCGGATACGACGGACAGCGACGCGGACACCAGCACGGGCTATACGGCGGTCACATCCTACCTGGGGCCGAATGCCAACGATACCTCCTGGGACGCCGGCATCCACAAGGGGATCATCGGGGATTTCGTATGGCATGACGGAAACGGGAACGGCATACAGGATACCGGGGAAACGGGCGTCAACAACATCCCCGTAGCCCTGTACCTGAACGGCAACCCGACGCCCCTCAGAACGACAAATACAAATGCTTCGGGATCCTATCAGTTCACCGATTTGGACGCGGGGAACTACTCCGTCAAGATGACGCTGGGCGCAGGTTATGACACATTCACCTCAGCAGATGCGGGCGGCGATGACGCGAAGGACAGCGACGTGGACGCAACGGGCGCATCGGCCACATTCACCCAGGATGCGGGTGAGATCGACCTGACGCGGGACGCGGGGATGTACAAGCAGCCCAGCATCGGGAATTTCGTATGGAACGACATGGACGCCGACGGCGTGCAGGATACAGGCGAGACAGGCGTTTCGGGCGTGACCGTCACACTCTATAACGTAGGAGAGGACGGGACGCCGCACACCGGCGACGATACAACGGCGGGGACCGCGACGACGAACGCCAGCGGAGCGTACCTTTTCGACCACCTGACGCCGGGCTCCTATTATATCGGATTTACCCTGCCGACAGGCTATGCTTTCTCCCCGGCGAACGCAACGGCGGATACAACGGACAGCGACGCGGACACCTCGACCGGTTACACGGCCGCCACCAGCCTGGCATACGACGAATATGACGACACGTGGGACGCCGGGATCCACAAGGCGGCGCTGGGCGACTACGTGTGGTATGACATCAATGCCAACGGCATCCAGGATACGGGGGAGGCGGGCATCAACGGCGTGACCGTAGAACTCCACGCGGCGCCTGGCGGCGGCCTTATCGCCAGCACCACAACGGCGACGGGAGGGCCTTCCAGTGCCACCGGATACTATGAATTCCTCGACCTCCCGGCCGGCCAGTATACCATCACCGTCATCAAGCCATCCGGGGACGACCTTTTCACGCTGCGGAATGCAGGGGATGACGCCAAAGACAGCGATGTGAACAGTTCCGGCGTAACGGGCACCATTACCCTCGCGGCGGGGCAGCGGGACTGGACAAATGACGCCGGGATATACATGATGGCCTCCTATGGAGACTTCGTATGGAACGACCTCAACGCGGACGGCATACAAGATACAGGGGAAGGCGGCATCCCGGGCGTGGCCGTTACGCTTTACAGCGCGGGGCCGGACGGGACCGCACTGACGGGGGACGATACGACAGCCGGGACGGATACGACGGACGCAGGCGGATATTATTCCTTTGACCACCTGATGGCGGGTACCTATTATGCGAAATTCACACTGCCCGCCGGATACGCATTCAGCACGCAGGACGCGGGCGGGAATGACGCCAGGGATAGCGATGCAAACACCTCGACCGGATATACGGCAAACACCACCCTGTCCCCGGAGGAAACGGAACTGACGTGGGACGCGGGGATGCACAGGGCGGCGCTGGGCGACTATATCTGGCACGACGCCAACGGAAACGGCATCCAGGACGCGGGGGAAACGGGCATCAACGATGTGACGGTGGAACTGCGCGCGGCGGGCGACGACAGCCTGGTGGCATCCACTACGACCATCACCGGCGGGCCGTCCAGCACGGCCGGATACTACGCATTCATAGACGTGGATGCGGGGCAATATTTCATATCCGTCAGCAAGCCAGCGGGCTATGACGCATTCACCGCGCGTGACGCAGGCAGCGACAACGCCAAGGACAGCGACGTGAACAGTTCGGGCCGTACGGGAACCATCACCCTGGCGGCTGGGCAGCGGGACTGGACATGGGACGCGGGCGTGTACCATTACGCGAGCTTGGGCGATTTCGTCTGGCATGATGACAACCTGGATGGCCTGCAGGACGCGGATGAAGCAGGCGTGCCCAACATCACCGTAAGGCTGTACAGCGAAACCGTATCCTACGGCGCGCACAAGCTGGGCGCAAGCAGCCCGCTCGCAACCACGACAACGGATACGGACGGGAAATACCTCTTCCCGAACCTCGCGCCCGGCAACTACTCCGTCCACTTCGCGCTGCCGGTAAACGGAGCCTATACCACCCTGCAGGACGCGGGCACCAATGACGCCACAGACAGCGATGCAAACACCAGCACCGGGAAAACTGCGGCGTTTGCCCTGGCATCGGGGCAGAACGACCTGACGCGGGACGCGGGCATCTACTACTATGCATCCCTGGGGGATACGGTGTGGGATGATTTCAACATCAACGGCATCCAGGACGCGGGAGAGGCGGGGATCCCCGGCGTCACCGTTAAACTGCTCAGCTCCGCCGGCGTACAGCTGCGCACGGCGACGACGGACGCGGGCGGGCATTACAGCTTCACGCAGCTGACCCCGGGCGATTACTCCGTCCAGGTGACGAAACCTGCCGCCTATGCCGGATTCACACCCAAAGACGCAGGAAGCGACGACGCGCTGGACAGCGACATGGATACCACCACAGGCAAGAGCGTGCTCACCAGCCTGGCAACGGGGCAGAGCGATATGACGTGGGACGCGGGGCTGTACAAGCTGGCTGCGCTGGGGAGCCGGATATGGATCGACACGGACAAGGACGGCATCCAGGACAAGAAGGAAAAAGGCGTGAAGGGCGTGACGGTGCTGCTCTATGACAGCGAAGGGAACTTGGTGGGGACGACGGTAACGGACGCCAAGGGCGACTACATGTTCACAGGCCTCATGCCGGGAGACTACCGCGTGAAATTCATCCTGCCGCCGGGGTATGTATTTACCATCACAGGGACGGACCCCGCCAGCGGAACGGACAGCAATGCGGATGTGAACGGAGACACGACGCCGGTGGACCTGGTCTCGGGCGACAACAACGTGACCATTGACGCGGGCGTA
Organism: Bacillota bacterium; assembly: GCA_023454175.1. Taxonomy (GTDB): domain Bacteria; phylum Bacillota; class Clostridia; order Christensenellales; family JAEXRW01; genus JAEXRW01. The sequence goes on along the minus strand of JAEXRW010000040.1, from coordinate 14,119 downwards.
TACAAAGGCTCGGGCGGGGCCACGGCGGACCCATCGTATGACTATATCGTGATCGGCAGCATCCTGCTGATCTTCGCCGGGCTGCTCATCGCACTGACGCTGCACCGGATGCGCAGGACAAGGAAAACGGAAACAGACAGTTGAAACACGTCAAGTTACGTACAAGCCGCAGGACCAAACCTGCGGCTTTTCAATTCGGAGTAAAGGAGCTGCAAAGATGTTCGACCTGCTTGCCACACACCTGAAGTATCCCCCGATCTACACCAAAGACGTGTCCAACTTCTGGACGGACGAGCACATCTCCAAGAAGCTGCTGGAGACGCACCTGGACCCGGATGAGGAGCTGGCCAGCCGGAAACCGGGCTTCATGGACCGGTCGGCGGAATGGATCAGTACAGTTATACCGCCCTCCAAATATCCAAGGTTACTTGATCTGGGGTGCGGGCCGGGACTGTATGCGCAGCGGTTCGCAAAAGCCGGGTACGCCGTTACCGGGTTAGATTTCTCCAGACGGTCCATCGACCATGCCATTCAAACCGCAAAGGATATGGACCTGCCCATCACCTACCTGCAGGCAAACTACCTGGAGTGGGCACCGAAAGCGGTATATGACGCGGCGGTGATGATCTACTGCGACTACTGCGCGCTCTCCGCGGAGGACCGGAAACGATTGATGGGCAAGGTGTATAACTGCCTGCTCCCGGGCGGACGGTTCCTGCTGGATGTGAGCACCATCCGGGAATACGACGAATCCACGGAGGGGCAGACATGGGAGCTGTGCGAAAACGGGGGATTCTGGAGCGCGGAGCCTTACATCTGCCTGAACGCACGGCGCAGGTACGAGGACCACACGCTTCTGAACCTGAATGTTGTTATTACCGGGAAGGAGACGAAGGCGTACCATATCTGGCACCATTGCTTCACGCGGGAAAGCATGCTGGCAGAGGCGGAGGGAGCGGGGTTCAGCGCAATCGGCTGGTACGATGACATCGCCGGTGAACCATACGCGGACGAGGGGAAGACGATGGCGGTACTTCTTCAGAAACGGTGACCGGGAAGCATGGCTGTATCATACGCAAGGCAAGAAATGCAGGAATGCAAAGTACATTATTCATAATTAGCATAAATGACTTGAAATATTTAATAAAAGTGCAATATAGGGTATTGACAGGTGCAAAATAGGCATATATAATAGTGCCATCAAAACCGGCTGGAAACTATGGCGTTTCAACAAAAGCGTTGAAGCGCCATTCTTGTTTTCAGGGAAGGAAACTGCAAGAACCCATTTAAACTGGCGGGAAAATACCCGCCACACGATCCATGTAAAAAAGCAAGGGTGCTTCTCAAAGACTATTCAATTGAGAAGCACCCTTTATTTATATTGATCCTACGACCCGCATGCCCCCCGATGGGGGAGCATCGACCCGTGCTGTGAAAGCGATGGCGCTTTTGTGAAAAACAAAAGCGCCTTTTGTTTATTCCGGGTCAAACGCGTTACAGTGCTAGACAGACCATGGGCGAACAGCCGCCGCAAGGAGTGTGTATACACACACAGAAAGAAAGGGAGGTGTCCATCAAATGAAGAAGATCGAACTCATCACACGGCCGGAAAAACTCGAGGACGTGAAGGAAACGCTGCGGGAGCTGGATATCAAAGGCATCACCGTGAGCATGGTCTCGGGGTGCGGCACGCAGAAAGGCAGGCGGGAGATGTACCGCGGGGTGGCCTACGACATCAACCTGCTGCCCAAGGTGAAGGTGGAAACCGTGGTGAAGGACCAGACGGTGAGCCCGCTGGTGGAGCTGCTGCTGGAGCGCATCCGCACGGGCAACATCGGGGACGGCAAAATCTTCATCTACGACGTCATCGACGCAATACGCATCAGGACGGGGGAACACGGCGATGACGCAATATGAAATGAAAAAGCATAACGGCGGAAAACTGGCCGCGGTGATCGCACTCTTCGCGGGATCCACCATCATCACGATGCTGGGCGCGGGCTTCGCGGTCTACTCAATACTCAATGGAGTGAGCTTCAAAGTATTGAACGCCGACATCCCCGGCTTTATCTTCGCAGCCGTGGTGATCTTCCTGGGGGTACGTTTTTTCCTGTCCACGATGAAAATGAGCAAGAAGCTCGAGGGCAAGGAATTTTCCTGGAGCAATTTTAAAAAACAAAGTAAAAGCAAATAGACGGGAGGGGTAACAATGAAAAAGCGCAATGTGATATTATTGATCGTTTTTCTGCTGGTCATCGCAGGCGGCATCGTTCTTTCAATCCTGATCTCACCGGATACTTCCACGGCGGACCCAGGCGGGGCCAACACGGGCGGCGTGGCGAACGTGACCGCGGCGACCGCGGGCCAGCCGACGGTGGATGAACTGGCGGACCAGGTGGGCAAAAACAAGGTCGGCATCAATTACGTGTGGGTCCTGATCTGCGGCATGCTGATATTCTTCTTCCAGGCGGGATTTGCCCTGGTGGAAACGGGCTTCACACAGGCCAAAAACGCGCTGCACACCATGGGCATGAATCTGATGGTCTTCCTGGTGGGCGCACTCGGCTATTACCTGGTGGGTTTCGCCCTGCAATTCGGCGGCTCCGGGGGCAACGCGAACCTGGGCGCAGGCACTGCAGGACTGAACGGGGAGCTCGTGATCCCCGGATTCGGCGGGATCCTGGGGTACAAAGGCTTCCTGCTCTCGGGCAGCGGCTATGACGCGGGCATCTTCGCACTCTTTTTCTTCCAGATGGTATTTATGGATACCACCTGCACCATCCCCACGGGCGCGATGGCGGAACGCGTGAAATACTCCGCGATCGTCGTGGGCTCGTTCTTCGTATCCATGATCTACTACCCCATCTTCGGCAACTGGATGTGGGGCGGCGGCTGGCTGGCCACGCTGGGCAGCAACTTCGGCCTTGGGCACGGCGCACTGGACTTCGCAGGCTCCTCGGTAGTGCACGGCATGGGCGGCATGATGGCTTTTGCCTCCGCGATCATCATCGGACCGCGCATCGGGAAATTCAAAAAGGACGGGACGCCCAACGCTTTCCCGGGGCACCACATCCCCATGGCGGTGCTGGGCACGATCATCCTTTTCTTTTGCTGGTTTGCATTCAACGCGGGCAGCACGCTGAACGGGCAGGACTTCCGCCTGGCGGTGGTGGCGACGAACACCATGCTGGCGGGCGCGATCGGCGGCCTGGTGGCGATGTTCTACATGTGGGCGCGCTACGGCAAGCCCGACGTATCCATGACATGCAACGGCGCCCTGGCGGGGCTGGTGGCCATCACGGCACCCTGCGCCTTCGTCAACAGCATCGCCGCGGTGGCGATCGGCGCGATCGCCGGCATCCTGGTGTGCCTGGCCGTTGTGTTCTTTGAAAAGAAATGCAAGATCGACGACCCGGTGGGCGCCATCTCGGTGCACGGCGTGAACGGTATCTGGGGCATCCTGGCGCTGGGGCTCTTCGCGGACGGCACATACGGCGACGGCTTCAACGGCGTAACGGGACCGGTCAAGGGCCTCTTCTACGGCGACCCCGGCCAGTTCTATGCGCAGCTGATCTGCATCGCGGCGCTCATCATCTGGGGCGTGGGGACATCTTGGCTCTTCTACAAGGCGCTCGACAAGATCATGGGCATCCGCGTGAAGAAGGAAGCGGAGATCGCCGGGCTGGATATCCCCGAGATGGGGGCCCTGGCCTACCCCAACTTCCAGATGACGAACATCGATTACGACGGGGTCTCAAACTTCGGCCCTGCCCCCAAGGTCCCATCCGGGAAACCTGAACGGGAAAAAGTGAAAGTATAAACTTTTCGGCTCCGGCCTGCGCCTTCCCTGCAGCCCGGATGTCCGAAGTTCCCCCTAAAGGACACCTGCTTCCGGCGGGCGGACGGCATGCCACCCGCCGGAGGCAGGCGTTGGTTTTTTAGTTCGGGAGCCCTGTTTGGCTCATGCAGCGTCTTTGCGGTTAATTTGCCGCATGGCTTTGTCACTAAAAACTCGAAATAGCGATGCTATTCCTTCGTTTTTGTTCCTCGCCAGATCGTCAAATATCCTCGCAAATCCTGCAGTATTCGCTCAATCAGGGCTCCCTATGCTTGAGTAAAAGAATTGGGTGAAGTTTAGAAGAAAGAAAAACGCATCCTATTATTATGATCCTTGATTTAAACCTTTTAAAAGCCGCAATATGAAATTATACTATAAAGTGTATCAATCATCACAAGGAGCAGAAAATGGCGACACTGGCACTGGAAGCGAGCACATCGGCTGCAAAGGCGATGCTGTATGATGATGAAAAAGGTGTTCTCGGGGTGGAAACGGAACCATACGGGGATACCATCGTATCGCAAGGGAGAATAGATGCGGACGAAGCCGCAGAAACGGTGCTGGCATGCGGGGCGCGATTGGTACAACGCCATCCCGGCATATTGATCGAAGCCATCGGGCTGTGCTCCATCTGGCACGGCTTATTGCTGCTGGGCGAAGACGGAAGGCCTATATCCCCCGTGCTCACCTGGGAGGACAAGACCGCGGGGGAGACGGCAGCCTCATACAGGCGGGACAGGGCGCTGGCCTTTTCCCTGTACAAATCCACCGGGTGCCCGGTGAGCGCCACCTATGACCTGTGGAAATGGATGCACCTGAAGCAAACGAAGGACATAGCAGCCGTTAAACACCTGTCCAACCTGCCGGGATACCTCATTTACCGGCTGACGGGGGAAGGGAAGATTTCGTCAACCGCGGCTTCGGGCACGGGGATGATGGCGCTGGAAACGCTGGACTGGGACGAAGAGGCGCTGGAGCTGGCGGGACTGGAGCGCGGGATGCTGCCGGAGATTACACCGCCCGAGCATACATGCAAATTGACCACTGAAGCTGCAAAGCTATTGAATACGAAAACCGGAATACCCGTCACCGTGGCAAGCGCGGACGGCGCGCTGAACCATATGGCCGCGGGTGGGCTGGGGGAAAAGGTGATGACGCTCTCGGTGGGGACGAGCGGGGCGGTGCGCTATACGGTGGACAGGCCCCTCATCCCGACTAAACCCTCGGCATTCTGCTACTACGGCGGGGAGGGGATGTACATCCTGGGGGCGCAGGCGCCGGGGGCGGGCAACTGCGTGAAGTGGCTGACCAAAGGACTGCTTTGCGACACATACGACCTCGATACGCTGGAGAAACTGGCCGTGGGAATCAACCGGGAGGACGCGCCGTATTTCATGCCCTTCCTTTTCGGGAGGGCGCGCCGGGATGGGACGATACGAAACGGGGCGGATTCATGGAACTCACCGGCATGCACGGCGCGGGAGAGTTCTATTACGCGGTGTTGGAGGGCGTGATTTTCGGCCTGTACCGAAATTACCTGCTGCTCAGGTCCTTTGAGGCGGTGAAGCCTCAGCGCATCAGCATCTCGGGCGGGATCACCCATTCGCCTTTTTGGATGCAACTGGCGGCGGACATCTTTGGCGCCGCATTGACCGAAGATACGGGAGAGCACGCCTCGCTGCTGGGCGCCGTATACATGGCCCAATACGCTATAGGAAAACGGACGACGCTGAAAGACATCTCACCCCTGCCCGGCAGGGAATACGTGCCCGATCCCCAAAACCATTCCACCCTGATGAAACGGTATGAACGTTGGCTGACGTACTGTGAAAAGAAGGACGAGCGGGACGAAAGGGATGAATGAGAGGGAGATATGCTACGCCACAACCCGGACAGCGCTGCTGCGCGCAATTCAAAAAGTATTCATTTTGATCATGCCTGTTAACAATCACGGTCAAAAAGACGATATATACTATCGAATAGTACCAATAAGTGGTTAGGAATGTTGCAACTACTCTCATGGTGTGATATATATGAGAGTGGAATCAACTATAACCCAATATGCCAGTGCTCCAACTGAAAAAGGCAAAGCCGACTGAAAAGCGGCGACGCAAAGCCACGGGCCTAACCCATGCAATGGTACGGCAGCCGGGTTGCCAATGGACACGGGCTTTACACTTCCAAGTAAAGCCGCAGTGTTCAATGGGAGAGTTTTTTGAAGGAACTTTCCCATTCCGGGTACGTTCATCTGACAGAACGTTCCCACCTTGACTTTTGAAAGGCGGGGAGAACATGAAAGGCTTTTTTGCATTTCCGGCGAAACAGCCCGGTCCCTATTCCAACTGCGATGGGGATATGGGTCTTTTCCAATGCTCCGAGAGCGCGGCAAAAACAACGCAAAAGCCGACGATCTTCCAGACACCCACACCCTTTGCATCGGCGGAGTGGCCGTATGCCGACGTGTGCTATCTTTTGGACAGCGTCAAAGGAGCGTAAGCGAAATGAAAAAAATACTGAAAAGATGCCTCGTGAGCCTGATCACCTGCGCATTCATTCTGACGTCCCTGGGGACAGCCACGGCGTTTGCCGCAGGGGAAGGCGACCTGCCGCGCACGGGCCTGATCGCACCCAGCGCGGATACCGCCAAACTATTCAAAGCGCGCGCCAGGACGGCCGTGAAGATCCTGCCCAACGAGCAGGGGCTGGAGCGCATCAACGAAGAAATGATCCAACTGGGCCTGGATGCGCTGCCGGAATCCTTTGCCGCCCGGGAGGGCGACGAGGTGGTCACGGCCCAAAACGCGGGGGGCATGGATAAAAAATACGGCGCAACCCTGTCCCTGTACGGCGTGATCCTGGACGCGCTGCCCAAAAGCGTGGACAACAGCGACAGCGCCTTTTTTCCAGCTATCGGCGACCAGGGGCGCATCGGCTCGTGTTCGAGCTTTGCCACCGCCTACTATGCGGCGACCTACGAAACGGCGCGTGCGCGGGGAACCGACCTGCGGGCGGAGCCGGGCAGGACCCTTTCACCCCGCTTTACCTACAACCTGTGCAACGACGGGCTGGACATGGGCTCCTCCATCAGCGACAACATCCTGACGATGATGGACCACGGCGCGCCCTTTGCCGGCGAAGCGTCCATGGCAGGATACCAGTATAACGGCTATGATTTCATTTCGGGCACCACGGTAAACCCGCTGCAGTACCTGGCCTATCCGGAGAACGCGGAGATCTGGCGGGATGCGCTGAAGAACAAGCTGCGTGGATATACTGTCATTGACGATACCAATACCGCACAAGGGCTGACCAACATCAAAGGAGCGCTCAACAACGGGCACGTGCTGGTCTTCGGCACGGACCACGTCTTTGACTGGAAAACGGAGAGACGGGTGGGCAACGACCCCGCCACCAGTGCAGACGACAGCTATGCAAACCAGTACATCGCGTACGGGATGGTGGTGGACAGCGAATATGCTCAGGACGGGCACGCGATGACCATCGTGGGGTACAACGACAATATCTGGGTGGATATCAACGGGAACAGCGCCGTGGATACATTTGAGAAGGGCGCATTGAAGATCGCCAACTCCTGGGGGGATGACTTCTGGAACGACGGATACATCTGGCTGAGTTATGACGGATTGCTGGACGCGCACGGTCACCGCAACGTGATCGCGGGCGCGCAGGCCATCTTCCTGCAGGCGCAGGCGGAATACAAGCCCAAGGCGACTGCGGACGTGACCGTCACAACAGCGCGGCGGGACAAACTGGCCCTGATGGCGGGTATGAACTGGAACGAGGCCAAGGGGCCGGCCTCCTACATACACGACTTCGTATTTGACGGGGGCTGGGGAGGCCCTTACTCCCTGGCCGGGACGCAAACAGCGAGCACGGGCACCATCGTGGTGGATATGAGCGAGGCGGCCTACGGCGAAAACTATGAAGAAGCCGGGGGCGCACTGACCCTCTCGCTAGGCGTGGGCGACACCGTACAAAGCGACACGGGCGAGTCCCAACGGGTGACAGCCGTTTCCTTCCGCGCGGGGGGGAAGACGCTCGGCACGGTGGATTCACTGCCAATAACTGTATACCACAAGGTGCAGTGGTTTGACGGCAAGGGCGTGGTAAACACCGAAACGGACCCACCGGCGTATGCCGCCCGGGCAGCGGACCTGCTGGACATGCCGCCGGAGACCACCGTTTACGCCGAATCCACGGGCGCCACGGATATATGCGAATGGAAGTTCATACCCTCCAAATCGGGCGTATATACTTTCACAAACGGCATAACGAACGATGAGAGCACGATCAAACTCCTGAACGAGGCCTACAAGGTGCTGTGGGCGGGCGATCACGATGCGGGCGGGGCAGCGAGCCTGCGGGCCTACCTCTATGCCGGGAAGACCTATGTGTACCAGACGTACCCAACGGGAACGGAAGGGGGCTCCACCATCGCTGCGCGGCTCCACCTGGAAACGGAGGCACCCGCATCGGACAACTCCGCAAGCCTTGCCGCCCTGGCGCTTTCGGGGCAGAGCCTGGACAAGGATTTCGACCCGGATACGCTGCGTTACAGAGCGGTGCTCACAAGCGGTACCACAACATTGGACGTGACGCCGCAGGATACGGATGCCTTCGTCATGATCGACGGGAAGGTGGCCTCCAGCAGGGACTATACGCTGGATCCTGATACGGCGCGGGTGGCGCGGGTGGATGTGACGTCCAGGGACTGGCAGAAAACACGCACCTACCGCGTCGTGCTCTCGTACGGCGAGCCGTCCGACGATGCGACGCTCTCGGGCATCACCCTTTCCACCGGAACGCTGGCATTTGACCCCGAGACCACGGAATACAGCACGACCTACCCTGAGACCACCGACAGCATCACGCTCTCTGCCACCCAAAGCGACCCCAACGCCAGCACCGTGATCAACGGCCTCAAGCGCAATGAGATCACGCTGAACCTGCGCTACGGCGATACCGCCGATGTGAACATCACCGTGACAGCGGAAGACCTTTCCACGACGCGGACCTATACGGTGCATGTGAGCAAGAAAGACCTCGACGTCATCAGCCACTCAGAAAACGGCCCGCTGTATGACGCGCTGAAATCCGCCTACCCGCTGGCGGTGGACACGGATGACGATACGAACATCACCGCACACGAACTCCGCCAGCTTTCCTACGATCAACCCAGCCTGAACCTTTCGGGCAAGGGGATCACGGACATCTCCGCGCTGAAGTACTGTGCGGGTCTGACGAGCCTGAACCTTTCGGGCAACAGCATCGCGGCGCTGCCCGACCTTTCGCCGCTGAAAGACCTGAACTCGCTGGACCTCGGCGCAAACCAGCTGACAGCCCTCACGGGAGTACAGACGCTGGGAGGGCTGCGGACGCTGAAGGCGGGGATGAACCGGATCACCGGCATCAGCGGTCTCTCCGGGATGACGCGGCTGCAGAGCCTGGACCTGCAGGGGAACCGGATCTCCGATATCGCAACGCTTTCGGGCCTGAGCGGGCTGTATACCCTGAACCTGAAAAACAACTACATCTCGAATATCAGCGCGCTGCAGCGTTTCGGGCAGGCGACGGGACGGTCCATCTCCCTGGAGCTGAGCTACAACCTGCTGAATCCAACGAGTACGGCCGTGAAAAATATCCTCACACACCTGCCAACAGGAAGTACAGCCTACAGCGCGCAGAAGACGTTGCGCACGCGGTACAATCCCGGCAGCCATTCCAGCATCGGCGCTGCGAACCCGTACAACGGTCTTTACTACGAGAGCACCACCAACTATTTCTACGGCCAGTACGAGCCGGTGCCGTACGTGCGGCCCGACCCCGGCTACCACCTGCTGGGATGGGACACCAACAGGGACGGGCTGCCCGATATCCCGCGGGGCGCGGATATCCCGCACAGCAGCGTAGCTACCGACGGCGTTCATAAAACAAATTACGTCCAGGACATCACCGCAATATGCGCGGTGGTGCCGGCCGAACTCAACGGAAAGCTCTTTAACATCGCATCCACGGCCGGGACGCTTTCATCCAAATTCAACAGCAATACCTTCAGGTATACGCTGAACCTTTCTGAATACACGGCGTCCACCACCATCACGCCCATCAAGGTGAACCTGGAAAACAAGATGTACGTGAATGGGAGCAGCAAGACCACGAGCGTGACGGTGAAACTGAACCCGGGAAGCAGCAAGACCGTAAAATTTGTGGTGTACAGGGACAAGAAGGTAAAATACACCTACAGCGTGACCGTACGGCGGGCGCCGAGCAGCAACACGAACCTGTCCTCCCTGACGGCCAGTTACCTGACACCGGGATTTTCCAACGCGACGGGGGCTTACTCCATCACGCTGCCCTACAGCAAAAAGAGCGTGAGCATCAAGGCAAAGGCATCCGACAAGTATTCCGCGGTGTATATCAACGGGCGCAAGGCCACGAGCAAGACGATCACCCTGAGCCGGCACGGGCAGACGGCTACGGTGACCGTGAAGGTGAAATCCCAGGCGAAGACGTACAGGACATTCACGATACGAATAAAACGAATTTGAAATGTACAATGTACAATGGCGGAATGCCCTGGCGGGCATGATCATGATGCCCGCGGGGGATGAGAAAACAGTATACCATCAGACGGGAAGTTGAAAGGGCTCTGACGGGAAGCGCGGGGCCCTTCACTTCTATCTCCTGGCAGGGACCCACCCATGAATGCCTGGGAGGAGAACGATGCTTGACCATACAAATAAAGACGTATACAATAAACTCCGGGTATCATGACACAATATGCCGAGTTATGAAACCGGAATCCTTCCCTGGAAAATCGAACGGGGCAGCAGGCAGACAGATCCGATACCCGCAAAAGCGATCTCACATATCAAACCAGACGATAAACCCCCTCAAAACAAATGACGGAAGGAAGCATTTTTAACATGGCAGACATTTTCACACTGGGCCCGGGCAAAAACATCGCGGGACTGTCGACGACCGTAAACAACTTTCTCAGCCTGGCAAAGAACATGGAGACGCAGGTGCTGAACCTGGAAGGCGGCAACGTCATCATCCAGGCCCGGGACCGGGGCGGCACGCTCAAGCAGTGGGTGGGCATGGACAAGGCGATCACCGTCAAGATCGACAAGGTGGACAATGAGAAGGTACTGGTGGACATCGGCAACGCCAAGTGGACGGACAAGGCGGGCGTGATGGCGGTATCCATGGTGGTGCTGTGGCCGCTGGCCATCACCTCGGGCGTGGGCATGTACCGGCAGGGGAAACTGCCCAACGAGATCAAACTGGAGATCTACCGGTACCTCACGGCATAAACAGGACAATCCTGGTTCAAGCGACACTTCGGGGCTTTGCATGCATGTGCGAAGCCCTTTTTTCATTCAAGCATGGCGATAACAGGTAAACAAAGGCATAAAGCGGTATTTCCAATATGGCAAACCGGTGATATTATTAATATAACAATATATACACTTTAAACAAGGAAGTATGCATCATGGCTGATCTTTTCACACTGGGACCGGGAAAAAACTTAGCGAACCTGACGGATGCGATCGACACATATCTGAAGCTGTCCAAGGAAATGGACACGCAGGTGCTGCGGCTGGAGGGCGGAAGCGTCATCATCCAGGCGCGGGACAAGGGCGGCACGTGGAAGCAGTGGATCGGCATGGACAAGGCCATCACCGTGAAGATCGAAAGGGTTACGGAGGACAAGATCATGGTGGATATCGGCAACGCCAAGTGGGCCGACAAGGCGGGGGCCATGGCGGTATCCCTGGTGATCCTGTGGCCGCTCACCATCACCTCGGGGATCGGCATCTACCAGCAGGGCAAGCTGCCGGCGGAGATCAAAAACGAGGTCTACCGATACCTGACGGCATAAGACAATCCGTATATATCCCAAGGCTCTGTATCAGAACAGAGCCTTTTCTTCGTAGAGAATTCAATTCCGTTCGGAAAGCTTACGTACGATAGTACTAAGCAGAAGTATTTATACCACAAACGCGCATGCAAATACGGTAGAATCCGCACCCACTACACTGCGAATCCCTCCGACAGCCGTGCGACCCCAATGGGCCTGCGGCCCTATGGGGTCGCATGCTGCCACCTCCCTTTACATACGGATGCGCTGCATCCGTTTTGGGAGGCTTTTGGTTGGCAAACATGCCGGTACACCTATGCTAGTGTAATCATTACGTAAATGCAAAGAAGCTTACATCACGGTCAACAACATAATAATCATATCTTATCCCCCGCCGGAATAGCTATTTATGACCGGGAGGGAAGGAAATGAGATACAGAACCATCGCCGCTTTAATTTTACTATTCATTGCATGCGTTTTGGCAGGGTGCACCGTGATCCTGCAGGGCGCGGAGCCGGAGCCCAGCCCCAGGAAGGAACGCGGCGTGAACCATGAACTGCAGACCTTCGAGGGGGTATACCAGGGGATGGCGGACAACAACTTTTTCGAAGTGCAGAAGGAGGACACGGACGAGTGCAAGGTATTTATGATCACGGAGGACATGCGAGCGGATTTTGAAAGCATGGAGCTGCTGAAGGGCGACCCTGTGCGGGTGGAGTACACTGAAAACAGCTACGGGCAGCTGGAGACCATCCTGCTGGAGCGAAGGGCGGAGGCAGAGCCGCCTGCAGATTGAACCCCGGCCGGGCACAGATACGCCTGCGTTACGATAACAAATACCACATACCATACCTGCAAGCCCCTGTGCGCCTTGCATTCGTACGGGAGTTGGATTATAGTGAGATACGCATATAATCCGGCTCTTTTTGTATTCAATCATTTACGATATGTTTTTCAATTTTCATATGTGGCAGGTAATATTCAAAATGGGCAAGTTCGATATCCGGAAATATTTCAAGAACCGTGACCTGGTGCTTTTTTTGGCGGCGAGCGCGCTGCTGGGCATCGCCGCGGCTGTGGACAGCAGCACCATGTCCAACAAGCTGTACGAAGGTCTGCAGGGCAACCTGGTCGAGCGCGGGCTGCTGGAGATCCCCCGCGAGACGCCGGGGCTGCTGATCATCCTGGTATTTGCGCTGGTCAACTCCTTCAGCGACAGACGGGTGGCGGGCATCGCGAATATCCTGGCGGGCATCGGGATGCTGGCTTTCGGCAACCTGGCCTACCAGCTCACGCCCATGATCCTGACGCTGGTGATCTATACGCTGGGCGTGCATATGTATTTCCCGCTTTCCTCCAGCCTGGCGATGAGCTTTGCAAAGGAGGGGGCCCTGGGGAAACGGCTGGGGCAGGTGCAGGGCGTGAACTCCGCGGCGCTGATCCTCTCCGCGGCGATCCTGTACGTCCTTTTCCGCTTTGCGCAGATGTCCTACGAGGCTGCCTTTTCCGCAGGCGCCGTGTGCCTGATGGGCGCGGGCGTGCTTTTCCTGTGCATGAGCCCGATCCCCTCGCGCAAGGGGCTGAAACGCTTCGTCTGGCGCAAGGAGTACGGACTTTTCTACGCCCTGTCCATCGTGGGGGGCGCGCGGACGCAGCTGACCATCACCTTCGCGCCGTGGCTGCTGATCGACGTATTTAAACAGCCGGTGACGACGATCACCCTGCTCTTTTTCATTATCTCGGCCATCAACGTCTTTTTCAAACCCCTGCTGGGGCATATGATCGACAAGCTGGGGGAACGCTTCGTACTGGTCGCGGAAGCCATATCCCTTTTCGTACTGTGCTTCGGCTACGCCTTTTCCACGTACCTTTTCAGCTCCTTCGTGGCGCTCATTATCACATCCGCCTGCTACGTGCTGGACAGCGCGATCATGTCAGTATCCATGGCGCGCGCCACCTACGTGAAGAAAATATGCAACTGCCCCGAGGACGTAACGCCCACACTGACCATGGGCATCTCGCTGAACCATGTGACATCCATCTCCATCCCCATCGTGGCGGGACTGATCTGGTACAGCAGCGGAAGCGCGGGATACGTCTACGTCTTCATGGGGGGCGCGGCGATATCGGTGCTCAACCTGATACTGGCGCTGCGCATCCGGGTGCCCAAAGGGGAGGCGCCGGGCGAGGATGCAGTGAAGGCGGCCATCGAACCGCCGCGGCCGTAGGAACAATTAATGCCAGAATGAAAAAGGCTGCAGGGAAACCTGAACTGGTATAATGATAGTGGACACAAAAAAGGTCCACTATCATTTTTTTAATACAAAAGAAGGTGAAGTAGATGGGAAGGCCCAAAGGCGGAACAAACCAGATATATAGTAAAGAGGTGAAACTT
>JAEXRW010000016.1 GCA_023454175.1 Bacillota bacterium | reverse complement strand
CAGCTCCAACGGATCGCACCCGTTTTTGGGTGTGTTGGAAAGCGATTCAAAATTTGCTGGTGTGGGGTTTATCCCCCCCCCCCCGCAGGGTTCTATAATCATGCCCGTAAGGGCATTCCGCAATTATACATTTTACATTATACATTATACATTTTTGTACCCACGCACCCTCTTAGAACCGGATAACTTCGAAGATAAATAAAAAGCTAATTAGGAGCAGCCCCAATGATCCCAGTTTGATCCCCAGCATCGCCTTCTGCTCCTTCTCCTCGGGTACCTTGAATACCTTCACCAGCCAACTTGTGAATATCGTGGTGAAAAGCGCCACTACGATCAGCGCCAGCCCCACGATCTTCCCCGCCGTCATCTCATTGAAAAAATGAAAGAATACCATCTTCCTTCCTCCCTCTTCTGTTTACATTCCATCTGGTCCGTGCCCTGCAGACCTGCCACAGTTCGCAATGCATGGCGCCCCTATTAGGGGAGCTGCCACCGCACACGCCGTGTGTCGGTGGCTGAGGGGTTAAGCCTGGCATGTCATTGCATTAAAAAGGCCATCTTCTCCCTTTTATAAGGGCGAAGACGGCTCCGCTGTACCACCTTTATTCGGGCATGAATCGATTGGATATATGCCCCTCTTTGCATCGTTAACGGCTTATGTGCCGCACACAGCTACTTTGAATGCCAATGAATATAAAATATTCATTCGCCATAGCGTACATGCAATGCACGCTTTTCACTGTGTGAGCTCCGGAAGCGACCTTCCACCTATCCCAAATATGCATTAATGCACGTTGTGCATTATGCATATTGCCGGGATGCCATTCCAGCCTGTGCAGCATCCTCTCTTTCGGCAGGAAGCAGGTGTACTCCTCTTCCATCGTCAGCGTTCTGAAACGCTTTTCGCTTCATTTTCAATTTTCAACCATTATATAGTATGCCCAAATGCTTGTCAAATTTCTGCCCGATAATAAAGGTAGGGCTATTCATTCTCCCGCAGGGCTAGCTTACCTCCCTCAGACGAGGGAGGTGGCGCTAACGTGATTCCAATTTAATCAATTGGAATCACTATGGCGCCGGAAGGAGGGAATCGCTCGCAGGGTTATTTAATAATGCCGAAGGCATACCTGAACTATTAACTATTAACTTTTAACTGTTAACTGATCTTCGCTTCTTGCTCGCCCGGATAAGCGTCTCGATCCCGTACTGGAAAAATCCCGCGATGGTCAGCGCCAGCCCGGCGTAGATCAGGTACAGGTGCCATCCCCCCAGGTACTCCCACAGGAAGGCCAGCCCCACGCCCACCATGAGTATCGCGGTGGACAGTTTCCCGAGGAACTTGCTGTGCACCACCACATCCTTTACGTACAGCACCATCCCGCCTGCCACCAGCACCACTTCCTTGGCCGCCAGCACGATGATCACCCAGATGGGCAGTATGTTTTCCGCGTTCACGCCCGGGTCGTTGGAGCGCAGCCAGAAGCAGAACATGATGATGATCAGCATCAGCTTGTCCGCCAGCGGGTCCAGCAGCTTCCCGGTGTTGGATATGAGCTGGTACTTCCGTGCGATCCACCCGTCGAGGAAGTCCGTGATGCACGCCAGCGCGTACACCGCCATCGAGGCGATCATCCAGAATCCCCGGCTGTGCATCTCCGGGTTCGCCCTTCGGTCCAGATAATAAAAGAAGATCACGAAGACCACGATGAGCGCCAGCCGCATCACCGTGATCGCGTTGGGCAGTTGCCGCCAGATCTTTCTGGTCTTACCCAATATCCATCCCACTCCCTAAAAAAATCATACGTATGTATGGCATACGTTGTTGTCGAATGATTGCTCGATACTATTATATATGATGGCAGGCAGATATTACAAGAAAAGCCGGGCCTTTGAATAAGCTTTGGTGGTACCGCGGCCAAAGCCGCATTTCCCTCGCGTTCTTGTAAGATCATCCCACCGGTTGTAGAATGTTTTTAACGTGTGAAGGGCAGGTGGCATATATGGCACGCAAATCAGCATCATACGGTCACCGTAAACCGCGGCCCGGGTTCCGTTGGCTCATAGCGCTTGTGGCTGCCTTGTCCCTGCTCGCTCTTTTCGCCTTCTCCCCGTTTACTGCAAGTCTGCGCGCCCTCGCAGTGATGTCCGTCTACGACTCCTCCTGTGAAAAGTCCAGCCTTCCTGCAGCGGTCGGCCTTGCCGTGGATATGCCCATTGCGGAGCATGGCTTTTTCCCCGTCATGGTCACGTTCAATGAAGATGCCGGCATGTCGGATTGGCTGGATAAACCGGTGCGCTTCACCGTGGACTATGCCGTGGCAGGTTACCCCTTCCTTTCAAGCCATAGCGGCTTCTATGACCCGGACGACCCTTTGTACGGTGCCTATGTCGGAGCCTACTACCTGCGGGGCCTGGACCGGCCTGCGGATGAACAAACGGTAATGCGGATAACGGAGTTTGACCAGCGTTGCCTCGCGCTCCCCGCCGTCGGCCTGGAGGCGGATAAGGCCGTTTTCCGTGTGGATGATGTGAAAGCCACTGCACCACAGGTGCAAATGGCCGGGTATGACTGGCAGCGGTATGACGCGGCCATAGCCACCAACGGCCCCGGGTATACAAAAACGCGTTTTCATACAGGTTACCTGCTTTTCGGCGACCCGCCGCCTGCAGTTGAACAGTATCCCCTGCGGCAAATGGCCGGGCGCATCTATGTCACGTATTTTGAAGGCACGGACCTGACCGTGGGGCTCTACATCCTGGCAAAGGATGAATCCGTTCTCGATAAGATCGATGCCAATATCCTTTCAAAAGCACGCATGACGTGGAAGCCCACAAAATAGCGTGCGCGCCATGTCATTTTCGCAAATCATTTTTAGTTTCAAGCGCAATGCAGCGATTATTTTCCATTTTTCTCGTCGGCCGGTCACGCAATTAAAACCTTTCGTTGCAAAAGTTGACTCTGCATATTATGTATTTCGCGTCCCCGAAAAGAGATACTAAGTAGGATATCAAAATGAAAGGAGACTGAAAAATGTCACAGTTAAACCAGTCGGAGCTGCAGAACCTGCGCCATCTCATCGGTGCGCACGATACGGCGCATCAGAAGATGCAGTCCTATGCCATGCACGCCCAGGACCCGCAGGTCAAAGCCTTTTTTGAAAAATGCGCCCAGGATGCGCAGAGCACCAAACAGCAGCTGATGTCATTTTTGCAGTAAGGAAGGAGAAAGAGCATCATGATGAACCAAAATCTCAACGTTACCAGCGGCCTGCAGGATAAAGTCATGGTCAATGACGCACTGGCGAATATGAAAAGCGGCATCACGGCCTATACCACCGCCATCACCGAGTGCGCGAATACAAACCTGCGTTCCGCCCTCCAGCAGATACGAAATAAGGACGAGTCTGCCCAGTATGAACTTTTCAAACTGGCTTCCTCCAAGGGTTTCTATAAACCGGCCCTCATGGCCAAAGACGACGAGATCCAGCAGACCCGCCAGCAGGTATCCAGCTGATTTGACGAAAACGCCGCGTCTTATATGGCGCGGCTTTTTTGTTGTGCGCGGTGCGCTTTTTGGATCACTATCATAAAATAACAACGGATTGTAAATATATCCATATGGGTGTATTGTTATATTGCTATTCATATTTTCTATTGTAACAAACCTGTCACGTATACCTTCTGAGTGTTGGGGAATTTATCCAACAAGGTGAAAAAGATGAAGAAAATAACAGCCGTAGGTTCCCTCCTCATTATTCTTCTGGTGCTCCTGTCAGCTTGCACCCCTGCTCCAGTGCAAACCCCCGCAGAGACCCTGGCGCCTCCCCCTTCAGTAGCAAGTACCGGAACGCCAGCCCCCGTTCCTTCTCCGGTGCCAACTACCACGCCTGCCCCGGTTTCGCTTCCTGCTCTCACGTTCAAACCAGGCGACTGCTATTTCAGCGTGGATGGGCGGCAAAGCATGATGTTCTCGCGCAATGTAGCCGGTTACAAGCTGGAGGATTACACCGCCTTTTTGGATTGGGCTTTAGCAGGGGGCAGCAGGGTCGTACGTGTCCAACTCAATAGCATTGCCATGGGCTATACCGGCACGGGGGCGGTGGATGAAGCCTGGGCTGTTCAGTGGGACCGGGTTTTGGATGCGGCCCAGGAAAAGGGCATCTACGTCCTGCCCGTTTTCTCCAGCTGGTTTGACTGGAATGCCGGGGCCGGGTATTCCACCTGGAGTTCCAATCCGCTCAACCAGGCTAAAGGAGGTCCTGTAAAATCACCGGCCGAATTGTTCCGGAAAGGCTCCGCGACTCAGGAAATGTGGATGCAGTGGATGCAAACGCTCGTCGAACGCTGGCGGGGACGCAAAAACATCCTCGGATGGGAGATTTTCTCCGAGGTGAACCTGGCTACCGGAGCCACGGAATCTTCAGGTATAGATTTTGTGGATACCGCCGCTGCGGTCATCCGGTTTTCGGACCCAGGGCGGCCCGTCACCGCCTCCATCGCGGATACCGGCACCTGGCGGGACTTCTACCGGGAAGCGGATATCGACTTTATCCAGACCCATCCTTATCCGCCCTCCGCCCGTCTGGACCGCACGGTGGTTGAGGAAGTTCGGGCTTATTTGAAGAAGTACGACCGTCCTGTCCTCATCGGCGAATCAGGACTGAATGCCGAAAGCCCCGAACTGTATCCGCAGAAGGCCGAGATAGGCGTCCGCCACGCCATCTGGGCCGATATCGTCTCGGGTGCCATGAACGCCCGCGCGCTCTATTGGGAGGATAGCTTTTCCTTGTTTATCCCCCGGCTGGGCAGGTCCTGGATGGAAAAATACCAAACGGCGGAGCTTCCTGCGGTAGGTTTCACTAAAGGTGTCGATTTCACCGGCTTCAGGCCGCTCGAGGCTTTATCCAGCAAGGATATTTGGGGTGGTGCGGTCGGCAGTTCGAAAAGCGTGCTCGGCTGGTACCGGGATGCAGGCTGCGAACCGCCCAATTATCCCATGCTGCCTATCCTCTCCGGCCAGAGTGTAACGGTAACAGTACCGGGGGATGCCCTGGATTGGAAGGTGGATTTTTATAGTACGCAGGACGGTGTCACCCTCCTCTCCTCGGTAAATGTATCCCGCCTGGGCCGTACCATCACGTTCGTCCTGTCGGATTTTCACGATGACATCGCCATTAAAGCCACAGCCAAATGAATGGGTTGTACCGGCTCAATGCTGAATAACAAAAAGGGGTGGAATCCATTCCATCCCCTTTTTATTAAATGAATCTTACTATCGATAATAGTAAGTGTGGTCGCAGTGGTCGTCGCCCCTGACCAGCTCTTTCGTCCGTTGGAAACCGATCTTCGGGCTGAACGCGCGTGAGGTGTGGTAGTCCGTGGAGCACGCCAGGTGGTACAGCCATTCGTGCAGCCCCGTCTTCTCCGCCAGCTCCGCGATGGGGCACTTCGTCACGCAGAATTCCACCCTTCCGTTTGTATCGGATGAAGTGAAGTCAAATCCCTGCTCTTTCAACGGGTCCCACAGCAGGTGTATGAAATCATCTATCTCGGACCCTTCATGCGCCTTTTCCCGGCCGATATCCGCCCAGTCCTGCGATATGACGCGTTCGAGGTATTTCTCCACGGTCTGTCCGGCTTTGGCGCCATATTCGGCTGTTAACCGCCTGAGCAAGCCTGCCGTGTCCTCTTTCCCCCATCCCGCTTTCAGCTGCTCAATGATGGCGTATTCCTCCGTGCCTGCGCCGAAGAATTTTTCCGTCGGCTGTTTGAGTGTCTCGGCCAGCCAGCCAAAATAAACAAGGAATTCGTCCTGCATGCTGGTGTCCCCCCATCATAAATGATGATAATATGTACGATCCTGATTATAACATATCCGGACATATTTGCTAACTGTAGCCCTTATGACTTCTACACATGCGTAGGAATCACAGGTGTTGCCTTTTTTACATATATTGTACCAGCGTTATTGTATGTACTGCCATGTCATCCATCCCGTCTGGGGTGTGTGCAGGCGGTTACGGTTGAAAATGTATTGAAATTTGAGATAGAGGTGAAATGAATGAAAGAGCGCACACAGTTGACCGGGCTCGTCGTCACTCCAAATGACGCGGGGTACCCGGAGGCGCGTCTGAATTGGAACCCTTTTACAGATAAATGGCCCCTCCTCTTTGTTTTTGCCCGGCGCGTTCAGGATGTGGTGAACGCCGTACGGTGGGCGCGTGAAAACGGTGTCCCCATCCGCATGCGTAGCGGCAGGCATGCCCTGGCGCAGGATTTCTCCCAGACAGATTGCGGCATCGTCATTGATACGAGCCTCATGCAGGGTGTGAAACTGGATAAAAAGAGGTGGCTTGCCACCGTCCAGACCGGCATACGGGTGGGCCCCCTGGTGCGGATGCTGGCACGGGAAGGCGTGTTGGCTCCCTTCGGGGACAGTTCCACGGTGGGCATCGGGGGCATCACGCCCGGCGGGGGGATCACGGCCATCCAGCGCACCATCGGCGTCATCAGTGATAACCTGGTTTCGGGCACCCTGGTGGATGCCGACGGCGAGGTCCTGCGTTTCAGTGAAAAGGAAAATCCCGATCTCTACTGGGCCATGCGCGGCGGAGGCGGGGGCAATTTCGGCATCGCCACTTCCTACACCCTCAGGGTGCGCCCTGCGCCCGAGCGGGTCGGCATATTTGATATTGTCTGGCCCTGGGAGCAGGTGGAGGAGGTCATCGACGCGTGGCAGAAATGGTCGCCCGATGTGGATACCCGCCTGGGCACCATACTGGAGGCGTTCGCCAAGGTCAACGGCCTGCTTCATTCCAGCGGGATCTTCCTGGGTCCCAAAGAGGATCTGGTCGAACTGATCCGCCCCCTGGTGGGTACCGGCACTCCCACCCGGGTCTTTGTCGACGAGGTCTCCCTTTTGGAGGCCATCGAGTTCTGGCAGCCGGTGGAGTCGCCCTATGACGACCAATTCACCACCTGGTCGTCCACATGGGTGGAAAAGGCCCTGCCGCAGGAGGCGCTCCGTACCATCCGTGGCTTCCTGGAGAGGGCGCAGGGCACCGAGGCAAATTTCTTCTTCCTCAACTCGGGCGGCGCCATGAACCGCGTCCCGTCCCACGCCACCGCCTTCTTCTGGCGTGATACGAAGTATTACATGGAATGGAACGCCTCGTGGCGCAAAGGCAGCGAGACGAGGGAAAATATCGCCCTGGTCGAAGCGGCGCGGGAAAGGCTGCGGCCCTTTACGGTCGGTTCCTATGTGAATGTCCCCGACCTGTCCATCGAAAACTTCGGTCGGGAGTATTACGGCGGGAATTTCGGGCGGCTGCGTCAGATCAAAGCCAAATATGACCCCTGCAATGTGTTCTGCTTCGTGCAGAGCATCCCTCCCGCAGTGGACGAAAGACTTTAAACTTGTAGTAAGACTTCCCCCAAAGAAAGGAAATGCCTGGCGCAGTGCCGGGCTTTCTCATTTTTCCTTCCGAAGGGATGGCCGGTGCTGCCGCGGGCCCGGACCGGCGCTTTTCCCTGGACGAAGGCTGGCCGACACTGTCTGCCGCCTGGTCTATGATAAATAACCTGTTCCCTTTCACATGCGCAGGATGTATGATAGTTATAAATCCATTCGAAGGCAGCCGTATATGAGCGCTCAAGATCCGTCCTTTTGTGATTACTACTATATCCTGCAGGTGCATCAAAATGCCGAGCCCGAGATCGTGAAAAGCGCCTACCGGCGGCTCGCGCAGATGTACCACCCGGACTTTAACCGGGACCCCCAGGCCACCTCAAAAATGCAGCTCATCAACCAGGCGTATGCCGTCGTTTCCGACCCGCAGAAAAGGCGTGCGTACCATTCAGACTGGCTCCGCCACCATCAGAGGCAGGATGGCCATCACGCCGCGCAGGAGGCCAGCCCCGCCCACGCCGCGCACCAGGCCCTGGACCGGTATTTCCGCTGCCTGCTGCAGGAGGACTGGAAGCGCGCCTATGAAATGCTCACGGTGAAGGACCAGGGGCTGATCCCGCTCGCGGATTTCTGCGCGTGGAAAGATGCCGTGAAGGCGCTTTGCCAGATGGGTTCCTATGTCATCAAGCTTTTCACGTCGTATGACCGTTGCACGGTGGATGAAACGGAGTACGAAAAGGTCTGTGTCTTTTCCGTCTTTGTGACCGATCGGGACCACCGGACCCGGAAGATGAATGAGGAGACCTATACCAAATACATCGTGCTGGACCGAAATGATTGGCGTGTATGCCTGGGGTACCGGGAGCTGAAAACGGTCACGTATAAGCTCCGGTATCTCGCCACCCAGGCGCCCGAGATGGACCCTTCCTTCGTGGTTGCGGATACCTTGCTGAAATATGATAAACTGACCGGCTTCTATAGCTTCAGGGGCCTGCGGGAATGCGTGGAAAAGGAAGTGGCGCGCGCCAAACGCTTCCGCAACCAGTATTCCCTCGCCGTCTTCAGTATCCTTCCGGATGGAAAACTGCCCGGTATCACGGATTCCGAATACCTGTACATGTGCCTTTCGGATTTCGCGGCCGGGCTTGGAAAGACGCTGCGTTCCATAGACTGCGCCGCCCGCTTCTCGGATGGCCAGCTGGCCGTGCTTTTGATCGGGACAGACCGCTACAGCGCCAGGAAGGCGTCGGACAGGTTGGCCCGCGTGGAAAAAGGCGAAGGTCTCCGCTATACCGTGGAAAGCAGCATCACTGCATACCAGGGGGAGTCTGCCGAGGATACCCTCATACGGGCTTCCCATGATGCCAGCATGCGGATAACGGTGGACAACGGCCTTTCAAAGAAATACCGCATCCGAATCAATGAGCAGCAGGTGTAGTCTTTTGTCTGATTAGCTAGATACATGGTGAAATGTTTGGGTATTCAGGTTGATTTCGTTCCGGTCTCCCGCAACCCTTCATAGCCGTGGCGCCGCAGGGAAAAATGATAGATCAGGTTCAGTGGCAGCGTCCAGTAGAGCCCCACAGGGGACCGCCGCAGCCTTTTCGTGATGCTCCTTAGGGAATAAAACCGTTTGTTGACCGCGCTGAAGCCTTCGAGCAGCTCCTCCGTACTCATCTGTTTGGGGTGGAAGACGACGTCTGTGCGTGCGTTGTATTTGGACCAGTCATATGTGAGGATGCGGTTTTCTGCCTGGAGCCTTTTAAATAGGGGCGTCCCCGGATAGGGTGTGAGGATATTGAAGGTCGCGTTCTGTACCCCTGCGTCCTCCAGGAAATCCACTGTATCGCAAAATATCCCTTTGCCGTCTTCGTCAAATCCAAATACGATGCCGGCCTGTACGGCAATCCCGTGGGAGTGGATGCGTTCAATGATCTTCCGGTAATCCGCCACGCGGTTGGATGCCTTCCCCGCGCCGTTCAGGCTCGCCTGTGAGATGGACTCCAGCCCGAGAAAGAGTTGTTTGCAGCCGCTTTTCGCCGCCAGCTCCAGGAACGCATCATCAGATCCTGCCGTGATGCTAGCCTGGCTGCTCCACCATTTTTTGTACGGCGTGATGGCCCGGAAAAGGCACTTGGCATGCTCCAGGTCAGCCGAGATGTTGTCGTCCCAGAAGATGATTACCTTTCCCTTGAAAGAGGCAAATTCACCCGCCACCTCTTCAACCGGCCGCCTGCGGAAACTGCTTTGGTACATGACGGAGATGCTGCAGAATTCGCAATGGTTCGGGCACCCCCTGGTGGCAAACAGGATGCCGGCAGAATGGTCGTGCCGGTGAAACAGCTCCTTGTGTGAGAATGGGGTGTGTTTTAGATCGGGGAGGCTTTTACAGTCATACCGGCTTCGGAAATGCCCGTTTTGAAAATCGGCGATAAACCTTGGCCATGTATCCTCTGCTTCCCCCACAAAGGTGATATCTGCATGTTTCTGCGCCTCCTCCGGCATCAGCGTCACATGGGGACCTCCCAGTGCTACGGGTACCCCCCTTGCGCGAAAGCGGTCTGCCGTCTCATAGGCATGTGGCGCGCTTGGGGTATGAAATGTGATCGCGACCAGGTCATACTTCTTTGAAAAATCTATCCTTTCGCACTCTTCGTCCACATGCTCGGCGAAAATGCCTTCAGGCAGAAAGGCTGCGAGATAAGGCATGGTACATTGCTGGAAGCCGATATATCGGGATCGGCGTATGCGTTTGATTTCATCGGAGGATGCCGTGATCAGCAGTATGTTCAATGATACACTCCCTATGGTATGTCTTTGGAATTCATTTGATCCTACTATAATTCCCTATATTCTGTTTGTCAATAATTTGTTATCGTTTATCGATATTTTGAGAAGGATGTTTGGTTGGCAAGAGATGCTTTAACCAGAAGGATATCCGTTTTACATAAAAACAAGCCTTCGCATGCAGTGGACTTAGCTATATGAATATGCACAGATAAAAAGAAGAACGCCTGCCGCGTATATCGTTGGGTAAACCAAACTGGCGTAGTTTTTCAGGCGGCGTCAGTTTGGTTTTGGGCTTAAATTTGATCCAATTCCCGGTATCCCATTATGGGTGTAGAAGTGGGTAGCGTTTTTGGTGAGGCTGGGTACCTGATCAGGAGTCTTGGGGCCCTGGCCGGTGGCTTGCTTCAGCCCGCCTGGTGTACTGTACTCCCCGATGCACCGGTGTTGTCCACCATGATGGTACCCCCGTGTATGACCATCCTCAGGGATAATTGCGAACCCCAGGTCAGTGGGTCGCCTGTCACCACCAGCAGGTCCGCGGCTTTTCCAGTCTCCACGGTGCCCAGTGTACTGTCCAGTCCGCAAACGTGGGCGGCGTTTTGGGTGGCGGCAACAATGATATCCATGGGCGTCATACCGGCCTGTTTCATTAATTTGATTTCCGCATCGGGGAAGTATTCAAAGTTGCTCGCGTATCCGGCGAAATCCGTGCCCAGCGCTATCTTCCCGCCTGCCTTGTAAAAGGTGGAGAGGTTCTCGATCGCCACGTCTTTCCAGTTCAGTTTGTAATCCCGGCTCACATAGCTCCAAAGTTCCAGCGTCGGTACCCAGTATATCCCTTTTTGCACGATCTGCTTCGCCATCTCTTCGCTGATGGGTTCCACCGCCATATGCGCTATGTCATCCACCCCCGCGTCGATGGCCATTTTCAGGTTGCGTTCATGGCTGACATGCACCGATACCTTGTGGCCTTTGGCGTGGGCCGTATCCACGATGGCTTTTACCTCTTCGTATGTTGGCATCTTCCACGTGCTTCCCTGCAGGTCGTCCTCGATGGAAAACTTGATGATGTCCACACCCTGGCTGATGTACTGGCTTACCTTTTTGCTCGCCGTATCGGGGGAAGTGTAAAAGTCATTGCCGTAGCCACCCTCGGGGGCGAGCATCGGAGTCGCCGAGATGATTCTCGAATGCGCCGGGTCCTTGTTCAGGCTGTCCCTTTTGGCAAGGAAATCACTCCCTGCCTGGGTTGATTCATCCCGGACTGTCGTGACGCCGCACATGAGCCAGTTTTTCAGGTTCTCGTCGTTATACGCCTGGTGCACATGGGCGTTGATGAATCCCGGCATCACCGTGGCGCCCTTTAGGTCTATCACCTTCGCGCCTTTGGGTATGGCAATGGCGTCTTTGGCTCCCACAGCCGATATGATGCCGCCTTTCACGGCAATGGTGGCGTTATCCGCAGGCGGTGCACCGGTGCCGTCTATCAGCCTGCAGTTGGTCAGGTAGATGGCGCCGCTTTCACGGTCTGCATTCTGGACGGAGCAGCTCACGCACAGAAGCAGAGCAAGGAAAAATGCGAATAAAAATTTGGGACGCAGCATTTGTCAGCTCTCCTTTGGCACAAAGAATGATTACCGCAATTATACATAATTTGTGATGGAGTATCAATTATGATTGATTTTACCTTTTCGGGTGATGGGTAGTTTGCCTTGAAAAGAAAATTGGTTTTCTCCAAATCGAATAGCCCTCACATACCGTCTGTGAAGGCTTTGTCGGGCGCTGGTATTCGTTGCGTTGCGTTTGGGATCTTCACGAATGATACACGTTTAATCATTGTGTATCCTGCTCGGCCCGGGTGCGAAAAGAGGGATGCATGCTGTATCGGCATCACAATACGAATACGATCGTACAAAACGCGTTACTTACCCAATAACTGTTTCATTTTATCCGCAGTATCCGTTCCCGGCGCCGGGACATGCACGAACAGCCTGAGGCCGGAATTATCGGGAACATCAAAACAGCTGCTTTCAAAATCCAATACTCCTGCAGCAGGATGGTTAAAATGCTTGTAAATACCGCCGTCGTCGATGATTTCATGTAAAGGCCACCACCTGGCAAATTCATTGCTGTGCGCTTTGAGGTCTTCGATGAACGCTGCAAACCACGGGTCCTCGATATATTTCCCGCACGTTAAGCGGAAACGCCCGAGCAGGCTCTTGGCATACATATCCCAATTGTCATATAACCGTTTGAAATAATCATCCGTGAACATCGCCCAGACGACATTTCGCTGCCGGGCGTTCATGGTTTCGAAGTCGCCGAGCAGGATGCATGCAGCCTGATTCCACGCGATTACGTTCCACCTTTGATCTGCGATAAACGACGGGCAGAGCGCCAGACTGTCCAGTACATGCTGCAGGATCGGACTGGTTGCGATTTGGCATTCGGGTACATCCGGCGGCAGCGGCTGGTTTGCCAGCCGGAAAAGGTGTATGCGTTCCTGCTTGTCCAGCATCAATACCCTGGACAGGCTCTCGATTACCTGGGCCGATACATGGATATCCCTTCCCTGCTCCAGCCATGTATACCATGTCAAACCCACTCCGGCCAGATGGGCCACTTCTTCCCTTCGCAAGCCGGGCGTACGCCTGCGCTCCGCCGACGGGAGCCCCGCCTCAGCCGGCGAAATTTTTGCCCGTCGGGTTTTTAAAAAGTCAGCCAGTTCCTTGTACCGGAATTCACCGTTATTTAAACTCATACCTAGTCCTTCATAGCATTATTTATACCAGTATGTTTTGGCTTCTGTTTACATTATAAGCCTTGCATTATTGTAATTCCAGAAACGATTTTGAATAATGGAGGATCAAAAACATGAAGTATCTTTGGACGACCATCAATGTGGAAAATCTGGATGAATCGATTGATTTCTATTCCGACCTGGCGGGACTGAAAGTACTGAAGCGCTTTCCCGCGGGGCCCGGGGTTGAGATAGCCTTTATGGGCAACGGCATGGATAATGAGACCCTTGTCGAGCTCATGGCGGACAGCAGCACCGGCACCGTCGGTTTCAGCGAATTCCTATCCATCGGCTTTGCTGTGGATTCGGTCGACGCCATGCTGGATACGCTGAAAAGCAAAAACATTCCCGTGCACAGCGGGCCGTTTGAGACACCGGGTTTCAGGTTCTTTGGCATCAAGGATCCGGATGGCCTCGTTGTTCAGTTTTTTCAGCAAAAGTAGGCTTGAACCCGCTATATGCGGGCTCTGAAATGATTTACGGAGAAATCAAGGGGGAAAGTGATATGAAAAAGACATTGAAGCTACTTGGAAAAATACTGTTGCTGCTGGTTTTCATCCCTGTAACGTTTATCCTGCTCCTTTTCAATGCATCGGTCTGGATACGCGTACCGCCGCCGGCAAGCGCGCTTTTTACCATGCCCAAGCTGCTGTATCCCAATATCGTAAATACGGCTGTTGTGGTTTATGCAGTGCTCATAGTCATCGTGGCGGCCATCCTTGTCTTAAACCGTTATAAAGGCTTCCTGCATTCGGCCCTTGTCAGGACAGTGATGATCATATTCATGACCGCCTTGTCCTGCTCGCTCGTAAGCAGCCTTGCGTATATAGGTGTCATAACCCATGCAAATGTCGAGTACGCCGCGGGCTGTGCCGATACAGGGAAGGCAGAAGAAAACGGCACTTTCGACCGCAATCACAGGCTGTGCGTGGATCTCTCCCAGGGCTTCCCTGATGAAAAGCCGGCTGCTTTCAAGCTCTATATGCCTGATGGCAGCGGAGCGCCAAGGGACGTGGTCATGTATCTCGCCTACGGGAACTGGCTTGCGGTGCCCGAGCATGATGTGGATTACCTGGTTGACCACCTCACGCAAAAAGGATACGGCGCCGTGGTATTTACAGGCAGGACCCGGCTGGATACCGATTTTACAGGGATGATCAAAGACATCCGTGAAAAGATCGCCTTCCTGAGGAGCGTATCAGCGCAATACGGGATCAGGCACATATATCTTTCGGGCGGCTCGGCTGGCGCAAACCTGGCGCTCATCGCCGCGTATGCCGGCGGCTGTGAAGCGTATATGTCAGACGGGCTGTCCGCGCAGCAGACCAGGGTGGACGGCGTGATCGCGTTCTATCCTGTTGTTGATATGGTGTACAACTATGATTATTTCACCGGCAAAGCCGAAAAGGATAAAAGTGCTTTTGATCGGCTCGGGGACGCGTTTTTCAGCCTGTCCGATCCCAACGGAGCCAAGGCCATCGACCAGTCGCACAGACACGTCATGAAGTTTTTACTGGGCGGCCCTCCGGACGAGAGTGATTTGAAGCATATGTATGAGATAAGCTCGCCCAACAGGTTTTTGAGCAAGGATGCGCCGCCCACTTTGTTCATTCAGGGCTCGCACGACAGCATGACCCCGATCGAGCCTACAAGGGCCATGTATGAGGACCTGAAGAAAATGGGCGCAGATGCGGCGATGCTGGAGTTGCCGTTTACCGACCACGCCTTTGATATGGTGATGCCCGATGGCTCTGTGGTTACAGCCAAGGTGTTGGAAATCATCGATGAATGGCTGGAGGATCATAAATCATAGTCTGAAACGACGATGCTTTCATGTTCAATGCGGTATTGGTACCCCCGCAGATGGCTTTGGGGGGAAGAGGAGGAGCAATGCAGCGGGACGACAGAATCCCCAATCGCAAAGCGACTGGGGATTCTGAGTCGAGCGTAATTCGCTCCGTTTTGTCTAAGATGACCGAGATTGAATTTAAGAATAAAATAGAGTGTGTAATTAAATATGTTTGTATTCGAATGAAGCGGAAGGATCGCTCCTCCCGCTTCTTTTACTGCCAGGGCTATGAAGCTGCCGCTTGGTTGGTTTTACGGGCTTTGGCTGATATGCAATACGCGATCACCATGACGGGAAGGAAGACCCCCTGCACGATCAAGGCAGCTAGTTTGCCCTCCGGCGTGAAGAAACCTGCGGCTATGCCTTGAATAGTGTTCACGGCCAAAGCTGCCAACGCAGGCAGAGCCGTCAGCAGCAGCACGCCTCTACGTTCTATGGGTTTGATGCTGCCCCACACTAATAATGCTGTCCAGCCCAGCATCAGCGCCGCAGCCTGTCCCACAGCATAGACCGCGTCACCCGAAATACTCCCGCTGGTTGCAGCCGAAAACGTTGCATACCGTAGTACAAGCAGCTGTACTGCAGCATAAGCGTCGATGATTGCTCCGACCCAGAATAGGATTCTGATAAACCATACTTTTTTCTTCATTTGTCTTTCCTTTCTAATAATAAGCTTTACATCAATACATGCTAAACTATCTAGTTATAGACAGGTCAAGTACCTTGCAGCAGCGATCATGGCAATGGATTTGCCAGCAACGCTGCTGCAAACATGAAAAAGCCCTCACATGCCATTCGTGAGGGCTTTTTCTTGGGCCGAGACTCGCTCAGCCTTGGTCGAGGTGATAGGATTTGAACCTACGGCCTTTTGGTCCCGAACCAAACGCGCTACCAAACTGCGCTACGCCCCGAAACTGGAGCCAATGTGGGGACTCGGACCCCAGACCTGCGCATTACGAGTGCGCCGCTCTACCAACTGAGCTACATTGGCGCGCCATGCACAACGTGCACCAACGGTTTCTTATTATAACAGACAAATCTTGTTCTGTCACTAGTTTTTTAAAAATTTTTTGTCCGGGTTCATGTTCCGGGATAAGCCCTTGCCACCGTCTGGGCGTGGCGGACATCTTCCTGCGAACTCAGGCGTGTGACTTCAAACTCGTCAACACGCATATGTCCGTCACCCTGCACATAAATTGTTCTTCCATTCGTTATGGGCAGGATTGGCGCCTGCGGCAAAGAATGATCTGCAATGATTTCGGCGATATGCGGATGCACCCGCAGCAAATAATCGCAGGATGCGTCCGTGCTGATCATGCGCATGAGCTGCTTACGCGCCTTTAACACCACGGTTTCATGCGAGAGCACTTTACCATCCCCTCCGCAGTAAGGACAAGGCGATTGAAGAGTATGGGAAATGCATTGCCGCGTTTTTTTTCGCGTCATCTCCACAAGGCCAAGCTGTGTAATGCCAAGCACGTTTGATTTCGTCCTATCCTTTTGCAGCTCAGAACGCAGCGTGGCAAGTACGCGCTCTTTGTCTGCAATTTCATCCATATCAATAAAATCTACAATAATAATGCCGCTGATGTCCCTTAACCGAAGTTGGCGTGCGATCTCCTTTGCGGCCTCGCAATTGGTAACGGTAATCGTTTCCTGAAGATTATCCGTTCCAACGTATTTTCCCGTGTTAACGTCAATGGTGGTAAGCGCCTCTGTTTGGTCAATGATAATGTAGCCGCCGTTTTTCATCCATACTTTGCGGGCAAGCGCTTTGTCAATTGCGCTCTCCAACCCCAAAAGATCAAACATATCAGGCACATCTTCAT
>JAEXRW010000015.1 GCA_023454175.1 Bacillota bacterium | reverse complement strand
GACTGGGGATATTAATAGTTGAGAGTTGAGAGTTGACAGTTGAGAATTCCGATGGGCCATATAGCAAATAGCGATGCAAGATCCAAATCTATCATAAACAGGAGCGAGCGATGAAAAGAACCTATGCAATAGCCATGTCCCTGGTATCAACTGTTCTATTGCTCGCAGCATGCCAGCCGACGCCTGAAAAACCCGCCGTTGTAAATAAGTACGACGGACAGCTGGAGCAAAAGATCCAACAGAGCGCTGCGCCGGAGGAGCATTACACCGTACCGGATACATGGTTCGACGCGGGTTTTCACAAAACACTCGACGCAACCGTGACCATCAATGCCTCTATTGAACTGCACGGAGCAGTGAAATACCCGATCATACGCATCAAACCCATCAACTTCACACAGGAAGAGGCTGACCGGGTGATTCATTACTTCGTGGGGGACGCAAGGCTCTATGAATCGGAGAACATCCCACTGACCCGCGCACAGCTGCAGGACGAGATCCTCCAAAGCCAGGCGCAGCTGGAAAAGCTGAAACAGGACAGGCCCGACGACCTGCAGGACTCGGAGGAACGCAAGACGCTGGAGGACTGGATCAAACAAAGGAAAGAGAAACTCAAAACCGCGCCGGAAACCGTACAAAAGGAGTATATCGACAGCAAATTCACAGTCAATCCGGAAGGCGGGGAGGAACTCAGTGCGTTTGCGGACATGGGGGACAAGGCGCCCGTAAGGATCAACCTTTTCAACATGATGAAGGACCACTACAGCGACATGTTCAGCATCGGGCTTGACGGCAGCACACCCTTTCCAAATTTTTCGTTCAACCAACGGTTTTACGGGAGCGAACTGACGGATGAGAAAGCTTCCGATATATCCAAACAACTGCTGGCCGAACTTGGGATAGAGGGAATGGAGATATCCGAAATCAAAAAAAGCATGAACGCTTTATCCGACCCATCCCGAAAAGACGATATCCGTGTGGTATTCCAGCCGTCGGTGAACGGGCTGCCGATGCGTGCAAAATGTAACCTGAACAAGGAAGACAAATCATATGCGCCCCAAAAGCGGATCGAATATATCTCTGTGGACATGGACCCCTCCGGGATCAACGGCTTCTCCTGGGGGGACAAGGGGAAGATCACTGATACAGTAAATGAAAACGTCCGATTGATGCCGTTTGACCAGATACAGGAACGTTTCCAGCAGCAGATATTCAAGCAGCCAATCTGGGCGTCGGCAGGGGAGAAGAAAAAGACCGGCAGCCAGAGCGTGACCATCGACAGGATCGAACTTTGCCTGGTACATATCCCTGAGAAGAACAGGCAGGGAAGCTTCCTGTTGATACCCGCGTGGAATTTTTACGAGACGCGGGCCATGCCGGAGGGATTGGCTAAGCGCATGACGGGGGAAGAGAAACAAGTCCGCTGCATCATGACGATCAACGCGGTGGACGGCAGCATCGTCACGCAATAGGGATGAAGGCTGATATCCGGCCCGCCGTGGAGAGCGCTGCGGGCTTTTGCTGACTGTATATATCCATACTTTCGGACTATCCCAGGCAGATATGGTATAATCATTACACACAATCATTCCGGTTAATACACAAGTTCATCATATATGGACGGGGGCGGAGAAATGGACCTGGTAATCCAAAACGGAGCCATCGTCACGGCAAGGGAAACGTACAAATCCGACATCGCCATCCAATCGGGGAAGATAGCAGCCATCCAAAAGCACATCGAACCGGCAGGCGCAGATACCATCGACGCTACGGGCCTCTTTGTATTGCCAGGGGCGGTGGACGCGCACGTGCACCTGCAGACGCCGGTGGGAAAATACGTTTCGGCGGACAGCTACGAATCGGGCACGCGGGCGGCGGCGTGCGGGGGGACCACGACGGTATTTGACTTCTGCGTGCAGCAGGTGGGTAAGACATTCGTCGAGAGCGCACAGGAAATGATAAAGACATTTGAGAAACAGGCGTGCGTGGACTTTTCCCTGCATATGGTGGCGACTGACACTTCGGATGGGACACTCGACCAATTCAAAACCATCGCAGACTTCGGCATCCCCAGCTTCAAGCTCTACATGGTGTACAAGGGGCTGATGGTGGACGACGGGGCGCTGGCGGAGGCGCTGGAAAAGTCCGCGGCGACGGGCTCGCTCATCGCCGTACACGCGGAGAACCCGGCCATCATCGAGCACCGGACAAGACGGTTGCTTTCCGAAGGGAAGACATCGGCGTGGCACCACTACGAAAGCAGGCCGGAATTCGTTGAGGCGGAGGCCATCCAACGGGCCATCCACCTGGCAAAGGCGTTCAGGGCCCGGCTTTTCATCGTGCACCTGGCGTGCAAAGAGGGGCTGGAGGAGATACGAAGAGCCCGTTCAGAAGGATACGACATCCTGGCGGAGACATGCCCACAATATCTGCAATGGGACAATTCCGTATACAGGCGGGTGGATGGGAACCGGTATGTCTGTTCCCCGCCCATCAAGGGGGAAGACAGCCGGAAGGCGCTGTGGGAGGGATTGAAAAACGGAGATATCCTGACGGTGGCGACGGACCACTGCCCGTTTCAATCCTATGAAAAGGACGCGGGGAAGAACGACTTTACGCTCATTCCGAACGGGTGCATGGGCGTGGAAAACATGTACCCCTACATGCTGAGTGCGGCGAACAAGGGGCGTATCTCCTTTAACAAGGCCGTAGAAGTCTGCTCGACGAACCCGGCGAACATCTTCGGGTGCGGGCACCGGAAGGGAAGCTTAGATGTCGGGAAGGACGCGGATATCGTGCTGTACGACCCGAAAAAGGAATGCACCATCACACAGGGGGCCATGCACTCGGACGCGGACCACACGATCTGGGAAGGCATAATACTGCAGGGGTACCCTGTGATGACGCTGCTGCGCGGGAAGACGGTATTCAAGGACGGGTCGTTCATGGGAAAAGCGGGAAACGGGGAATTCGTCCGGTGCAGCATCGGCCGATAACAGTATAAAATAACAATATATTGACATAAATCCGGGGCAGGTTTAGAATCGAATTAGATTGACTAATCAATAAAATCAGCTTCATCTCTTCGTTACAGATTACAATGGCGTAACCTATTCCTCATCGACGACATGCATTTACGGACCGATTCATAAATAAGATACAGGAAATAAAAAGGCGGGTGCATCCAATGGACAAAACGACCAGGGGGAAAATGCTGACCACCATCTTCTTTTTCGGAGGGCTGTGGGGCCTGGCTGAGGCGGTGCTGGGGTATGTGCTGCACATGCTGCCGCCGGGGATCCAAGGATTTGTGATGTTCCCCATCGGCTTTTACTTCATGCACAGGGCATACAAACGCACGCAAAAACCGCTTGCGATCTTCCTCGTTGGAGTCATCGCTACGGGCATCAAACTATTCGACCTGTTCCTGCCGGTGGTGCCGGTACTGCGCACGGTGAACCCGGCGGCGTGCATCCTCTTTGAGGCCGTGATGGTCTTCGTGGTATTCAGGGCGTTCAGCACGCAAAGCAAGGCATTCATCCCGCTGGCAGCCATCCTCCCCAGCCTATGCTGGCGGATCCTGTATATCGCAATGACGTACATCCAGACGCTTTTCGGCATCCCATCGGGAACGATCAGCGCGGGGTGGGGCACCATCACACAGATGGTCTTCCTGGAAGGGCTGGCGAACGCCGCCGTGATCCTCATTTACCTGTACGTGGAAAAGGCGATCAGCCGCAACACGGAAACGAAAGCAAGGCTTTTCCCGGCGTACTCCATCGTAGCTATCGTATTAGCCCTCGGGGCAACGCTGGCGCTGCCGCTGCTGTAAGATGGTCACCCTCATCACCGGAAAGATCAACGGCGGGAAGACGAGCCGGATTCTGGAGCTTTATCTTGACTCGGAGAACGGAGACGGCTTTGCATCACCCAAGGTGTTCAATGGCGGGGAGCTGGCAGGGTACGACCTGCAGCGGCTCTCGACCGGGGAGACGGTTCCCTTTATCCGCAGAGAAGGATTGACACCTGCAGGATGGACCGAAGCATTTACATTCGGGGATTTCAGTTTTTCAGAAGCGGGGCTGCAATTCGCATCGGGAATCATCAAGAGCGCCATCGAAGACGGGAACAGCTCGCTCTTCATCGACGAGATCGGCCCAGTGGAGCTGCAGGGGAAGGGGTTTGCGCCGCTACTGGAAAAGGCGCTGGGATCGGGACGAGACGTGTATATCTGCGTCCGGGAAAGCTGCGTGGAAGACGTGGCGGAGAGATTCCACATCGGGGAATTTGCGCTAATAAAAGTCTAACGACATTCAATATTTCATATGCAAAACGTGAGGTAGAAGCCATGACAAAAGGAAGTATCCCATTCGGACCGACATACGCGGAAATGCTGCACCCCGAGAATATGGACAAGGATGTGCGGAAGCGCGCGCTCAAAGCATTGAAGCAAAACGAACTGGACCCCGTCAACCTTTTCAACATCACATGGAAGGATGAAGAAGGGGAAGTGCGCAAGATCGTCCTGCCCAAAGAGCTCACGGGCGTGGACGCCAACATCGTGGTGATGCTGGGAAAAGGGTTCCCCTCAGGCTCCCACAAGGTGGGGCCGGCGTACGCGACGCTGATGGAAGGATGCGTGGACGGCGAAATCATCCCGGGTGAACACACGATCCTCGGGCCATCCACGGGGAATTTCGGCATCGGCGTCTCCTACATCTGCAACCTGATGGGATACAAGGCCATCGTGATCATGCCCGACAACATGAGCCGGGAACGGTACGAGCGCATAAGAAAATACGGCGCGGAGCTGGACCTGACGCCGGGCACGGAATCCGACGTTATCCTGACATTGCAGCGGACATACGAACTGAAGAAAAACCCGAAGAACAGGCCGCTGGCGCAATTTGAACTGATGCCGAATTACCGCTTCCACCGGCACGTGACGGGTAATTCAGCAGTCGAAGCCGTGAAAGGGATCGGAAACGGAAGGATCGCCGCCTTTTGCTCGGCACCGGGCTCGGCGGGGACCATCGCTGCGGGGGATGCCATCAAGGCGGCTTTCCCGGAGTGCAAGGTGGGCGCGCTGGAACCGTATGAATGCTCCACGCTGGCAAACGGGGGGCGAGGGCAGCACCGGATCGAGGGCATCGGGGACAAGATGTGCACGCTGATCCATAACGTATTGACCACGGACTTCGTGATCCTGATCCATGACGACGACTGCGTAAAGGGGCTGAAGGTGATCCACGACGCGCCCGAGATCCTGACCCGGCTGGATGTCCCGATGGAAACGGCGCAAGGGATGAAAGAGCTTTTCGGCGTATCGGGCTTGTGCAACATCCTGGGCGCGATCAAGATGGCGAAGTACCTGCGGCTGGGGCCGGACGACAACGTGGTGACCATCGCAACGGACGGTTTCGACCGGTACAACTCGGTGCTGGACGATTTGGATAACCGGTACCTGGAGACGAGCGATTTTGTATTGGAACGTTGGGCAAGGGAGATTTTCCATGATGCGTCGGACGATAACGTATTCGACTACAGGCGGAAGGACAGGAAGGCACTCTTATTCCAACAGAAGGAAAGGGACTGGCTGCCCTTTGGATATAAGCAGAATTACCTGAATGCCATGCGGTGGCCTTCCTTCTGGGAGGACGAGTACAACAAGATCGAGGCGTATGACGAGAAGATCAGGGCGATGCGGTAAGGCAATCAATTTGATTAGTGAAAACGTAGAACAGAAGTTATCGGATATGTAATCCCTCCTTCAGTCACCAAGCAACCCTTGGTTGCTTGGTGACAGCTCCCCTCGCAAACGCGCGCGACGCGCGTCTGAGGGAGCCAAGCAGATTGCAAATTTGTATAAGGGGTGATGCGGTTTGCCCATGATCGAAGCATATGTGAGGCCCAAGAGCATCGAGGAGGCTTATACGCTGCTGCAGGGGAATAAGGACGCGGTACTTTTCGGCGGAGGGGCGTTCTTACGGTTATCCTCACGGGAGATACCGCTCGCTATCGACCTTTCGGGGGCGGGACTGGATTTCATCCGCGAGAAAGGGGAATTCATCGAGATCGGCGCGATGACGACGCTGGGGCAGATGGAACGGAGTGAGCTATTACAGAGCGAACTGGACGGCATCCTCCCCAAAACCGTGGCCCATATCACCGGCGTACAGATGCGGAATATCATCACGGTGGGGGGCACGGTGAGCGGGCGGTATGGGTTCTCGGAACTGCTGACATGCCTTTCGATACTGGACTGTAAAGTGAAACTATACAAATCCGGGGAATGGCCCCTTCAAGAATACCTCACATCCAAAAACAAAGACGACATCGTGGAAAAGATCATGCTCCGAAAAGAAAACCTGAAAGCATCCTACCAGCCCTTCCGCGTGACACACGGGAGCCTGCCGATCCTGGCCGTTGCAGTTTCCCGCATGGGTTCAGCATACCGTATCGCGGCGGGGGCGAGGCCGGGGCCGGCGAGACCGGCGGAAAAAACGATGGCGCTTCTGAACTCCGGTCTTACAGATATCGAAAGAGCCGCGGAACAGGCATCCACCGAACTGGATTTCTCGGGTGACCGCAAGGCATCAGCCGAGTACCGCAGGGAGCTTTGCAGGGTGCTGGTGAAACGGGCACTGGCGGAGGTGGCTGGATGATCATCACATTGCAGTTGAACGGATACAAGAAGAGCATCGAGATAGAGCCGCACGAATACCTGCTGGACGTGCTGCGGCGCAACGGGTGCCCGGGTGTGAAGCGCGGGTGCGATACGGGCTCATGTGGGGCGTGCACGGTGCTGATGGACGAAAAACCGGTGCTTTCGTGCACGGTGCTGGCGGCGAAGGCGGACGGGCGCAGCATCACCACCATCGAAGGCCTGCAGGGCGAGATGGCGGAGCTGGCGAAGGCGATGACGGAGGAGGGCGCGGAGCAGTGCGGATACTGCAGCCCGGGCCTGGCCGTGATGATCCTCTGGCTGAAGAAAAACCACCCAAACGCAAACGAGGAAGAGATCAAACACCTGCTCGTCGGGAACCTGTGCAGGTGCTCGGGGTATGCCGGTCAGCTGCGGGGTATACAGCGATACCTGGGGGTGAAATAAAATGAGCGAGATCGAACGCAACGTGCGCAAACTCGACGGGATCGGCCTCGTAATGGGAAGGCCTGCGTACACGGACGACCTGGCCCCATCCAATTCGCTCGTCATCAAGGTACTGCGAAGCCCCCATGCATTTGCACGGATCAAGAATATTGACACTTCCGAAGCAGAGAAGCTCCCAGGCGTGGCTTGCGTGCTGACCTATAAAAACGTGCCGCAGAACATCCATACGCGGGCGGGTCAGGGATACCCCGAACCCTCCCCGTATGACAAGCGGGTGCTGGACGAGTACGTGCGCTACGCGGGGGACGAGGCGGCAGCGGTGGCGGCGGTGGACGAAAAAACCGCGGAAGCGGCCTTAAAACTCATCAAGATCGAATATGAAGTGCTGGAGCCGGTACTGGACTACGAAAAGGCTATTGACAACCCATCCATCATCCACCCGGAAGAGGACGCGCACCCCATGTTTGAGATGGGGATGGACACGAAACGGAATATCACTGCGGCGTATGCCATGCATGTGGGGGATATGGAGAAGACGCTGGCTGCGTGCGATGTGGTCAACAAGACCCGGTACTACACGCAGGCGCAGGCGCATGCCATGATGGAACCGCACTCCACTGCGGTCTATATGGACATGTACCAGCGGCTGACCGTTATCACTTCCACACAGACGCCTTTTCATGTGCGGCGGATCATCTCACACGTATTCAATATCCCCACCCGGAACATCCGCGTGATCAAACCGCGGATCGGGGGCGGGTACGGGGGAAAACAGGCGCTGCACGGGGAACTGCTGGCTACCGCCGTTACCCTCAAAACAGGCAAGCCCTGCAAGCTCATCTACACGCGGAAGGAAGTCTTCGAATCCTCCTACACGCGGCACCCCATGCGCATCGACATGACGGTGGGGGCGATGCAGGACGGCACCATCAAGGCCATCAACATGGAAGTGCTCTCGGATACGGGCGCGTACGGAGAGCACGCGCTGACGGTATTGATGGTGGTAGGCTCAAAGACCTTACCCATGTACAACAATGTGGAGGCGGTGGCGTTCAGCGGGACGGTGGTGTACACCAACCATACGCCGGCGGGAGCATTTCGCGGGTACGGAGCCATCCAGGGCAATTATGCGCTGGAATCGGCCATCGACGAACTGGCGGATAAACTTGGCATGTGCCCGGTGGCAATCCGCAGGAAGAACATGATCGCGGAGAACGAGACCTCCCCGATATTCAAGATCATGGGGGAGGGCAGGGAAGGCATCGAGATGAACGTGGAGACG
Organism: Bacillota bacterium; assembly: GCA_023454175.1. GTDB lineage: Bacteria > Bacillota > Clostridia > Christensenellales > JAEXRW01 > JAEXRW01. The sequence goes on along the minus strand of JAEXRW010000015.1, from coordinate 21,694 downwards.
TGCAAGCTGGAGTACTGCGTTTCCCGGGGCATGGAACTCATCGGGTGGAAGGACAAATACCCACGGCAGGTTATTTCCCCGACGAAAGTGCGCGGCGTGGGGATGGCGATCGCCATGCAGGGCTCGGGCATCCCGGACGTGGACATGGCGGCGGCAACACTCAAACTGAACGACGACGGGTTTTTCAACCTGACGATGGGGGCGACGGACCTGGGCACGGGGAGCGACACGGCGATGGCGCAGATCGCAGCGGAAGCATTACAGGTCAAAACCGAGGATATCATCGTATACTCTTCGGATACAGACCTGACGCCCTTTGACACGGGGGCCTACGCATCGAGCACCACATACGTATCGGGAAACGCGGTCAAGAAGGCTGCGGAAAAACTGCGGGAACTGATATTGGAAGAAGGGGCGAAGCGGCTGGGGTGCGATATCAAAGACATCCGTTACAATGGAGTTACCATCACAAGCAAAGACGGCAAAAACGTTACTTTAAAAGAATTGGCAACAGGATTATATTACAACACGCACCAGAAGCAGCTTTGCGCGACGGGGTCCTTCGTGGGGGAGAAATCCCCGCCGCCGTACATGGCGGGATTCGCCGAAGTGGAAGTGGACCTGGAGACAGGGAAGATCAATGTGCTGGACTACGCGGCGGTGACAGACTGCGGCACGACCATCAACCCGAACCTGGCGAAGATCCAGGTGGAGGGGGCACTGGCGCAGGGCATCGGCATGGCACTGTATGAGGACGTCAAATCTTCTGCAGAAGGGAAACTGCTGACGAACAACTTCCTGCAATACGACCTGCCCACACGGCTGGACGTGCCGGGATACAAGGTGGAATTTGCAAAAAGCTGCGACCCAACGGGGCCGTACGGGGCGAAATCGGTAGCCGAGATCGGCATCGACACACCGCCCGCGGCCATCTGCAACGCGATCTACAACGCGACGGGGGTACGGATCCGCGAGCTGCCGGTAACGCCGGAGAAGATGTTCTTGGCGCTAAAAAAGTTGAGAGTTGAGAGTTGATAGTTGAGAGTTGCGGTGTCCCTTCGGGACAATTTGATGACCTGCGGGGGACCAAATGTACAATGTACAATGGCGGAATGCATATGGAGGCAAGTTTGCCTCCCATTGGGCATGAATTTAATTGCCCTGCGGGGTATCTCTCTCCCTCAGCCCTTCGGGCAGCTCCCTCGTCAGAGGGAGCCAAGATTGCCCCGCGGGGGCTTTGATTAGGATTGATTACATGAAAGCTTTGATCCATGCAAATTTGTATGATTTCGCTTCGTACAGGCCGGACAGCTATGTGCTATACGATACGGAGATCCGGGAAACCGGGCGGATGAAGGATTTCCCGGGGGCGGAAGAGACGCAGGACTGCCGGGGAATGCTGGTGCTGCCGGGGCTGGCGCTGGGGCATGCGCATATCTACTCCACGCTGGTGCGGGGGATCAGCCTATCCTACAACCCGCAAAGCTTCAAACAGATACTCGAACAGCTGTGGTGGAAGTTTGACAGGGAGATCGACATCGAAGCCACGTACCACAGCGCACGAGTGGCGGGGACTGAGCACTTGAAGTGCGGGATCACGACGCTGATCGACCACCACGCGAGCGGGCGGGCGATACGCGGGACATTGAACACCCTGAAAAAGGGGCTGTGCGACGAGACCGGGCTCCGGGGCGTATTCTGCTTCGAGACGAGCGACCGGTTCGACATCTACGATTGCATCGCGGAGAACGTTGAATTTGCCCGAAGCGTCCATGGCGGCCAATGCGCGGGGATGTTCGGGATGCACGCTTCACTCTCCCTGAGCGAGGAGACGCTTTCGCGCATCGCAAAAGCCATCGGAGAGATGCCCATCCATATCCACGCGGCGGAGAGCCGGGAGGACGAGGCGGACAGCCTGGAGAAATACGGCAAGCGGGTGGTGGAGCGATTGGACGGGCACGGGCTGCTGCACAAAGGCTCCCTGCTGGCGCACTGCACGCATATCGACGAGCGGGAGGCCGCCATCATCGCGGAGCGGGGGTGCACGGTGGCGCTGAATCCGACCTCCAACATGAACAACGCGGTGGGGCTGCCGGATCATCCGCTATTGAAGTCACACGGCATACAGACCATCATCGGGAACGACTCGCTGGGGTGCAACATCACACGGGAATACCTGAACCTGCTGTACGGGATGCACCTGAAGACCGGGAGTGCATGGAAATTCTCCTACGAGGACCTGCGGCACTGCATCACCGCTGGATACGATTACGCCGGAGGATTGCTGGGCATCCGGCTAGGGAAGTTCGAACCGGGATATGTGGCGGACATGGCGGCAATCCCATATGACGCGCCCACACCATTAGATGCGGGTAATATCTTTGGGCACGTGGTGAACGGAGTCTTCGATCATTACCACCCGAGGGACGTATGGTGCGGAGGAAAACAGCTGTTACACAATTACCAGACGGTGTATGACGAGAGCAAAATTTATGCGGAGGCGCGGGAGGCGGCCGGAAGGCTGTGGGAACGCGTTGCAGGATAGATAAACATACCTGGAAAGGCACCAGAATAGAAGGAGTTTTCTTTTTAGCAAGGGAGATGAATCCCTCCACCGCATACGATTCCTGCGGAATCGATTGGGCGGTCCCCCTCCCATTACATACGGATGCTTTGCATCCGCTTCAGGGAGGCTATTTCAAGGTATTTTAAAGCAGAGGAGCTTATCATGGAACAATTGAAAGAAAACCTGTCCAGGCTGGAGAAACTGGACTGCCGTGCGATGTACAATAACGACTTTTTCCTGACGTGGGAAAAGACGTTGGACGAATTGAAAACCGTGTTCGCCGTGGCGGACGCCCTACGGGAGATGCGGGAGGCCAACATCTCGACGCGCATCTTCGACAGCGGGCTGGGTGTGTCGGTATTCCGGGACAACTCGACGCGGACGCGGTTCAGCTTCGCAAGCGCGTGCAACCTGCTGGGCCTGACAGTATCCGACCTGGACGAGGGGAAGTCCCAGATCGCGCACGGGGAGACGGTGCGGGAAACGGCCAACATGATCTCTTTTATGGCGGACGTGATCGGCATCCGTGACGACATGTATATCGGCAAGGGAAACGCATACATGAAGGAAGTGGCCGCCGCCGTTGAAGCAGGGTACAAAGACGGCATCCTGCAGCAGCGGCCCACCATCGTGAACCTGCAGTGCGACATCGACCACCCCACGCAGAGCCTCTCGGATCTGCTGCACCTGATCCACCATTTCGGGGGGATCGAGAAGCTGAAGGGCAAGAAGATCGCCATGACGTGGGCGTACTCCCCGAGCTACGGGAAACCGCTCTCGGTGCCGCAGGGGATCATCGGGCTGATGACTCGGATGGGGATGGACGTATCGCTGGCCTACCCGGATGGATACGGATTGCTGCCGGGGATGGAGGAACTGGCGAAGAAGCACGCCGCCGAATCGGGCGGAAGGTTCACCAAAGTAAACTCCATGGCGGAGGCATTCGCGGGGGCGGACATCGTATACCCCAAGAGCTGGGCGCCGTACGCCGCGATGGAGAAGCGGACGGAGCTGTATGAAACAGGCGATTTCACCGCTATCAAATCGCTGGAGAGCGACCTGCTGGCGCAGAATGCAACACACAAGGACTGGGAATGCAGCGAGGAGCTGATGAAGGGAACGAAGGACGGGAAGGCGCTGTACTTGCACTGCCTGCCGGCGGACATATCAGGTGTGAGCTGCGAGAGGGGTGAGGTGGCGGGAAGCGTATTTGACAGGTACCGGACGCCGCTGTACAAGCAGGCGGGATACAAGCCGTATGTTATCGCGGCGATGATATTCCTCAGCAAGGTGAAGGACCCGGCGGAAACGCTTAAAAGATTAGCCGACAAAGGAACAAAGAGGTTCAATAGTTGAGAGTTGAAAGTTGAGAGTGGAGAGTTGTGGAATGCCCTTCGGGGGTCAATTGAAAATTGAGAATTGACAATTGACAATTGCGGAGTCCCTTCGGGACGATTCAAATTGCCCAGTGGGGTTCCCTCCTCCAGTCGCCTATGGCGACAGCCCCCTCATCTGAGGGGGCTAAGCAGCCCCTTGGGGGAATGCCAGATTAACAGTTATTGAAGAGGATTTGTAAATGTCCAAAGATGTGCCCAGAAAGATCATGGACGCGACGATGGAAGTCATCGCGAACAAAAAAATAAGCGGGACGCGGATGAACCTGATCGCACAGGAAGCGGACATGACGCAGTCCAACCTGCATTATTATTTCCCGACCAAAAACGATGTGCTGAATGCAGTGCTTGACGATATGCAGGAGAAATTCTCGGAGAACCGCAAGAAAGCCGTGGATACCGCCCACAAGGGGATGGAGGAGAACCTGCACGCCATCCTCGAGGAGAAAAAGGACGGGATCCTGCACAACAAGAAGCTGGACTATGTGCAATTTGACTACTGGGTGCAAGGGACGGTGGACGAGAGCGTACGCAAGAGCTTCCAACGTAACTTCAACATCTGGCGGAAGGACATAAGGGAGATCCTCGAAAAGGGCGGATACAACGCCGACAACGAACGCGCAAAGATGCTGCCATACCTGCTGGTATCGGTGATGATGGGGGCTTCGATGCAGTACCTGATCGACGAGGGGAGCTTTGACCTGGATACGTACTTCAGCGAGGCGGAGAAGCTGATACTGGAAGCGATGAAATAGTTAAGAATTGTGGTATGCCCTTCGGGCATGATTATATGGCCCTGCGGGGGAAATTGAGAATTGACAATTAAGGTGTCCCTTCGGGACGGACTAAATCACTCCTTCAAGTCACATGCAACCCTGCGGGTTTGGGTGACAGCTCCACTCACAAACGCGCACTACGCGCGTCTGAGGGAGCCAAGAATACCCTGCGGGGGTTGTTTATGGAAGGAATACCGGGCAGAGAGCCATCCTGTTTAGATAGGGGGCGGGGAAATGGGTTCGCATAAAAAAGTGGTCATCGCACTGGGCGGAAACGCGCTGATGGAGCCGGATATGGCGGCCACGGCGCAGGCGCAGATGGAAGTCATCCGGAAAACATGCGAGATCATTGCGGATATCAAATGCATATTCAACTATGAAATCGGCATCACGCACGGAAACGGGCCGCAGGTGGGGCGGATATTACTCGCATCTGAAACGGCAAAGGACGTCACCCCGGTGCTGCCGATGGAAGTATGCAGCGCGATGAGCCAGGGGTATATCGGCTACCAGCTGCAGCAGGTATTACGGGACACACTGGCGCGGCGGGGAAGGAACCTGCCGGTGGTGACACTGATCACCCAGGTGCTGGTGGACAAGGACGACCCGGCATTCCAGGACCCATCCAAACCTATCGGGCCGTGGTACAGCTATCCGGAAGCATTACATCTCATGGCGGAAAAGGGATACGCCATGAAGGAGGACGCAGGCAGGGGCTGGAGGCGGGTGGTGCCGTCCCCCAAACCCATCCGCATCATCGAAAGCCACTCCATCGTGGAGCTGTGGGACTCCACCATCGTGATCGCGGGAGGCGGGGGCGGCGTACCCGTGGTTCAATTGCCGGACGGGACGCATGAAGGCGTGGCAGCGGTGATCGACAAGGACCTGGCGGCCGAGAAGCTGGCGGAGGACGTCGAGGCAGACTTTTTCATCATGCTGACAGAGGTGGAGCACGCCTACATCCACTTCAACAAGGAGAAGCAGCAGGCGCTGGAAAAGGTGAGCGTGCAGGAATGCGAGCAATACATGGCGGAGGGGCACTTCGCGGCGGGGAGCATGCTGCCGAAGATGCAGGCGGCGGTGCAATTTGCCAAGAACAAGCCGGGGAAGACGGCCATCATCACATCGCTTTTCAAGGCCGTGGAAGCCATACGGGGCGAAACGGGCACTCAGATCACATACAACGGAGGTCAATGATGGGCAAGGCAGAAAAACTGAAATGCGTCAAATGCGGGCGCGAATACCTGCAGGAGGAGATCCTATACACCTGCAGCGACTGCGGGATAGACGGCATATTGGACGTGCAGATCGATTATGATATCGTCGCGGAGGACCTGACCCGCGAGACGCTTAAGAACGATACGAATCACTCCCTGTGGCGGTACCTGCAGGCCATCCCCATCGAGAACGCGGCCGGCATACAGCCGCTCCAGGCGGGATGGACGCCGCTGTACCACAGCGGGAAGTTTGAAGATATTACCGGGTTGAAGGACCTAATTATTAAGGACGACTCACGGAACCCCACGGCTTCGCTGAAGGACCGGGCGAGCGCGGTGGGTGTGGCCAAGGCTATTGAACTCGGGCGTGACGTATTGTGCGCGGCGTCCACGGGGAACGCGGCATCCTCGCTCTCGGGCTTCGCCGCGAGTGCAGGACTGGAAACATATATATTCGTACCCGAAACGGCGCCCGAAGCCAAGGTGACGCAACTGCTCATCTACGGCTCCCATGTATTCCTCGTGAAGGGCACGTACGACCAGGCGGTGGAGCTGTGCTTCGAGGCGGCGACGGAATACGGCTGGTACAACCGCAGCTGCGCCATCAACCCGTACCTCGTGGAAGGAAAAAAGACGGTGGCGTATGAGATCTGCGAACAGCTGAACTGGGACGTGCCGGATATCGTCACCGTGGCCGTGGGGGATGGGTGTACGATGGCGGCGGTGTGGAAAGGATTCAAGGAGTGCAAACTGCTGGGGCTGACGGACAGGATACCGCGCATCATCGGGGTGCAGGCGGCACGGTCCAACCCAGTCACCCGCGCATTCAACAAGCATACCTATTCATTTGACTATGAACCGCCTGTCACCATCGCGGACAGCATATCCGTAGGCATCCCAAGAAACGGGATCAAGGCACTGAACGCCGTGCACGAATCGGGCGGGTGCATGGTGGATGTGACCGACGACGAGATCCTGGCCGCCATGAAGCTGCTGGCGCGGCGCACGGGGATATTCGGGGAGCCGGCGGGGGTGGCGGGATTCGCGGGCGTCATCAAATTACGGGAACTCGGATTATTGAACGGCGACGAGAAGGTGGCGTGCATCGTAACCGGAAGCGGGCTGAAGGACATCCGGAGCGCGGCAAGCGCGGCGGGGAAGGCCATACCCGTGGAGCCGGATATGGCGGCAGTGCAGAAGGCAATTCAGTCGTTGAAATAATCCAATGGGGCATGCATGATGGTGGTAACGCCAGCAGAAGGATTCGAGAAAATCTCTCCCCCAGTCACCTTCGGTGACAGCCCCTCTCGCAAACGCACGCTACGCGCGTCAGATGGGGCTAAGGGCTTGGTTTCGATTAAACATACAAACGGGGGCGGCAAACATGGAATACAAACGCATACTGGAAGCGGCGGAAAAATACAGGCCCCAGATGGCCCATTTCCTAAGGGATATGATCGCCATCCCCAGCCCGAGCTGCCAGGAGGGAAGGGTGATCCAGCGCATCGCGGAGGAGATGAAGGCCGCGGGATTTGACCGGGTGGAGACGGACGCGATGGGGAACCTGCTGGGATACATCGGGAGCGGGAAGCACCTGATCGCGTTTGACGCGCACATCGACACGGTGGGCACGGGCAACCGGGACCTGTGGGAGCACGACCCATTCGCAGGATACGAGGACGACGATATCATACTGGGCAGGGGGGCGAGCGACCAGGAGGGCGGCATGGCGGCCATGGTGTACGCCGGCAAGATCATCAAGGAACTGAACCTCATGGGGGACACCACGCTGCTTTTCACGGGAACGGTGCAGGAGGAAGACTGCGACGGGCTGTGCTGGCAGTATATCATCGAAGAGTCCGGGATACGGCCGGAATTCGCCGTGATCACCGAACCCACCTCCTGCAACATCTACCGGGGGCAGCGGGGGCGGATGGAGATCAAGGTGAGCACCAAAGGGTTGAGCTGCCACGGCTCTGCGCCCGAACGCGGGGACAACGCCATCTACAAAATGGCCCCCATACTAAAAGACCTGGAGGAACTGAACAAGCACCTGGGGACGCATCCCTTCCTGGGGAAGGGGAGCCTGACGGTATCGGAGATCTTTTTCACATCGCCCTCGCGGTGCGCCGTGGCGGACAGCTGCACGATCTCCATCGACAGGCGGCTGACGGCGGGTGAGGATATGGAACTAGCATTAAACCAGATACGAAAGCTGCCCTCGGTGAAGGCAGCGAAGGCGGAGGTATCCATGTACGGGTACGACGCGCCATCGTATACAGGATTATCGTACCCTTCCGAATCGTACTTCCCGACATGGTACATCAAGGAGGAACACCCGGTATGCAGGATGATGCAGGAAGCATACCAGGGGCTATTTTCGAATAAACCGGTCACAGACAAGTGGACCTTTTCCACCAACGGCGTATCCATCATGGGGCGGTACGGCATCCCCTGCATCGGCTTCGGGCCGGGGCACGAGGACCAGGCGCATGCGCCGAATGAGAAGACGTGGAAGGACGAGCTGGTGAAGGCGGCGGCGATGTACGCGGCCGTACCGCTGCTGTATTCACAAAAATATGCCAAGGAAATGCCTTAATTGAGTTAAGAGTTAAAAGTTAAGAGTTAAGAGTTTTGGTATACCTTCGGTATGATTATCACACCTCATCCGGTGCCAATGCGGCCATTGGCACCACCTTCCCCTCAAGGGGAAGGCATGAGGAATCCGCTGAACCCTTCAAGCCACATACAACCCTGCGGGTTGCTTGGGTGGCAGCTCCCCTAACAGGGGCGCCATGCGGTGTGGGGCGCTGCGGTGAGTAAAGCAGTACACCACCTCATCCGGTGCCAATGCGGCCATTGGCACCACCTTCCCCTCAAGGGGAAGGCGTAAGATATCAAACAGGCAGACCCTTCTTAAAAGGGAGCCGTAGTTAACCGCTTTGGCCGGAGTATGCGTGCTTGTAACAGTACAGGATATTGTTTTCAAGAGCCAGGAATTGGCAGCAAAGTTTGTAAACTTTTAGTTCTTTGGAGATTACAAATGTTGAAAGATGCTGGAAATGTGGAAAGTATCGTGCTTGCGGCGGGATATTCCAGCCGGGCGGGCGCATTCAAGCCCCTGATGGACCTATCCGGAAGGACTGTGCTGGAGCGCTGCCTTTCGGGGATGGCCGACACGTGCAGCCGCATGATCGTGGTGGGCGGATACTGCATGGAACGACTTGAACCTATCGTGAAGATGTACCCGAATGCGGAACTGATCGAAAACCCCGACTATCCGAAGGGCATGTTCACGTCGATCCAGTCGGGGGCGAGGGCCGCAACCGGAGAGAGGGTTTTCATCACGCCGGGGGACATACCCCTCATAAAAAAGGAAACATATTTGGCGCTGCTGCAGGCGGAAGGGGAGATCATCCTCCCCGTATACAAGGGCATGACGGGGCATCCTGTGCTGCTTTCGAGACGGATGATCGAGGCATTGCTGGAGGAACCGGAAACATCCTGCCTGCGGGATTTCATCCAGAAGCATGAGACCACGCTCGTTAAAGTGGACGACGCGGGGATCCTCATGGACCTGGACACGCCGGAAGATTATGAACGAATCCTCGGGGTATTGAACCGGAGAGGGGGGAACGCGCGCGAGACGCGCGACTGACATGACGGACATCAGCACACCGGTACGGAAACTGGACGACCGGGAGAAGGCGGCGGGAGAGGCGTCCTATACAGCGGACCTATCCTTTGAAGGGATGCTGCATGCCAAGACCGTGCGGAGCACGAAAACACGGGCGCGCATCACAGCCATCTCGATACCGCCGCTGCCACCGGGCTATTACACGGTGGACCGAAAGGATATCCCCGCGAAAAACCGGGTGAAGATGATCTTCGACGACCAGCCCTTCCTGGCGGAAGACGTGGTCAATTACATCGGCGAACCCATTTTGCTGGTTACGGGACCGGACAAAACCGAAATCCTCAACATTATTAAGAATATCAAAATAAAGTATGAAGACATCGCACCCATCCTCACATTAGAGGACGCAAACAAAGACGATATCCCACCTCTTTGTGCGGGAAACCGGTTTGCACAGTACCATTACGCGAGGGGAGAAGTTGACGAGGCGTTCAGGCGCGCTGACCGGGTCATTGAGCATACCTACCGAACGGGATACCAGGAGCAGGCGTACATGGAGCCGCAGGGCGTGGTGGCTACGTACGAGAACGGGAAGGTCACGATCTACGGATCGATGCAGTGCCCCTATTACATCAAAAACGCGCTGATCCAGGCGCTGGGGTGGGACGGGGAGCGCATCCGGGTGGTACAGGCCACCACGGGCGGGGCATTCGGCGGGAAGGAAGAGTACCCCTCCATCCCCGCGGGACAGGCGGCATTCGCAGCCATCAAAACAGGGAAGCCAGTTCAATTAATATATGAGCGGACGGAAGACATGGCTGTGACCACGAAGCGGCACCCGGCGGTGATCACACTGAAAACGGCGCTGGACAGGGACGGCAGCATCCTGGCGATGAAGGCGGATATCGAGATCAACGCGGGGGCGTACGCGGGGCTGTCCAACGTGGTGCTGCAGCGAACCATGTTCAACATCGCGGGGGCATACAACATCCCGGCGCTGGACGTAACGGGGAAGGCCACCGCCACGAACACGGTACCCACGGGGGCGTTCCGGGGGTTCGGCGCGCCGCAGGCCATCTTTGCCATCGAGACGCACATGGACGCCCTCGCGAAGGAACTCGGGCAGGACCCGCTGGCATACAAGATGCGGCACATGGTGAAGCGGGGCGACCTGACCGCGACGGGGGGAACACACCGGGAGGACATCATCCTGCCGGAGCTCATCGAAGAAGTATGCAGGATGTCCGGATACAGGGAGAAGACAAAGGAATTTGCAAAGGACCATTCGCATCGAGGGATGAGCATCTCTCTTTTCCTGCACGGGTGCGGGTTCACGGGGAGCGGGGAGCGGGACCACATCAAGGCCGTGGTCAAGCTGGTGCGGCATGCAGACGGGACCGTCGAAGTACTTGTGGCCAATGTGGACATGGGGCAGGGGGCGGCGACGACGTTACGGAAGATCGTGGCCAATGCCATGGAGATCCCACTGGAAAACGTCATCTTCCCCAGGACGGATACGGACCGGGTACCCGATTCAGGGCCGACAGTGGCTTCGCGCACGGCGATGATCGTGGGAAGGCTGCTGCAAGAGGCAGCGCTGGAACTCAAGAATTCACCAGATAACGGGGAAACGACCGTTACCAAACAATATGTCCACCCCGACGACATGGCGTGGGACGACCCGACCTTCGCGGGAGACGCATACCCGGCGTATTCCTGGGGCGTGATCGCGGTGGAAGCCGAAGTGGACCCGGTGACATTGGAGACAGATATAAAAGGCGTGTGGTCGGCATTCGATGTGGGGAAGGCGCTGGACGATCGCATCATGAAGGGGCAGATCGACGGAGGCATCATGCAAGGGCTGGGGTTTGCGTACATGGAAGTGATGCAGGGGAAGGACGGCAGGCTGCTGCAGAAGAACCTGACAGACTATATCATCCCCACCTCCATGGACATCCCCGCCATCCAAAGCGTACTGCTGGACAATCCCTGCTGCAGGGGACCGTACGGCGTGCGGGGCGCGGGGGAGCTGCCGCTGCTGGGCGCGGCGCCGGCGCTGGCTGCCGCCATCAGCAACGCGCTAGGCATAGAAGTCAACACCCTACCCCTCACACCCGAGGTCCTGATGGAGGGATGCAAACGATGAAAGCAATCACATTCACCCTGAACGGGCAAAAGATGACGATAGATACAGAGCCGATGAAGCGGCTAATCGATATCCTCCGGGACGAACTGGGACTCACGGGCACCAAGGAAGGGTGCGGGGAAGGGGAGTGCGGGGCGTGCGCGGTACTGGTGGACGGCAGGCTCGTGAACTCCTGCCTGGCCGTAGCGGAAACCGTGGACGGACATGAAGTCGTTACCATAGAAGGATTCCGGGAAACCGAACGGTTCCGGGTGCTGGAGCAGGCCTTTTCGGACGCGGGCGCGGTGCAGTGTGGATTCTGCACGCCGGGGATGATGCTGGCGGCGGAGGCGCTGCTCTCCACCAACCCAAAGCCCAGCGAGGCGCAGATAAGGGAGGCACTTTCGGGGAACCTGTGCCGGTGCACGGGGTACGCGATGATCGTCACCGCCATCCAACTGGCTTCGGAAAGGGGGAAGGGGATATGGTGACCTACCGGCCCAGGACCCTGGAAGAAGCATTAAACCTGTTGCAAGATATAAAGACAATCCCCTTTGCCGGTGGGACGGACCTCATGGTGAAATACCGGAGCTGGGCGGGGACGCTGCCGCAACTCCAGGCCCCTGTGCTATGGCTGGGGGAAATCAAAGAACTGAAGGGCATACACCAAAGTGGTGATACGCTGGTCATCGGGTCGATGGAGACGCTGGCATCCATCCTCGCAAGCCCTGCTGCCCCCGAGTTATTGAAGTACGCCATAGCGCAGATGGCGAGCCCTTCAATACGAAACATGGGGACGATGGGCGGGAACATCTGCAACGCGTCGCCGGCGGGGGATACGCTGCCACCATTGTACGTACTGGACGCATCGGTTTTATTACGGAGCTCGGCGGGCGAACGAACATTACCGATAGCCGAATTCATCACGGGTCCGGGGAAAACAGCATTACGCAAGGATGAATTACTGACTGAAATCCATATCCCCATCCGGGAGTACAATAAACGGTATTACCGAAAAGTCGGGACACGGAAGGCCAACGCGCTATCCAAGCTGTCGATGGCCGGACTGGCGGACATACGGGACGGCGTGATCGAAGACGTTCGCATCGCGCTGGGGGCGGTGGCGCCGACGGTGGTGCGGTCCATTGAGGCAGAAAAGACGTTGCAAGGCAGGAACGTTAAAGAGATTTTCGCGATGATACCGGAGGCCATCACAACCTATTCAGAACTCATTACACCTATCGATGACCAGCGGTCGAACGCCGCATACCGGAAGACCGTATCGCTGCGGCTGATAGAGGATTTCCTCAACCATCTAGCCGACTGACCTGGAGGAAAGAAATGCTGGAAACAAAGATAGCAGGGATCACATTACAAAACCCTGTCATGCCCGCGGCGGGGCCGCTCACGGGCGACCTGGAGAAGATCCTGTACATTGCAGCGCTGGGCGTGGGGGGGATGGTGACCAAGACAATCTCCACATCGGCAGCCAACGTGCAGCGGCCGTGCATCTGGGCGGGGCACGACAGCGTGATGAACAACGAGAAATGGTCGGAGCTGCCACCGGAAACATGGGCCGTGGATATCCTGCCCGCAGCTAAGGCGGCATTACACATCCCTCTGATCGTGAGCATGGGATACACACAGGAGGACATGGCGCGGCTGGTGCCGATGCTGGAGCCCTTCGCGGACGCGTATGAGATCTCCACGCATTACGTGGGGAAGGACCTGACCGCCATCGCCCGGACGGTGGCCGCGATACGGAAGCTAACGGAGAAGCCCTTTTTCATGAAGATAAGCCCGCACATCCCGGAACCTGCGGCATTTGCCAAAATGGTATGGGAAAACGGCGGGAGCGGGGTGGCCGCCATCAACTCGCTGGGGCCGACGATGCGCATCGACATCGGCAGGAGGCAGGCCATCATCGGGAACGACGCGGGGCAGGCGTGGACGTCGGGGCCCGCCATCAAACCACTGGCGCTGGCGATGGTGAACACCATCAAGAACGCGGTACCGGAGATGGATATCATCGGGGTGGGCGGAATCACGACTGCCGAGGACGTGATCGAATTCCTGCTGGCGGGGGCGAGCGCCGTCCAACTGCTGTCCTCGGCGTTCATCCACGGGAAGGATATCTACAGGCGGATCATCGACGGGCTGCCGGGGGCACTCCAGAAATACGGTTTTGCAAGCGCTACGGAAGTGATCCATACCGGCATAACCAAGGGCGCGCCCAAATACGTGCCGGGGAGGCCGCAGGTGGACCGGGAGAAGTGCGGCAGGTGCAGGCAGTGCGAGAAGGGGTGCCCGTACTTCGCCATCACATTTGATACTGAAATCAGGGTAGACCCGGAAAAATGCTTCGGGTGCGGGCTGTGCGAGAGCCGCTGCGCCAAACACGCCATATCGGGTGTCTTATAGCGTCCTAGCGGAAAAGCAGGGAGGCGTCATTTGCTGTGGAACGGATACAGGTATTCAAAGGGAACATCGCATACACAAAGGCACCGGAACGTTTCGAACTGACCGAGGACGGGTACATCGCCGTGAAAAATGGCATCGTCGCCGGCGTCTTTCCCACATTGCCGGAGGAATACAAGGGCTTACCCGTGGAAGACCTGGGGGAGCGCATCCTCATCCCTGCTTTCACCGACCTGCACCTGCACGCGCCGCAGCTGCCCAATATGGGCATCGGCTACGACCTGGAACTGATGCCGTGGCTGATGCAGCACACCTTCCCGCTGGAGGGCTGCTATTCGGACATCGATTACGCCAAAAAAGTATACCCCCGGCTGGTCCACGCATTATGGCGGAACGGGCTCCTCCACAGCATCGTGCTGGGCACGCGCCACTGGGAGGCCACGGAGCTGCTGATGGACCTTTTCATCCGCTCGGGCCTGAGCGCGTATGTGGGCAAAGTGAACATGGACCGGGGGGCGACGCGGAGCCTGGAGGAGGACACCGCACAGTCCATCCGTGAGACGGAGGCGCTGATCCAGAAATACCAGGGGGCAAGCGAGCGGGTCAAATACATCCTCACGCCGCGCTTCGTGCCCTGCACCACGCCCGCGTTGATGGCGGCGCTGGGGGTGCTGGCGCGGGAATACCACCTGCCGGTACAATCCCACCTCTCGGAAAACCGGGAGGAGATAAAACTGGTACATGAACTGCACCCGGAGGAGAAGGATTTCACGAGCATTTATTACAAATACGGGCTGCTGGGGCAGACCCCGACCGTGATGGCGCACTGCGTCCACAACACGGACGAGGAATTGGACCTGCTCAAACGGCAAGGCGTATACATCGCACACTGCCCACAGTCCAACCTGAACCTGACCAGCGGGACGATGCCACTAAGGAAGTACATGGACATGGGGCTGAGAATCGGCCTGGGATCGGACATCGGCGCGGGGAACACGCTGAACATGCTCTCCCACATCGCGCTGGCGATGCAGGTATCCAAGACATATAACATGGCGCACAAGGAGTACGCACCCATATCTTCTTCCGAGGCCTTTTACCTGGCGACGAAGGGCGGGGGGAGCTTTTTCGGGAGGACGGGGAGCTTTGAGAAGGGGTATGCATTCGACGCGCTGGTGCTTGACGATGGCGGGATGAACGTGGAACGGCGGCCGCTGAAAGACAGGATCGAGAAACTGATCTACTGCGGGAATGAGACGAATATAGCGGAAAGGTATATCGAGGGGATCAGGGTGGGGGAGCCGGGAGCATAAAGAATTGAGATATTAGCAGTAGTTTAATTACAAGACTATTATTATCAGCAAAAGCATAGGTGGTTTGAATATGCCTCGACATAATAGAGTGCTTAATAAGAAAAAGATAAAAGAAAATGCAGATAAGATCAAAGAGCATTTTCAAAAATACAACATAGTCACATGCGTCAAAAATCATGAAGTATCCTTGGTTATTACCAATACAAACGTAAATAATCGAAATATCAAAATATGTTTCAATAAAGACGAGATCATATTTTATTTTTCATACCAACATGCTCATTTCTACTACAATGACTTAAGAGGGTTGATTGAATACATTGACTCTTTTTTGACTAATCAAATTGCCGCTATCGAATTCTTTGAGGGAGATAGGGATTGTTGTGGCGGAAGCAGGAAATATTCATGCATAGATATAACAACTGCTGAAACAATAGCATCACTATTTGTTGAAAATAAGGAACATTTGCTTTTAGCATTTCAAAATAATCTATGGAAATTTTACGTGCAAGGTTGGGAACCGTCCAAGGATAAGGCTGTGGCTATATTATGGGATGGATGTCATTATTCTATAGCAGAAATAGACCGATAATGATTCATCGCAGCTGATACTGTGCTATGTGATAATCAATTCATCATGATGATCACATAGTTCAAGACCAGCGCGAAGGTGCCCCAGAGGAGGTAAGGGATCAGCAGGATGGCCGCCACCTTATCCAAACGCGCGGATAGGTCGGCCATGGCGGCCACCGTGCCAAGGAGGAGTACCAGTACCACCAACGCCATGGCGGGATTTTGATTCTGAAAGAAGACGTATGTCCAGAGCACATTCAAAACGAGATTGAGACCATAGACATAGAGCGTGAGTTCACGGAGACGGTAGGACTTATTACACACCAAGACCGCGCTGGCGGCGAGGCAGAGGTAGACGACGCCCCAGGCGATGGAGAAGACAACGGGCGGGGGCGTGAAAGCGGGTTTTGCCAGGGACGTATACCATTCCGACTGCGTATCGACAAACCGGGACCCCAGGAAAGCGGCAGCGCCCACCGCAGCCACGCAGGCGATGATACACAGCGCCAGCTTCTTCCTATCCAGCGCCAACCCCTTCCACCCCCCAAACCCGCCTAAGAAAAGCTTATTCAGTAACTGGCATGAAAAGACATCAAACAAGACAAATTCAGCGGTGTTTGTGATGGTTATCGAAGGTACATTAACCTCATCCGGCACCAATGTGATTCCAATCGGACTAATTGGAATCACATTCAGCCACCTTCCCCTCAAGGGGAAGGCTTTTAAATGTTTTCATGAGTTAAGAATTGCGGAATAAAAGGAAGGCAAGTATGCCTCCCTTGCGGGGACAAACCCCTCAGCCGCCGACATGCGCAGCGCATGCGGCGGCAGCTCCCCTAATAGGGGAGCCATGCATAGATCCTGCGGGGGTGACGCAGGCGATCGAGGACTGTTAATCGCGGGATGCCCTTTCGGGCATAGAATTTTATTGACCTGCGGGGGAATCAGACGTACATACCAGTAAATCACCTATCCACAAACAATTTTATTGGAGAGGTATTGACATATATCACGGCGTGATATATTATTATATCGCGACGTGATATAGCACGAAGCGATGTAAAGAAGGCGATGCATTTGAACATCCAAACGATCCTGAAACGGTTCATCCCCATGAGCGAGACCATGTTTTACATCCTTTTCTCATTGCGGGAGGAACGGCACGGCTACGGCATCATGCAGCATGTGAAGGACCTGACCAAAGGCCGGGTCACACTGGGCGCGGGCACGCTCTACCAGAGCCTGGGCAAGCTGGAGGGGGATGGGCTGATCGCCTCCACGAAAGAAGAGGACCGAAAAAAGTACTACCGCATCACCGGCACCGGGAAATTGGTATTGGACGAGGAAATCAGACGCATCAAGGAAATCTATACGATCCTGGAGGGATATTCATGAAAGATACAAAAACCGTGTGGTTTTCCGCGTTCAAGCGGTTCATACCGGCCGACTACGAAAACTGGCTGGAGGAGATGGCCCTGCAGGGCTGGAACATCGAGCGGATCGGCCAATGGAGCAGCATATGCATGGTATTCAACCGTACCGGCCCGAAACGGTACAGGTATGTCTATGACATCCAGACAAACCCGAAGAAGGACTACAGGGCGATGTATGAACAATTTGGCTGGGAGTTCGTAGGAGTCATGGCGAGCTGCTTCATCTGGCGCAAGGAATATACGGACGAACGCCCCGAGGCTTTCAGCGACAGGCAGAGCATAGAGGAACGGAACAGGCGCGTGGCCGGCGCCGCCGCCGTATCCTTTACCATCTTCCTGACCGGGTTCACCGTGGGGGCTGTGTTCACAGGCATCTACTTCCGTTCGTTGGATCTCGAAGATATCATCCAATGTGCAGTGGCACTGGTCCTGGCTGTCATCATCACATGCTATCTCGGCTGGGTGGTGCGGACGATCTATAAAAGGCGAAAAAACTGAAACACCGAGGCAACACTCAAAGGATGCTGCAGTATAACCCGCCGGTCCGGACAAGAAACGCTCCCGGACCGGTTTTTTTATCCGTTACTGCCGCATTTAGCAGATAACAGCACCAAACCGTATCCACTCGTTTGGCACAAGTGGTATAATACAGCCGACAATACTATAAGAATAATTCCAGTCCTATGACAATACAGATAACATATATATCCCGGACAGGACCAAAGGAGAATACGCCATGAAAAAGCTCACAGCCTTCTTCACCGTCATCCTACTCGTCATGAGCCTGCTCCCTGCAGCCGCACTGGCAGCGGGTGCGGTCGAAAGCATCACCGTAAAGTCTGCGGGTGACGCCACCACCGTCAACGTGGGCGGGACGCTGCAGATGACGGCGGACGTGCTGCCTGCGGATGCGGATGACAAGAGCGTTGCCTGGAGCGTACAAAACGGAACGGGAAGCGCGAGCATCGGCGCAGATACCGGCCTGCTGACGGGTACCGGCGCGGGAACCGTTACCGTGCGGGCCACGGCGAAAGACGGCAGCGAGAAATACGGCGAGATGGCAATAACGGTAACGGCTATACCGGTAACAGGCATCACCGTGACCGCGAACGGGGGCGCGACGAGCGTCCATGTGGATGAAACGCTGCAGCTGTCTGCAGCCGTATCACCGGCCGACGCAACGGATAAAAGCGTTACCTGGAGCGTGGCCAGCGGGACGGGAAAGGCCACGATCAGTACCGCCGGCGTGCTGAAGGGCACGGAAGAGGGGACTGTGACCGTGCGGGCCACGGCGAAAGACGGGAGCGGCATCCATGGGGACCTGCAATTGACAGTGACGCAAAAGCCGGGGTATTTCACGGTGCGCTTTCACCTGAACGGCGCAGCGGGCACCGCGCCTGCGCCCCAGAACGTGGCAAACGGCGGGAAAGCAACGAAACCCGCCAACCCTGTGCGAGTGAATTTCGCATTCAGGGGATGGTACAGCGACGCTGCCTGCAGGCATATATGGAATTTCAGTAAGGGGAAGGTCACGGGCAACCTGACACTCTACGCAAAATGGGTCCAGACGATATTTCCATACCAGCTCTCCAAAATACAGTACTCGGCGGGGCGGCTGAAGGGCACGTTCCGGCCAGCCTGTTACAACTACACCATCCAGCTGGGGGAATACGAGGGGGACATCACCGTGACCCCCGTGAAGGCATTCCCTGGCTCGAAAATGAAAATAGACGGCTCAGCCATAGCCGCCAAGAGCATCCATGTGGACAACGGCAAAACCAAACGGATGTACATAACGGTGACCGGGGGCGGCAGGACCAAGACATACCGGCTGGCCATCACACGGGCGGCGTCCAGAAACAATCACCTGGCGGCGCTGGAATCCTCGGGCGCGCCGCTGAGCCCGGCATTCACCAGGGGGCATGCGGATTACACCGTGGAACTGCCGGAGAATGTGGACAGGACGAAAATCACCGCGCGGGCGGAAGCGCCCACCGTCACAAGGGTATACGGCACGGGCACGTACGTCCTGAAAAAAGGCGAATACAAGCGTGTAACAATCCGGGTGCGTTCGCAGACGGGGAAGAGCCGGTATTACCATATCACGATCCACCGCAAGCCCTCTACCAACGCCAACCTGGCCTCCATCAGGACCAGCTCGGTATACTGCAAGCTGAAAGAGCCATTCAACGCGGATACGCTGAGCTATACGGTGACGATGCCTTCCAATATCGCATCCATCACCCTCACGCCAAAAGCGGCCGACAGCCTGGCCAAAATAACCACAAAGGTGACCATCGGCGGCGTTACGAAGACCACCAACCGTGTGACACTGGCAGGGGGGCAGACCGCCACAGTGAAGATCACGGTCACGGCGCAATCCAAAGCCACCAAGACCTATACCGTGACGGTGAACAGGCTGAAGGCGGTGATCGACAAGAGCTCGCCCTACTACATCTACGTGGAAAAAGGCGGACACTCCCTGACGGTATTCGGCAAGGATGAAAAAGGGGAATACACGAAACTGATCAAGACATTCCTCACAGGGATCGGGAGGCCCGACAAGCCCACGCCGGTGGGGCTCTTCCGCATCAGCAAGAAGGAACGGTGGCACCGGTTCAATAAATACCAGGTGGTGCAGTATGCGTGCAAGTATACGAGCGGGCTCTATATCCATTCCCCAGTGTACTCGGAAACGAAGATCGACAAGATGGTACCGCATTACTATACCGAGATCGGCTCCAACAAAACGCACGGCTGCCTGCGCATGGTCACCGGCGCGTGCTATTGGATCTACCAGAACTGCCCGGTGGGCACGTATGTGGAGATCGTGAGCGGCGCACCCAAAGGGTATGTGGGCGAAAAAAAGCCGCCCATCGACCCGAAATACCCGCGCGTGGACCCGACGGACCCTTTGCGCCCGGGAGCCTAAGATAGTTGAGAGTTGAGAGTGGACAGTTGACAGTTAATGTGTCCCCATGAGTAGTCAAGACATAGGTAAGTAAAAGTAGTCAGAACATAGGTAAGTCTGCAGGGAAAAAGGTAAGTGGTGTAATCATTCTAAAGCCTCCATAGGCTGAAAGCAATAGGTCTGAAGGTCGATATAACCGAGAGGGAAATCGGCAAGCCAAACAGAGAGATGATGGTCGTCAGAGGGCAAAAGACCCAAGTGGGAGCCGCGTAGAGCAAAACCGATGCTGACACGGACACCATGGAGGGTGATTTCACCATTGTCAAAGACTTTGCGGGTGAGGAAGCCTGGGGGATACTCAAGCTGCTGGATATCACCAGTGTAAGAAACAGGTGATAGATGATAGACATCCGAGGGGGTGAGCATACCTAGAGCCTCATGAGGCCTGACCTCATTGTATTCCTTGAGCCAGAGATCAATGGCAGCCTGGGTGGCGGCAATACCGCCGGAAACCTTACCTTGAATGTCACGTGCAAGGTCGGCATGCATGCGTTCATGGGTACCATTCTGATAGGGTCTGCCGGGATCGATCCTGTCGGGAAGAATGCCAAGGCTGATCCACCAGGCGCTGAGGGAAGTAAGGCTCAGGATACCATTGGGAGCGGCAAAAGGCGGGCCATTATCACTGCGGATGACTTTGGGAAGGCCATATTGGGCAAAAAGGCGTGTAAAAACGGCACGGACAGCCTGAGAAGACTGTGAGTGCATCAGCCTGATGTCGAGGATGAAGCGGGAAGCGACATCACATATAGTAAGAGGGATGCACTTCTCATGGTTGGAGAACCACCAGCCCTTGAAATCAACAGACCAGACATCATTGGGCTCAAGGGGCTGAATATGCTGGCGGAGCCGGTGAGCAACGGGATCCACGAGCCGGATACGGCGTTTTTTAACAAGGCCGGCCTTGTTAAAAAGGCGTTGGAAAGTACTGATGGAGGGACAAGAACCGTCAGGGAACGCTTTGCGGTAGAGTACAGCGAGCTTCTTGGCACCCCAGGATGGATGAGCAGTACGCAGGTTGACGATGCGAATAACGACATCTTCAGGGAGGCTTTCAGGGGTAGATTTGGGAGCCTTGCTGAGGTCGGAAAGACCGCTTAGACCATACTGCATAAAACGGTTTTTCCACTTGTATCCGGTTTTCTCACTGATGCCGTATTCACGGCAGAGTGCGGTAAAAGGAACAAGTCCTTTAAGGGATTCGGTGATGAATTGCTGGCGCTGGTTCAAGACAGAAGACTCCTTCCATGGCATACAGACAACCTCACAAT
>JAEXRW010000019.1 GCA_023454175.1 Bacillota bacterium | reverse complement strand
CGCGTAGTTGAAATCCTTGCCCATGGGGTTGGACTTGCAGGAATGCTGGTGCAGGATGTGCAGGTTCAACTGGTTCGGCCACCAGTCGCGGTTGGAAGTACCGCCGCCGGCGACTTGACGGCTGGCCCTGCCCGTTACCGGACACTTTTTCTCGTCACTCATACAGCAACCTCCTTGAATTTTATAAAGTGCTCCACATATCCATTCGAATTTCCAGTTGACCATGTACGGCTTCAAGATGACGCTTGCGCGTCATGCGTCGAAAGCCCAAGGTGACTGCCCGGTCATTTCTCGTCGACATTTTCGACGCCAAAGGGATGCGACACCGATCCCTTCCGCTTCGCAGCGCAGGCGTTGCAGATGCCCTTCACCTCCACCTGCGTCCTTTCGATCGATCCGATTGCGGCGACTGATTCAGGAAGCGCCAGCATGTTCAGGTCTTCGCTGTAGAAATCGCGTGTCAGCCCGCAAACGATGCAGACGAAATGATGGTGGCGCGACAGATTCGCATCGAAGCGCGTGCGGTCCCTCGCCGGTCCGAGCGCGTTCACCAATCCCAATTCGGTGAGCCACCACAAGGTGCGGTAGACCGTGTCCAGCGAGATGGCCGGGAGCCGCGCGCGCACGCCCTTGTAGATCGACTCCGCATCGGGGTGCTCTTCGCTCGCGGCGATTTCACGAAATATTTCGGCACGCTGAGGAGTCAGCCTGACCCTGGCTTCCCTGCAAGCCCGGAAGAAGGCCTCCATGCGCAGCGCGATCTCGTTTTCATCCAGAGCCATGGCCACGACCCAGATAGGAATATATTCTTATTTTCAGGCTATCGAAAATTCGACGGAAGATGTCAAGACGAAACAATCTCATGGCCCCCATGCCTAACTCTCTGGCGAGAATTAAATATTTGGCAATCATATCAGGATATTTCAGCCAGACTGGCGGACGAAACCCTTGGCTCCGCGCTTGACAGGCACAGGCGCCTGCTCGCGCTGGGAGCAAGACGGCGTGGACGGACAGCGCCGGGCAAGAGAAGGCGGGACTGCCCTGGGAGTGAGCCTGGCGCCACCGAGCCTTGCGCCTGAGAGATTGGCCCAAAAGGCCCGCCTCCCGGGCACGGACAGACGCTAGCAGGAATAAAAAGAGCCCCCGGACGTAGCTTTGGGGGGTAAAAGGAGGGTGACGACTCTTAACGAAAACAAAAAAGGGTCCGGCCTAGTACAGCCAAACCCTTTGCCATTCCTTGTGGAGCCAGCGAGGGGACTCGAACCCCTGACCTGCTGATTACGAATCAGCTGCTCTACCGGCTGAGCTACGTTGGCACTGGCGCGGTCAAAAATGGCGCCTCCGCGCCAGTTGACCGATTTATTATAGCATACCGTCTTTCGGCTGTAAACGGGGGAATTTTATTTGGAAAATGAAGTATCGGTTGTGCTTGTATCGTTTGATATGATAATTCATAAATCGATCAAATATTAACCAGTTTATACCTGTAACACAGATGGTTGATTTACATATTATAAATTACAACATATTCAAAAGAGGTGAAATAGCAATGCCATGCCCAACAACTGTTAATGAAACCGTATGCGTAGGGGCACAGGTTACAATTAGTCCGCAGGTCACCGTCGGCGCAATCCAGACTTTTTGCGTGGGAGACCCGGTCATCGGTCCATGCGCGGGCACGCCAGTAGAATTCTGTTCCTTTGAAGTGAGCCAGCATATATGTGTCCAGGTGCCACTCACGTTCCATGCCAACGCTGTTGCGGAACCGACCGGCCTTGTCTGCGGCACGCCCAATACGGGAGGTTGTCAGGTAACCACGGGCGCCGCCGGAGACACGCCGACGCAGTCGGTAGGGTGCGCTTCCGGTTCATGCGGGATATCGAAGCAATCTGTCAAGAAAGAGCCTGCCTGAAAGGATACAGGACTTTTGCCTGCCCCGCCCCCAGACCAAAAAGGATGGGGGCATTTTTGTTTGTTTCTATACACGATTGTTATTTGTATTGTAACACCGGGGATGTATCTTTCATATTGTAAACCATAAACGGATGAATGTAGGTGGGAAGAATACATGCCTTGTCCGACTACTGTGAATGAAACCGTGTGTGTGGAAGCCCTGGTCACGATCAATCCGGAAGTGGCCATTGGCGAGATCCGGACTTTTTGTGTGGGGGATCCGGTCATTGGCCCATGCCTGGGTATTCCTGCGGAATTCTGTTCTTTTGAGGTGAGCCAGCAGATCTGCGTCCAGGTGCCTCTCACGTTTGATGCCATAGCTATAGCGGAGCCTTTGGGTATCGTCTGCGGTACGCCGTCCACTGGCGGATGCAGTTGTACGCTTTCCATCGGCTATTTCAGCACCAATCCCGAACAGGTCAATGCGCTGATCGCATCGGCAGGTGGTTCCGTCGTGCTGGGCATCGGTAATGCCGGACTCAGTTTTACTGTTACCGCAGCAAACGCTGCCCGGGTGCTGGATTTTGATACGCCCTCGCCGCCGGCTCCGGCTTCTCCTCCGTTTGCCAACCAGTACCAGCTCCTGTATGCGCAGTTGCTCGCGGCCAATCTCAATATCATCAATGGGGCTACCTGCAGAGCGGCCGTTTCGGCTATCGCAGATGCAAATACGTTCCTGGCCACGTCCCCTCCCGGCGGGAAGGCAGGCGCTCCGGCCGTCCAGCAGCCATTGGAGGCCTTTAATACAGGGATTCTTCCCGGGTGCCCGGGGAAATGTTGAGTGAATGTGTGCGGTACGCCAATCTTTCGTCTTGGAGGGGCTTGCCGCAAAATGGAAGGATTTTATGACTTATGGAGTGTGGATCTTTGATCGATAAGCATATTTGTGTGGAAGCCAGAATTACGGTCTTTCCGGGTGCGGAGATCGGGGAGATCGAATCGTGCTGCGTCGGCCCGCCCGAGATCGAGGAATGCTGCTGCGATTGCCATCCCTGCACGTTCATGGTCTCGCAGATGATCTGTATCCGTTTTCCCCTCTCATTTTCTGTTACAGCCGAGGCTAAGCCAGGGATCGTTTGTGGTACAGCGCACGCCTGTCCATGTTCGGAGTCTTCCACCTGTAATGAAGGGTAAATAAAACGGACAGGGCTTGTCAATGGAACAAAGGGCCCCTTGCGGAGCCCTCTCTTATTGCTATAAGTTTTTATCTCAGTCTAGTCACACCCGTTGTTATAGCCGTCCAGCTTGTCCGCCCAGCCCAGGATCTTGTTTTTCTGCCAGCTGGAGAGGTGTCACCAGTCGCCCTTGTTGAATTGCGGCAGACAGCCGTCTGCTGCGCCCATTACGCAATCCACATCTCGTGCCGCACCTTTCTTTACGTTCATATTCCCCGAAACGGTTCCGTTTGCCATGTTCTTATCTCCTCGGGATGAGGTAATCAAAATTACAACGTTGTCAACGATCAGGAGTCGATATACGGTCCCATTTCTTTATTCGGTACATCATATATGCTATATTATTATACAAATATCAAAACTTGAATACGCATGGCATATATTGGGGGTGTGTTCTTGGCTGCTGATCCAAATGAGCAACATATGAAAAACCTTTTCTCTTCAGAGGATAAACTGGTGGTGAAAAGTGCGCATAAACTTGGGAAAGCGAAAAATTATTCACCCGCAATCGTACTTGCATTGATTGAACGTTTGAAAAGGACCAGTAGCAGTATTTATTCGTCTACGCATTGTAGCTGTTCATATAATGCATTAAATGAAATAGCCATTGCGCTCGTAAAATGTGACAGCGTACAGGGATTTGAACAATTGATAAAATCATATTATGAGTTTACCGGGGTCATCGGAGGGCAAGAGAGCGGCAATATATTATTGAATGCCCTATACAAGTACCCAAGCCCCAAAGCGATTGATATACTCATAAAATATGCGGATAAGGAATCATATCAAAAATCAAGGAATATATTCTATGCTCTGAAATGCGTTGTCGAAAAATGCATTTCGGATATCCCTTCAGGCGACTTGGACCGCTTGGCAGAATTAAAAGATTTTTCAGTAACGAATTATGCTAAAATTGCAGTCTCGTCTGATTATGGGGATGAATATGAAGTAATACATATGGATTGCTCGGGCATAAGGGATGCAGCAAAAAAAGAACTGAGCCGCAGAGGAGAAAACTGAAAGAGGGCCCCGGGCAAATTGTAAAATCAAAAATGATTGTGCGCAGATGATCAAGCAAAACACCACCGAATATTTCCCGGTGGTGTTTTTCTTTTACCTGTAAAAGGGCCCCTTTTGGAGCCCTCTCTTATTGTTATATGGTTTTATCCCGGTCTAGTCACAGCTGTTGTTATAGTCGTCCAGCTTGTCCGCCCAGCCCAGGATCTTGCTCTTCTGCCAGCTGGAGAGGTGCCACCAGTCACCCTCGTTGAACTGCCCCAGGTAACCGTCCGCGGCGTCGATCACGCTGTTTACATCGCAGTCCGCGCCGTTCTTCACATTCAGCTTGGCCGCCAGCAGCTGTGCGTACAATTTTGTGATCCCGTTGGAGGAGTAGCTGTAATTCGTGCCGCACATGCTCAGGTAATTCTTCGCGCAGTCATTGGTAGCTACTTTCACGCTTTTGCAGCCGCCCTTGTCCCCCAGCCAAATGTACAGCAGCGGGGATACGCAGTCCTTCTGGGATCCAAATCCGCAGTGGTTCTTCCAGTACCCGATGGTCCCGCAGGAGGGCTTCGGCGTCGGTGTACAGGTGGGTTTGGGCGTGCAGCTGGGTTTGGGTGTGCAGCTGGGTTTCGGTGTGCATGTCGGCGGACATGAAGGCTTTGGCGTGCAGCTCGGTTTCGGCGTCCACTGTGGCGGGCACGTGTAGCTGCAGGAAGGCTTCGGGGTGCAGCTCGGCTTCGGTGTGCATGTCGGCGGGCACGTATAGCTGCAGGATGGTTTTGGTGTGCACGTCGGCGGACACGTAAAGCTGCAAGATGGCTTTGGCGTGCAGCTCGGTTTCGGTGTGCAGGTTGGTGGGCACGTATGCGAGCAGCTCGGCTTGGGTGTGCACGTGTGGGATGGTGTGGGCGTTGGCGTTGGGGAAGGGGATTCGCTGGGCGGCGGCGCCATTGCAAACGATGCGGTGCCTATGCCCAGGGCTATGACCAGTGCAGCGGCCAGCACCACGATGAGTATCCCCGCTTTGATCGGCCGGTTCTTTTTCATTTGTTCTTCCTCCTGGCGTCTCGTTGGCTATGTAATATGTCAGTTAACTGGATTCTGTGTCGTAAGATGGAGGTGATTCTGTCTCAGGATAAAAATACCACTTCACGCTCTCACGGCGCTCTCATTTCCCTCTCACTGTGGTTTTATTTGTATTTTGGTCTTTTGACTGTGTATTTTGGCCTGTCTCAGGCCCTTTTGAACGGTTTATATATGATTAAATAGGTTTGGAGGTGGCGTTCCGGATGAAAAAGCTTCTGATATTTCCCCTGTTGCTGCTGTTTCTGGTTGGCTGTACGGCGCCTGACAGCGTTTCAGGCGCGACGGAGTTGCGATACCGCGAAGGCGAAGTGCGGGAGTATAAGGGCGCACGCCTGGACCCCGCCATCGGCCCCCGTGATAATTCCATTGCGGGCGTCCAGCACGTGGATATTGCAGAGTATGAATTGAAGGTGGATGGCCTGGTGGATCAGCCCGTCACGCTGAAATACAATGATGTGAAAAAACTCACGCCGTATGAACAAAAGGTCACCCTGCACTGCGTGGAAGGCTGGACGGCCACCGTCCTGTGGAAAGGTTCCCTGCTGGAGGATATCATGGCCCTCGCCGGTGTGAAGGATACGGCGAATACGGTGATCTTTCACGCAGTGGACGGCTATACCACGTCCCTTCCCCTGGACACCGTGACCAAACGGGGCCTCATCCTGGCCTATGACGCCAACGGCCTCCCCCTCCCGCCCGAAATGGGCTACCCTTTCATCGTGGTGGCGGTAGATAAGCTGGGCTACAAGTGGTGCCGCTGGGTGGATAAAATAACGCTGTCGGATGACCCGAATTACCGGGGGTACTGGGAATCCAATGGCTACGACAACGGCGCCGAAGTCCTGGAAAAGTAACAACCGTAAAACAAGTGCCCCTCCCTGTTCACCAGTGAGGGGCGTTTTACCGTCAAAGCTCTCTATTTAGTAATTATCAAGATCATGCCGAGTTGCGGCGTGTATGCGCGAAGCGTATAACGAATGCTCCTGTGGAGCGTTCGTAGCTGAGCGTGGCATACCTTAAAGGCGGAGGGGCGGCCGCACACGTAGTGTGCAGCGAGGTATCTAGGGGGAACCGCCCAGGTTCCCCATGGAAAAGGTTATCCATGTATATACCGTTCCTGCTCCGGCGTCAGTTCGTCCACTCCCGCCCCCATCGCAGAAAGGGCCAGCCGCGCCACCTTGTCGTCCAGTTCCTTTGGCACGTTGTATACCTTGTTCGCCAGTTCCTTGCCGTGTTCCGCCATGTGCAGTACGGAGAGTACCTGCAGCCCAAAGCTCATGTCCATGATCTCGATAGGGTGCCCGTCCCCCGCCGCCAGGTTCACCAGCCTGCCTTCGCCGATCAGGTTCAGCGTCCGCCCGTCGTGCAATACATACCCTTCGATGTTGTCCCTTTTGCGGACAATTTCTTTGGACATGGCCTTGAGGTCCACCTTGTTGATCTCCACGTCAAAATGCCCGGCGTTGGCCAGCAGCACGCCGTCCTTCATCACCTCGAAGTGCTCCTTGCGGATGATGTCCCTGCAGCCTGTAACGGTCACGAAGATATCGCATACCTTCGCGGCCTCCCCCATCGGCACCGCGAAGTATCCGTCCATCGCCGCTTCCAGTGCCCGCACCGGGTCCGTCTCGCATACAAATACCCTTGCCCCCAGCCCGTGCGCCTTCTGCGCCACCCCGCGCCCGCACATGCCGTACCCCGCCACGCACACGTTTTTCCCCGCGATCACCATGTTGGTGTTCCGCATGATGGCGTCCCAGCTGGACTGCCCCGTGCCGTACCGGTTATCGAAGAGGTGCTTGCACCGCGCGTCGTTCACCGCGAACATCGGGAAGCGAAGCTCCCCGTTCTTATCCTTGATGCGCAGCCGCATCACGCCCGTGGTCGTCTCCTCGCTCCCGCCGATCAGCCGTTCGGCCAGGTCCTTCCGTTTCCCGTGCAGCATCGCCACCAGGTCCCCGCCGTCGTCGATGATCACATGCGGCTTCTGGGAGAGCGCCTCCTCGATGTGGGAGTCATATTCCTCCGGCGTCGCCGCGTGCCAGGCGTATACGTCAAATCCGTCCGCCACCAGCGCCGCCGCCACCGCGTCCTGCGTGGAGAGCGGGTTGCACCCCGTGAGTACCACGTGCGCCCCGGCTGAACGCAGCACCCTGCACAGGTTCGCCGTCTTGGCTTCGATGTGGATGGATACCGTCACGTCCATGCCTTTTAATGGTTTGGTGGCCTCCACTTCCTTTTGGATTTGGTGCAGTATCTTCATATACTGCCACGCCCATTCCATTTTTTCCTTGCCGATGGGGGCCAGCGAAATATCCCGTATTCTGCTCATAAACGTCTTCTCCTTCTGTAATGACCGAAAAATCGTATCAGCTCTTTTATAGTTCATTATACCATAGTATCCGCTGCAAATACGCAAATGCGCTGTCTTCATTGGATAGCCTTTCCAAGATGGAATATACCTTCTGCCGTTATGTGTACAATTGATCCAGTTGTATCTGCTTTGACCCCCATGCTGAAAGGATAGGAAGAAATGAAACCTAAGCCCGTTTTTTTTCACCCCCGGCGATAAGGTTCAGATATGGATACCGGGGAAAAGTCCGGGAGAAGGTGCCTACGCCGTAAAGGTCTCCGCATGGGAAGTTCACCTGGGGATGCCTTTATGCGCCTTCCGGTTTATGACCTCCTTCAAAATATCTGTCCCGGATCTGCCTCACGGCCATCACCCATTTGATCATCTGCCGGCGGTCCTCCAGGATAAAACGGTTTATCTCTTCTCCCGTGGCTACCTCGATATATTCACCCGCCGCGAAGGGTATCATGGGTATGCATTTCATGGGCAGCACGATCTCGGATTCCCCGCCCTTTATAGTGCCGGTGTATACGATGGCGTCTCTTGTCAGGCATAGCCGGCCGTAGCCTTGGTGTTGGTATCCGTACTTCCCTGGCTCGGCAAATTTCAGCTCGGTCTTTGCAGTCAACTGAAACGCGTGGTTTTGGATTTCTTCTTCCAGGCATGATCTTTGAAAATCGTACCACCGGTCTATTCCGTCAAAAAAGACGGTATCCGGCGCTTCGGGATCAAAGAGCAAATACCGGTTCATGTGCACCGCGTTGCCGCACGCCTGGCAAAACATCCGGTTGCCTGCTGAGCGCAGGGTGAATTCACGCAGGCATTTGGGGCACTTGTACAGCACATATTCCACACCCTCGGCAGCGCCTCTGCTTCGGTATGGTATCATTCTTTCTCTCTGCCATTTGTAATCGTCGAATTTTATGGTGTCCATCAGGCGCTGATAGATTGCTTCGTTGGACATCTCCCCGATTTCGCGCACTGTGAGTATTGGCGTTATGCTTGTTTCCAGCCTGCCATACCGGGGCTTTTTGGACCACCGGGGCCGGGTCAGGTAGCCCCCGTTGGTTTTCAGCGCTGCGACCGGTACATTCAGGAGCCTGACCAGTTTGGCCACCTCAGCCACAGCATACCCGCCGGGCCTTCCCTCGTTGGAAAGGCAGCCATGCGGGAAAAGGGCCACGACCCGTCCCTGGTCGATACAGTATTTCATCTTCTTGATGGAGCTGATATCACGGGTGAACTGTCGTCTCGGGATCACGCCCATGAACGTAAAAACGGATTTCAGGAGTCTGTCACGAAAGAAATTATATGCGCCTACAAAGTTCATCCGTACCGGGAACATGCTGACGCTGGCGATCATATAATCCAGCCAGCTGCTGTGGCCGGCCACTACCAGGTAAGGCGGAGCGAGGCCGAAAAGCGCGGATTTATCCACCGTATGGTGATAGACCAAACGGTAATAAAGCTTGAATAATGGAGCGATGCCGAAATACAAAAATGCATTGGGCTTTTTTACAGCGCTGCCGGTTTTTCTTCTTTTTTTCAAGATTCCCCCGTTTGATAGTGAGGATGAAGTCGATCCGTCATCACTATCCACTTTTTGATAGTATAACAGAAACGGATAATACATAATTCCTTTTATCTGGATGTTTTCATGCCGGTAGGCCGGCGCGGCCTCCGCCACGCGCTGTATGCTGTCAGTAAAGCCCAATCTTGGCTCCCTCGGCGCGCACTCGCGTTATGAGTGGGGCTGTCGAGGCTAGGCGATTGAAGGAACATTCACCAATTATAACTATGGGAATGAATCAAGTCTCCCCTATGCTTCCTCATCTATTTTACTGCTTTGATGGATCCCTCATGGTATGATTAATCACCAATTATCCTTGGCTCCCTCCGAGAGGGGGCTGTCACCCAAAGCGACCACCCCTAATATAAGGGTCGCTTGGTGACTGGGGGAGTGAATCAAGTCTTTCTCGAACTTGCTTCTCTATTTCAGTGCAAACACTATAGAATTTCCGGTCAATATCCAGATTTGTGAAGCGTATCACAAGGAGGCCATGTTGTTCAAATATACGCGTTCGTTTCTCATCATACTCGATCTGTTCTTTTGTATAATGGCCGCCGCCATCCAACTCAATAATTAGCTTTGCATGCGCACAGAAAAAGTCTGCAATATAATTATCAATCACTTTTTGCCGTTGGAACCTTACAGGATATTTCGCCAGGAAATTATACCAGAGCCTCTTTTCTTGCGGTGTCTGCCTCTTTCTCAAATCTTTTGCATATTGTATCAGATTTCCGCTGTATTCAATAGGCATGAAAGAACTCCTTCCGGAAAGCGGCCCAGTGGGCCGCTTTTACCACACTCCCTCTCGGAGGGAGGCAAGGAAGTTAAGTCCATCTGTTACGACACAGACCCCCGCAGGGCCATATAATTTCCCCCGCAGGGCTCACCACAATTCTTATTTCTTAACTCTTAATTCTTAATTATTTAAAGTACATATAGTAATCGCACTTCATGTTCCCGTTGTACAGTTTCCGTTTTTTGTCCGCCCGCTTCCCGAACCACCGCTCAAACTCGGGGAAAGCGGAGATCGCGCAGCACTGCCACCCACTTGCCTCCCGGTAAAGTTCCCCCAGCCCCTTGCATGCCTTGTGGACTTCTTTCAGGTCCCCCATCCGCTCCCCGTACGGCGGATTGGTCACGATGGTCCCGCCCTCTCCCACGGGTTTAACGGTTAAAACAGGTGCAACGCTGAATTGGATCTTGTCCGTCACCCCCGCCCGCTTCGCGTTTTGCCGCGCTATGGAGATGGCGTCGGGGTCGCTGTCCGATGCGTGGATGATGGGCTTGTCCGGTAGGACGAGGCTCTTTGCTTCGGCGCGAAGTTGCTTCCAGTACACCGGGTCCGATTGTGTGAACGATTCCATCGCGAAGGAGCGCAGCAGCCCGGATGCGGTGTTGGTGGCCATTATGGCCGCTTCGATCGCGATGGTGCCCGACCCGCAGAATGGGTCCAGCAGCGGCCTGTCATGCTTCCACCGGGAAAGCAATATCAATCCCGCCGCCAGGTTCTCCCGCAGCGGCGCCTCCACGCCCTGTGTGCGGTATCCCCTGCGATTTAATCCCTGCCCGCTGGTGTCGATGGATACCGTGGCGATATCCTTAAGCAGTGCAATATCGATGGTATACGATGCTCCGGTCTCTTGTAACCAGTCAACATGGTAGGCTTTCTTGAGCCGCTCCACCACGGCCTTCTTGGAGATGGACTGCACGTCCGATACGCTGAAGAGCTTGCTGTGCACCGCCTTCCCCCGCACAGGGAAAGCGGAATCCTTGCGTAATATTGTTTCCCACGGCAGCGCGCGCACCCCTTCAAAGAGCTCGTCGAAGGTGGTCGCGGGAAATTGCCCGAGTACGAGGTACACCCGGTCCGCGGTGCGCAGGTGCATGTTCGCCTTCGCAGCTTCGTTCCAGCCGCCGGAGAATGTCACCCGTGCGTCGCTGGCGGAAACGTCCTCCATACCGAGGGTGCGCAGTTCATCGGCCAGTACCCCTTCCAGTCCGAAGGAGCAGGTGGCGAGGATATTGGTGAATGGGTTTTCCTTCATGGCGTGATACCCCCGTCTTCCTGCTCCCGCCGTGTTTCGTCGATGAGCAGGTTCTGGGGGATGTTGTTGATATGCATGCCGTTGACCACGATCTCAAAGGTGCAGCCCAGTACCAGGGCCGCCTTTTCCGATATTTCCATCCGTGTAAAATAGATCTTCAGGAATTCCATCACCGAGCTGGATGGATCCATCTCAAATTCATAGCGGATCAGTTTTTTGTCGCTGTCCACGATCAGGTGCGTCTTGCGGATGGAGTAATTCACGCGGTCGTGGATGTCGTTGAAGTCGTACTTGCCCTTCCGCACCCGCGCCCGGTGCGCGTCGATCTTGTCCGCGATGATGATGGCCGCCGCGATCTCGTTCACCGGGAAGCCGATCTCCTCCTCGTGGTGTCCCACCGCCGCGGTGACCATGCAGACCTCCCCTATGTCCATCCCCATTTCGCGCAGGATGGGGAAAAGCAGCACGGCCCCATGCACCCCGTGGTTTCGCCGGTTGAGCAGGTTTCCCACGTCATGCACCCACCCCGCGATGCGGGCCAGTTCGGTCATCCGCTCCGGGTACCCCAGCTTCTCCAGGATCTCCCCCGCCATCCGGCTTACATACCCTGCGTGGCGCGGCCCGTGTTCGGTATAGCCCAGCTTTTCCAGGCAGTCGTTGCACGCGTTTACCAGGGCGGAAATGACCGGGTCTTCCTTAACCCATGCCAGTGTCAACGCCATCGTCTATCACCTTCATTTTATCGGCTTCCTCCAGTGGCTGTTCGGGGACGATATCGATGTCAGCATTCATGTCCTTCATCTTATCATAGTCCTTGTCCCCGTCGAACGGGATCTCGGGGATGCCGTCTGCACCCAGTTCCTCCGCGGCGTTTTTGATGGCCATATACTCATAATATGTCAATGCAGGATCGTCCAATGCTTCCAGCAGGACCGGGATGGCCAGGTCGTTCCCGTATTTGCCCAGGATGGAGGCCAGCACCACCCTTCCTTCCCTGTCCTCGTGGAAAAGGTCCACCAGTTTTTGATAGATGCGTTCATCCTGGAATTCCGAGAGGATGTCGGCGCAGCACCTCGCGCAGTGCACGTTATCGGTGGAGTTGAGCAGTTGTAATAACGGTTCCTTCACTTCTTCCTCGCCCATGAAAAAGAGCGCGTCGTCCGCCGTATCCGAAAGCTCGTCCGGCCCCTGCATTTTGGCGATGATATCGAGGCACAGCTGCTTGTGGATGTTCGTCTCCATCTCGGTCAGCATGTCGATGGCGACCACCAGCATATGCTCCTTCATGTCGTCGTCGGTAAAGCGTGTATCCGCCTCTTCCGCCATCTTCAGCAGCAGCCTTGCTGCCTCCTCCCCTTTGGTGGGGATGGCGTTGAGCAGCGGTTCGGGCAGTTCCATGCCCGCTTCGATGTAGTCCTGCAGCAGGGTGGTCAGCCCCTTGGCGTCCATCTCGTAGAAGTATGCGTTGGGCGTGCGCCCCTGCAGGAAATCCTGCGGCGTGTCCAGCCACTCAATATACAGGTCGGGCACGGATTCCTCGAGTTTTGCGATCTCCTCCTCGTTCTTGTCCATGCCCTCCAGGATCTTGTCGATATGCAGCCGGAATTTTGCGTCAAAATCGATCGGTGTCACTTTTGTTCCCTTCTTCCAGAGCCGAAATCATTTCCTCCAGCCGTTTTTGCATCATAGGTACCCGCGTGCCATAATACCTGCAGATTTCGGATTTTTTTACCTTGATGTCCATCTGTACGCAGGTATAGTACTCCAGCGCCGCCGCCCATGCGTTGTTGTCGAAAAGTTTGGGCAGCTTTTCCCCGCGCGTCGTGATGAAGCGTTCCCAGTTCTCCATCACCTTCGCAGAGAAAGACTCGTCCCGGCGCGTTGGGATGCTTTTCATTGCCAGGCGGAGCACGGCGGAGTATTCAGCGGGCAGCTGCCGTCCGCCCTGGTTGAATACGCTCACCCGCACCTCCACCACGCTGCCGTCGATATAGGCGATATAGGGTTCCTTCGCCCCCATGTATTTGAGCATCGTGAAGACGTCGCTCTTTAGCGCGTCGGGTTCATCCCTGCGGAAGATGAAGGTGCGCAGCATCCGTTTGGCTTCCTCGTCGCCGAAGGAGGCCACCAGTTCGATGATGGCTTTTTTCACCGTCATATCCTTGAGCGCCATGCCCCACCGCATCAGCGCGCGGAAGGAGGGGTCCTCCTGCCAGAGTTCTTTCATGTGCGCCGGGCCGCTTTTGATGCTCTCGTTGATGCGGCGTATGTTCTGTATCATTTCATTGTAGGGGAGCTGGTATGCATACTCCACGGTATCCGTGGCCTTGTCCCCTTTGTGCCTTTTCAGTGCCTGCGCCTTGAAATAGGTCGCCACCAGGTCCTCCGGGTCTATCTTCAGCATCCTGCCCCAGATGCGGGCGGCTTCCGAAAAGCGGCCGCTGTTGTACGCGCTCGTTGCGTACAGGTGCAGCATCTCCATGTCGTAGGGCTTGGTCTCCAGCAGTTCCTTCATGCGGTGGTATGCGTCCTCGTGGCATCCCGCCTCGCACAGGGTGAAGGAGATGATGGAGAGCAGCTTCTCGTCGTCCGTTTCGTAGGACTGCAGCTTCCTGCGGTATTTCTCCTTCATTGCCGCATCGCCCATCCCGTGGGCGAAAAGCAGCATGTTGCACCGCGCGTGGATATCGTCGGGGTCCTCTTCCAGCACCTTGGTTGTGGCCTGGAGCGCCTTGTCGTATTCCCCCTGGCAAAAATGCGCCATGGCGATGCCGTTTTCGATTTGCAGCTTCTCCGAGTTGTTCAGGGGCTGTATCCTTTTCAGCACCTCGATAGCCTGGCTGTATTCGCCCTTGTCCATGTGCTCCTTGGCTTGCTGCGCCCTTTCCTGCAGGGTGTCCTCCACCAGGGTGATGGCCGGTTCCTCCGTGGTCTCCTCCTCGATGATGTCCAGCAGGTCCTCCGCCTCCTCGGTGAAATCCCCGTCCGGCTCCACCTGCAGGTAATGGCGAAAGCTTTCCTCCGCCCGCCCGTAGTCCTCCAGACCGAGGAAATTGCACCCCATCCCGTAGTAGCATTCCGGGTATACCTGGTCCTGCCCCAGCATTTCCACGATGATGCGGTTGGATTCCTCGTAGTGCCCCATCTCGGTGAAGGTCTGCGCCAGCGCCAACTGGTACTCCGCATTGTCGGGCTCCGTCGCCAAAGCCTTGCGGAAATAACCCAGCGCCTCGAAATAATTGCTGTTTTCGAGGTGCGAGCACGCCATTTTATGAAAGAAGTCCCCCTTCTGCTCAAAGGGAACGATCTTGCTTTTTCCAAATAACCTGATCTTCTCTGCCATTTTCTCCAAAGTCCGCTTTCAGTTAGATACATCACGGGCGCGTCGCGCTTGTAACGTGCGAAAAAGGCTTTCCTTCCCTTTCCATTGAGATTATTATACCACGCCCGCCTTTCTTATACCAGTTGGGGACATGCTTCCGGATGTAAACTATGTTTATTCTGTTCCAACTTCTGGCTGATTATCCTGCTATCATTGGATGAATGGTGCATGGTTAAAAGAAAAATGACTATGTAGTATCATCTGCATGGATTCTTTGATGGGTTATTGGGTTGAAGGAATGGGGTAGGAGGGTATATGGGGCCGCACGTTAAAAAGGGCGCGGCCGCCCAAAGTGTCCGGGCGCTCCCCGCGGGGAGGGCGCTCCCGCAGGGCCATTCAATCATACCCAATGGGAGGCAAACTCGCTTCCCATTGGGTATTCCGCAACGATTAACTATTAACTGTCAACTGTCAACTTTATTAATCCAGGCTCTTGCGGAAGCGCAGGATCGTAAAGAACAGCAGCACGAAGAATATCCCCGTCAGGATCAATATGTCCTGCATCAGCACGTCCGCACCCACGCCCTTGAGCACGATGCCGCGGATGATATCCAGGAAATACGTGATGGGGAAAACAAGGCCGATCTGCCCGATGACGGGCGGCATCGCCTCCCGGGGGAAGATGAAGCCCGAAAGCAGGATGCTGGGCAGCAAAATGAGGATGGTGGCAAACATCGCCTGCAGCTGGTTTTTAGCCACGGTGGAGATGAGCATGCCGATCATGAGGCTGCATATTACGAAGAGCAGCCCCAACAATAGCAGCAGGAATATATCCCCCGCCGGCCATATGCCAAACCAGAAGATGCACAGGCCCAGGGAGAAAAGGAACCCCACGTACCCGATCACGATATACGGGATCAGTTTCCCGATGATCAGCTCCAGCGGGCGCACGGGCGTCACGATCAGCTGCTCGATGGTGCCGCGTTCCTTTTCGCGCACCATGGCAAAGGCGGTCAGCATCACCGTGATGTTCTGCATGATCAGCGCCACCAGCCCCGGGATGGTGAAGCGGTTGCTCTCCATGTTCGGGTTGTAGGAGATCCTTGTAGCCAGGGAGATCGAGGGCAGGGAGGATATCGAAAGCCCTGCGTTCTTTGCAAAGCTTTCCTTCAGTTTCACGGAATAGATCTCACTGATCAGGATGCCGCTGTTCATGGCGGTACGCGCGGTGGTAGGGTCCGAGCCGTCTATCACGAGCTCGCATTCCGGGTTGAGGCCGCCTTTTATATCCCGTGCAAAGTCCTGCGGCACGGTGAGCGCCGCCTTCACCTTACCGCTTTCGATGAGCGCATTGATCTCTTCCCCGTTTTCCGCCTGGACGTTGAGGTCGAAATAGTTGGACGTTCTGAAGGCGTCGATGTATTCGCGGCTTTCCTGCGTCCGGGACTGGTCGCATACGGCGGTGGGGATATGGTCCACCTCGGTATTCACGGCATAGCCGAAAAGGAACATCATGAGGATGGGCATCATGATGGGGATGGCCAGGCTCACGCGGTCCCGCCGGATCTGCCGGATTTCCTTCTTCAGGATGGCCTTGAACCTTAGCTTGTTCATTGCGGGTCTTTTCATGACGCACCCCCGTTCGGCCCGTTCAGGCTTTCCGTAAAGCGCACGTCCACCTTCTGCCCCGTGACCTGCTCCACATAGTGGATGAATACATCTTCCAGCGTCTTTGCATTTTCGCTTTCCTTAAATCCTTTGGGTGTGTCTATCCCCATCAGCCTGCCGCCGAAGATGAAGCTCACGATATCGCAGCTTTCCGCTTCGTCCATGTAATGCGTCGTCACGATGATGGTGATGCCTTCCCCTGCAAATTGGTGGATGATCTGCCAGAATATCCGGCGTGAGACGGGGTCCACGCCCGCGGTGGGTTCATCCAGGATGAGCAGCTTCGGCTTGTGGATCATCGCGCATCCCAGCGCCAGCCGCTGCTTCCATCCGCCCGAAAGGCTGCCCGCCAGGGTCTTTTCCCTTCCGTGCAGCCCCGCCATGTCGATGAGTTCTTCCTTGCGGGAGGCGCATTCCGCATCGGGCAGCCCGTAGATGCCCGCGTAGAATTCCAGGTTCTGCTCCACCGTGAGGTCTTCGTACAGGCTGAATTTCTGGGACATGTAGCCGATGTGCTGCCGTACCTGCTCGGTATCCTTCACCACGTCCAGCCCGTCCACGCTCACGCTGCCCGCTGTGGGGTGCAGTACGCCGCACAGGATCCGTAGCGTGGTGGACTTGCCTGAGCCGTTCGGCCCGAGGAATCCGAAGATCGTGCCCTCGGGGATCTTGAAGCTGATATTGTCCACGGCTGTCACGCTGCCAAAACGTTTGGTGAGGTTGTCGACCACCACCGCAAAGCGTTGCTTATCCATTTCTACCCCCGCTCACTGCACAGGTATCACGGCGTCCATCGTCATACCCGCGCGTAATGCGTGCGATGCGTCGTCGATTCTGATTTTCACTTTGAAAACGGTGTTTTCCTTGGCCTCGTTTGTTTGTACGTTTTTGGGCGTGAACTGCGCTTCGTCTGCGATGGAAGCCACCCAGCCGGTGAATGTTTTTCCCGGCCATGCGGGCGTTCTCAGGCTTAATTTCTGTCCCACCGAAAGGAGCTTCAGTTTGGATTGGGGGATGTATACATGCAGCCACACGTCGTTTTTATCCGCTATCGTGGCGATATATCCGCCCGTGTTTACCATGTCGCCTTTGGTGACATTTGCGATGGAGAGGATGCCGGTGGCGTGCGCTTTGATGTCGCACCGCGCCAGCAGCAGCCTCGCCTGTTCCAGCTGGGCGTTTGCCGCATCCAGGTCGGACTGCGCTTCCTGGACGGTGTAGCTGGTGGAGCCGTTTTTTAAAAGGTCCAGCTGTGCCTGTGCCTGCTCCATCCCGGCTTTTGCGCCTTTGATGGCGTCGGCCGATGCGCCGCTTTTCAGCTGGGAGATCTGCGCCAGGGCGGCGTTGTGCTGCGCCTTGGCTGCATTGTACTGGCCCAGTGCGGTAACCATCGCCAATTTTGCCTCGTTCAGCTGGCCCTGGGTGATTGTACCTGCCCCGAAGGCGGCCAGCGCCTCGTCATATTTCCCTTTTGCGTAGTCGTAGGTCGCCTTCGCGGTCGCCTTTGCCGCTCCTGCTGCGTCCGCGGATGCCCGGGCCTGCTTCACCTGGGCGGAAGAGGGTCCCTTTCGAAGGTCATCGTATTTTGCCTGCGCCGCCTTCAGGGCGGCCTCCGCCTGGTCGATCTGCTCGGCGCGGGAGCCGGCCTTCAGTTCGGCCAGCCGCGTTTCCTTGGCTTTTACGAGGGCTTCCGCCTGTGCTTCGTTCGTTTGCTGCAGCGACGGGTCGATCCTTGCGATGATATCGCCTTCGTGTACGGTATCACCCTCGGCATGTGCCACTTCAGTGATCATGCCGGCTGCCTCGGAGACGGTATCGTACTGCGTGTATTCCACCGTGCCCGAAAAGACCAGCTCCTTTTCCGCCGCGCATCCTGGAAAGGCCGTCAGGATAATGCAGCACAGGATCAGGGTCAGGATAGGTTTATGTTTCATCTTTTCATCCCCTCAATGCGGCTCTGTTACCGGTCCGTGGAAACGGTTTCCGCCGTCGATACGGTGTTTACCGTCGATATGGCTTTCCCGGCCACGCCGTTCAATATGATGTCAAATAATATATCAAACTCTTTTTCCATTTCCTCGTGGGTCGTCTCCCGGGGAAACAGTTTGTGCTGCGCGATAAAAAGCATGATGTTTGCAATGATGGATCGCAATATCGCCTCCGGCGGCACGTCCGCGCGCATCAGGCCTCTTTCAGCCATCACTGCGTGGAATGCCCTGAAGGTCTTCATGATGCGTTTGATGAATTTTTCGTGTATGGTCTCGCGCAGGTCCTCGCGAAATACGATTTCCGTGATCACGATGCTCGCCACAGGGTAGAGCCGCTCCACCAGCTGCATCCGTTCCACCATCAGGTCGTGAAACAGCGGTTTCAGTTCCTTGTCCCCGGCGTTTTTGAACATTTCCTCCACCGGACGGATGATGACATTGCCCATGATCTCCATGAATTTCTTGGTGATGGCGTGGAGGATGTCCTTCTTGGTTTTGTAGTAGTGGAATATCGTTCCCTCGGCCACGCCCGCCTCCTGGGCGATATCCTTGGTTGTGGACGCGTTGTATCCCTTTTTCGAAAAGATCTCGATCGCCGCGTTGAATATCCGCGATTCCCGTTCCGACATTTCATTGTCTGTAAACACAGGAAACCCACCGCCTGAAAAGATTGAGTGATTACTCAATCATATTTTATCCCAAACATTTTTACTTTGCAAGTATTTGTTTGGATAAATAAGATTGGCAGAATTGCTTGTCAAATCGGAGGTGCAGAAAGAGGGCTGATTCTGTTAGCAGCCCATTAAATCAAACAAACCCCGAAGGGGTTGCCAGAGCTCCAACTATCATTTTCCAATTCTCAATCTCCCGCAGGACCGTATTTATCATGCCAAAGACATTCCGCAATTGTGCATTGTACATTGTCCAGCAAGATTCCCACCTCGCATGGCGCCCCTATTAGGGGAGCTGCCTCCGAAGGAGGCTGAGGGGTTACCCCCGTAATTGTCAGTTTTCAATTCTCAATTGTCAGTTGAACCCCCGTAGGACCCACCGCAACTATTAACTCTTAACTCTTAACTGTTAACTCTCAACTTCTCCCGCTTTCTTCCCCCGCTCGATCAGTCCGTGCAGTTCCGCTTCGTTAAACGCATATTCCTTCATGCAAAATTGGCATGATACGTACGCGCCCTTGTCCTTCTCCATCATGTCCAGCAACTCCTCTTCCCCCATGGAAAGCAGCACGCTCTCGATCTTCCCGCGGGAACACCCGCAGGCGTACCGCGGCCCGCTCTTCTCCATCACCTGCATGTTCATGCCGGCAAAAAGGGTCTCAGTTGCCTGTACCAGCGTCGCGCCCCCCTCCAGCATCGCCGTGAAGTTGTCCATCTTGTCTGCGCAGGCCTCCATCTTTTGCAGTGCCTCCTCCGGGCATCCCGGCAGCGGCTGGATGATGGCGCCCGAGGCGGATTTCACGTGCCCGTGCGTGTCCAGGTGTACGCTCAGGAATACGAGCGAAGGCGTCTGCTCCGAGAGCGCATAATAAAAAGCCAGGTCGCTCGCGATCTTTCCCGTCTGCAGGCGCACCCGCCCCACGTATGGCTCCCGCATCCCCAGGTCGCGGATCACCGTCAGGCTGCCGTCCCTGCCCACCGCCCCCGCGATATCCAGCTTGCCGT
Source organism: Bacillota bacterium (assembly GCA_023454175.1). Classification (GTDB taxonomy): domain Bacteria; phylum Bacillota; class Clostridia; order Christensenellales; family JAEXRW01; genus JAEXRW01. The sequence goes on along the minus strand of JAEXRW010000019.1, from coordinate 9,315 downwards.
CCACCAGGGGTAGGTCCACGTGCGGTTCATGGATATAGCCCTTCACGCCCGCGCCTTTTTTCCCCACCGCCACGATCTTGCCCGTGGGCCCGCCACCGTCGATGCTGATGGTGACGCTGGCCTCCTCCCCCTTGAGCATGTCGCTCATCATGGCGGCTGCCGTCAGGGTGCGCCCCAGGGCCACGGTGCACACCGGGGATAGCCCGTGCAGCCGCCTGGCTTCTTCAGCAAGTGTCTTCGTGCAGGTGGTATAGGCCCATGCGTTCCCGTCGCAGATGAGGGATTTGATCATCATGTCTTCCATTGGGACGGTCGTTTCCCTTCCTATGGTTTTACGGCTATATACTGGATCCGCTGCGTATTGTCCTTCGGGTGCGAGTGGGTGCAGCATTCGTAGCTTTTGATGTTTTTGAAGCCCGCCTGTTTCAGTGCGTCTTTGATCTCCTTGTCGGTGTGCGCCCGCTGGGTATGGTGCTCGATATACCGTTCAAAGAGGTTCCCCTTTTTTTTGATAAAGAAAGTGATATCCATTGTAAGGATCCTGCTTTTGTCATTGAAATGATTCTGCCAGATATAGGCGGCATTTTCGTTTTCCCGTGCAAAAAACTCATTGCCGATCACTTTCTCCAGCTTGTATGGTGAGCTGATGTCAAACGTCAACACGCCCCCGCTTTCCAGGCAGATGAATGCACTCGTGAAAAAGTACAGCGGGTCTTTCACGCCCTTGAGGTAGTTCACCCCGTCGCAGGCGCAGACCACCGCGCTTACGGGCTTTCCCGTTTCCAGTTCGCAGATGTTCTGCTGGATATAGGGGATCGCCATGCCTTCCTTCAGCGCCTTTTCCGCTGCAGTGGCCAGCATCGGCCCCGAGATATCCAGGCCCATCGCTGCATACCCGCGCCGCGCCAGCTCCATCGTCATGTTGCCCGTACCGCAGGCTGCGTCCGCCACCTTTGCCCCCGGGGCTATCCCGTGGCAGGTCAGCAGTTCCTGGATATAGGCCCCCCACTTTCCATAGTCCACGTCGTCCATGAATGCATCATATACCCCGGCAAACCCTTCGCCATAGCTTTCCATGACTCAAAAACCCCCCGTTATGCACCCGGCCGATCCCCAAAAGGGGATGCCGGTTGCCAATGCCTTATTCTACCGCAGTCAGCTCCATTTGTTCAAGCAGGGCATAGCGTCTTTTGTCCCTTTCGCACAGGACCTTTTTGGATTTTCTTTCCGACATACCTCTTTCCACATCCTCTCGCGGAAAACGGACGAAAAACCCTTTGACGGCTGTGTGTCATGGCCTTTTGTGCAAAGTATGGGTCGCACCCGCCGCAAATATGCAGTTTAAGCATCCCGGATGCGCCGGTATAACCTGCCATGGGGAGCGTTTCCTCTTTTGTAACAGCCATCCTCTCCAGTCCCATTGTATCAGTGCCGCTCTTCGTTGACAATTGCTTTGCGCCGATGCTAAAATTGTTTAAATAACAACGTGCATCGTTTTGGTACTATTAAAATTTCAACTGGCAGAACGCCTCGGATACGAGGTTCACATGCATGATGCTTTTGACTGCGTAAATGACCTGTGCTGGTGCTTGCGTGATGGGGCATATCTTATTGCGAACAGGCGGGACCCCGAAAGGCGCAAAGCGGAACGTGCGGCAGTCAAATCCTCCCGTTTCAAAAGACGCGAGGAAGCTTGGATCGTTGATACGGGCATGCTGAAAAGCGGTACGGTTGGGATGCTGACTTTCGGGGATGACGGAAAGCTGCATTATCTGGTATCCACTGAAGATAAGCGTCAGTATTTGATACCTGCAGCGAGGCTATATAAAACGAAGGATGAAGCCATTAGCTCACTGATTTTGGACAGAAGCGGTAAGACGGAAGAAACCTATGCTCTGCGCGACCTCTTTGCCGAGGAGGCAGAACTGCATCGCAAACAAAAGATCGCTCTGGGATCGGCGCGTTACAGCCGCAGGGATGAAGCATATTTCATCGATAGCCGCGCAGGAAAAAGCAGAGTTTTGAAGTGCATTATAGAGGATGTATCGGCAGATAACCGCTGTACAGTATTTTACACCGTTCGGGATATTACGAGGCGGCGATATCTGCTTGTGGAGGATAGACTCTATAAAACCATGGAAGAAGCCGCTCACGTATTGATGCAGGGAACAGGTTCAACATCTGGTCGTGAACATACTATATAAAAGCAGATATATTGGCTGAAGAAGTGAATTTGGAGGTGCACCATCCATGAGTATTTTTCAGGGCTCCGGCGTGGCGCTGATCACGCCCTTCACCTATGATGACGAGGTGAATTTTAAAACGCTGGAAAAACTGCTCGAGTTCCAGATCAAAGGCGGCACCGATGCCCTCATCATCTGCGGCACCACCGGCGAGCCATCCACCATGAGCCTGGAGGAGCGGGATACCGTCATCGGCTTTGCCGTGGAAAAGGTGGCTGAACGGGTGCCTGTGATAGCCGGCACCGGCGGGAACAATACCATTGAAGTGCTGGAAGCCTCCAAGCGCGCGCAGAACCTGGGCGCGGACGCGCTGCTCATCGTCACGCCGTATTACAATAAATGCACGCAGGAAGGCCTCATCGCGCATTTCTTCACGGTGGCGGATGCTGTGGAGATTCCCATCATCGTATACAACGTGCCGTCCAGGACGGCCCTGAATATCACGCCCGAGACCATGGTGGAGATCGCCTCCCACCCCAATATCGTGGGCATCAAGGAAGCCAGCGCCAATATCGCCCAGATCACGGAGCTGGCGCGCCTGTGCCCCAGCCTGGATATCTACTCGGGTAATGACGACCACGTCGTCCCCCTGCTCTCCCTCGGCGCCAAAGGCGTCATCTCCGTCACGGCCAACGTCCTGCCCAAAGACGTGCATGAGATGTGCGCGCGCTGGTTCGCGGGCGATGCTGCGGGCGCGCGGGAGCTGCAGTTTTACCTGAACCCCCTGACCAATGTCCTCTTCAGTGAGGTCAGCCCCATCCCCGTGAAGACCGCCGTAAACCTCATCGGCTACGATGCGGGCCCCCTGCGCATGCCGCTCACGCCCATGTCGGATGCCAACCTGCAGAAGCTCATCCTGACGCTGGTGGATTACGGATTCAATATCTGATGGATAAACGCCGGGCCGGCTGGCAGCAGGCGTCACGGCATGCCCCGATGGAAAGCATCCAATACTTGAGGAAAAAAAGGTTGAACGCATGATCAAGCTCATCATCAACGGCATAAACGGCTTCATGGGGCACACCATCGCCTCCCTTGCGGCCGAAACGGAAGGCGTGGAGGTCGTCGCGGGTGTGGACAAATACCTCTCCGGCGCGGTTTTCCCGTTCCCGCTATACTCCGACCTTGCCGCCTGCAATGTGCCCGCCGACGTGCTCGTGGACTTTTCCCGTCCCGAAGCCGTGCGCGAGATCGTGCCTTTTGCGCGGAACAGCAAAATAGCCGTGGTCCTTGCAACGACCGGCCACGGAGAAAAGGATATCGCCTGGCTGAAACAGAATGCAGCCAGGATACCCGTTTTCATGGCCGCCAACATGTCCCTCGGCGTCAATTTGCAGATGGACCTCATCAAGCGCGCCGCCTCCTTCCTCGGGGACGGCTATGATATCGAGATCGTGGAAAAGCACCACAACCGCAAGGTGGATGCCCCCAGCGGCACCGCCCTGGCCCTGGCGAATTCTTTGAACGAAGTTTTCATCGATAAGAAGCGCTATGTCTACGGCAGGCACAGCAAGACCGAAAAAAGAACGTCGCAGGAGATCGGCATCCACGCCGTCCGCGGCGGCAACATCGTGGGCGAACACGAGGTGCTCTTCATCGGCCAGGACGAAGTGCTGGAGATCAGCCACAGTGCCCAGTCCCGGCGGATCTTCGCGCTCGGCGCCCTCCGCGCCGCCCAGTGGCTGCAGGGCAAACCCGCGGGCTTTTATACCATGCGGGACATGCTCAGCGAAAAGCATGAGGTCATGAGCATCTATCGGGAGCAGAGCCAGGCGCTCCTCTCGGTGACAGGCCTCCCCCATGATGTGGGGGTCATCGCGGACCTTTTCACCGCCGTGGCGCAGCGCAGCATCAATGTGGACATGATCTCCCAGACCTCCCCCATGCAGGGGCAGGTGAAAGTCTCCTTTTCCCTCCCGCAGGCCAATCTCAGCGCCGCGCGCGACGCGCTCCTCCCCATCACGACGAAGTGCAGTGCGGAAATAACCTCTTTGTCCGACATGGTGAAGTTGACGGTCGAGGGGGTCGGCATGGAGCGCCAGTATGGCGTGGCCGCCCGCGTCTTCACGGCCCTGGCCGATGCCGGCGTGAATGTAGCAGCCATAACGACTTCTGAAACGAGAATACTCCTCTGCCTCCGCCGTCTGGACGAAGACCGTGCCATCAGCCACATCAAAACCGCTTTTAATATCGAATAAGATGTAATACTCATACTAGGCAAAAGCAAATCCCCGCCAAAGCGGGGATTTTTGTTATGCATCTTGTTTGACCGGCCTCATTCTTTGGCCCGTGTAATGGTAATGGTATACGTTTTACGTCCTGCAGGTGCATATACATATATCCTCACCGTGATGCTCTTGCCGGTCCGTACGCTCACCCGCTTCGGTACGCCCGTCATCCTGTTTTCTTTGTGGAATTTCGTCGCATTGACCACGACTGAAGAGGTCCCGGCATCCAGCGCCAATCTATAGCGGTAGGTATCGGGTGAAAATGCGGGGCTTAGGCTCCCTTCCGAAACCGTTATGCCGGATAGCTTGCCGTAGGTCGGCGGGTACGCCTTGATGATCTTTATGTAAATAGTACGTTTGGAGCCGTTCTGTGCCTTTACGGCTACCTTGAACTTGTTCGTACCGTATTTTATTGTAAATGATCCGGTTCCGCTAAGTATTTTGGCTTTTGCATCCTGCACCTGTGCCGCTATATCGATGCTGGTTTTGTCATATGGTACGCGGAGGGTATAGCTGGTTTTGCCCGGGCTGAATCCCGGGATCAATTTGCCGTCGATATTCAGTGCCGACAACTTGTTGTTTTTGGAAGCATATTCCCTGTAAATGACCACTTTATATTTGACTGTTTTCTTGCTGATGTCCGTTGTTTTGATATAGAACGTATTGTTTCCAGTCCTTAATTTCTTCTGTCCGCATCCGGATATTGTCTGCCCTGCTGACTCCTTTACAAACTCTATAATGACGGATGATATTGTATAAGGTGCCCGGGCTGAATACTGATACAAATTATGATTAAATGCCGGAGTCGTTTGAACCCCATCTATATAAATACCCGGTGCCCTTTCTAATGGTGCCTTCTCCAATCTGGTTATGTATAAATGATACATTTTTTGAGAAGATTCATCTTGTGAATACACCGTTATATTGATTTCATTCTGTCCTTGATTGAGGGATATATTCCCAGTTCCGCTTACTTTATGCCCGCCGTAAAGTTGTGTTGCTTCGACTAATATGGATTGGGTTTCATATGGGACGTTCAATTGATATGCTGTCTCACTGGGTTTGAATCCTGCGATCTCTTGTCCATCGATGCTTATAGACCACAGGTCATTGTTCTCCGTAATCGGGGTGTGCAATGAACGCAAAATGGGATAGGAGTTATTCTCGCTTGCGATGATCGCCCAGGTGTTGTCAAAATCCCATCCGGCATATGTGGATTGTTGTGTGAGTTCATAACGGCTCCTTGCTTGGTCCGGTAAAAGAACGGTATATCCTGAGTTTAAATAGTAGGAATTGATAACTGAACCGTTCGCCACTGGTGCCACTTTATTGGTTATCACTTGGCCGCTGTTGTAAGTGTTTTTGACGGTTGCATCACTATACATCAGCCCGACGATTCCCCCCACATTCCCCCAACCTGTAACTGTTGCACTATTGAAGCAATCTTGGATGACTACACCCCTGTTTTGCCCTGCTATACCCCCGACTTCTGAATTGCCGGTAATATTTCCACAGTTATAGGAACAAGTTATGGGCTCAGCAATATCCCCTGAAATTCCACCCACCGAAGAATACCCAGTGATGCTACCGCTGTTGATGCAATTATGAATTTCTCCAAAGCCTTCAGCCGCGATACCTGCGACATAACCTATGGTTCCGGTTATTGATCCTGAATTATCGCAATTAATTATGGGACCCGAGTTTTGTCCCACAATTCCTCCGATCAGACTGACTCCGGAAACGTCGCCAATATTATGACAGTGATCTATTGTCCCGAAATTATAATTTGTAATACCCGAACAACTCAAATGTACGGAACCAACTTTAGTTGTGTTTGTAATGTTGCCTAGATTTGTGCAGTTTACGATTAAGCCGTCAGTTTCATTTTTACATGTAATTCCGCCTATCTCTTCCCCATCGGTCATGTTAAGGCATCCTGTATTTTCGCAATTATTTATTTCACCACCAAAATTCAGTCCGCAAATTCCTCCTACTCTAAAACCGGTATCTGCGCTGTCCGAGGTTACATCAGACATATTCTTACACTTTAGAATTTTCCCTGTTTTACCGTTAAAACCGGCCAATCCGCCTGTACAAGCTTTGCCATTCACAATCGATTTATTGATACAGTTTTCTATAGTTCCTTGGTTAACTCCGCAGATATTTCCGTTATAGTAATATCCATGGACTGAACTGTTCTCGATGGTCAAATTTGAAACCTTTCCAGACGTTCCAATAATGCCAAACAGGCCAATATAATAATTTTCAGCGACATTAATTCTAAGTCCTGATATTTTTTTCCCATTTCCATTATAACTTCCGCTTAGGTTTGGAGCTGTTTCAAAATGGTGTAAATACACTTCATGCTGTTGGTTTCCGCCGATTGGATCAAAATTCCCGTTGTCGCCTGTGCCGTTCAAGTCATTCTCCCTGAAGTCCAGATCCACCATTTGGATGAAATGCCCGTCCAGATGCTGCCGTATATGGTTGAGTTGCTTTTTATTCCCCACCTGCCAGGGGTCGTCCGCCGTGCCGCTGCCTTTTGTGAACGCCTCCTCGACGTTTGGGTCTGTGATTGTGCAGCCGTCGCAAAGTGTGTCGTCTGCACGGGCTACAGGTATGTTCAAACCCAGAGCAATGACCAGAAATAGGAAGGAGATGAATATACTGACGAATCGTTTCATATATACCTCCGCAAATATGGTCCGTTTTCTATATTATGGTACAGTTTGATTTTAACACCTCGGGAGATGGATGGCAAGAAGTACAAACGGTATCCTGTTTATTCGGCATAAGAGAAAAGCGGCCCCCTGGTTTGAAGGCAGCTGCTTCGGTTCAATGGTTCAGGCATTTTTAATTATTCTTTGACCCTAATTCTCAATTCTCCATTCTCCATTTTCAATTCTCAATTTACGATTGTCGCCCTGCTCGTCCCCTCGGTCGTTCCCGCGTTGAAATTGGAATGCGCCTTCATCTCGATGTTATTGCCGTTGAAGCGGAATTCGTAGACCGATATGAATGCGTCCTCCATGTTCTGTTCGGTGATGCGGAAAGTATCTGCGGCAGTCCATTCCCCCTTGAAGGCCATGTGGTTGTGGTCCGGCAGCGTACCCAGCGCATTGCCCGTGTCGTTGATGCGGTACCGCCCGTCCAGCCCCCCGTCCACTTTCAGCTTGCCGTTGAGTTCCAGGGTAAATCCGGAGCTTCTCTCTTGGAAATTCAGCGTCATCACCGTCCCGTCTTCGAATCTGAACGGTTTCCCGGATATCGCCTTTGCGGTCTCCGGCAGTCTTCCCGCCATCTGTGGGGCCGGGGCTTCTCCGGCCGTTTGCACCGCCTGCTTCAATGCCGCCGCACCCGTTGTGTTGGCCGGCAGGGGTGTACCGGATTTAACCGCCGGGATGATGAACCTTTCCACCAGTTCCGCAGGGTAAAACATGTCCTCGTTTACATAGATCCCCCCGGTGAATACTGCCACCAGCGAATATTCCGGCAGCACGAAGATGAAGTTGGAGCCGTTCCCCATGGCCGTATACCCGCCGAACCGCGGGATCCACCAGCCGTAGCCGTACCCCGGGAACATGTCGCCCCAGTCCGGCTTTGCCTGCGTCCGGGTGGAGGCTTCAACCCATCTTTCGGGTACCAGCTGTCGTCCCCCCCACTTCCCCTTATTTAAGTAAAGGTAGCCGAGTTTCGCCATGTCGTCGGGGCGCAGGAATAGCCCCGCGTCCCCCCGGTTCACGCCCTCTGGGCTTTTCCCCCAGTACAGGTCGCGGATGCCCAGCGGTTCAAGTTTCTCCGCTGCATACGCCTCCGGGGTTTTGCCCGTGGCTTTCATCAGGATCGCCGCCGCCGCGTGCAGCGCGCCGTTGGCGTAGAGGAATGTCTGCCCCGGCTCCTCCTTCATCGGCAGGTCCAGGGTGTATTTGGTGAAATTCGGGCTTTTGTCCATCTCCTTGGTGGAGGCATCGTTGGTGAATTGCCAGTCCAGCCCGCTCGTCATGCTCAGCAGGTCGCGTATCCTCAGCTTCTGTTTGCGTTCGTCCAGGTTGGCTATGTTCAGTTCGGGGAAATAGCCGGTCACTTTCTCATCCGCGCTTTTGATGCTGCCCTCGCCGATCGCGATGCCGGTCAATGCGGAAACGAAGCTTTTCGTGCAGGAGTTCAGCGCGTGCAGCATGCCCTTCTGGTACGGGTAGAAGTAAGTCTCGTTCACCTTGTATCCGTTGCGGATGATCGTGATGCTGTCCACCCGTTTTCCGCCGGTTTGGATGGCGCTGACCATATCCGCCAGCAAACCGGAATCCATCCCTTGTTCTTCGGGGGCGGATGTCCGCCAGCTTTCGGCGGGATAGTACGCCTGCGATACGGGTTCGACTGTCTTCCCGTTTGTGCATCCCGCCGCACCCACGGCCAGTATGGCCAGCAGTATGAAAATGACCGTCTTTTTCATGGGTTACCTCTTCGCCACAATGCTTTGTGCTGTTTGGTTAATCGTACTAGTTATGCCAATATTAGCACATACACGGGATGCCATCAATAACCAGCATATCCTGATTCACATATGCCCATTTGAGCTTTACAGTGGTGCTTGGTAGCCATTCATCGGTCAATAAAAAAACATCCCCTCCCGGTGTTCATCGACGGCCGGAAGGGGGTTGGGGGGTAGGAATTCTAAATATTATGTTTATGTCGGCAGAGTATGAATCGTCCCGCAGTGTCCGGTTTCAGGACATCGGTAAGTTAAAGTGTTCAAGACATGGGTAAGCCTTAATGCTACCATACAGACAATTCTTGTATTGTGAGGTTGTCTGTATGCCATGGAAGGAGTCTTCTGTCTTGAA
>JAEXRW010000013.1 GCA_023454175.1 Bacillota bacterium | reverse complement strand
GTGACCCATCTTGCCTTTCCTCCTTGTTATGGTTGTCTCGCAACTCCCATTTTACAAGGTTTTGGCTTGCTGGGTCATTCATTTCCTCAAGTGTTGCACTTATTTTGTAAACTCATGATTCTCAATTCTCAATTGTCAATTGATTAAACGCTTTCCATCCCCAGCCGCAGCGCTTCCCGGTTCATCGGGATGAATCTTTCCTTGTCTTTCCCGAAGACCTTGATAAAGGATTCCAGCACGCTCTCGGTATCCACCAGTTTCGTCTTTTTCAGGTACGCCCCCAGCATCACCATGTTGGACGCCTTGGCGGAGCCCGCCTTCTCTGCCAGCTCCTTCGCGCCCACGTAATAGGCTTCCACGTCCGTACGCTGCACCTGTATGTCGATGATGCTGCTGTTGACCAGGATGATGCCGCCCGGCTGTACGGTGCTTTCAAATCTTTCGAGTGAAGGCCGGTTCATGGCGATCAGCGCCATCGGCTCCGTTACCAGCGGGGACCCCACGGGTTCATCCGAGATGATCACGCTGCAGTTCGCCGTGCCGCCCCGCATCTCGGGGCCGTACGATGGCAGCCAGGATACGTTCTTGCCTTCCAGCATCCCGGCGTATGCCAGCAGCATCCCCATGGAGAGCACGCCCTGTCCGCCGAATCCCGCGAAAAGGATCCTGTTTTCCATCTCACTGCCCCCCCTTGATCACGCCCAGCGGGTATACGGGCATCATGTTGTCTTTCATCCATTGCATCGCTTCCACCGGGGAGAGCCCCCAGTTGGTGGAGCAGGTCGAAAGCACCTCCACGAGGGAAAATCCTTTACCGGATAATTGTACTTCAAACGCCTTCTTGATGGCCCGCTTGGTCTTGATCACGTTGGCCACATCGCAGACCGCCACGCGTTCGATGTACGCCGCGCCCTCGCAGTGCGCCAGCATGTCGGTGAGGTGGATCGGGTACCCCGCCACGCCCGGGTCGCGCCCGTAAGGCGATGTCGTGGTCTTCTGGCCGATCAGCGTGGTGGGCGCCATCTGGCCGCCCGTCATGCCGTAGATCGCGTTGTTGATGAATATCGTGGTCACTTTTTCGCCGCGGTTGGCTGCGTGTACGGTCTCCGCCGTGCCAATGGCCGCCAGGTCCCCGTCGCCCTGGTACGTGAATACCACAGCGTCGGGCTGGCTGCGTTTGATGCCGGTAGCCACTGCCAGCGCGCGTCCGTGCGCAGCGCTGTACATGTCAAACGTGAAATAGTCCGGGGCAAAAGCCGCGCATCCCACCGGCGCTACGCCGATGGCGCGGTCCCCCAGCCCCAGTTCCTCCAATACCTCTGCGATCAGTTTATGCACGATACCATGCGTGCAGCCCGGGCAGTAATGCAGGGGCTTTTCCGTTAATAATGAACTTTTCTTGTATACGATGGCCATCACTTGCACCCCCCTGCTTTTTTGATGGCGGAAAGGATCTCCTGCGGCGATGGTATCATGCCGCCGGATCTTCCGAAAAAGTGTACGGGCTTCTTCCCGTTTACTGCGAGCCGTACGTCCTCCACCATTTGCCCGTGGTTCATCTCCACACACAGGACGGCTTTAACTTTGTCTGCCGCCTTGTTGATGGCTTCGAACGGGAACGGGGAGATCGTGATGGGCCGTATCATGCCCGCCTTGATTCCCTCCGCCCGCGCCAGGGCGATGGTGTTCTTGCAGATGCGCGAGGTCGTGCCGAAGGCCACGATCAGGAAGTCCATATCGTCCGTCATGTATTCGTCGTAGCGGATTTCATTCTTTTTAACGTCTTCAAACATCGTAAACCAATCGTTATTGGCCTGTTCACATTTCTTGGGATCGATGAAAAGCGAATTGATCACGGCCCTCTCCCGTTTGCCGCGGGTCGTGATGTCCGCAGCCCACAGCTTTTCGGGCAGGTTGCGGGGTTTTGGGCGGATCGCGTCGAAGTCCACCGGCTCCATCATCTGGCCGATCATGCCGTCCCCCAGGATCAGCACGGGGATGCGGTAGGTATCCGCGATGTCGAAGGCCAGCATCGTCAATTGCGCGGCCTCCTGCACCGAAGCGGGCGCCAGCACCACTGTGCGGTTGCCGCCGTGGCCCGTGCCCCGCGTCGCCTGCATGTAGTCCTGCTGGGAGGGTTGGATGGTTCCCAGTCCGGGTCCGCCGCGGATGATGTTCACAATAACTGCTGGCACGCGCGCGCCCGCGATATAGGAGATGCCCTCCTGTTTCAGGCTGATCCCCGGGCTGGAGGAGGATGTCATCACCCGTTTCCCGCAGCCTGCCGCGCCGTAGACCATGTTGATGGCCGATACTTCGCTTTCAGCCTGTACAAATACCCCGCCCACCTGCGGCATGCGCGCCGACATGTATTCGGGGATCTGGTTCTGCGGGGTGATGGGGTAACCGAAAAAGTAACGGCACCCTGCCTGTATCGCGGCCTCTGCGATGGCCTCGTTTCCCTTCATCAGTGTCCTTGCCATAGCTTTTCCCCCCTCACTTCTCTACCGTGATCACGGAGTCAGGGCACATCCGCGCGCACGATGCGCACGCGGTGCACTGCTCCATGTCACTCACTTCTGCGGGCGGATAGCCCTTCTCGTTCAGCCTCGTTTTGGACAGCTGCATGATCTTTTTGGGGCAGGCCTGCACGCATAGCCCGCAGCCCTTGCACAGTTTTTCCGCGATCGTTACACGGCCCATCGCTGACACCGCCTTTCATGATTGCAAATGAATAAATTTAAGGCCGCTTCCGGCCCGGCTTGCTGTTTGCCATATACATTCAATAGATGGATGTATATATGATAGCTATTATATTGTTTAATGAAAGTCTTTGTCAACGCCAGTTAAATGGCACTTATGATTCGTACTGTTAATGCAAATGACCTTCTTTTTGAACCTGTTGCCGCAGGTTGACTTCATGGATTGAAAGTATACAATGAAGTTGTTATATCCAGGCAGAATTTGTTGGGGGGATCGTTATGCAAAATCAGGAGATGTACGAAATACTGAATACCTTCTGGGAGGGTATCGAGTACGGCAAGGGCAAAAGCTGCGCCGTGGTCACGCTTGTTTCCCTCGCCCGTTACTATGGCATGGAGCAGGACTGGCTGGAGGATGTGGCCACGCCCTTCGGCGGCGGTGTATGCCATTCGCATGCATGCATTTGCGGTACGCTCAGCGGCGCGCTCATCTTCCTGGGCCTGAAGCTTGGCCGGGAGACTTCCGCGCAGGTGGGTGCGGAGCTTTTGGACTATATCCGCTCCGGATACGGCAGCACCCATTGCGATGAGATCCTCCATATCGATTTCAGCGATGCGGAGCAGGTTCAGCGGGAAAAAGCGCCCAAATACGTTTCCGTTTGCCAGCCAGTCATGTGTGATGTCTGCGATTGGATCACCGCCAGGATCGAAAGGTAGTGACCCGGATATACTCCACTGATGCTAGATGAAAGTCTTTTGTTTGGTTTACGATTAATGACACAAGAGACTTAATCATTTGATAGTTTGTATTGCTCGAACCATGCCCCGCGGGGTCGCATTAGGGGGCGCAGCCCCCTAAAAAAACCTCCCCTCCCATGTTCCTCACTTCTAATATATCACTTCCTGCACATGGGAGGGGCAGGGGTGGGTATTGCACGCAACATCCTTTGTTGACCTGAGTAATTTCTTATCATGACTAGGGACTTGATCTGAGCTATAGGATATCCGTCGGCTGCAGCGGTTTGCCTGCGAGGATCTTTTCCACTTCTTCATACCCCGTCGGGAAAGCAAAGTTGTAGCGGGCAGGCAGGGCAAATACGTATTGGCTGTTGCGCCCCAGTTCACCCGGGCCGGTGGGCGCCTCGCCGATATGGAATTTTTCTTTTTGTAATTCGTCCCACTGTTCCGTCGTGAAGATCATGATGGGGATGTCCTGCCGTGGCTTTTCCCTGCTCCATGCAGGGTGGCGGATCAGGATGATAGGCCCTTTCGCCACGGTTTTATCGCTTCCGGCCGGTGTGCCCTTCCACATGTCGTTTACGATGCTGTATCCCTTCCAGCTTTCCGGCAGGGAAAAATCAAACCCGTACCACGTATTGACGTAGTTGATCGTAGTGTTCCCGGTTCTTTCCTGCGTTGGCGACTTCGTCCGTCCGCTCGGAGCACCGCAGGCACATAGCAGGAGTAGTAACAAAGCAATGCCGGTTAAAATCACTTTGCTCACGATGAATGCCCCCGAATGATTCATATTTCACATCATCCGTGCATTCAAATCATATAGCGGTGCTTGGTGAAATAGTAGTCTCTTAAGGAGATCTTGCTAATTGATGCAGTACGCTGACTATTTCCTACAGGGCCAACTTAGCTCCCTCAGACGAGGGAGCTGTCACCGGAGGTGACTGAAGGAGGGACCCCCTCGCAGGGTTTACTCCCGCAGGGCATATAAACATGCACATAGGGAGGCAGCTGCGACTCCTTTGCATCCCGCCATTGTACATTTTACATTGTACATTTACGGTGTATCCCCCGCAGGGCAACTTTCCACTCTCAACTTTCAACTCTCAACTAATCTATCCATTCCGGCCGCATATACGGCGTTATCGCAAAAGGCTCCCCGTCTTCACCGGTCATATAGGGTTTGAACGCATCCAGTACGTCTTTCCGCCCGCACGTGTACGCGATGGGGATTCCCGCCAGCTTTGATGCCGCGCGAACGGTATGTGCGCCTTCCTTAATGTCCGAAAGGTCTGTATCCTTCCCCAGGTTGGAGTTGTGTATGAATCCTGTAGCCTTCAGCCGCGACCGGCTTTCGATTTTCTGCAGCATCTCGGTTATGGCCTCGGGCGTGCCGGAAAGCGGCCTTCGGGTATTGACCACGCAGTACATCGCATAGTCTTCCCGCGCGAAATGTTCGTGGTAGCGTCCCAGCGCCGTCGCCCCCACCGGGTCTCCTCCCACGTCAAACACGATATGCGCCTCCCTGTCCGAAAACACGCTCATGACCTCCGCGCCCACCGCTGGTATATCGATGGCCGTCTCGGCAAAGGTTGGGCGGATGACTGTGATGCCCCTGTCTTCCAGCATCGCCGCCTTCTCGCTCGAACGGAAATACGGGTTCACGATGTCCAGGTCCACCAGCGTCGTCTTCCCCGTTTCAGCCAGCAACAGAGCGGTATTCAGCGCGATCTCCGTCTTCCCGCTCCCGTAATTGCCGGTATATATAGTGATTCTGTGAAGCTTCATCCGCTGTCCTCTCTTGTCGTTCTCTTTTTTTGCAGGCTCCCCTCGTGCTGCCGTTGTGCGGTGGAGGGATTCCTATAGGACATTTCTGAAAATGTCTGCTTTTAACTCTCCCGAATTCGTTTCGTCCAAAGCCTCCCCGCAGGGCAGTAGCGCATGGCGCCCCTATTAGGGGAGCTGCCACCGTTAGGTGGCTGAGGGGTTTGACCCCGCAGGGCATTCCGCCATTGTACATTGTAAATTGTGTATTTACCGTGGTACTTCCCCCGCTGGGTTATAATTCATGCCGAAGGCATACCTTAATTGTCAATTATCAATTTTCATTTATCCAACTGGCCTCTTGTATTTCCGTATGACCGCCTCCGCCACCCGTATCCCGTCCACCGCCGCGCTCACGATGCCCCCCGCGTACCCCGCGCCCTCCCCGCACGGGTACAGCCCCGGCAGGTTCAGGCTCTCACAGTCTTTATCCCGTAATATTCGTATAGGCGAACTCGTCCGCGTTTCGATGGCCGTCAGCACCGCCCCCGGCATGTCAAACCCCTTCAGCATCCTTCCGAAGGATTTGATACCCTCTTTCAATGCGACTGTAACGGCTTCAGGCAGGCATTTGGACAGGTCCGAACCGGTGACGCCCGGTCTGTATGTGGGCTGGATGCCGTCGAACTTCACTGTGGTTTTTCCCGCCAGGAAATCCTCCGCCGTCTGCGCCGGTGCAATGTATCCGCCCCCGCCCAGGGAAAATGCGGCCTTCTCCCATTGCCGCTGGAATTCCACGCCCGAGAGTATCCCTTCCCCGAAATCCGCCGCCGATACCTGCGCCACCACCGCGCTGTTGGCATGTAGTCCGCTTCGTGCGCTGTTGCTCATCCCGTTCACCACCAGGCAGCCGGATTCGGACGTGGACCCCATCACCTCGCCCCCCGGGCACATGCAGAAGGTATAGACCCCTCTTCCACGCTGTTCCCCCGCCAGGTGGTATTCTGCCGCCCCCAGCCGCGGGTGGGACGCCATCGCGCCGTACTGGGAGAGGTTGATCATCTCCTGCGGGTGCTCAATGCGCAGGCCGATGGCAAAAGGCTTCGCCTCCATCGCCGCCCCAGCATTGAATAGCATGGAATAGGTGTCCCGCGCCCCCGACCCGATAGCCAGGACCAGCGCGTTTGTTTCTATCGTAATGCACTTGCCGCCGGTTTGAATGCTTTTTAACGCTCCGGAACTGCTTTTGATTATGCTTTCCAATTTCGTGGAGAAGAGGAATTCCCCGCCCATTTCGATGATGCGGTTTCGTAACCGTGGCAGTAATTTATACAATACGTCCGTCCCCAGGTGGGGCTTCGCGTCATAGTCTATGCTCTCGGGCGCACCGCATTCGATGAGCGCCTGCAGTACGTCCTCCCGCCGTTCATCCTTGATGCGCGTCGTCAGTTTCCCGTCCGAAAAGGCGCCCGCGCCCCCCTCGCCGAATGCCGCGTTGCTCTCGGGATCGAATATGCCCTTCCCCCAGAACGCGTCCGCATCCTTCTTACGTTCTTCAATCTGTTTTCCGCGTTCCAGAATGAGTGGGCGGTAACCGTGCTGAGCCAGCGTGAGCGCAGCGAAAAGCCCCGCGGGCCCCGCGCCTGCGACCACCGGCCTCCCGCGCAATTCTTCATGACCATATGTGATCGTTTCCCGCGAATGGGGTTGGATGATGGGCAGACCTGTACGCTTCGATACGGCTGCCTCGTCCTCCAGCCCCGCCTCCACCGTGCACGTGAAATGGATATCGCGCTTGTCCCGTGCGTCCAGCGACATGCGTACGATGCGGAGCCTTTGGATATCGCCCGGGCGTACGCCCAGCCTCTGCGCCGCTTTTTGAATCAAAAGGCTCTCCCCCTCGTCGAGGGAAAGCCTCAAATTGGTGACTGCGATCATGTTCTTGCCCGCCTATTCGATGGTGACTTCCACTTCGGTGATGTTGGCTGTTACATTGTCCGGCGTCAGCCCGGTTGGCAGCTTGAAGAGCAGCTGTACGGTATATTTCCCCGTGGGCAGCCCCGTTATGTCCACATACGGCTGGATGCTGCTGGCCTTTATCCAGGAGAGCTGCGAGAGCGGCGCTCTTACCCGTACATCCACGCTGGATGCGGAAAGCGACGCCTTCATCCCCTCCGCCTGGCCCGTCACCGTGACCGGCTGCTTGGTAAATATCCTTTCACCCAGCTGTTCCCCGATATCGATGCGCACTTCCACCTCGTTCGCGCCCGTGAGCGCCACGTCCTTGGGCAGGATGAGCTTCACCTTCGTGTTTATGGGCGCCTTGGCTCCCTCCACGTCGATCTTCTCAATGGAAAGGGACGGCAGCGAGTTGATCAGCGCGTAATCCCCCAGGATGCTCACCGATGTCGGCACCACCTGCGGTGCGGATTTGATCTCATATCCCTTTGCCACGGTTCCCTGTATGGCGTCTGCCGTGCTGATGCTGATGGTGCGCATGGGGCTCACGTCGATGGATGCCGTTACAAAAGGCATGTGCGCGTCAAAATATGCGCTGTTGATCTCGTCTCCCTTGGCGTCCAGCAGCCGCACCTGCGCGGATGTCTGCACGGTGACGTAGCGCGTCACATTGGATGCCAGTGTCCCCACTTGGATATCGCACACGGCCCGGCTCACCAGCGCCACATCGGTTTGGGCGCCGCGCAGGGTGATGGAGTTCACGGAGCAGTACGGTTTCCCCATCCAGTACCCCTGGGGCAGGGTCCCCACCAGGTTCAGGGACAGCGGGATCTTGGTCTCGCTGATCCTGTCTATTTCCAGCCGCACTTCGCGAGGGCTCACACTCAGGATAGAGCCCAGGGAGGAGGAAGCCTCCACGGCCAGTTGCTGCACCCCGGGCGTTTTCACCTTGGACAGGTCCACCAAAGCGTCGATCTTCTGGGAATTCAGCGCGTCAAAGCTCGTCTTTCGCACTTCCACCGTGGCCTGTACCTGCTGCGTGAGCGGCGTCTGGGATACGCGCACCGTCAGGCCGTTCTTCTGCAGTTCGTCCAGGCCGATGAATTGCACGGGGATATTGGGCACTGTCTTCTCTCGGTTGGGGTTGGTGCCCTGCAGTACAAATACCCATAATATGATGGCAAAAAGCAGCGCCATGATTTTCAGGCCCAGGTCCTTGCGTATGACGGCCCATACCTTGGCTGGTACGCCTGGCTCTTTTCCTTCGCTCATGCCCTTCTGCCTTTCTTCTTACCGTTCTTGATAAATACCTCCGCCAGAGACTCACGGATGGCTTTCATGTCCAGGTAGCGGATGAGTTTGCCGTCCCGCGCCAGGGATATCACGCCCGTCTCCTCCGATACCACGTAGCACAGGCAGTCCGATACCTGTGATACGCCGATGGCTGCGCGGTGGCGCGTGCCCAGTTCACGGGAGATTTCCAGGTCCTCGCTCAGGGGCAGGAAGCACCCCGCCGCCATGATCTCCCCTTCCTTGATCATCACCGATCCGTCATGCAGGGGCGTGTTGGGTTCGAATATGTTTTCGATCAGCGCTGCCGATACCCTGCCGCCGATGCGCGTGCCGGTATCGTACAGGTCCGCCAGCCCGGTTTTCCGCTCCACCACGATCAGCGCGCCGATGCGGCGTTTCGCCAGGTTGCTCAGCGCCCGGGATATCTCCTGCACCGTGGTCTCGCCCATGGCTTCGGCGTTGCCCCAGAACTGGTCCCTGTTGAATACGCCGCCCTGCCCCAGACGCTCCAGCAGCCTGCGGAATTCAGGCTGGAAGAGGATCACCAGCACGATGGCGCCTGAAGTGATGACATAGTTCAATACCCAGGTGATGGCGTTGAGCCTGAGGAAGGCTGTCAGCTGTGAAAGGATCAGGATCACGCCCAGGCCCTTCAGAACGGACATCGCGCGGGTGCCTTTTGTCCATTTCAGGATCTGGTAGATCAAATAGGCTACCAGAAGGATATCAAGGGTATCCTTCACCACGTCATAATCGGATATGCTGCTTCGGATGAATTGTACCAGGCTTTCCAGCAAAGGCTCCTGTCCCCTTCCCTGCAGTCCAGGCTTGTCCGCGCCGGAGGTAATATAAATACATTATATACAAAAAAGAGGCTGTGATAAACCCCTTTGTGCCGATACAGCGCCACGAAACGCCATATTTCCGTTTATTTCTCTTTATTGATGTGCCTTCCGTGGTCAACCCTCACGGCAAAGGGTCCCCATAGTCATCCCTTGTGAGGATCTCAATACGCGCCGAATTGTACATTGTACATATGTACATTGTTATTGTTCGTCCCGTTGCAGCAACAGTGCAGCCGTGTCGTCGTCGTTCGGCTGGCATTCTGCTTCCCGTTTCAGCGCCTTCAGGATATCTTCCCTGGGTACGCCTGAAAGGATCTTTTTGATCCCGGGGTATTCCTCGCGCCCGCCCCTTGCCAGCCCGTCGGTGTACAGCAGCAGGCTGTCCCCGCGCTCGAGTTTGATGGTGTGTTCGTCGTATGTTTCGCCCTGGTGCCATTTGGAAATGGGCATGCCGTGCAGTTCGATCTCGGTGATCTCCCCGGAATGGGAGATGTGCACCGGCAGCATGTTGTGGCCCGCGTTGAGCAGTGTGACCAGTCCCGTCCTGGGTTCCAGTACGCCCAGGGCCATCGTGATATATTTGTCCGCTTCCAGGGCCATGTCGTTGAAGCTGCGCTGCATCGCCTCCATGAAAAGCCCCAGCGTGTGTCCGTATGCCAGCTCCTTGGAGTGGATTCGCACCATCTGGTGCAGCATCATCGTCAGCATTCCTGCGGGTACGCCGTGCCCCGAGATGTCGGCGATATAAAACGCCAGTTCATTGTGCGGCAGTTCCACGATGTCCATCATGTCCCCGCCCAGCGTTTCGCAGGAGCGGAAAAAGGTGGAGAAGGCATATTCGCCGTACCGGGTGTCGCGGGGTATCAGCGACTTCTGCATGGCATGGGCCATTTCCAATTTCTTTTGCATGCGCATATTCTTGGATTGGAGCTCCGCATACAGCCGCTTGTATTCGGTGATATCGCGGATGACCTCCATCGCGCTCGCGGGCCCGCTGCTTGTGCAGGGGATCGGTATGCTGTCCACGGCATAGACCCTGCCGTCCATGCAGATCTCCTTGGAAAATATGCGGTTCAGCCGGATGGCCGACTGGCTGATGCATTCCTCGCAGGGTTCGTCGCGCCCGATGGCCTCAAAGCAATGCATGCATTCCCTGTCCCCGCGCCACTGCCGCATGGCTTCGTTTTCCAGCAGCAGGTTATGCTTGCCGTCCGTCACGCGTACCAGGTCGGTCATGTGGTTGAGCATGCAGAGCAGGAATTCTGCATTTTTATAATAATCGATGCGGTTGTGCAGTGCCTCCATGGATGGCCTCTTCTCTTATGGAAATGATTCGTTTCTGCAGCCTTTTATCCTGCCGGTTAATAAGAAATACACCGGATGGCCCGGTGTTATGTGTCCATGATCTGGTTGCCGATTTCATCCAGTTCCTTGCTCTTGTCCAGCAGCTTGCCCGAAGCCATGCTTCCTTTTCGCTTGTATTCGTGCTGTGCCAGGCTTTCCAGTTCCCGCCGCATATTTTCGTATTCTCCCATGAGCTCCTCTTTCTTTTGCTTCTTCCCTCTGGCGATCGAAAAATGCCTGTAAGGATCCATGTCCGGTCCTTCTTTCAGCAGCGCGTGTGCGTGGGCCAGTGTATTCATGTTGACGAACACCTCCGTTAGATGATGGATCCCCCCAGGATCGCGGCATCCGATATGCTATATTTCTACAAGACTTTCCGAAATTCCTTTTTTCCGTTACAGGGCTTTGTCCCGTTGTCAGCTTTCCGTAATCGTGCCGTTGCACACCGTCATATCCCTGTGACGGACGGACTTGCGGAGGGAGTGTATTTCCAGTGTACAAGCTTTTTCCCCTTGATGCAACACAGATTATATGAATACTTCCAGTTATTACAAAACTAGTGCATATGCCCTCTGGTTCGTCATTTACATCCTTTTTTCGCGCATGGTATAATGGCTTTAAATTGGCAATATTTGAAGGGTGCTGATGGCTTTTGTCGCGAAATGATACCGTTGTTGACCGTTTTGAGGACGGAAAGGCCGTTTGTTACACCGGCCGGAAACAGGTTCTCATCGATGTTTCCCTGCTTCCTTCTTCCGTGGCTGA
The DNA here is from genome assembly GCA_023454175.1 of Bacillota bacterium. Lineage (GTDB taxonomy): Bacteria > Bacillota > Clostridia > Christensenellales > JAEXRW01 > JAEXRW01. The sequence continues at coordinate 27,010 of JAEXRW010000013.1, read as the reverse complement.
AGGCGACGTCATCGCGAAAAAAGGCGGTTCCTACGCGGTGGATGTCGAACGCACCCGCGCCCGCCGCGCCGAAGCCGATGCCCTCCTGAAAAGCATATTAAAGGTATAGTCGAGAAAGGTTACATATCCCCGGTATCCTGTATGATACCGTCTTTGTACAAAGCTTTACACAGATATCCAACGATATATTCGCGAAGTTTTTTCTTCAAGGTCAGCGTTTTGAACAAATAATTGATAGCTTTTTTGATAGGGTATCTATGTCACTTGCTCTGGCTCCTTCCAATGGGTGCAAGAGCACCTGTTTATGAGGTGAGCTGTCACCCAGGCAACCCGTAGGGTTGTATATGACTTGAAGAAGGAAATGGTTTGTTTCGATTTTTGCCCCGGCAGGGCATTTTGATCGTCCCGAAGGGACTCCGCAATTCTTCATTCTTAATTACCAATTATTAATTTCGTTGTTTCTCCCGTTGCATAATCAAATAGCACATACGTCCTCTCATATTTGACGCCCTTTCCTTCCTCATATCCCATAACGTCGGTGTTGAATCCACATACCAATATCTGTTTCCATGCCATCCCGGGATGGAGCCGGGCCAAGGCTTTATATACGGTTTCCCGTTCTTCCGCGTCGAATCCGTCCCCCAGGGAAGTCTGCATCGTCCGTCTTCCCGCGCCTTTGAAATACGCGTACCGGATCAGGTCCCTGCACGCCTCGTCGCCGGGATATGCGGCTTCAGCATATTCCAGCAACGCCTTTGCAGCGCCTTCCCTTCCCTGGCCGTGCATCTGGATGCCGATTGAATCGGCGTATGCTGCGAATTGAAGAAGGAACAAAAATGCCGAGTTTTCCTTTTCCGCCATGTAGTGAATAGCAGCCTGCAAGCCGCCCTTGTTGTACAGCATATCCAGCGCGGAGCAGACCCGCCGGATCTTCTGCATGGTTGGTACGGGCAGGCCGGGCGTGGAGATGACCTCGTACGGGGCAAAGGAACCGTATTGGATGCCGTATTTTTCCGCCTCCTCCCGCAGCCTGCTTCCCTTCAGCAGCTTCAGGAACCCCAGCTGCAGCGTATCGGGCTGCAGCGCGAAGACCCGCTCGAATGTCGCTTTGAAGCTTTCTTCCGTTTCGCATGGCAGCCCCGCGATGAGGTCCAGGTGCACGTGGATGTTTCCGGAGCGTTTTAACCGGCTGACCGCATGCTCGATCCGTCCGAAATCCTGTTTCCGGGAGATCGCATGTAATGTCTCCTCGTTCAGGCTCTGCACGCCCATCTCGAACTGGAAAAGCCCCTTCGGCGCCTTCTCCAGCAGTGTCAATGTATCGTCATCCAGCAGGTGCCCTGCGATCTCAAAGTGGAAGTTGGTCAGAGCATGCGTGCCTGCACGCATGTTGCGTCCCTTCTCTATTAACCAGTTGAATATGGCGTAAGCCCTATCCTTATCCGCGTTGAACGTGCGGTCCACAAATTTCACCTGCTTGGCTCCTGCGCTGATGAACCGTGAAAGGTCGGCGAAGGTCTTTTCCAGTGAGCGGTATCTTGGTTTTTCACTGCGCGAGGAAAGGCAGAAAGTACAGTGATACGGGCATCCCCGGGAGGATTCATAGTAGATCATCCGGCCTTCTTCTAGCGTGGTGTAAGCGTCAGGCAGGCTGTCCATGTCATTAGGCTCGGCTTCATGGGTGAATGCCGTCTTTCCTTCCCGGCGGTAATACAGGTTCGGCGCGCTTTGTATGTCTCCCGTGCCTTGTAATGCCCGGATGAATGCAGGCAGCGACTTCTCCCCCTCCCCCGATAGAACATGATCGATGAACGGTTGCTCCTGTAATAATTCATCCGCACTGTATGATGCCTCCGGCCCTCCGAAAAGGATGATGGAGCTGGAAATGGCTTTTTTTACGCCCTCCGCCGCCCGCAGGAGGATATCGATGTTCCAGATGTAGCTGGAGAAACAGTATACGTCCCCGCCGCATGCGGTCAGGTCCCAGATGATATGCTGCACCGGGTCGTTGATGGTGTATTCCTTTACCGTCGTTTCGCAGATACCCCGGCAGGCGCCCTCCAGGTACCGGATTGCCAGGTTCATGTGCGAAAAACGTGCGTTCACGCCGCACAGGATGGTCCTCATTGTTGTCAGATCCTTTTTTCCGATATTATTCTGGATTTCCGATGGTTCCTGGGTATTTGGTGCATACATCGTACTCAAAAGGGAAGTATTGCCGTGCAGGGATTATTTTGTACCCACGAAGCATACTGCAGCCTTGGACTGAAATACCTGTACATCGGTAAATCCTGCTTCGACGAAAAGCGCTCGTAAAGCATCAGCCGTCTTGTATTCTTTCATATGGTAATTGATTTTGTATATCTCCGAAACCAATAAAAACCTGCCGCCGGGTTTCAGGATTCGGTTTACTTCCCGGATATCATTTTTCAGGTCCGGCCAGAAATAATGCGTTTGAAAGGCGGTTGCAAGATCAAAATGACCATCCTGGAACGGCATGGATGAGACACCGGCCTGCATCACGGCCATCTTGCCCGCTTGTACGTCCTTGCTGTTCTCCCTGATGGATGCCGCTACCGCTTCTTCCGAATAGTCCACGCCATAGATTCTACCGTTCGGAAGGATGCTGGAGAGGGTCTTCAGGGTTTGCCCGCCGCCGCAGCCGATATCCAGTACTGTGGCATGATCGTCTATATGGATTTTAGATAACCCCCAGGCGGTCATCCGGCTGTGGGCGGAATTCATGATTTTGAGCATGGCGCTGCCCACAAATCCCTTTGGATTTTTCGCCTGCCCGATCAATGCCTCCAGAAGTCCCAATTCGCAGCCCTCCAAAATTGTATTACTTTCCTGAATGTTCTTTTGGTGTCATTCCTCCAGGGACTTCAATTCCGCTTCCTCTTCCTTCAGGTCGTCCTCTGCCGTGCCGTTTTCAAGGGCGGCCTTGTATGCCTCGATTTCGGCCTCGCTGAATCCCAGCGCCTTCAGCAGGCTGTGGTGTTGCTCCGGGGACTGCATTTCGAAGTACCGGTGCCACTGCAGCGCCGTGTCCCCCTGTACCCCGGCGTCGTGCAGGATCTTCACCCATCCCCGCACGTCCGAAACCCTTTTCGCCTGCAGGTCGGAGTTCCCCAGCAGCCTTACGATGATCTCCTGCTGGTTGCGGATCCCTTCGATCTCATGGTTCATCTCGTTCAGCCGCTTGAGGAGGATGGAGGAGATATCCGATTCCTGCGCGTCCAGGTACTTGGCTATCTCGTTCAGCTGGATCCCCGCGTTGCGCAGGCTCATGATCTGTCCCATTCGTTCAATATCGGCTTCGCTGTACAGCCTGTACCCGTTTTCCCCGCGTCCCGATGGGCTCAAAAGGCCGATGCTGTCATAATACAGCAGCGCCGTCCGGGAAAGCCCGAATTTCTTTGCCATTTTTCCCACTGTCATCATGCCTGTGACCTCCGCTCCGGCTGGACTTCATAATGCTGGCTTCATACCTGTATAAAATGCTGTTGCATTTTTCGTTATTCACTCCCCCCGCAGGGCCATATAATTTCCCCCGCAGGGCACACCAAAATTCTTAATTCTTAACTATTAATTATTAATTTTAGTATTGACTTGTCTATCGCTTTACAGTTTATCATCATTCTTGGAGAAAGAAAATCTGTTATTTGGGAGGCAAATAATCATGAAAACGAAAACCGATACCCTCCGCATCGTAAAAGAGATCGATGTGGAGCTCGAAGCCCCCGCGAAAGTGGTCTTCCCCCTGCTCTGCCCCGTGAAGGAAGTGGACTGGATCGACGGCTGGGAGGATGTATGCACCATCGTCTATACCGCGTCCGGCATCGCCGAGGAGGCCTGCGTCTTCGAGACAGATATCCCGCTGGAAGGCAAATCGCTCTGGATCTGCAGCAGGTATGATGCGGAGAATACGCAGATCGAGTACATCAAGCACCTTTTCGGCAAGGCCGTCATCAAATGGCGCATGTCCGTCTGTGACCTGCCCGGCGGCCGGTCCGTGATCCGTTCGCGCTATATCGCCACCAGCCTCACTCCGGAAGGCAGGGCTTACGTGCAGAAGTTGGATGAAAAGGGCGTCAGGGAACTTCTTGAGGGCCTGCAGGGGCGCGTCAATTACTATGTCACCAACGGTAAAATGAAGCGTAATCTCGTGGAAAAGGCTGCCTGCCACGTGCATGCCCACCACACTGCAAAGTAATATCAGATCGATAAGCATCCCCCGGCGCGTTCATGCGTTCCTTGCCGGGGGTTTTGCTTTATTAGGCGTTTATTGCTATCGTACCTTACGGTGCTGATACGCTCCGGCTCCCAGGAAGTTCCTACCCCATTTATGAGTATTAAAAATCTAATGTCTTTCGTTCCCTGCAGGGGTGGGCAAAGGAGGGGGCGCAGCCCCCTCCCTAAATCTACCCCCTCCCATTCCATACCCGCTGTCTGATATTGTGACCTAAGAATGGGAGGGGGTAGGGGGTGGGGTTATAATCATCCAAGATATAGCCTTCAATAGATTACATCAAGCTCTGTTTTCATATAAAAAAGAGGGTGCGCAATTGGTACCGCTGCCCCTCTTTTATATACAATAGTATCTCTTGTCCTCTTGTCATTTCACCGCGTCCGAGCGCCCGAAGATGATGATGTCGGGTACACGGCGGAAGGTTCCGGTGGTCAGTCTGTCCGTTGATTTGTTGATGGCCTTCCCCATGAATACCATGCACGAGGAAGCCCCGCCGTCAAAGTTGTATGCTTCGGTGCAGCCTTGGTCCGCGAAAAGCTTTGCGTATTCGTTGAAGGTCACGCCCCTGCTCGTCCGTGTGCGTCCTTCCACCACGATCGCCACGTAATGCCCCTTCTCCGCCATGCCGATCCCGCTCCGGGGGTTGCGGATATTCAGCCTGCATTTGCTCAGCTTTGGCCGGATGACGCCGTTTTGGATCAGGCCCGGTCCGAATGAATACGAATTCTTCACTCCCAGCGCCAGCAGGCCGGCGGCTTTGACCTCCCCGGCGAGATACACCTTCAGCGTTCCGTCCGGCATCACCGCCAGTGTGTCGGCGGCTTTGCGGTTCCGGTATACCTTGCCGTTGCGGATCACCACGCCTGCAGGGTTGCGCGTGTCCGCGAAATAATCCCCGTTCTGCGCGTATACCGCCTTGTATTTGCGCGCGATGGCAGCCGGCAGCTGCGCGCTTCCCGGCGGCTTGCCTCCCCCGAAGCCCGGCATCATCTTCTCTTCCCCGCGTACCCGTATATGGGCTACGTAATAAACGAGGGGTATCTTCTTGTCGGTGTATTTTGTGATCTGCACGCTCAGCGTAGGGGAGCTGTAGTTCCAGTGCCCGCCGCCGGTTTCCACCTTTTCCGTATCCGAGAAGTACTGGTCGTTCGGATCAGGGGTCGGGGTGGGGGTTGGTGTGATGGTAGGCGAAGGTTCAGGAGTGGTTGTCGGTATCGGCGTGGACTCCTGCGGTGCGGATGCGCTTTGGGTCGGATGGTTGGCTTCGGCCATAACGTCGCATCCTGGGAATATCCCCGCTGTGACCAGAAAGGTCAAACACAAAAAAACAGCCCCCGCTTTTCTGAATAGGTCGGGACGGGAGTTTGGCATTTGTTCTTGCTCCTTGTTGTAAATTATTCCATTTCGTGCGGCTTAGATTTTACCACCGTATTCATACTATGGCAATATGTTTTGGTGATATGTTGCGTAATGAATGGTTAGCGCATCATATTTTGTGATTAAATTATGTCTGTTATGTTGCATATTCTTCTGCTTTCGATGGATGATGCCATTCAGGTGAAGGCATGTTAAAATGATCGTGATCTCCTTTCTGAGGTTGATGGAAATGCTGGATTATCGTGCGTGCAATATCTGCCCCCGCGCCTGCGGGGTGGACAGGCAGAATGGCGTAAAAGGCTTTTGCGGCTGCGGCCCGCTCCCCCGTGTGGCCTATGCCGGCCTGCACCTGTGGGAGGAGCCGGTCATATCCGGGGCCCATGGCTCCGGCGCCGTCTTTTTCTCGGGGTGCGGCCTGCGCTGCGTCTACTGCCAGAACCATGCCATCAGCCACACGGTCTGCGGGCAGCAATACGATGCGGCAGCCCTTTCCCGGCTTTTCCTGGAGCTGCAGGCAAAAGGCGCGCACAATATCAACCTCGTCACCCCCTCCCCGCATGTCCCCGTACTTGCCGACGCCATCGCGCTCGCCCGGAAAAGCGGGTTGGCCGTCCCCGTCGTCTACAATACCAGCGGATATGACGCACCGGATACGCTGGATAGGCTGGATGGCCTGGTCGATATCTATCTGCCGGATCTGAAATACTGTTCGCCGGAATACGGTGATCAGTTTTCCGGCGCGCCCGACTATTTTGAACACGCCTCGAAAGCCGTCCTGAAGATGTACGGGCAGGTGGGCACGCTTCGGATGGATGCGGATGGCGTCGCGGAAAAAGGGCTGCTTATCCGCCACCTCGTCCTCCCCTGCTCCCTCTCCCAGACGCGCGGCGTCCTCTCCTTCATCGCGGACCGCCTGCCGAAGGATACCTACATCAGCCTGATGGGGCAGTATTTCCCCGCGCACCGCGCCAAAGAATACGCGCCCATATCCCGGCCCCTCACGGAGGCTGAATACGGGCGCGCTATGGAGTTTTGCCGTTCGCTCGGCTTTTCCAATGTCTTCGTCCAAAGCCTTGCTTCTGCAGATTCCTGTTACGTCCCCCCCTTCGCCGTTGAAAATGACGGATGAACCGCCCGCCGGTATACTTGTTTCCTTTTCTAATGGGTTCTCTTGACGGGTACGGCCAGCAGCATGCCTGCCCGGACCTCCCCGCTCAGGTAGTTGATTTGCCGTATCAGCGCCTCGGGATATCCGGCCTCCAGCGCCAGGCTTTTCACCGTGTCCTCTTCCTTTGCCATCCGGAGCTCTATATCCATGCCGTGTTGCGGTATTTTCAGCGTGCTCCCTTCCTCGGGCTCCTTCCCCGCCAGTCTGTTCGCGCCCTCCAGTATCCTTAGCGTCGTATTGTATTTCCGCGCGATGGAGTACAGCGTTTCCCCATCCTGCACCGTATGTGTGATCGCGCTTCCCTCCGGGCTCGTTCCGTACGGGCTGCACCCGCCCATTTTCATGCACCAGTCGGCTTCCGGGATCTCGATGGCCATTCCCGGTGAAAGGCTGCTTCCGTTGAGCCGGGCGATCATGCATGCGGGCACGCCGAAAGTACGGGAGAGGGATTCAAATGTGTCGTTTCGCCGCACCCTGTAAAGCGGCACAGCCATCACCCCCACCGTAAATCTATATGCAGCAAAAACCGCCGGGAAAACGCATTTCGGCGGTTTTTTTGAGGAAAAGCTGATTAAAAGGGAATGATAAAACTTTAGGGAAATTTGACTGTTGCGATTCGCATCATGTTGAGGAGCAAAATGTTTATGGCGATCTAACAGCCGATTTCAATAACGCACTGGTGTTCACATCAATGAATTAGCGTTTCTTTAGTGCATGGCCTTATTTAGTCAGGTGATTTCAAATGGTTCCGTTCCGCATCTTATCCTGCCTCCCTCGGATGAGGGAGGTGGCACTAGTGTCATTCCAATTAGGCCAATTGGAATGACGATGGTGCCGGAAGGAGTGATATCCAATCATGCGTGTTGATGCTATGCATTTACCTCTGCGGATCAATAAACCCGAATATTTTGGTTTATGACAGGGATTATTCTAGAAATCAACGAGTTTGGCTTTCACGCCTTCAATGTCGTTGAGCGCCTTCTCCAGTTCCTTGTGCTCGGGCTCGTCCCCGCGCAGCTGCAGGATGATTACGCCCTCCCGCGAGCATGCGTCCTTCTCGTCGAAGTCGTGCAGCCCCAGCCTCAGTTTGATGTGGCACCCATAGTCCGTGAATGCCTTCTGCATCAATAGCGAATTCTCGTCCCGTTTCTCCGACCGTACCAGCATCAGGTTCATACGCCATACCCTCCACATTAAGCAGTTATTTGGCATTATTATAAACACATTGGATCGATGCTAATCGTGGATGGACCGGATGGCCGCTTAATTGTATAGATTGGATTCTTCTCACACCCGAAAAGAATACTATAAAGTTGATATGATGATTTAATCCTTCTCACCCTGGTTATACACCCACTGACTCTTGTCCGGATACCAGGTCAGTTCGCCTGATGCTGCTATTGAAAATAAAACGACTTTGATCCTCTTTTTCTCATCATAATTTTCTTTGAAGATCCCATGGACATAATTCCCTTGGAGCCTGTGGAAGATATTCGTTAGTTCTTCCCTTTCCTCTTGCGTCAAGTCCTCCCGCTTTGGGTCGTGTGCCGTACCATAGACGGATAGGGGGTTGTGTTCATTCCCCCAGTTGCATACCCATAAATAATCATACTTGTTTCCGATCTCCACAAGCTTTTCTAGGTCCGCTTTGTGGTCGTTCAGGATGCGTATGGGGGCCATGCCAAAGCCCAGCAGGCAATACAGGGTTATCAATACCCCTATCCCGGCTGTGAAGGCGATAAATGCCCCGCGGCTCCGCCATTTACTCCGCTTGCTCTCGGCCGATGGCAGCGGGTCGCCTCCGCTGTCATACCCCTCCACCCCACTCGGGTACGGGTGTACCATCCTGTCCGCCCAGGTGATGTAGTACCGGGCAAACCGGTATACGAAAAAGAGCCAGTATGCCGCGCTCAGCAGGATCCCGAGATCTATTGCGACTGTTAATGCCGTATCGCCGTAGTAAAACGGGGTAAAAGGCGAATAGTTATTGAGGAAAAACATCATCACGATGATGGCGATGTTGCCCAGCAGGATCAGGGGATAATCCCGGATGGCGTATACCTTATCGCCCATCACTGCGGGCTGGCTGATCATAAAAGCCGGGAAATGCCTCGCATATTTCTTGAATGCCGGCCGGTTTTTCATGCGCGGTCCTCCAGGATTGAAGTAACGCTTGCATGGTATATTATAGCATCCTGTCCGGCTGATTGGTAGGTCTTAACATGTTCATTACACCTTCGGTCGTGATAGGATGTATTACTAAATGCGTAATAGCTCGTTTGTTGAATTTTTGTTTAACTTGTTTTTCCATTTTGTTCATGATATTTCACACATCTTCCGAACTTATATTATGAGGGTCCGAGTAATTTGGAAGAGGGGCTTCAAAGTTGAAGATCAAATACCTTCTTGTATTCATTATATTTTCCGTATCACTGGTCTTTATCGTCTCAGGGTATTTTATCATTTCGGGATTGTACCTTGGCCAGGTCACGGATTTGGAGAGATCCCGCGCGGAAGATAAAATACACAGCACACGGATCCTTCTGGAAAACGAAACAAATAACCTTGTCAATACGACAGGCGACTGGTCCTTGTGGGATGACACCTATGATTTTTTAAATGGAGAGAATCCCTCTTACATAACCGATAATCTGGAGGATAATTCACTTGAAACCATCCGGGTGGATGCATTGGTCCTTTATGATTTGAAAAAGGGGATGTTTTATTCCAAATCCCTTGCCGGTGATCTGGATTTTACCAGGGATCCCGCTGTTGTGTCCACGCTGACGGCTGGCACGGATGTGAATAGTGCGTCAGCCGGTTTTGTGAATGAAGCAGGCAAGGTATGGATCGTTGCTTCCCGGCCCGTGACTTCATCGTTGATGGACATGCCTGTGAACGGCCACCTTGTTTTTATCAGAGCGGTTGACGCAGGCATGCTGCAGAACATATCAAGGGTCGTTGATGCCCCCATCTTTATAGCTGCTTCAACTGCTTCCTCAGATGAAACACCGTCCTTCAGTTTCGATGAGAAAAGTATCCGTATAGAAGCCCCCATAAAAGATATTATGGGCAGGCCGGCCCTGTCCATCCTCATCCAGGATAATCGGGATGTGTATTACCATAGTGTCCGCGCTTTTAATAATATCAACCTGATATACCTCATTTGTTCCGTTCTCACTACATTGCTGGTATATCATCTGATCCATATCTATTTTTCGAGACCCATCATGAAAATGAGCCGCCACCTTGCCGCTATACAGATAGGCAGGGAAAAAGAATTGCGAAAATTGAATATGAAGGGAAGGAATGAGATTTCATTCATCGGCAATGAGATTGACAGGCTTCTTGACAGGGTATCCGCCGGCATGGAGGAGGAAAAGAAAAAGCAGGAAACCATGCTCTTTATGAGCTATCACGATGTTTTGACGGGGCTGTACAACCGCAGGTTTTTTGAAGAAGAGTATGAAAGGCTTGATACGCAGAGGCAGTATCCCCTCTCCATCCTTTTGGGGGACGTGAACGGGCTGAAGCTCATCAACGATACCTTTGGGCACCTGGAGGGGGACAATGTCATCCGCGGCGTCGCCCGTGTGATACAGGAATGTTGCCGCGCGGAGGATATCATCGCCCGTTGGGGCGGGGATGAATACATCATCCTGCTCCCCCGGACAGGTGAGTCCGCTGCCATTGAGATCGGCGAGAGGATACGCCGGGCCTGTGCTGAGGCAGACTACTCAGGCATCCGCATCACCATTTCGTTGGGATGCGCCACCAAAACGGATGCCGGTTTTGCCTTGGACCGCCTCATCCGGTCGGCTGAACGCCTGATGTATGAACGGAAGATGCTGGATAGCCATAGTTCCAAAAGCGCCATTATCCAGTCTGTTTTGCAGACGCTCCAGTTGCGCAGCCAGGATTCCCAGGAGCATGCTTCCCGCCTGAAGGACCTCGGTGCGGTGATAGCTGACGCCATGGGCCTTGGAGCCCAGCAGCGCAAGCAGCTGGAACTGTTGGCTGTGCTGCATGATGTGGGCAAGATCGCCATCAGCGATGCCACGCTGAACAAGAGTACGCCGCTGGATGAAAATGAGTGGAAAGAGATGCGCAAACACCCCGAGATCGGCTACAGGATATTGCAGAGTTTTCCCGAGCTTGCGGGCATTTCCGAATTCGTTCTGCTGCACCATGAGCGTTGGGATGGTACAGGCTATCCCAGGGGTTTGAGCGGGGAGCAGGTTCCGCTGCTTTCCCGTATCGTATCGGTGATAGATGCCTTTGATGCCATGACACATGACCGCCCTTACCGGAAAGCCATGTCGGTGGAAGAGGCGCTGGCCGAGATAGCGAGGAATGCGGGCACCCAGTTCGATCCCCGGATCGTATCCCGCCTGCTGGAGGTACGGGGTCTCCTGCTGGAGCCTTTCCCTGTTTGATTATGAATTGATATGCCCTTCCATATAATCTATATTTTATATTCACTTGCATTGACACATACGCTCAATACTTGTTATCATTTTCTTGGCAATCCTTCGTTCGGTAAGCCGAAAGCTGTGACGTCGTTTTCCGTCACGCAGTGCGGTGGTGGCTCTGCCCTTCCGTATGCTGGCCCCGGCCGGAGTCTTTGTCGCGTGTAGGGGTTCGACTCCCCTTTACCGCCCGACTGTTAACCGGGAACGAGGTAACCGATTGGTACGGAGAACAAGGAACAAAGTGTTTTTGGCTATGGGGTCCCGCGCAGGTTTTGCCTGCACGCATGTTTTCGCCCTGCAGGCCGGGGATACCGGCGGTGGCCTTCCTTAAAACGGCAGCTTGCTTGCAGGCTGCATGTTCTGATGGAACCGCGCCGTCTCAACCGTTCCTCCGCGGATATGTGCGGGGATTCCGGCCAAAAACAGCTTGAAATGGGGGGAATGTATGAAGCATATCGTAAAGGACAATCAGCGCGCCCTGCTTTTTAAACAGGGTATATACCAAAAGTGCCTCAGGCCCGGGATCCACCATTATTCGTCATTCCGGCATTCGGTGCATATCATGGATATCCGTTTTCCCTTTTATATCGAGGGGCGGGATATCGGCATGTTCCTCTCCGATGAGGCATTGCGCAGGGAATTGGCGGTCATTGAATTGGAAGAGGGCAGCATCGCCATCCATCTCGCTGATGGTGTGGTGGAAGGTGTTCTGCGCCCTGGTAAACACGCCTTTTGGTCGGTGTACCAAAAGCATGAATTCATCCAAGTGGATTTGGGCTGCCCTGATATAGATCCATCCCTGGACAAACGGCTTTATGCCGTCAGCAAACTTGCTGAATACCTCTATGTATTTGATGTAGGTGAGCACGAGATGGGCCTTGTGTATTTTGACCACGCCCGGCATCAGGTCTGCCAGCCTGGCAGGTACTATTACTGGAAAGGCGCCGTTCCCGTTCACATGGAAAAAGTGGATATGCGCAGGCGGCAGATCGATATGACGGGTCAGGAGATCATGACCGAAGACAAGGTTGCCCTGCGTTTGAATTTCGTGTGCCATTACAGGGTGGTGGACCCCGTCCAGGTAGTGAACGTGGCGGATTATGAAAATCAAATCTATATTTTGATGCAGCTTGCCCTTCGCGAATATGTCGGCTCGCTGCGGCTGGATGACCTGCTGCTGAAGAAAAAGGAGATCGGTGATTATATCCTCGAGCAGTTGCAGCCCAGGGGAGCGGAGATGGGTGTGGAGTTCCTCTTTGCAGGCGTAAAGGATATCATTCTGCCGGGTGAGATTCGCGATATCCTCAATACCGTTTTGCTGGCCGAAAAGCAGGCCCAGGCCAATGTGATCACCCGCCGTGAGGAGACGGCTTCCACGCGCAGCCTGCTGAATACGGCTAAACTCATGGAGGAAAATGCGACGCTCTACAAGCTGAAGGAACTGGAGTTCCTCGAGACGATATGCGATCGTATCGGCAGTATCTCCGTCATGGGCGGCGGGAGCCTCCTGGAGCAGTTGAATGCCCTGATCTCCGGCAAGGAACATCCGAATAACCCGTAAGGAAAATTTCGTCATGCAAAAAAGGAGGTTTATGCCTCCTTTTGGTTTGTTCTATGGATTCACGAAGTCCAGTATGGCCCCTTCCTTCCCCGCCGGGATGTCCCTTTTGGGGATGATGAGGAACCGTTTCGTGGTCATCCGGATATAGATGTAATTCTTCGTAACGAATGCCTTCTGGATCATGTCCCGGGTATATTCCCCCTCCCCGGACGCACCGTCCATCGTAAGCACATTCTTTTTGAATGTATAGTGGATGGGTTGCTGGATCTCCCTGCTCATCGCGTAGGACTTTTTCACACGCCGCCATCCTGCCACGAACTGTACGACCAGCAGCAGCGGGAAAACCACCACCACGATCAGTACTACCAGTGCATTGGTGAAGGTATACACCCATATCCCCACGGCCAGCAGGGCTATCAGCAGGATCCCTGCGATGATGGAAAGCGCCAGCCGTTTCTGCCGTACCGCCGACACCCAGTAGTTGAATTTCAGATAATCCGTTTGCGTGATCCTGACGTCGAAGCCCACTGTTTCCATGTCATCCCCCATATGTACGTAGATATAATGCTGTTCATAAGCCATCATATCCGCTATATACGGGCAGGTCAAGCGGCAATCGGGTGAGTTGTGTTCATCGCCGCCCGCCGATGTACTTTGAACGTCATTTCGGCAGCGTGATGATCAGTACGATCACCCATTCGATGATGGCGATGATGCAAAGGATCATTCCCCATACCGCCCGCGTTCCGGGTTTGCTCTCCCGCCTGTGGTGGCGCAGCGCCATGATGCAGATGATCAGGCCGATGGCGCCCAGGGCCAGACCGATGTATGCCAGCCACGATACGCTCGTGTAGACCCATCCCAGCGTGCCCAGTATCACGCCCAGGCACCCCATCCCGAGGCCTGCAGTTGCCATTTCCAGCTCATCCCTTCGCTTTTATTATCGCTCATATTATGGTCTTTCGCATTGTTTCCATACGCATATGTCAGCAGCTGCTCACAGCGCAGCGTTTGCGGCGGCGGAAAGGTACTGGTTTTCAGCCATTCATTTCCGCCGTTTGATTGCACCGCCGGCGGGCAGAATATTGATGCGGCATGGCGACGAACGTTTTATGCCGCGTTTGAACAGGGAGGTGAGATCATGCCGGGAAAAAGTGTGATGTCGGATGGGTTGAAGCAGGTCATCGCCCGGGAATTGGGCGTGGGTGACCAGGTAGCGCGGGAAGGCTGGGGTTCGGTTTCTTCCCGTGACTGCGGCCGGATCGTTCAAAAGGCGATCGAGATCGCCGAACGCTCCATGGCTTCCAATCCATAGCCGTCCGCTCATGACCACAGTGGATTGATTCTCCTTGGGACCGGGGGCCGTCATGTCTGGCGGCTCCCACTTCATTTTTTCCGGTCTCTTGCATTCGTTGGATACACGCAGTCTGTCAAATCACGTGCATGGTCCAATGGGATTGACTCATTTTTCCTCGAATATTCGGCAAACCATGCACGCCAAAATAATAGCAGTGATCTTTTGAAAAAATAGGCGGGGAGGTATTTCAATGGCAAAAGCAGGTGAGATCAACCGTATGGGAGGGATGTACAGGTGCATGGGCTGCGGGCATGAGATGCCCGTCTGGTATGGCGAACGTTTCCCGTCATGCCATTGTAAAAACGGCCGTTCCTGGCTGTTGATGCCCGATGACTATGATACCTATACGTGAATATGGCACAATGGATGCAAAGAAAGCGCCTGATGCGGGCGCTTTTTGTTTCATCATCACATGTTCTCTACGAACTGTATTTTCAGGCCGTTGGGGTCCGAAACATAGAAGAATTTGACGTGGGGATTCGGCTGGTGCGGTCCGCTCAGGATCGCCACGCCCTTGTTTTTCAGGGTCTCCATCAGCCTGTCCACCGACTCGGTCTCAAATCCCAGCGAGATGTCCCTGCCCATTTCCACATTCGTATTGTTTGCATTGGCGATCAGTTCGACCTTCGTCTCCCCCTTGCCCAGGAATACGATCTCGATATCCGGCCCCGCCTGCATCCTGCGCTCGATGTCCAGGCCCACGATTTCCGTGTAGAATTTCAGCGAGCTTTCCATATCCTTTACGTTGAGTGTGCACCAGCAGAATTTCATGGTTTTTCTCCTTTTTCATTCTTGTTGATTCCAGCATTATGGAGGGCCGGAGGGTTTTTGTCAACCCTTGCAGCCGTCATGCCGTAACGACTGCGCCGCTGTTGTCATATGGCGGCGTTGACGCCGTAGCGGGTGTCTCCTGGTCCTGGAATTATTCTGTCTTGAAGGCTCCGTAGACATACTGCCAGGGTCATGGAAATGATTCTGCACTGAATCTATATTCCCGGTTTCAAAGCCTCTTCCTTGCGGGGAAGGTGGCGCCAATGTGGTTCCTTCATGGACCAGCCCACAGTCCTATGGGGTCGTATTTGCAGCCCTATGGTGCCGATAAGTGTCGTTCGACCTTCGGTATATGCCCAAATGTTTTCAGCCGTGGGTAGTTTTCAGTTGTGATCTTGTAGGGGCCGATGCCCACATCGGCCCTTGTTTTTTGCAGTTACCATAACTTATCACGTTCCGCCGATAGGATAAAAAAGCCATATGCCGCTGTCCTTTTCAATACAGATCGAATGAATATATATTTTGAGATGAATCTTCTCCTCATACAGTTTCCAGCTTGCGGATATCGGATAGCTCCATCTCCACCTTTTTCATCATGCTCATGCCTTCTATCTCGGGTATCATCAGCTGCCTGTCAAAGGGCAGTATAGGCAGCTCGATGAAAAATTCGCTCCCCTTCCCGCCTTCGCTTTCAAACCATATCCTCCCCCGCAGGAGTTCCACCAGCGCCTTGGTGAGGGAGAGCCCGATCCCGCTCCCCTCGGTGTTCCGCGTCAG
Source organism: Bacillota bacterium (assembly GCA_023454175.1). Classification (GTDB taxonomy): domain Bacteria; phylum Bacillota; class Clostridia; order Christensenellales; family JAEXRW01; genus JAEXRW01. The sequence goes on along the minus strand of JAEXRW010000013.1, from coordinate 11,275 downwards.
GGAGGTGTTCACCTGGCGGAACCGGTCGAAGATGATCTCCTTCTTGTCCTTTGGTATCCCTTCCCCCGTATCCTTCACGGAGATGACGATCCGGTCGTCGAAATTCCTCGCCTTCACGGTGATTTGCCCGCCCGGCGACGTATATTTGATGGCGTTGGATAAAAGGTTCAGCATGATCCGCTCGGTTTTCTCCATATCCATCGGGATGTGCCTGCGGGCCATATCGCTGATGAACTGCACGCTGATCCCCGCGTTCTTCGCAAAATCGCTCACCGATGCCGCCAGTTCCCGCAGGGACAGGATGATGTCGGCGTCCCGCAGGTTCACGTTCATGAAACCGGCGTCGATCTTCGTCACATCCAGCAGGTTTTGTATCAGCCTTGAGAGCCTGTAGGAATTCTGGCGCATCACGTCCGTGATCTTCCGCACGTCCTGCGTACAGCCGCAGCAGGAGTCCCGGATATGGTATTCCATCAGCTCCAGTTCGATCAGGATGATGGAAAGGGGCGTTTTGAATTCATGGGACACGTTGGTAAAAAAGTCCGTGATCAGCTGGCTCTTTTTCATGAGTTCCCGGTTCATCTCCAGGATCCTGTTTTCCGCCTCCGCATGGCTGATAGCCGTGGCCACGTGGTCTGCCACCGCTTTCATCAGCGCCAGTTCCCCGTCCTTGAACCGGTCCCTGGTCTTTGTGCAGAAGGCAAGCGTGCCGATGGCCCTGTCGTGGTCCATCAGCGGATGGCACGCATAGGCCCGTATCCCCAGTTCCCGCAGGAACCCGGTCACAGGGTCATTCAGGCTTTGGATATCCCCCACAACGCGCCGCTGCCTGCTCTGTGCCACCGATCCGCAAAGGGCCTCCCCCATGCGCAGGGATTCCACTTCCGGGAGCAGCTCGGCCGGGATGCCCTTGTATGCGTTCAGGCGGAGGATTTCGTCGCTTCCCGCCAGGTAGTTGAAAAAGGACTGGCAATCCAGGAACTGCATCACATCGGTGCAGAGTTCATCCACGATGTTTTGCGGCCGTTCGCTTGCCAGCAGCTTTCCTGCCACCTTGTACAGCATTTGCAGCTGCAGCTCCAGGTTCTTCCGGTCGGTGATGTCATGCATCACGCATACCAGCCCCATCACGCTCCCGTTTTCATCGTGCCAGGGTACTTTGGATGTGATGAGGGTCCGGATCGCGCCGTTGCAGCGGAGGGTGTCCTCAAAGATCTGGCCTTTGCCGGAATCCATCACGTTCCTGTCTTCCGCTGTGATGTACCTCGCGGTTTCAGCATCATCAAAGAGTTCAAAGTTGTCTTTCCCCACGCATTTCCCCGGCCTGCCTGCGCATTTTTCTTCGTAAGCCGTGTTTGCGGCCACGATCCTGCTTTGGGTATCCTTCAGGAATATCGGGTCCGGGGAACCTTCGATCAGCGTTCGCAGCAGGGATTCGCTCCTGCGCAGGTCTTCTTCCGCGCGCTTGCGCAGGATCACCTCCAGGATCGTCGGCGCCAGGGTCTCCAGGATCTCCTGGTCTTCACCATCATACCCGCCTTCCCGGTTGGCCACCGCCATCATGCCTGCCGCCTTTCCGTCGCGGATGAATGGCACGCCCAGGAATGAACTGAGCACAGGGTGTCCCTCCGGGATCCCGGTGCCTTCCGGATGCCTGCACGGATCATTTGTCAGGATGCTCCGGCCCGTTTTCAGTACTTTGCCGTACAGGCCTGTTATTTTGAAATTTCCCGGCGGCCTTCGGTGCCCGCACCTGTCTGTCAGCTTGCATGCCTCCCACCCGTTTTCGCTGATGGCGATATCGTGGAAAAGTCCATCGCTGCCGGTCTCGCCGATGAAGCCGATCCTGCTCTCGGTGATGGTCTGGATGATGGAAAGACAGGCGTTGCCAAGTTCCTCCATGGTGGTGCATGTCACAGCATTCTCATAGATCCGGTTGATCGCGTTGAGGATGGTGTTCTGCCGCTGGATCCTGGCAGCGTTGCGCTTGCGCCGCGTGATGTCGCGTATGATATAGGTGAATACCGGACCTGAGGGGAGCTTGCGGATGGACAGGGAGAGTTCAGCCTGGAATTGCCTCTCCCCTTTTCCTTTCAGCTCGATCTCCATCGTCTTGCCCGAGAATGCATCGGGGTCGCTGTTTCGGAATACCAGTGTGTCTTTGTGTAAATACTCCCGCGTGCTGTCATGGACCAGAAGGTCCAAAAAGGATATCTTCCTGATCTCATCGTTTGTATACCCCAGCATTTTCTCTGCCGCGGAGTTGCTGAAAAAGATATGGTAGTCCGCATCCACCGACAGGATGGCGTCGCTCGAGGTTTCCACCAGGTTCCTGTAACCCGATTCCGCATCGCTGAAAAAGTCCGCCATGATGCTGGGGATGTCCATTCTTCGCTCCCTGGCCTCCTGCCGCAGGGCTAATACCGATACCAGTGCAAATACGCCGCCGGCGTACTGGTCTGCCCTGCCGATCCAGCAGACGGCATCTCCCACGTTCTGCTGGACGCTCAGGGCAAGAATTCCCGCGGCGGTCAGCGCCAGCGAAGCGGAGTACCAGTAGAGGGAACCCTGCTTCAGTTTCAGGTATTGTTTCAGGTAAAGGATGGCGCTGGTGAAAAAGAACAGGATGGAAGCAAACAAAAAGAATTTCCGGAGTTCCGTGGGCTCGCCGCCCAGTATGAACGGGGGGACCACATGAAATACGGCCGCTGCCCCGACGGTGCATGTAAAAAGGATGACCCCCACTATTGAAATGATCAGCCTGGTCCTTCGTCCGGTGTAGGGCCTTTCCTTCCTGTCCATCCACATCCCCGAGGCCATCTGGAGGGCCGCCCCGATGGATGCGCATATGCCGTGCACGGTCGCGGTGAAGTTCGCGCCGTTCGGGAGGTAATCCAGCCACCCGGCTATCGTTGAGCCCAGGCCGAAAACGAGCAGGCCGCAGCTCATGAAAAGCGTGCTCCGCACGTTGGTTTTCAGGTAGGTGCGTGCGGCAAAAAAAGCTGCCGAAAATGGCAGCATCCCGAGAAAGAACGTGTTTAATACAGGCAACAGGGCTTTGGATTCAGTGCCGCCGGAGAGGTCAAAGTTTAAAAAGATGGCGACGGCGATCAGGGATGCGATGGAGAGGGCTGCAGTCAGCCACTTCAATACACGCATAACAGCCTGCCTCTGTTCTTTGGTAGAATGAAAGGGCCAAAGACCGCCTACAGGAATGTTCTGCCTATAATGTATCATTTCGGGGTTGGCTAGCCAAATACTGTTTATGTCGAACAGTGTCGAACGGCCGTGTTTCAGACGTGTATTTAACGAAATATTAACGTTATGCGGTTTCCATAGGCGGTACGGTTCTTTTTACGTCCGATTGGTAGATTATTGTTGCCATATATATGTTGTTATATTAAAATCTAATACATCTTTGCTTGTATGTGGTGGATGTATGATAAAGCGTTTATTGACAAAAAAGAGCCTGGTGAGTGCCACCGCCGTCCTCATTTATCTCATGGCGGTTAATTTTATTTTTCACATGGTCACGGGCTGGCAGTATGGTATCTTCCGGGATGAATTCTATTACGTATCCATGAGCCGGCACCTGGATTTCGGCTATGTGGATATCACACCCATCGCGGTCTATATCATGGCGCTGACCCGTGTTTTATTTGGGACGTCGATCTACGCCATCCATGTCTTCCCCGCGTTGGCCGGTTCTTTCGTCATGCTGTTTGCAGGTCTTACGACCCGAAAAATGGGCGGTGGGAAGTTCGCGCAGGCATTGACGGCGGTGGCGGTCATGCTCGCCCCCATGTACCTGTCCTTTGCGGGTTTCTTCTCCTATGACGCTTTCGATCAGCTCATGTCCTCCATCGTGGTCTTCATGCTGGTGAAGCTCCTGAAAGGTGAGTTCACGTATAAGACCTGGATACTGTTCGGCTTCATCGCGGGCATCGGCGTCATGGTGAAGATCACCTTCGGCATCATGCTGGTGGCCTTTGTGATCGGGCTGCTTTTGACCCGCCAGCGCAGGGTCCTCGCCGGGAAATGGCCCTGGATCGCCGCCGCCATCGCCCTGGTCTGTTTCGTCCCCTATGCCGTCTGGCAGGCCCAGCGGGGCTTCCCCTTCCTGCAGTATCTGTCCAACTACGCCGTCAACCGTTCCGCGCATGCCCCGCCCTGGGAGTACTTTTTCTACCAGGTCATGGTCATGAACCCCGTCGCCATCATCCTGTGGCTGGGCGGCCTCGTGCTCCTTTTCAGGAAAAGCGGGCGTATGTTCCGTCCCTTCGCCTGGTCGTTCCTCTTCTATTTCACCTTGGCTGCTGTGCTCGCCATCAAATACTATGCCCTAGCCGGTGTCATGCTCCCCCTCCTGGCATACGGGTCTGTTTGCTTTGAAAGGGGTTATAAAAAGGAGCCTTTGGATGTGGCAGGGCCTCCGGATGCAGGAAAGCAGCCGGAGCCGCATGGAAAGAAGAGACCCTCCCGTGTACCGCGCATCGTCTATATGGTCGCACTCTGCCTGGTCGGGCTGTTCATCGCCCCCGCCAGCACCCCCGTCCTGCCAGTGCAGGATTATATCGCCTATAATAATACGTTCCACTTCAATGAGACGGTAAAAACGGAGGATACAGAGATCGGCTCCCTCCCCCAGCACTATGCCGACCGTATGGGCTGGGAGGAACTCGCGCAGGCCGTGGCAAAGGTCTACCATTCCCTGCCCGAAGAAGATAGGAAGGATTGCGCCATCTTCGCCGGCAATTACGGTGAGGCGGGCGCCCTGGGCTATTACGCACAGAAGTATGACATTCCCGTCGCCATCAGCGGCCACCTCAGTTTCTATTACTGGGGATATGGGGATTTCACCGGCAAATGCGTCATCGTCGTGGGCCTCCCCGCCAGCGAACACGGCATGCTGGATCAGGCCTTTGAAGAAGTCACGCCCGGCACTGTATTTCACCATGATTACATCATGCCTTATGAGAATGATCTCCCGATATATGTGTGCAAAGGGCTGAAAATACCCTTGGATCAGCTTTGGAAGTCGGTCCAAAGTTTCAGTTGATAGGACTATATAACATTACTGCTAAAAAAGAGCGCCGTAAAAATCGCTCTTTTCTGTTACCGGTTCTACTTTAAACCCTAAGCAGAGCTTGATCAGCATCACCACGCCCGCCCACATCCCAAAAGCCTCCCTGAAACGGATGCAAAGCATCCGTATGTAATGGGAGGTGGCGGCCGATAGGCCGACGGAGGGATTCATTGCTACGCAATTGATCATCTGAAGTCGCAATGTTGGATAAAGTGCAATAATAGATTAGCAAAAAGAGCAGCCTCATCGACTGCTCATTCTTATCGTTTCTATTTATCTTAATCTTATAACCCAAAGCAGAGTTTGATCAGCATCACCACGCCCGCCCCTAGCAGCGCCGTAACGGGGATGGTGAAGATCCACGCGTAGACGATGTTTTTTGCGAGGCCCCAGCGTACCGCCGATATCCTCCGAGCCGCGCCCACGCCCATGATGGACGCCGAGATCACGTGCGTCGTGCTCACGGGAAGGCCGAATGCCGATGCCGTCTCGATGATGGCAGCAGCCGTGGTTTCCGCGGCGAATCCGCCGATGGGCTGCAGCTTGATCATGTTCACGCCCATCGTCTTGATGATCCTCCAGCCGCCGAAAGACGTGCCTAGGCCCATCATCACCGCGCAAGCCAGTTTCACCCACAGCGGCACATCCCCTGCCGCATTCAGGCCCACCGATGCGTGCATGGAGGCGGGCAGGGACAGCAGCGCCAGCGTGATGATGCCCATGGATTTCTGCGCGTCGTTGTTGCCGTGTGCAAAGCTCATGACGGCCGCGGACAGGATCTGCAGCTTTGAGAACCATTTGTTCACCACGTGCAATGACAGGTTGGCGAGTATTTTAAAAAGTAAGGACATCAGGCAGAAGGCGAGGAAAAATCCGATGAGGGGGGAGGTGATCAGCGGGAGGACTACCTTTTCAAATACGCCCGACCAGACGACCTTTTCAAAGGACATCGCATAGGCGATGGCCGCGCCCACCAGTCCGCCTATCAATGCATGGGAGGAACTGCTCGGCAGGCCGAAATACCACGTCAGCAAGCCCCATACGATGGCCGCCACCAGCGCAGCGATGATCACATACTGCGGGAGCGGGTTGGCCTTGTCCACGTTTACGAGGCCCGTGCTGATGGTCTTGGCCACGTTGGTGCTCACGAGTGCACCCAGGAAATTTAATCCGGCTGCCATCATCACGGCGATGCGTGGGGACAGCACGCGGGTGGATACCGATGTGGCGATGGAGTTTGCCGTGTCATGAAAGCCCGTGATGAAATCGTATGCCAGAGCCAGGAGGACGACGGCAATGAGCGTGATGGTCATGACATCAGGCATGTTTCATTACGACTCCTTCCACGATATTGGCCACGTCTTCGCATGCATCGATGACGGATTCAAACAGCTCGAACATGTCCTTCCACTTCAGGATCTCCACAGCGTCCTTTTCGCGCACGAAAAGCTCCATGATGGCGTCGCGGTAGATCTTGTCCCCTTCGTTCTCCAGCCGGTTGATCTCGATGGCCACCTGGTTGAGGGACTTGCTCTTGTTCATTTTCTTCAGTTCATGCATCAGGGACTGGATCTGGACGGCGCAGTCGGTGATGAGATGGGCCAATACCCTGGCCTCTTTGCGTACTTCGGTGACATTGTACATCCTGAAACGGTGTGCGGCGGCTTCGATGCCGTCTATGATATCGTCCATTTCGTGGGCGATACGGTCGATATCCTCCCGGTCGATGGGGGTGATGAATGCGGCGTTGAGCTTGCGCATGATGGTATGCACCAGCTGGTCGCATTCATACTCGTACTTTTCGATGGCCATGATGTTTTCATGGATATCACAGTACTCATAGACCATTTTTTCAAAGATTTTAGCGGCTTCGTGCGTCTTGTCGGCGAATTCGATGAAAAGGTCAAAATAGACGGCTTCCTTGGCGGACATCCTGAAAATCGACATATGTATACCTCACTTCTCTTCCTTCCGCTGCATTATAGCATCCGGGTTTATGGCATTGAAAGCAATGAGGGCGTTATTTAACCTAAACTTAACATTGATTTAAATTGCCTTCAACATTGGGTATGGTTTCATCCCGTTCCGGCGGGACCGTTGCTTGCTTCCGGGCAGCCGGGACAGTATGTTTATAATGATATTCTTTAACAAATGCAGATAAATAATACTTTGCCCGCATCAATCGAGGATGAGGTATCAATACCTGTTTTTGGCGGTCCTGAAGCATATATAATCCGTTTCTGCACCTATATAGCTGCCGGTTTTTCAGCCATCACAGCGTACTGCATGCAGTATTGCATAAAAAAAAGCGCCTGCGCTTGTTCAGGTGCTCAGATTGATCCAGACGGCGGGATTCATCAGCAGTACGCTCCAAAAGCCTCCCTTGCCTAAAGGGAGGTGGCAGCCTTAAGGCTGCCGGAGGGATTCGTCAACGATAAATCTCAGCCTCCTCGCAAGCCCTTGCCTCCCTTTGCACTCCATAAGTATAAATCATCAATTATCAACTAAACTATTGTCTCCGCCGCCATCCTGTCCAAAAGCCTTCCCCTTGAGGGGAAGGTGGCACCATAGCAATTGCGATTATGGACTAATTGGAATGAATATGGTGCCGGATGAGGTGTTGATTTATCCTAAAGTATTATCTCCACCGCGTACACCAGCACGGCCATCACTGCCGCGAATACAGCTGCATACGGCAATGTCTTTTTCAATATCCCTGCCTCGTTCCCCTTCAGCCCCGTGCTCGTCGCCGCCAGCGCGATGCTGAGCGGGGAAAGCATCTTCCCGATGGTCGCGCCTGCCGCGTTCGCCGCGGTGATCCACGTTTCGTTTGCCCCGATATACAGCGCCGTCTGCTTCTGCAGCAGCCCGAAAAGGATGTTGGACGAGGTGTCGCTCCCCGTGATAAATGTCCCCATTGCGCCTATGATGGGTGATATCAGTGGGAAAAAGCTGCCGGTGGCCGCCGCCAGCCCCAGCGCCAGGTCGTTCGTCATCCCGCTGTACCCCAGGATCTTGGCCAGGGCCACGATGAAGATTACCGTCAGCGCCGCGAACTTTACCTGTTTGATCGTATCCCAGGCCGATCTGAAGAATCCTTTCGGGGATATCCGGTAGATGAAGCAAAAGGCGATCGAGGCCAGTAAAATAAGCGTCCCCGGGTTGGTCAGAAGCGACGCGGTGAAGGGTTTCCCGCCCTCATATATTGGAATGGCGATCTTGAATGGCGCCTGGTCCAGGAATCCTAATGCCGGGATGAGGCGTGTGCACACGACCAGAACGAGGATGATCAGGTATGCGCTCCATGCCTTGAATTGGAGCGAGGCAGATAGTCTGGGCTGTGCGGGGTCCTCTTTGTGTTTGACCTTCTGCCAAAAGACGATAACCGCCATCGATAGTATCGAGCCCACCACAGCGGGCAGTTCCGGCCCCAGCAGCCACGCCGAGAGCGTCTGTCCCGCCGCGAACGCGATGCCCGAGAGAAGGCACAGCCATATGTATTTATTCATCTCCCGCCATGTTTTCACCGTCATCCGTACGAGGAGGAAGGGCATGAAGATGCAAAAAGGCAAGAGCTGCAGTGCCGCCATCAGCGAGAGCGGCCCCACCGGCAGGGAGGTAACGCTCGCCAGGGTGATGACGGGGATGCCTACCACGCCGAAGGCCACCGCCAGCGTGTTGGATACCAGGCAGATCACGGCCGCCCGCATGGGTTTGAATCCGAAAAGCATCAATATCGCCGCCGGCACCGCCACCGCTGTCCCAAAGCCCGATACCGATTCGAGGAACCCCCCGAACGCAAATACGATCAGCAGCACCTGCACCGGCTCGTCGGGCGCATACCGCGCCAGCATCGTGCGGATGGTGTCCATCGCCCCGCACTTCACGCACAGGTTATAGAGGAGCATCGCGGTGAAGATCACCCACACCACCGGCAGGATGGCCGCCAGGACCCCCTCCCCCGCCGCCTCGAAGATGTGCGCGGCGTCCAGTTTCCATACGAATGCCGCCAGCAGGCCGGATGCGATCAACGCGATCCCCCCGGCTTTCCACGAGGCCAGCTTGAACCCCAGCATCAGGATGAATATCATGAAGATCGGCACGGTGGCCGCGAGCGTTCGGACGATATCGGCATTTTCCATCAATAGCGTTTCCTTCGTGGTTGGATGGTTTGGATGTCCCCAGTATACCATACTGTTGCGGATTGCTCGAACTGTTCATGCATACCCGGTTCTATCGTTCCAGATAAAATACTTTATTTGTTCATGCAATAATTCATAGGGTTAAAACGTCATGATAGGTATTGTGCCTATATGGTTCCTGTACAGTTTATATATTCCAGTATATAATTGTGCTGTAAGGATTGAAGAATGGATTTAAGGAGGTTTTGATATGAAAATAGGCATCATCGTATATTCCCAGACGGGCAATACCCTCTCCGTGGCGGAAAAGGTCAAGGCCAAGCTCGAAGCCCGCGGCCATGCTGTGGTCATCGAAAAGGTGGAGCTCGCAGCAGCGCCCACCATGAAAGATCCCCACGTCAATATCACCGTCGCGCCCGACGCCAGCAAATACGACGCCGTGATTTTCGGCGCGCCCGTGCAGGCCTTCCGTCTCTGCGCCGCCATGCAGGCCTATATGGATCAATTGGGCACGCTGGATGGCAAAAAGGTCGCCTGCTTCATCACTAAGGGGCTGAAAGGCGCGTGGACCGGCGGCAACGGGGCCTTGAAGGCGCTGAAAACGTTCTGCGAGTCCCGTGGCGGCCAGGCCGTCGCTTCCGGCATGGTCATCTGGCCCGTGAAGGACCGTGAGCAGTCCATTGAGACCCTCGCCGAGGATCTGGCAAAGGCATTTTAATTTGATAAGAAGATAGCATAGGAAAGGCGCATGTTATTGCGCCTTTCCTTTTTTATGTGTTAATCTTCACATTGGTCTTCGTAATAGTTATCGGTATACTCGTTGAGATCCACTTTGCTCAGGTCCATCCACCCCAATGTTTGTTCTTCAGGGTTCAATACCTCTATCCACCCCGAAAGGTCATATAAACCGAAATATATTGCGGTGCCTTTGGGGATAGTTACTGTCTCCTTCCCGCTTGGCGTTGCTGCCAGTTTTTGTTCCCATTGCGTCTGTGGCCATACAATGTCATCGTTTGCCTCGGGTCTATGGTACAGTGTATGGTATCGTTGCATGGGTACTTCTTCAAACCGCTCTCTATCAGCCGTATATCTTGAAAACTTATAGACCGTTATCCCGTTAATATCGGGGGAATTGTTCGTCTGGTTCCTGTAGAAGTTATTATACAAGGTTTTTAACTCTTTATTTTCGATATATCCGATATATGCGATGTAGCCGGAGCCATTGAAGTCGGGCCAGTCATTTTCATTGAAAACAACGCCCATGTCAATTTCATTCAACTTTCCGTTTTCATATGTTATAATGACACCCTTTGTTTGGAACCAAGTCTCATTCAAGCTTTCGAAATACAGGCAGATTTCTTTTTCCCCGTCCATATTGTTAATATCCACAATATAACCTGACATTTTCCCAGGGTACTTGGATGAATCTGTCGGATAGAAATCTCCTTTTGCAGGGATCGTTATTTCTGAATCGTTTACTTTTACAGTAACACCCGGATAAAAATTAATTCCGAATGCAGGCTCGTATTTTCCCTGCATACTCGTGATTTCTATCGTCTCTTCGTTCCCGTCCCCGTCCAGGTCGGCTTTGGTCGATCCGCTGCATTCGATATTGGATTTTTCCCAGCCCGAATAATCGCAGTCCTGTCTGACGCTTACCATATCATCCTGGAGTTTTTCTGTGAGTTCTGGTACCGTTGTACTCGGTTCGGGGGTGGAAGATGCTTGTATCGGGGTTGATGCCAAAGTAGTTATAACTTGTGGAGAAGGGCTTTGAAAAGGCATGGATACAGGGACGGAACACGCCGTAAAAAAGATCGCTGAAATTATGACGATGGCAAATCTTACGGTTCGTAGATTCATATTTTACACCTTTTATTTTACTTAGAGTCTGCATTATTCTTCTGTATTTGTAGGGGCCGATGCCCACTGTAAAGCCCCACATGGTTTACACTTTGTTCGGGGACATAGCTTACATTTCCCCTACGTCAAATTCGCTGAATTCTTCGCGAAATAAACACCTTTTCTTGCTCATCCACCTTCGCTA
>JAEXRW010000012.1 GCA_023454175.1 Bacillota bacterium | reverse complement strand
GTGACCCATCTTGCCTTTCCTCCTTGTTATGGTTGTCTCGCAACTCCCATTTTACAAGGTTTTGGCTTGCTGGGTCATTCATTTCCTCAAGTGTTGCACTTATTTTGTAAACTCATGATTCTCAATTTTCAATTCTCAATTAAAAAAAGGGCCGTACCTCCGTACAGCCCTCGCAAGTCCTTAATTCTTTTTTTTCGGCAGGATGGTCACCCTGCGGTTGGGCTCCTCGCCCTCGCTCGCGGTGGTCACCTGCGGGTGGTCCTGCAGCGTGGCGTGCATGACCCTTCTTTCATAGGGGTTCATGGGCTCCAGCACCACCTTTTCGCCCGTCTTGGCCACCTTGCCCGCCAGCCGCCTTGCCAGCCGCTGTAATGTCTCCTCCCGGCTGGAGCGGTAGTTTTCGATGTCCAGCTGGATGCGCCTGTATTCGCCGCCCTTGTTCACGGCCAGCCCCGTCAGGTACTGCAGTGCGTCCAGCGTCTCGCCCCTTCGCCCGATCAGCACGCCCAGCTCCTGCCCTTTGAGCTTCAGCTTGAGCACGCCTTCCTCTTCCTGGGTATCCATCGTGGCCTTCATGCCGATGCGTTCCAGTACGCCCCCCACGAAATCCCTGGCTTTGGCCGCCAGCTCGGGTTCCTCGCGCACCGTCAGGCGCACGCGGCTCCGGCTCCCGCCCAGGCCGAAAAGGCCCCTGGAGCCTTCGTCCAGGATCTCGATGTCCACCTGGTCGATCTCCACGCCCAGCAGGTCCAGCCCGTTGAAGATGGCTTCGTCAACTGTCTTTCCACTGGCTTCTATCGATCGTGCCAAATCCGGCACCTCCCTTGTGCGTCAGCATCTGCCTAATGGGCCCGTTTGCCCTTTTTGCGTTTCCGCTGGTTCTGCGGTATATTGGCTTTCTTTTCAGGGATACTGTTCAGGTTCTCGCTCTTGTATTCCGCCTTGGCGTAAATGGGTTTGTCCTGCGCTGCGGCGCCTTTGCCCGCGGGCGCGGCCATCACCAGTTCGCCTTCTTCATCTTCCGGCGGGTGCAGTTTGATGGCCTTGGAAAGGATCAGGTACACCACCAGCGACAGCAGGCTGGAGATGAAGTAGTAGAATGCAAACGACGTCGGCGCGGATATCGTGAATACGATGAAGAGCAGGGGCATGAGGTAGATCATCATCTTGCCCTGTTTGCCGCCCTGCTGCGCCATCGCGCTGGGGTTCTGCTTGTTGGTCAGCCATGCCTGGAAAAAGGACACGGCCGCGGAAAGCACGGGCAGGATGAACCAGCCGTTCATCACCTTCTGGTAGTTCACGGTCGCCACATCCCACACTTGCTGGTACGCTATCACGTTGGGCACGCCTGCGCCGAGGAGCCTCGCCGATTCCAGCACGGCGGGTGTCAGTCCCACGTTGGAGCCCCAGCCGCCCACAGTCGCCAGTGCGGCCTTGGTCTCGCTGGTGAGTATGTTGATGGAGTTGAATGTGTTGCTGTAGCTGTTGAGGTCCGGCATCACGGGGGATATGCCCGAATCCGGCTGCCAGAAGTTGTGCACCCACAGCCAGCCCTGCAATTGCGTGGTCTGCTTGGCCGCCTCCGCGCCGTTGGTCAGCACGTCGGTGCCGATGCTCACGATGTGCTTCATGTTCTCCGCGTTCGCGATGGCCGAAAGGGCGCCGAAGAACGCAAAGAAGATGACCAGCTGCAGCAGCATGGGCAGGCAGCCTGCCAGGGGGTTGTATTTCGCCTTTTTGTTGAGTTCGCGCGTCTTCTGGTTCAGTACCTGCGGGTCCTTGTAGCGTTCCTTCAGTTCCGCCATCTTGGGCTGCAGGCGCGCCATTTTCACGGTCTGCTTCCGGTTGATGATATCCACCGGGATGAGGACGAGGCGGATGATGGCCGTGAATACCACGATGGCCACCACCATGCTCCACGCCGGGTCGGTAATGCCCAGCAGGCTCCTGGTCCACCCGATGATATTTATGAAAAATACCGATATGAAATTATCAGTCAGAAATTGCAAATCTTCACTCCCCCTGTTTTCCGCTTGTAGTCAAAAGCTGGCGCCCGCGCGCCGCGGTCTTTCAAGGAACGGGGTCGAATCCGCCCTTGTGGAAAGGATGGCAGCGCAGCAGGCGCCGTATGGCCATCCCGGAGCCTTTCCAGGCCCCGTATTTGGAGATCGCCTCATAGGCATATTCCGAGCAGGTGGGGACGTACCTGCAGTTGGACCCCAGGTACGGCGATATGGCCATCTTGTAAAAACGCATGAACCCCATGAGTGCCCGTTTCATTTTTTCCCTTTCATTGCCCCAAGAGCGCCGACCGCCGCAGCAGCAGGTTCAGCGCCTTTTCCAGCTCGCAGAATTCGGCCTGCGCCGTGGGCCCCTTGGCTACGAATACCAGTGAATAGCCCGGCTTCACTTCCGCCAGGACCCTGGTGTAGGCCTCGCGCAGCCTGCGCTTCACCTTGTTGCGCACCACGGCCTTGCCCACCTTTTTGCCCACCGCAAACCCCGCGCGGGTGATGTCCTTGCCCCGCCGCACATAGATCAGTGTCAGCAGATCGGAGGATACCGCCCGTCCGCGGCGGTAGGCAAAGGCAAATTCCTTGTTCTTTTTCAGCGAATACATCCGCTTGATCTGGATCACCGCCTCAGGCGTGATAACGCTTTAGGCGTTTTAACGCCTTGGTGGCTGGGTTAACGACTTAGTAGAAAAGCCCCCAGGTCTAGCTGTGGGGGCCGCTGCCGCCCATTTTTCCGGCGGCACGCCTGTGTGCCGGCCCCGTTCAAAATATTGGCGCGGGGCCCCTGTTTACTTAGGCGGAGATGACTTTCCTGCCCTTGCTGCGGCGCGCGCGGATCACTTTCTGTCCGCTCTTCGTCTTCATGCGGGCACGGAAGCCGTGTACTTTTTTCCTTTGCCGTTTCTTCGGCTGGTACGTTTGAAGCATGGCGAAAATTCCTCCACTTTCCGGGTTGTCTGATAATCTTTTTGGCGCATTATAAATGAAAAACGCAAGAAATATTGCGATACTTTCAGACAATGCTACATGATTATATTATATCTCGGTTTCAGTGTCAATAAAAGAAGCGTATGCCATTATTTGCGTCAGGAGCGCATTCAGATCCGGTTGACAAGATGGAAAGAACGATTCAGCGTCCTGTTTGCCGTCTATGATAGTCTGAACTTTTACCGCGAAGCATTTCCTGGTGTTCGTTTCTTTATGCCCGAACTATTCTTCATGATAATGAGAGTTTGAACTGTACTGTAGGGGTCGCTGCCCATCGGACCCGTGGTCCGTTGCGACCCTTTCTGTTTGCCATCTATGATAGTCTGAACTGTTGCCGCGAAGCCTTCCCGGTGTTCGTTTCTTTGTGTCTGAACTATTCTTCATGATAATGAGAGTTTGAACTGTACTGTAGGGGTCGCTGCCCACAGCGACCCTTCGGTTGAATTGTACTGCGGGTCGCTGCCGTAGGGGCGGCCCTGCGTGGCCGCCCGGATATAGGTGTGAACCGTGCAACACGCATGTGATTGGCTTACGCTATGTTAAACAATCTCGCTGCATTGTCGTGGAAGATCATTCGTTCCTCATGTTCGGATAATCCCAATTGCTTAACCCGTTCGATCTCGTCCCTGTGCGGTGTCAGCGGGTAATCCGTCCCGTACAGCACCTTCTCCGCCCCGTGCATGCGGATGATCTCCTTCGCTTCCTCCGGCGGCATCGCCCACAGCGCGCTGGAGGTATCGATGAAAAGATTCCTCCCCAGCAGGCACTGCTTCGCGCTCTCCCACTGCGAATACCCCCCCAGGTGCGCCGCGATGACCACGAGGTCGGGGAAAAGGTCCAGCACCCGCGCCATCCGTTCGGGCCCGCTGAAATCGTACCGCTTGTCCCCGGTGTGGATGAGGAGCGGATACCCGGCCATCGCCTCGTAAATGGGGTGCATCTTCGGGTCGTCGATTTGAAATCGCTGGAAGTCGGGGTGCAGCTTCACGCCGAGCAGGCCCAATTCCTTCATTCGGTCGATCTCCTCGGCCGGATCGGGGAAATCGGGGTGCAGCGTGCCCAGGGCGTACAGCCCGTCTCCCACACATGAGGCCAGGTAGTCGTTTGCCGCTTTCACCTGGTGCTCTGTGGTCGCTACCGAGCAGACGATGGCGCTTGTCACGCCGCCCTCCGCCATGCTGGCTTTTAATTGTGTGATGGTGCCGTTGAAGCTGAGCGGCAGGCCGTAGAAATCCGCGATCCCCTGCGCGGCCTTCTCCGCGATCTTGTCCGGGAAGATGTGTGCGTGCATGTCGATGATGTTCAAGGTAACGATTCACCAGATCCTGCTTTTTTAGTTTCACCCGATTATAACATATATAGTAAACGAATCAACCGGCTTGCAGCAAATTGAAATAAAATGCCCGTTCGTCCGGTATGGCTGAACGGGCAAAGGCAATGTTTTTATTTTTTTCAAATCTATTGGTTGCTGCTGCGCATAAAAAGGTCGATGCTGGAGCCGTCTATCGCGTTGATGGCAATAACAGACTTTGCGCCGATCACGTCCGTATAGTAAACGAACCATGCCGGTATCATCATCTGGTGTTGCGGGTCGTCCATGATGGGCGCCAGCACGTTGGACAGCACGATTTTGTCGATCGTCATATAATAATCGTTGCCGTTGAGCCACCCCTTGTCCGCGTTGGAGAATCCGTATTTGACGGCATTGCGGATGACCTCCTTCATCTGGTCGAAGGGCATGAGGGGGACGTTTTTGTTCATGACTTCCGTCACTGCCAGCGGGAAGCTCCAGTCAAACTCCCGCACGCCATATTCATCGATGAATATGGCTATGGTCTCCATTTCCCATCTTTCAGCGTATTCGTCCGTTTTCAGGCTGAGCCCTCCCGATGCCGGCACGGATTCCAGGTCCTCGGGGGTGCTCCCGCCGTCGTTTCTCCGGAAGGTCAGGGACCATCCCTCCGATATGTTCTTGGTCGTATAGATGTTGATGATGCGTGCCTTCTCCCTGTAGGCCAGGCCCATGTTTTGGATGCCCAGCTCCTTCAGGAATGCTTCCGCCCCCTTCTGTGCCTCCTCGGCGCTGATCTTCACGTTCTTCAGATCTTTTACGGGAGGCTCTCCGTCGTATCCTCCGTCTGTGATCCAGGATAATAACTGTACCATCCCCGTATCATAGTTGTGGATATAAGCGATGCTTGCAGTTGCCGTTATATACACCCGGGTTCCGTCGGGCATTTTATAGGTGTTGTCGATGGGCAGGGGGGCGGGCCCGTCCGGGATGGGGCCGTATACCTCGGAGGGCGCGTTTTTGATCTGCTCCTCGATTTGAGCGATCTGTTCGTCCTGTCCCGGGAATGGCTCCCACTTTTGGCTGTCAGGGTTGTACTCCCCCTGTTTCGCCTCTATCAGTTTCTGTGTCAGTTCCTCCTTTGTCGGCTGGGTCTTCCGTACGCCCGTCGCTTCCGGTGCCGCGTGCCGGATGATCCTGTTGATAAGTACCGCGTCGAAGGTGCGTTTTGTTACTTTGAATACGGGGAATTCGCCTGTCTCCGGTACGGTGATGTCGGCCTTGATCTCGCACCGGAGCTGTGGCGCCGAGAAGCTCTCCTCCCACCTTTTCGCGTCGAAGTGCTGGCTCCCCGGCGCGGGGGACGCTGCGATGGTCTTCTGCAGTTTGTTGTCCCCCTTGCCGATAACCGCAGCCTTTTGCGGAGAGGTCTGGCAGGAGCACAGGAGCAGCACTGCTGCAGTTGCGATGAATAAAATGCTTTTGGATCTCATAGCTGCACCGCCTGTTTTTTGGGCGGTCCGCAGCCTGTCCTGCCGCGGACCGCCCTTTTGGATCGGGACCCTAATTCGTCTTTGTATATACTCCCCAGAATTTGCCATTGCAGGCCATTAGCATCCCCTCGGAAACGTAGTATGGGTTTTGTATTTGAAACTGGACCGTTTTTGTGTCCCTGTATGCCGTAGCGGTGATGGTTCTTTGCGCTCCATCCGGCACGGCTGTTTTTAATCCAAAGGCATAATGGTGTGAATCGGTGGTTACCGGAGTAGCGTTTAAATACTCATAGGACATGATGCGGTCAAAGTCCACGTTGATGGCTTTCACGGTAAAACTGTTCCATACTGTGGTCCCATCCGTTACGGAATCAGACAGTGTATTCGTGGTATAGTAATAATATTGTACGTCAGGTTTAGAGTAGGTCTTTTGGGAAGTCGTTACCTGTACCGAGGTGGCAAAAGCCACGCTGGTGCAAAGGATTATGACGGTCAATGCTGCGATGATGCCGGCTGTGGTTCTCAGCTTTTTCATAAAAATATTGCTCCTTTCATCATTTGCTGTTCAGGATTTTTGAAATTTGCTCTAACCTGCAATCATAGGCATCACCCCTTGGCGGCTGTCGCTCGGAAATGCTGTTGGGTTTTGGAAACGTTCAGGGCCTTGGGTTGATAAGCAAATCTGGTATATGCTGTTTAGTTTCGTTATATGTTATATAATTTACATGTTTTTATCCACTATTTACATCTTTATACTACTAGGGCTTAACGAAGAAGTCAAGCATTTGGATTCTAGATTATTACATATTTTTGTCAGCTTCTTGCTGCACCAACCCGTCTTCTTTTAGTCTGCGTTTTCCCGAATTGTCCTACATAAGTATGGTAGGTAACGCCACCCAGCATCACGATCATTATCCGATTGACGCCCTGTAGCATTGAACTGTAGGGAACGCAGCTTCAGCTGGGGAGCGGCCCCTAGTCCCGTCCTGGTTTTCGTCTATGATGACCTGAATGACTGCCCATTCTGTAAAGGTATTTTCCCGCATATCGGCTTCACTCCCATGGCTTGAATTTCAATTGAAATACCGGTGCAATATTGCAGATACAAATGCAGCGTGTTCCTGCGTTTCCGTGCAAATTGTGTACCATTTTTATGTCATTTTTCATCGATTCTTCCCCGTTCCCCTTGATTTATCCACAGGCGTTTTGGTATGATATAACCACCCGTAAAAGCGGCATACCGCCGGGGTACAGGCCTTGGGCGCATTCGGAACTGGATGTTTTTTTATGCCGCACGCGGGTATCGCAGCAGTGGAAATGCATAAAAGGGGCAAACATCCGTTCACTTTATGCACAGGCTGTGGATAAAATTGTGGATAAGTAGCTTTTGCTTTGTATATAACCTGTTCATAGCATGTAGATATCACGTACGCCCTTTTTTAGAGTGCATAGATATCAAAGCTGATACGGTATATTCGCTCCCTGCATACTAGCCTGTAAGGCCGTTTTTGCGGTGAAGGATATATTTTTTTTCCCTTTTATACAAAAGCTGCCCCGCTACGGATTTGGAGGTTTTCACATGGATAGCGCAACCGGCTTGTGGGAGAGGGCCAAGACTCACATCCGCTCCGAACTCACCGAGATCAGTTTCAATACCTGGATCAAGCCCGTCCGGGCCGTGTCCCTGGACCAGGGCGTGCTCCGCCTGGAGGTCCCCACCGACTTTGTGAAAAATACGCTGGAGACCCGCTATCTGGATCTCATCAACGATTCGCTTTCGCTGTTCATGGAAGGCTGCGCGGCCACCGTGTATTCCGCCGACGAAAAAAAGAAAGCCGTCTCCACGGCCGAAAAGCCCGTGTACGAGGAGTCCCGCACCCACATTTTGAACCCCCGCTACACCTTCGAGACCTTCGTCGTGGGGGAAAACAATAAATTCGCCCGCGCCGCCAGCATGGCCGTGGCCGATTCCCCCGGCAAAAGCTATAATCCTTTGTACATCTACGGCGGTACAGGCCTCGGCAAGACGCACCTCATGCACGCCATCGGGAACCACGTACTCGCGAATAACCCGCGTGCCAACGTCATGTACGTCACCACCGAGCGCTTCACCAACGAGATGATCGCCGCCATTACCAATAACAGCACCGACAGCTCCAGCTTCGATAAATTCCGCAAGAAATACCGCGAGGTGGACCTGCTCCTCATCGACGACATCCAGTTCCTCGCCAATAAGGACCGTACGCAGGAGGAGTTCTTCCATACCTTCAATACCCTGCACGGCCAGGAAAAGCAGCTGGTCATCTCCTCGGATAAACAGCCCGACGAGATCCCTTCCATCGAGGACAGGCTCCGTTCCCGTTTCGAATGGGGCCTTATCGCGGATATCCAGCCCCCGGATTATGAGACGCGCGTCGCCATCCTGTTGAAAAAGGCCCAGCTCGAGGCGCTGGACGTGGATGATGATGTCCTGCATTTCATCGCGTCCTGCGTGGAGTCCAATATAAGAAAGCTCGAGGGGTCGCTCTCGAGGGTCAAGCAGTATTCCGTCCTCACCGGCCGCCGCATCACGCTGGATACCGCGCGCGAGGCGCTGAAAGACCTCGCTCCCGGCCAGGGCAAAAAGCAGGTCACTTCGGCAGATATCAGGAAAGCCGTCTGTGAGTTTTACAATATCCGCCCCGAGGACCTCTCCTCCCAGCGGCGCAACCGTGATTTGGCCTATCCCCGGCAGGTGGCCATGTACCTCCTGCGCGAGATGACGGGCATGTCCCTGCCCAAAATCGGGGAGTTTTTCGGCGGGCGGGACCATACCACCGTCATGCACGCCTGCGAAAAGATCTCGCAGGAGGCCAAAAAGAGCGGCGAGCTCCGTTCCATGATCGAGGACATAAAAAAGAAAATCGCGGAATAAAGACAGCATCACCCTTTCTTCGACGGCATTTACGTCTTCGGATTAAAGGGTTTATCTTTTCTCGACGTTATATTTGATATATAATAATATAGAGGAAAAAAATGAATGTTGTCCGTCCTGTTGAAAAGTATGCTGGAATGACCCTGTTCCGGCTCCCCTTTTCCACAGCCCTTCCCACAGCCAAACCGCTGGAGGGCAGGGGGTTTTAAAGGGTTTTCCACCGTTTCAACAGCATATATTATGATTACGGTTATCTAAACGAACATTATTATGAAGTGGGGGAGTATACCTCATGCGGTTCAATTGTGATAAGAAAGATTTGATAGCGGGCATCGGCATCGTGACCAAAGCGCTCTCCACAAGGGGCACCATCCCCGTGCTGGAAGGCATCTACCTCGAGGCGGCCGGCGGCATGATCAAGCTCAAATGCTCCGATCTTGCCATGAGCATCGAAAGCCATATTGCCGCCACCATAGAAGAGGAAGGTTCCGTGGTGCTGCCCGGGCGCCTTTTTTCCGAGATGGCCAAAAGGTTCCCCGAAGGCAGGCTGTTTTTTGACTGCGATTCCGAGCGCAGCGTGAAGATATCCTGCGGCCATTCCCAGCCCACATTGCAGGGGATGAACGCGGCAGAATTTCCGCAGATGCCGAAAATTCCCGAGACCGGCGCCATTGAGATCAGCCAGAACGGGTTCAAGGAGATGATCCGCCAGACGGTTTTCGCCGTCGCGGCCGATGAGACCAAGCCCATCCTGACGGGCGTATTGATTGAAGTGGAAAATGACGATATCCGACTCGTCGCGCTGGACGGCTACAGGCTGGCCGTCCGCCACGAAAAGCTGGGCAGGTCCTATCCGAGCGCGCAGGTGGTCATACCGGGCAGGACGCTCTCCGAGGCCGCCAAGATCTTTGCAGATGAGGACAGTAAGATCAGCATCTTCTCATCCAAAAACCAGGCGCTGATAGACATGGGCTTTACCCGCATCGCCACCCGCCTCCTGGAGGGGGATTTCATCAAATACCGGCAGATCCTTCCGGCGGACCACGCCACCAGCGCCCGAGTCAATAGGCACGAGCTGCTGGAGAGCATCGACCGCGCGTCGTTGCTGGCGCGGGAAGGCAACAACCTCATCAAAATGAGCGTGGGGGAGGAGAGCATCCTCATCACGTCCAACAGTGAGCTCGGCGCCGCGCACGAGGAAGTCGCCACGAAACTGGAGGGCAGGGGATTGGAGATCGCCTTTAACGCCAAGTATTTTTCCGACGTTTTGAAAAACCTCGATGCCGACGAAGTGAGCCTTGAGTTCAATACCAATATCAGCCCCTGCGTGGTGCGCCCCGTGGAAGGCGACAGTTTCCTCTACCTCATCCTCCCCGTCCGCGTCTACGGCGGCTGAGTTTAAGCAAAGCGGTATAAAATATGGAGAGCCACCTGAAAGGGTGGTTCTTTTTTATCCGGAATGAATATTTCGTTCCGGTTTGCAGTCTGTGATATCTGAACGACCCTTGATGCTTGAACGATATTGTTCTGTTCCGTAGGGGCGGCCCTGTGTGGCCGCCTTTTGTGATCGCTCTCGTTCCGCTTATATTCTATAATAATCTGAACTTTTTAATGGTACAGGATGTCTGGTATGTACTGTAGGGGTCGCTGTCCACAGCGACCTGGTTCCCGTTAACGTTTTGCCTTGAACCATCCCTCCATGCACGGCTGGGCTGCCAAAACCGGCTGTAAGGATTATACCTCCCGTTCCTGATTGCATTCTGAGCTGATCTGCACGGGCCGGGATGATTGAACGAAACTGTTCGATCCCGTAGGGGACGATGACCACATCGTCCCGCGATTATTTTCGTTTCAGTATCACCGTATAAATGGTAAGATCAGTCTGGGGGGATGCATGGATGCTGCAGTTTACCGAGGCAACTGAAAACGACGTCGATTCGCTTCTGGACATTTATAACTACTACCTCTTGAATTCCACGGCCGTCTTCGATGATGACGCCATTGATATGACGGAATTTCGAAACCGCGTCCCTGTCGGCCACGGCAGAAGCAAGGCGTTCTGTGTCATTGTGGATGGGGAACAGGCGGGCTTCTGTTTCCTCTCTCAATACCGGAATAAGCGGGCCTATGACCGTACCGCGGAAATCGGCCTGTATCTGAAGCCCCCGTTCACGGGTAGGGGGTATGGCGCGGAGATCGTCCGGCATCTGGAGACAGCGGCAAAAGCCAGCGGCTTTGATATGCTCGTCGCATCTGTCTCGGGGGAAAACCTTCCCAGCATCAGGGTCTTTCAAAAGCTGGGCTATAGCCAGTGCGCGCATTACAGGGGTATCGCCGTGAAGTTCGGCAGGAAGCAGGACATCCTGGATTTTCAGAAGCCGGTCAACGGGTTATCACTGGTCTAACCAAAGGGTATTCTTTCTGTTATATGGACATCTGCTAAAAACAGTTATATGATGGGTTTATTTCTGTATGCTGGGGGACAAAAACGATGATAGACATCAATCAGCCGGTGACCAATCCGGCGCTTGCAGCGGCCATCCGTGACATGAAGCAAAACAACACGCAGGAGGCCCAGGTCCGCGTCATAAACGAGGTCATGAAGGCCCAATTTATATCACCCGTCATTATTTCACCTCCCCCGGTTCCTTGGGCCGATGGCAAGACGGTCCTGGAGCAAAATACCACCATCCATTTTACCACGCTGGAAAACGCTGAAAAGCAAGTTTTCTATCCCGCCTTTACGGACTGGGAGGAGCTGGGCAAGGTGGGTTTGAGTGAAAACCAGCAGACCCTGGTCATGACGTTTGAGGACCTGGCTGCCCTCGTGCTGGATGAAAAGGGCGGCTCGGACGGGTTTGTGGTCAACCCCTTCAGCGACAGCCTTGTTTTGGATAAACATACGGTCGGTGCCTTAGCGGAGGAAAAACGGAAGCATTCCGGCGTGGTCGAGCAGGTCATCGAGGAGGATACCCCCGTCCAGCTCGGGCAGCCCCGGGATTACCCCACGGAAATGGTGAAGGCCATTTCTGAATATCTGAAGCAGCAGAAAAGGGTGAACGCCGCCTGGCTGCAGCTGATGATGCGGGAAGGGGAGCAGAGCTACCTCATCATCGTGGATTTCACCGGGGACAAACGGGAGATCTTCGACGGCATCTACAAGGCCGCCATGGACCATGCCGGAGGCATGCCCATCGACATGATCCCGTACGACCTCGAATTCGGTCGCACCGCCACGGCAGGCATAGAGCCTTTTTACAAGAAGTAAACAAGCCCGGTTGACAGGTTGCATGCATTTGCCCGTTACCCGTTCCTTATTTATGTCCATAACAGGCTGAACTGTTTTCATTGAAACAGGATGCTTGAACTGTATTATAGGGGTCCCTGTCCAAAATCGACCCGCAAGGTCGTATGCGACCCATTTTGCTTATCATAAGTGAATGATACTCACGAATAAACCCTCCCATGCAAAATCAGCTGGAAGTTTTATGCCGTTGATAGACATGGGAGGGGCAGGGGTGGGAACAAGCCCGGCATTAAGGGATGTTCTATTCACCATTCCCGGTTCAAATCTGTCTCGCTGTTATATTGCCGAGTGGGGTCCGGGGCCTTTCGATGAAGCGAGCAACGAACAAAAGTAACACGGCGCACAGTGTGGTGCCGCTGAATCGGGCCCCGGGCGGTTTTGCCTACTTTTGGCGAGTCAAAAGTAGGGCATGCGCAGCACAATTATTGTTCGCGCATGAATAGCATGATCTGTTATCCATGAATGATATCGTTCAAGATATCGATATGATAGGCTGAACTGCTTTCATTGAAACAGGATGCTTGAACTGTATTATAGGGGTGGCTGTCCACAGCGACCCCTGAATCGGACCCCCGTACGAAATGCGCAGCATTTGTTATTGTTTGCGCATAAACAGCATGAATTAATGCCATAAGATGGTAAGGCGGCAGCCCTGCCCCCGGTGCTATGCGCAGCTTAAGTTGATGTTCGTGGCTAAATTACTCGAACCATTCTCAATTTCTAATTTTATTAGCTATTAAGAGATTGTAAAAAGGCCCTCCACCGGAGGGCCGGAATAATATCTATGATTTCAATTTGCCCGTTCCAATATTGTCACCTTTCCCGTGTTCCCGTCGATGGATATCACATCCCCCGTGCGGATGACCTCCGTCGCATACTGGATATTCACCACCACCGGCAGCGCGTACTCCCGCGCCACCACCGCCCCGTGGGACAGCGCGGACCCCACCTCGGTGACCAGCCCCGCGATCAGGCAGTAATACGGCGACCAGCCGATGTCGGTGAACCCCGCCACCATGATCTCCCCCTGCTCCAGCCGGTTTGCGTCCTCCACCCCGCGGATCACCCGCGCCCGCCCGGTCGCCGTCCCCCGGCTCACCGGCACGCCTTGCAGCGCCGTCGCGTTTTCGTCGATGCTCGCCGTGGATACCGGCTCCGGCTTTCCCTGGAATACCTCGGGGAATTTCAGCGCCATCTGCTCGGGGTACAGCCTCCGCCGCGCGATGGCCTTTTTCACCAGCACTGCGCGCGCGTGCGCGTTGCCTTCCAATAATTGCCCTATCTCCTCGTGCGTCAGGAAGTAGATGCAGTCCTCGTCGGGGAGCAGCCCCTGCGCGGTGAGAAGGCGTGCCAGCTGGGCATATGCATTCTTGAATTTGTCGATCACGAGGATGATCTTGGACTTGGCGAATTCCCGGTACTGCACGCCCTTGCGCGCGGACTTCACGAGGTAATTGAAGATCTTCCACTTCATCCCTTTGTACCCTGCCAGCAGCTCGTCCCGGTTCTCTTCCCAGGTTGGGCCGTGGGAGGCGGGCTCTTCGCCGCCGCTGGCGATCACGCTGTGCATGTAGTCGGCGAAGGCCTTCCTGTCGTTGGCCCAGCTCTTGCTGCGCAGCTCGGCTTCGCGGATGGCCCTGTGCCCATGCCGTTCCATGAAGGACTCGTATGCTTCCTTCGACTCCGCGCCCTTCCCGGGCAGGTAGTCTGCGATCTGCTGCGGGGCGTATTGCTGGATATCCGGGTTCTCGGCGATCAGCGCCCGTGCCAGTTTCCGCATCCCCCGCAGGATGTCCGCGCTTTCGATATCGCCGATGCCCGTCAGCGTCCCGCCGATCCTGGCCTTCAGCTCCTCCTCGTCGTAGAAGTCCTTGCGCAGCGCCAGCATCAGCGAGCTGTACATCCCGCCCGAATAAAAGGATTCCAGGTAGTGGTACAGCAGTATCATGTTCATCGCTTCAAATTTATCGCACGTCTGCTTGTAAATGCCGGCTGCGTCCTGCGCCAGGTCAAAAGTCAGGCTGCCCGCCAGCTCCGTCATTTTCCGCTTGGTTTTCTCCGCGCTGAAAAGGCACTTTGCGTACCGCGTGGTGTTGCGCAGCTTTTTCAGCGGGGACATGCCCGGCAGTTTCGTGTCGGGGAATTCCGCCAGCACCCGGCTGCACACCGAGAGGTCGATGGACTCTTTGGATGCCCCGAAGAGCCCCGCGGTGATGCTGTAGTCCGTGGTCAGGTCGATGAAAAAATGATTGTAATAATTGCGCAGGCAGCTGTACGGGGGGATCTCGTCCAATGAGCGGAAGATGCCGATATCCACGAAGGCCTTCCGCGTCCCCCAGTCCAGCGCGTACATGCTTGTCGTGAGTGTCAGGGGCGTCACCGCGCCCGGCATCATCTCGCGGATATTGCACGTCGTCATCACATGGCCCGCCACGTCCGCCTTGCAGTCGAGCTCATTAATTGTGGGGACGTCGTCCACGGTGATGGGCCTCGCCTGCAGCCAGTGCAGGTTCCCGTCCTTGTCGATGGCCCACTCCATGTCCAGCGGTGTGCCGAAAAGCGCCTCCGCCCGCTTGCTGTCCTCCTCGATCTGTTTGAGTTCGGCTTCGCTCAGCAGCGAATCCTTCGGCAGTGTAATGGTTTTCCCGGCTCCCACGGTGTACTGCTGCGCGGCTGTTTTCCCGCTCACCAGCTGTTCGCCCGCGCCCGCCACCGCCTCGATGAGCAGGCCGTCCGGCTGGGACGGGTGCTTTGTGAAGCACACCCCCGCGGCCCGCGCCTCCACCATCTCCTGCACCACCACCGTCATGTCGCCCTGTTTGCCCGAGAGGAACGTATCCGAATAGGCTTTGGCGGTTTCGTTGGAGAGCGAACCGATGCAGTTTTTCACGGCTTCGGAAAATTCCGCGTGCCCGTCCACATCCAGGTAGGTGCTGTACTGCCCTGCGCCCGAAAAGTCGGCGCCGTCCTCGCTTGTGGCCGAGGAGCGCACCGCCACCCGTTTCAGCCGGGACTTTTTGTAATGCTCCACGGCGGGCAACAGGTCGTCTTCCCGGCCCGCGCCGTAGATGATGAACCCGCCCGGCACGTCGAAGCCGTACTTGTTCAGCAGGTACAGCCCCCGCGCCTTGCCGCCCACCTTGTCCAGCATGTCTTCGGATATTTCAAACAGGTCGCATGTCCTCATGGTAACGATACCTCACATTGTCGTTCTGTGAACGCCACGCGCGTGGCATTCACGTATAACGCGAAAAAAACTTTCGCGACAGTTATACCAAGAATGCTGCGCATGCAGCATTCTTGCATAATGAGCCTTTGGCTCATTTTCTTGCATAGAGAGAAAGGGTTGAAATCAACCCTTTCTCTCTTCCCACCGGGACCTGTCCCCGTTATAGCCGTATTCGATGGTGCCCCGGCATGGTTCCCCGTTCACGTCAAAGCTGCCGAAGCCCTCGAAGAACTCGAACCCGCCGTTCTCGAAATGGTAGACCACCGCGCCTTCCCGGAGCGCGCGGATGTCGTAGGTGCTCCCGTCGTCCATCGTGCAGATGTAGCGGCAGTCGTCAGCGCCCTTGCCGCCCTGGATGGTGTCCCCCTCGATGCGGTAACTGGCCAGGCACGTGATCTTCCCGCCGAAGTCCGTATACCCCGCGCGCAGCGCTTTCACGGCCGGGTACCCCACAAAGCTGAAGTTGAAGGTCTCGCCTTTCTCGTTGAGGATGAGCAGCCAGATATGCCGGTCCATGTACGCCCAGCTCCGGTGGCCGAAGGAATGGTCCCGGGCGGCCGGAAGGGATATCTGCTTGTCAAGGCTGCCCAATTTTAATGTCCCTTCGATCGTGCCCCGCTGCTCGTAGTGCCGCTGGTTGTTCTGGCTTATCTCGGCAAAGAACGCCTTCGTCCATTTCTCCGCTGCCAGCCCCGCCGCCGTCCCCTCGGGGTTCATGTGGTAAAAGAAATCGAAGATCTCCGCCGTCCCGGTGAAGGTGCCCGTGAAGTCCGTCTGTACCGGTTTTCCGGTCTTCTGGTCTTTCAGGGTGCCGTTATAACGGACCTCCCACTTTTTCCCCGGCTCCAGGCATTTCACGCGCAGCGGGCAGCTTTCCTTCGGGTACAGCTCGACGGGGTCCGATACGAAGGTGTCCCTATCCCGGTAAAAGAACCACACCTCGCTCACAGCCCCGCCCCGCAACCCCAGCCGGAAGACCAGGCTGGCCCCCGCCATGTCATGCGCGGTGAAAAAGTAGCTGTTGTTGTACCATTCATCCGCGTCGGGGGGCAGTGTGAAAAGCTCGGAGGCCACGGGGTCAAAGGCCTCTTTCTTCTGCTTTTTCGCGATCGAGCCCTTGATGATCGCCTTTTTGATTCCAAATATCAGTCCCATATATCAACACCTCATGTTTGTAATCAATGGGGAGGGTAGTCAAATTTGTCTGCGCAGAAAGGGCAGATCCATTTTTAGCCGTTTACGTATCAGCAGGCTTCCCTAACAGGGGAACTGACGCCGCAGATGGCTGAGGGGTGATCCAATCTGCCGCCAGCTGTATCTTGGATTATCCTCCTTGGTTATGACACGCCGGCAGTTACCAGGCATTCCCCTTCCCAATGGCCGTCCATTAAAGATTGAACGACTCTGTATGATACGCGCACTCGTTCGCTCCCGTAGGGGTCGCTGCCCACAGCGACCCGTCTCTTTCGCTGCCAATCATACTCTGCTCACTCACCCTCCCATGCATATACAGCTGGAAGCTTTATGCCGTTATACGCCATGGGAGGGCGGGGGAGGGAACAATCCCGGCGTCAAGAGATTCTTTACAAAACGCAACCGGCACAAATCTGCCTGATTGTTTTATTGCCAAGTGGGGCTCCGGGGCCTTTCGATGAAGCGAGCATCGCACGAAGTAGATGCCGCTGAATCGGGC
>JAEXRW010000041.1 GCA_023454175.1 Bacillota bacterium | reverse complement strand
GGGGGGGGAAAAACCCCTCAGCAGCTAATTTTGAATCGCTTTGCAACTCACCCTATAACGGGTGCGATGCGTTGGAGCTGCGGAACACATAGGGAGGCGCGACTCCCATTGGCTTGAAATCAAAATTTGAGATTGTTTGAATAGCAGGAGTGAGAGAGAAATGGAAAAAAGGATACCTGAAAAGACATATGACCCGGCAACGGTGGAGCAGCGGCTGTACGAGGGATGGGAGCGCAAGGGGTATTTCCATGCGGAGGTGGACCGGTCCAAGAAGCCGTACTGCATCGTGATCCCCCCGCCCAATATCACGGGTCAGCTGCACATGGGGCACGCATGGGACAATACGGTGCAGGACGCACTGACCCGCTACCACCGGATGAAGGGATACTGCACGCTGTGGCTGCCGGGGACGGACCATGCCAGCATCGCCACGGAGGTCAAAATCGTCAACCAAATGGCGAAGGAAGGGCTCACCAAGGCGGATATCGGGCGGGAAAAATTCCTCGAGCGGGCGTGGGATTGGCGGCGGCAGTACGGCGGCACAATCGTGAAACAACTTCGAAAATTAGGCTCTTCCTGCGACTGGCAGCGGGAACGCTTCACGATGGACGAGGGATGCAACCGCGCTGTCATCGAGGTATTCTGCCGGCTATATGAAAAGGGCCTGATCTACCGGGGCAACCGCATCATCAACTGGTGCCCGGACTGCAAGACGGCGCTTTCCGACGCAGAGGTGGAATACGAGGAGAAAAAATCCCACCTGTGGCATCTGCGCTACCCTGTGAAGGGCATGGATATGTACCTGGTGGTGGCCACCACGCGGCCCGAGACGATGCTGGGAGATACCGCCATCGCCGTGAACCCGAACGACGAGCGGTACAAGGCATTGATCGGGAAGAAGGCGATCCTGCCATTATTGTATAGAGAAATACCTATCGTGGCGGACGATTACGTGGATATGGAATTTGGCACGGGCGCGGTCAAGGTGACGCCGGCGCACGACCCCAACGACTTTGAGATCGGCATCCGCCACAGCCTGCCCATGATCCGCGTGCTGAACGACGACGGAACGGTGAACGAGCACGGCGGGCCGTACGCAGGGATGGACCGGTATGAGGCGCGCAAGAAGATCGTAGAGGACCTGGACAAGGAAGGACTCCTCGAAAAGATAGAGGACTACACGCACAACGTGGGGCACTGCTACCGGTGCCACGACGTGGTGGAGCCCATCAGCTCGCTGCAGTGGTTCGTGAGCATGAAGGAGCTGGCGGAGCCCGCCATTGAATGCGTGAAAAGCAGAAAGACGCAATTCATCCCCGAACGGTACGAGAAGACGTACATGAACTGGATGGAAAACATCCGCGACTGGTGCATCTCCCGCCAGCTGTGGTGGGGGCACCGCATCCCCGCGTATTACTGCGAATGCGGGGAGGTCATGATCGCCCGGACAGCGCCCGATAAGTGCAGCAAATGCGGGAGTGTGAACATCACACAGGACGAGGATGTGCTGGACACGTGGTTCTCCTCGGGGCTGTGGCCTTTCTCCACATTAGGCTGGCCGGACAAGACACCGGAACTCGATTACTTCTACCCCACGGACGTACTCGTGACGGGGTATGACATCATCTTTTTCTGGGTCGCCCGCATGATCTTTTTCGGGATGGAAGTGATGGGAAAGGAACCCTTCCACCATGTGAACATCCACGGCCTGCTGCGGGACAGCCAGGGCCGCAAGATGAGCAAGTCCCTGAACAACGGCGTGGACCCGCTGGACGTGATCGAAAAATACGGCGCGGACGCGCTGCGCTTTTCCATCGTGATCGGCAATTCGCCGGGGAACGACATGCGCTTCTACTGGGAGAAGGTGGAGTCCTACAGGAATTTCACCAACAAGATCTGGAACGCATTCCGCTTCGTGATGATGAACCTGGGGGAGGACGAGATACCGCCCATCGAAAGCGTAAAAAACCTGGATATCTCGGACAAATGGATCCTGCACAGGCTGAACGGGCTGATCAAGGACGTGACGGACAACATCGAATCCTTTGACCTGGGGCTGGCGGCGCAGAAGGTGTACGATTTCATCTGGAGCGAATACTGCGACTGGTACATCGAGATGGCGAAGCAGCGGCTGCGGGAAGACGGGGAAGGGAAAGAAACGGCGCAGGCGGTCCTGGTCCATGTCCTGAAAACAGCCATGAAGCTGCTGCACCCCTTCATGCCCTTCATCAGCGAAGAAGTGTATTCCTACATCAGCGACGAAGAAACGATCATGCTCTCGGCCTGGCCCGAGGCGGATATCAAACATAGCTTCACGCAGCAGGCGGAGGCGATGGAGGGCGTGATGGAGATCATCCGCGCCATCCGCAACCTGCGGGCGGAGATGAACGTGCCGATGGGGAAAAAGACAAAGGTGATCATCGTGGCGCCCGAAGAGCGGCATGCGCTGCTCCGCTCCGCGGAAAGCTACCTGCTTGCTTTGGCGTGGTGCAGCAGGATCGAGGTCCAGACCGACAAGGCAGGCATCCCGGAAAACGCGGCGTGCGCGGTGAGCGAATACGGCTCCAGCTACATCCCACTGGAAGAGCTGGTGGACGTGGCGAAGGAGACGGAACGGCTGAAGAAGGAAGAGACGGCATTGACGGGGGAGATCGAACGGGCGAAGGCCAAGCTGGCAAACCCGGGATTCACCGCAAAAGCGCCGGCGCATGTGGTGGAAGAAGAGAGACGCAAGCTGGAGAAGGCGCAGGCGATGCTCATCGAGATCGGAGAGCGGCTGAAAATGCTCAACGAAATGAAGAATTAAGAATTTCTTACCTTTGGGGAAAACCCCTCAGCCACCTAACGGTGGCAGCTCCCCTAATAGGGGCGCCATGGGAAGGGTATCTTCGAGTATGATCCTATAATGGTTGTTTGAAAGTTAAATTGTCCAAAGAGGGCGGGAGAAATCCCGCCCTTTGCATTTTACAGCTATACATATATCCGTAATAATTCGTTCTATGGATTGAAGGCATACGGTATCTTTGCTATGATGGTGCTAAAAATGAACAGGAGGTTCATTACAAGGGCTGCCGATTCCCAACGCCATCATCCTATTCATTTCTGCATGCATAGCCCTTGAAGCAAAAAATGAAAATCGTACTCGTGATGGACCAGCACTACACCAGTGAGGCCAAGGCCAGGTCCACAAAGCTGATCCCGACCCTCTGGGCGACGCGGTATGTGGAGGGCCTGAAAAGGCGCGGCCATGAAGTCACCGTCATCGCACCAGGGGAACCTGACGAGGGAAAGGTATGCGTCCCGGAAGTAAAATGGCCTTTCTTCGTAAAACCGATCATCGAACAGCAGGACGCAATATTCGGCGTGTGCGACGAAAAGACCGTGCGGGCTGCATTCAAAGGGGCGGACATCGTCCACCTGGAGATGCCGTTCAAGCTGTGTGTCAACGCACGAAAACTGGCTGATGAGATGGGCATCCCGTGCATCGCCTCCTTCCACTGCCAGCCTGAGAATATCGCATACAACTCGGGAATGAAATACCTGCCCCTGCTGCCTGACATCCTCTACCGGTGGATGCGCAGGCGGATATTCGACCATGTGAGCCACGTCCACTGCCCCACGGAATTCATCGCGAGCGAACTGAAAAAGCACCGGTTCAAAGCCAAAATGGACGTGGTATCCAATGGAACGGACGCTGTATTCCGCGTGATGGACGTGGAAAAACCGCCGGAGTGGAAGGATAAATTTGTGATCATCATGGTGGGGAGGTTAAACCCTGAAAAACGGCAGGACCTGATCATCAAAGCAGTCATGCGTTCAAAATACGCAGACCGGATACAATTGGTGTTACCGGGGCGGGGACACAGGGCCAAAGCATATGAACGGCTGGGCAGAAAACTAAAGAACAGACCCATATTCGGATTCTTTGGCAAGGAAAAACTGGCGGAGCTCCTGAACCAGTGCGACCTGTATGTACATGCTGCAGAAGTGGAGATCGAGGCAGTGGCCTGTGTGGAAGCATTCTCCTGCGGGCTGGTACCGGTGATCGCGGACGCACCCAAAAGCGCAACGCGTTTTTTTGCGCTGGACGAACGGTGCCTTTTCAAAAAGGGAAGCAGCAAGGATCTGTGCAGCAAGATCGAGTACATGATCGAGCACCCCGAGGAGAAAGCAAAGCTGCGGGAACTCTACCTGGAAAAGGCCGAAGAGTACCGGATACCCAGGATCGTCGAGCAGATGGAGCGGGTATACGAGACAGTGATCAAGGAGAAGAAAAAAGGGGTTTAACAAAGTATGAACAGGGCGGGAGAAATCCTGCCCTTTGTTCTTTTCACTTTCCATTTATCATATATCCAATGCTATTTACGTCATTTTGTATATTATCTCCGTGATATCGTTATTCTTTTTAAGGGCTCAGCCTGGGTTATAGCAGTATCACTTCTTTTATATTCAAAGCAAACATTGGAAATCAACAAAGATGATTTCGCTCCTTCCGGCACCATAGTCATTTCAATCAGGCCAATTGAAATGACATTAGTGCCACCT
The DNA here is from genome assembly GCA_023454175.1 of Bacillota bacterium. Lineage (GTDB taxonomy): Bacteria > Bacillota > Clostridia > Christensenellales > JAEXRW01 > JAEXRW01. Next base: position 197,885 of record JAEXRW010000041.1, on the reverse strand, counting down.
CCTCTCACAAACGCACGCAACGCGCGTCTGAGGGAGGCAGGATGAGGACGGGAGAGATCCTGCCCTTTTCGTTCAGTTCAATATTTATGTAATCCTATGGAAGGATAAGCCTGATTCAGACGTATTTGATGATGGTGGAAAGCAGGCCGGGGAACCGCTTTTCGAGGTCTGCGTGGCGGATGGAGAGGAAGCGCTGGGTCCCTTCAATGCGGACGCGGATAAGCCCGGCCTCGCGGAGGACCTTGAAGTGGTGGGAGAGGGCGGATTTGGGAAGGCCGCTATTGCAGCAGGCGCAGGTCTTTTCGCACTGCCCGGCAAGACTGCGCATGATGCCCAGCCGCACGGGATCGCTCAACGCGTTGAGAATGGTGGGCAGGTCCAATTGATCTATGCCTGGGTGAAAGAGTTCACGCACTTTTCCATTACACTTCCAAATTTTAAAATCACCCTTGCATTATACCACAGAATCGGTTATTGTAACATTGTTCAAAAGTTATTGAACAATCAAACATTTAAAAGGTGGTCGAGGTCGAGATGAACGAAGTGCTGAACACGATCCAAAACAGAAGGAGCATACGCAAATACAAAACGGAGCAGATCAGCAGCGAGAGCCTGGAGCTGATCCTGGAAGCAGGGGCATACGCGCCGTCAGGAGGCAACGAACAGCCCTGGCACTTCACGGTGATCCAAAACCGGAGCTTGCTTTCCCGCATCAACGACAGGGTACGGGAAGGGATGAAGGAATCAGACGATGAATGGGTACGGAAGATGGGAAACAATCCGTCATTTATGGTGACCTATGACGCGCCGACGCTGATACTCGTATCCGGCAGGAAAGACGCCATGTCCTGGAAGGCGGACTGTGCTGCGGCCATCCAGAACATGCTGCTGGCAGCGGAGAGCCTGGGGATCGGGTCGGTGTGGCTGGGACTGGTGCGCTATTTTTATCAGGACAGGGAGATGGAGACGCTGGGGATTCCTGATGGGTACCAGCCCTATTACGGCGTGGCACTGGGGTACAAAGCGGAAGAACAACAGCCTGCGGCTCCGGAACGCGCAGCGAACACCGTCAATTACATAAGATAGTTTTATTTTGGAGGGGTATGAAATGAAGGTCATCGCCATCAACGGAAGCCCGCGGAAAAACGGGAATACGGCAACGCTATTACAACACGCGCTGGAAGGCGCTGCGTCACAGGGTACGGAGACGGAACTGATCCACCTGTATGACCTGGACTACAAAGGCTGCATCAGCTGCTTTGGCTGCAAGCTCCTGGGCGGAATGAGCCTGGGGCATTGCGCGCTGAAGGACGGATTGAAACCCGTGCTGGAAAAGATCGAAAAGGCGGACGCCATCCTCCTGGGATCCCCGATCTACTTCGGGCAGACCACGGGCATGATGCGCTCCTTCCTGGAAAGGCTGATGTTCCAGTACCTGCAGTACGACGAAAACTACTCCACCATTTTTGACAGGAAAATCCCGGTGGGCTTCATCTATACGATGAACGTGAACGAGGAGCAGCTGAGGCAGTACTATGCGCCCGCACTGAAGGGGACGGAGGGCGCGCTGGAAAGAGCATTCGGCTCCATCGACACGCTCTATTCCACGTATACCTACCAATTCGACGATTACTCCAAATACGAGACAGCGGGGCTGCATGAACCGGAAAGGGCGAAAAGGCGAAAGGAAGTCTTCCCGGTGGACTGCAGGAAAGCCTACGATATGGGCACGGGGCTTGTTCAGCAAGGCTAAAGATCAGAGATCAGGAAAAGGCGGGAAAGATCCCGCCTCTGAGTGTCAAAAAAGTGGCTATGCCACTTTTTTGAGTTTTACCATGCAGGTTTATTCACCATAAACCTGCATGCAAGGTGTCATTTCTGACGTACACGCCGCCAGCAAATGACGGATTTGATTTGTGATTGCATATTTAGCCAATTGCTGTTTTTCACTCAAGGTTTTTTGATAGCCTGAGGCGGGAGAGATCCCGCCTTTTTTGTTCATACCGGTCTTTTTTCGGAGGGGTGACGGTAGATCCGCCGAATGATGAGCCTGGCGGCCAGCCCGATCAGAAAGTAGACGGGAAGACCATACCAGTACTCCCACTTCAACGGCACATAAGCGCCGCCCAGGACAAAAATGGGTTCGCAGACGAAGCAGAAAAGGATAGACATTACAAGGGTGGCCAGGATGAAGGTCTTCCAGTGCTTCGTGTGCTGGTAAATGAGCATGTAGACAAGGGGAAGGCAGGAAACATTCACGGCTTCGGCGGGCGGGAAAAGGGGAAGGACAGCGACCGGATAATACCAGAGGGTCAGTTCCTCGCCTAATTGATCCAATACGATCACAAAAATGATGACCACGGCGGAATACAGGACCATCTCGGCGAGCCTGGACCTGTCGACCTTTTTCCACCAGAGCCAGGTGGTCAAGAGAAACAATGCAACGATGAGCTGCCAATGAAGCGTGAATACATCCCCCTGCAGCCACTCACGAAAACGGGCGAGCGTGAGATCCCACTGCAGCTGTGCTTCGGGAGGAAAGCCCGTCATAGCGCATCACCCTTTTCCCGATTGCTCTTTTCGGTAATGAGAATGACCTTCTTTGTAACAAGCCTGAGGGTCAGCGCTACGGCTATGAACAGGAGATAACTGAAATGATACTGCCAGTTCAAAAGCCGGTACAGGCCCATCCTGGCAAAAAGAGGCTCCACCGCGAAGCAGATGACAGCCGTGACGACGAGTACGGCTTTGACATAGGACCGCAGCTTCGCAAAATGCTGGTACGCCAGGGAGTAGGACAGGGGCAAGATAAGAAGATTAATGGAGCTCAGGGGCGGGAAAATGGCGATGACATCGGTGGGGTAATCCCAGAAGACGAGCTCTTCCCCATATTCGTTGAGGCCAAGACTGAGGATGATGCCCAACGCCGTGAACAACAAAAGCTCCTTCAGCCTGGATTTCTCCAGCAGGAACCACCAGATCACCACGGTGAGCAGGATCAGCGCTATGAGGAGCCACCACCTGAACGTAAAAACGTCCTCTTTCAGCCATTCATCCACGTGCATGGCGGAGAGGCGATCCTGCATTTCCACACTTTGAGGTAATTGCGAGGCTGCGGGCAATTTTAATCCCCCATTGAGTATTCTTGAACGGTACTATTATGGGCACCGACAGGCGAAAACATGAAACATCCTGACGTATGCATCATCATGGAAGGGGATAATAAAGCAAAGCATCGAATCCTGAGCGGCAAGGAACAGACAATATGCAGTACTTTTGGACAAATACGATCTGGTATATCGTTTTAGGCGTTATAACACTGGGCGAAGTGCTGTATGTGCTGATCAAAGGCAAAGACCGCAAAACCCTGTTTGCCCTGTTTTTAACCTTTGCGGGGATGGCGTATTTCATCGAGATCCTGATCCTGCTGGTATTCAAAGGATACGACTATTACCCCAAGATATTTGACCATATCAACAAAATCGATGACAGCATCATAGGAAATACATTCTCGCAGTTTTCCATCGCCGCAACCGCGCTTTTGATCTCTTTCCTGAAGCTGAAAAAATACTGGTACGCCGTTATCGCACTGGCATACGGCGGGATCGAAGAACTATTCCTCTACCTGGGAATCTACAGGCACTACTGGTACAGCACCTGGATGACACTTGTGGGATTCACCATCCTGCTATGGATCATGAACAAGATATACCAAAAGACATTTCGGAATCCGGGCAGGGTATTTCAGTATTTCCTGACCCTTCCGGCTGTCTATACGGCATACATACACCCGTTTATGTGGCCCTTCCGTTTATCAGGGTACCCGGCTTTCAATTTTGAAATATTTCCGGATTACGCGATAAGCGTAGCTTTCTATAACATCGTTCAATTCGCAATCGTATTCAATGCTGTTTTCATCGCCATCCATAATAAATTCAAATGGTATTTCCATGCGCTGGTCATCCTGGGACTGTACCTGCTCTATTTTGCGGCCAACTGGCTGGGATTCATCGTGTACGATGATGCCGGGATGGTCTTGCTTTATGCAACAGCAGCCATCGCCGGTATGTATATTAGCGTCCTGCTGGTGCGAAAGCTCTACGGCTTTCATAAAGGCGAACATCCGCCGCAAAAAGCCGGGGATCCAAAACCGATGTACTGATACATTATCGTTCATACTGCGGCAAGCAAGCCCTGTCCAGGCACAGGCAGCACACAGGTAGCGACGGGCAGCGGTTTCGATTATAATGGCATTGATATGGTATGATTTAGGGGGAGCTTATGATGGAAAAGAAGCCTGGGACGAGCCTTGGCGGCTATCTGGCCGACGAAAGGGAGGCATTGGCCTATATCGAGGCGGACAGGGGGGCGGCAGGGCTCACCACTGAGGAAATGCGCATGCTGTGCAATTCCCCCGACGGGCGGATGCCGTTCAAGGTTGTTCTCGTGGCGGGGACGAACGGGAAAGGCTCCACATGCGCATTTGCGGCCGCCATCCTGACGCAGGCGGGGTACAAGACCGGGCTTTTCACGTCACCCCATATAACCACCTGTAACGAACGGATCGCCATCAACGGAAGACCCATAACAGGAAGGGACCTGACAGACTGCGCCAACCGGGTGAAGGGACGGGCGGAGGCGCTGGGCCTGACCCCACCCCCGTCTGCCAAACTGACGGGTATCGCAATGGAATACTTCAAACGGGAAAAGGTGAAGGCGGCAGTCATCGAGTCTGCGGGCAGAATGGATCCGGCCCACTTCCCGGCCCCGGATATTGCAATCATGACTGCCATCGGCATCGACCATACGGAGGAACAGGGCAGGACGGTGCCGGGCATCGCGCGGGAAGCGGCAGGGATCATCCTACCCGGCATGGACGTGGTATGTCACCCGCAGGTGCGGGGCGCGGCAGAGGTGCTGCGGGAGATCTGCCAGGAGAAGGGCGCAAATTTCATCGATACCACGGAATATGCGATAGAGACCGCCTTAGTCCGGATTAAAAAGCCAGGAATTCACGCTGCGGACGGAGGACGGCTACCTCGCCGGGCTGACGATACCGCTGGCGGGGCGGCACCAGATGGACAATGCACGAAGCGCGGTCACGGCCATTACAGAGCTAACGAAGCAAGGCATGAAGGTATCCGACGACGATATCCGCAAAGGGCTGGCCAAAACGAAGTGCCCGTGCCGTTTCGAATACCGGGAGGGGCGCTTTCCGATGGTGGTGGACGGTGCACAAAACGAACAGGCTGCGGAGGCGCTGGAAAAGACGGTGCGGGAACTGCTGCCCGGCAGGAAGATCGTCCTCATCGCGGGGATCATGAAGAACAGGGACGCAGACGGCATCGCCCGGAACCTGGGGTTTGCGCACATGGCATTCACCGTAAAGCCGGACCCGGTAATGGGGATGGACGCGTGGGACTTTGCCGATTACCTGAAGCTGTATGTGGGGCGCGTCACCCCGGCGGACACAGCGGAGGAAGCGGTGAAGCTGGCACGGAAGGCGGCACGGGAGCACGACGGCATCCTACTCGTCACGGGGTCGTTGGAACTGTGCGGAGCAGTGAAGAAACTACTGTGAAAGTTGAGACAATCATGCCGGCGGCGGCGCCAGCAGAATATTAAAGTATCCTGAAGCTAAACCCATACTGTTCCGAATCCCTCCGTCAGCCTGCGACCGCAAAGGGCCGCTTGCGGCCCTTTGCGGTCGCTTTACGGCTGCCACCTCCCTTTAGGCAAGGGAGGCATTGAGGATCGGGTAATTAGTGGTTAAGACCAGAGTCCACCCTGTAGAATAAATCAAACGAAGACTTACAGTGATGGAACACCAAGCGATGAAATACGGGTAAAAGCCAGGTTTCGCCTGAACGCAAAAAGCCGCAATGCTTCACGCACTGCGGCTCTGTTGTTTCTTTTCAGGTGATTTTACAGGCCGGCCAGCATCTGCTGAACGGCGTCGAATTCCTTATTCATCTTGGATACCCCGATGATGCCGCCCATGGCGCCCGACATCGCCTTATCAAGCATGACCGTGCAATTGCCTCCCTGACCCTGCTCGATCTTAATGGAGAATTTGTTCCGATTTGCAAGGCCGCCGACCAGAATGCGAGCGGCGGCGCTCCCGCTGGCGTAGACGCCATCCATCACGGTGCCCTCTTCCAGTTTGTATCCACGGCCCTGAAAAAGTACAGATACCTTTTGCGCCAGCTCTTCTGCGGATGAGAAGGATGTTTTTATCTCGATCATGGCGACCTCCTGTAAAATAAATTTTAGTTAATTATACCATGAAAAGAGAAAGCAGTGATAAATAATATGGCAATTGATGCGTATTTTGTGCAACCCATCCCATCCCGGCCCATCATCCGGCTGAACAGAGAGAATGAATCATATCTTCCTTCGGCCAGAGTCAATGGGAATCATTTGCGGCGAAAAATATTCCGGTTCCTGTTTCAAAACCGATCCATTACGTTGATAAAAATACAGGACAATGATTATGTCTCTAAAGTCATATGGAAATGAAGGGAGAACCCATGAGAGTAGACGCGAAACGCTGCCCTCAGAACCACCGCTGCCCGGCGATACGGCAATGCCCGGTGGGGGCCATCACACAGGAGGGATACGGCCTGCCTGCTATCGACGAAGACAAATGCCTGCACTGCTCCAAGTGCGTGAAGTACTGCCCGATGCGCGCGATCAAAGAAGACTAAAGGAAACACTGATTAATTCGTACGATATCTTTGCGGTTAATTTGTCGCCTGCCTGTGTCGCTAAAAACTCCAAAATAGCGCTGCTATTCCTTCGTTTTTGCTCCTTGGCAGACACCCAATTTCCTCGCAAATCTTATCGCCCTCATTTAATCAGCGCTTCCTAAACTCGCAATAACCCGTAAGGCGGCTGAATGGCTGCCTTTTTTCATGCCGTTTGAACCGGGCGGGGAGCGATGAAATGCAGCCACACTGTACCCAATATCAGCATAATCTAAAGAAAGTATACAAAATATTGTATAAAAGCGAAAAAGGCAGTTGAAAAATGGATGGAATTGTACTTTAATAGATAAAACGAATTTATAAAAATTCATCTGGAGTTGCATCATGAAAAAACCGTTTGTCAGCGCCGAACAACTGAAAGAGATCGTGAAAAAATACCCCACGCCCTTTCACCTGTATGACGAGAAGGGGATCCGGGAGAACGCGCGGAGGCTGAAGGCGGCCTTCTCCTGGAACAAGGGGTTCAAGGAATATTTCGCCGTTAAAGCCACGCCCAACCCGGCCATCCTGAACATATTAAAAGAGGAAGGGTGCGGGCTGGACTGCTCCTCCTATACCGAGCTGATGCTGGCGGACGCACTGGGGTGCCGGGGGGACGATATCATGTTCAGCTCCAATGTGACACCGGAGGAGGACTACATCCTGGCGCGGAAGCTGAATGGCATCATCAACCTGGACGACATCACGGACATCGATTACCTGGAAAAGCTGACGGGCCTGCCCGAGACGCTGTGCTGCAGGTACAACCCCGGCGGGACATTTACCATCTCCAACGCCATCATGGACAAACCGGGGGACGCCAAGTACGGATTCACCCGCGAACAGCTGACAGAGGGATTCAAAATACTATTCGGCAAGGGCGTGAAGCACTTCGGCCTGCACGCTTTCCTGGTGAGCAACTCCATCGCCAACAGCTATTACCCGAAACTGGCGCGGATCCTTTTTCAAACTGCGGTTGAACTACACAAGGAAACCGGGGCCCACATCAGCTTTATCAACCTCTCGGGGGGCATCGGTATCCCGTACCGCCCGGACCAAAAGGAAACAAACATCGCGGGCATCGGGGAGGAAGTGCGCCAGGCATTCAACGAGATACTCGTACCGGCGGGGATGGGGGACATCAAGATCTTCACTGAACTGGGCAGGTACATGACAGGCCCATACGGGTGTCTCGTCTCAACGGCGGTGCACGAAAAGCACATCCACAAGGACTATGTGGGGCTGGACGCGTGCGCGGCGAACCTGATGCGCCCGGCGATGTACGGCTCCTACCACCATATCTCCGTAATGGGCAAGGAGGACGAACCGCACGATTTCAAGTATGACGTGACAGGCGGACTGTGCGAGAACAACGATAAATTTGCCATCGACCGGATGCTGCCCAAGGTGGAGATCGGCGACCTGCTGGTGATCCATGACACGGGGGCGCACGGCTTTTCCATGGGATACAACTACAACGGGAAGCTGCGCTCGGCGGAGGTGCTGCTGAAGTCCGACGGGACGACGGAACTCATCCGCAGGGCGGAGACGCCGGAGGACTATTTCGCGACGTTTGACTTCACGGGACTGTTTGGGAAAGATTGAGACAAACATTGTTAGGATTTAATAGAAATTGATATTTTGTAAAAAGCCCTGATAATTTCGAAAAAGCTTTGATAAAAAGATTTGCCCAAAAAGATGTAGGTTCCCTACATCTTTTTTTGCTCTCTGCTCTGAATTTGCTTTTGGACGACTTATAGAGTATTAAATATATGGCGATTTTTATGTACTGGCCAATTACGATAGCTTGTATTGAACCAAGATATTCATGGAATATTATTTTTCAACAGAGGTTGGAAAAAGTGGCAAAATTCAAAAGAGAATTTACAGCCAAGAAAAAAGAAAAATGGGAAAAAGATGGGCGTGGCCAAGGTAGGTTCGAAGAATATAAGCCATGGTTAATGAAACCAGATGTTGCCTCTGATGGACGTTCACATCGTTTTAAGGGCAACGTTATTCAACGTAAAATAGAAGTCTTCTCTGATTTGGAATACAACGTTTTCATAATATTCGAATCCGAAAAGAACATCATTGATGCGAGAGAGCAGTATCCTCTACCGATAGAAGAGACGTTGGCAATAGCAGAGCAATATGGCATAGCCCACCCCACTGACCCTGTAACCGGTGAATACAATGTAGTAACAACGGATTTTGTTTTCACCTTTCTGGATAGGGATGGAAAATATATCGATATTGCAGTTGCTGCAAAATATACACCTGATTTGGGCAGTATGCGAACGATTGAAAAACTCAATATTGAAAAAATATATTGGACAAGGCATGGTGTCCAATGGGTAATAATCACAGAAGAACAGATTAACAAAAACTTAGCCTATAACATCGATGCCGTACGCAATGTATATCATTTGGAGCGAACAAAATTCTTATCGAAAGTAAACAAAGATAGCCTTAAGCTAATAATCGAAGACTTGAAGAATGCCTTAGTAGGAAAAGTCATTATCAGAACCATTTGCGACGAATATGATGAGAAATATTTTTTGCCTAAAGGCTCTTCCATCACATTGGCTCGGCACCTAATAGCTACTAAGCAGCTTATGTGTGATTTGGAGAGTAGAATGTTGGATTTTGATGTGCTGTTTGAAGTGAATCTGGGTATAAGAAGGAGTCAAGTCGAGTCCATATGATTGAACTTGTCCCGTGCATGTTATTACAAGATATGACAACTGATGTTGTCAATGTAATTAGAATCATTCATGTTGATGATGCTTATGTTCACTATATCGCCTTGAAACCATTGTACATCATGCCCTGTTCAGTAAGAAGAGATAAGTTTCAAGAACTATTAGAGAATAAATTTTTGGAAAGAATTTACGAGGACCCGCTTCAAAAAGTTATACCAGCTGAAAAATTATCGGAAAAAGAGATTAGCGTAAGGAACGACAGATACGTGATTGTCCAATATGTCTGGGAGGACAACCGAGGAAAGTTTCTTCAAAAAAGCGAAAGAATGAAACTCTTTTTAGAGGTTGCAGGTAAATGTAATGTCAAACCTTTGCAAGTTAGACGATTAATATCTCTCTTTTTACAAGGAGGCATGACATTAGATGCACTCACCCCAGGATTTCGCTTAATTGGAAATCCCGGCAAGCAGAAATCTGATAGCGGCAAAAAACGGGGACGTCATCGAAAAAACAGTTATAAGGGAGAGGAAAGTCAGGGCATCAACATTAAAGCGGACGATAAACAAAAAATTAGAAAGGCTCTCGTTAAGCATTACTTGTCAGCCCAAAAACAATCCTGGGTTTATGCCTATAGACTGATGTTAAGGGATAGTTATTCGGACAAGTATTACGCAGATGGCGAAATAATGTTCAAGACTTGGAGCCGGGACAGAGTACCTTCATATAATCAGTTTTTTTATTGGGCTCAAATCCTGTTAGAGGGAAGAAAAACTTAGACTCTGTTAAAAAGGTATGGGGATAACAAATTTGATGAAAGATATAGAGCGTTGCTTGGAGATATTTCCAAAGAAAGTTTTGGCCCTGGTTCAAAATATCAAATTGACGCAACAAAACTAAATGTGTGTTGCGTCAGCGAAAAGGACCGTAACCTTCCTATAGGCACCATATATTTCTACGCAGTAATGGATATATTTTCACGCCTGATAGTCGGAATGTACGTTGGGGCCGGTCCAGGATGGATAGGCGGGATGATGGCTTTACATAACGTGGTTGAAAACAAAGTAGAGTATTGTAAAAAGTACGGCATAAAAATTTCCGAAGAAGAGTGGCCTTCAACAATGCTCTCAGAGAAAATACTTGCAGACAACGGGGAGTTCGGAGGTGAAAAACCTAACTCTCTTATTGACAACCTACATATTAGCATTGAAAATACAAAACCATACCATGGCGATTGCAAAGGTATGATAGAAAGATATTTCGGTGAAGAAAAGAAAGAATTAACAATCGTTCCGGGTTCAAAAAGAGAAAAATTTCGTGAGCGTGGAGACAAGGATGAGAGGCTCGATGCGGTTCTGACGATAAATGAATTAACCAGGGTAATGATTCGATTGGTTAAAATGCATAATAACTCCGTACTTGAACATTATGATAAATGCGTATTTCACATTGGTGATTCAGCACTTCAACCAATTCCCACCAAGATATGGGAATGGGGAATAACGCACCGCGGAAGTGGATGTGTCTTTCGAGATAGCAGATTGGTTGACCTTGCGGTAATGCCCAGAGGTGAAGCCACGGTAACACGCGAAGGCATATGTTTCAAAGGCTATTACTACACCTGCCAGGAAGCCTTGGAAAATGAATGGTTTATAAAGCCGGGTAAAATGAAATTATCGGTCTTTTTTGACCCAAGGAAAATCGACCACATATATATTCCAAAGGATGACTTTCAGGATTATATTGTATGCAATATATTGGCAAAAAACGAGTATTATGGTGACTTGCATTACGATGATTTCAAGGCAATACAAGAACATGAGCGAGTAATGGTTGAATATCTAAAACATATGAAACACGAACAGTGGATTAATACGTACACTCGGAACCAAGAGGATATCAAGGCGGCTGCAAAGGCGAAAAGACTTGGGACTTCACCCTTATCCAAAGCCCAGCGGCTCAAAGGCATCAGAACCAGGAGGGCCCAAGAATTCGATGCTCTAAAAGCCAATGAGGCCTTTGACCTGAGTAAGAATACGGAAACCAAGGCTGATTCCAAAATTGTGTACTTGGTTCGTCCTGCTGCAGAGGGTGCACCGAACCAGGAATTTAATGATAGTATTTTGGACATCATCAAGGATGCTGGGGAAAGGGAAACTGATGGAGAAGAGTAATATTATACCTATGGTTGAAAAATCACCGGAATACCATGAACAGATAATTACCAGATATTCCGGAAACCCCTTAATCGAAGCCTTGACTCCAATACTTTCAAAAGAGGATGTGATTCGGAAGTCCCTTTATCTGCCAGAGGTGCCCGAAAATATCGGTGAGCTTGATTCGGGAAATAGATATCACTACATCAATTTCATCAAGGAAGCATATTCTCCTCCGGTTGAGATTGTTGAAATTGAACGTGCCTTTTCATCATTACTGAAATACGGCTATGTGGAAAGAAATCCAATTAATCGGAAAGAATACCTTAGTGTCTTCGAGACATTTGAGCAGGAAATTAACCTTTTCAATTATGACAAGCCACATATTGAAATAAATCCCGGTATTCCTGCTTCAAACAGAAGCTCAATGGCCTCAACCTATGCCATAGTTGGTCCATCCGGTATGGGAAAAACATTAACGATGAACAAAATAATCGAAAATTACAATCGAATTATTATCCATACGATGTACGCCGGCAACAAGCTGAGCATGATTCAAATTCCTACCCTCAAGATTCAATGCCCTCACGATGCAAGCCCGAGGACTCTTGCATATAATTTCTGTTTAGCCTTGGACGAACTGTTTGGCGGCAGAAAATTTGTGCAGAAATACGCCAGCAGGAGATATAACAAGGAAGAGATTCTGGACAACATCAAGTGGATTGCTTTTACCTATAACATAGGGGTACTCATAATAGATGAACTGCAAAATCTGGATATCCCCAAAGGAGAGCAGGAGGTCTTGTTCAATTTCTTCGATTCAATGACCAACATGCAGATACCCATAATTTATATGGGAACACCCAAGATGGAGAAACTCTTTAAAACAGATTTGCGTCACGCCCGCCGAATGGCGACAGATGGTGTTTTCAGGTGGCAACGAATGATGCGTGGCAGGAACTGGGATATCTATCTTGGACATATCTGGAAATGCCAGTACGTCAAATATCCTGCGCAATTAACAGAGGAGCTAAACCGATTGATGTATGATTGCTCCCAAGGCATACCAGCGATAGTCACAGCGTTGTTCATGAACGCCCAAAGGCGTGCATTGGACCGAGAAGAAAAGATTACACCGGCTATAATTAAGGAAGTATACCGTCTTCTTCCTGTTTTGCCGATGATAGAAGCATTAAGAAGGAATGACAATGATACAATAAAAAAATATGAAGATATATCCATTAAAGTCGATGAGATGCTGAGGGATTTTGAAATTCAACAAAGAATCGAAGTAGTGTCTCCTTCTCAGGAGTACACTGAGCCCGTAAAAACACCAAACGCTGCAGCAGAAATAAAGGAAAAGCAAAAATCAAAATCCAAAGTCATTAATTTTGATGGCGCTAAAGACCTGAGGAAGATATATGAAAGCGCAGTTAAATCAAAAACTGATATTACGATTGCATTAAAAAACGAAGGGTTTATAAAAGAAATTAAGGATTTAGTGGTAATATAATATGCTGTGGTTTTTTACTGACCCATATGAGGATGAACTCCTCTATAGTGCCTTTGCGAGGTATCATTATTACTCTCGTGGTTACTCGTTTCAAGCTACTCAGCAAGAACTTTTTGGAAATACCGCGGCAAAACCAAATGAGATTATTCCGACAAATTTGGATTTCCTTTGTAAGCAACTATTAAACAGGCAGTATACTGCGGACTACTTTATTAAGAAGCATACCACTCTGCCTTATTACTTATTGTTCCTGCAGGATGAAAAAAGACTGAAATTGTTAAATCATTCAACAGCGTCAAATGGCAAACATCTATTTGCACTTCCAGGGAGCAATTTTTTCAAAGCCCTATACTATTGCCCTGTATGCGCAAAAGAAGATACTGAAAGGATTGGTGAGCCCTATTTTCATCGAATGCACCAACTCGAAGGTATTATTATCTGCCCAAAACATTACTGCGTCTTAAAAGGCTATAAGCCGTATACAAACCCAAACAGATGCAATTTTGTGAGACTGGACATAAGGCATGCTGATTTCAATATTGAGTGGCCTATGGCAAAGGTGGCATCAAAACTCATAGATTTGGCAGTACTTGCGAATTTATCTCTATCAATTGATTATGATAAATGGCCTTTCGAAGATGTCTTTGGCAAGATGCAGATATTGTTGAACCAAAAAGGTTATGTAAAAGAAAATGGATTCATCAATCAAAATAAATTTACCCAAGATTTATATGAATTTTACGGGGAAGAAATTTTAAGATTGGTGGAAGGTATATTCGATACGGAAAAACAGCATGAATGGCCAAGAAGAATAGCCAGAAGCCCGGACGATGGTATCGTGCACCCGATTCGGTATATTCTCATTATTCGTTTTTTGAGTGGTACGGTTGAACAGGCAATGAAGTATTTACAATTTAAAGATGATGAGTCTCCCGCAGTAAAGGTACATAAAAGAACAATGGCAATGGATGAGGAGTGGCAGGCAAAGTTATGCAGTTTGGCTTCAAACGGGAAGTCATACAAACAAATAGCTTTATCCATGGGCTGCGCAAAAAACACAGCGAAGAAGTATGTTCTCCTTCTGTATAAAAATCAAGGGGCAACGGACAACATCAGCAATGAAGTAGATTATTCGGATTGCGAGGAAAGTAAAAAAGCCATATCAGAATACATCGATAAGAACCCTCAAGCTACAAAAGTGGATATCCGGAAAGTGTTATTCAGGTTCTACAATTGCCTATACAAGTACGATAAAGCCTCACTTGACAGACTCATCGCCCATGCTAAGCCAAACCCATATAATTCGGCAATTCAGAAAGTAGACTGGGCTGAACGTGACGAGTGGTGCCTTAATAAACTACAAGAAGCATATCGAACATTGAAATCCAAGGAACCACCAACCAAGTTATGTAAATACCCTTTGCTTGATGCTATTGGTTATAATTCGGTTTATTTTTACCTTGACAGATTACCCAAAACCAAAGAGGCTCTTGACGTTATGTGTGAGACAACAAATCAATTCCGACTTAGAAGGATAGAATATCTTGGAAGAAAGATGCTGGTTGAAACAGGTGAAATCAGAAAATGGAGACTACTTCAAAAAGCCGGAGTTGATATCCAATCTCTGGGAAAAGAATCTGACCAAGTGGATAAGATAATCCTGAACTTATATGCGAACGACAAAAGGATAAATATACCAGGCCTTAACTAAGAGCGTTGTACTTGGTTATACCATTTGAGTAGATTATTTAAATTATCTTGTTGTCATCTAATGAATTTAGTATTGAATCGGATTTATAACGCAACATATCCACGATACAGTCGAGGTAAACTACAGAACCTTGTTAATAGTGTTATAGTGGTTTGCAAATGAAAAGGCATATGTGAATGTGTCGTAAGAATTTACACTGTCATATTTTCTTCCCGCGTTTAGCATAATTGCCTAATTAAATTGGGTGAAGTAATAATATAGCCCTTTCATTAAGGAAAACAAATTAGCTCAAACCAAAATCAGATTCTGGTGATGGAATGGAGTAATAACATTTATTCCATTATATATCGACATTGTATGTTATAATTAATGGTAATAATTAATCATCATTTTAGGAGGCTCATATGGCAAACACAAGTGACCTAAAAATGATTACCCAGTTTGCGCTCGAAGATGTGAGTAAAAAAATCGGAACTACACTTAGAAAAAAGAAAATTGCACTTGGTGAGCATCATAGGATTAAAAGCTTCTCAGGTATATCAGATGATGGTTCTATCCTGATAAAAGTAATAAATCAAAGTGGATACACATCTGGTGGGAAAAGGCCTGTAGGCAAAATAAGGTCAGTTTATTCCGATTGCTATTTTATGAGCCTTTCAAAAGCCAAACAAAAGATTTTAGTCTTTACTAATGAAGAGTTTTATAAAATATTCTGTTCTGATAGTCAAGGATTGCTACCTGGCTTTGAACTATATCTTGTTACTTTACCACAAGAGCTAAAAGAAATAGCGCAACGGGTAACAGGTGAGGCAAGTAAAGAGATGACAAAAGATAAGTAATTTCTGAGGTATCATATAATGAATAGAATTACTGCAGATGCTCATAATCTTCGCGACATTTTAAATCAAAAGTATACCGTACAATATTATCAGCGAGAGTATAGATGGGAAACGAAGCAGGTTGAAGAACTTATAGATGACCTTATTTTAGAATTTGGTGATTTTTATAAAAACGGAGATGTTCAAGTTTCGGTTAAAAAGTATGGAGATTACTTTCTTGGCCCCATTATTCTTACAAGTGATAATGAGATTATAGATGGTCAGCAAAGGCTTACGACCCTTACTTTGTTACTTATTTATCTTAACCATCTACAATCTAATAAACCTAACAAATTAAATGTTGATAGTTTAATTTTTTCGGAGATGTATGGAGAAAAAACCTTTAGTATTAATGTTCCTGAACGAACTGAGTGCTTAATATCGTTATTTGAAAAAGGAGAATATGAATTAAATGGGGAACACTCTGAAAGTGTAAAAAATATCTATTTTAGATATACAGATATTATTGACATCTTTCCTGAACAGTATAAAAGTGAAGCATTACCAGTTTTTATTGAGTGGCTAATTGATAATGTATATCTTGTAAAAATAACTACTGATTCTGAACAAGATGCCCACAAGGTATTTGTAACTATGAACGACAGGGGGCTTCGCTTAACTCCTACAGAAATGCTAAAAGGATATCTTCTATCAGAAATTGAGGCAGATAATATCAGAAATAAAGCTAATGACGTTTGGAAACACCAGGTGCTTAAGCTTAAAGAATCCGTTAAAGAAGGGGATGCCGACTTTATAAAGGATTGGCTTAGAGCACGATATGCTGAGACTATTAGAGAGGCTAAAAAAGATTCCGAAAACAAAGACTTTGACATTATTGGAACTACATTTCACAAATGGGTACGTGAAAATAAAAGCCGCATTAATCTACAAAAAGGCGAAGATTACGAAAGATTCATTTTAAAAGAATTCAAAATGTATTCAGATATTTTTAATAGACTCGTAGAGTATTCAAAAACTTATCATAAAGAATACGAATATGTTTTTTATAATGCTGATAGAGGGTTTACCTTCCAGTATCAAATAATACTTGCAGCTATCAATCCTGAAGATAGCCAAGAAATAGTCAATACGAAAATTAAAATGGTTTCATGCTTTATTGACCAATTTATTACTATTAGGGTTTTTAATTTTCGGACAATGGATTATTCATCAATCAAGTATACTGTGTTTAATATTACAAAAATGTTGAGACAGAAGAATATTGAGGGTCTGATGAATATACTTCAAAAGTATCTTCAAGAAATGGAGATTAATCTTGAAGGTATTGATTACTTTTATCTCAATATGTATACAACAAGATATATGAGACATATTCTTGCAAGAATGACCTACTATTTAGAATCCGAATGTGGAGTTAACTCGAGTTTTTATAGTTACGTAGATAGAGAGCAAAAGAATCCATATGATATTGAGCACATTTGGGCAAATGATTATTCGCAAGCAAACCATAGTGAAGAGTTTGCAACTGAGGAGGAATTTGATGCATTTAGGAACAAATTCGGTGGCCTATTGCTTTTACCCAAAGATAAAAACCGTAGTTTTCAAGATATGGAGTATTCCGAGAAAGTTCAGAAGTATTATAGCGAGAATCTCTTAGCTAAAACCTTAAATAGCCGTTGTTATGAAAATAATCCTTTATTTATTACTTTTATCAACAACTATAAAGTCCAGTTCAAGCCCTATGCTAAATTTAATAAGGCAGATTTGCTGGAACGACAAGCTCAATATAAACAATTATGTAAGGTTATTTGGGATATAAAATTAATAGAGCGTTTAGCAAAATAGTATGGAAGCTAACATTATATGGATGGAACAATACTTTGTGAGGAATACTATGCATTTTACTGAATACCATGCAAGATACTTTGCTTTGGATATAACTAAACGTAGATTTGCCGATAACATTGAAAAGATTATTCCATCGCTCTTTGATTCAAGGGTTGATTTGAAGCCACATCAAATAGAAGCCTCTCTTTTTGCATTCAAATCACCTTTTTCAAAAGGAGCTATTCTTGCAGATGAAGTAGGGCTTGGCAAAACCATCGAAGCTGGGTTGGTACTCTCTCAGAATTGGGCCGAACGTAAAAGAAGATTACTCATTATTGCACCTGCATCTCTTAGAAAACAATGGTCTGAAGAGTTGTTGGAAAAATTCTTTCTGCATAGCACAATCCTTGAAACTAAGTCATTTAATGATGAAATAAAAAAAGGAAAGTTTAACCCTTTTGACTGCAATAAGATAGTAATCACTTCATATAATTTCGCAAAACTTAAATCTGACTTTATTGTTCGTGTACCTTGGGATTTGGTTGTCATTGATGAAGCTCATAGATTAAGAAATGTCTACAAATCGGATAACAAGACAGCAAAGGCGATAAAAGAAGTATTGAGCGGGTTCAAAAAGGTATTGCTGACTGCAACTCCCCTTCAAAACTCATTATTGGAATTATTCGGCCTTGTCAGCATAATAGATGAGAATGTTTTTGGTGATATAAGTTCCTACAAGGCCAGATATGTAAGAGGTGGAGATAATAACAACGGGGCCGATTATTTTGACCTGAGAGAACGGCTAAAACCGATATGTATGCGTTCTCTGCGACGCCAGGTGGCCGAATATATAAATTACACAAAACGTAATGCTATTACCCAGCAATTTACCCCTTATGATGACGAAGATGCATTATATAAAATGGTAGATAGTTACTTAGCCCGAAGCAATCTTTTCGCATTACCTAATTCTCAGCGACAATTAATTACATTAATAATGCGGAAATTGCTTGCATCTTCAAGTTTCGCAATTGCCGATACTTTGTCAACACTAATAACCCGCCTCGAAATGATTGCAAAACAGGCATCAAGACATTTCCCACTGGGTGAAATAGCAGATTCGGACTTTTCGGAGATATATTTATCGGACGAAGAAACTGAAGATATTGAAGAAACAATACAACTCTCACCCGAAGAAAGTTCCGCATTAAATAATGAGATTGCTGATTTAAAAAGCTTTCTGGAACACGCCAAATCCATAAAAATTAACGCTAAAGGAGAATCACTTCTTTTGGCCCTCGGCAAAGGGTTTGAAAAACTGGAAGAACTCGGTGCAAGGAAAAAGGCTGTCATATTCACAGAGTCCCGTAGAACACAGGAGTACGTAAATACCCTTTTGACGGATAAGGGCTATAATGTTGTTCTCTTCAACGGTTCAAATACGGATAAGAAATCAAAGTCAATATACCATGACTGGGTGGACAAGCATAAAGGTACAAATGCAATAACCGGTTCATTAACATCTGACAGGCGTGCAGCGCTGGTTGAGTATTTCAGGGATACTGCGGATATCATGCTTGCCACGGAAGCGGCTGCTGAAGGTATAAACCTTCAATTCTGTTCACTTGTTGTGAATTATGATATGCCTTGGAATCCGCAGCGTATAGAACAACGAATTGGCCGGTGCCATAGATATGGCCAGAAGTATGATGTCGTTGTAATAAACTTCCTCAACGTTAAGAATGCAGCCGATGTCCGAGTATATCAGTTGCTTGATGAAAAATTTAGACTATTCAGCGGAGTATTCGGAGCGAGTGACGAAGTCCTTGGCGCTATTGAATCCGGCGTAGATTTTGAAAAACGAATAAATCACATTTACCAGAACTGCAGGACATTGGATGAAATTGAAAAAGCCTTTGATGCTCTCCAAAAAGAAATGGAGAATCATATCGTCGACATGATGAAGATTACCAGGCAAAAATTGCTGGAGAACTTCGACGAAGAGGTGCATGAAAAGCTTCGCATAAGTTTGGCTAATAGCCAAGCGCTTTTAAATCGATATGAGAAAGAGCTATGGTCAGCATCCGTCTTTGCACTGACCCCGTATGCCGACTTTGATGATAAAACATATACATTTGAACTCATAGAGTCACCTCCAAACATCAATGGACAATGTACCGGCAGATATAAGCTTGGTAAAATCGGCAATGATGGAGCTATTCCATATGGTTTGCACCTTCCAGTAGCTCAGTTTGTTATAGAGAAATGTTTAAACGTCCCTGTTCCTACTGCGGAACTTGTTTTTGACCTAACCGGCAGTCCAGTAAAGATTTCTATATTGGAACCATATAAAGGACAATCGGGTGAACTGGCCTTGTATAATATAATTGTGAACGGCGTAGAGCCGGAGAATTACCTTGTATTCGCAGCTATTACTGACGAAGGTGTAATACTTGATTCGGAGTTATGCGAGCGCTTCTTCTCGCTTTCTGCAGAGCGTGGAGCGGAAATGGCCTTCCAGTATGAGGAAAAACTCTATGGACAATTTCTCCGCGAGCAAGGGAATATCAAAGCTGAAATCGAAAAACGAAATACTACTTTCTTCTCAGACGAGATGGGCAAACTTGACAAATGGGCGGACGACCTAAAAACAAGCCTGGAGATGCAGCTTAAGCAGCTGGACATAGATATAAAAACATTGAAAGCAGAATCCCGGAAGACGGTTATCCTGGCAGATAAATTGGCAATCGAAACGCAGATAAAGGACTTTGAAGCACGCAGGAATAATCTGCGCCACAATCTTTATGAGGAGCAAGACAGGGTGGATGAGCAGAAGGAAAGATTAATTGATGAGGTAGAAAAAAGGTTGACACAGACTATAAATACGGAAATGGTATTTGGTATACGGTGGAGAATTATATAATGCGACTGTAACATATATAAGAAACGTTCTATTGAAATGTTATTTTGTTATCGATTTATGGGGAGTTATAAAATGGTAAAGCAGAAACTTGAACTGACCTGGATAGGTAAAGAAAAACAGGAAGCTATCGAGCCACGCATCTTACTGGAAGACCCTTAAAAAGGATATGGGGACAGAGAAAGTGGTAATATGCTTGTTCACGGGGACAATCTACTCGCTCTAAAAGCTTTGGAGACTGATTTTACCGGCAAGATAAAATGTATCTATATTGACCCACCATATAACATTGATGCAATGAATGAACATTATGATGACTATATTGAACATTCTCGTTGGCTTAATCGGATGATGCCACGACTTTGCATTCTTCGAAACTTACTCAGCGAAGACGGAAGCATCTGGATTCAGATTAACGATGAAGAACAAGCATATCTCAAGGTCGTTTGTGATGAGGTTTTTGGTAGAGGTAACTTCGTAAATATGATATCTGTTAATATGAAGAATACAGCAGGAGCTTCCGGAGGTGGTGAAGATAAACGGCTAAAAAAGAACTGCGAATTCATATTAGTTTATGCCAAAAACTATAACGAACTACCACTTTTTACGGGTGCTTATGACTATACTGAAATGTACACATATGTAGACCAATACCGGGACAGTGGGAAAAACTGGCATTATACATCGGCGTTGATTGATGAAGGTAAAAAAAAGTACGTTGGTTCTACGGCTGATGGTGACGGAAACGAAATAAAGATTTTCGTTCGGGAAAACGCCATAGTAAAATCTGTAAACCAAATTATGCGGGATGATAGAATAACAGAGAAAGAAGTCTATTATAAATACGGTCATAGAATTTTCGAAGCAAAAGACGCTCAGTCATCAATACGTACACGCATTATTCAAGCACGAGAAGCGTTTGCCATATCCGATGATATACTTTCTATTGAATATATACCAAAAACGGGACGAAATAAAGGAAAAACGTATGAGCAATTTTATAAAGGGGACAAATGCAGACTATTTGCATGGCTAAAGGATATCAGTGAAACAATTAATGGTGTCCTCTACAAGAAAGACTTACAAGGTACATATTGGGATTTTACTTCAAGTATTAACAACCTAACAAAAGAAGGCGGTGTTCTATTCCCTAATGGCAAAAAGCCTGAAGCATTGGTAAACCGAATTTTCGAGATGACTACTGAAGAGGGTGACCTTGTTCTTGACTCGTTTCTTGGCTCTGGTACCACCGCCGCTGCCGCCCACAAAATTGGCCGTCGTTGGATAGGCGTTGAACTTGGAGACCATTGCTTTACACACTGCCTCCCTCGACTGATGGCTGTTGTGGATGGCGAACAGGGTGGCATATCTAAGACTGTAAACTGGAAGGGCGGTGGTGGTTTCCGCTTCTACGAGTTAGCCCCATCCCTGCTAAGAAAAGATAGTTATGGTCATTGGGTCATTGATGGACGGTATAATGCAGATATGCTTGCTGCAGCCATGGCTAAGCACGAAGGTTTTCGCTATTCGCCCGACCCAGATATATATTGGAAACAAGGTTATTCAACCGAAAAAAGTTTCATATACACCACGACTGCGTATATCACTGCCGAATATGTGGATGCATTGAAACAAGAGATGAAAAGTGACGAGACTTTATTAATATGTGCCAGCACATTTGACCCGACAGTAAAGCGTTACGGAAATATCATTATAAAAAAGATACCGCAGATACTGCTTGGTAGGTGCGAATTCGGGAAGGAAAACTATAATCTAAATATCATTAACTCGATTGACGAGGGGTAATACCGCAGGAAAGTGACATAGGGGGCAGAGAATGCAAAATAGATTTCAGGAATATAACGTCCAGTATATTTCCAATGTGATGTCCCTACGCAAGCCGCAAGAAGATAGCCTGGCCTTGCTGGACAAACTACTGTCGTATTTAGAACTTGAAAAAAACGTTGACTTGCAGAGCACCCTCACAAAGGTCCACTCTATATGCCCTATATGTACTGATTTTGAGCGTAGCTTCCCCTCAATCACTTTCGCTCTTGCAACAGGTGTAGGTAAAACCAAACTAATGGGCGCTTTTGTGGCTTATCTGCATACCGTAAAGGGCATAAGGAATTTCTTTATTGTGGCGCCTAACTTGACGGTCTACAACAAACTCATCGCTGATTTTAACATGCCATTAAACCCGAAGTATGTGTTTACAGGTATTGGCGCATTTGCTCAGATAAAACCGCGTGTTATAACAGGTGAAAATTATCGGGACCAGATTACTGGGCAAATTAGCATGAGCGATTGTACGATAAACATCTTTAATATTTCCAAGATTAACGCAGAGACAAAAGGCGGGCGTGAACCACTGATGAAACGGCTCTGCGAGTATATCGGAGATTCATACTTTAATTTCCTTGCTGCACAGGATGACCTTGTGTTGCTGATGGATGAATCCCACCATTACCGCGCGGAACGCGGGATGGCTGTGTTAAATGAACTCAACCCGGTACTTGGACTGGAATTGACAGCGACACCGTTTTCTGAAACTTCAAGAGGCACAGAGAAGTTCAAAAATGTAGTGTACGATTATCCTTTGGGCCGTGCGCTTCGGGATGGCTTTGTTAAAGAGCCTGCGGTAGCAACCAGACGGGCTTATAACCCTCAGAAGCACACAGAGAAGGAGAATGATACGCTAAAGCTGGAGGACGGAATACGTATCCATGAGGATACAAAACTTGCTCTTGCACTTTATGCAGCAGAAAACAAAACGAACGTTGTGAAACCATTTATACTGGTTGTAGCCAGGGATACTACACACGCGGCGGAGTTAATGGGCATTATACAATCAGATTTATTCTTTGGCGGACAATATAAGAATAGAGTAATGCAGATTGACTCCAAACAAACGGGCGAGGAGAAGGAAGAAAATATCATAAAGTTGCTTACACTTGAAGACCCAAATAACGAAATTGAGATAGTAATTCACGTAAATATGCTTAAGGAAGGTTGGGATGTGACCAACCTTTATACGATAATTCCTTTGCGGGCAGCTGCCTCAACAACATTGCGCGAGCAGACCATAGGCAGAGGATTAAGACTACCTTACGGTAAACGCACTGGAGTAAAAAAGGTAGACCGGCTCACTATTGTATCCCATGACCGTTTTGAGGAAATTGTAAACGAAGCGAACAAACCGGACAGCATTATACGTAAGGAAAACATATTCGAGATTGAGGATGCTGAGCTTACTAAAAAGGAATTATTTATTGCCCGCTCTACAGCTGAGACAAAACTATTTGGTGAACCGTTACAAGAGAACATCCAAGACCTTGTAACTAAGGCGGAAAAAGGGACTGAAGCTGAGCAAAAACGAGCGGCAGAGCACCTGGAGAATGCGATTAAGCAAATAGCGTATTCCGCAGTAAAAGAGATTGGCCGAAGCCTGACCGATGTCCAACAAATCAATACACCTGAGATAAAGCAACAGATTGTCCGGAAGGTCCAAAGAGAACTACCCATGGAATATAGCGGAATTGTGAATCTTACTGAAATGTATGAAAAAGGCGGGCTGGATAAGTATATCGATTTAGTAATAGAGACGATAAGGGAAAATGTCATCGAGATTCCGAGAATTTATGTTGGGCGGATGCAGGAAGTAAGATGCGGCTTCCATGACTTTGACCTGGATATAAGCAAGCTTAATCTGCAGCCTGTAGACGAACAGATTCTTATTAAAAGCCTTCTGGATAATAAATCTGAATTTATATCAGCAAAGGGAGAATATCATGTTGACAGCCTCCAAAATCTTATCGTCAGCGGCTTAATGGATAAGCCGGAAGTAGATTATTATATGCAATCGGACCTATTATTCAAGTTAGCTGACCAAGCAGTCTCACGCTTGAATTCATACCTTAATGCAAAACAAGTCGAAAACGTTATGCTTTATTACCGGCAAGATATTGTAGATATTCTCTATTCCCAAATGAAATCTCATTTCTATGTGGAAGAACCTCCATTTGACAAACCTAAGGTATATCCCTTTACAACCATTGAAGAACATTGGTATGAAAAAATTGAAAAAGACAGGATTCACAATTATTACGATACAGTTGAGCCTTCGGAAATCCGTAAAAAGATATTTACTGGATTCAAAAAGGCCCTTCACACCTATTACAAGTTTGATTCCAATACTGAAAAGAAGTTAGCCATGCTACTTGAAGATGATACCGATGTTCTTCGATGGCTGCGGCCAGCAAGAGAGCAATTTAGGATATACTGGGACCGGCAGAATACCGAGAAGGGTCGTTATGAACCGGATTTTGTAGTTGAAACCACTGACTCCATATGGCTTACAGAAACCAAAGCCCGTCGTGATTTAACATCGGAGGAGGTAATTAAGAAGACTGAGGCGGCACTTGTTTACTGCAAATATGCGACAGAGTATAACCTTGAACATAGTGGGAAGCCTTGGCGCTACGCACTTATTCCGCATGACGAAAATATAACTGCAAATAGCGTTGCAGCATTATTCGGTCGGCATGAAGTGAGAGTTTAGAATCGAAAAATAAAAGAAATTTGCTGTATGCATATATATATCGTATACCCCGATGTCTTTTCCCATATATACATTTCTGCAACCACCGAAATGCATAGAATACCCAACATCATGAATTTCGCGTTACCCCCTTGCCAGTGATATCGTTTACTGACCCTTAACAAATGACGAATTATGTAAAATAACAAAGGGATTAAGCAGATATTGGCGAATATGTTTATTTAGTTATCTCTTAGATAAATTGGTTTGGAGGTTTGATTATGCCATCAAAAAAGATTCAAACCGATATATATAGAATAGATTTAAACTCGATATTTAGTGAATTATCTCAGAATTTAGTTGCCCAAACGCGTACAGAATATGATGCATTGCTTCAAAGGATGAATCAACGTGACAATACACTTACTACTGTTAATGTGGAAACATTTTTGAACGCCATAATTAGCTTCATAATGGATGAACAAAATAATAATCCAAGACCCGATGCTTTGCACTATAACCCTATAGTCCTCCAAAACGTTGATAATCTTCCTTATAAACTAATGCTTATTAAAGCTCGAACAACTCCATCGAATCCAATTATAGCATTACTTGATGAAAAAATACCTACTGAACAGCTTGAACTCATGGCTAATAGGAATACATCTTGTGTATTATTTGCATATAACCATAAAGAAATGTTTGCATTTTGCTCAGGTGCAGGGTGGCATGTGATTCAGAAATATATTGACCAGTATTTTGGACTAAAGGTTTTAATTCGACTGATTCCCAAAGATAGTCCTGCAATCACTTCAGCCCATAATAGAGGTTTTACAGGAACTATTGCTGCACAATCAATAAATTATAGAAGAAATGCTAAGCCAAGGGAAGTAATCGATTTTGGTAAGGTATGCAAAGATTTGGCTGGCCGTATTCAGACTGAGATACTTCAAAGAAGGCTAAATCTACAGATTGATACAACAAAGAAACATATAAATGGGAATTTTAAGAATAGTTTTAGATTGCGACGAAAGCTAAGTTTACAGGAAATTCTTGATTTGCTTGACAAAATTACGAATTTTATCGACACAGAAGAACCCTATTTCAATCTGGAAGAATGGTTAGGCATTTCTCCATTATCAGAAACAAACCAAGATAAAAAACTCAAAAATAGAGCACAGAATAAGCTTGCTGAAACTTTATATGATTGGGCAAATACTGTAGTCCCGCGTCCATACATTGATTATTTTATTAGCAATCAGGACATAAATTTATTTAACCTTGCTAATAGGTTTGACATTGATATTCATGGAGGCTTGCAATTTCATAAATCATACCCAGATTTTTCGGATTGTGAAGATTTATCCGAGTTTATCAATGACTATTGCAATATCTGCGAAATTGAAGACCCACTTCAAAAAAGACAAATAATTATTGAAGGAATTAAACGTGCATTACTTACCTCATCCGAACAACATGGTGATGATTTGCCAATCGAACTTACAAGAGGTAAGCTATTTGAACATATCCATGGAGAAATATGGGATGAAGAGACTCACCAAGCTCTTATTATTCTCGATGGGGTATGGTATCGCGTCTACGATGGTTTGAAGCAAAGATTGAACAATGAATTACCTGGTCTTATTCGCGGGAGGATTATTCAAACAGACCTCCCGCATTGGGGGAATACTACTGAAGACGAGTATATTGGACAGATTGTACATAATCTTCAATGTTGCAGTCTACATAAAAAAAGGCCACTCGACAATATCGAGATGTGCGATGTAATCCGTTATGAAAACGAAACTCTTTGTTTATACCATATCAAAGACTCATTTAATACGACAATGCGGACACTTTCTGCGCAAGTTCGTAGTTCTGCTACTCAGTTAACGGATATTCAATTGAGTGGAGCTTTACCCGAACTGAGAAGGAGATGGGTTGAGCTTGCAAATGAAACACAAAATCTTCCGGAATGGAGAATAGTTGAACGTGCTATTTCAGGAGAGATTCCAATTAAGCAAAGAATTGTGATTAAACCGAGTGGTGATTTGCTGCATCACCCAGAAGAGATAATGTCGATGATTGCTAAATACGAGTTAGCGGCATTAATAAAGCTATGGTCTTTTAGTATGAGTTTAGAAATAATTATATCAACTTAGCTTTTCAACTCCTGTTTCGAATTTATTAATTAAAAGCGACAGTTGCAGGGGATGCAATTTCCTATATTTTATTGTGTTGCTTAAAAAGAAGATAAAAATTACCCTGTGAATAGCTTATCTATAAGTGTATAATCATATTACCGATAGACTCGTTGCCTATCAGGTGAGCTGACACCTTATGAATCTGATAGACAGGCTGGATGGGCTGCCATAGCCGGACCAGCAAGTTGGCGGGCAACAGAAAAACCCGATATTCAAGCTGGACGTCAAGGGCCAGCAAGTTGGCAGACAACAGAAAAATCAGCAAATAGAATGGGATTCCTTGGGGAATCCCATTCTATGATTTTATGGAGTTAATTTCGGTGAACATATCTGATGTTCACTTCTTCATAAAAGCAAGACGGTTGGGCGAATTTGGTGCATTTGTATCAGGGTCAAGAGCCGAATCATTCAACATGAGGGCCCGTTTTATTACCCCGTGGCCGAACCTCTTACGGATATCATCAATACTCCTTTCGAGTGCTTCCTGCTTCTCTTCCTGCCCAATCATAAGAGACAACTGCCGTCCATCCTTCTCGTACAAAAGTCCCGTTACACGGACCCCCAGCGAACGTAGCGGCTTATCCCAGAACCAATTGTGTTGAAAAATATCGATGGCATTGGCGGCAATATCTGATGCCAGGCATGTCGGCCGCTTTATTACTCGCTGCCGGGTAAAAGAACCCAGGTCCACATCCCTAATCCAAATAGCGATGGTTGTTCCCGATAGCCCCTTATTACGCATCCGTTCAGCTACAGACTCGGATAGAGCATAAAATACCTGGCGTGCGTCCTGCTCATTTACGATATCCCGAGGGGTAGTAATACTGTTTCCCACCCCCTTCACCTCTTCCTCATAGTCCATGACATTGACCGGCGAAGGGTCCCACCCATTGGCAAACATATGTAGGGTCTCACCCCATTTACCAAGCAATTCCCGCATTTCATCTACCGGTGTTCGGGCGAGTTTCCCGATGGTCAGGATGTTCCAGTTCTGAAACTTCCGCCAGGTTGACCTTCCCACGTATAACAGCTCATTTGCTGGCAATGGCCATACTTTCTCGTGAAAATTCTCCTTTGTTATCACTGTTATAGCATCAGGCTTTTTTAGGTCACTCCCGAGTTTGGCAAATATCTTGTTCCAGGACACACCTATAGAGACGGTAATCCCCAGTTCTTCCTTGATAGCGGTTCTGATTTCATTGGCGATTTCCTCTGCCGGCTGTCCCATCCGAACGTTTGAGGTCACGTCAAGCCAACATTCATCAATACCAAAGGCCTCAATATAAGGGGTGTATCGGGAGTAAATCTCCCGTACGCTGCGGGAAAAACGCAGGTATAGACCAAATGTCGGGGGCAAAACAACCAGTTTGGAGCACTTCTGCTTCGCTTGCCATATCGCTTCCCCTGTCTGTATCCCAACCTTCTTTGCAAGGTTATTTTTCGCAAGGATAATACCGTGACGCTGTTCTACATCGCCCCCTACAGCCACGGGTAGGCCGGCGAGTTCAGGATGGTATAGGCATTCCACTGAGGCATAAAAGCTGTTCAAGTCAGAGTGAAGTATTGCTCGGTCCACTCCCTCAACACACTCCGTTCAACATTGCTCCCTTATTATAATACGAACGGGTGTTCTCGTGTGCCTTTCAACAATAAATATTTTATTGGCATATCAGCAAGCTTATAAAGTCAAATTTATCTTTCACGTGCCGAAACGGACTTGTTGTGTAATTGTCACATAGCTTTAGAGATACTGAGCTCTTTTAAGGAGTGACATTGGGTTAATCAGCCCTTTTAAACACTTTTTGAAGATTATCACTGACTTAATAAAACATTTGTAGAATCAAATAAATATTATGAAATTACACATAAAGCCAAATATTATGCAACACCTATATGCAACTATTTCAAAGTGCCCTTATATGGCCTGTTTTGGATATATAGCTTTTGTTACACAATTAAAAATTAATCTAAAAATGCTTGAATAAATTTTGTTGATTTCGGGGAAAAGAACCATCGAAGACAAACTTAGAGTTGGAGAGTGTAGCAATGGATGAGGATAAAAAGAATCGTAAGGAAAAGAAAAATCGGCATATGAGGCCTGATTTGGAACAAGGGAAGAAATTTGAAATTGACACTGTGCCAATAGATATCGAATTGCATAACTCAATTCCAGCTACTTCAGAAAGGAAACTGGACGGACCCGATATAAGCGAAGTTCAAAAAAAGTCCAAGCCTGGAGTACATTTAATCAAGGATGTAGCTTCGGGAGCAATAGTCGATTTTAAGATATATAGACAAAAGAAAAATGAATTAGAGGAAGAAAGGTAGACGTTAAAAATACATCTGAGTAAAAGTTCAATTTGATGAGTTATTTAAGGCAAGCAGATTATCTGAGGGGGCTTGAAGAGTAAGCTCATTACGGAATTAGGCTATAGTTTGGCAAATTTTCCGATGAAAAAATCGGCTTTGCAGCCGACCTTTTCCATTATGAGACTCCTTACTTTTTCTTTAACGGTCTTATGGGAGGGAGTTCCTCAGCAGAGCTCAAATCATATACCATTGCCTTTGCGTCGGGATAGTAGATACCTGCGATACGGTATCGTTTATTATCGTGCCAGGAATCCCTCATAAGGGTTCGGATTGTACGCATAACGGCTGTGGCAGATAAGTTAATGCCAGAATCTTGCTCTCCCCGGGCTTTTGAGAACTTCATTGCTCGTTCGTCTGTCTGTTTACACGTCTGAAGCGCAAAAGCCTTATGCGTAGTATCGATAAGCGGACGAACATATGTAGGATATGACATGTCTTCAATAGCTTTTTTTGAAATAGTTATCCCATTGATGTTTACATACATCTCCGGAGTACCTCTAACAGATACATCGATGACCTCAAATGCATATTTACTAAAATCCATGCTTCACACTACTCCTAAAGTTATTTATAATAGTCTTCTTCAAAAACTCATCTATTTCCAGCCGGTTCCATTTGGGATTGATTAAGAAAAAGCCTTTTAGCCCACCGCTTTTTATTCGTGTGATGTAGAGCTTCTTTTCTATTGGCTTTTTTTCTTTCTTGGAGCGACAACGTCTATGCTGTAATTCCTCCTGGACTTTAAGCCAATCATCACGAGAGATTATCGCAGGATGGTGGTTTCGCAAACGATACTGTGGTCTTTGACCTGTGTTTTTTACTGTTTTGTGAGAGAAGCAGTCTACTGTAAAGGTTTTCTGCATCAACACATCACCGCAGTATTTCTCGTTGCGTAGTATATTTAGAACGCTACTACCGGACCACTTTTCACCGCCCCTTATTGTCGGAACGCGTGCTTGCATCAATGATAAGGCAATTTCACTTGCAGTCTGACCATCCATATAGCAGGCATAGATATATTTGATTACCTCGGCTTCTTCTTCTACGATGACCATCTTCCCAAAGTGGTCTTTATCATACCCCAAGAGATTGTGGGTTGATAATATGGGGATACCTTTTTTAAACCGTTCTATTACTGACCAGATGATTGCGGCACTTTTCTGTTCGGACTCCCCCTGTGCAACTAAACTCATAACACCAAGTGTAAATTCATTTTTGCTTTCGATTGTATTTAGGCTCTCGATTTCAAAGATTACGCCCACAGGAGGGTCAAGTGCTTTCAGCCTTCGAATGACATCCAGGCAATCTCTTGTATTCCTTGCAAAGCGGCTAACGCTTTTTGTCATGATGAGGTCGATTTTTCCCTTGCAGCAATCATCTATCATACGTAAAAAATTGATGCGCTTTTTCATCGACGTACCTGATACGCCTTCATCTGCATATATCTCTACCAGTTCCCAATCGGATTTGCTTTCAATCATTTCCCGATAATGTTGAACTTGTAGTTCGTAGCTACCAGCTTGCGCATCTTCATATGTACTCACTCGGCAATAGGCAGCAACACGTAGTTTTCTTGAGGTTTCGGATTCTGCTTTTATCTTTGCTGGTATAAACTCCACTTCCGGCGCGTTAGCGAATGCTTCCCTAATTTTGCTTTTCTGTTCTTGCCGTCTTTCATTTGCATTGGTGACCTTTTTCCACTTATCAATTTCCCCGATTTTTAATCTTTTTAATTTGAATCGCCTCCTTTTTGTATACACCTTGATTGGATACGCAAAAAGAATTGTAGAAAACAGAGTCAAAGCTGTATGGATAATAAAAAAGGGAAAAGGACTAATTTTCCTCTCCCTCTGTTAATGGGTGAGATTTTTCATTTGTGAAATATGTTGAATCGTCGATATGTGTACTATTATTATACTCTACTGAATCAGCATAGCAAGAAGAGCACATGGATATGGATGCTATTACCACTATTAAATTTCGGCTAATCTAACATCCAATGTTAGATTAGCCGAAAATGCATCGTTCCGTGCCGGCGAAAGGTCATATTCATTTTTATCAAACTCTATTATTTCATTTTGGGAAGAGATTCAGATAACGTTTTAAGAATTAGCAAACTCTATTATATAAAATGGCCTCTTTTGGCTCCAAAAAGCCGGCCTTTTTATCAGACTCTATTATTTGCGCACAACATGCCTGCTGGCACCAGCAGATGATGAAATCGGCACGGGTCGAATTCAACATATCGCTCCCCCAGTCACCATGCGACTCCATAGTGCCGCGGCCCATTTGTCGCCTGGTGACAGACCCCTCATCCGATGGGGCCAAGACAGGGGCATGCAAAAATATGATATCGAGCAGATTTTCTAGTCATTTCTATTTAACGGGGCATTACGGCTCATCCACCACGCCTGCAAACTTCCCGTGGATGGCCCCGCGGCTGACCCAGCCGTTGACGTGCCCGTGGTTGTTGGCGATGAGGTACTGGTCCGAACCGCGGACGGCTTTGACCAGGTGCAGGATCTCATTGCCCCGGAGCCTGCAAAGCACGATATCCCCCGGCACGACCTCCTCATCCTGCAGCAGCGGCCGGATCTCCACCAGGCTGCCGTCTTCGATCCTGCCGCTCATGGAATGACCATGGGCGCGCACCCGGATAGCACTGCCGCCCTGAAGCTTTTCCAATTGAAATTTGGACACATCCCCCACGTTCCACACCTCTTTCTTTTTTACACTGCTAAATAACTAGTGGGAAGAATGTAAAGATAGAACTGCTGAGAAGAAAGGCGTTACGCAAAAGTACTGAATCGCTTTGAACAACGGTGACTGGACAGGCAGCAAGTATTATCGAACGAAACAGAGCGTGGAAACCCACGTCTTTCCCTTTTGAATGGTGAAACTCATTTCGACCCGCATACATATCAAAGCAACAGGATTCGACAAAAATAGCCTTCGTTTTATGGCGGAAATGCCGATATAATAGCATTGAGGCATTCCAATTACACTACAAACAAACCCATCATACATACGAATCCTGCGTTCTTACAACTACACCACCAAGACATGCGGAGCCGCTTGCCATGCACCTTCAAGCGGGAGGAAGCAAAAGATGATAACCAGTGTGGATGACCCCATGACGGAACGGAAAGACACCGATGTGAGCTACCAGGCGCTTTTCCAATCCATGGATGATGGATTCTGCGTCATCGACGTGCTGTTTGATGATAACGGAAAGCCTATCGACTGGCGCTACCTCGAGACCAACCTGGCATTCAACAGGCAGGGCGGCCTGCCGGATGCGGCGGGCCATCTGGCAAGCGAGGTATTCGGCAAGCCGGAGGCGAACTGGCTGGAATTCTACGGCGCAGTGGCAATGACGGGGATACCCGCCCGTACGGAAGATGAATCCCGAACGCTGAACAAATGGTATGACGTCAGCGCCTTCAAAGTGGGCAATGGAGACAGCAGGAAGGTGGCCGTGCTTTTCCGCGATATCACGGAACAAAAGAGGATGCAGGAGGCGCTCGGGGAGAGCGAGGCGAAATACAGGGAACTGGTGAAACACGCCCCAGCGGGCATCTATGAAATAGACTTCCGCACGAAGCGGTTCACCTCGGTAAACGACGTAATGTGCCATCTGACGGGATACAGCAGGGAAGAATTCCTCTCGATGGACGCCTCCCAGCTCCTGGATGAAAAGAGCACGATGGTATTCCAGGAGAGAATCCGGCAATGGCTGAATGGAAAAAAACCTGACCCGATTATCGACTATACGGTAAGGACCAAGGACGGAAGGATAAAATACGCCCTTTTGGACGTCCACTTCACAGTGGATGAATACGGAATGCCGATGGGAGCCACCGCAATAGCCCATGACATCACCGAGCGGAAGAAGATGGAGGAGGAACTGGAACACAAGTCCATCGAGTTGCAGAAGAAAGAGGAAGAAAACCTTCAAATACTGGACGGCTCCTGCGAAGGGAGTTGGATCGTGGACCTGGCGGCCGGTACCATACAGTGCTCGGAAAAATGGAGCAAACGCTTAGGCCTGGACCTGGTACCCGAGGAAGACCGCCTTGCCTTTACACGCACCCTGGCTCACCCTGATGACCAGAGCTATGAGAATACCGTTTATTATGCCATGGACAGGAAGATGCCCCGGTTTGACCTGGAGTACCGGATCAAAACGGTGGATGCGGGTTACATCTGGACGCAGAACAGGGGCAAGATCGTATACGACGAACGGGGAAACGCTCTAAAGGTATTTGCAGTAACAACAGATATCACTGTACGCAAGCAGGCCGAGGAAGCCAAGGAACGTTTGATCGCGCTGATGGACCATAACCCTTCCCTGGTCTTTTTGAAAGACGAAGAGGGCAGGTATGTTTACCTGAACAAAACATATGAAAAGAGTTTCATTCCCTCCGGCAATTGGCATGGAAAGACCGATTTCGATTTCTGGCCAAAAGAAAGTGCTGAAATGTTCAGGGCCAATGATGCTGATGTATTAAATTCCGGACGAACGCACCAGTTAATGGAAGACTCGACAGACATGGAAGGAAGGAGATATTGCTGGTTAAATTACAAATTCCCCTTTACAGATTCGAATAACCGGAAATACGTAGGCGGGATCGGAATAGACGCCACAAGACTGATACAGGCCGAGGAGGCGCTGCGGGAGAGCGAAGAGCGGTACATGAAGGTCAATACCCTCGCGCCTTATGCAATATGCCTCATGAGGTATCCGGAGCTCACCATTGAGCAGGTAAATGCAGCCTATGAGCGGATGTTCGAACTGAACAGTGGGGAGGCCATGGGAAAGACACCGGATGAACTGGAGATCTCGCTCGACACCGAAGGCCGGGTACGCATGTTCTCGGAGGTCCTGAAGAACGGCTCGGTGCACGCATGGGAGCTTGAATATGCCACACGGTCAGGAAAAAAATGTGTCGGAAGCTTCAGCTTTAACCTAATCATGATCGGTGGGCAAAGATACATGCTCGGCGCCGGGATAGACATCACCGAGCGCAAGAAGATGGAGGAGGCGCTGCGGGAGAGCGAAGATCTGTTTCGGGTGCTTATCCAGAACGTTAAATCCGGTGTCGCGCTGGTCGATAAGACGGGTAAGTTTCTGGTGGTCAATCCAGCGTTTATGCAGATGTATGGACTCACTAGAGAATCGGATATCCATAATGTGAATAGCCAGGATTGGACCCGGTGGAATATTTACGGGCGGGACTCCAGATTGCTGTCCTCTGATGAGTACCTGGTCGGGAAGGCGCTGAGAACCGGTAAGCCGGTGAGGGACGAACTGGTCGGTGTACAAAATCCCGGGGCGGAGAAGATTACGTGGATGCTGGTTAGCACCGAGCCATTGTTGAAGGAAGATGGCAACGTTTTCAGGGTGATTTGTACTTACCATGACATTACCGAGCGCAAGAAGGCTGAGGAGGAACTGGCCTACCAGGCGCGCCTGCTCTCCGGCGTACACGATGCAATTACTGCATCCGACGAAAATTATAATATCACATATTGGAGTAAAACGGCTGAACAGCTATTCGGATGGAAAGCGGAAGAGGTGATCGGCAAGCACTCCGCGGGTATCTTCCGTACTGTGGTTCCCGATTCGTCCAGAAGCGAAGCAATCGAAAAGATGCTCCGGGATGATTTCTATGAAGGAGAAGTAATCTATCACCACAAGGATGGGCGGGAGATATATACCCATGTCCAAGCGCAAGTACTCAGAGATAAAATGGGTAACTTAAGCGGTAATGTATCCTTTTTCCGGGACATCACCAAGCGCAAGCGGGCCGAGGAGACGCTGCGGGAAAGTGAGGAGCAGCTTGCAAAATTAAATGTAGACCTTGCTGCTGAAGTAAATATCCTTAATACTTTGTACGGCATAAGCTCCCGATTTATAAAAGATGCAGACACGGACACAGTATATAAGTACATTTTAGAGGCCGTGATATCTCTCACGGGGGCGGATTGCGGCAACATGCAGATGGTATCAGATGACGGAAAAACGCTGGAGATAGTATCGCATAAAGGATACAGCGAAGAGTTTATCCGGCGCTATAAAAGGATATTCGGGGACAGGACAGTATGCTTAAAGGCTATGGAGGACAAGTCTAGAATAATTGAAGAAGACATGCCCCACAGCCCAATATTCGGGGATGAGGACCGCCGGTTTATGAAAGGCGAGGGCCTTATATGCGTTCAGTCGACTCCCATTTTCAGCGCGGCGGGTGACCTGCTCGGGATTATATCTACGCATTATAAATCGCCGCATAAGTTTGATGAACAAGAACTACGAGTAATAGACTTACTGTCGCACCAGGCTGCGGATGTGATCGAGAAGATAATGGAAGAAGGATCGCTGCGGGAGAGCCGGGCATTCCAACTTAAACTGGATGATGCGCTCAAAACAATTGAAGACCCCGTGCAAATACAATTTACTGCCTGCCGGGTGCTCGGCGAACATATTGGTGTAAGCCGTGTTTTGTATGGGGATATAATCGATGAAAAAGTGTGCGTGATCAGCCGCGATTATGTAAACGGGGTACCTTCGTTAGCGTGCACCCTGAATGCAGCGGACTTCGGCCAATTTACGGTCGATCACTATAAGTCTGGGCTGCCTGTAATCATCGATGATGTATCCACCGACGATCGGTTATCTGAAGAGGAGCGCAACGCCTTTCATCCAATACAGACAGCAGCAAACATGAGTCTGGGTTTGATAAAGGGCGGCAAATGGGTGGCGGCTTTTGGTGCGCACCATAATAAACCAAAGCACTGGACTTCTACGGAAATATCACTAATAGAGCTGACAGCGGAACGTACCTGGGAGGCGGTGACACGGGCAAGGGCAGAAGAATCTGAAAAAAAGGCAATGGGGCTGGTCAAAGCGCTGCGGGCGAGCGAAGAGAGGCAGGCTTTCCTGCTCAAGCTGAGCGACGCGTTGCGTCCATTATCTGACCCGACCGATATCCATACCGCCGTTACCCGTGTGGCCATGGACTACTTAAAATCGGACAGATGCTACTATTGTGAAGTTATAAATGATAACGCAATTATACGGCAGGACGCCTCGTGCGGCGATTTGCCGTCAGTTGCCGGGGTGTATCCGCTGGCGAGCCTTCCCATACATAAATCCCTTCTGGAGTCCGGCAAGCCCTTTACTGTCACAGACGTAAAGACAACGGACATGGTTGACGAGGAACTCCGGCGGCTATGCATCCAGCTTAAGGTGATTTCATATCTCGACGTGCCGGTGCTAAAAAACGGGAAACTTACCGGTATTCTTTGTATAGTGCAGAGCACCCCCCGCGAATGGACAGACACGGAAGCGGAACTGGCGGTAGAAGTCGCGGAACGAACTTGGGCTGCGGTTGAGAGGGCCTGCGTCGAGACGGCGTTGCGCGAGAGCGAGGAGAACTACCGGGCGCTCTTCGAAAACGCCGAGTACGGCTTAGTGGTATTTGAACCCCTGTTCGATGAGAATGGAAGGGTGGCCGATCTGCGTTACATGCAGATCACCCCCGCCTTTGAGAAGGAGACCGGGCTCAGAATAGCCGACTTTAAAGGTAAAATACTGAAGGATATATTTCCGGAGATGGAGCAACATTGGTTTGATGTGTTTGATCAAGTAGTAAAAAGCGGAAAGCCGATGCACTATGAAGACTATAACCACGACACCGACCGCTGGTACCAGGTGAACGTTTTCTCCTACCCCAACGGGCTTGTAGGGGAGCAGTTTATCGATATAACCCAGCGCAAACGCCGTGAGATGAACGCTACCATTCTAGACGAAATAGGCAAGGACTTATCCGTGCTGACCGCGCCGGATGACATTATGCAAACCGTTGGCGAGCGGCTGGGCAAATACCTGCAAGCATCAGCCTGCATCTTTGCTGACGTCGACGAAGCCAAAAACGAAGCCACCATCCATCATGGCTGGAATTCCGCAGACGTTCCGAGCCTCAAGCAAACATTCCGGCTGGCGGATTATTTTGGTGAAGAATTTCGCCGCGCCGGCCGCGCCGGAGAAGCGGTCATCGTCGGCGACACCGCGCATGACGAACGCGCGGACGCGGAGGCTTACGCCAAACTGCAACTCGGCGCGTTCGTAACAGTACCCTTTCAGCGGGAAGGACGCTGGACAGCGAACATCACCGTAACGAGCAGGGAACCGCGCGATTGGCGAACGGACGAAATCCGGCTGGTGCAGGAAATAGCGGACCGCGTTTTCCCGCGCATAGAGCGAGCGCGTGCCGTGGAAGCGCTGCATGAGGCCGACGAAAGGTTTCGCACGATGGCGGATGCTGCTCCGGTGCTTATCTGGGAGACCGATGTCCAGGGGGTCGTCTTCACCAACAGGCACTACCTCGATTTCTTCGGCGTTGATTTCGACGCAATCCGCGGAATGGGATGGGCAGGGTTCCTTCACCCGGAGGATGCGGCAAGTTGCATCACAGCTTATCAGGGCGCATTTGACCGTGGTGAGTCGTACATATATGAATGCCGTTTCCGCCGCGCCGACGGCCAGTACCGCTGGCTCCACAATACGGGTCAGCCGTTTGGCGAAGACCGCTTCGTCGGCTCTTCCATCGATATCACCGAAAGCAAGAAGTTGGAAGAGGCACTACGGAAAAGTGAGGAGAAGTTCCGCGTGGCGCAGGAAATCTCACCGGACGGATTCACCATCCTGCGGCCCGTGCGCGACGGAAATGGGCAGATCACCGATTTCACCTGCATCTATGAGAACGACGCCGTCGCGAGGATAAACGGCACCGATCCAAAGGCTGTGATCGGGCAAAGGCTGCTAGAGCTTTTCCCCGGCCATCGCGGCACGCCATTCCTTGAAGCCTACATTCACACCGCGGGAACGGGGGAACCCCGCATCTTCGAGGCTGAATATGGTTCGGAAAGCATGACCAAACCGACCTGGCTCCGTTGCGTTGTTGTCCGGATGAACGGGGATATCGCCATCCTGGCGCAGGACATCACCGAGAGCAAGATAATGGAGAGAGAACTCAAACGATATACCAACGAGCTGGAAAGAAAAGAACAGGAATACCTGGAGATCATCGACGGTTCATCGGAAGGCACATTCATCCAGGACCTGGAGAAGGGGGAGACCTACTACTCCCACGAATGGATGAAGCGGCTGGGTATGGAGGGCCTGTCCCCGAAGGAAGCAACCGCTGCATTCGATGCACTGATCCACCCCGACGACGCCGGATATGTGCATAAGGCTTACCAGGACGCATGCGACGGGAAAGCCCAGCGGATCAAAGTGGAATTCCGCGCGAAAACGGCGGACGGGCATTTCATCTGGATACTTGGGCAGGCCAAGATCATCTACAACCGGACAGGAAAGCCCACCAAATACCTGGGTACGCATATGGATGTGACGGGGCGCAAGGAAATGGAGATCAAGCTGAAACGGCACGCCAGCGAACTAGATGAAAAAAACCGGCTCGTCACGGAATTTTTCACCAACATATCCCATGAATTCAAGACGCCGCTTTCGGTGATCCTCATCCAACTGGAGCTGATGAACCTGTACCTGGATGAGCCGGCCAAACTGAAGGAATTCATCGGCGCGGCTACGCAGAATTCCTACAGGCTGAACCGGCTGGTGGGGAACCTGCTGGACGTCACCAAAATCGACGCCGGGTACATGAAGGCATACTACCAGCCTGCGGACATGGTGGAGGCCATATCGCAGCTGGTAGATTCCGTAAGGGACTATGCGAGGAAGACGGGCATCGAGATCGAATTCAAAAGCAGGCTGGCCAGCCTCTACATCCCGATGGACATCGAAAAGATGGAGCGGGTGATGCTGAACCTGCTCTCCAACGCCATCAAGCACACGCAGCGGGGCGGGCATATCCGGGTGGGGCTGAAGGAGACCAAAAGCCGGGTGCAGATCTCCGTGAGGGACGACGGGGAGGGGATCCCGGAGGAGAAGAAAAACGTGATCTTTGACCGGTTCCGCCAGGTGAACACTTCATTGACCCGAAATACCGAAGGTACGGGCATCGGCCTCTCCCTGACCAAGGCGCTCATCGAACTGATGCAGGGGAAGATCTGGTTCAGCAGCAAGGCGGGGAAGGGAAGCGAATTTTTCATTGAACTGCCCATCCTCAACGGCGAGAAGCTGGCCAAGCTGCCGCAGATGGAAGGGATCGGCATCGGCAAAAAGGTGGCGATGGAATTTTCGGACCTGCATATAGACACCTAGCGACGAATCCCTCCGTCAGCCTGACGGCTGCCACCTCCCTTTAGGCAAGGGAGACTTTGAACGTAGGTTATTGGCCGGTGCCCTTCGCGCTCGCCGAGTATGAAAGCATGCATATAACATGATAAATACTCTCACCCTTATATCCCTGCATCAATATAATGACAGCAGAGAATAACCGTCTGCGGACGGAACCGTTGCGAACGGAACCATCCCGGGCGGAGCGTTTGTGAACAGAACGCAGCGAAGTGAATGAGGGCGGGAAAACGGCATGGCACTGATCCTTGCAGCCAACAGCGGAGAGGATACCATTTCGGTACTGTGCACTGAAACGATGAAGGAGCTATACCGGTTCCCACTATCCAACGGGACAAAACCCCTGGGGCTGCGCCGCATGGTATTTGAAGGAGGGCTGCTGTATGTATGCGCCTCCTTTGCCAATGCCATCATCAAGGCCGACACGCGCGGGAAGCAGACGGGGAGCACGATGGTGGGCAAATATCCCACAGACATCTGCGTCTCGGAGGGGTACCTGTATGTGTGCTGCGGGGAATGCGACTGCATCTGGAAGGTGGATATCAAAAGTTTCAGTTCGGTGGGGTGCATGCCATGCGGGGGATTCCCCAACAGCATCAGCACGTATGACCACAGCCTGATCGTGGCAAACGTGGTGAGCGCCAACGCCGCGATCATCAAGACCGAGGCAAACGGGGAACCTGTGATCCTGAACCCCCAGGGGCCATGTTATTACGCGGCCTATTCCCGCGATACCGGCAGGGTGTGCTGCTCGAACCAATGCTCCTTTGAGGGGGAAAGCGGCTGTGTGAGCTTTTTCGACCCGGAGGGCAACCTCATCAAACGGCTGGATGCGGGCATCATGCCCGGGGTGATCCGCTTTTTCGACCACGGAAAGAAGGCGGCGGTGGCGGATACGGGCGGCATCTTCATCATGGACTGCACATCGATGGAGATGGAGGGCTATTTCCCCTGCAGCGGGATGATCGACGATATCGAGATATGCGGGGACGAGGGGCTGATCCTATGCTCCAACATGGAAGAGGACTGCGTGGAGGCCATCACCTTCAAAGGGAAGCACGCGGGGCATATCAAGACGGGACGGGAGCCGAGAGGGCTGACCATTGTTGATTAGTTGAGAGTTGAAAGTTGAGAGTTGAGAGTTGAGAGTTAGGGGACGGCCTGCGGGGGCAAGTTGATAATTGAGAATTGAAAATGGAGAATTGAGAATTAGGGACGTCCTGCGGGGGCAAGTTGATAATTGAGAATTGAAAATGGAGAATTGAGAATTAGGGAACGTCCTGCGGGGGCAAGTTGATAATTGAGAATTGAAAATGGAGAATTGAGAATTAGGGAACGCCCTGCGGGGGCAAATTGATAATTGAGAATTGAAAATTACCCTGCGGGGGGGTTGAAAGCTGAGAGTTGAAGAGTTGACAGTTGATCGTAAAAGTCAATAGTTACGGTGGGCCCTCCAGGGGAACTCCCTCAAGCCGCATACGGCGTCAATCGAATTGAAATGGCAATTGAAAGCTGAGCACTATTACAGTGTGCCTTGTGGAGAAAACCCCACAGGCGCCAGCGACAAAAGGTCGCTTTGGCACCAGCCCGCCAACAGGGGAGCCATGCGAAGATGGGCTGCGGGGTTCATATAATAACGTATCCAAACATAATGTGGGTACGGGTTATATAAATACACTATGAGAGGATGATCCGGATGGCTATCACTGAAATCAAATGCCTCTGCGGCCACTCAAACCATTACGACCTGGAGAACCCCGGCAGCAAATTCTACGTATGCATCGACCCACAGGAAAAGAAACGTTTTGTAAAGACGCCGGGAGTGGGGCTCACAGGCGACTACACCGTGTGGATGTGCCCGATGTGCGGCACACTGAAAGGCGTGCGGCTCATGACCAAAGCATGGTGAAACGACACGATATGCAACGATGATCGATCACGTCAGTTTCTCCATGATGGCGGCGTAGACGGCGGGGGCGTGCTCCACCCATTTGGCGCAGACGATCTCGGCCTGTTCGCGGGTGGCGACATTTATATTGATCTCCATCAGGTGCAGGCCGCCCTCCACG
Source organism: Bacillota bacterium (assembly GCA_023454175.1). Lineage (GTDB taxonomy): Bacteria > Bacillota > Clostridia > Christensenellales > JAEXRW01 > JAEXRW01. The sequence continues at coordinate 156,009 of JAEXRW010000041.1, read as the reverse complement.
GCCCGGCAGCAGACCATGTACTGGCCTTCGGCGATCTTGCTGTAATCGGCGATGTAATGGCTGGAACGGACGAGGCTCTCCCTATTGTCCCGCGCAAAGCGGTCGATCCAGCCGCGCATGGATGCGGGTATCTCCTTTTGGAACTGGGCCAGGAGGGAGCCGCCTTCATCTGTGATGAGGTGCGCATCGCCGGCGAGGGACGCCTGCGAACGGACCAGGCCATCCTCCAAAAGGGCGGATAGCGCCTGCTTCAGGGAGAAATAGTCCATATGGTCCGAACCCACCGCGATGCGCTCGAGCTGTGTGAAGGTGAGCGGCAGCGGGTGGAGCGCACGCAAGGCATAGAGAAGGAAAAGCTTATGGACCTGCGGACCCTGACGCGGATATTTCATATTTCAGCCTGCCTTATATCACGATGATGCGTATTTAGTATAGCATAACCAAGGGGCGGGAAATAAAAAATCGAAAATTGAAGGAGAATTTCATGATGGGCACCCATTCAAGGAAATGGGTGATCCAATAATCGAATGGAGAACGACGAGCCAAATATGGCATACACCAGAAGATGCCATGAGACAGCAGCGCGGATGTGCGTTATAATAAACATGAAACGGAGCGTAAAAATGCAACTGATCATTTTATCGCTGCGATAAAACCAAAAATCAAGTATTGAAATTCAAAATTTAATATGTATAATATAGAAATGTACCCTCGACGCGGGGTTATAGCTCAGCTGGTCAGAGCGCTACGTTGACATCGTAGAGGTCGTTGGTTCGAGCCCAATTAACCCCACCACAATCCTGTGGTGTTCGTTACGTCCTTGTTTTAATCCCACAATTAAAACAAGGGAGTCCGCTGTCGGACCCTCAGTACTTCAGGCCCTTGCTCATGCTAAGGGAAGGGGGAAGCGGGCCGCGGGACACCCACCTGCCGAGAGGCGGGTATTAAAAAGGGGCGGACGGCACCCTGGGATCCTCTTTATGGGGTGCGGAGACCCGCGCCAAAACGCGACAATGTCGCGAGGGATACAAAAGCATTGGGGAATGGTGTAACGGCAGCACATACGGCTCTGACCCGTATTGTCTAGGTTCAAATCCTAGTTCCCCAGCCAAATGCCCCCATGGTCTAGTGGCCTAGGACGCCGCCCTCTCACGGCGGTAACAGGGGTTCGAATCCCCTTGGGGGTGCCAGTCAGAGCAACTGTTTCATAAACGGTTCAAACAGAAGACCGCCGAAAAGGCGGTTTTCGTTTTTTAGTCCCGCCACCCGATAATCCCCAATCCAAGATAATCCCGTGTTGCAGAGCCGGATAGCAAATGTGCCTGGCCGGATGCGTGTGCTTCCAATTTGAAGGCTTACCAAACGTAATCATTCATGACGTGCACCAATAGAAAAGGCTATTTATTTGCCACTGTTAATAAGCAGATTATTGTTAACGATATATAATGTATCAACCAAGGGAGGCTATTTATGAACAGCGAAAGCAAAAGGCGGCCCAGAACGATCCTGGCCGCAGCGATCACACTGATCCTGGTACTTTCCATCGGGATGCCCACCGCGCTGGCCGACTCCGGCAGCGACAGCTCGTACACGGTGAACAAGCGCAGCTCGGAATTCCTGGACGACCTGCTGATCAAGAACGGGACACTTTCACCTTCCTTCGACCCGGACAGGCTGAAATACACCGTGGCGCTGGATGAACACACCTCCAGCTTCAACATCGATGTCGTGCGGTCGAACCCGCTGAACAAGGTGTACATGAACAACAGGCTGGTCAAGTCCGGACGAGGATACGGGCTCGAAAACGGCTGCACGCGCGTGGTCAAGGTGAAGGTGGTGACCCCGGAGAAAAAAACGAGGACATACACCGTGACCTTCAAACGCCCGAAATCCACGAACACAGGCCTGGACTACGTGAAAGTAAAGGGATTCAAAGTAATGCCTGCAATCCCTGTGGGCGAACTGAAAGCGGCAGACGTAGTAAAATTCGATTACATTTGCCTCGTACCCCTCGGAACGAAGAAAGTGACGGTATACGCAAAAGCCGACGAACGCCATGCGTGGCTGTCCATCAACGGAAAGGTGACAAGGAGCCGGACCATCACGCTGAAAAGCATGCCCTTACCACCACCGGGCCCTGCCCCCCATGCGCTGGCTATGAATATCGTAACGATCGTGGTAAAAGCACAGGACGGCAGCATGAAGTCCTACAGATTGCTGATCGGTTATATGCGTACAGAACCCACGCTCTGAACCAGCCGAAAAGGATCTCAAACGAGGCCGGGGCATATGACATGCCCCGGTTCTGAGTGTCAAAAAATGTGGCAAAAAAGTGGATGAACCACTTTCAGCCACTTTTTTGAGTTTTACCATGCAGGTTTGTTCACCACAAACCTGCATGAGAGGTGTCATTTCTGACGTACACGCCGCCAAAAATGACGGATTTGATTCGTGATTGCATATTTAGCCAATTGCTGTTTTTCACTCAAGGTTTTTTGATAGCCCGGGCCGGGGCATATGACATGCCCCGGCCTTTTCTCACAACCCCTGGATATGAACCGGAACACGAAAGACGCAGCTTAATATAATGGTTCAGGGAAGAAAGACGAGGGGGGAGAAAGTCCTATGTACCGGAACAGACGCTATGATCCCAGGTACAGGCCTGCTGGCACGCAGCCGTCTTTGGCGGCATACAGGGGGAGCATCCTTTTCAAAGACCCGGGAACCAATGAAGAACTGATCCTGAGCCCGGGCGGCGAAATACGCGACAAGGCGGGCAACACCGTGTTTTATGACCAGGAAGGGAATATACACAGGAAGAAACCGTGATGCATCATATTTTATATAAGAGCCAATGAAAGTATTACGGGCCAGGTAAGTAGGACATGCAGGGAACCCTGCGCAGGATTACGGGTTTGGAAAAGCTTTTCCATCCAACGGACATAAACTGTTGCCGATACATGGAAAGGGGGATATAATGGAATTGAGCCAACGAAAGGTAAAAATGGATACTATTTATGGAAGATGTGCTTGAATTCAAAAAGAAATGGTTCAGGCTGGATAATTCCGCGAAGATCTATCCGGCGGTATTGAACCCCAAGGACAGCTGCGTTTTCCGCGTATCGGCAAACCTGATGCAGGACGTGGAGCCGGAGGTCCTACAGCGGGCCGTGACGGAATGCAAGCCGAGATTCCCCTCCTTCTATGTGCGATTACGACGGGGGCTTTTCTGGAATTACTACGAGCACAACGAAAAGGACCCGATCGTCAAACCCGAATCCCCCTATATCAACCAGCATATCAACATCCATGCAAACAACGGTTACCATTTCACCGTATTCCATTATAGAAACAGGATCAGCCTGGAGGTCTTCCACGGCCTGTGCGACGCATACGCAGCGCTGGAATTCCTGAAGGCGCTGACTTTCCGTTACTTCATGCTGCTGGGTTACCCGCTGCAAAGCGACGGGGCCGTTTTGGACCCGGACCAGCCTCCGCGCGGCATCGAAGTGGAAGACAGCTTCGTGAAAAACTATACGCCTGAGGGGAACGGGCGGACCGACGTGCAAAACGCCTACAGGATCATGGGCACACGCTTTGCCGGCGGCATCGGCGCCATCCACGGCAGGATGCAGACGGAGCAGCTCGCGGCGCTGGCCAAAGCCAACGGCGCCACGGTGACCCAGTACCTGGCGGCGCTACTGACGTACAGTATCCGGGAAAGCGACGACGCGGCAAAAAGGTCCAAGAAGCCGATCAACATCTGCATACCCGTCAACATACGCAAATACTACTCTTCCGTGACCCTGCGCAACTTCTCCCTGTACTTCCACGTATCGACCGAGTGCAACAACCGGGAGTGGAGCTTTGAAGCCATACTGGACAATGTGAAAAAGACGTTCAAAAGTGAGCTCACACTTTCCAAGCTCCAGCAGAAACTGAACGCGAACGTGGCCGCAGAGAAAAACATCGCGCTGCGACTGTGCCCGCTTTTCCTCAAAAACATCGCACTCAAATTCGCTGTCATCGTCCTCGGGGACAAGCTCAATACATGCGCACTTTCCAACATCGGTCACACGATGCTGCCGCCCTCAATGGCGAGATTGGTCAAAGACTTTGACTGCACGCTGGGCGTGGGGAACGTAGCGACCAACAGCGTGAGTGTAGTATCGTGCAACGGGAGTACCGCAATCTGCTTTTCCCGTTCCATCCAGGAAACCGAGATCGAACGGCTCTTCTTTACCTGCCTGGCGGACCAGGGGATGGATATCGAGATCCAAAGCAACCTGTGGGAGAACCATTGAAGCAAGAAGGGAAGCCATGCAATACTGCGGCAACTGCAAAATAAGGATCTCCTCAAAGACGGACAGATGCCCGCTGTGCCATAACGTATTGCCTGCGTCTGCGCACGCAGGCACGCAAGAGGATCACCCCACATATGAACCGGTGAAAGCGGGAAACAAAAAGCTCATCCAGGCCGTTTCGATCGCCGCAAGCGCGGTCACCGCATTGACCGTCCTCATCAACCTTTTGACGTGGAACGGGAGCCTGTGGTGCGCGCTTTCCTCCGCCTGCATCCTCTACGCGTGGGGCGGCGGGCTGATGACATGCAGCAGGCGGGTCCACCTGGGGTGGAAGCTCACCGTTCATGCCATCGCCATACCGCTACTGCTCATCCTCTTCAACGCTTTTGCATACAATACCGAGACGATCCACAGGATCACGTGGGCCGTCTCCTACTGCACGCCCTTCATCTATATCTGCTTTATCATCGCCATCAACAGCATCATGCTCAAATGGCGGCAGAACCGGCACGATTACCTGCTGTACCAGATGGCGCTGTGCGCGATCGGGTTCACCCCGCTGATCCTGGCGCTGTGCGGCCTGGTGGAGCCCCTGTGGCCGAGCATCGCTGCGGCGGCATGCGCCTTTTTGACCATCGCCGGGCTGATCCTTTTCGCAAAGAAGATCATCCGGTCGGAACTCGTGAAGAAATTTCATATCTGACGTTCATACAAATCTCCCGCACGACTAAGCTTTCAAAGCCATTTACCACCTCACTTCACCGGAGGTACAAAGGATGATCACTGCGGAACTTCTCATGGCTTATGAAAAGGCCGAACTGCCGGACGTTTCCAGGAAACTGGGAAAGGAAGACCTGCCCCAACTGGTGGACTGGCTGGAATCAAAGCACGATGCCCTGCGCTACCATGCGCTGCTGACGCTCCAGCACCGCTCGGAATACTCCGAGGACGTCTATCCATTTTGGGATACCTTTGCATCCAAGCTGAAAAGCGGCAACTCCTACCAGCGGAGCATCGGCGTGATGCTGCTGGCGGACAACGCAAAATGGGACACGGAGAACCGGTTCAACGATACCATCGAACCTTTCCTTTCGATCCTGCAAGATGAAAAGCCCATCACGGTGCGCCAGTGCATCCAATCCCTGGGCAGGATCATCCCATACAAGAAGCACCTGCATGATAAAATCGCCAGAGGATTGATGGCAATGCACATATCTGATTACAAGCAGACGATGCAGAAACTGATCCTGACGGACGTCCTGGACGCGCTGATACAGATACGCAAATACAAAGCGACGGACGAGATGGAGGAATACATCGCACATGCGCTTTCGGGCGGCGTGCTCGACCCCAAATCGGCAAAGCATATACAATCACTGTTGAGCAATTAACGTCCTTCAAACGGGCAGGACGGCCTTATGCAAAAAGCCCCGCCTTCCTACAATGAAAATACATAACGTTTCATATTGACGGACCCTGTGTGCAAAAATGAAAGCCGCGGAGAGATGGAAGGAAAAAACAGATTGAGTGTCCACCCGATCCAGCTTAAAATGTTGACGGAATCATCCACTCTATTTTTTATTTTATTTCATCTAGAGGAGCCGCAGAATGAGTGAACCACAGGAAACCATAAACCCGGACGAGACCGGGTATGAACTGCAAAAGCGCGAAGAGATCAACCGGAAGGGGAGGGCGTATTCACACAGCAGGGGCGATGCCTACGAACTAAGGACGGGCGTCTTCGAATGGGAGATGGTAAATGACAAGTCCCGCTTTTCACTGGGCGTATGCAACATGATCGGCGTGGAACAGTCCCACACGGTGAGGGGGTTATTTTCCATATTCCAGTACGTGCCGCCGGAAGAGTGGCAGAAGGTGCAGGACGCCTTCACGCGGACTGCGCAGCACAACATCCCCCTGGACGTACGATGCTGCGCCATACGAAGCGACGGAGTACGAATCGCGGTACGCATCACCGGGAAAGTGACGATCAACGACGAGGGCAACCCTATGATCGAGGGAGAAATCGAAGACGTAACAGACCCGCAGGGATAAACGTTTCGACCGGAAGATAATAGACCAGCAAAAGGGCTGTCCTGCACGGGCAGCCTTTTTTGTTGCAGCGGCAGGGGACGGGGTTTATCATGGAATCAGCAACCACCGTATAAAAAGGACGGAGCCAAACAAGATGAAAAAGATCAGTATCGAGTTTATCATCGGCATCTTCCTGGGCGCGGCAGGATTCATCCTCGCAGGCATCGCGTATCCCTCCCTGCCCGAGACCATAACACTGGGCTTCGGGCCCGGCGCGAGGACGGGACCGAAAGGGCTGATATTCATCCTGCCGGCGCTCATCCTCTTCATCCCGGGGCTGATGCACCTGGGCAACAGGATCAACCCCGGCCGGATATCCAACCGTTCCCCCAAGGTGCGGATGATGCTATCCATCGCCTTAAGCATCGTGATATTTGCCATCGAATGCCTGGTGGTCTTTCTTCCGCGGTAAACCCACAGCTCCATTTCTGAGAATCCGGCAACCATACACGGATTAACAGATAAAAAAATATATACAAGGGAAATTCAGGGATTGAGTATGTACCCGATACGGTTTACAATGGATACGACATAATTATCCATAATCATTTATTTTGCTACACGGAGGAAGGGCATATGGGTAATTCCGATGAACTCAAACCGGCATCACCGGACTTCATCCAGGCGGAATGCGATGAACTGAACCGGAAAAGCAGGGAATTTTCACTGAGCAGGGGGGACATCCTCGAACAGAAATCGGGCATATTCGAGTGGGATATCGCAAAGGACCTGTCCCGTTTTTCACAGGGCGTATGCAACATCCTGGGCGTGGAACAGTCCCATATCACACGAGGGCTTTTCTCGGTATTCCAGTATGTGCCGCCGGAAGAGTGGCAGCTGCTGCAGGACGCGCTGATGCGCTCGGTGCAGAGCAGGATCCCTTTTGACGAGCAGTGCCGCGCGGTGCGAAGCGACGGGGCCACGATACGCCTGCATATCACCGCAAAGCTGACATACGGCGAGGACGGCAGCCCCACCTATCTGGAGGGGACGATCGAAGATATCACAGAGCAGCAGTGACCAGGGAAACAATGCCTGCCGGGCCGTTCATAAGAAGCAGCGCATCAGGAAGAACACCAAGCATAAAAGGAAGATCGAAAGACAATGAAACACCAAGGTACCATACAACTGGAGACGGAAAGACTGATCCTGCGCAGGTTCACCGCCGCGGACGCAGAAGCCGCTTACCGGAACTGGACAAACGATCCGGAAGTAGCAAAGTACATGCGGTGGCAGGCGCATAAGGACGTGGAGGAGACAAAACGCGTATTCTCGGGATGGGAGCAAGGGTACGCCAACCCGGCCCTGTACCTGTGGGCCATCACGCTCAAGGAGAGCGGCGAACCCATCGGGTCCATCTCCCTCACAATACTCAACGAATTCGACGCCTGCGCGGACGTGGGGTACTGCACCGGGAGGGAATACTGGGGGCAGGGGTATGTGACGGAGGCGCTGAAGGCGGTGCTGCGCCATGCCTTCGAAAGCGTGGAGGTCAACCGGATCGAGACGTACCACAGCACCCGCAACCCGGCTTCGGGCAGGGTGATGCAGAAGGCGGGGATGCAATACGAGGGGTTGGCGCGGCAGAAATACAGGAGCAACCTGGGGTATGAGGACAGCGACCAGTACGCCATCCTGCGGGACGACTACCTGGCGGCAAGATGCGAAGGAAGCCGCTGATCCATATCACCTGATATCCACATCAAAGGGCGGGAGGACAGTCTTCCTGCCTTTTTCGTCATAGAGGCTGACTTTGGCGGAAGGTTCGCGGGAGAAGGCGCAGAGCAGGTGGTACCAGAAGAAGAGGACGACCACCGGTAACGTGTCGGAGCTTAATAGAATCTGAAATAGTACGTAATTAACATCGGGTATAATTGCGGCAAGGCAGAGGGCGGCAATGGAAAGTGAACCGATTTCCACTTTTACTTTACCGCGTTTGAACCACATTTTGATATGTCCTCTTGCAAAATAGGCTCCGACCGGAAGCGGCCAGATATACATCCATCCCCATAACAGCTGCATTTTGAACGTCCGATAGGCTTCATACCTGATATAAATAGAAAGATAGTATATTCCCACCGTCAAAACCGCGATGGCAAGGAGGCTGAAGAGGAACCTTTTTCAGTCGAATTTCATATCACAAACCCCACTCTCAGATCAAATTCATTTATGCCATGCTAATTATACCATATACTGGACCCTCACTGATCTGCGGTCCGACAGCGGTACTCAGCCGGGTATTACACATGGCAATACGAAAAGAGATGAGATCATTGCGCCGTGGTAATAGTATAAAATGCCAAAAGAATAGTACAATATGTAAAAAGTGCTTGCATTTATCGTTAATATATGATTAAATTGAGATAATACGGAAACAGCCACCCAGAAAGACTACAGCGCACTCTGACCTGCCGATATACAGGCAGGGAGTGCTTTTCATCACAAACGAGGTGAACGCGATGGTAAACCCGATCAACAACGCACCCATTGGCGCAACCCAGGCGGATCCGACTGCGTCCAACACCAAGCCAAAACCGGCGACCAGGAGGGCATCCGCCGCGACCTCCGATGCGGCGCTGATTTCCGCACTGACGGAAAAAAAGAAGGCGCACGGCATATCCGGGGAGCCTGCGATCCGGGATGTGGACGAAGCCTATGAATTGATGGAGCTGGCGAAAAACGCCATCCTCCAGCAAAGCGGCGTGGCCATCGCGGCCCAGGCCAACCTCTCCCCCCAGCGGATACTCGGACTGATCTAGTCCGAAACATACAATGCGTTTCGGGGACGGTATAGAGACTGTTCCTTTAAACGATGGCAACCCCTGCTTGCCATTTCGAAAAATGCGCCTTCCGGCGTATTTTTCGCTTTTGTCTCATAGAACTGGCACATCCACTTTTTCGCCAACAAACCTCCACATGCAAGGCATCATACGCTCCAGGGCATTTTGCGGTGCACATGCCGGGTGAAGCCACCAGAAGAATGAAAGCATCTTGATGTCAAACCCATACTGATACGAATCCCTCCGGCAGCATGCGACCCCATAGGGCCGCTTACGGCCCATTTGGTCGCTTTACGGCTGACACCTCCCTTTAGGCAAGGGAGGCTTTGCGAATCAGGTAATGGTATTTTCAGAATACAGGTTATTGGGTACCTGTGAGAAAAGCAAAAAGACGCATCTTATGTTTTCATCTGTTTCATACATGAACGGGATATGTTATAAATGAAGCATGGTTCATCCAGCCAATGAAGCAACAAACCCCGTTCCAAACGTTATAAAAAGGTGAAAGACATGGTTCCACACGAAGAAATATACCATAGATTGATCGGCGCATCCCTCGGCGGCAAGCTGGAAGAAGAAACGGCGCGGCTGCGGGAGGAGAAGGCGGACGAAAAGGAACTGGAAGCGCTGCTCCACCCGAACAGGCAGCCTATCGTGATGAAAGCATCCGGGGAATGCACGTGCGGGGACAAAGAGGCGCCCTGCCAGCTGGCATGCCTTTTCTCCGCGATCCAGCGGGACGAAAACGGCAAGCTCGTGATCAAGGAGGAACACTGCACGGGCTGCGGGGCGTGCATCGCATCCTGCAAGGAAGGAAGATTACAGGAGAGAAAAGACCTCATCCCCCTGCTGGAGCTGCTGCAGGGCAGGGAGACGCCGGTATACGCCATGATCGCGCCGGCATTCATGGGGCAATTCAGCCCTGACGTAACGGCGGGGAAACTGCGCTGCGCATTCAAAAAGCTGGGATTCCAGGGGATGATCGAGGTGGCGCTCTTTGCCGACGTGCTGACGCTGAAGGAGGCCCTGGAATATGACAGGCAGATCCAAAGCGAAGGTGACTTCCTCCTGACGAGCTGCTGCTGCCCGCTGTGGGTGGCGGTGATACGCAAGCTGTACAGCGCGCTGACGCCGCATATCCCGCCTTCGGTATCCCCCATGGCGGCGTGCGGGCGGTCGGTGAAGCGCATCCACCCGGAAGCAAAGACCGTATTCATCGGGCCGTGCCTGGCGAAAAAGGCGGAGGCAAGGGAAGCGGACATCGCGGACGCCGTGGATATCGTACTGACGTTCCAGGAGACGCAGGAACTCTTCGAAGCGGCGGGGGTGGACCCCGGCATGCTGGAGGACGACCACAAGGACCACAGCTCACGCGGCGGGCGGATCTATGCGCGCACGGGCGGGGTGAGCGAGGCTGTAGAAAAGACGCTGGAAAAGCTGAAAAAGGACCGGAAGATCCCCTTTCGTGCCAAACAGGCGGACGGGATGCTGGCGTGCAAGGCGCTGCTCGAAGAAGTATCCACAGGCAACGCAGGCGCGAACTTCCTGGAGGGGATGGGGTGCAGGGGCGGCTGCGTGGGCGGGCCGCGCGCGATGATCCCCACCGAAGAGGGCAGGAAGAACGTGAACGAATACGGGAAACAGGCGCTGTACGAGACGCCGGTGGACAACCCGTATACCATCGCCCTGCTGAAACGGCTGGGATACGATACAGTGGAAGCCCTGCTGGAACGGGACAACATGTTCATACGAAAATTTTAATAATGTATAATGTATAATTTATAATGTATAATTATGGTTGTATGGGATATGGCGAAGCGAGGATCGAGCATTTTTCAAGCTTCTATCACATTTCACCCATTTCAACATCGTTCACTGGGGTTAATTCATCAATTGTTTGCGGGGGATGGATATGCAGCGATACTTTCCGGGCGCGAGATACCTTTACTGGGGCCTGAACGCAGCGGGACTGGCGGGGGCTGCCGGGCTGACCGTCTACCTGAGCGGGGCTGTCCCATGGCTGAAGGACGTGCTCCTTTGTATCCTTTTCGGGCTGGCGGTCTTCCTCATCTGGATGATCCTCACAACCAGGCTGGCTGCCAGCCTGGCCAGGCGGAACCTGCGCAAAATCATCGATATCCTGGAAAACGAGTGCGACCCGGAGAAATACACAGCCATCCTGCAGCGGATGGCCGCGATCCCGAACAAGGATATATTCAAAAATTACATCACATTGAAAACCTGCACGGGACTCGTCCATATGGGGCGGTACGATGAGGCGGAAAAGATGCTCGCGAGCCTCGAAAATGCGCCCGCACAAAGCATGGGGGCTGCCAACCGGTACGAATACATCCGAAACAGATCAGCCATTTTACTCCGCCAGGGTGAATACGGGAAGGTGGAAGAGGAGATAAGCCAACTCGCGGACCTGCACGACGTATCCCGCGACGCGCGGTACAAACGAAATGCCAGCTACCAGATCGAGCTGTACAACGCCGTGATGCTGGCCAACCAGGGCAAATACCGCGACGCGGAAGAAGCGCTGAAGGAACTGTATGATACCGCCGCGAACGAACTGCAGCGGGTGACTGCCCAATACAGGCTGGGGGAAGCGTACCTGAAGGCCGGTAAAAAGGAGAAGGCGCGGGAAGCCTTCCAGTACGCGGCGGAACACGGCAACAAGCTGCATATGGCGGAAGAAGCGAAAGTGAAGCTGGCAGAGATATAAAGCGATAAACCGCTCAAACAAAATGCATACAAGGGGAAACCAATGTACAAGTATTTCAAACTGACAAAGAACCTGTACTGGCTGCTCGGGGTGGGCGGCATGCTCATCATCGCGCTCCTGTTCTTTTTCCTGCGTTCGCCCGCCTGCATCCGTACCTTCACGGTGGGTGCGCTGGCTGAGTTTGGGATATTCGCAGGAGCCATGGTGGCATGGATGTACGGCTCGGACTATGCCGTGGAAGCTGTGGCGATACGGAAGATGCGGGGAGTGCTGGACATACTCGTAGAAGAATGCGACCCCGAACGGTTCCTTGGCTATACAGGCAAAATGCGCAATGTCGAGAACAAGGAAGTTTACACGACCTATATGGCGCTCAACCACGCGCGGGGCCTGCTCTATGCGGGACGGATGCAGGAATCCTATACCATCATCCGGGGCATCCAAACCTTTACAAAAGGCCGGAAAGGAAGACTCAACAACCTTTTTTATCTGGAACTTCTGGCCGAGACGCAGCTGGGATTGCATGCATATGAAGAGGCTGATAAGAGCCTGGCGCTTTTCAAGGAGATGCTGGGTAAAACAAAATTGGCCGCGGACAAGCGAAGCCGGATGGAACTGGAATATGAACAGTTACAAATCGCGCTGGATCTGCGGAAGGGCCTCCATGAAGGTGCGGCGGAGAAACTGCAGGCCATTTTCAACAAGGCAGGGCACGAGCTACACAGGGTGACGGCCAAATACCACCTTGGGAAAGCGTATATGCATTTCGGGCAGACGAGAGAAGCCAGGGAGGCATTCCAATATGTCATAGATCACGGGAACAAGCTGCATATCGTAACGGAAGCAAAGGATACTCTTGCGAAGCTGGCATAACTCCCTGAATACGAACTTTACAAGTATTGCATCAAACAACCGGGAAGATGACCCCTGCCGGTTGTTTTTTATCCGGACGGAAGGAGTTACAGTATCTACCACGAATCATAAATAGTAAAGGCCGGGAGGGCGGGACGATGCCCAAAACCAAACGCCCTTTGCCCTGTCATTCAAAAACGGGAGGCGATACTGTCATGACAAACAAGAAGCTGGACGCGGTGGGGCTTTTCGTCAGCGACATCAAAACCATGGTGGAATTTTACCGGGACGTGCTGGGATTCGCGATGGAGTGGGACGGCGGGCCCTTCGCGCAGTGCACAACATCGGGCTCACGCCTGATGATGTACCCGCGGAAGGATTTCGAAGAACTGATCCAAACCGGGCTGGGCTATCCGAAGGGACTGAACGGCACGATGGAGCTGGCCGTGGACCTGCCCCGGTATGAAGACGTGGATATCGAGTACAAGCGGCTGGTGGAGGCCGGGGCAAAAGGCGTGTACCCGCCCAAGACGGAGATGTGGGGGATGCGCTCGAGCTATATAGCCGACCCCGAGGGGAACCTGATCGAGATCGGCTCGTGGAACAAGCAAAATTAATAATTAATAGTTAAGAATTAAGAATTTTGGTATGCGTGCGGCATGGATTCAAAGTCGAGATTGTCAGTGGAAAGTTAACCCTGCGGGGGAAGGCCGTAACGGCTTCCGGTATCATTCCGCGGACATGTTTTTCGGGCTGGGCGCTTTCACGACGAATATCTCCATGATCTCATCATGCTGGTTAGAAACGTTCATTTTCGTTTGATACGGAATGTTTATGATGCTGCCTTCCGGATATGAATGCTCTTCCCGGTCATCCAGCTTCAATGAAACCTGCCCCCTTACAACGATCATGTAAACACTGGAATTGGAATAATGTTCGGGAAGGGATTCCGATCTGCGAAGGATCATATGATTGATGGCAACATTATCATCCTCAATGATCCGCTCGATGACCTTTTCATCGCCTTTTTTATACCCGTAAAGTTTTTCCGCCATGACTGCGTACCTTCCTTTTGCCAGAATGGGAACAAAGGATATGATACCCCGCCGGCTGAAACAGAAACACACGGGACCAACCTCTTGCTGCCCATACGGACAACCGGAACATGTTTTACTCCGGGTATAAAGTGGGTTTCAGGGGGCAAAAGCCTCTGACAACTCCTGCCGGGAGCAGGATACGGATGATGAATACAAATGCGGGCCAATGATAACCAAGCCGATGCCATCCGTACTGCTGCAGACCGGCGGGCACAACGCACGTGCGCATCATCCATAGCTGAACAAAGCAACACCCCCGGCAAGGCATCGCCGGGGGTGTTTATTGCAACTCATTGCAGCACGAGGTCAGGCTTTGCTGTCCAGGGGTTTGAAGGGGAAAATATTACGCCGGTATACCCTGTCCAGCGCAACGGCGAGGAGCAGATAGCCGGCGGTGGCACTCGTCTGCAGAATGGGATTCACTGCAAGTATATTCATGGCGAACGTCCAGATGGATATGAAGAACCAGGCGACGAGCATCACGGGCACCGGCGTAACCCGGTTATCCCATAATGTGCTGGAACCCGCTATCAGCAAAAGGAGGAGCAGGGTAAACTCGGTGCCGTTGCCCAGCGCAGCAGACGCCGCATTCACACGGCAGGCCAGGGCGAGGCCGGCAAGGCAGGCCATGCCGGAACTGAAGAGGTACGCAAAAATGGTCAGCCAGACAGGCTTTTGCCCCTGATCCCGCTGCGGGAAGGGCTTCCCCAGTTTGGTGAAGAAGATGAAGAGGAAAGCGCCTGCGATGGCAAGCACAAAGAGCACATAGAAGACCTCCATGGGAAACCGCGGCAGCCTCACCATACGCCCGTTCAAGATCTGGTTCGCAAAGCCCCGCGCCAGCAGAAGCGTAATGAGCGTGACAAGGATGGAAGGGATCCTGAGGAAGACGGTGAATACGCCGTTGATCAAACCGATGATCAGGCAGACTATCAGCGCGACCACCATGCCGGCGCCCCATGCCTGGGATGCGAACATGGCCAGCAGGGCAGGAGCCAGAGACATGAGCCCCGCAATGGAAAGGTCAAACCCGCCGGCCCGGCCGGCCACAATCATACCCATGGCGGCAAAGCCCAAAGGAACGATCTGCGGGAAGAAATTCCGGAAGACGGCAAATCCTTTCAGGCCACTGGCAAGTACAAAAAGAACCAAATAGAGAAAGAATAGGCTGCCGAAGACGATAATGCCCACGTACCGTGCTGCAAACCCGCCATAGGCCCATGACGAGGATACACTTTTACCGGAGGGCGCCGGGTCCACCGGGGTATTGAGCTGGGCGCCGCAAACGTTGCAGAATACCGCGCCATCGCGCTGGGGGGAACCGCATTTGGGACAATTCATGACTGCCAACCTCCTCAATATGATTTATATAGTAAGGGAACTTACGGAAATGAAACCTATATATACCATGATACAATATAGTCGGGCAATTGCAAGATGAGTCAGCGAAATTTGATGAAATAAGGAGAAAAAGGAGCCGCAAAGCTCCTTTGTAAAACCTCATCCATTATGGTATCCCGGTCATAACGCTGAGACGCAGTTGCGGCCGTTGCTTTTACCCTGATAGAGGGCGCGGTCGGCGCGGATGACGACGGAATCGGAATTTGGATCATTGAAATACTGGGCGATGCCAAAGGTCATGGTGATACGGATATGGTGGCCATAGTAATCATAATCCAGGCCCTGCACGATGGCGCGCAGTTTTTCGGAGATGGCAACGGCGCTGTCCACAGAGGTGGCAGGCAGAAGGAGGAGGAATTCGTCGCCCCCCCACCGCGACAGGCAGTCATCCTTGCGAAGGGCCGCCTTCATCTGTGCGGCCACGGTGCGCAGGACGTTATCCCCGCAGTCATGGCCGTAGGTATCGTTGATGCTTTTAAAATGGTCCACGTCCCCCAGCACGATGCAGTAGACCCCGGCCCAGCCGGCACAGCGCGCATTTTCAGCATCGATGAGATGCTGGGCATAACGCCTGTTGTACAGCCCGGTCAGGTGGTCGGTACGGGAGAGAAACTCCAGCTCGTGCGTCTTCTGGGTGAGCTCCATCGTCTTGCTGCGGTACAGCTGGGCATCTTTTTGCGCCTGCTCCACCTTGAACTGGCGGGTATAAAGGTTCAGTTCACGCTCCAGGTCCCTGGAGGCCAGCTCCTTGTCCATTTTCATGTATTCCTTGTAATAATTGAGCGCCTCGCGGTACCTGCCGGACGCTTCGCTGGTCTGCGCCAGAAGCTGCAGGACGTTTTTCACATGCTCGTTGGCGCCGATCTCTTTGGCCTCTTCCAGCACACCTGCCAGAAAACAGAGGGAATAATCATAATCACCCTGCTGATTGCATAGCTTGCCAAGCTCGAGCGAAGACTCGATCTCAAACGTCTTCAGGCCAAGCTCCCTGGCCTTGGACAGGGCAAAATCCAGATGTTCACGGGCTTTTTGAAAATTACCGAGCTTTGTATAGATCCGGCCAAATGTATTATGGCAATGGCACAGCGACGTTCCCTTGCTGCGCTCATCCAATGTGTCCAGCGCATACTTATTGAATTCTAGCGCATGATCGGTATCATCCAGGTACAGGTAGGCTTCCGCGACGTTGGAATACAGATACGCAAGCATGGGGTCTTTGGCGGCCTGAGCGGGCTCCAGGGCCTGAAGATAGAATTCGAGCGCTTCGCCGTACCGGCCGATATTCGTATAAATGGATGCGATGTTATTCAGAAAAATGAAATCCAGGGGGATACCGTGGTCCTCCATGATTTTCTTGCCTGTGAGCAGGTTCCCCAGCGCCTTGTCGTAGCGACCCAGCATGATATAGATATACGCTATGACCCTGCATGCACGGGCATGCCACTTGTATTCCTTCAGCAGGATAAACGCCTGCCTGGCCTCTTCCGCCTGGTCAAGCGCTTCAAAATAGTGGTCCTGGAAACCCTTGCAGCGCGCAACAATGAGACGGCCCGCCGCACTGCCGGCATCATAGGCCAAACTGGCAGATTTTGAACCGGCCTCTTCCGCCAGGCTGCATGCCTTTATTAGATCCTCCGGGCATAGGGTCCACGCCTCTTCCAGGATCACATCGATATCCGCGAGGGGATCCTGCGCATGTATGACTTTTTCTTTTGTGTCCGTTTTTTTCAATGTCGCTTACCTATCGGTCAGTTGGTATATAGTTATATCGGAATTTTACCACTTTAACTTGATATATTAAAATAATTTATGATTGTCGAACGATAATAATTGTATTCTCTCCCGTTATCTGTATAATAAAATTATACATACATTTCGTGTGATTGTCATGAGAGAAATAACATGGCAAAGATGCCTGTATTTCCCGGATAATCTGCAGGGGCGGAGTGTGCGCGCAGCAAGGAATACGGGCGTGCCTTTTTATGCAGGAGATGATTGTCGATGGCAGAGACCCTTCCCCAGGCGGAACAGCAACCCCCCCGATATCCAGACGAGCGCATATTCAAACAACGGGCCCGGGCATGGGAATGGGATATCGTCAATGACGTACTGCGCCTGCCTGCCATCAACAACCTGAGGCTCAAGATCGGAATAGGGGACTTCCTGAAAATATTAAATCCAGAGGACAAGCAGAATATAATCCGAAAAGCCAGCGCGGCCCTGTATGCAAAGAAGGCCTTCCGCGTGCCGGTGCGCATCCGTATACCCGGAAGCGAGGAAAGACGGCTGATGGTGGAAGGGGAGACCCTGTATGACCGGCAGGGAAAGCCCATCAAAATGATCGGTATTTTCCGGAAAACGCCAAACAATCCTGTGAAGGAAGAAAACGCGGATATGGATCCCCCCGCCTTTGTGGGCCGCTGGGAGTGGGATGCAGCGAAGGATACAGCCGACTGGTCGGATGAGGTATACCGCATATACGGCCTGGAACCACAGCGCCTTGTCCCCGATTCTGCCAGTTACCTGCGCTATGTGCACGCTGAAGACAGGGAACGGGTGGCGAGGGCCTGGGCGGATGCAGCGGACTCAGGCAGTGTGCTGCGGGCCTACCACCGCATCATCCGGGCAGACGGGAAACCAAGGAATGTACTGCTGCAGGGCAGGCCGGTGACAGCGGAGGACGGGAGGATAACGGGCCTGGAGGGGATGCTGGTAGACCTGACGGAAAAGCAGGAAATAGAGCGGATGACGTCGGGCGCCCAGGCGGTGCTCAGACAGGTAATCGACAATGCGCCGATAGGAATATTCTGGAAGGACAGGGACCTGCGCATGATCGGCTGCAACAGGGTCTTTGCGGCGCTGGAAGGGTCCACACCCGAGGAACTCGTGGGCAAAACAAACGCCGACACATACTCCAAGGCCAGGGCAAGGGAGTACAATGCGGACGACCTGCTGGTGATGTCGACGGGGAATCCCAAGCTGGGATACGAGGAGAAAATCGATACGCCGCTGGGGGAGCGCATCCTCAAGACGAGCAAGGTACCGCTTTTCAGCGACAACGGGGAGATCGCGGGCGTGCTGGGCGTGACTGAGGACATCACCGACCTGAAAGAGTCGGAGGCGGAACGGCACCGGCTGCAGGATACCGAGGCGCTGGCGCGCAAGCAAAAGGAGCAGGTAACCGACTTTTTCACCAACATATCCCATGAATTCAAAACGCCGCTCTCCATCATCCTGATCCAGCTGGAACTGATGGGGATGTACATGGACGATCCCGGGAAGATGGGCGAACTCATCGCCGCGGCCATGCAGAATACCTACAGGCTGACGCGGCTGGTGGGTAACCTATTGGACCTGACGCGCATCGAATCCGGGTACATGGGGGTAAGCATGGCCAAGACGGAGATCGTGCACGTGGTGCGGGACATCTGCGATTCGGTGGGGGATTTCGCCAGGGCCAAAGCCATCTCGCTGGATTTCCAGACGGACAGCCGTGAGATCAGCATCCAGATGGACACGGACAAGCTGGAACGGATCCTGCTGAACCTGCTGTCCAACGCCATCAAGCATACGCCTGCGGGCGGGGCCATCCTCGTTTGCCTGAAGCGTGAGGGCGATACCGTGCGCATGATGGTGAAGGATACGGGGGAAGGCATCCCGCCAGACAAGCTGGAAATGATCTTTGACCGGTTTTCCCAGGTGAACAGCGCGCTGGCGAACCGAAGCGAGGGCACGGGGATCGGCCTTTCGCTGGTGAGATCCCTGGTGGGACTGCTGGGCGGGAAGATCAGCGTGGAGAGCAAGCCGGGCAGGGGGAGCACCTTCACCGTGGAACTCCCGGCAAAAGAGGGGGAGGAGAAAAACCAGCGGGTGATGCTGGGCGGGTACGACCTGCACCGGAAGACCGCGATGGAGCTTTCGGACATTTATCTGGAATAATTGAGAATTGATAATGGAGAATTGAGAATTACGGTGAGCCCTGCGGGGGCAAATCTAGTTGAGAGTTGAAAGTTGAGAGTGGAGAGTTGCGGTATGCCCTTCGGGCATGATTAATCCTGCGGGAGAAATTTAGTTGACAGTTGACAGTTAAGGTATGCCCTGCGGACATGTATTTCACTCGTTGAGAGTGGAAAGCTTAGGTAGGCTCCAGGAGTTAATATAAAGGATAAATCAACACTAAAGATAAACGCTTCGCGGGCGTTTTTTTATTGCGCGGAACGGGAACCGGGGGCATAATGGCATTAAACCATATACGGAAGGCCTGGACTGCCCATGAAGATGAACATGGTGAATATCGAAGCGGGGAAGCCGGATGTGCGGACTGCGTGCATGCTGGTGGATGCGCATATAGCGACGGCGAAGCGGCAGGGCCTCCACGTGCTGAAGATCATACACGGGTACGGCTCAACGGGCGTGGGCGGGGTATTACGCACGAAGATAAGGCAGTACCTGAAAGAACCGAAATTTGCCTCGACCGTCACCGCCATCATCCCGGGGGAGAAGTGGGAGATATTTGACACCGACGCGCAGAAGCTACTGCAAAAATACCCCGAGATGGGGAAGGACAGCGACCTGGGACGGTGCAACCACGGCATCACGCTGGTGGTGATGAAGTAGCATATTCCTTACAACTGTTTTGTATTTGCTTTTCCGGCCGTTCGCGCTATTATAGTCGCATAATCTGTACTTTCTCTATTTCTATAGTCATATTGCCTTAGGATCAATTATCCTATCATACGCATAAACGGGGGATGGGCTCATGAAGACACTGCTGCGCAACGGGACGGTCATCGACGGGAGCGGAAACACGGTTTTCACAGGGTCGGTGATCCTGGACGGCGGGCGGATCGCCGAAGTCGTATCAGGAGATATTGACCTTGCGTTCGATGGGAACGTCATCGACTGCACGGGGCTGGCCATATCGCCGGGGTTCATCGACGCGCATTCGCACAACGACTGGTACGCGGCGCGGAAGGACCCGGCGCCCTATTTCATACCATTCCTGGAGCAGGGTATCACCACGCAGGTAGCGGGGAACTGCGGCTTTTCGCCATTTGGATATAAAGCGGGTACGCCGTACAAGGCGCTGCTGGGGACGGGCATCTTCGATACGGGGGACGCGGAGGGCGATTTCTCGTCATTTTCCGGGTGGAAGGCTGCGGCCCAGAAAAGCACGCCGGTGAACCTGTACCCATTGCAAGGGCACTGTGTGATCCGCACCAGTATGTGCGGGTACGAGAACAGGCCATTGACTGCCGACGAGGCGGCGTTCCACGACGCGAAGATCGAGGAATCCTTCGACCAGGGGGTACACGGATTATCCTTTGGGCTGATGTACGAATCCGACCGGTACGCCACGCCGGAGGAACTATACCGTGCGGCGGAGATCACCGCGAAACGGGGCGGGATGGTGACGGTGCACGCGCGGGCTTTCTCCAAAGCCTCCACCTCGTACAACCCGCCATTCGGCGGGCGGGCGCACAACCTGCGGGCGCTGGACGAGATGCTGGAGCTGGCGCGCAGGACGGGGGTGCGGCTGCAATACTCCCACCTCATCTTCGTAGGGCAGGCCACCTGGAAGACGGTGGAGGAGAGCCTGGCGCTGATCGATAAAGCCCGTTCAGAAGGCATCGACATCGCCTACGACCTATATTCGATGACGTTCGGCGTTTCCGTGATCACCGTGATCCTGCCAAGCTGGTACCTCTCATTACCCAAGGAGAAGCGCAGGGGCGCGGGGGTGCGGGCGAGGCTGGCGATGGAGATCGGGGTGACGAAGAAGCTGCTGGGATTCGGGTTTGAAGACATGCAGATCGCGTGGCTGGGAGAGGGCGGAGAGCAACTATGCGGGAAGCGGATAACCGAGATTGCGCGGGAATGGAAGGTATCGGAACTGGAAGCCTATTTACGATTAGTCGATATGAGCGACGGGAAGGGCAGGGTGAACATCTACCGCTATTACAGCGATGAAATCATATCTACGTTACTGCGGCACGGGCCATCCCTGCTGATGACGGACGCATGGATGGAGGCATACGGCGTGCAGAACACGGCGGCATACGCATCCTTCCCGAAATTCCTGGCCATGGCGCGGGAGAACGCACGGGACGCGAAAATCGGGTTACCCCTGGAGCAGACGGTGCGGAAGATGACGGGGGCGACGGCAGACCGCTTCCAGATCCCCAAACGCGGATATATACGACCCGGTTATGCCGCGGACGTGACGGTATTCGACCCGGGTACGGTGGGGGCGAAGGGGGACAGGCCGGAGAGGCCGGAAGGGATCAAACACGTATTCGTGAACGGAAGGCATATCGTTGAAGATGGAGAGGCGGATACAAAAGAGATGTATGGAGTGGGAGAGATCGTTTAATAGTTGAGAGTTGAGAGTGGAGAGTTGAAAGTTGCCCTACGGGGGGAAGTCATTAATTGAGAATTGAGAGTTAGCCCTGTGGGGACAAACCCCTCACCCGCCGCAGGCGGGAGCTCCCCTAATAGGGGCGCCATGCGATAGCCCTGCGGGGGCATCATCCAGAATATCAAGATATAAGAAGAGGAATGACCCAATCATTCCTCTTTGCGCTTCAAATAAGGCAGAATAGTTCAACCAGCGGCTGGCTTATTGCCTGATTGCTTAGGCAGCTGACGGCCTTTATTGGTGCGGAACTGGACGATGGCGCCGACGATGGTGAGGACTAGGATGCCGACGTAGATATACCACGGCAGGTCCAGGAGCGGCACGGGCAGGCCGGGCTGCATTTTATAAAATTCATAATGCACCGTCATGGAGTAGACACCGAACACGACCATGCACGCACCTTGAAAGGAACTGGCGATGATGAGGTACGGGCGGGACAGGACACCTGCGATGATACCGCCTGGAATGGCGCCGATGAGCCACACCCACCAGGAGGGCGCGACACCAAACAGGCCGAAGATAAGCGCGGACAGGAGCGCACCCAGGAATGCGCCCGTGAGGACGACGCCTACCATATACAGGAACCAGGCAAGGAGCGCGAGGACGATGCCAACGCCCGCGGCCAGGACGATGGGCCACACCTCCCCCGGCAGCAACTGCAGGCCGATCCAGTAGCCCAGCGCGGCGCCGAGCAGGAACCCGGCCACAGCCAGCCAGACACGGAAGAGACGGTAGCCCCAGAAGAGCATGGCAAGACCTATCAAAATAACAATAATGCCGGAAACCCAGACCATGAGACCCCCTCCGATCATATATGATACCTATATAGTAAAACCAAACGGCACAAATATAAACATATTACAGTACAGACGCGCATATATTGATAGTTTATACTGGACGTTTGGGAGATGCGCCACGCCCCCCGGGGCCAAAGACGCGGTTGAAATGCAGTGATGACGCAAGTACAATGGAAAGGTAATCCAATACAGGACGTGGAGCGGAAGATGGAAGGAGCCCGGAAACTCGGGAAAGCCATATTTGGCAGCAGACGCAGGGCGTGGATGATGGGCGCATTCGTGCTATCCACGCTGATCGCCGCGGTATGCCTGCCGGGGAAAGCGGATGCCGCATGGCTGCGGTGGCTCTTCACGGGCCTGATACTGCTGCTGGGACTCGCCGCCATCCGGTTTGCCACGGGACAGTGGAACCTGGCGCGGAGCTTCCTGATCATCGCGCTGCTATTTGGAATAATCATGGCCTTCGTCACGCCTGCAATGAGCGGGCCCGACGAGGCGACGCATTTCGCACGGGCATATGCCACATCGGAAGGACAATTATTCCCGCACGGGAAGGTGAAAACGCCCGCGGACTTTTTCCTGACGAGCCGGAAGCTGGGGATGGAGACGCAGACAGGGAATGCATTCTACGAGACGGTGCAGGGGCTGGGATGGGACTCGACCGACATATCCGCCACGGGAGGATACAGCTTCCTCGGATACATTCCGATGGCGGCGGGGATATTGATCGCCAAGCTCTTCGGGACATCGGCTATCGGATACCTGTACATGGGGCGGATCGTGAACCTCATCGCCTACGCGCTGCTGGCGTGGGCAGCCATCCGGATCACCCCGAAGCTGAAGGCAACCTTTTTCATCACCGCGCTGCTGCCCATGCCCATTTACCTGGCTGCGAATTTCTCCATTGACGGCATTCTGCTGGGACTGGTTTTAGTCTCAGCGGCACTATTTATAAAGTTATGGAACGCTGAGGATGGATCTGCCAGGATCAAGGATATGATCCTACTTAGCATCCCCATCCTGCTGGCGGCAGTAGTGAAATTCTTTTTCATCGGGCCGTTCCTGCTGCTGATCGTTCCACGAAGGGTATTCAAGGACCGAAAAGGCGCCATATCCCGGTACTGGCTGTTTGCCTTGCTCCTTGCCATTACAATCGCATGGCAGCTCTACGCAATGCGCATGGAGACGGCGCGGACTCCCGCGGTGCCGGGTGCGGACGCGGGCGCGCAGATCGCCTATATCCTGAGCCACCCGCTGCAGTACCTGCGGATGCTGGGGGAAACATTCATCTCGCGGCTGAACAACTACGTGATGATGCTGGGTACGGTGGGGAAGCTGAACCTCACGCTGAACATCATCGCGACGGCTTCACCCATCCTGGCGGTACTGATATACGCTTTGGACGGGATGGAACGGGAACTGAACCGGGGGCGGAAGGCCGCCATCCTCGCGCTGATACTCGTGATGACCGCATTCATCTTCACCGCGCTGTACCTGGACTGGACGCCGGTGGGGGCGCGGGTAGCCGAGGGGGTGCAGGGGCGGTATTTCCTGCCGCTGTTGCCACTCATCGCACTGCTGATCCATATCCGATCCGTCAAGATCGACAAGGAAAAGCTGGGGCATATCGCGCAGGCGGGCGGGTTCTTCATCATCGCGGGAACGGCTGTGATGATGGTGATGAGCTACTATTAGTAATTGAAAATTGAGAATTGACAATTGACAATTGCGGTATGCCTTCGGCATGAATTATTACAAACCCCTCAGGCACCTAACGGTGCCAGCTCCCCTAATAGGGGCGCCATGCGTAGTGGGCCTGCCTATTTAGTCAACAGGAAGCAATTGGGAGATGACTAAATCAAAACGGGTTATGAAACAGAAAAGGAACATTCAAACGGGTTTTAACATATTGATCGAAATGGAGAAGGGGCATGGTCATTGATTTTCATACGCACTGCTTCCCGGAGAGGCTGGCGGGGCCGGCGCTGGACAAGCTGAGTGCAAGGTCGGGAGGACTGGAAAAGTGGACGGACGGGACGGCGGACGGGATCAAACGGCAGATGGCCGAAAGCTGCGTGGACGCGGCGGTGGTGCTGCATATCGCGACATCCCCCAGCCAGCAGAAGGCAGTGAACGATTTCGCGGCGGAGATCAACGGGGGGAGCCTGTACTCCTTCGGCTCGGTGCACCCGGACGCGCCGGACGCGCTGGAAGAGCTGGAACGCATCGCGGCGATGGGGCTGAAAGGCATCAAATTCCACCCGCAGTACCAGGGGTTCAGCGTGGACGAACCAAGGGTGTACCCGCTCTACCGGAAGGCGGCCAAACTTGGATTGATCGTATCTTTCCACGCGGGGAACGACCTGGGCTTCCTGGACAGCGAGATGGCGACGCCGCAGGCCATGGCGCGGGCACTGCCGGTTTTCGACGGGGCGCCGGTGGTGGCGGCACACCTGGGCGGGGCATTTTGCTACCCCGATGTATACAGATACCTGGCGGGGCTGCCAATCTACTTTGACACGGCTTTCAGTTATACGCACATCCCGCTGCCCGAGGCGCAGCGCATACTCGAAAAGCACGGGACGGACAAAATACTTTTTGCAACAGACCTGCCCTGGAGCTTTGCGGCGCGGGAGATGGTCTTCATCGAAAGCCTGGGGCTGGGTGGCTACGAAACGGAGCAGGTACTAGGCGGCAACGCGGCAAGGCTGCTCGGCATCAATCTATAATTAATAATGTAAAATGTATACTGTATAATGAACGCCACGAGGCGGGAACGAGACTAAGTATAAAGAAGACTGTTAAAGACAAGAGTGTAGTTGATGTATCAAGCGGAAGGATATTGATTCTTAGGACTGCTCAGGTTCTGTTACGAATCCCTCCGTCAGCCTGATGGCTGACACCTCCCTTTAGGCAAGGGAGGCTTTTGGACGAAAGAATAACAATAGGTTTGTAGCTCACGAACATTTATGTGTTAACAGGAAGCCGTTGGGAGTTAACGTTAAGGAATGAATAAGAAGGATTGAACGGGTATCAAGATGGTATCGATCGAAGAAGCGGGAGCCATGCTGGACGAGATGGCAATGGAGCTGCCGCAGGAATTTTACAGGGAACTCAACGGCGGGATCATGCTGCTGCCCGAGGCGAGGCTGCATGAGGAGGACCGCGCGGGGGACCTTTTCACGCTGGGGGAATACCACGTGGACCTGCAGCTGGGACGGTATATCGCCATCTATTACGGCTCGTTTGCCCGGGTGTACGGCGACAGTCCCAAAGCGGTATGGGAAGAGGAACTCCGGGAGACGCTGCAGCACGAATTCGCCCACCACCTGGAATCCCTGGCGGGGGAACGGGGGCTGGAGATCAAGGACGCGCAGAAGATGGCGGAATACATGCGGCGGCACGGGCGGACAAAATAAAACCAAAGAAAGCATTTACTTTTTGCCAACCAAAAAAGAAGGTGAATTTCAATGATAAAATTTAAAAATCCCATTATGAGGAATTTAACCGTTATATTATGGATCATCATATGTGTGTTTTTAACAGGTTGTCCAGGTTATATCCCTAAAGAAGAAGAAATTAGAAGCGGAGAATTATTTAGGGCTTATCTTACTACTACGTTTTATAATGTTTATGGAGTCGTATTCAGTAAGGCTAACTTACCTACTATAAAAATTGATTACCAGTTATCGGATGGTACAATAAAAAAAGCAACTTTTATCTTGGACGGGTATGATGATGAAAGAAAAATCGGATATAGGTTAGTAACACTTGATGATGCAGCAAAATGGGGGAATTTGCGAAAAGAAGGTAACCTTGAAGTCCCTGATTTAAACGATGTCTCGATAATTGAATCAAAGGCGATTAAATACAATTTCCCAGTATTATTTTTATGGTCACCTAATTATGATAAACCCGAAAATTTTAATAAGCTTAATTTTAAATTAGAGGAATTGTTAGAGACAGATGTGATGAAAGAATGGATAGACAACCATTCCAAAGATAACAATGATGAGGTTAAAATGAATGAAACCATTATTAAGACTCCCATTGAGTAGACAGCAGATAAGAACTAAAGGTAATAGTATGGGTTTACGGCGACGCGCCCCGGGAGGAATGGGAAGAGGAACTCCGGGAGACGCTGCAGCACGAATTCACGCACCACCTAGAGTCCCTGGCGGGGGAGCGGAGGCTGGAGATCAAGGACGCACAGAAGATGACGGAGTACATGCGGAACCATCGCAAGAAAACACGGTAAGGGATATTCATCGTACCAAAGGAGCCTTTTATGTTTCAAACAGCATCCGGGGTATCAATACCCTTCCCGGAGCGGATCGAGGAGAAATATACTGTCAGCGAAGGCAGGATCGCTTTCAACATCAGCTTTGAAAAATTGAAGCCATTCATCGATGATTTTATAGCCGATCTCCCTGAACCTGTATTTCTCATCATCCAAAAGCCGCTGAAGGAAAAATATAAGCCGAATAGCTTTACACCGGGTCCTTTCAAAGCGGAGTTGCTTTATCTCGATCTGCAAACAAAAGAAAGATTAAATGAAGCGCTGGATGCATACGGGGAGATCCTTTTGAACGACGGCATGTCGCAATTCGGCGTGAGGTCCCATGTAAGCAAGGATGAGCTCTTCATCGGCAAATATAAAATTGCTTATATATTCAGTAAAGACTTCAAAAAGCATACCGGTTTATTAGATAAATACGGGATCACCCAAACAGACGACCTGCTTATGGCGTGGGATACCATTTCGGCGGCCCATCCCGGCAAACGCTCAAGGGTGACTGTTGACGGCAAGGATATCCATGATGTGGCAGATGCACTGAAACAGGTTGCCGAATACCATATGGAGATTGTGGATGACCGGTAGCCATTCTCACACGAAGTAATACGTATCGTAATGAAACCCATTTAGGGTTTGGCCTCGTCACCTATTTCGCAAACTCAAACCGTGTATGGTGGAAAAAGTCTTCGTGGCCGGTATCGTCAATCACCTGGTACCACCCATTATCGGCGGACAGGACGGTATAGACTTTCCCTTTGGTCAAACTGGTATTTACGCCCTCGTTGTTTACACATACTACTTTGAGTGCCATGATGCCTCCTCATATGAAAAGCCGAAAATTCCCCAATTAAGTAATCGTATGAAGCGACCCAACACTTAAGTAAAAAGGCAAAATAATACCATATATTATAATAATATATACTATAAAATGGAATAATATATTAAACAGATGCTATCAACGCTATGAAGGGCCGGAATACCATCGTATTAGAGGTGCTGAAAAGAGACTTGAAAAGCCGGCATTAAAAACAAAAGGCCCGCCAAGTGAATGACGGGCCCTTGCGCTATACGATTTCAAAATATCAGCTTTTGGAAATGGGGCCGGGGTTCCAGAAGACCTTTTTCCCGAAAGCCTTGTTCACGATCATGGCAGCAGAGAGGTAGATGGCCAGCAGCGCGCATACCATCAGCGATATGGCTGCGATGGGAGCGGCGACGGCTGCAAAACCCGCGTCGAAAACCTTCAGATCCATGAGGAAAATAAAGGGCAGCGCGGCGCCGAGGAATATGACGATGAGGAAGAGCAGGAGGGGCGATTTGCTGAAAGCCGGCGCCCACAGCCAGACCACGAGGGTCAGCGCCATCCAGGCCCAGCCATCGATACGGGTATCCAGGTGGGGGAAGATGACCTTGAAGATGAATTCCAGGCCGGATACCAGCATGAAGAACGCACAGAAATAAAGGAAAGTATTGCCGCCCGTCTTATTGCCGTTTTTGATATCGATCACGGCCACGACGATCTGCACCACGAAGCCGCCGAGCAACCAGGTGCCCATCAGGATCATCGCGTTGCTTTCGGGAGTCCTGTTCACGAACCCCAGAAGATAGGCAAAGAAGCAGAAGCACGCCACCGCGAGGGCCACGAGACCCGCCGGTGTGGGATTGGCCCAGGGCTTGGGCGCGGTGTCAGCCGGTTTTTGCACATTGGGATCGGACATGGGAAGATACCTCACTTTCAAAAAAATATAGGGGTACCCTACACAAGGAAAAAAGTAGGGAAAAAGTGGTAAGAAAAATACATAAATATACCCAGAAGAGCGCTACCATCCTACCATTTGTACACATGTTAAACCATAATACGCCCAACGTCAACATAAACATGCAGATACGCGCATATATGCAATGCATTCCGTTGCGGTCAATCCCCATTTGAAAACGAAATGCATTGAAAAGAAGCGGACGGGAAATGATTGGAATCCCGGCCATTTTCATATATAATATTAGCGGAGCAGGATCTGCCTGACCATGCGACCGGAACGGGTTTCCTCAAATCCAGGGAGCAAGGGGAAGACAGGCCTAAATGACGGAGGCGAATCTCCATGCCATGGTGCAGCGTGTGTGCCAAAGAATACGGGAAGGGGACAAAAAGGTGTCCCATATGCGGCTCGAAACTCCAGCGCAAAGCGCCGGACAACACCGACCTGGATGAACCGGCATGGCTCACGACCACGGACGACAACGCCATGCTGGGCATGATGGAAGAGGTCCTCAATGATGCGGACATCCCCACCCTGACGAAACCGCATGACCTGGGCGAAGCGCTGATGGCCTATACCGGGTCCATCCAGATGGGGGCGGACATCTATGTGCCTTCGAAAATGCTGAATAAGGCCAGGGATGTGATCCGGAACCTTACCGAGGCGCTGCCCGCCGAAACAGCGGAGGATGAAGACGAAGAGGATTGACCCCGGAGCAGGGATATGACGATAATACTATTGCATTGATTTTACATTTGCCGGGCGAATATGAATATTTCTAATCGAAGGTGATGAGAAATGGCATATTGTCCTAACTGTAAAAGCCAATACCAGAATGAACTCCCCTACTGCCCCGGATGCGGGAAGGACAGGGAACCCGAAGCGTACCTGGCCACCGTCCACGACGGGTACACGCTGGTGCTGCTGAGCGAGGACCTGGACAAGAACTGGATCCCGTACCGGATAGACAGGGGAGGGCCGGTAAGCTTCAAAATCACGGGCTCGCTGCAGGGCGGCAAGATCTATGTGCCCGAGCGGCTGCTGGACAAGGCACGCGCGGTGCTCAAACGGTTTGACTACGAACTCTCCTGGGACCCCACCTGGGAAGACCTGAAACCGGTCACCAAACACTACAAGGGGAACCCGGAGGAAGACGCCAGGATGGAGAAGAGCAAGGCGCGCAAAGCCATCTACATCTACCTGGCGGTGGCGATCTCCCTGCCTGCGATCGCGGTACTGCTGCTGCTGATCACGGGCGTACTGTAGCATCGCATACCTATGCGCTACAGGCAAAGCGTAACAAGCCAGCACTACAGTGCTGGTATAACCGCTTCGATGCCATCTCATTCGAAGCATGGTACTAACGATACCTGGAGGTTGACAGCCCTATGTGGTGTCCCCGATGCGGGATGCAACGCGCAGAAGGCCTGCTGATCTGCGATGTGTGCGCCAGCACGCTGATTCCCGAAACCGATATGATCCCCGGCGAAGGCGAAGACCCGGAAACCGAAATGACCCATCTGGCGGTGGTATACAACCAGGAAAAAGTCGCGGAAGTGGAGGAGACCCTGCAAAATGCCGGGATCCCCTACTCAGCCGAAAACCTGGGCTCTATCGAATATGTGGACGCGTACGACGGCAAGCACCTCTACGGGACGGATTTCTTCGTGCCCGAGGAGCGGCTGGAGGACGCGCAGGAAGCCATCGAAGCCCTGCCGGAAGATGTGCTGATCGTCCAGAATGACGAGGTACACGAGGAAGAAGGGAACGATGCGCACGATAATGCGCTGTATGTCCCCGAGAAACCCAGGAAGAAGCCGGGCAGGATCCTGCTGCTGTACCTGCTGCTGGCCATCGGCCTGCCGGTGCTGGCACTCGTCATACTGGGGATCGTGGGAGTCATATAGCAGTTGACAGTTGAGAGTTGAAAGTTGACATTCAGGTATGCCCTGACGGGCATGGATCATATAACCCTGCGGGGCTAATCAATTAAAGAATTGACTCTGATAGGGGAAATATGCCTGCAACAAGAATCAGGTTTGAGCATGGGAAGCAGAAATATACGCTATTCAAAATGCACCAATTATACATACAAGTCCCATTGATGATACATTTCCTGAGGGGTTGATACTGCATGCCTTGGTGCCCAAAATGCAAGACGGAGTATCGGGAAGGATTCTCACGTTGCACCGATTGCGGGGGCGCACTGGAGGATATGCCCGAGGCCCGAAAGGCATCTCCAACCGCAGACGCCGGATCTGAAGTATTCCTCGCGGGGTCAAATGATGCCTTTACCATCCAGATGATGGAGGAAGCATTGAAGGATGCAGACATCCCCTGCATCTGCAAAAGGCGGGGAGCCGGCGAAATCCTGGAAGCGTACATGGGCGTCAGCTGGCTGGGGGCGGACCTCTATGTGCCAACAGCACTGCTGGACAAGGCAAAAAACACCGTCGCGATCTTCACAGACGAACTGCACCATATCGAACCGCAGGGATCTTTGGCGGTGGGCAGAGAAACAGCGGAACCCCAGAGAAGAAAAGCAGCAAGGTGGATCGCAGCGGTGTACATCCTTTCGGGTGTGGTACCAGGAATCATCGTTGTGCTGCTATGGCTTCTTGGCGTACGATTAACGTAAGCAAGGAAATCCGGCTTATCCAATAAGATCAATTAAAAGGAAGTTGATACTATGCCATGGTGCCCCAAATGCAAATCGGAATACCGGGAAGGATTCTCCAGATGCGCCACGTGCGGTGTGGAACTGGTGGATACATTTGAAGAAGTGCGGCAGTACGAGACCGCACAGGCGAGCGAACCGGTTTATGAGATACAGGATTACCGGACGGTAAAAGGCGTAATCGCGACGCTGGAAGGATACGGGATACCCTTTCGCATCGAAGTGGGAACGGTCTATGTGACCCCGTCCCAGGTGAAAAAGGCAAAGAGGCTGCTGGAGGGGGAAGACGCCGGGGAGGAGGCTGCCAGCCCGGAAGGAGATATCCCCGGATATGAAGGGGACGGGCAGATCGTGATGGGGATCGCAAAACGGGAGAAGGACATCCCAAAGATCACGGAGGCGCTGGAGCAGGCGGGTATCCCCTATACCGTGGACGGCAAGGGGATATTCGTGGATTCGGAACATCTCGAGGAAGCGCTGGACGCGACCGAGCCTTTGAGCGAGATGCTGGAGAGCGAAGCAGGCGCCAACGAAGAATATGCGGAAACCGACAGCCTGTTTTATTCCTACGACAACATATTGGAAAAGATATTCCCCAGGGGGCCGAAGGAAGATGAATGGGAGGGTGACGGGATCCAGGTGGAAATAACGCAGCAGCCTGAGAAGCAGAACGCCTCCGACACGCCCGAAGCGTTTCAGGCGGACAACAAGCCTTCCAAAGATGATCATGAAATGGGAGAGGAACGC
Source organism: Bacillota bacterium (assembly GCA_023454175.1). Classification (GTDB taxonomy): domain Bacteria; phylum Bacillota; class Clostridia; order Christensenellales; family JAEXRW01; genus JAEXRW01. Next base: position 124,060 of record JAEXRW010000041.1, on the reverse strand, counting down.
AAAAAGAAGCGGGGGCTTTTCCGCCGGAAGGACGAGCAGGACTGGTAGGCAACAGGTGAAAAAAAACACCTATTTGCATAATTTACAATCGCATATGGACAATGTACAATGGTACCATACAATGGAAGCACCAATGAGAATGATAGAGCGGGAGGAAAAGGGATATGGCGGAGATCAAGTATGAGATCGTAGAAAAGCTCGGTATACTCTCGGAAGCGCCGGGCGGATGGCGGAAGGAACTGAACCTGGTGAGCTGGAACGACAGGCCGCCCAAGTATGACCTGCGCGAGTGGTCGCCCGACGGGGAACGGATGGGCAAGGGGATCACACTTTCGCGGGAGGAAATGGCGGTGCTGAAGGAACTGGTGGAAGGCATCGTCATCTAAAACACCCAAACTATACGGAATCAGAAGGAAGCCTGCGGGCTTCTTTTTTTATCGGCAAGCGGCTTTCAGCCACTTACCTGGGTTTCTCCACACAGGTTTGTTCACCACAAACCTGTGTGCAAGGAGTCCATTCTGACGTACACGCCGCCAGAATGGACAGATTAGAATTTTGTGTACTGATGTCATGACTTTTTTCTTTGCTGGATAAACGCATGCAGGAAATATGTGATAAAGCATATATGAAGTGAAACGTACGGCATATATAATGTAACTGAACGGGGGAAGCCCGGCTGAAGGAGGGTGCGTATGGCGAAACGTGAGGCACGCGTGGCGGCAAGCCTGACGGCAATTATATTTTGCTTACTCATCCTGACGGGGTGTAGCACGCAGGAGGACATGGGGATTTCCCTGGAAAAGTATGTCCAGGGCTACAACCATTTCGCTGCTGAAAACGGGGCGGGCGCCATCAGTTTGGACGATTACATAAAGAACGACGGCGAGGACAGCGGTCACCTCCTGGTCACGCTGCCACAGGGGACGGAGTATTACATCGCGGTGACGGGGAAGGGCAACGTGGCATCCATCCAGCTATTCATCAGGCCGGAAGGCATCAACGGCGATACGCTGCTGGAAATGAAAAGCACCGCTATTTCCTGCATCCGAACGCTGGATAAGAACCTGTACACCGACATCACCTCGCTGACGGGGCTGGACGACATGACAACATCGGCAAAGGCGCTGCAGGAGAATACGGAGGCCTATTTCCTGTACTTTTTTGACACCAACAGCAAGGGGCTGGACGCGGTACACGGCAAACAGTACCGGCTGTGGTACAACAACGGGCTGAAATACACCATCCTGTACCCGCTGCAGGGGTAGATAACGGCAGTTTTGCATTTCTTTTATGCCCCCGGATATTGAAAACGGAGCGGATATGGTAGAATAACCACAAAACCGGATCATGCGCATCGGGAATGAGAGAAGGCATCATAATGGCAAAAGTAGCCGTGATGGAGTGCGGCAGTTACGATATAAACCTGCTGACGGAAAAGGTCAGCAAAGGCATCGAGGCGCTGGGGGGATGGGGCTACTTAGGCCTGCGACCCGGGATGAAGGTGCTGCTGAAGCCCAACATGCTGGGCGCGCACCCGGACGAAGCCGCGGTGACGACGCACACGGCGCTGCTGCGCGCGGTGATACGGATGGTGAAAGCTCAATACTGCGAAGTGTGGGTGGGGGACAGCGCGGGCGGGGCCATCATGGGGCACCTGAACACCGAGCGGGCATTAAATGCGACGGGGTACAACCGGATGGGCCAAGAGGAAGGCGCCACCGTCCTCAATTTCGATAAATTCGGCCCGTCCATCATCCGCACCGCATCGGGGGAGGACATGCCCATCGCAAGACCCGCGCTGGAGGCGGACTACATCATCAACATGCCCAAACTGAAAACGCACATGCTCACGGGGATGACGGCGGCGCTGAAGAACTATTTCGGATGCGTGCCGGGGCTGAAAAAGGCCGAGTACCACCGGTACTTCCCAACGGCGGAGAAGATGGGGACGGTACTGGCGGACATCCACGAGGCGGTGCGAAACGACCTGGTGATCATGGACGCCGTGACCGCGATGCACAAGGCCGGGCCGACGGACGGGGAAAAGTACGAAGCGAAGAAGCTATTGATCGGCACAGACTGGCTGGCGGTGGACGCGGTGGCCATCCGAATGACGGGGAGGGACATCTCCCGGCTCTGTGCATACAACGCATCCATCGAGCGGGAATTGGGCGAATGGAAAGCGGAGAACATCCAGATCATGGGGGACTACAGTAAAGCGCCGCACCTGCCGGGATGGAAGCTGCCTTTTGTGACGGGGCTGGCCAGCCGGCTCGGAGGGCTGCAGAGCGCTTACCTGGCGTACAACAAGACGGTGCCCGAGATCAACATGGACACGTGCAGGGCGTGCAACATGTGCGTGGTCAGCTGCCCGGTGGAAGCCATTGATAAGGTCACAAAGGCTATCGACTATGAAAAGTGCATCACGTGCATGTGCTGCCACGAACTGTGCGAATACAAATCGGTGAAATTAACCAAAAGTCGGAAGATCAAAAAGAGCTGAGAGTTGAGACGCACATGCCGGGAATGGCACAAGCCGAAGTGAGTGTGCATCCACACACTCACGGATACGGATGAGAATACAGATTGGATCAGTTAGATTTCCCTCCCCCAGTCGCCATGCGACCAAAGGTCGCTTGGGCGACAGCCCCCTCGTCAGATGGGGCTAAGACTATGGCGTTAGAATAAACTATTTATAGGGTAGAGTTAAAGTAAACCTGACGGCATCATGGTATGGCCCGGGGGTTATGAAATTAATAATATTGAACTGTCCTGCCACGATTTATTACGAATCCCTCCGTCAGCCTGACGGCTGACACCTCCCTTTAGGCAAGGGAGGCTTTTGGACGAATCAATGTCCGCTTAATTAGGGAAATTTACGCGGACAAAACCAATAGAGCCAACATTTTTTCGTGATAGAACGATGCGGTACGCCCAGCGGGAATCAATCAAATTAAATAATCATATAGTATCACTTGTTACACCTCCATATATATGCACATAAAATGTATGAAGGGGTGAAAACAGATGCCGGAAGCGTTCCATACACATGCATTCAAGGGTGTGACGGTATTCGTGGACGGGCACGTGCACCTTTTCAGGGGAATATCGAGCGCGAGCCCAAACACACCGGGGCATACGCATATCATCGCGGGGGAGACGACGGTGAACAACGGCCATTCCCACGGGTACAACATCGTGACGGAGGGGCCGCACAAGGTGAATTCGGGGCATTACCATTATTTCAGCGGGAACACGCAGGTGGCCATGGGACACAGCCACGGCATGTCCAGCACCACATTTGAGTATCCATGAGCATCTGAGGGGAAGGCTCTCCCGCACAAAAGAAAAGGACAAGCATTTCACTATATTTTATTATTCGACAGGGGGTAAGGGGATTGAAAAAGGTGCTGGTACTGGAGTGCGGGCTGAAGCCGGGGTGGACAAAACGTACGGCGGACATGCTCGCCGAGGAACTGCTTAAACGAGGGGAACTGGAAATAAACAGGGTCAATCTACGGGATGAGCACGTGGAAGCATGCCTGGGATGCGCGCTGTGCCTGAGCAGGGGCGAGGAATACTGCAAGAACCACGGCGATGGGGCTGGCAGGATATTGGAGAAGATGCTGTGGGCGGACGGGATCATCATCGTGACGCCGAATTACTCCCTGCAGGTGCCGGCGAACCTGAAGAACCTCTTTGACCGGCTGGCGTACGTATTCCACAGGCCGAGGCTCTTCGGCAGGGCGTTCATGCCCGTCACCGTGCAGGGCGTATATGCGGGCGGGAAGATCAATAAATACATGAACGAGGTCATGGAATTCTGGGGATGCCATACGCAGAAAGGGACCGTCATCCAGGGGGCGCTGCGTCCCAACGACGTGATTGAACAGGCCATGCTGGACAAAAACCAGGACAAGATACAGAAGGCTGCCGCGCTATTTGTGAATGAACTGAACGACGAAAGGCCGAGGATGCCTTCTATCTTCCACACAATGATCTTCCGCATGACGCGGGCGGCGATGGAGGACAGCCCGCATACGACGGAAGCGGACAAGAAATATTACAAGGAAAAAGGCTGGCTGAAATCCAAATACTATTATGACGTGAGACTGGGGCCTATCCACGCCATCGCAGGGGCATTCGGGGAGAGCGTATCCAGGAGCGGGGCGAAGAAGGCAAAAACGAAGTTAGCAGTTAAGAGTTAACAGTTAATAGTTGCGGAATGCCCTTTGGGCATGATTATTAGCCCCGCCGGGGAATCCCTGCGGGGAGGACATTCAATGTACAATGTACAATTGCGGTATGCCTTGCGGGCATGAATGATTGCCCTGCGGGGATTGTGCAGATCACCAGTAAGTAGAATCCATACTTGTCATGAAAGCCGGTGATGGCGTGACTGCAGACAGAAAAGAAATGAGAAGGAAAGCGATGGGATGGGTGCGCGGCGGGCTGGTCGTACTGGCCGCGGGCCTCATCACCTTTGGCGCGCTGAACGGGGAGGCGCTGGAGGTGCTGGCGAAGGCCGTACGCATCTGCCTGGAATGCATCGGCATCGGGTAAGCTTATTGACCATAACGGAGAAGGCTGAATGAAGAAGGAAACGAAACGGCTCATCACGCAGGCGGGCGCGACGGCGGGGCAAAACGCATATGTGGCGGGGTTCTTCTCGGGGACGGTATTTGGCGGGGGAAGCAAGGCGGTATGCGTGCCGGGGCTGAACTGCTACTCGTGCCCGGGGGCGATCGGCTCCTGCCCGGTGGGCGCGCTGCAAACCGTCCTTTCGGGATGGCGGTACCACTACAGCATGTATGTGCTGGGGCTGCTGCTGCTTTTCGGCGTGACGATGGGACGGTGGATATGCGGATGGATATGCCCTTTCGGCATGCTGCAGGACCTGCTTTACCGCATACCGGGGAAGAAGCTGCACCTCTCCCGCAAGGTGAGCTGGCTGCGGCTGGCGAAATACGCGGTACTGATCGTGCTCGTCATCCTATTACCTCTGGTGGCCGTGGATTCGCTGGGGGGCGGGCGGTACCAGGGGGACCCATGGTTCTGCAAGTACCTGTGCCCGGCGGGGACGGTGCAGGGGGCGCTGCCGCTCGTTACCGTGAACACCTCGCTGCAGGACGCGGCGGGGTGGCTTTTCGCGTGGAAGGTATTCATCGCGGCGGCGATCCTCGCCCTTTGCGTATTCCTGTACCGCTTTTTCTGCAGGTTCCTGTGCCCGCTGGGGGCCATCTACGGGCTGCTGAACCGGCTGTCCCTTTACAGGCTGCATGTGGCGAAATCCGCGTGCACGAACTGCGGGAAGTGTAAAAAGGTGTGCAAGATGGACGTGGACCCGGTGAAAACGCCGAACAGCGCGGAATGCATACGGTGCGGGTGCTGCGTGAGCGCATGCCCAAGCAAGGCGCTGGAATTCGGGTTCAGCCTGAGGGACAAGAAAGAGAAGAAGTTGAAAGTGGACAGTTGACAAGCGTGCCGGTGAAAGCACCAATAGAAGGATGAAAATATGTTTGCCCCCACTCAACTCCCCAACGAATCCCTCCGTCAGCCTGACGGCTGCCACCTCCCTTTAGGCAAGGGAGGCAAGATTTGGAGCGCATGCCTGGGCAAGGCGCTGGAATTCGGGTTTTCGCTGAGAGACAAGAAGGAGAAATTGAGAATTGAGAATTGAGAATTGGCCCTGCGGGGTTAATTTCAATGTACAATTTACAATGTAAAATGTACAATGGCGGAATGTCCTTACGAACATGGATAAATGGCCCTGCGGGGAAGTCTCTCCCTCAAGCCACATGCAACCCTATGGTTGCTTTGGTGACAGCTCCACTCGCAAACGCGCGCAACGCGCGTCAGAGGGAGGAGCATCCCCGGGGAAGGTAAGACCAGGTAATATTGCATGAACTGGGAAAAGAATTGGAGGACATATGTCTCTGGTATCCTTTGTCCTGGGTTCAATATCGATACTGGTAAACCCTGTGGTATTGTTCAACGTATGGCCCAAGGAGGATCTCGCTTACTATGTGATGATCGCCACGCTTGCAACATCCGTGAGCGGGTTCATAACAGGCATCATACAACTCAGAAAGAATAAAAAAGAGCCAAAATTAGACTGGAAGGCAGCTGTGGGAACGATAACGAGTACAATCACCCTGCTATTCTCTGTGGGCTGCGCGGTAATCGAATTCTCCCTGTGGATAATATCTTGCACCTGAGCCGGTTAAATACCGCCCTGTGAAGAGCGGCTTTTCGTTGATCTATAATATGCTCATCAAGGTATCAGCGCAGGACTTATAAAAAAGACTGAGATAACCCTGATCCAACACCTCACTGTACAGAAACTCCCTAAAGGACAAATCTACGGGGCGCTATACGGTTGCTATTCAGACCGCAACATTTTTGCAGAAATCTATTAACAATTAAATATATAATATATATAGTAAATATAGTTATGAAGGAGGCTGTATCTATGGCATATTCCACAGCGATGTTCCAGGCGGTTTCCATACTGCTCTTCATCCATTTCAAAACGGAGGAGGGACTGTACGATTATCTGTCCACCAGAAGTATCGCCAACATGCTCAATATTCCCGTTCCCACAGTCGTCAAGGTCCTGGACCGGCTCAATACCGCAGGCCTGATCCAGACGAAGGAAGGAGCAAAGGGCGGCAACCTGCTGGCCAGACCCATCACGAAAATCACGATGCTGGATGTTTTCACGTCCATCGAACAGAACAAGCCGCTGTTTAAAATCCAACATCAGTTCAATATGGAATACGACACATTCATGCAGACGATCATCGACAGGGGAACGGCAAGCCTGCAAAGTGCAGAAAATGCGATGAAAAATACGCTCGGCGGCATACTGCTATCCAATCTGGTGGAAGGCATCACTTAAACGTGTTTTTTTAACTAGAACTTTATAAATATTATATAAAGTATATTGATAGGAGGCAATTACAATGAAAACAGTTTTGATCACAGGCGCTTCATCCGGAATCGGCAGGGAAACAGCCCGGCTGTTCCAGGCAGAGGGATGGAACGTGGCAGCAACCATGCGAATCCCGGAGGCTGAAAAAGAATTCACGCAACTACCGAACGTGAAAGTACTGCGGTGTGATGTGACGGACCCGCATAGCATCGACACGGCCATTGCTGAGGCGGCAAGCGCGTTTGAACACATTGATGTGCTGGTCAACAATGCAGGCTACTACTTATTCGGACCCCTGGAGACTGCGGACCATGAGCAGATCAGGCGGCAGCTCGATACCAACCTGCTCGGACTCATCGATTTCACACGAAGGATAATCCCGCATTTCCGGACGCAGGGCTCCGGAACGATCATCAACGTATCCTCGATCGCCGGGCAGATATCCATCCCGCTGCAGTCGATGTATTGTGCGGCAAAATGGGGCGTGGAGGGCTTCTCCGAGGCGCTGCAATTTGAACTGCGTCCTTTCGGGATCCATGTGAAGATCATAGAGCCAGGCGTTATCCGGACAGACTTTCTGGGCAGATCCATGGAGCAGACTCAGGACGGCCGCACAAGTGCATACAACGGCTATTTCGACAGGGTATTTGGCAATATCGTGAAAAACGGGGAAAAGGGTTCAAGCCCGGAAGGCGTGGCAAAGACCATCTACCGTGCGGCCACCGACGGAAGCCAGAGGCTGCGCTATGCTACCGGTGCATCCAAAAACATGATAGCCATACACCGAATGCTGCCCACCAGCCTATACAATACAATGGTGAGTGCCGCCATGGAGAAATAATCCCAAAATTAATAACTACTGTTACGTAAACATTTGATCCTGAAAAAAACCGCCCTGCGAAAGAGCGGTTTTCTTTGTACTTATTTGGTTGACCTTATGCCAGCTCGGCGGCGGTGACGACGCCTTTTTCCAGCGCTTCCTGCTTGAGCTCGCTGTACAGGCCGGCAAAGCTGGTGCCCATGTACGGCCCGACGAAGAAGATCTGCAGGATGCCGAAGGTGAGGGCGGAGAGAATGGCCCAGCCGATGAAGCTGAGGGCCATGACGAAGACCTTGCCCTTGTGGCCCTGGGTCATGCGCATTGAAAGCTTCAGCGCCTCGGTCGGCCTCACATTGGGGCAATCCGCCAAAATATACGGCGTCATGAAATAGGCCAGCGTCTTGATGATGCCGGGGACGATGAAGAGCAGGCTCCAGAGGAAGATGAAAAGCTCCATCCAGAGGACGCCGCCGAGGCTCCGGCCGTAATCATTGAACCCGGTATTGAACATCTCCGCGATGTCACCCTTTTCCCCGCGGTAGACGCGCAGGGTGAAGAAGCTGTAGCCCACCAGCAGGGGCGGCATGAGCAGCAGGGTGCCGACGAACGTCCAGGAGACGGCGCCGACGATGACCACAAAGAGCAGGTAGGCGCCCAGTGAGATGCCATACTGCCCGGAAAAATTCGCTTTGGCTTGCTGTTTGATATCAGGACGCAGTTTCATATCATAAACCTCCATAAAAATATTTGAAACAGTGATAATATAACAATTTTACCATCCCAATGCCGGCAAGACAATATACATAGCCGAATATTTACGCCGTTGCAACGCAGCACCAAAATATCTGCTTCCGTATATGGCCAGGACGTATTCTGCGATGTACTATTTGATCCTGATGGTATATGACGATGCAGCATGGGATTTATTGCATGAAATATCAAAAACGACTGCAAGAAAGATGTTATCCTGTGACCCTGCACGCATTTGATCGGCTCAGCCCGCCGAGAACACGCCTGCCGATCTGAAAATGAACCGGCGGAATACAGGCTGCGACAAACTGTATGAAGCAACCGTACGGCATATTTTTGCATGATTTGCCCTTTTTTTATAAAAAGGATTCATATATAATAGAAAACGCCTGTTCCAAAATCCTTTATAACCAGAACGGCATCATATGGGGAGCAACTTTTATGAATCAAACAAACTGGAAAAAGAACACAGCCCTTTTCCTCTCTAGCCAGACGATATCCCTTTTCGGGTCCGCGCTGGTGCAATACGCCATCATCTGGTACATCACGCTGACCACAAAATCCGGGAGCATGCAGACCATCGCGGTGCTGTGCGGGTTTGCACCCATGTTTGCCGTGGGGATCTTTGCAGGGGTATGGGCCGACCGGTACAACCGGAAGACCATCATCGCGCTGGCCGACTCCATGATCGCAATCGCCACACTGGCACTGGCGGTCCTTTTCATGCTGGGCTACCAGGAACTCTGGCTGCTCTTCGTGATGCTGGCCATCCGTGGCCTGGGCGGCGGAATCCAGATGCCGGCCGTGGTGGCTTTCATCCCGCAGATCACCCCGACGGAGAAGCTGACGCGCATCAACGGCCTGTACGGGACGGTGCAGGCGCTGACCACACTCGTGGCGCCGATCGTCGCGGGCGCGCTCCTGTCACTGGTACCGCTGCAGTACATCTTTTTCATCGACATGGGAACGGCGGCCATCGCGGTATGCATCCTGCTTTTCGCGCTGAAGGTGCCGGCACACGCGAAGGCGCTGGCGAAGCAGACGATCAGCTATTTCGCAGACATGGCGAAAGGATTCCGGTATATCCGGGGACATAAATACCTGCTGCTTTACTTTTTGTTCTGCACCTTCTTTTTCTTCCTGGCGGCGCCCGCGGCATTCCTGACGCCGCTGCAGGTGGCGCGGACATTCGGAGCGGACGTGTGGCGGCTGACTGCCATCGAAGTGACGTTCTCCGCGGGCATGGCGGCGGGCGGATTCCTGATGTCGGCCTGGAAGGGATTTAAAAACAAGATCCACACCATGACGCTTTCCGCCATCATCTTTGGCGTATGCACGGTGGCGCTGGGGCTCGTGCCGAATTTCTGGGTGTACCTGGGCTTCATGGTGCTGTGTGGTTTCGGCATGCCGCTGTTTGGCACGCCATCCACCGTGATGCTGCAGGAGCGGGTGGAAGGCGACTTCATGGGCAGGGTATTCAGCGTGCAGGGGATGATCACCACCATCATGATGCCGATGGGGATGGTGCTCTTCGGGCCGCTGGCCGACGTGATACGGATCGAATGGATGCTGATTGCCACGGGGGCGCTGATGCTGGTGGCGGGCGGATTCCTCTACTGGAACAAGACGCTGCTGGAGGCGGGGAAGCCGCGGCCGAAGATTGAACAAACCGCTGATGTCAACAGCTCGCTTCCGCCGCGGCAGGAACCCAACGCGCTGGATTAAATTCAACAATGGAAGTATGCCCGAGGCATGAGGTCTAGTTGAGAGTTGAAAGTTGAGAGTTGAGAGTTGTGGTGTGCCCCGCGGGGGAGATTAATAATATGTGATAATGCAACAGAAACCATTGAGTACAAATCAATGGTTTCTGTTTTTGACGGGACGGAGGCAAACACCCCACTACAAGTTGATGGAAGGTATGGCGTACGCTGGCACAGGGATCGAGCTATCATACCTGTATCAAAGGGGGCGGGGACATGGGGGACGATACGAACGATATTCTACGGATACATTCGGAGCGGATCGCGGCGCTGGACGCGCGGCAGGAGAACGTGGAGAACATGCTGGCGGAGATACGCAGCGACATCAAGGAGATAAAGGGGCGGCCATTGAAAAGGCTGGACACGTTTACCGCGGCGGTGCTGGGGGCCGCAGGCGGGATCATCATCAAGATCATCGCTGACGTGGTGGGGAAGCTGGTGTGAAAACGGTACAAAATCAACAAGGGCATATAAGGTTGCAATCTTCATACTTCATTTATTTAAAAATATCATAAACCTATTGACATACGAAAACGGGAGGTATATGATACAGACTGAACAACGTACAAAACATTGTACAAAACGGTGTTCTGAATATTTTACAAGGAGTCATACAATATGAAGAAGTCAACATTACCCCTCTACCTGCTGGCGGGCGTGGCCGGCATACTGGCGATCATCGCGGGCTTTTCGGGCGCGAACATCCTCTGGATGACGAGCGTGAAGGCGGCGGTGATCACGCTGGCCGCGGCGGGATTTGTGATGTGTTCCACCGGTGTGGTCGCCCGGTTCGTCACCAAGATGCCGGCGCATCCCGTCACCATCCTTTCATACCTGATCGGACTGCTGGCCCTTTTCACCGGGATCGTGCAGGTATTCAGCATCCAGATGCCGTTTTTCGGGGATGCGAAGACGGCGCTCATCATCCTGACATGCGCGATCGTACTGAAAGTGGCCATCGGGCGGCTGGGCAGCGTATTGAAACCCGTTAAAGCATAAGTCCTCTTAAGGAGATGCTAAGAAATGAAGAAGACGAAAGACGAGCAGCAGGCGCGGGAAAAGCTGATGGAAGTGACGACACAGCTGATACGGGAGCGCGGGAATATCGAAGAGGTGACCATACGGGATATCGCGGCGCAGGCGGGCGTGGGGGTGGGACTGGTGAATTACCACTTCCAGACGAAGGAGAACCTGGTGAACCTGTGCATCCAGCGCATCATCGGGCAGATCATCGGGCAATTTGACCCGCTGTACAGGAGCCTGAGCGGGAGCCCCATGGACAAGCTGCGGCTCCTGATAAAGGAAAATGTGGCCTTCCTGGTGAACCAGCCGGGACTATCGCGGGCCTCCATCACGAGCAACCTGCTGGCGGGCAGCGCCCATGACAACACGATGCAGACAATGGAAGCCTACCGGCCGGTGCTGCGGGAAGTATGCGGGGAGAAGGCCACCGAAAAGGAGATCAATATCCTGCTGCATGTTTTGATCTCCTCCATGCAGGCTATGTTCCTGCGCAGGGAGACGGTGAAGGAGACGATGGGGATCGATATCACGGACAAGGCGGAGCGGGACGAACTGGCGGATACCGTACTGGACCATTTATTCAATAAGTATATGTAATGACACCACGCAATCATAATTTTGATTTATAAGGAGACAACTGAAATGAGTGGAGTGAAGACTGTTTACAAAGCGGTGGGCCTTTCGGCGATGCTGGTGCTGCTGGGTACGCTGCTGTCGGGGTTCGTGGGAATGGCATTGATAGCCATCGTCCATCCGCAGCCTGCCTGGGCGGATACCGATACATTCATCCAAAACTACAACACCGTACAGACCGTGCCGTATATCTTCGGCGTGGTGCTGATCCTGGGAAGCTGCTTTTTCGTGGCGTCCACAGTACGGCTGGCGCAGAACGAAAAGGAAAAAATGATGGGGAACCTGGCACTCGTGCTGATCGCCGTATACGCCACGCTCATCAGCATCAACTACATCCTCCAGATCGCTTATGTGCCGGCGGCTATCCAGTACAACCGGGAAGCGATCCCGATGTTAACAATGTCCAACCCCTCATCCATCAGCTGGGCCATCGAAATGTTCGGCTACGGGTTCCAGGGGGTGGCCATGTGGCTGCTGGCGCCGCTATTCAAGCAAGGGGTAAGGGCGGGGGCCATCCGCTGGCTGCTGGTCCTCAACGGCGTGGTAAGCATCGCGGGAGCCGTGCTCTCCTGCATCGACATCGCGTGGTGCATGAAACCTTACGGCATCGCGATGTTCGTCGCATGGAATCTGCTTTTTATGGCTGTAATGCTGCTGGTATACCTGGAAGCAAGGAAACTGCAAAAGAAAGCAGAAAACGATTAATGCACATTATTTGCCGTCAAAAGGCGGAGACAACGAAAACAGGAACCGTCAGGTTCACAACCTCCTAAACGGGAGCTTTACGCTCATTTTACAATAGAAACGGGAGCCGTTAGGCTCCCGTCTCTATCTTGAAGGATTTACAGGCTGCAGTTGTCGCGATTTTTGCAGTTGCGCTGGTTTTCCTCCCTCTCGTCAGGAAGGCTGAACCTTTCGTTGCGCTTAGAATCATCGCACTCATTGCAACTCCTGTTTCTACGCTGGTCCACTGCCGCTCGCCTCCTTCACAAAAGAGTATGTGCAGGGAGCGGAATTCTAATGTCCGTTAACTTCTGGCTGCGCAAACACAAATCCTACTTGAAATATATGATTTCCCACTTGAACCGAAGATATGAAACAACAAATTATGATATAATCAGGAAAAAGAAACCATATGCATTTTATCGTTACATCCTATACAAAGGTGGACATGATGAACAAAAGAAAAAGATGGATCATTTCAGTATCCGCATTCCTGCTCGGGACCGGGATCGTCGCTATTGCATTATTTGTCTTCATCCTGCCGGGGATCTCCGTCTACCCGGCTATCGACCTTCAAACGCTCACGACGGACCAGAAACAGACACTGGACAGCCTGCAGCAGGTCGACGAGCATCCCCTTTACATGATGACCTATTTCGGCCGGTATTCCCAGTACCTGGAGCTGAAGAAGAAGTACTACAAGGAACTGGGAATCCCTCAACCCAAGTGCAGCACGGCCGCGGCGCTGAACCCCAAAGGAGACTGCATAATGGGCCATAACAGCGACAGCAGCACCGAACCGCTGCTGCTGCTTTTCACCGATCCACCGGACGGGTATGCCTCGGTTTCCGTCGCGCATATCGGCGAGGCACTCAAATTCGGCACGAATAGCAACACCCCTTTCGACTCATACCAGAAGCGCACGCTCCTTTTGTATTCCCCCTTCATGATCAACTGCGGCATGAATGAAATGGGGCTGGCGGTGGGAACGATGGCGGTGCCCGGGACGATGGCAACACTGGATCCCGGCAAGGAAACGATGCTGGGAGGGGAAACACGGCGCTTCCTGCTGGACCATGCGGCAAACATCGACGAAGCGCTGGACATCCTGGCGAAATACAATGAAAAGCAGGGAGACCCCGGCGACCATCTGATGATCGCCGATGCATCGGGAAAATCCGTAGTGGTGGAATGGGTGAACGGGAAGATGCAGGTAAACAGGAACACGGGAAACTGGCAGGCGGCAACCAACTTCCTGCTGTACGGCGCGGGCAAAACCGTTGATGAGATCCTGCAGGAGTATGAGCGGACAGGCGCCATCCGGAACGACGTGAACGGGCTGAGCTACCTACGCTATGCAAGGGCCTGGGAAGCGCTGAAGAAGACGGACGGCCTGACGGACAGCCAGGGAATGATGGACATCCTGCAGTCGATATCCCTCACCAAGGACAAGGGCTCGTGGTACGACACGCAGTATTCCATCGTATTTGACCTGAGGACGGGAGATATAAAAATAGCCATGGACAAGAAATATGACGCGGTGAAGGAATACAAGCTGCCCGTGCATTAACCAAGCGGGTAAGTCTTTGCAGAGGCGGGAATGCATTTCGCTGACGCAAAACAGCGCAGAAAATAAAAATGGCAGGTACAAGACCTGCCATTTATCGTCGTGGCATTTGCGCGCAGTTAAAATAAAAGAATTATTGCGGGTATGAGGGCTACTTTTTGCCTGCGATGGCGAGGACCACACCGGCTGCGCCGAGGACCGTTTCGATGATGCTGAGGATGACGTTGGTGCCAAACCACGGTACGAAGAAGCTGAGAACGCCGATGACCAACATAACGATGCTGAGGACCCACAGAGCGATCGATTTCATGAATAAACCCTCCATAATAAATAAGAATGAATGATGTTTTGCGCGCAACACCACGAAGGTTTATTCAATGATCTCTATTCGGTTTCCACAGCTATTATAACAGAGAAAAATGGGGAATAAAAGAGAATATTGGCGAAGCAACAGGCGGATGCGATATGTAAATAATCCCAGGCAGAAAGGGGAAGGATGCATTGTATCGACAATATAAGAACAGCTACTTCAGGCCCAGATCAAACGTCACCGTGATGTCCGTGAAAACGCCTTCCCTTACCTCCACCGTCTGCGGCGGGGCATAGGGAAGGACGGTGCCCGAGCCATTCACCGGATCGACGAAATATGTCCCCACAGGGAGAGATACCTTGAAACCGCCCTGGGCATCCACCTTCTGCCGGGCGACCTCCTTGCCGCCCTGCCGATCCCGCACGACGATGACGGCATCGGTAAAGGGCTTCACCGACGGCGCAGGGCTGCCGTTCACAGGCGAGGGGGCTGCAACGACATGGCCGGATATGCCGCTGCCGGACGACTGCGGCGAACAGGACACCACGAACAAGCATAGAAGCACCGTTATAATACCCATACCGAGCAAGGCCGTTCTTTTCATCGCAATCCCTTCCAGAAGCGCATTTTTACATGCCGTATTATACCATAAAAAGGGCAGCATTTTCCATATCGAAACCGATGCGCATGCAGCAGGCCCCGTGCTGGTTGAAAATACATATTTACAATAGAAAATAAAATATTACAATAGTAATAGGACGGTTGCAAATACAATGGAAACATGGGTTTCCATAACCGAAGCCGTAAAAATGCATCCAAAGGCATCGCCCGCACAGGCCCGGAGCTTACAGGCAGTATCCTGTGCATGGCGGCAGAAGGCGGAAGAAACCATGGAAAGCTTGCTGGACAATGCGAAAAAGGCGGCGCAAAACGTGCAGAAGGCAGCCGGACTGCCCTGCAGCGTGGTGATCTCGGAAAATGCATGCACGCATGAACTGGGAAACCCCGTCTGCGAAGCCTGCCGCACTGCGCAGAAAAAAATAAAGGGACAAATCACCTGCAGGGGCACACATACCTTTGCCATCACGCAGGCGCTGCGCTGGGGGGGAAGGTATGAATACCTGTGCCCGGCCAGCCTGTGCTTCATGTCCGCCAGCATCGTACACCTGGGCGGGAGCGGGATGGCGCTGATCGCGGGGCCATTTGCCATCATGAAACCAACCGAGTACAAGGACGACGCAGACGGATTTTTCCTCTCGGAGACGCCCAAGGAGATCATGCGGGCACCCTACCTGCCGCCGGAAAAGGTGAACGCGCTGGGGGACCTGATCTTCATGTGCGCGGCATACGTGGGGAGCAAGGAAAACGTGAGCATGATGCTGAAAGAGGAGGCCGCGCGGGAACACACGCGCCTTTTCGAGAACATCTATGGGATGAAGGGAACGGCTTCCCCGGAATACCCCGTCCAGCAGGAAAAACTGCTGCTGCACGCCATCTCCCAGGGGGACAGGCCGACGGCGCAGCGTATCTTCAACGAACTGCTGGGCTCCATCTTTTTTGCCTCGGGCGGGGACTTCAACCGGATCCGTTCGCGGGCACTGGAACTGCTCGTACTGCTTTCCCGGGCGGCCATCGACGGGGGCGCAGACAGCGCGGAGATCCTGGGGCTGAACGAGAAGTACATCCAGGAGATGGGCCGCTACAGCACCATCGAGGACATGGCGCTGTGGCTATCGGGCGTGCTGACGGCGTTTTCGGCGCGGCTCTTTGACGCGAAGGACGCGCGGCACAGCGCGACGATCCGCAAGGTGGCGGCATATATACGCAGGAACTACATGCGCAAGATCACGCTCAACGACATATCGGACCATGTGCATTTTTCGGTATCGTACCTGAGCAAGCTATTCAAGGAAGAGATGGACATAAACCTCTCCAACTATATCAACCTGGTGCGGGTGGAGAACTGCAAGATGCTGCTGATGGACCGGAGCGTACCGCTGGCGGATATCGCATACATGTCGGGGTTTGAGGACCAGAGCTATTTTTC
The DNA here is from genome assembly GCA_023454175.1 of Bacillota bacterium. Lineage (GTDB taxonomy): Bacteria > Bacillota > Clostridia > Christensenellales > JAEXRW01 > JAEXRW01. The sequence goes on along the minus strand of JAEXRW010000041.1, from coordinate 107,493 downwards.
GAAGGTATTCAAGAAGATATCGGGGATGACGCCGGGACGTTACCGCGAGCAATGCGGATAGCTTGAATTCAGTTGAGAGTTGAAAGTTGACAGTTGAGAGTTAAGGTATGCCTGGCGGCATGGATTAAAATGGCGCCTGCGGGCGGGGTGGGACGATTCAACTGAGATTAAGGGTTCGGAGACCAGAAAACCTGTACAAATGGTTCAGTATTTGTTAATACAGGGCGTTACCGCGGAGAGCGCGGACAAATAAACGTACATATGGGAGGAGCACAACGACATGAGCATTTATGCAGAGATCAGCGACGCACTGCAGCAGTACAACCTGGGCAAGGTGAAGGAACTCGTATCCAAGGCCCTGGCCGAAGGCGAACCCGCACCCGATATCCTGGAAAAAGGATTGATGGACGGCATCAGCAAGGTCGGCGTGAAATTCAAGAACAACGAAGTATACGTGCCCGAAGTTCTGGTGGCTGCCCGCGCCATGAACAAGGGACTGGAGATCCTCTCCCCGGCGCTGGCCAACGCAAAAACCATCAGCCGCGGCAAGGCCGTGGTAGGCACCGTGAAGGGCGACCTGCATGACATCGGCAAGAACCTGGTGAAGATCATGTTCCAGGGCAGGGGCATCGAGGTCATCGACCTGGGCACCGACGTATCCCCCGAACGTTTTGTGGAGACCGCGGAAAAGGAAGGCGCCGGCGTCATCGGCTGCTCGGCCCTGCTCACCACCACGATGATGGTGATGAAGGACGTCGTGGAACTGGTGAAGGCCAAGGGGCTTTCGGACAAGATCAAGGTCATGGTAGGCGGGGCTCCGGTAACGGAAAGCTTCCGCGCGACCATCGGCGCGGACTACTACACCGCAGACGCTGCCTCCGCGGCGGAAGTGGCGCTCAAGGCACTGGCACAGTAACAATTACTTGCAGTTAAAACGGGGGAGGGAAACCTCCCCCAACTTGTTTAATTAAGAATTAATAACTAAGAATTAAGAATTGCGGTATGCCTGACGGCATGGATCCATCAGCCCTGCGAGGGGTTATTTGGATATTCTATTTACCGGGGTATGATATGAGACTGAAAGTTATCGCATGCAAAGTGCTATATAGAGAGATCAGTCTGATCACGGCTAGGTCGCCGCATTATATCGACGTGACGTACATGCGGCAGGGGCTGCACAACACGCCGAAGCTGCTGAACGACGCACTGAAGGACGAGGTCAGAAAGATCGACGCGCAGGACGACCTGTACACCTGCCCGCCTTTCATCGGGAACGACTTTGACGCCATCATCCTGGGGTACGGGCTATGCTCCAACGGCATCGTGGGCGTGAAAAGCGAACGCTACCCCATCATCGTACCCAAGGCGCACGACTGCATCACGCTGCTACTGGGCTCGAAGGAAGCGTACAACAGGGAATTCGCCGAAAACAGCGGCACCTACTGGTACACGCCGGGGTGGTTTGAAAACTCCATCCCGCCGTCGGACGATTCGTATGTGAAGCTGCGCGCGGAGTATGCCGAGAAATTCGGCGAGGAGGAGGCCGACTATATCATGGAAGCCTCCAACAACTGGCGGGGCATGTACAAGTGCGCGGGGTATATCGAATGGGAGGGGCTGCCCTTCCCGGCGTACAAGTCCAAATGCCAGCAGTGCGCACGGGAGATGGGATGGGAATTCAAATCCTTCCGCGGGGAACAGACGCTGATGGAGGAGATGCTATCCGGGAATTGGAACGAGAAGAAGTTCCTGATCGTCAAACCGGGACAAGAGATAGCACCTTCATATGATGAGGAAGTGATTACATGCAGCGGAAGAAGTTAATTAATGTATAATTTATAATGGATAATGTACAATTGCGGTAAGCCCTGCGGGGGATATTAAATCCCTCCTTCAGCCGCCTGCGGCGGCAGCTCCCTCATCTGAGGGAGCCAAGGGCAGGGCCTACTTCATGATCATCAAAGTAAATGAGTTTTTTGAGGTAGACCAATGAACAGCAAGACGGTTCATTATAAAACAGCATTTCGTATCATGAGCGATGAACTTGTTCCTGATGAAATATCAAAGTTACTAAATATTGAACCAACACTATCTCATAAAAAAGGCGACCATCATATCGGACACACAAAAAAGGGCAAAATCGTGGAGTATTCACCCTTTGATAAGGGCTTATGGGCATTGGAATCAGAGCTACAAAATGATGTAAGCTTTGAAGATCACGTGATGAATATATTAGATAAATTAGAACCTTCACAGAACTCGCTTCATGAGCTATTTAAAAGAGGCTATAAGTTTGATCTATTCTGCGGAGTATTTTCAAATAGTGTTCAGGCCGGATTAGAAGTAGACCATATGCTGATGCAAAGGCTATCAAATCTACATATTTCATTGGGACTTGATATTTACTGCACAGGGATACCTGAAGTTAAATGAGTTATTTTATCTAGTGGAGTTGAGTGACTTGACTGAGGTTAAACCGGAATACAGTTGCACGGGGATGTGCCTTTTCGGCAAGTGCCCCTTTGACGAGTGCATCAAGTACAAGTCCAAGGCGCACAAGATGAGCGAGGAGCAGGCGGGGAAGATGCACATCCTGACGGATACCTCGCGCGACCTGCCCAAGGCGGACGGGGAGGGGTATGCGCTGGCCATCGACATCGGTACGACGACGGTGGTGGCGTACCTCTGCGACATGAAAGACTCGAAGATCATCACGACGGTATCCCGCATCAACGCACAGGTGCCATTTGGCCTGGACGTGATCTCCCGTATCAAATACTGCATGGACCATGACGACGGGCTGGAGGCGCAGCACGAGGCGGTGGCCTCACAACTGAACGCCTTCCTGGACATCGCGGAAAAGGCGGGGTATGGCAGGACCGATATCACCCGCGTGGTCATCGCGGGCAATACGACGATGGAACACCTCTTCACAAAGGAGGACCCAACGGGGATGGGCGTGATCCCATTTGCCCCGGCGTCGCTTTTCGGCAGGCATTATGCGCCGCAGCAACTGGGAATAAACCTCGATACAGATATATATATCGCACCGTGCGTATCGGCATTCGTGGGCGGGGACATCACGGCGGCGGTGCTGGCATCGGGCATGCACGAAAAGGAAGGACTATCGCTGCTCATCGACATCGGCACCAACGGGGAGATCGTGCTGGGGGGTAAAGACGGTTTTTTTACCACGTCCACGGCGGCGGGACCGGCCTTCGAGGGGGCGCAGATCCAATTCGGCTCGGGGGGCGTGGCGGGGGCCATCAACAAGGTCTATCCGCTACAGGGAAAGATCGCATATGACACCATCAATGATGAACCGGCCATGGGCATCTGCGGGTCAGGGCTGATCGATGCGGTGGCGGTGATGCTGGACACCGGTGTGCTGGATGAAACGGGCAGGATCGTGAAGGAGCATCCATTATACTCGGAATATAAAGGGGAACCGGCATTTGCCATCGAAGAAGGGAAAATCTATATCACCCAGAAGGACATCCGGATGCTGCAACCGGCCAAGAGCGCCATCGCCGCAGGCGTGCGGACGCTGCTGAAGCAGGCAGGCAAAACCGTGGACGATATCCAAACCGTCTACCTGGCGGGTGGATTTGGCAATTACATGGACCGGGAGAGCGCACTGAAGATCGGACTGCTGCCTCCATTGCCACTGGAGCGGATCGTGCCCATCGGGAATGCGGCGGGGACTGGGGCGCTGCTGGCGGCGCTGCGGAAGGACAATATTGAGCAGATCATGCGGATACGGGATATGTGCACGGCCGTTGATCTGGCCACGGACGCGTACTTCATGGAGCAGTATGTGGAACACATGTATTTTGGAGACATCGAAAGCTAATATATAGTTAATAATTAATAATTAATAGTTAATAATTGCGGTATCCCTTCGGGATGGAGTCAAGTAATTAAGAATTAAGAATTAAAAATTAAGAATTGAGGAATGCCCTACGGGCATGATTTAATCGCCCTGCCGGGAATGGAAATCACGGTTAAAACTTATAAAAATGACATAGAGGGGCGGCTGCATACGACTCAAGAGGTCGATTACAGCCACCCTTACATTTTATATGACTACGGTATCCGGCTTTGCTGCAACCTCTTTTTGTGAACCGGCCTGGACTTTCATTTTGGAGAAGGACATGGCGGCGAGGAAAAAGATCAGCGAAAGCCAATTTAAAAATCCCAATACCGTGGATACCAGCGTAGACAGGGACGAGTAAGCTTCCCGCCCGAGTTTACCGTAAAGTTCCTGACCGAAAGCGAGCTGCAGAACGGGTACCAAAAGCGCAAGCAAAAGAACCGCAGCAGCTATGATGGAAGACACGCGCAAAAGCGTATTGGCCTTCCGCACACAGGCGACGATGACGAAGAAAGCGATACTCAAAACGGATATCGCGTAATTGAAATAAGGCAGCACCTTTACAACGTCAGCAAACAACGCCCTGTGATGGGACACCAGCATATAAAGAACATAGGAATCCGAGAAGAAAAGGGCGGCCAACCGCGGCAGCTGCAACGCGGCGAGGAGGATGAACAAAACCTTAAAAATCGTGACTTTGTTCTTCAAGCCATAAACCAGATACAACGCGGCAAACACGGCACAGATCAAAAGGCTCTGGAGGCCAGCGAACAGGTATACAGCGGCTTCATCCCACTTCACCCGGATGATGAGACCCAACACGAAAGAAACCAGACAGAGGGCCAGGACAGCCCAGAACCAATGCCTCCAGGAGCCTTTGAGGTAATACTCCCTGGAACCCAAAGCAGTGTCCATGATACCACCCCCATATACATATTCATACATATGATATCACAAACCGGGAATAAAACCAGTATAAAACACTACTGGACAGGGTAACCATTGATTCATCAAACCTGAACGATGCAGGCATCATTTTTTGATCCCGTACCTGTCCGCCTGGTCAAAATACGTGATATCGGCATACCAGGCATGTATCTTTCCATGATGAACGACGCCCGCGGGGATGAAGTACCGGTCGCCTTTGACATAGGTATGGCCTTCACCATCGATGGTGAGGTCGATGCGGCCCTCCAGCACGATGCCGTACTGTGCCGCGTGGGAGTGGGACGGCAGGTCCACGTCATTGGAAAATTCCATGAAAAGGATCTGCTGCGCCTCCCCCTGCGAGAGATACGCTGTGCAGCCGGGCAGGGGGATATCAGCCAGGGGAAGGGACGTTATCGGAGAAGGAAATATCGACAAATAGAACACCTCACTTTTAAAGGCATTTTAACACATCCCAGAAAAAGAGAAAAATAAGAATCCGGGACAGCACGGATTCCTTTTTACATCCAACAATATGGTGGTATAATCAAGGCATAATAAAGCGCTAAAGCGAAGTGTATCCAATTCAGAGCAAGGATGTGTAAGGCGGAATGGAAAACATAGCAGATCGTGTGAAGCTGAACAACGGTGTGACGATGCCCAAACTGGGATTCGGACTATTCAAGGTGCCCCCGGGACAGACGGAGGAATCCATCGCGTATGCCATCGAGGCGGGGTACCGCAGCCTGGATACCGCGGCCTTTTACGAGAACGAGGCGGAGACGGGGCGGGCCGTGAAAAAGAGCGGCATCCCGCGGAGCGAATTTTTCATCACGACCAAGCTGTGGAACGGCGACCACGGTTATGACAAGGCCATGCGGGCCTTCGATAAAAGCATTCAACTGCTGGACATGGACTATGTGGACCTGTACCTCATCCACTGGCCGGGGCAGAACGACAAGCGGCGGCACGAGACGTGGCGGGCGCTGGAGAAGATCTATGCGGATGGGCGGGCCAAGGCCATCGGCGTGAGCAACTTCAACATCCCGCACCTGGACAAACTCATCGACGTGAGCGACACCATGCCCGCCGTGAACCAGGTGGAACTGCACCCGTGGTACAGCCACAGGCCGCTGCGGGAATACTGCGCGGAAAAGGACATCGTGGTGGAGGCGTGGGGGCCCATCCTGCGCGGAAGGCTGGACCAGGAGCCGGGCATCCTGCCCGTGGCGGAAAAGCACGGCAGGACGCCGGCGCAGGTGGTGCTGCGCTGGCACTGGCAGAACGGCGTGGTGGCCATCCCCAAAAGCGTTCACCGGGAGCGGATATTTGAGAACGCGGATATATTCAATTTCGCTCTGGACGAGGAGGACATGGCGGCCATCGACGCGCTGAACAGGGATGTGCGGACGGCCAGCGATCCGGACGTGATGACAATGGGATTTACTGATTGACCGGCTGCCCAGAATGCCTTGAATACTTTGTTGCGGCTTGCGTTCAGTCGGTGCGGAGTAGCCTCCGGCTACACCTCCCTCCTGAGCCGCACCGCGCCTCGTCTCAAGCCATTCTGGATTGCCGGAAAGCAGTGTTATGAAGCATGGAGAATATCCGCACACTCAGGAAAACTTATAGATATGATTATTTGGATGGCCGGAAGGATGTACCTCCGGCTTTTTGCATGGTGAAAAGGCAAATATTGCATCCTAGTAAAATGACTTGATTTATGATTTGGAGATATTACTAAACAGAAGAAACAACAAATTGAGGATGGGGAACATATGCACACAGAGGACAGGATCCAAAACACAGAATTGAAAATCATCGAAGTGCTATACCGGCATTGGAAAGATGAAGACAAAAATGAAGGATTTGATGCGGCCAGCCACAAGGTAACGGATATTTTGAGTGAAGCCAATCTGTCTGAAAACAATGCGATGCCTTCCATCAGAAATCTCAGGGATTTCGATTTTGTGGAGTTGAAGGACTCTACCATCAAACTGCTTCCGAGCGGCATCAAATACGGCAAAGGGCAATTTGACGGCCAACCACAATAGCAGGAAACGATCAAGCAAAGAAACCCAGGCAGATACATGCTTTTGGTTAATGGACAATTGGAAAGCTTCGATACCCGAAACAGACCGGAGGGAGAGCTCCGGCTTTTTGTATTGCTATGAGTATGCAGAAAACCCCTCAGGTTTTGGCCGAATGGATAGGATAATTGCATATTGCAATGAGTAAATGGGCCGATGTGGGCATCGGCCCCTACGGGCTCGAAACGGACAGCGGCGGAGAACCACCAAAGCAGCATTCAAACTATCAAAAAAACATAGCGCCGAAGCCGGAGCATACACATGCTTTTTGTATTACACGGGAGTATGCAGGGATGGGAAGGTATGGTAAAATGGACAAGTGATATTTAACAGGGGGTGCATGTATGAAACGCATGATCGCCTTTATCTTTTCATTTCTGGTCGTCGTATCACTCGCAGGATGTGCGGGGCAGCAGGGGTCGACCCTTCCAACTGCACCGGCTGCAACGATCGCGACGCCCGCTACGGCAACGCCTGTTGAATCCACTCCTTCCCCGATACAAACAACATCTGCTCCTGTTGAAACCGCAGCACCCGTCATCAAAGACGGACCGATACCGGGCCTGCTGGGGGAAAAGTGGTACGACTGGGACAAGGTGGGGGCGTACCCCGGCTCGGAAGTAGCGGCATGGGGCGGCAGGATCGCATTCCAGACAATCGCAAAAAACGGCAGCAACCTGTTTGAGAGCCATTTGTCCCTTGCAAATACGGATGGCAGCGATAGCAAATACACAGATATACTCATCAATTCCGGTGACTTTTTAGGTTTACTTAAACCATCCCGCATGAATTACAGAGACGGATGGGTCTATCTGATCAGGTCGGATAATGGAAAAGACCATATCTATAAAGTAAAAGAAGACGGGACAAGCCCTATCCGTTTGCCGACAGCTGAAGACACCCAGTATGCAGAAAAAGAATATTTCTACGACGCTCTACTGCTCATCAATGACAAGCTTTATTTTACAATAGAAGTTGAAATGGGAAAAGTGTATCACTCCGTCCTTGCACGGATGAATACAGATGGGAGCTACGAGGAAAGACTCGAAGAAAGCGACAGCCGCTATTTTTCCGTCCTTTATTATGACGCAGGAAAATTTTATTACGAATGTTATGATGTAAATGAAGATATATCTGAGCTTTACCAACTTGACATCGCCACCGGCGCAAGCAAACCCATTGGAGAAATAGATACCCTGGATATAAAATTCGTCGTTCGGGGCGACCAGGCCATTTTCACCGAGCCCTATGATTCTACCAATGATAATATCTGCATGGTAAATGTATGCTCCATATCCTCAGGCAAAAAGGAGACCCTGATCGACGCGAATCTGGATATCATTGATTATGCCCTTTTTGACAGGTGGCTATTAATGATCGACGGCTTTAAAGGACTGCTGGGTTATGACTTCACAACGGGGAAGCTATACCTGCTTTCTGACAGCCCGTTCATCGATAATGTTCAAATCGCCATTACTGCTGACCAGGCATATCTGCAAAGCATCATTAGCGGGAGTCTATATCCTATCCAATTTGCAAATGGCAAGGTCACCATCGGCCCAAACATCAATGAAGCCAAATGAAAGAGATCAAATATAAAGGATGAAGCGTATGGGAAAGTATATCCTGGCATTGGACCAGGGGACGACGAGCTCGCGGGCCATCGCATTTGACGAGGGGGGGAGCCCGGTATGCTCCCACCAGGTGGAATTCCCGCAGATTTATCCGCAGCCGGGGTGGGTGGAGCATGACCCGATGCAGATATGGGAGACGCAGATGGAATCGGCGCGCAAGGTCATCGAGCAATGCGGTGGAATCGGCAACTTCTCCTGCATCGGCATCACGAACCAGCGCGAGACCACGGTGGTGTGGGACAGGCGGACGGGGAAACCCATCGCCAACGCCATCGTGTGGCAATGCAGGCGGACGGCGCAGATGTGCGAGTGGATCAAACGGAGCGGGCTGGAAGGTCCCATCCGCGAAAGCACGGGGCTGGTGGTGGACGCGTATTTCTCGGGGACGAAGATCAAGTGGATGCTGGACAACGTGGAGGGCGCACAGGAGGCGGCGCGGGCGGGGCACCTGCTCTTCGGCACGATCGACACGTGGCTGATCTGGAACCTGACGGGCGGGAAGGTGCACGCCACGGACTACAGCAACGCCTCACGGACGATGCTCTATGATATCCACAACCTGCGCTGGGACGAAGAGATATTGGCGGCGCTGGACATCCCGAAGCAGATGCTACCGGAGGTATTGCCATCCAGCGGCTTGTTCGGTACAGCAGATCCTTCGGTATTTAGCAAATCACTTCCCATTACGGGGGCGGCGGGGGACCAGCAGGCATCCCTTTTCGGGCATGCGTGCTTCAATGCCGGGGAGGCCAAAAATACATACGGCACGGGCTGCTTCATATTAATGAATACAGGGGACACGCCTGTAGCGAGCTGCAACAACCTGCTCACCACCATCGCCTGGGGGTGCGGGCAAGGCTCCGTGGAGTACGCGCTGGAAGGAAGCGTATTCGTGGGCGGGGCGGCCATCCAGTGGCTGCGGGACGAGCTGCACATGATCCAGAAGGCTTCGGAAACGGAAGCCCTGGCGACGTCGGTGCACGACGCGGGCGGGGTGTACCTGGTTCCTGCGTTCACAGGCCTGGGTGCACCGTATTGGGACATGTACGCGCGGGGCATCCTGTGCGGGATAACACGGGGGACGAAGCGGGAGCACATCGTGCGGGGGGCGCTGGAGTCCATCGCATACCAGAGCAAGGATATCTTCGAGGCGATGGTGGGCGATTCGGGCATCCCATTATCTGAACTGAAAGTGGACGGCGGGGCATGCGCGAACAACTTTTTGATGCAGTTCCAGTCCGACATCCTGGGCGTGGCCGTGAACCGGCCGAAGAACATCGAAACGACGGCGCTGGGGGCTGCGTTCCTGGCGGGGCTGGGGCACGGGGTATGGAAGGACAAAAGCGAGATCAAGGGCATCTGGAAGAGCGAACGGATCTTCACGCCGTACCTGTCCGAGGCGGAACGGGAACGGAAGTACCTGGGGTGGCGGAAGGCTGTGGCGAGATCCATGCGGTGGGAAGAAGAGTAAATAATTGAGAATTGAAAATTGAGAATTGAGAATTAGGGACGCCCTGCAGGGGAACCCCCAAGTTTGATGAAAGGTGGACCCCACGCCTATGATGGATGGCAAAAAAGATTCAGCATTTAATGAAAATTCCAAGGCGCTGAGGGTGTGTATCTATATCATCATCGGGATACTGGGTGTTACGGCGATCGTACAGTTTTTCTCCACACTGGCTAATATATTTTCTCTCGAAAGCGCATATCTCTTTTCACCTGCAGTGATCGGGCTGCTTCTTACCATGTTTATATGGGTAGGGTTCTTTGGCCTGGTGATCATTGATAAAAAGCACTCAATACAGAGTAGTCAAGACAGGATCAACAAAGTGAGAAGCCTTATCAAATTGGAAAAGAAAGACTGTACTGAAAAACTTACGAGTCAATACAATCGGGGCATGTACTCTTATATCCTGGTAGCGCTGGTATTGATCATAGCAGGGACTGCCCTGACGATCCAGTATCTGGGACAGCACGGGAACGAATATATCAACGCGGAATGGCCCTTACTGCAGACGCAGGAAATTGTAACGACAGCAGTATGGGCCGTTTGCTTACTGGGGTATATCCCGTGTATACGGAGAATAAAAGAAAAACGTATCAAAAGAGATGTTGTGATACCCATATACCTATTGGCGGGGCTATTTGTCCAGAATATCGCTTTTGCGGTGAGCCGGATGGGGCGGATCTGAAAGGACAGTATATCATATCTTTTTCATCAGGGGTGGATGGACAATGGCGATCGAAATCGTGCGGTGCCCATATTGCTTCAGGGATGCGGAAGTCAATACCGGCCATGAAGTGGACGTGTGCATCTCGTGCTATGAGCTGATCAAAGTCAAAGACGCGCTCCAGAAGCGGCGGGTGGGGAATATCCTCTCCCACGAACCCAGGGACGGGAATCGCGGCCTGCCCGGTGAGAACATGGCAAACGCCTTTTACAAATATACGAAGACGATGGAGGAGACACGGTTTGACGAGGCGCTGGGATATGCGCAGCGCCTGCTGGACGATGCACAAACGCCCGAAGAACGGTACGATGCCGAAACCCTGATCACGGATACAGGCGCGCGGGCTGTGGCGGCCCTGCAGGACAAACACTGCATGGATATCCTTTTGGCCGGGAAGCTGTATGAGGATGAACTGCAGGAAATCCAGGGCAGGATGGACGCCGTAAACAGGGGAAGCGATAAGATGGACCTGCTGGGCCTGAACGCCGGGATGATGCTGCAGGGCCCGATGCGCAACAAGCCGGAAAGAGAGATGCAGCTGGAGACCGAGGAGATCCTCCGGCGGCGCAGCGCGGCGGTGGATGCTGCCATCACGCACGCGATGGAGGATACGCTGCGTTACTATGCAAAGCTCGGCAGATTGACGTGCACGGACAGCCTGCTGGGCCGGATCGCAGACCTGGGCTACGGCCTCCAGATGGGGGCCAAGCACCGCGCCATCTTTTCCGAGCTTTTTGAACAGGCATACGGGAAGTACAGGGCGAAGGACCTGCTCTTTGAAGAGACGTGCCGGGAGGCGTGGCCGGAACTGCCCGCGGAGGTCCCAGACTGGCGCGTGGAACGCAGGCGGGAGGACGGCGCCATCCTGGTCACGATACGCAGGACCGTATCGCCCATGGTCGAAAGCATCACCTATGAAGTCCTGCCGGAGGATGCAGACCACCGGCCGCTATTCCAAAGGCCCGTGCATTTCACACAGGGCACATTCAAACTGGAGAAGACGGGCCGCGTGGAATCCACCAACACCGTCTGCACGCTCCCCCCGCTGCCGGACATCGCGTACTTCCAACTGCGCATCAAAACCGTCACCCTGCGGAACGGGATGGACGTCGCGGCGCGGGAAAAGATCCGCGTGGACCCGCCCGAAACGGACGAGGGGACGAGGGCCGCGCTGAAAAGCCTGGGCGGGGAAGGGGCGCGCTCCATCCCATACCGGGAGGGCAGCCTTTGGCGGTGCATCTGCGGCAAATACAACGCCACGGACAGGGCGGAGTGCCTGTGCTGCGGGCGGAAACAAGACGATGCGGCCAACCTGCTGGAGCCGGTGACGATCAAAGCAAAAGCCGGGGAGATACGGGTGCAGCGCCAGAACACACTGCTCAAACCGTACGGATACAAGGGGCTGACGTGCAGGTGCGGCGGCATCTATTACACTTACCTCGTGAAAGAAGGCATGTACGAGGCATCGGAGCCATTGCGCAGGTGCATCGGCGATGACCTCCCTGTCTGCACGGCGCTGGATGAAAGGTGGTTCACCTATATCGACGCACGGCGCGGCGCGGCGGTGGCCATAGACCTGGCGGCCGGGACCCGCCGGGTGCTGGCGGAAGAGGGCGCGCGGGATCTGGCGTATGAAAACGGACTGGCCTGGATATGCGGGGAGGAGCTGGCATCCTGCGACCTGGCAACGGGGCAATCGACGGCGGTGTACAGGGGGCGCGCTACAAGACCGATCCTCCACACTGGGACCGGGTATTTCCTGGCGGACGACGGGCTGCGAACCATGGGAGTTAGTGCGGAGAAGGCGAACCTGTTAGCGGCGGCGGTGCATGCATATGCGGTGGATGATGATACGCTTTTCATCGCAGCGGAGGACAGGATCGTATGGGCAAAGATACCCACAGAAGGAACCCGGCCGCCCAAACTGCAGGTGCTGGCACGGGGCGTGGACACGGACATGCTGACGCCGGACGAAACGCATATCTATTTCTACCGGGTGTACCTGGGCCAGGGCAGCGTCCAGAGGCTGGAACGGAAGGGCGGAAAAATCCAGACAGTGCATGAAGGCGGGATACTGGCATTATATTCAGATAAAGGGAAGGCGTACATGCTGACGAATACGAACGAGACGGTCTGCCTGACAGGAACCTGCCACGGGCAGGAGCCTGTCTCGGACAGGCGCTGAAAGCGGGAGGTTTGTGATGGAGCAGGAAAACGCATTCTGGAAGCACTGGTTCAAAGGATTTGAAAAGGGGCTGGATGGACTGAATGAGGCGGGCAAGGACGCATTGTTGAAGGCGTGCGGGAAGGCATGCGCGGAATCGCATACCGCGCGGATATTCCAGGAGGAATGGGAAAAACACGGCCCGGACATGGAGGCTTTCCTCTCGGGGCTGGAGAAGCGGTTCTTCGATTGCACCTTCACAATGCTGGAAGGAAACCGGGTCCGGGCGACATACGGCAGGTGCTTCTGCGACCTGGTGACGGAGGGGTATGTGAAGACGCTGGCGCTGTGCGGCTGTTCGGTGCACAACCTGAAGGAGAACTTCAGGGCGGCGCTGGGGCGGGAAGTTGAGGTCGAGGTGGTATCCACCGTGCTGGGCGGGGATGAAAGGTGTGAGTTCATCGTAACACTGTGATAATTAAAACTAGGGATCACTTCATACATGATGGAATAGTTGAGAGTTGAAAGTTGAGAGTGGAGAGTTGCGGAATGCCCTGCGGGCATGATTTAATAGTTGATAGTTGGGGATGCCCAGCTAGTTACTGGTCACGATGCATTCCAAAGTTCTGTGACATCCTATCGGGCTCGAATGAATGGGGTAAAGATCGAAATTGAATCCGTGGAAGAAAATCAAATTATCCGATTATGAAAAGCACATGGGGCGGGGCAGCGTGCGCCAGCTGCAGGCTTTGAACGAGATCACAGCGATGCAGGTGCACGACCACCCGGCAAGGACCATCCTGGTACTGGGCGTGTGCGGCGGGAACGGGCTGGAGCATATCGACAGCACGCGGGTGAAGAAGGTATACGGCGCGGACATCAACGAAGAATACCTGGCCGTATGCAAAAAGCGGCACTCGCGTTTCGGGGACAAGCTGGAACTCATCTGCACCGACCTGTGCAGCGGGGACTGCACATTACCGCGTGCAGAGCTCGTGATCGCGAACCTGATCGTGGAACACACCGGGCTGGAGGCCTTCTGCAGGCAGATGGGGAAGATCCGCAGGGAAGGCACGGCGCTCTCCTGCGTGATACAATCCAACGAAGGAGCCAGCTACGTATCCCGTTCGCCCTATGCAAAGAAATTGCAGCCGTTGGACGCGGTGCACCACGACATCCCCGAGTCGGACCTGATCAGCGGCCTGGAAGGGGTGGGGTACAACATGCTGCTGCGGGAGGAGTACCCGCTGCCGGACGAGAAGATGTTCATACGGGTGGACTTTATGGGATAGAATCAACAATTAATAATTAATAGTTAAGAATTAAGAATTGCGGAATGCCGGCGGGCATGATCCTATGGCCCTGCGGGGGTCAATCCCTGCGGGGGGGTTCCCTCCTTCAGCCTCCTTCGTCGGCAGCTCCACTCACAAACGTGCGCAACGCGCGTCTGAGGGAGCTAAGACCGGGGGTATCAGTATCCGCTGCCGGACGGGAAGCTGTTTATACGGGTGGACTTCATGGGATAGGTATGTAATCTTAATAACTTTGAAAGGGACGAAAAAATGATATATCATATTGAGTTTTCAATGGAATTAATTTCAAAAGATTTTATTCCTCGTTATGAAGATGGGTTACATGAAGCCCTTACCAAAGATGAAGTACTTGAAATGTATCTAGAAGATGGTAATGTCAATGTATATAACCTTATACATGCACATGATTATGTTTTTCCAGTCATCAAACAAAAGGATAAGTATTTAAATTTCGAAGCTAACGTCGATATTTCTACATTTAAGAATATTGTTGCAAATTATTATATTGAACCTGAAATACATACTAATTCTGAAATAGTAAAAAAGGATAATGATTGTTATATTCATCTTTTAGTCTATGTTGTTGAAGAAGAACTTTTTGATAAACATTACAACGATATAAAAGAATGGGCCGCAGACAATTGGTCATACGTTAGCTTTGAAAAAACTGAAGAAATAGAGATATTACATCCTGTAGTTATATCTTTTACTTGTTCTGAGGAAGAATTAGATAAGTTAGAAAAAGGGTTTCAAAATGGTGATTTAGAAGGTCTGAATATTGATTATGTTCAACATTTTCGCGAGGAAGAAGGTCTTGGCGATACATTATTGGTAATATTAGGTTTTGCAATACCATTAACCGATTTATTTATTAATGTGCTAAGTTATATTGATGATCGATTTACAAAAAGAGAGATTCAAGAAGAACACGATAAAGTGACGCGTTACAAGAATGCTATACTCGAAAAATACAAAGAAAAAGTCACTGGTGATCTCTTAATGACTGAAGGAGATGAAATATATAATAATGATAATGAGAGAGTGTATTATTTCTATGAAATGAGAGCTGGCAGAAAGGCATATTTATATAGAGTGATTGAAAAGGACGAGAACAATAAAGTAGATATTACGCGCCAGAAGATACAATAAAACCTCCAAATAAAATAGCAAGCAAATCATTTTCTCCAATTCTGAAGCTCGATGATATTGCCTTCGGGGTCACGGGCGTAGACGACAGTGAGCAGGCCGAGGGTCTCATACTGCTTTTTCACGATCTTACCCAGCTTGCTGCCGCCATTTTGCAAAAGATGGAATAGCGTCTCTTCCACGTTATCCACATGAAAAGCAATATGCCTGATACCGCTGAAATTTACGGTAGGTTCGGCTATATTAAGACTCCATGGGTCGAATTCAAAAATCTCCAGCGTGGGGCCGTCCTCGTAACCCGGGAGTGCCAGGTGGACGCCCTTGATCTTTGCTCCCTCGACGCCGGTGAGCTTTTCCACCCACTCGCCCGAAAGGTCCCGCTCGGGGAGCAGGGGTTTGCAGCCGAAGACCTGGATATAAAAATCCGCCAGACGCCGCCAGTCGGATGCTATGATATTGGTATGGACATATTTTATCGCCATTTCTCACGACCCCTTTCACTATCCAAGGGAAATGATCCCATCACCAGTGATGTTATAGCCCACAAAGCCCGGCGTCAAGGTACATGGCGCAATTCGTGCTCCCGGCATCCTTTTGCGGTCCCATTGTTTGCCTTGTACCGCCCCGCCACACCTGATACAATAGAGCCAATTCCTTTTTCGTTAACATCTATTCAATTGACTTCAGGAGGCTAGACATGTCTGAATACACCAATGTGCCCTGGGACCTGATGGAACGTTTCCTCATGGGGGCTTTTACAGGCTACGGCGTGCCCGAGGCGGACGCGAAGATCGTGGTGGACGTACTGATGGAGGCGGACAGGCGGGGCATCGAATCCCACGGCGTGAACCGCTTCAAACCCATTTATATAGACAGGATGAAGGCGGGCATCCAAAACCCCGTCACGCATTTCGAGATCGTGCGGGAAGGGCCGACCACGGCCGTGATCGACGGGCACGACGGCATGGGACAGGTGATCGCATACAAAGCCATGAACATGGCCATCGAAAAGGCGAAGAAACTCGGCATGGGCATGGTGGCCGTGCGCAACTCGACGCATTTCGGCATCGCGGGGTATTACGCGACGATGGCAACAAAGCGCGGGTGCGTGGGCTGGGTGGGGACGAACGCGCGCCCCTCCATCGCGCCGACGCACGGCGTGGAGAACATGCTGGGGACCAACCCCATCACCTTTGGCGTGCCGAGCGACGAGCCGTTTGATTTCCTCATCGACTGCGCATCCTCCATCACCCAGCGCGGGAAGATCGAGCAGTACGCGCGGCTGGGGGAGAAGACGCCCGAGGGTATGGTGATCAACCGGAAGGGCGAACCGCTGACGGATTCGGAACAGATATTGAAAGACCTGGTATCGGGCGAGGCCGCACTGGCGCCGCTGGGCGGGAAAAACGAGGCGCTGGCGGGGTACAAGGGCTACGGCTTTGCGGTGCTGATCGAGCTGCTCTCCTCGGTGCTGCAGGCGGGATCGTACATGAAACTGCTCAACGGCATCGAGAACGGAAAAAAGGCGCCATACCACCTGGGGCATTTCTTCGTGGCGATCGACGTGGAGGCCTTCAACGACCTGGACGCCGTGCGCAAACAGGCGGGGGATATCCTGCGGGAACTGCGGGCATCGGAAAAGGCGCCGGGGCACGAGCGGATCTACACGGCGGGCGAGAAGGAATACGAGACCTGGCTGCAGCGGAAGGACACCGGGGTGCCGGTGAACACGGCGGTACAACAAGAGCTGATAGCGGTACGGGACGAGCTGAAGATCAATATACGGTTCCCGTTTGAATAGTTGACAGTTGACAATTGAGAATTGACAATTAGGAATGCATAGGGAGGCAGGTTTGCCTCCTTTTCGCATGAACTCAATCCTTCAGAGGATTTACCAAATATCTTTTGAAATCTATTTAAGTATTTTTTTACGAACGTATCAAGTGTAGCCTACATTTCAAATCGTTTAATAAAATATTTTAAACGCTGTATGCTGTATTATGAATGTTAAGGCACATTCAAACTATACCAATCACTCATCATGTGCATTCATAGCCCATACAAGTAGTGATTATTATTATTAGTTTCTAATTAGAATTTTCCATGTTATAATTTTCAAGAAGTAATCTATATAAAGAAATTCTAAAGCATCAATAGGAATTAATTTAATAGACCAAATTGAATACTATAAAAGAAAGGTATCTTTATGAAACCTCGAATTTTCGTTAGTTCTACTTTTTACGATCTAAAGTATATTCGCGAAGATTTAGCTAATTTTATCAAAGCACATGACTTTGAACCGATTCTATTTGAAGATGGAGATATTGGATATAATCCATTTATGCCTCTAGATGACTCCTGCTATAAAGCTATGGAAAGTGCTGATATGGCCCTTTTGATTATTGGTGGGAATTATGGTAGTGCTGCAACCGGTGAGGTTGTGGATGAATTTAATGAATTTATGTCCATTACGAGAAAAGAGTTTCAGAAAGGAGTTGAACGAGGAATTCCATTCTATGTTTTTATAGATCAAAATGTTTATGCAGAATATGGTATATATGAATTAAATGCTAAAGAAATAGATGCAGGTACATGTAGTTTGAAATTTAAAACAACGAAAAACATTAACGTGTTCCGATTTATCCGGGAAATTCAATTAATAAAACAAATAGCCATAACTGAATTCGACAAAGTTGCAGTTATAAAGGACTTTTTAAGTAAGCAATGGTCGGATATGTTTAAAAAATATCTATCCACAATTAAAGAGCAAAAAGAGATTGAGCAGTTGCAGGACAGTATAAATAGTATGAATGTCCTAATTGAAAAAATGGACAAAATTATGGATGTGGTAGGAAAAGAAGTCCTAAAGGATTCCAAGGAAGAATATAGGCAGATTGTTGAAGAAGGTGAGAAAGCTGAAGCGAAAAATATATGTTTATTATTGTCAAAGTACATTCGAGTTAATGTAGATAGGACAATTACCAAAAAACGAGGAGATCAAGTCATGCGCTTTCTTAACGCATTAAATGATATGTATGTTGAGCAAATAACAGAATGCAAAGAAACGGGAATAGATCCAGAAGATTTAACCATTGAGATTGCCAACAAAATAGTTCCACACTTTATGTCCACCCTTAAAGAATACGGTATGAGCATCAGAGAATTAGATTTTAATATCCATGAAGATATAAACCAGATATATCCATTTATGGAGAATCCCGAACGGATGAAAGATATTTACGTATTGCTTTGCTCTAGCCCTTTCTATTACCGCATTTTTCATATTACTAATAATAAGTCAGATAACAAGGGCATCAATCAAGTAGGTGGATCGGTTTTACCGAATAGTGAATATGTTTCTCCATGCGGATGAAATAAAGAAAGAATATAATTCATAAACAAGCAGTCTAGTTCAATACGAGACTGCTTGTTTGATACAGGTATAAAGATATACATTTCTCCCGGCGGATGAATAGAATCACTTGACGCACCAACAGCGCCAAAACATCCGATCCGGGGGAAAGGCGAATGAGAAAGAACAGAAGGATCCTGACCAGCGCGGGTACATGCCTGCTGGCAGTTATCCTTTGCATGGCGGGGTGTCAGCGAGAACCTGTTGCGGTCATTGAAACCTATAAACCTAATACCAACCAACCGATAAGTGGATATTGAAAAGAATAATCTAATTATTGTATTATCACTTTACAGTAATCATTTAGGTGATAATATTGTCAGATCCAATTAGACAGCATTATATACCAAAGTTTCACTTAACATATTTTACGGAGGGTATCTCTTCTGGTTCAAAATTATGGATTACAGACAAGAAATATTTAAAACAATACAAAAAAACACCTAATACCATTGCCTTTGAAAAAGATTTATATACGCTAGAACCCGATTATTATGAAGATAGATATGTTTATGAGAAATCATTCTCGAAACTCGAAACAGAAGCAGCAAAAGTTTTTAACTTTATTATAGAAAATGAATACTTCCCTAATCGTTTTACACATTCAACAAAATTCGAGATTCTAATGAATTACATTGCGCTATTAGCTGTTAGAACGCCAAGTAATATAAATACAATCACAAAACCAATAGAAGAGATTTCAAAAATAGCATTGAAACTGTCTACAGCGGTTCCTGAAAGATGGGAAGTAGTGAAACAAAAAATGATTGATAGAGGTATCATTTCCGAAGAAGAAAGTGAACATTATTCATATACACATGTGAAGAGTATTGTTAACGATATGGTTGATAATGATAAATACTACGTAAAATTAAATCAAGGCTCTCTTATGAATATGGTGTTAGAAGGATATGAAACGATATTGCCTTTACTTATTAAAAGAAGATGGATTCTTTGGCTAAACAAAGATAGATACTTTTCAAAGCCTGAGTTTGGTGGATTCATTTGTTCTGATAACCCTGTGGGATTGGTATTTAACAAGAAGATACCACCATCAATATATTCACCGGGATTTGGATTATTGAATACTGAGATTTCTATTCCATTATCAACCAATATAGCTTTAACAGGTACTTTTGAAGGAGTTGATACAACCAGTATTATTTCATTGAAAGGAATAGCCTCTTTGAATAGTAGGACTGGAATGCATTCAGATAGATATCTATTCCATCCAAATAAAAATTTCATCTATATTGACCCGGAAGATAGTATTAAGAATTCCAAACAGTATTTAGTAAATCTAACAAGAGAGAATATAAAATGAACATGGAGCGAAGCAGCGGCATATTGATGCATATCAGTTCCCTCCCGTCGGCATGCGGGATCGGGACGCTGGGTAAGGCGGCATACAGGTATGCGGATTTCCTCAAAAGGGCGGGGCAGAAGTACTGGCAGGTGCTGCCCATTGGACCCACGGGATGCGGGAATTCTCCGTACCAGTCCTTTTCCACCTACGCTGGCAACCCGTACTTCATCGACCTGGATATGCTGGCGGAAGAAGGGCTGCTCTCCCCAAACGATTACACGAACATCGACTGGGGGGACGACCCGGCGCGGGTGGACTACGGGAAGATCTATGAAAACAGGTTCAACGTGCTGCGGAAGGCGTTTGAAAACGGGTCCTGGCGGGACGCCGAGGCGGTCGGACAGTTCCTCCAGGACAAATCGGGATGGATACACGACTACGCCCTTTTCATGGCACTGAAGAACCATTTAGGGATGCTGCCCTGGAACAAGTGGCCGGACGAGGGCGCGAAGCTGGGGACGGCGGAGGCGCGGGAAAAGTTCGGAACCCTATTACGGTACGACGTGGAATTCTGGATATACATACAATACCTCTTCTACAAACAATGGTACGCACTGAAACAATACGTGAATGCGCTGGGCATACGGATCATCGGGGATGTGCCCATCTATGTGGCGCAGGACAGCTCGGACATCTGGGCCAACCCCGGCATATTCTGGCTGGACGCCGAACGCAACCCGGTATGCGTGGCGGGGTGCCCGCCCGACTATTTCTCGGCGACGGGGCAGCTGTGGGGAAACCCGCTCTACGACTGGGCGAGCCTGAAAAAATCGGGTTACCAATGGTGGATGCAGCGGATCGCGGCGCTGCGGGAGATCTTCGATGTGATCCGCATCGACCATTTCCGGGGGTTTGAGGCATTCTATGCGATCCCGAGGGGCGAGGAGACGGCGCAGAACGGGACCTGGATACAAGGCCCGGGGATCGACTTTTTCAATGCGTTACGACAGGAAATGGGGGAGGTACCCATCATCGCGGAGGACCTGGGTTTCCTCACGCCGGAAGTACGGAGATTACTCGATGATACGGGCTATCCGGGGATGAAGGTGCTGCAATTCGCATTCGACTCGCGGGAACCCAGCGATTACCTGCCCCACAACTACAACCGGAACTGCGTGGTGTATACCGGCACGCACGACAACGATACCGGAGCCGGGTGGTTCACCTCGGTGAGGCCCGAAGACGCGGAGTTGGCGAAGGAATACTTGCGGCTGACGAGCGAGGAAGGGTACAGCTGGGGACTGGTGCGCGGGGCGCTCTCCAGCGTGGCGGACCTGGCGGTGGCGCAGATGCAGGATTTCCTGGAGCTGCCGGGCGAGGCGCGCATGAACATCCCCTCCACGCTGGGGGGGAGGAACTGGCAGTGGCGGATGGCCGAAAGCGCGCTGACGGACGCACTGGCGGAACGGATCGGTCACATGACGAGGCTTTACGGACGATAATTTAAAATTAATAATTAATAATTAAGAATATTGGAATGCATAGGGAGGCACGCCTCCCATTGGGGCATGGACTTAGATAGTTAATAGTTAACAATTAATAGTTAATAGTTGCGGAGTGCCCTAGCGGGCACGGACTAAAAATAGATAAGAATGGCGGGTGCGTAATCTTATAACAGAAAACGGCAAGCGGTCAGTAAACCAAACCCATTGACCGCATCCACTGCAATCAAACCTATCAAAACGAAAACTGACTGAAATAACCGTTGATATGGACAAAAAAGTCCAGATACCTGTTGACATCCCAGGGGAGGCTGCGGCTATACTGTACTGGAACGTTATACCAATACAGGATATCCAACGGAATTTGGAGGGATCGCGATGTCCACCACCGAAACCCTGCGCGGCTGGCCAAAGCACATCCGCAGCATCACCGAAATGCCGTGGGAATACAAGGATACCTTCATGGGAACCTTCGACTACGAGAACGACTTCCCGTACTGCGTATACATCCCCGAAAACGGGATGTGGCATGAACCATCTGCGCTGCTGTGCATGCTGCAGGACAACTATATCCTCTTCCAGGGCGGGGCCGGAAAGAAGCCGGTCGTGTACCCGCTCAAAGACATTTACCGGATGGAACACGGGCAGATCCTTTTAAACTCCTGGATCGAGATCGGCGGCATGGCGGACGGAAGACCCAGCGTACACCGGCTCACCTTCAACACGGTGCGGGAGGAGCTGTTCAGGCCTTTTTTCAAACGGTTCCGCAGGCTGCATACGCCGGAGAAGGAGGAAAAGCAAATCGGATGCGAAGACAAATTCTCCTTCCTGATGAAAATCAGCTACAAGTTCCTCAACTACGGGCGGCGCGCCCTGCTGGAGGGGGAAGAGGCATCGCATGTGGTCCACCAGCCCGGCATCCGCGTACGTCCCATCAAGCGGCTCCCCTTTAACAAAGCCATATCCACCAACACGCTTTTCGTCTGTACGGATACGGAGCTGATCCTCCTGCGGGAACAGAGCGTGAAGATGGCGACCTCCAAATACGGCGTGATCACCGACTATATCCCGCTCTCCACCATCCGGAAGGCCTGGACGCAGCAAAGCAGGTATGAAGGCACCGCAGAATGGACGGTGGAACTGAAAAACGGGGAACAGCTGAAAACATACGTTCAGGATGAAAACCGCGCGAAGATCGCCTCGATCCTGACCGGATCACATTACGATATCAACAATATCAGCGTTTATGGGGCATACCACTAAACCATCACCGGGCATCCGACTGAATCTTCTTGCATAGCCGATGAATATGCACGGCCATCCTGCCGCTTTGCCCGTTTTCGGGCTTGTGCAGGATGGTTTTTCTATTATGCATAAACCGATTCATATCAGCGGCACAATGCGCTGAAAATGACGCTGATTATTTATAGTATGCAGAAATGCATATGCCAGCAGTTTATCCCATTAAAATATTAAAGTTTATACACGCCACAATATTGCATATCCATTCATAATCTGCTATTCTCAAACAAATAAACAATAAATTTTGAACAGGAGAAATGCATCGTGAAAAAGATCATTACACTCGTAATGGCCATAACGCTGGTATTCACCCTGGCTGCCACCCTGGGCGCATGCAGTCCGGCCCCGACGGCCACGACTGCCCCGGCATCCGTGGCGCCGGAAACAACGGCCCCGGCCGAAACTGCAGCACCCAGCGCCACACCCGCAGAGCAGAAGGTGCTCAAGGTAGGGCTGGAATGCGCATATGCCCCCTTTAACTGGACGGATCAGGAACAGAAGAACGGCGCGGTAGCCATCGACTCCGCTCCTGGCTTCGCAGGCGGATATGACATCGAGATCGCCAAAAAGATCGCCGAAGGACTGGGAAGGAAACTCGAGATTCACAAGATCGAATGGACAGGCCTGGTCCCCGCCGCGCAGACGGGCGTCATCGACCTGATCATCGCGGGCATGTCCCCGACCGCGGAGAAAAAAGAATCCGTCGATTTCACGGACAAGTACTACAACAGCAATATCGTGCTCATCGTGAAAAAAGGCGGCAAATTTGAAGGCGCCAAGAGCCTGGACGACCTGGCCGGCGCGAAACTGACGGCACAGCTCGGGACGACCCATTATGACATTTTCCTGCAGCAGATCAAAAAGGCCGATAAAAAGGCAGCCATGGACGACTTCGGCGCGATGCGCGTAGCCCTCGCCACCGGCGTCATCGACGGGTATGTGGCGGAAAAACCCGAGGGGCTCATGGCCATGGCCAAGGCGCCCGAGACGTATTTCATGCTCGATTTCGCTGCGGGCAGCGGCTTTGATACCAATGACGACAACGTATCCGTCGCCATCGGCATGAAAAAAGGCCAGCCCGAACTCGCGGAAGCCATCAACAAGATCCTTTCAGGCATCACCCCCGAACAGCGCAAGCAGATGATGGACGACGCTGTGAAGAACTCCCTGCTCGTGAAATAACGCAATTCATTCGTTCAACAGATGTCATGCGGGGCATTGCCAGATGTTCCTGCATGACATCTGTATTTTTACCTTGTATACCTATACCCGTGCCTTTATAATGACAATGACAATCTGCAGAAAGCCTTATCGATGATAACCATCCGAGACGATGCAGGGGAGTAAAGCAATGGATCTATTAACGCTCATCACCACGACGACTGCGGGCCCCACCTTTTGGGACACTGTGGCAAAGATCATCAGCAATGGCTGGCAGTCCCTGCTCTACGGCGCGGGCATCACACTGCTGCTGGCCCTGACGGGTACGATCATCGGATTTGTGATCGGCCTTCTGGTGGGCATCGTGCGGACGATCCCAGTGGATTCCAAAAGTTCGATCTTCAAAAAAATAATTGTGAAGATCGTCAATATCATCCTGTCCATCTACATCGAAGTATTCCGCGGGACGCCCATGATCGTACAGTCCATGGTCCTCTTTTACGGCTATGCGGCGCTGACGGGGACAAGCGCCGACATCATCGTGGCCGGCATCGTGATCGTATCCATCAATACGGGCGCATACCTGGCCGAAGTGGTGCGCGGCGGCATCCTCTCCATCGACAAGGGGCAATTCGAGGCGGCCCATTCGATAGGCATGACACACACCAAGACGATGGTCAACGTGATCCTCCCCCAGGCCATCCGCAACATCATGCCCGCGCTGGGCAATGAATTCATCATCAACATAAAGGATACCGCGGTCCTCAACGTGATATCGGTCTCCGAACTCTTTTTCGTGGCAAAGTCCATCGCCGCGAACAACTATAAATACTTCGAAGTATTCTTTGTGGTCAGCGTGATGTACCTGATCATGACATACGGGGTCTCCCGCATCCTGCGGCTGATCGAACGGAAGCTGGAGGGGCCCAGGACATTCACCATACATGGTTCGCAGACGGTGCCGGAAGCAGAGATCAAAGTGCAGTTAAACGGAAACGGCGGAAAGGATCCGGACCGGGGGGGCATGAAACGCTGGTTCGGCGGGAGGGACAAGAGAAATTGGTAAACACGATCGTTGAAGTGAAGCACCTGAAAAAGAATTTCGGCAAAGTGGAAGTGCTGAAGGACATCAACTTCAAGGTGGATGTGGGCGAAGTGGTCTGCATCATCGGCGCGAGCGGATCGGGCAAGTCCACGCTCCTGCGCTGCATCAACCTGCTGGAATACCCCACGAACGGGGAGATCATCTACCACGGAAAGAACATCCTGAAAAACAAGATGTCGGGCGCTGCATACCGGACCAAGATGGGCATGGTCTTCCAGCAGTTCAACCTCTTCAACAACCTGACCGTGCTGGGCAACTGCACGGTGGGGCAGACAAAAGTATTAAAGAAATCCTCATCTGAAGCGCGGCAGACAGCCCTGAAATACCTGGAGCAGGTGGGCATGGCGGGATTCATCGACGCCAAGCCGCACCAGATCTCGGGCGGGCAGAAACAGCGTGTGGCCATCGCACGGGCGCTTTCCATGGAACCCGACGCGCTGCTTTTTGACGAACCGACCAGCGCGCTGGACCCCGAGATGGTGGGCGAGGTGCTGAAGGTGATGAAGAGCCTGGCCGAGAGCGGGCTGACGATGCTGGTGGTGACGCACGAGATGGCCTTCGCGCGGGACGTGGCCGACCGGGTGGTCTTCATGGACGAGGGCGTGATCGTGGAGGATGACACCCCTGAAGTGATCTTCAACAACCCGAAGCAGGAACGCACGCGCGTATTCCTCAAACGGGTACTGGATGACAAGTAGCTAAAACCATTCCATTTACGGCCGTATAAATAATCCTAATGAGGATGTTTATACGGTCATATTTTTTTACAAACAAATTTGTTAACGGAATGTTATATCACCAGATTGATTTGTTTGCAGATACTGACTATAATTATTTTTATTACATCTTTAGTGGCGGTCTAGGGCGATTCGCCACGATTTGCAAATATTTTTGAAGAATCCAATCTCAATGTCACTTTACGGGGTGAACGCTTTTGGACATGGTCCTGGGGTTGCTCAACAACATCGCCTGGCTGCTTTCCCTGAGCATCCTGGCCACTCTTTTCTCCGCCTGGCAGATCAAGTACAAAAAAACATACAAAGCAGTGGTGGGCATCCTGACGGGCTTGTGCGCCATCGCGATCATGTCCAATCCGCTGCAATACGATACGGGGATCATCTTCGATACAAGGACCATCCTGCTCAGCGTGACGGGGATGTTCTTTGGCGCTGTCCCCTCGATCATCGCCGCATGCATCGCGATCCTGTTCCGGGTTTCCCAAGGATTCATCAACGGGTTTGGCGGGGTGTGGATGGGCGTGGCGACCATCCTGCTTTCAAGCGGCCTGGGCGTGGCGTGGCATTACTGGCGGCTCAAAAAGCAGGGGCACAAGCGGCGGTACGTCTGGCTGGAAATGTACATATTCGGCCTGGTGGTGCATGCCGGGATGGTGCTGTGCATGTTCCTTCTGCCCGATCCCTATACGGCGATGTCCAAACTCACATTGCCTGTGATGATCGCATTCCCGATCGTCACCGTGCTACTCGGCTTCCTGATGCTATACCAGCAAAGGCGCAGGCAGACGGAATACGAACTCAAAGAGAGCGAGGAACGCTACAGGAACCTGTTTGAGAACAACCTGGCCGTCATGAACCTGGTCGATCCGCAGACGCTGGATATCGTGGATGTGAACCCGGCGTGCTGCGCCTACTACGGGTGGAGCCGGGAAGACATGAAAAAGATGAAGATCAGCGATATCACACTGACGCCGCCCGAACAGGTACATGCGGAATTGGACGACGGATTTGAAGAGGGCAGAAGCGCCATCCACCGCAAGCACCGGCTGGCTTCGGGCGAGGTGCGCGACGTGGAGGTTTACTTCGGGCCGATACAGGTGCAAGGTAAAAAACTTTTTTATACCATCATACACGACATCACGGAAAGGGCAACGGCCGAGCGGAACCTGAAGGCCAGCGAGGAACGCTTCAAGGTCACCCTGCTGTCAGTGGGCGACGGGGTGATCGCCACGGACCGGAACGGGCGCATCACGATCATCAACAAGATGGCCGAGGAACTGACAGGCTGGACATTTGCGGAGATCCAGGGCAGTGAGATCGACGAGATCATCCAGGTACGCAACGAGAAGACGGGGAACGCCTGTGAGAACCCCATCCAGCGGGCGCTGGAGCGGGGCGAGATCGTGAGCCTGGCAAACCATACGGTGCTGACCCGGAAGGACGGCACCAGCCTGCCCATCGCCGACAGCGCAGCGCCCATCCATGACGAGAACGGCAGGATCCAGGGCGCAGTGCTGGTGATACGCGACGTGACGGAGGAGCGGAAGAAACGCGAAGAGATCATCTACCTGGGGTACCATGACAGCATGACAGGCCTGTACAACAGGCGGTTTTTCGAAGAGGAACTCAAACGGCTGGATACAAAGCGCAACCTGCCTTTTTCCATCATCATCGGGGACGTGAACGGGCTGAAACTGACCAACGACGCCTTCGGGCACGCCACCGGGGACAGGCTGCTGAAAAGGATGGGCGAGACCATCAAAAAGGCCTGCCGCGAGGACGATATCGTGGCGCGGTGGGGCGGGGACGAATTCATCATGCTGCTGCCCAGGACGAAAGCGCAGGAAGCGGAGGAGATCCTCAAACGGATCAAATACCTGACGAGCAGGGTGAAGATGGAGTCCATCGACTTTTCCATATCCCTGGGGTATGCGACCAAGACCGGCCCTGACGAGGAGATCGCGGGCGTGATCAAAAAAGCCGAAGACTACATGTACAGGCGCAAATCCGTGGAGAGCCAGAGCATGCGAGGCAACACCATCGAGACCATCCTCTCCACGCTGCATGAAAAAAGCCAGCGGGAGAAGCTGCACTCCGAGCGGGTCAGCAAACTGTGCAGGAGCATCGGTACGGCGCTGGGACTCTCCCAGAACGAGGTGGACGACCTGGGGCTGATCGGGCTGATGCACGATATCGGCAAGATCGCCATCAGCGAGGAAATCCTCAACAAGACGCACCGGCTCACGGGCGAGGAATGGGCGGAGGTGAAGCGCCATGCCGAGATCGGCTTTCGCATCCTCAGCTCCGCCAATACGACGGCGTACATCGCGGGCTACGTACTGGCGCACCACGAGCGGATGGACGGCACGGGGTATCCCAACAGGCTGAGCAAGGATGACATCCCGTTTGTGTCCAGGGTGCTCTCGGTGGCGGATTCCTACGACGCGATGACCACGGACAGGCCGTACAAGCGCGCGCTGACGGACGAGATGGCGGCGCAGGAGCTGATAAAGCACGCCGGGACGCAGTTTGACCCCGAGATCGTGAAGGTATTCATCGAGAAGGTGCTGAACAACAAAAAGGAAGCGAAACAGCTGCAGGAAATGAAGGCGCTGACATAGGCTCATGAATACGGTAATACGAAAATTAAACGCTTTGGATCATATCCAGGGCGTTTTTCTGTTTAACGAGCATGGGTCCGTACTATTCCACAGGGCTACATGCGACCTATGAGGACACAGGCAGCCATTTGGAGTCAGTTTGATGGCGTTCCTTATTGACAGGGGGCAATTCAAAAAGCCTTTAGGGGCGCTGCGGACAGCGCTCCTAAAGGCTTTTAACGAATTAGCGGGAAACATAAATACACGGGCGGCCACACAGGGCCGCCCCTACGAATTCGCCCCAAAAGAACACAACATTTTCACTGACAGAAAGAAAAGCATAGTATGCTTGTAATCGGGCGTCATCGGGGGTAATACAGGTATTCAAACCCGTTGGCCTGTTCCCAAGCCTTGGCCTTTTCCAGTGTAAAATGCCGCTTTACGTATTCACGCGCCGTCGCGCCATCCGGCAGGGGCTGGTCATCGCGGGCGAGCACGCTGCATTTCACATACCTGGAACCGCCGGCAATGGCGGCCGAGACCCGCTGCGCCTGGTCCAGGATATAGGGCATCCGGTCCACCAGCACGATGGGAATGGGCTCGCCGGCCGCGGCTGCATGCAGGCATCCACGCACATCGGGCGCCTGGTCAAACGCCGCCGGGTAGAGGCATCTGGGGGAGGTAAATAATAAAATGCCTTCGTTCTTTTGCTTCCCTTTTTGAGCGGACGTGAGGAGGATGGAGGCCGCTTCCGCGGGGGCGAGAAGCGTGGTATCTACCACCAGGTCGTAATTGCCAAGGTCGGAACAGTCCACGCCGTACATGGAGCGAAAACGCGTCACTTCGCTGGTTTTGCGGGCCTGGAGTCCTGCGACGGCTTCATCAACGGACCCATACTGCTCCACGCAGCCCCTCCCCTTATCCTTCAGCACCCTTTGGGCTGCCTCGCGGATATCCACGGTCAGATAAACCCTGAACGTATCGGGGACGAAGTGCCAGGCCATGCGTGAATCTATGATGGTATTGACGGGCAGGCCTGCGAGGGTCTGCAGCCAGCCGTCGATCTTGCGGTCGATCTCGGGGTCTTTTTTCGCGTACTCATTCAATTGCAGGGTGTCCATGCCCTTTTCCCGGGCAAACTCACGCTGGATGCGGCCTGTATAATACCGCTCGAAGCCGTACTCCGTTTCCATGATATCGCAAACGGTGCTTTTGCCGCTGCCCAGATCGCCCGAGATGGTGATGATGATGGGAGAATCCATTTACATGCCTCCGGTAATCGCATTCAACTGCATCCTATTGTACCACCTCGTGCGGGATGCTATCAACCATCCGGGGACCGCCGGCGGAGAAACCATGATCCAAACCATTCACATGCCCCACCATATATAGCCAGCACTGTTATAATAAGATATAATATAGCTGGACGCATCCAACCGTTCCCATCACCGCAACCGACCTGCACCGAAGGAGGGGCTCTACATGCGCAATCATTTCAAGGCAGCTTTATCATTGCTTCTTCTGGCCGCGGCCATCCTGGCGCTGGTATCCTGCGCACAGCCGCTGCCGGTATTCAAAAGCAGCGACGGCGCCAAGGAATTCCCGCCGGGGATCACCGCGCCGGACGGGGCGAAATACACGCCCTGCGACATCAGCCAGTGGTATGTCATGGAACCCGCCGCTATAGGCATCACGGATTGGACGAAATCCACCATCTACTGCGCGAAGGCGGATGTGAACAAAAACCTGGTCTATTACAAAAAGACAGACTCTGAAACGGTGGTGTACTACGCCCGGGAAGGCTTTACCCTGCCCAAACTGGACAGGGAGGGCATCGACAGCGTGGAATGGGTGACAGACCAGAGCCAGGCGGGGAAAAACACCAACGAAGAGCGCAGCGTGGTGAACCAGCTGATGGACGCCATCAACGGCGAAAAGGGAAAGATGCAGGCGGACGTGCCGGCGGTGGAGGCGGCGAAGGTATACATGTACTCCAAGAAGGCGCCGGGCCTGGCATTCCGTACGGCGATATGGTACTGGGCCGGGAAATATTTCATCATCAACCTGGCCCACCAGTCGGTATGGATGGAAACCGACCTGGTGGAGAAACTGAAAGCAAGGAAGGCCAGTTAAGGAAACACTGATTAATCATGCGATATCTTTGCGGTTAATTTGCCGGTATTGGAAAGTGGCATAACGCCTACGGCGTTGAACGTTGATGCTTAAAACGGTTACCACAGTATCCGGGCATCAAGGGTCAATACGAAGGCTATGTCGCTAAAAACTCCGAAGTAGCGCTGCTATTGAAACAGCACAATGCTGTTCACGATTTTGCTCCTTTGGCATAAGCGCATGGCGCACGCAAATTTCCTCGCAAATCTTATCACCCTCATTACCTTCCTTAAGCGCGGAGGAAGGAATCCATTGGTGAACCGCTAGAGCTCATACCAATACAGAACGAAAAGAAGGTACTAAGTGCATTGATGGCGTGCGTACGGCCGCGCCTACGGGATGGCAACTAAACAGAAGTTAGTGTCAAAATCATTCACCCACAGATAAAGATAGCTGGAATCAAGACCCAATTCCCACGAATCCCTCCGGCGGCATGCGACCCCGGCGGGTCACTTTATGCCGCCACCTCCCTTTAGACAAGGGAGGCTTTCTGATGCGGCAGAACAGACCAATCCAAGGCGTTTTTGATAGAATGATCCAGTTACAAGAAGACTAGCCAAGAAAAGTATAGACGACTCCGGGGCGTAAAGAGCGGATCAAAATAAATGAGGTTATTCGATCACGCCTTCCTTAAAATAACTACGAAATCAGACCTGGCCGGAAAAGGTGAAATAGAGAAGCAATGCATTCAAGACGACGATGACGGAGCAGATGACCCACCCTGTGACCGTCGTCAGTTTTTTATTCACCAAAGGGCCCATCAGGCTCTTTCTGGCCGTGATGATCAGCATGGGGATGATGGCCACGGGCAGGACAAAGCTGAGGGTGACCTGGCTGAGGACCAGCGCCTGCATGGGATTGAAGCCAATCAGGATGATGATCATGCCGGGGACCATCGTGACCAGACGGGTGATATTATCGGATATCTTCAGCCCCACGAACCCCTGCAGGATGGTCTGACCCGCCATGGTGCCCACCGCGGAGGAGGAGAGGCCGGAAGCCAGCAGCGCGATACCGAAGGCGGCCGCGGAGAAATCCCCCAACAGGGGCGCGAGACTTTGGTGGGCCTGCTCGATGGTATCCACCGCCATGCCGTTGCGGAAGAAGACCGCCGCGGAGACGATGACCATGGCGGCATTGACGATGAAGGCGATATTCATGGCGATGATGATATCGATGCGTTCCATCTTCAGGTGCTTCCTTTTGTGCTCTACGCTGTCATCGTTATTACGGGCCTGCACCAACTGGGAGTGCAGGTAGATGACATGGGGCATGACGGTGGCGCCCAGCATCCCTACCGCGATGAGGACAGCGCCGCCATCGGGCAGTGCGGGCAGGAGGGTATGGAGGCCCACCTGCGCCCAGTCGGGCTGGGCGAGAAAAAGCTCGATGGCATAGGCTACGCAGATGACAGCGACCATGAGCGCGATGACGATCTCCACGATGCGCTGCCCGTATTTACTGAGGAATACGATCAGGAACGTAAGACCCGCCGTAATGAGCCCGGCATAGACCATGGGGATGCCGAAGAGCAGGTAGAGGCCCAGTGTACCGCCGAGGAACTCCGCAAGGTCGGTGGCCATGGCGGCCAGCTCGGCCACGACCCAGAAAAACCAGTTGGCGGGGCGGGAAAAGACGAGACCGCACATCTGGGGCAGGTTCCTGCCCGTGGCGATCCCCAGCTTGGCCGAGAGGGTCTGCATGAAGATGGCGATGAGATTGCTCCAGAGGATGACCCAGAGGAGGGAGTAGGCATACTGCGAACCGCCGCTGATATTGGTGGCGAAATTACCAGGGTCGACATAGGCCACACTGACGATGAAGGCGGGGCCGAGGAATTTCAACAGGACGGCGAGACTCCGAAAGACTTTTGAAAAAACGCCTTTCGCGGTTTTAGGGGTGTTTAACTTTTGGCTTATCTCCTGCTCCAGCAATTCCCGTATATCCTGCCATTTCTTTTAGTCATGACTAAAACAATCCACGCATCACAATATGAGCGTGCGGTGGCATTTGACACAGGAGGATGTGTTTAATAATTGATAATTAAGAATTAATAATTAAGAATTTTGGACTGCATAGGGAGGCACGCCTCCCATTGGGGAATGGAATTAATCATTCCTTCGGCTGATCGCAGGCATTAGGCTACCAGGTAGAATTGAATATTCAAGGCGGCAACCAAGACGGGCGGCTGTGGACAGCCGCCCCTACAATATCGAAAATCTGAAACATGAATAGAGATCGTCTACGGGATAACCCCTCAGGGGTCATGCGATAGACCCTGCTACGGGAGAACCAAATAACTAAGAATAGAGTACCATGAACTTCGGAATGCCTAACGGCATATAAAATTCATTCCTTCCGGTGCAATGAAATCCCATAGGACCCATAGGGCCGCTCGCGGCCCATTTGCGGTTCATTTGGGTCGCAGTGCACCACCTCCTCCTGCAAACGCGCGCAACGCGCGTCCGAGGGAGTCAAGATGGGCCTTTGGGAGTCAAAGTTCACTTAAGCCGGCCGTTCCCTTCCTGACATTCCAACCTGAATTCCTGAAAGGCTAAAGTGATATCCGGATGGGATCCGAAGAAGCAGAGCAGGGAATGGATGCATTCCAGCGTGTGGGTGCTGATATTATGCTCGATCAGCTCGGTCTGGACGAAGATATCCTCGCGGCAGCAAAGGAACTCCAGGAAACGGTAAACGGTCTCATGGCGCCGGATCAATGAGCGGCCCAGCTCCCGCCCGCGGGGAGTCATGGTGACCTTTCCGTACCGCTCATATTTGACCAGACCCAGCTCCCCCAGCCTCTGGACCATGATGGTAACGGAGGGCGCCTTCACATGGAGCATCTCCGCGATCTGGCTGATGCGGATATCCTCATCCTCCTGTGTGCAGCGGCAGATCATCTCAAGATAATCCTCCATGGCGGAGGTGACCGGGCGGTCCCGCCCGATCAACTGGTAACCCCTTACAGTATGGAATTCATCCTGGGGCACAAGAACACCACTCTCCAGCACACGCGTTGCACCATTCATTAATGACTATTCGGGAAACAACCCGCGCATTCGGGATGATATCCTATGAAATCCACCATATAAAAACATCCTCCATGGAGCAAGCGCGGTGCAGCATGAGGCCGGAAAAGCGCGCTACAGCGAGCATTGGAAACGCCATATGATCCGCCCTAACGGGAAAGTCTGCGGCAGGCACGCAATAGCCCCCAAATACATTGCCCAAATATGGCAACCACGCTATAATATAGAACGTTATAATTTTGTACTCTTTTTTATGAGGTGATAGATATGATAAGACTCAACAACGTTTCCAAGACCTATGCCAAAGGCAGCGTGAAGGCCGTGGACGGCCTGAGCATGCACGTGAAGCCGGGGGAGATCTTCGGATTCATCGGCCCGAACGGCGCGGGCAAGACCACGACCATCAAGATGATCACCGGCCTGCTCAAACCCGACGCGGGCGACGTGATCGTACATGGGTTCAACATGAAGGAAAAACCCCTGGACGCCAAACGGTCCATCGGCTTTGTCCCCGATTCCCACGACATCTACGACAGGCTGACAGGCATCGAATACCTGAACTTCATCGGGGACATGTACGGGGTGGGCGAGCGGGAGCGCAAGGAGCGCACCGAAAAATACCTGACCCTTTTTGAACTGAAACAAGCCGCGGGGGACACTGTCAAAAGCTATTCCCACGGGATGAAGCAAAAACTGATCCTGACCGCCGCGCTGCTGCACAACCCGCCGCTGTGGGTGCTGGACGAGCCATTAACGGGGCTCGATCCGAAAAGCGCACACCTGCTGAAAGAGGAGATGCGTGCGCATACCCGCGCAGGCAACACCGTCTTTTTTTCCACGCACGTGCTGGAAGTGGCGGAGAAACTCTGCGACCGGGTGGGAATCATCGACAAGGGCAAGCTCATCGCGGTGGGGACCATCGAAGACCTGATGAGCGGGGAGAAGAGCGATTCGCTTGAAAAGGCGTTCCTGAAGCTCACGGAAGGGGTGGAATGAGCCATGAAGCAATTCATGTCACTGCTCAAGCTGCACCTGAAGCTGAAATTTACCTTCCCGGAACTGCGCTATAACCTGCGCGCCAACCCGAAGAAGGCGCGGCGGAGCATAGGCCTCGCGATCCTGATCGTATTCGTGATCTGCTATGTGGTCGCCTTTTACGGGTTCATCGCATACAGCATCCTGAGCGCCGCGATGTCCATCGGGATGGGGCCGGCGCTGCTGACGATAGCCGTACTGGCAGCGCAGATCGTGATCCTTTTCTTCGGCATCTTTTTTATGATGGGACTGTACCACACCAAGGACATGGAACTGCTGGCATCCATGCCGATACGGCAGAGCAAGGTCTTCGGCGTGAAATTCATCATGACGCTGATCAGTGAGATCGGGACGTTTGCGCTGTTCACCGTGCCTGTCTTCATCATCTACGGGATACAGGCGGGCATGGACTACGCATTTTACCTCAAGGCCATCGTGGTGGTGCTCTTCGGGGCGCTGCTGCCCATGGCGGTATCCGGGCTAATCGCGGCGCTGCTGGTGCGCGCATCGGTCTTCACCCGGCGCAAGGACCTTTTCGCCATCATCGGCGGATTCATCCTCTTCGCGGGGCTGATGGTGGGCAACATGCTCATCTCCACCAGCATGACCCAGAGCTTTGTGGAGGGCGGCTTTGCTACATCGCTGCAAAGTCAGCAGGCTTTATTAAACGCCATCGCAGGATCCTTCCCGCCGGCTGCCTGGGCTGCAAGCGGATTAACATTGCCCGGCCTGGCTGGCCTGGGCTGGCTGGGGCTTTTCGTCCTGGTATCCCTGGCGGGCGCGGCCCTCGTGGCCATCGTGGCCGGGAGCATGTACTACAGCGGGGCGCTGGCCCAGCTGGAATCCGCCAAACGGAGCAAGGCCAAGGACGTATCGGGCGAATACGGACGGGTCAGCAGCCCGGTCTATGCCGTATTCAAGAAGGAATGGAAGGTGGTGCTGCGCACCCCCGTCTATGCGCTGAACTCGCTTTTCGGCATCGTGGTGGGACCGATCCTGCTCATCATCCTGATCCTGGGGGGCAGGGGCGGCGGCAACGCGGCGCTCGGGGGACTGGGCGCACTGCTGAAGGACGCGGCAGGCATGGTGGTGCCGCTGGTGCTGACGGGGCTGATGGTATTCGTGGGCTCCATGAACCCTGCTTCGGCGACGGTGGTCTCCCGCGAGGGAAGGGCATTTTGGCTGGCGAAGCTGATCCCCGTGAGCGCGAGACTCCAGATCAGGGGGAAGTACTGGTTCAGCCTGAGCATTTGCTTTCTGGGCGTATTGTCCACGGCGGTGCTGGGCGGCATCATACTGAAACTGCCGGTCCTGTCGGTGCTGGCAGGGGCCATCGTGGCGGCGCTCCTGGGGAGCGCGGTATCGGCCATGGGCGTGATGATGGACATGGCCAAACCCAAGCTCATCTGGGAATCGGAGCAACAGGCGATCAAACAGAACATGAATTCCCTCTTTGCCACGATGCTGGGATTTGTGACGATCGGCATATTCGCAGGGCTATCCGTCCTGCTGACCGCACTGAACCTGCCGGAGGCGCTGGTATGGACCATCCTGATCGCATTCTCGCTGGGCGCGGCGATCCTTTTCGAGCGGCTCATGAGCTCCAAAGCCGAGAAGGCATATAGTGGTATCGATGGTTAATACATTCCAGGGGGGGCTTGCCAGCCCCCCCTAGATACCTCGCTGCACCTTTGGTGCGGCCGCTCGGATACCCCCTGCCTAATAAGTATCCCTCGCTCGGCTATGGACGCTCCACCGGAGCATCCATCAAACGCCTCGCGCATACACGCCGCAACTCGGGATGGATATTAATTATGGATGAATTTCGGGGTTTAGGTGTACTTCGGACGTATTCAGTAATGGCCCTGTGGGGGAAACCTGCGGGGCCATTTGCTATTTTGATATCGACAAACTGGAAGGCAGTTATGGCACAGGAACTGTATTCATTACATCAGTCCGGGATCGTCAACATCCATACCCTTCCTGTATACGATGAGTTTTGAATGGACATCCACGCACGCAAGCAGAATCTCCCTGAGATCGCCGAACCCCTGCCTGCGTGCTTCTTCCCTGAGCCACGCCTCGTCCCTGCCGATGAGCGCAAGATGCTCCGGAATTACCTTTGCGTCAATGACCAGATTGACGCACAGCCCGTTCCCGGGCGGGGCCTGCCCCATGTCCCGCGGCGTCAACGGCAACCTGTCCGCTTTTTTCAGGACGCTGACCCTGCCGCCCGTTTCAAAGACTGCGGCCTCGACATCGGAAGGATCAAATGCGCCCGCGACACGAAGCTCTTCCAGGAGGTCATCCACGGTGAGCCTGGAGGAGCGGATGTTCTTTTCGATGAACTGCCCCCTATGGATCAGGAGGCTGGGCGTACCATCGAGAAGCTTTCTGGCGCGGTAACTCTTTTTTGAAACCAGCGCAAGAATGACGGGGAAGACCGCCCAGATGGAAAGGCTCACCATACCCTGCCAAACGTTGATGGACGCTTCCACGGAAAAGTCCGCCGCCACCGAGCCGATGGCGATCCCCACGACATAGTCATACGGCGAAAGGCTGCTGATCTGCTTTTTTCCCATCAAACGGGTGAGGATATAGAGGTAAACCGCCGCCACAAGCGTCTTTATCCCAATATTCAGGACATCATATGCGTCAAAACCCATGCGCAATGCCCTCCACGTGGGTTATTTTCGGCTAAACGCAACAGCACTATTCCACCCGTGCAGTACAACAGCATTTCAACCATCCGGGTGAGGCAAGGTTTCAAAAACAGGCCAGCGCCTGGTGCGGACGGACGAAAGGGAGCTGTCCTGCAGGCGTGCTGTACCCGATTGATACGTATAAGTGAGAAAAGATATCACTATGAATGTGAATCAGTAACAAATTATCAAAAATCGCAAATAATCATGAAAAATGTTAGAGGAATTCGATACATATAGAAGTATTTATGATATATTAGTCTTGGCAATGTGAAAAAACAACATTACTATATGGCGGAAGCATCCAACACGATATTTGAACATTAAGCTGCATCCGGGATACTCATTCACGGGCACCGGCAAATCCCGCTTCAGCCCGATACAGAACAGAAGATGACGGTCCAAACAGGATACGCAGCCCGGAATATTTCATACGGGCTGGGATGTCATGCGTATGGACCCATTTAACCGTAAAAGGCCCGCGCCGCCAGCGCCGGGTAAAGATATGACGTTTGCTTTATTAACTTGAGGGGGAGTGATTTTTTCAATGGAAGCGGAAAAGGCTTGCTGCTGCGAAATGACCGAAGAAGAGAAGTACAAACAGCTCGCACAGGTCATCGACAGCTACGGCGGACAGGAGAGCAACCTGATCCAGATCCTGCACATGGCGCAGGCGATCTTCGGCTACATACCCAAGGAGGTACAGCAGTTCATCGCGGGCAGGATGAACATGCCCATGGCGAAACTGGACGGGGTGGTATCCTTCTACTCCTTTTTCTCCACCAAACCCAAGGGAAGGCACACCATATCGGTCTGCCTGGGCACGGCGTGCTATGTGCGCGGCGGGAAAAAGGTGCTGGACAAAATAAAGGACACGCTGGCCATCGACGTGGCGGAAACGACGCCGGATAGGCGGTTTTCCCTGCAGGTAATGCGGTGCATCGGCGCGTGCGGACTGGCGCCGGCCATCTCCATCGATGGGGAAGTGCACAAACGCGTGAACCCGAACAAAATCAACGAGATATTGCGGAATTATGAATGAAGGGGGGGCATTTTGCATGAGCGGGACCATAAAAAAACTGGAAGACCTGGACAAAATCAAAAAAAGCTTTGAACAAGGCCAAAAGATATATACCTGGACGGTGCTCATCTGCTCGGGCGCAGGATGCATCTCCTCCAACTGCGAGGCAGTGAAGAATGCATTTGTGAGCGAAGTGGAGACAGCGGGGCTGAAAGACCAGGTGAGGCTGGTCCTGACCGGCTGCATAGGCTCCTGCGACGTGGGGCCGACGATGCTCATCCAGCCCGACGGGGTCTTTTACTGCAGACTGAAGCCTGAAGACATGAAGCACATCGTACAGAAGCACCTGATCGGAAAGGAGATCCTGGCACAGTATACCTACTACGACCGCAACCTGGACCAACGGGTGCCGTACATCAAGGACATCGACTTTTTCAAACGGCAGACCAGGGTGGCGCTGCGCAACTGCGGACGCATCGAATACAGCTCCATCGACGAATACATCGCCAACGACGGCTACAAGGCGCTGCACAACGTTTTGAAAGGGACGCCGGACGAGGCCATCGAGACCGTAAAAAAATCGGGCCTGCGGGGCAGGGGCGGCGGCGGCTTCCCCACCGGGCTGAAATGGAGCCTGGCCAAAAAATCCGTGAGCGAGCAGAAGTATATGATCTGCAACGCGGACGAGGGCGATCCGGGCGCATTCATGGACAGGAGCGTGCTGGAGGGCGATCCGCACAGCGTGATCGAAGGCATGGCCATCGGCGGCTACTGCATCGGCGCGGACAAGGGCTTTGTCTATGTACGCGCGGAGTATCCATTAGCCGTGGAACGGCTGGAACTGGCAATCAACGATGCCCGGAAGCTGGGCCTGCTGGGCAAAAACATATTCGGGACGGGATTCAACTTTGACATCGAGATCCGTATCGGCGCGGGGGCTTTTGTATGCGGCGAAGA
This sequence comes from Bacillota bacterium, assembly GCA_023454175.1. Taxonomy (GTDB): domain Bacteria; phylum Bacillota; class Clostridia; order Christensenellales; family JAEXRW01; genus JAEXRW01. The sequence continues at coordinate 68,070 of JAEXRW010000041.1, read as the reverse complement.
AACGGCGCTGATGGCATCCGTAGAGGGAAGGCGCGGCGAACCCAACCAGAAACCGCCATATCCTTCTGACCAGGGGCTTTTCAAGAAGCCCACCGTCATCAACAACGTGGAGACGTATGCCAACATAGCCCCTATCTTCCTGAACGGGCCGGAGTGGCTCGCCTCGATGGGGACGGAGAAGAGCAAGGGCACGAAGGTGATAGCGCTGGCCGGGGATATCAACAACACCGGCATCATCGAGGTGCCGATGGGCATCACGCTGGGCGAGGTGATCTTCGACATCGGCGGCGGCATCCCCAACGGCAAGAAATTCAAAGTCGCCCAGACGGGCGGCCCTTCGGGCGGATGTATGACGCAGGAACACCTGAACGCGACCATCGACTACAATTCACTCGTGGAACTGGGCACCATCATGGGCTCGGGCGGCCTCATCAGCATGGACGAGGACACCTGCATGGTGGACGTGGCGCGCTACTTCATGGACTTCGTGCAGGATGAATCCTGCGGCAAATGCGTGGCCTGCCGCATCGGCACCAAACGCATGCTGGAGATCCTGGAGCGCATCACCCAGGGCAAGGGCGAAGAGGGCGACGTGGAAAAACTGATCGAACTCGGCGAAGTGGTCAAGGACACGGCGCTGTGCGGGCTGGGGCAGACCGCCCCGAACCCGGTATTGAGCACAATCAAGTACTTCCGGGACGAGTACGACGAACATATCCGCAAGAAATACTGCCGCGCGGGCGTGTGCAGCGAGCTTTTCATCTCGCCGTGCGAGAACGCATGCCCCTCGAACGTGAACGCGGCCGGGTACATCGCGCTGATCGCCGCGGGCAGGATCCGGGACGCATACAACCTGGTGCGGCAGGAAAACCCATTCCCGTCGGTATGCGGCAGGGTGTGCACGCACCCGTGCGAGAGCCGGTGCAGAAGGGCGCAGCTGGACGAACCCATCGCGATCTGCGACCTGAAACGCTACGCGGCGGACGAATATTTCAAGAACCCCGAACCCTTCATCACCCAGGTGGTGCCCAAGAACGGAAAATCCGTGGGCATCATCGGCGCGGGGCCCTCGGGCCTGACGTGCGCCTACTACCTGGGGCGGCTGGGTTACGACGTGACCGTCTACGAGACACATAACGTGGCGGGCGGTATGCTGGCGTACGGCATCCCCGAATACAGGCTGCCCAAGGCGATATTGCAGAAGGAGATCGAGACCATCAAGGCGGTGGGCATCGAGATCAGGCTCAATACCGAGGTGGGCAAGGACGTCACGTTCAACGAACTGAAGACCATGCATGACGCCGTCTACATCGCCACCGGGACGCAGCTCTCCCGCAAGGTGGGCGTGGAGGGGGAAGAACTGCCCGGCGTATACCACGGGCTGGACTTCCTGCGCGACGTCAACCTGAAGAAGGAAGTGAAAGTGGGCCGTCGCGTGGCTGTCATCGGCGGCGGCAGCACGGCCATGGACGCGGCGCGGGTGGCGCTGCGGCTGGGCGCAGAAGAAGTATCCGTCCTGTACCGCAGGGCGATGGAAGACATGCCGGCAGACAAACGCGAGATCCTGGAGGCCATGGAAGAGGGCGTGAAGCTCCACACCCTGGTGGCCCCGGTGAAATTCACCGGCAAGGAACGCGTGGATTCGGTGGTGTGCGACAGGATGGTGCTCAAGGGCTTCGACAGCGACGGGCGCAAAAAACCCGTCAAAGCAGAAGGCGAGACCATCACCTTTGACGTGGACATGGTGATCCCGGCCGTGAGCCAGTACTCGGACCTGCCCTTTGTAGGCAAAGACGAGGTGGACATCACGCGGTGGGGCACATTCGTCGTGAATAAAGACACGCAGATGACCACCATGCCGGGCGTATTCGCCGGCGGGGACGTGGTGCGCGGCGCGGACGTGGTCATCACCGCGATCGCGGACGGCAAGAACGCGGCATCCTCCATCGACAAGTACCTGGGCGGTACGGGCGAACTGAACAAGGGCGAAAAGATCGACATCCCCATGCCCATCGAGGATGGGGAACTGGTGGAGCACGAGCGTTTCGCGATGAAGCATCTCTCGCCCGAGGACCGGAAGGGCTGCTTCTGCGAGGTTTCACAAGGGTTCCACAGACTCAACGCGATGGCGGAGGCGCTGCGGTGCCTGCGCTGCGACAGACGATAGGCGGGGGTGAACATTGATGATTAATCTAACGATCAATAATAAGCCGGTCACAGTGGAAGAGGGCACCACGATCTTCGAGGCGGCCAAACGCAACGACATCCACGTTCCTTCGCTGTGCTACATGGAGGGCGTACACAAATTCGGCTCCTGCCGCATGTGCGTAGTCGAGGTGGCGGGCGCAAAGGGGCTGATGGCCTCCTGCGTCACGCCCGTTGAGGAAGGTATGAAGGTGCTGACCAACACCCCGAGGGTGCGAAAAGCCCGGAAAGTATTATATGAATTAATCTTGTCCGACCATCCGCGGGACTGCCTGCAGTGCTACCGCAACCAGAACTGCGAGCTGCAGAAGCTGGGCGAGATGATGCAGGTGGAGACATCCCGCTTCGAGGGGGCGAAGTCCAAGGACTTCATCGACGACACCAGCCCTTCCGTCGTACGCGACGCGAACAAATGTATCCTGTGCCGCAGGTGCGTGACGATGTGCAACGATATCCAGGGCGTGGGCGTGCTCTCGGCGCAGAACCGCGGCTTTGGCACCGAGATCGGCCCCGGCGAGGACCTGATGCTGGGGACGGTGGCCTGCTCCAACTGCGGGCAGTGCACGACCGTATGCCCGGTGAACGCATTGCATGAAAATGAATCCATCGAAGAGGTGTGGAAGGCGCTCGGAGACCCCACCAAAATTACAATAGCCCAGACGGCCCCCGCAGTCCGCGTGGCGCTGGGAGAGGAATTCGGCATGGCGCCGGGCACCATCGTGACGGGCAAAATGGCGCAGGCGCTCAGGGAAATGGGCTTTACCTATGTATTTGATACCAACTTCGCGGCCGACCTGACCATCATGGAGGAAGGGTACGAGCTGCTTTCACGGCTAGCTGCCGCTTTTGAAAAGGAAGGCAAGATCACGAAGAAGGACATCGAGAAGCTGGGACTGTCCACCGATCTTGACAAGACGGCGCTGCCCATGATCACCAGCTGCAGCCCGGGCTGGATCAAATACGTGGAGCATTACTATGACTGCCAGCTCGACAACCTCTCGACGTGCAAGTCCCCGCACATGATGCTGGGGGCGCTGGCAAAAACCTATTTTGCAAACAAGATGGGCATCAAACCCGAGGACATCTACGTGGTATCCATCATGCCCTGCACAGCGAAAAAATACGAGATCACCCGCCCCGAGATGGTCAACGAAGGGGTGCGCAACGTGGACGCGGTACTCACCACCCGCGAACTGGGCAGGATGATCAAGCAGGCGGGCATCGAATTTACGAACCTGCCGGACGGGAAGTTTGACGAGCCGCTGGGGCTCTCCTCGGGCGCGGCGGATATCTTCGGCGCGACGGGCGGCGTGATGGAGGCGGCGCTGCGCACGGTGTATGAGGTGGTCACGGGCAGGGAGATCCCCTTCAAGGGGCTGCACGTGAAGCCTATCGTGGGCCTGGAGCGCATCAAGACCGCCGAGATCACCATCACAGACCCCAAGCCGGAATGGAAGTTCCTCGACGGCGTAACCGTTAAAATAGCAGTCACCAACGGCCTGAAGGGCGCATCCATCCTGCTGGAGGAGATCAAGACGGGCAAGAGCCCCTACCACTTCATCGAAGTGATGGGGTGCCCGGGCGGATGCATCTCGGGCGGCGGGCAGCCCAGGCCTGTGACGCCGCGGATACGGCAGCGCAGGCTGGAGGCCATCTACCGCGAGGACGAAGGGAAGCAGCTGCGCAAGTCCCACGAGAACGAGGACATCATCAAGCTCTACAAGGAGTACCTCGGGCACCCGCTGGGACACAAGTCCCACGAGCTGCTGCATACGCACTACACCAAGCGGAACAAGTTCTGCTGATATGCAGTTAACAGTTCATAGTTAACAGTTGCGGTATTCAAAGGGAGGCATACGACCCTTGCGGGTCGTTAATGCCTCCCTTTTTGAATGAATCAGATACCATGGGAAGAGGGTGTATCAAGCCATTCCTCCATTTCCCGAGGGTATTGATACTCAATCCGCTGTGAAGGTGCCGCCTGCTGGTAAAACTTACATCCCATCTGACCCCATGAAATGCACATGTCCGATGCGCACATTTATTATATAGAGAACCACCAGCAGCCCATGCAGGGGAACATCCAACCATTACTCGTCAGGAGCATATTACAATGGCGACAGCGACAGGACCTTTTCGGAGCCCCCAGGGAGAATACCTATTACGCTTTTCCTTTGACACAAAGGGAAATGCCGGGGGGATGGGCAATTACCTGCATACGGGGGAGGCCCGCCGTTTTACTTCGCTGTGGGAGGGCATCATGTGGATGGAAGCGGTGATGGACAAGGAGAAATTCCCCCAGAAATCCCGGGAATATGTTTCCTGGGCAAAACCCGGACCGGTCAACTTCAAAACTGATTCGCCCATCCGGTTTTACGAAGAGGAAAGCGTTAGCACGCAGTATGCTGCATCCTTCATCGTACGCGTGCAGTACCGGCACAATGCCTCATGGCAGGGTACGGTGCAGTGGATGGAGGGGATGCAGGCGCTTCCCTTCAAAAGCGTATTTGAACTGATGAAGCTCATCGACCAGGCGATGGAGCGCAGAACAAACACCGGCGGAACGCTGCGCCTCCTGGAAACAGCCCGGTAACACATCGCGCAATCAGCATGGACTCAATACACTGCAGGCTATAACCGTTATGTAAACGACGGGGGCTTTGAAGTATTTTGGTTAATACCGGCAGCATTTAATCAACCAACCGATTGGTAATAAATACATGCCATATACCCTATCAAACCCACATATTCGACACGAATATTTATAACGACGGGAACCATCGGAGGTTCCACGAGATAGGCAACAGGGGGAGAGACAGCATGAAACGGACCTTTGTCTGGATTCTGATCGTGGCGGTGATCATAACCCTCACATCCTGCACCGCGCCGAGAGGCAGCGGCACCGCAAACCCGGAAACCGGTACAATGGTTCCCGCCACACCAACGGGAGAAGGCCAGCCTGCCGCGCCGGACGGGGCAACGGTTTTGGCGCCTGCCAGGACAGATCCAGCCGCCGAGCAGCCGGCCAGCCCGGCTCCGGACAAGGCATCCAGGACGAGCGGAGGCAAGAACGATCTTACATCAAAAGATGAAAGCACGATCCAGGATATCCGCAACATCATCAACGACGCCCAGCAATACCTGAAGGACGAGACCCTGCCCGACATCAGCACGGATTGATGAAGGACAGTTTGCCATAGATCATAAAACCAGGGAGGACAACGACATGAAGAAGACAGCAGCAACAATCATCGCCATCCTGCTGGTGGTACTTTCCATCACGACTGCTTTCGCGATCGGTAAACCGCCAGTCAACAAGCACACGCCCAAACCTTCGCCCACGGCCACACCCGCATCCACGCCCAAGCCGACGAAGGACCATGAGGCAAAGAAGGCGTACCGGAGCGCGCTCAAACTAAAGAAGCAGACGATGCAGGCCAACCACCACGAACTGATGAAACTGCGTATCAGCGTACGGACAAGCCTCAATGTCGTGAAGGACATATTGGAATCCACAGCCGAAAGCGGAGTCATCACGCCAGAACTGGAAGCGCTGCTGCCCGAGGTGAAGAGCGAACTCACCGCCATCATCACCCAGCTCAAGGCGACGGGCAACTACGGCCAGCTGATGCGGCAGATCAACGCGGCGAACAAGCACAGCAAGGGCGGCAATTACGCAGAAGCCCTGGCACAGCTGGACAAGCTGATCGGCATCCAGAACGAGCAAAAGGCCGCGCTGCAGGCGCTCAAAACAAGGGCGGATGCGCTGCTGGCCAAGGTGAAGGCAGCCAGCACGGCAGTGCCACCGAGCCCGACGCCCGCACCGACCGAGACGCCAGCCCCGACCGATTCACCGCTGCCGACGGAGACGCCAACGGAATCCCCGGCCGAATCCCCAGCAGCATGAGCTGATCGGATATAAGCAGGAGAGCCATATCAAGCGGAAAAAAGCCCTGCGGGGCTTTTTTCGCTAATTAATAATTGATATTTAAGAATTAAGAATTGTGGTATGCCTTCGGCATGAATTAATTGGACCGCTCCTTCTGCCACATGCGATCCCATAGAACCACAAGCGGTTCATTTGGGATCACAACGTCACCGCGTCCTAGGGAGACGATGAGAGAGCTTACGATATTCAAATGTAAAAAAGAGTAAGCGCCTTATATCACATCAAAAAAATCATAAGGCCTTGGACTGGCTGGGAGCGCTTGACCCACGGCTCTCGGAAGCGAGGGACATGAGCTCCTTCAGGGAGACCGCGGGATTTTTGTAGCGTCTTTTACCCTGGGTCTTTTGGCCGAACTGGATACAATCATGCGGGCAGAGGTTCAGACAGGCCATGCACTGCCGGCAGTCATGCAGCCACTGCGGCTTTTTTCCCACCATTTCAATATTGCCAAACGGGCAGACTTTGGCGCAGACGCCGCAGCTGTTGCAGACCGGATCCACGGCAAATTCCCTGTCCATTTCAGTGAAGTGTTCCATGGCCTTCTCGAATTTGGGCGCAAGGAACCAGTCAAACAGGAGCGCGCTCCTCTCCAGCCTGTGCCGGCGGCGGGATGAGACGATCCGGGCAATCCGGGCGGCCTTTCGATGCATGGCCGCGAACTTGCCCTTCACCATGCCGGGGGGGTTGGCCTCGAAGAGGGGCAGGTAGGTGCCGGGCATCCGGACGACGAAGCCCGCGTCCAGACGACTGCCTTTCCCGCGCAGGAGCTCGTCCACGCGCGCGAGCGAACGGCCGGGCAGAAAATTACACGTGGCTATGGCAAAGACGTACTTTGCTTTCGATACATCCAGGTGCGCCAGGAAATCCCGTACGACGAAGGGGATGCTCCAATCATACACCGGAAAGACGATGCCAAGCACTTCGTCTTCCGCTGCAACAGACCGGCTTGCGAGCGGGACGAGGGACTTCAACCCGACATCACCGAGCCTGGCAGACAGATGCCGCGCCACATCGAAGCTGTTCCCCGTGGCGCTGTAGTAATAGATGACGGTACCCATGGAAAATGACCTCCTAAATAATATTCAATAATTTTGTAATCCCGTGATAGTGGTACAGGTTCAGCTGCCGCAGCTGCCTTTCGGCTTCCTCCTGCGAGCAGTCCAGGCGTAAAATACGGCCGAACATACGGATAAGGTTCCTGTAGATCTCCCGAAGAACCGCATCGCCGCCATACCGGCTAATATAAGCGGACACCTCTTTTTCATAGATACGCTGCACGATGGAGAGGAGCGTGCCGGCAAACGAGTCTTCAAAGCATTCATATGCGGTACCCCTGGTGCCCGTAAAGAGGATGGCGATCCGTTCCCGGTTTTGTAGCAGGAATACAATGAAGGACTCCGCCATGGCACCTATCGCATCCGGGTCGCCCGACCTGCAGGCACCGACCTTGTCCGCGATGACGGATAGCAGCTGATCCGGGAAGCCCTGCGGCAGGAGGGCATAGAAAATCTCATCCTTGTTTTTGTAGTAGCGGTAGATATTGCCCACCGAAACCCCGGCGCGGGCGGAGATATCCGACACCCGGGCGGCAAGGTAGCCTTTTTGCACAAACACCGCCAGCGCCGCACATTCGATGCGCTCCAGCACCGCGTCCTTTTTCCTTTGCGTCATGATGTCCACCTCAAAAGCGAATACAATATTCGCTAATAATATATGCCTGCTTTCCCGAAAAGTCAATAAAAAATCCCGGCAATGGGGGGATTTGGACAGAATATCAATACAAAAGTGCGTATATTTTACCAATACATTACTCAAGTATTGCACATATTGTGGAAATCTTCCGAGCAATACGTTATAATGGTTAGCAAATGAACATGAAAGGATAGCCAAAGATGGACAGAAGAAGCTATTACTATAACAAACGGTCGCGCTATGGCAAACCGAGCAAGCCTTCCATGCGCGCGCCGAGGCGCAGGGTAACCAAGCCATGGAAGCTGATCCTGATCATCGTGCTGATTGCGGCAGTGGTGACTGTGGGGATCATATTCCTGCCCAAGCTTTTTTCGGGGAGCAAACCCAAGCCCTCCCCCAAACCCAGCGTGACGGCAACGCCGACGCCGACACCGACGCCTACCGCGACGCCGACGGAAACGCCGACGGAGACGCCGACATCCGGATTTGTGCCGTCCCCCGACCCGAGCAGCGACCCCTCGGCAAACAAATTTGAAACCAAGCTGCAGGTCAACTATGAGGCGACGGATACCTTCCAGCGGGCCACCGCGGTCAACATGCCCGCCGCCAAGGACTACACCGCCCTGCAGGGGATCACCACCTTCCGCGGCAACAACTACCGTGACACGGCGAGCTACGGGCAGGCGGCGATCACGGAGGCCAAACTGGAGAAGGTGTGGGATGCGCCGCTGGGCAAGCTGGACAGCTCCAACACGGGCATGGGATGGACAGGCCAGCCCCTGGTGGTGAAATGGACGGATGAGCAGAAAAAGAGCATGAACCTGAACGCCACGGCCAAAGCCGTGCCCGACCTAAAGGAGATCATCCTGGGCGGCATGGACGGGAAGGTATACTTCCTGAACCTGACCGACGGCAAGGCGACGCGTACTGCCGTGGATACCAAGGCGCCCATCCTGGGTACGCCGACGCTGGATCCGCGCGGCTACCCGCTGCTGTACGTGGGGCAGGGCAGCGACAAGGCTGCAGGGAAGACGGTGGACGTGAGTTTCCGGGCCGTGAACCTCATCGACGGGACCTTCAGCAACATGCTGGAAAAGGCGAACCTGGACGGGTTCAAGTACCGCAGGTACAACGCTGCCTTCATCTCCAGCGCGCTGCTGGACGCCGCCTCGGATACGCTGCTGGCGCCCAGCAGCAACGGCGTACTGTATACGCTGGGCCTGAAAACCAGCGTGGATGCCGCCACAGGCAAACCCTCCTTTACCATAGACACCCGCGCCAAGTACAAGTACACCACCCCCGATTACGGCGTGGTGGACGGCGTGGAGAAGCCCTGGGGATTTTACGGAAGCCCGGTGGTCTATAAAAACTACATGTTCGTGACGGACAACGGCGGCTACCTGCAGTGCATCGACCTGAACACCCTGGCGCTGGTCTGGGTAACGGATGTGGGCGGGATCGCCAACAACACCGTGGTGCTCGAAGAGGATGAAACCGCGGGAACGGTATACCTCTATACGGGCAGCTCGGTGGACCCCAACAACCCCGACGTGAAGAAGAGCGGCAAAGGCGACTGCAACCTGAGCAAGATAGACGGCAAAACCGGCAAAATCATCTGGAGCAAACCATATACATGCTACAAAGGGACAACGACCGCTACAGGCGGCGCGATCGCATCGCCGGTACTGGGCAAGGGCCAGATCAACAACATGGTGGTCTTCACGCTCTCGCGGTACAAATCCATGTCGGGAGGCGTGATGGTGGCGCTGGACAAAGCCTCGGGCAACGAACTGTGGCAGAAGAGCATCGAGGGCTACACCGATTCTTCGCCGGCGGACGTCTATACATCAGACGGCAAGGCGTATATCGTACAGTGCAACAACAAGGGAACGGTATTCCTCGTCGACTCAGCCGGGGAGATCAAGGACAAGATGAACCTGAACGGCGCGATAGAAGGCTCGCCGGTGGTATACGAGAACATGATCGTGGTGGGCACCAAGAATACGATGAAGTGCTATGGCATCAAGATCAAATAGCAGCCTAATGAAATAATTACCGAGGCCTCCTGCAATGAATGATGCGGGAGGCCTTTTTCGATTTGTTAAGGTAAAACAGGTGTGGTAAACTATTGAAGAAAACCAATGCCGGGGGTTCATATGCCAGAAAAATATGTCGATCTCCATATCCATTCCTTCTTCTCGGACGGGACGATGTCGCCGGGCGAGATCGTAGCCGAAGCAAAGGCACGAAACGTCGGGCTGATCGCCTTATCCGACCACAACGTACTCGAGGGCAGCAGGCAGATCCGGCAGCTTTGCAGGGAGGCGGGAGTGGGCTATATACCGGCGGTGGAACTGGACTGCCTGGACGGGGGAAACGGCTACCACGTACTGAGCTACGGCGCGGACCCGGACAACCCACAGTTCCTCGACATGGTGAAACGGGACCGATTCCTGCTGGACGAGATGAGCGTGATCCTCATACGGAAAATGAGCAGGGAGATACCGGGCATATCCATTTCGGATTTCGAGGGATTTTCCCATGACAAACGCCTGGGGGGATGGAAGGCGCTGCAGTATCTCGTCCATAAAGGCATTACAAAAACCCTGAAGGAAGGCATCCCGCTTTACAGCCGCTACGATTGCCCGTACACCATCGTGGATTTCCCCTCGATGCAGCAGACATGCAAAACGATCCATCAGGCCGGCGGGTTCGCAGTACTGGCGCACCCCGCAGAGAACATCCCTGCCGAAAACATCGGACAATTCAGGCACAGACTGACGGAGCTTATCGAAACGGGACTGGACGGGATCGAGTGCCATTACCCCTCCCATTCTGAAGCGGTCACATCCGTATGTACCGGATCATGCCGCGAAAGGGACCTGATCATCACAGCAGGGTCGGACTGCCACGGCGGATTTGGCAGGACTACCATCGGGCAGACCCGGACCACCCTGAACGAGGTGAACCTGAAAGGCATCCGCCCGCTTTAAGCTATCCGCATATCATCCAGACCATCTTCACAATTCCCCTATACAGAAACCACTTCCGACGGTATTCAGACAAATACCAGTTAACATATGGAAATAATGGTTGCCGCCGGGAAATGTTTGTACTAGAATGAAACATATCCAAATTATGCATTACACAATATACATATTGGAGGACGGGTATGAAGAAAAGACTCTGCTTCGTATGCGCAATCGTTGTCACATTATGTCTGATCTTATCGGCATGTGCAAGAAGCACGGAGACGCTGATCACCGATCTGGGGAAGGCCGACAATAAAGATATCGACAAAACGGTGAAGGAACTCATTGCAAAAGGGAAGGAAGCCGCTGAACCCCTGAGGGAGGCCCTGAAAAACACGGACCGGGATACGCGGCTGAACGCCTGCAAGGCGCTGTATGCGATAGAAGGGGAGAAGGCGGCGGGCGATATCGCGCCGCTACTCGAGGATACCGACGATGGCGTGGCAACGACCGCGGTACAGTGCCTGGGCAAAACGGGCAGGGCAGGGGTGGCGGCCATCGCAGCCTATTACAGCACGAAGACGCCGGCCGGAAAACACAGCCTGAACAGCGTGGAATGGATGATGCAGGAACCAAACGTATCCGGAACCCTTTCGGAGGAGTATGATTCAGTGAGAACCACCCTGGATGCCATGGGCCCGGAGGCGTTTGACCATATGGTGGCGGAATATGCCGGGTCCAGCAGTGAAACATACAAGCTGACCCTGACACTGATGAGCAACCTCCTGCAGGAGCAAAAATACGACCGCGCCCTGGCCATGATGGAGAAGGGCGATGGAGACTTTTCCGCGATACTGGGGGTGCTCGGACACTCCAAAATGACGTTTGAGCGGTGCCTGAGCCACGCGGACGATACACAAAAGCAAACAGTCAAGAAGAACCTCCTGATGTCGTACGGGACGGGCAGCACGAAAAACGGGAACGCAGGCATGAACAGCGCCCAAAGCTTCTTTTCCCAGAAGGAAATGGCGGACATCTACAAACAGGAAAAAGACGCCGGTACCAAGGAAAAACTATTGAAAGGCATGCTGCAGATCTCCAACTCCGTATTTGCCGAAAGCCTGCTGGTCTCCCTTTCTACTTCCGCAGCGCCGGAAGACATCAGCCTGATGGCAGGCGCTCTCGCGGAAAAGGACGACACCTACCTCAAACCGTTCATCGATAAATATACGCACAACGCTGATATGCAGATCCTGAAAGCGATGGATAAAGCCAAACTATGGGACAAGCTTTTACCCATGCTCAAACAGGGTGACGGGAAGAGCGCGACTTTGATCGGGCAGTTATGTTACCCCGAATACCTGGAGAAAATATTCAGCTATATCCGTGAGAACAAGGAGATAGCAAACAACCAGATCAACAACCTGCTGCGTAATTACAAAGACGACAGGGTGCTGGCATTCCTGAAGGACTTTGAATTCAACAACAAGAAAACCCTCCTTGGATACCTCAGCTCCAATATCTCCGTAGACACTTATAAGGATGGCTTCAAATACACAAAAAAAGGTGCAAGCGGCGGGCCCGTCAAAAAGATAGCCATCATCGAGCGAAACCTGGACCACGAGAGCGGCAAGGCATATGACCGTGTATCGGGATATACTTTTACCATGATGTCCCCTGATTACTGGATATCCTATGCTGCTCCGGGCGCGGACGTGGCGGTGTATATCAAGGAGACCCACAGCTATGCCGGTAGGTATTATTTCAAGTCGCTCCACAAAACGTCAAAAGGATACAGAGAGGGCTACAAGGTAGTGCTGGTGGACCTGCGCACGAAATGCGTCTTGGCTACCAAGACCCTGAAGGGTGGAAAGCTTCCGAGGACGATCTACAGCAGCGAACTGGAGGACAACAAGTACTTTGCAACGCCGCCCAGCGACGAGAAGCTGGAGAAGGCGATATCCGACCTGCTGGCCATGGTGGACTGATACCGGGCCATTTCGGTGCGGGTCAAGGCAGAAACCGGCATGCCGGCGCACCCCACGCTGCCTGGAATGCCGAGAAAATACTGATTATTGACGGCAATCGTGCAAAATGGTAGAATTTCAGTCATAGAATAATATGCATAGAGCAGGCGATGCACTGTATGACCGGTGCGTGGGGCCGGGCTGACAAAGGAACGCTGATCGAACGAATCCGCATTTCCTTTTCCAGCAGCAGGAACAAAAACCTGTGGGACTGTAATTTGCAACAGAATTATGGCGCCACAGGTTATTTTTATCCCTTTGTGACGCGATAAAATCGTGGATTGAATATCAACCCGGGGGTTTATCGATGGTAAAAGAAAAACGCAAAGCAAGCGAGAAGCAGAAGGTGGCGTTCAGCTCTGTGATCGCCGCAGTCTTTTTGACCGTGATCAAGGTCATCGTGGGCATTTTCACGGGGAGCCTGGGCATCGTATCCGAGGCGCTGCATTCCGGGATGGACCTTTTCGCCGCGGGGATCACCCTTTTCGCGGTGCGGTTCTCGGACAAACCGGCCGATGTGAAGCACAATTACGGCCACGGCAAGATGGAGAGCTTTTCCGCGCTGATCGAGGTGCTGATCCTGCTGGGCACGTGCGCATGGGTCATCGCCGAGGCCATTGACAAATTCATCTCCCCGCAGGACATCCAGGTGAGCGGGGAGTACTGGGGCATCGCGGTACTCATCGTATCCATCATCATCAACATTTCGCGCGCGAAGATACTCCGCAAGACGGCAAAAAAATACGGCAGCCAGGCGCTGGAGGCAGACGCGCTGCACTTTTCCACCGACGTGTGGAGTTCGGGCGTGGTCATCGCAGGCCTGGGATGCACATGGATCGGCGATGCATTTCACATCGGATGGCTAAAATTTGCCGATCCCATCGCCGCGCTGGGCGTGGCCGTGCTGATCATGGTGGTGAGCTTCAAACTGGGAAGGGAAACGATCAACGTGCTGCTGGACGCGGCCCCCAAAGGGATGAAGGAGCAGATCCTGGCCCAGACGAAGGCCGTCAAGGGCGTGATCGAGGTGGGGGATATCCGCGTACGCCCTTCGGGTGCGGACAGCTTCATCGATATCCGCGTGGGGCTGGACAGGCACGAGAGCCACAGGACGGTGCACAATATCGGGGACGAGATCAAGGCGCGGGTGCAGGAGAAGATCCCCAAAAGCGACATCGTCGTGAGCACCTATCCGGTGGACCTGGTGGAAAACATGGACAGGGATGTCTGCCGCGCAGTCAAGAACATCGTCAGCTTTTACCCCGAATGCGCAAACGTCCACAACATCCACGTCTATGAATCAGAGGGCAGGAAGCGCATCGCGGCGCACATCGAGCTGAAGGAGAACGCGACCCTGAAGGAATCCCACGCGCTGTCCCACAGACTGGAAAAAGAGATCGAGGACGCGCTGCCCGATATCACGCATGTGAGCATCGCATTTGAGTGCGCGGACCAGAAGGCGACGGCCAGCGCCATCCCGGACGCGGAACAGGCAGAGATCAAAGGGGATATTGTTACCCTTGTAGGCAGGGTGGACGAGACGCTGGACTGCCACGAAATCGAGCTCTACCGCAAGGGCGAGGGGATATCCGCCTTCCTGCACTGCGCGTCGTGCGAGGATTATACTGTCGACAAACTCAAATCCCTGTCCAACAGCATCAAACTGGAGCTGAAGCGGAACATCGAACACCTGGAAAGCGTGCACATCCACTTTGAACCCAGCGAGGAAAGCTAATTTATAATTGACAATTGAGAATTGATAATTGAGAATTATGGTATGCAACGGGAGGCTGCTGCCTCCCATTGCATGGATCATATGGACCTGCGGGGGAGAGAATTTGAATAGACAGATAATAAGATGAAACGTAGGATGGATCGAATGGACAAGCCAATCATCGGGATACCGCTCGGGGACCCGGCGGGAATAGGCCCGGAGATCACAATCAAGGCGCTGCAGGACGAAACCATCTATGAAGCGTGCAGACCTGTGGTGATCGGGGATGCGGACGTAATAAACCAGGCGGCCCGGTTCTGCTCGCTGTCTGTACAACTGAATGCCATCTGCAAGCCGGAGGAAGGAAGATCCCGGTGCGGCACGGTTGACGTTATCGACCTGAACAATGTGGACACGGCAAAACTGAAGATCGGGGAGGTCCAGGCGGCAGGCGGACAAGCGGCCTTTGAATTCATCGAAAAAGCCGTTGCGCTGGCGATGGATGGACAGATAGATGCCATCGCAACGACGCCGATCAACAAGGAATCCCTGAAAGCGGCGAAGGTGCCCTACATCGGCCATACGGAGATCCTGGCGGGCCTGACGAACACGGCGGACCCGCTGACCATGTTCGAGGTGCGGAACCTGCGGGTCTTTTTCCTGAGCAGGCACGTATCCCTGCTAAAAGCCTGTGATATGGTCACCAAGGAAAGGGTGCTGGACTATATCATCCGCTGCACGAAGGCGCTGGACAGGCTGGGCATCCGGGAAGGGAACATGGCCGTGGCGGGGCTGAACCCCCACTGCGGGGAACACGGGCTTTTCGGGGATGAAGAGGTGACGGCAGTGGAGCCGGCCATCCGGGAGGCGCAGGCCATGGGGTACAACGTAACGGGACCCGTGGGCGCCGACTCGGTCTTCCACCTGGCGATTTCGGGGCGGTACAATTCCGTCCTGTCCCTGTACCATGACCAGGGGCACATCGCGACCAAGACGCTGGATTTCGAACGGACGATCTCGGTGACCAACGGCCTGCCGTTCCTGCGTACATCGGTGGACCATGGGACCGCCTTCGATATCGCCGGAACGGGCAAGGCCAGCGCTATCGGCATGCGGGAAGCGATCCTGCTGGCGGCGAAGTACTCACCCACGTACATTTTCAAGAAAGTGGCTGAACCACTTTCTTGATTTTCTACAAGCAGGTTTGCTCACCGCAAACCTGCTTGTAAGGTGTCATTTCTGACGTACATGCCGCCAGAAATGACGATTTGAAATCTGTATTACGCAATAGAACAATTACTTTTCATGATAAGCAGGAATATTTGCAGGCTGAGCCATCCGGAAAGATGGCTTATCTTATCCATGCCAATCCCCGGTCCAGCTACTTTGGGACATATTACCCAATCAGCAATTTGTTTAAGATACCCGAAGTCAAGGTATATATTTTTTAAAGTTCTTGATTACACATTATTGCGAGGTCCATATGAGAACAAAAAACGTGTTTGTTACGGGCATACTGGCATCCGCGGCGCTGACGGCGCTGGTCTATGTGGTATCCCTGAACCTGGGGGCGTTCCAGTCCATCCTGCTGCCGGACAAGGGCGCGGACTGGTACTACTGGAAGCTGCCGCACCCGGAGGTATGGGCGACGGTATCCATGTGGCTCCTGTATGCCGCCCACCAGGGGCTGGTATGGTACCTGATATACAAGATCGCCAAATCGCCCCGCCCGGAAGAAGGGAAGCTGGGGAAATACAATATCGCGTTCCTGCTGGTGAATGCGGGGTTCATCGGGCTGCACCTGCTCCAGACGGGGCTCTTTTATGACGGGCTGGCACAGTACGTACCCATCTTCACCTCACAGGGGTCGGTGATCGTCATGCTGGTGATGATCCTGATCATGCTGGCGGCGCGGCGGGGGCTATTCTTTGGCAAAAAAGTGCCGCTGCCCCGGGACGGGGTATCGGGCGTGATGAAAACGCACAGCTATGTGATCGCCTGGGCATTGGTATATACTTTTTGGTTCCACCCCACCGAGGGCACATGGGGGCACCTGCTGGGATTCCTGTACATGTTCCTGCTGATGCTGCAGGGCGGGCTGGCCAAAACGAAACTGCATACCAGCCTGAACTGGATCGTTGTGCTGGAGGTATTTGTGGGGCTGCACGGGACGGTGGTGGCGCTGGTGAGCGGGAGCCTGATCTGGTCCATGTTCCTTTTCGGATTTGCGATGATGTTCGTCGTGACGCAGATGTACGGGATCATCAAAAACAAAGCAGTACGAATAACCCTTTCGGCCCTCTATCTGGTATTTGCGGGGCTGGTCTACAGAGGCGTGCTGGGGACGGGGCATACCATAACGAACATTTACCAGATCTTCATGATCCCGCTGATACTGTACGGGCTGGTATTTGCGATATCCTGGGGTTACGCGGGCGTGATGCGGCTGCGAAAAAAGACAGCAAAGCCCAAACGAAGCGCTGAAACAACATAAACCAAACGGGCCCGCCCCGAACGGGCGGCTTTGAACATCACAGAAGTGGCATGCCACTGCCTGGGCCGCCCTACGGGCGGCTTTTGTATGGGAACCTCACATTAACGAACGCGTATATGCGCCGGGGATGCTTATTCTTTGATATGGAGAAGTACAAACATCAGGCATTTCGTGCTACAATAGCTGCAGTAAATCCTATCCCGGGAGGAAGGAAATGCGCAGGAGCCTGGCTTATTATACATTTGAACTGCTGTCGCTGGCTGCGGCCGTACTGATGATGGCCGCACTGGTCATGGTGTGGCGGGACCTGCGCCCGGGGGCACCGGACGCGCTGGGGTTTTCCATCCTGCTGGGGGAGCCCATCACAGCCGGGCCGGCAAAACCTTACATCGCAACGACGGTGGCGATACGCAACATCCTGGCGCTGGCGGCGGGCTTTGCGATCCTGATCTTCGTCCTGCTTTCGGCGGTATCGCGCTTCGCAGGAAGGATCCTGAAAAAACCGCGGGACCGCTTCGGCCGGCTGGATATCTCGGTGGAGGCCTTCCGCTCATACGTCTCGTTCGTAAAACTCTGCTTCATTTCTGTGGCTTTTTACCTGTACCTGCCGTACCTCTCGATGTCACTGGGGCGCGCGGTAAACTGGTACAACCCGGTCTACACTTATACATTATGGCCCGCGATATTCCTGCTGGGGACGCTCGCCTACATCATCCTCCTGTTCGTTATCCGTTCCAAGCGCAGGAAAGCGGCATAAGCGGTCGGGACACAGTCCGGCACTTAAAACTGCATATGAACATCCCTGAATATGCAACAATCAATGGAGGCAGCTATATGGAACTCACCATCATCATACTGGCGGCATCCGTGGTCATCATACTGGGGGTCATCGGCATTGTAATCATCCGGAACAGGCGCAGGACGACGCGCCATATCCGGAAAAACCGGGAATACCAGCAGCGGCAGCAGAGCGCCACCCGAGGCACCGCGCTGGTGGTCCATTCCAACGGGGGGATGGCGGGGGAATACGCCTCCACTGCGTTTGTCACGCTGACGCTGGAGGTCACGCCGCCGAGCAAGGCAACATATCGGGCGACGACGAAATGGCAGGTGGAGATCACCGCAATGAGTTCTATCCGGGAAGGGGAAACGATCCCCGTGAAGATCGACACGACCGACCCCAAAATCATCTACCCCAACGCGACATGGGCGAAATACCTGCCCGATTAAGTAATGCAAAAAAAGGGAGCCGGTCATGACCGGCTCCCTCTGATGTATCAGGATCTAGAACTCCAGTTTTTCGCTGAGGTATGCTTCGAGTTCATCCGCGTGGATGCGGACCTGCTGCATGGAATCCCGTTCGCGGACGGTGACGGTATTATCCTCCAGCGTATCAAAGTCTATGGTGATGCAGAAGGGGGTGCCGATCTCGTCATTCCTGCGGTATCGCTTACCGATCGCGCCAGTCTCACTGTAGTCCACATTGAATTTCTTTGCCAGGTTATTATAAATCACCAATGCGGGCTCGGAGAGCTTTTTCTGCAGGGGAAGGATGGCCGCCTTGTACGGAGCCAGCGCGGGATGCAGGCGCAGGACGGTGCGCGTATCCCCACCCTCCAACTCCTCTTCATCATAGGCATCGCACAGGAAAGCCAGCATGATACGGTCCACACCCAAAGAGGGCTCGATGCAATAAGGGACGTATTTTTCGTTGGTGAAGGGGTCCATGTACTCCAATGTTTCACCCGAGTGCTGGGCATGCTGCTTCAGGTCAAAATCCGTACGGTCCGCGATGCCCCAGAGCTCGCCCCAGCCGAAGGGGAAACGGAACTCGATATCGGTGGTGGCATTGCTGTAGTGGGAAAGTTCCTCTTTTTCGTGGTCACGAAGCTTGATGCTATCCGGCTTCATGCCGAGGGAGAGGAGGAAGTTCTTGCAGAAGTCCTTCCAGTAGAGGAACCACTCCATATCGGTGCCGGGGGCGCAGAAGAACTCCAGCTCCATCTGCTCGAACTCGCGGACGCGGAAAATGAAATTACCCGGGGTTATTTCATTGCGGAACGATTTGCCGATCTGGGCAATGCCGAAAGGTACCTTTTTGGTGGTGGTGCGCTGTACGTTTTTGAAATTCACGAATATGCCCTGCGCCGTCTCGGGGCGGAGGTAGATCTGGGCGGCGGTGTCCTCGGTGACGCCCTGGAAGGTCTTGAACATGAGGTTGAACTTGCGAATGGAAGTGAAGTTCTTCGCGCCGCACTCGGGGCAGGGGATGCCCTTTTCCGCGATGAACGCTTCCATGTCAGCATCCTTCATGCCTTCGGTATGGACGGAAAGGTCATTTGCCGCACAATAATCCTCGATGAGCTTATCCGCACGGAAACGGGCCTTGCACGCCTTGCAGTCCATGAGAGGGTCGGAGAAGCCGCCGACGTGGCCGGATGCTACCCAGACCTGGGGGTTCATGAGGATGGCGCAATCCACACCCACGTTATAAGGGCTTTCCTGTACGAACTTGCGCCACCAGGCGCGCTTGATGTTATTTTTCATCTCCACGCCGAGGGGGCCGTAGTCCCAGGTATTGGCGAGGCCGCCGTAGATCTCGGAGCCGGGGTACACAAAGCCCCTGCCTTTGCACAGGGCGACGATCTTGTCCATGGTCTTTTCCACTGCCATAAATAATCCTCCAGTTATACATGCGATATTATTAAGTACTGATGATACCCACCCCCTGCCCCCTCCCGCATTCAAGGAGTGAAGCAGAAAATGTATCATGCTGCGGGAGGGGGTTTATTTGGGAGAGGGCTTCGCCCTCTCCTTACCCACACCCGTAACAAGACTTGGGAATTGGAAAAAAAAAGCCTACATCCCTGATGCAAAGGGACGAAAGGCTAGCTTCCGCGGTTCCACCCTTTTTGGCGGCATATGACCTTCGGTCAAAATGACCTCAGGTCAATTGGACATTAGGTCACCTTGACCTAATGTCACTTTTCCGCCCACTTTTAAGTCCAACCTTACCGTCCGGGAGCGCCTTTTCCGCCCTGTGCTCTGCCGCGCTCCCACCGCCCGCGGCTCGCTGTGCCTGAAACACCAGGGGTACTTTCTCCCATCATCCGCATTGCGCGCTTACGCGCGCGTTCATATTATTCCCAGTAAAAAATATTATAGCAGGCGGAAGGGTAAATGAAAAGCCCAAGGCTTTTCAATAATTAATAATTAAGAATTAGTAGTTAAGAATTTTGGTATGCCCTGCGGGGATAATGAAAATTGAAAAACCAAGAATCAATTTTTTGGTATGACAAGTGGGGGTGAGTCTATTGCCCTGCGGGGGAAGAGCCTTTGTGACACACGTAACTCCTGAAGCTGTAAGATTGCAAAAAGATGCAATGATAAGTATAATTATAACATTCTTTTTGCGGGGGATCACTCAGATTGATCGGGGTCTTTTTCCAATCGCTGGTGCTGGGGTATTCGGGCTCGCTGATGCCGGGTCCGCTGCTCACGTATACCATCAACCAGAGCATCAAGACCGGCTCGAAGGCGGGGGTATTGATCATCTCGGGGCACGCTCTGCTGGAACTTCTCACAGTGGCGGCGATATTCCTGGGCGTTGGGACGATACTCTCCACCCTCACCGCGCAGATCGTGATCGGGCTGGCGGGAGGCCTCGTGATGATCCTCTTCGGCGCGCTGATGATCAGGGATGTGGCCAAGGGGAAAGCCAGGCTGGACATGGAGGGGCAGGGGAAGGGGAGGCCGGGCGGGATGGTGCTGAACGGGATCGTCATCTCCGCGATGAACCCGTACTTCGTGATCTGGTGGTTCGCAGTGGGACTGAGCTTCATCCTGGCGGCATACCGCGCATATGGCGTGGCCGGCGTGGCGGCATTCTACTTCGGGCATATCCTGGCGGATTTCTCTTGGTACATGCTGATCTCGTTCCTCGTGAGCAGGACGCGCAAGCTCATCAAGGAAAAGGCATACAGGATCATCGTGATCGTATTGGCATTGGCACTTATCGGATTTGGCATCAGCTTCATCGTGGATGCCATGATAAAGCTGTTTTAAGTAACCCCTCAGTCAAAGCAACCCTTCGGGATGCTTTGACAGCTCCCCTAATACGGGCGCCTACAAAGTCGGTAAAAACTACTTAATCACGCCGACAGGAGCCTTTAACCCATTAAACAAAAACCGTTCAACCCTTCGGGTACTCTCCTATGGCAAACCCTTACAGCCGCATGCGACCATTTTGATCACGTAATAAATCCCCTATCAGAACCCCTCAGCCTCCTTCACCTTGCAATCATTATGCCGCTGCAATGATTGCATTACAGATCCCCATATCAAGAGGACTATCCGAAAGACATGCAGACGAACAAACTGGATAGGCTGCCGTGGACGGCAGCCCCTACGGCACGTTAAAAGTTATTGGCAAATCCCCATCAGCCGCGAACAACCCGTTAGGAGCCTGCAAATCCATCCAAGGCATAATCAAGCCAACCGGCAACATTTCATCGACACCGTCATAGATTTATAGGTGTAGGAAGAAAACGAAATGAGGCAGGGGGGAAGCGCTAACGCGCGGTGCAATGGTATATATCATATCCTTTGACCTATCCCGGGACACGGAAGAAACATATGAGGACGTGGAGGAGACGATCAAGGCGCTGGCGCAGGGAAGCGTGCAGGTGCTGGACTCGGTATGGTTTATCAAATCCAACCTGCAGCCGCATGATATCTTCATGCAGCTGGGAACGACCAAGGTGGCAAATAAACTCGTAATCGTCCAGGTGACCAAGACCGGATGGCTGAGCTGCGGGAAGGAACGGATATCGGATGCGGTGAACCAGCTATTCAATTAGCCGCGTTAACCGTTACGGGCAGCTATTGTACCTGTTTATGACGATAATATCCTGATTCAACACAGTCCATATGTGTATTTTGTCACATTATCTGGAATATTTCACTTGCATAGCGTGAGCGCATATACTATAATAACTGAAACGGCCCAGAAAACCGTTTTTGAATTAGACTAGACTAGAATAGAAAAGGAGAGACGAGAAATGAACAACCACATTCCTCACAAGACCTACCTGTCCGAAAAAGAGCTTCCGAAACAATGGTACAACATCATGGCGGACCTTCCCAACAAACCAGGACCGCCGCTGCACCCGATCACCAAGCAACCCGCACAACTGAGCGACCTCCAGGTCTTCTTTCCTGACGCACTCATCATGCAGGAAGTGTCCGCGGAGCCGTATATCGACATCCCGGAAGACGTGCTGAAAATGTACGCGCTTTTCCGGCCGTCCCCGCTATGCAGGGCCTACATGCTGGAAAAAATGCTGGATACACCGGCGCACATTTACTACAAGTATGAAGGCAACAACCCCTCGGGCAGCCACAAGCTGAACACCTCCATCCCGCAGGCGTATTACAACAAACAGGCCGGCATCAAAAAGCTGTCCACAGAAACGGGTGCGGGGCAATGGGGGACGGCTCTCTCCGTGGCGTGCTCTGTTTACGGGCTGGAATGCAGCGTATACATGGTGAAGATCAGCTACGAGCAGAAACCATACCGCCGCATCATCATGCAGACCTACGGCGCAGACGTGACGGCGAGCCCGAGCAACAAGACCGAATCGGGACGCGCGTTCCTCGCCAAAGACCCGGACTGCCCCGGCAGCCTGGGCATGGCCATCAGCGAAGCGGCGGAAGTCGCGGCGAAGAACAAGGACACCAATTACGCGCTGGGAAGCGTGCTGAACCACGTATTGATACACCAAT
This sequence comes from Bacillota bacterium, assembly GCA_023454175.1. Taxonomy (GTDB): domain Bacteria; phylum Bacillota; class Clostridia; order Christensenellales; family JAEXRW01; genus JAEXRW01. The sequence continues at coordinate 45,233 of JAEXRW010000041.1, read as the reverse complement.
CCATCATCGGCGAGGAAGCGCTGCTGCAGTTTGAAAAGATCGGCGAGTACCCGGATATCGTGGTGGCCTGCTGCGGCGGCGGAAGCAACTTTGGCGGGACAGCATTCCCCTTCCTGCGCGAAAACCTGAAAAACGGAAAGAAAACGCGGCTCATCGCCGTGGAACCGAGCGCATGCCCCTCCCTGACCCGCGGCAAGTACGCGTACGACCTGGGCGACGTATCGGGCTACACCCCGCTTTTCCCCATGTACACGCTGGGCAGCGGATTTGTCCCCAGCAAGATCCACGCAGGCGGCCTGCGCTACCACGCAGACTCCCCGCTGGTATCCCTGGCATACAGAGACAAACTGATCGAAGCCACCGCGGTGGGGCAGAAGAGCGTATTTGATGCTTCTGTACTTTTTGCAAAGGCCGAGGCCATCCTCCCCGCACCCGAATCGGGACATGCCGTACTGGGCGCCATCCAGGAAGCATTGAAATGCAAGGAAACGGGCGAGGAGAAGGTCATCCTCTTCACCCTGAGCGGGCACGGAAACTTTGACCTGGCCGCGTATGACATCTACATGAAAGGCCAGATGAGCGACGAAGGCGTGAGCGAAGCGGACCTGCAGAAGGGCTTTGCAACAATACCGAAACTGTAAAAATTTGAATTCAGATTTGAAAAAGGCGTCCCTTGTGAACCAGGGGCGCCTTTGTATACTACCTACAGATATTAGAGCTTAATCTTCATATATCGCTTGAGCTGGTCATAGAAGTTTTCACGGGTACCGGCAAGAATAACAACAATCGTTTCTCCGTCTCTTTTAACAATCGTATATGCAAGTTCATAATTCGTTTTATTGTAGTAAACGTCACAACAATAAGTACCCGATAAATCTCCAGATTTCGGATCACCGATATACGGATCTTCGCGTATCCTATCAATCGTATCCTGAAAAGCCGTTTTAAGCTGCTTCTCCCTTATCTTCTTCAAATACTGTTCTGCGGCAGGCAAGATGATGAGATTATGCATCACTCACTAGCCCTCTGTTCCGAACACATCCGAGTAGGTGGTATAAGGCGCTTTTCCTTCCACAGCCAGTCTGGCATCTCCCAGAAGCTTTTGAACTGCTGGACGGATATCGCGGCGGGCCTCCTTGAATTTTTCAAGCAGGTCCTCACCCTGGTACCCGCGGGCAATGAGGTCCTGAAGAATAAATTCGTCAAAATCGCCGCTACTTTCACGTACAGGACGAATGATTATGGCATCATTGTGGATGTAGCATTCCACCTCGTTTTCGATGCCCATGCTATTGAAAAACTCTATCGGTATGGTTATTTGACGCTTTTGTGAAACAGAAATACGTTTTTTAATCATGGTTTCCGCTCCTGCGATCAATGATTGAGCCAATTTATTTCACTCCCTGTTATTATATGCACATTAGAGTTATTCAAACAAAGAATCCATAAAAGTAGAATATCAAAGAAACAAAGAATTGTCAAACGCGCCAATAATGTGATTTAATCCATCAGCACTATACCACAACAGTGCGGCAGACAAATTATTAGCTTTGCTAAACATAATGCTTTACAATTAGAATAAAACATAATAATATATTACCAATATCAAATGCTTTGACGGGGCAAACACACCGGAACGGCGCTACAGAGAGCTGTTGGATGCTGCGAAACAGCGCGCAAGCCGGGATGTGGACTCACCCCCGAGCAGCCGGCTGAAAACTCCATCGCATGGAGCGAGTAGGTTCGGACGGGCATCCCGCCGTTACAACGGGAGGGCATTATTCCAGAAACCTGGACCGATGCCGCAGAGCGGGTATCTTTTCGATACCAACCAGAGTGGTACCACGGGAGCAATGCGAACGCGCACAAGCTTTCGTCTCTAGACAGAATGAGACGAAGGCTTTTTTATTTCCTGATCCGGTCAAACGGCCGCTACTTTTGCAATAATAAGGGGGTTTCAATCATGAAGCTTGCATTTTCCACCCTGGGATGCCCGGACTTCAGCTGGAGCGAGATCTACTCCATGGCCAAGGACCTGGGTTTTGACGGCATCGAGATACGGGGACTGGGCAAGGACATCATCGCCATCCACGCGCAGCCCTTCACGGAAGCACAGCTGCCGGAAACGGTAAGAAAACTGGCCGAACTTCGAATCAAAATACCCTGCCTCTCCTCGGGCTGCTGCCTGAAGGACGCAAAGGACGGGGAACGGAACCATGAAGAGATCGTCCAGTACATCAACCTCGCTTCCAAGCTGGGCACACCCTATATCCGCGTGCTGGCGGACCGGGAGCCCGCGCCGGAGGGCGAGGTGGACGACGCCGTGGTGCTGGCGGCACTGAAACGGCTGATCCCCATCGCGGAAGAAAAGGGCGTGACGCTGCTGATCGAGACAAACGGCGTATATGCAGATACTTCGAGACTGTGCAAACTGCTCGAACAGGCGGCGAGCGACTCGGTGGCGGCGCTATGGGATATGCACCACCCCTACCGGCATGCGGGGGAGACGCCGGGCAAGACCGTGCAAAACCTGGGGGCATATATCAAATACGTGCACACCAAGGACTCCGTCATGGAGAACGGAGCGGTGAAATACAGAATGATGGGAGAGGGCGATCTGCCCATCGACGACATGATGCGGGCGCTGCGCTCCATCAACTACGACGGGTTCATCTCGCTGGAGTGGGTGAAGCGGTGGGCGCCAGACCTGGACGACGCGGGCGTGGTATTTCCCAATTTCGCGGAATACATGAGCCGGTACACGGAAAAGAGCGCCGTGAAGGGGCGCCTGTATGAGAACAACGCGAAGACGGGCAAATACATCTGGGAAAAAGATTCTCTGATTGATCTGACGTTTTCGCAAGTGCTGGACCGGGTGGTGAACGAATTCCCCGACCAGTACGCCTTCCGGTATACGACGATGGACTACACGCGGACATATTCCGAGTTCCGCGACGACGTGGACACCTTTGCGCGCTCCCTCATCGCACTGGGCGTGCGGCAGGGGGACCACGTGGCCATCTGGGCCACGAACGTGCCGCAGTGGTACATCACATTCTGGGCGACCGTCAAAATCGGCGCGGTACTTGTGACCGTCAATACAGCCTATAAAATCTACGAAGCGGAGTACCTGCTGCGCCAGTCCGACACGCACACGCTGGTGATGATAGACGGGTTCAAGGACTCCAACTACGTGCAAATCATCAAAGACCTGTGCCCGGAACTGGAAACCGCCGAGGCAGGGAAACCGCTGCACATGAAACGGCTGCCGTTCCTGCGCAACATCATCACCGTGGACTCCAGGCAGAAAGGGTGCCTGACGTGGGACGAGGCGATGGCGCTCTCCTCCAAGGTGCCCATCGAGGAAGTGTACCGCAGAGAAAGGGCACAGAGCAAGGACGACGTATGCAACATGCAGTACACCTCGGGCACGACGGGTTTTCCCAAGGGTGTGATGCTGACGCATTACAACGTGGTGAACAACGGCAAGAACATAGGCGACTGCATGGACTTTTCCACGGCAGACAAACTGATGATCCATGTGCCGATGTTCCACTGCTTCGGCCTGGTGCTGGCGATGACGGCTTCCATGACGCACGGCGTGACGATGTGCCCGATGCCGTATTTCTCACCCAAGCTCTCGCTGGAATGCATCAATAGGGAGAAGATCACCGCATTCCACGGCGTGCCCACGATGTTCATCGCGATGCTGGAACACGAGGATTTCCCCAAGACCGATTTCTCCCACATGCGCACGGGCATCATGGCAGGCAGCCCCTGCCCCATCAAAGTGATGCAGGACGTGGTGGATAAAATGAATATGACGCAGATCTCCATCGTTTTCGGCCAGACGGAGGCCTCGCCGGGCTGCACACAGAGCCGCGTGGACGACCCGCTGGAGGTGCGCGTGGGGACCGTGGGGCGCGCACTGCCGGGGGTGGAATGCAAGATCGTGGACCGCGAAACCAGTAAGGACCTGCCAGACAACGTGGACGGGGAATTTGTGGCCCGGGGCTACAACATCATGAAGGGCTATTACAAGATGCCCGAGGCGACGGCAGCCGCCATCGACGCGGACGGGTGGCTGCACACGGGGGACCTGGCCCGGCGGGACGAGAACGGCAACTATAAGATCACGGGCAGGATCAAGGACATGATCATCCGGGGCGGGGAGAACATCTACCCCAAGGAGATCGAGGATTTCATCTACACGCACCCGAAAGTGAAGGACGTGCAGGTAATCGGCGTGCCCGACAAGCAGTACGGCGAGGAGATCATGGCGTGTGTGATCCTGAAGGAAGGCGCCACGCTGGAAGCCGAGGAGCTGCAGGCGTATATCCGCGCGAACATGGCCAAGCACAAGGTGCCGCGCTACATCGACTTCGTGAGCGAATTCCCCATGAACGCAGCAGGGAAGATCATGAAATACAAGATGCGGGAGCGTGCGGTGGAGAAGCTGGGGCTGCAGGCGGCCAGCAAGATCGAGACCGCGTAGGAGAGAATTAAGTGTCAAAACGGGCATCCCGCTACAGGCAGGGGTGCCCGTTTTCTTGATAAATCCGTGTTGAACACAGGATCCGGTGCAGCTCATATTTATTGGCTGAAATCAAAAATCATCAAGGGCAACAATTCAATACTAGGCGGATTATACCCATACCTGCTACGTACGAATCCCTCCGGCAGCATGCGACCCCAAACGAACCGCAAGCGGTTCGCTTGGGGTCGCTTTGGCTGCCACCTCCCTTTAGGCAAGGGAGGCTTTTGGATGCCATGGGGAGGGAGAGTAATGGAGGGGGTTGGCAGACTTTGTACGCCTTTCTCACTCCTTCGACGTTGGAGAACACCCGACAACAGTTAACGCTTCTGCTTACATAAAAGATATTTCCATACAATACCATGCCACACCTACCCCCTCCAGCCCAAAGCGACCCACTTGGGTCGCTATGCAGCTCCCCTATAGGGGAGCATCGCTTATAAGTGTTTGCATCGTAATTCAAATTGATAGTGGAATATCATAGATTGTAAAGGTCTGGCTGACCGTCCCTCAGGGCAAAAACATTTTCACAAAAGTCATAGCAAAGGTATCTGTACAAACGCCCTGTTAAAGGACTAAGCCTATTAAACAGGCGTAGTGCAGAATTCAAAAGCAGCAGTGAGGACGAGGAAATACCCAATTTGTAATGCGGTCATTCAACACCCTTTTCATAGATGTAAGGCAGGGGGTTGTATGCGCTTATACCCAACTGCTTTGTTTTCACCGTGCCGTCCGGACAGGTGAGCCTGACCCATGATCTCACGACGGCCCCGTCGATCCCCGCCGAGATGAGCCGGATCTCCCCGGGGGCTAGCCCGGGATTGACCTGATAGACATTGCTTGTTTTAATTACCTTTTGTATCTCATGGCGCCACTCCACAGCGGGCGGGGCCTCATGGCCGTAAAAGCCGATGTACAGCGCATTATCAACATTCCCCGCCCAAATGAGCAGGGGATACTGCGTGTCGTTTTCAAATTGAAAATCCGCAGCCCCGTACGAGACGGTGGCATCCTGGCCGTAGGGGACATAGGGGACGGGCATGCTGTGGCAATGGCGCTCCAAGACAGGAAGATCGCAGAGAACGGCGACATTATAGAGGGTGGTGGATATCTTGCATACACCGCCGCCGCACGTCATGACCAGATCCGGCCCGGAATAGGTGGGGCCGCGCTTGTATCCGTTGGCCTGCGTATACGGCCCGAGCCTCTCATTCTGCGAAAACACAGAACCCGGCATGACCACCGTGCCAGTAAGCCTGGCGGCAGCGATGCGTACATTTTCTTCCTCGCCGGGCAAAGGATCGGGCAGGACCGTACGGTAGGCCGCCATGAGCACATCCGCGCCGTATTTCTCCCGCTGCGCATTGAACGCCTCGTCGTACTGCCAGGGGACCCACCTGGTGGGCCCGGAATCGGTATGGAAGGATAACGCATGGTGACTGTGTGCCGGCCACAAGGCGGCGTAAACGGCGCAAAAGAGAGCCAACAGAGCTAACAGGGCAGATATCTGGAACCAGTCTTTTTTCAGAATTCCCTTTTTCATATCGCCTCAACGGAGTTTCCCGATCCGGGAGAACCATAGAATAAATATGAACCGGCTCATCCACATAGAATGACCAGACCCACTGCAGCCCGAACGCTGATCTGCATCCATCACCCAAAGACGGATGGTGCCAATTTATTCACGGCAGAAGGCTTAGCGCCAGCGTACAGGAATATACATAACTACGACTGATAAACGGGACGCTGCAGGAATGAAACGGAACATCATAGTCTTAATCCTTATCGCCGTATTTCTCGCGGGGACGCTGCTTTTCCGAGCGACCCCCGCCTTGTTCCAGGATACGAGATGCGAAATCGCGTTATTCCCCATGCGCTGCCTGCGGGTGACACAGGGACCCAACGAAATGTGCAGCCACCCCCGACAGAACGCTATGGATCTGGCCGGGACCGACAAGGGGCGGGACGACGTGTATGCACCCTTCAACGGAACCATCCAATATATCGATCCCGATTACGGTGCGGTGTGGCTGGAAAGCAGCAGGCCGGTACGGTATGCAGACGGCACGGTGGATCACCTGACCGTGATGTTCCTGCATGACAGCGACGTATCGGACCTGCGGGTGGGGCAATCCATCCGGCAAGGCGAGATCTTTTACCAGGAAGGCGGCAAGGGCCCGAAAGGGTCACAGCAATACGGCAACCATATCCACATCGAATGCATGCGGGGCAGGGTAGGGAAAGCGGGATGGGACGCCAGAGGGGACCTGTACTGCCAGGACGTTTTCTTCATCCAATCCAATACAGAAATACTGAAGGATGGCGGCTACTGCTGGAGGGAGACCGGTATGCCGCCCAGACCGGGCGCCGCCACGCTAAAAGCATCCCGCCCGGCATACGCGGTACCGGACAAGGCCGTATTCACCTGGAAGGCCACCCCGAATACCACGAATTACGAGATTATGATCGAAAGCGGGGGAGAACCGGTGAAGAAAACCCAGCTATCCGATCCAAGGTATTCCGTCGAGCTGCCTCCGGGCAATTACACGGCAACGATCCGATCGGTCAATACCCACTTCATCGAATGGAGTACCGAGGGAAATACCGTGCCATTCACCGTCTTTGACGTGCCCAGAGTCGACCAGATCCTTTTTGACAGGCCGCCGCCCCAGCAGCAGAACGCAGAAATCGGAATCACAGCCCTGGCCACCGGGGCGAAGTACTACAAATGGGTGATATACCTGAACGGGTACGACAAGCCGGTGGTCAAAACACTCTACAAACCCTCCAACCAGTATACCTGGCAGCCGGAACAGCATGGCCAATACATCATCCGCGTGTATATCCAGGATTACAAGGGAAGAGAAGTGTACGAGGATTCGTTTCCTTATACGATCGACCCGGCACCATTGTAAAATCATCAAACACTATATACAGATTATGCTATAATCAATTATACAAATCCAACCATTCTACGGGGGTAAGTAATGAATAAGAAGAAGCAACCGAATCTAGTATTCACAGCTTTTTGTATTCTCATTACGTTCATACTATGCTCCTGCTCGGGAATTACCAGCGAAACCGCCCGAAGCACGCTACCCACAAGCCCGACACCATTGACACCAGCGTTCACCCGCGCTGAGGATGTTGACGGGACTGAAGGTCCGTTGGAAGGTGGTATCACCGGGAACATGATACCGGACGACAAAACTGCCGTCAAAGTGGCACGAGCATATATTCTCAGCCATTTGGGAGAGAAAGCGCTGCAAACGTACAACGAAATCCAAGTCACCTATTATAAGAAAAGTGGTGTTTGGGAGATCGTCGGAGCATCGGAGGACAGGAGCAAAGGCGAAGTTATGATCTATTTACAGCAGAAGGATGGAAAAGTCCTGCTGATGGGCATGGGAGCAAATTAATAGCCGGAAGGGTTATGCAATAACTAATGAAGGGGAAAGCGTATGAAGAACTTCGGGTTCATCGGGTTTGGCAGCATGGGGAAGATGCTTGCTGAGAAATCCATCGAAACGGGGGCGCTGCGCCCGGAACAGGTGACCATCACACGGAAAGATGCCGCCAGGCTGGAGGAAGTCAAAAAGAGCCTTCCCGGTATCATCACCACGGAAAGCATCGCGGAATTGACCGTCAGTTGTGATGTTATCTTCATCTGCGTGAAACCTGCGGATTTCAGGGAAGTGCTTTTGCAGATGAAGCCATACATTACCGGACAAAAACACATTATCTCAATCGCGGGAACGGTAAGCATCGCAAATATCGAATCGATCCTATCCTGCAAGATATCCAAGGTGATGCCGACACTTTTGACCGAGGTGAAGGAAGGCATCACGCTGGTATGCCACAACAGCCTGGTCACTGCAGAGGATGCGGCCCTCATCGACGGGATGCTGCAGAAGATCGGGAAAGTCAAACCGATAGCGGAAGAGGACTATGCGCTGACCACCGAACTGACGAGCTGCGCGCCGGGCTTTTTCGCGGCGCTTTTCCGTGAATACTGCGCGGCCGCACAAAGGCATTCCGACAGCATCACCCGTGAGGAGATCGAAGAGATCACGCTGCAGACCCTGCAGGGCACATTGATCCTGATGCTGGAGAAAAAGATGGGGTTCGAAGAGGTCGTTACGAGGGTAGCCACCAAAGGGGGCATCACGGAAGAAGGCGTGAAGGTCATACGGGAGCACCTGCCTGCCGTGTTTGACGAGATGTTTGACAGGACGCTGGAAAAACGGGTGCGGGTGGCTGAAAAGATCAGCAAGGACTTTGAACGCATTTGAATACAGCCACCCATCCAATTTCTGAATAGACAAAAGTCCCCCTGATACCTGCAGAGAATAAAATCTTAGCAAATATCCACCCATTGCCCCATCCCGTAAACCGAGGATCAACGCATCCGCATTCAACGAGCACACAATAATCAGCCTGGTTTCAGATACTATCCAAAAGGCCGCTTGACATATGCCAAACAATACTGTAATATTTAACTTAGTTAAAATATATTAACTAAGTTATTTGTCTGGGGGCGTCATTCATGAATGATGTAAAAGCAGACGCCAAAAACAGCCGGAAAGATTATGCAAAATTAATCTTTATCAATGCGTCAAAATCTATCATCAAAAGCGACGGCGTATCCCATGTGACGGCGCGGAGAATCGCCGAGATGACAGGGTATTCGTATACTTCCTTCTACCATTATTTCAGCGACATGGATGATCTTCTCCTGAATACCAAGCTGGACATGATACGGGATATGGTCAATGAAAGCATCGAAAAAGAAAAGACGATCCAGGCAGCCGATCCTTTACAGCGCATCAAAGCAAAAGCCAGATTCCCCATCGATTATTTCATGGACAATCCCAATATCTTCGGATTTTTCTATTTGTACAAAATGGATGAACGCAATATAACGGCGATGAGATCCCTCGAAATAGAAAAAGCGTACCGGGATGACTTCCTGCCGTTTACCGAAAAAGGAACCATCAAGCACTCAGACATACCAGCCATCGCAAGGACGATCCTGTACGCAGTTTACGGCATGATCACGCTTTGCCTTTCCAACAACGGCCTCACAAAGGAAGATGTCTACCATGATATGGACGAAATGATCGACCTGCTATTGAAAGGGGATAAAAACAATGAAAACCCATAAAAAAGGAAGGGCGCTGAAAATCACACTAATTACCATCGCCTCGCTGGTGATACTCATCGCTGCGATGGTGGGCGGGGGAATGGCCGTGATGAAACATGAATACGGGGACAGAACGGAGGTACTGAAAAGCACATCGGCCCAGACCGAAAAGGCTTTAGTCGTGTACCAGCCTTCGCTCACGGAGGCATCCCATGACGTGGCCTATTCCATCGCCAGGGGGCTGAACGATTCCGGATATGAAGTGACGATCACCAACCCCGGGAAGCATTTATCCACGGACATTTCGAAATATGGCATTATCGTTTTCGGGTCGCCAAACTACGGGGGGTCGGTGGCCGAACCGCTAAGCGAGTATATCCGGCGGATCGACGATTTCACGGGGAAAAGGGTGATCCTTTTTTCCACATCGGGCGGAACGGACATCATGCCTGAGCTTGAAAAAACAGCAGCCCTGCTGCATGGCACCAAACCGTACTCCATGGTGAAGTATCCATTCACCGAGGGCGAAAAGAACAAAGCAGCCGCTTATCAAACGGGCGTGGAAGCGGCGAGGCAGGATAAATGAGCGCGGCTACCCTGATACCATGCTCCATCACGTTTTCCCGCGCGGCACTCACACCCCTGCTGCTCTATTTCATCACGCAGAGTGCATACACAGAAGCGATCGCGGTATTTACAGCCATATGCCTGAGCGATCTGCTTGACGGCTATGCAGCGAGGATCCTTAGAGCGTGTACGCGCCTGGGCGCCTCTATGGACGTATATGCAGACGTCCTGTACATCCTCTCGTCGCTGCTCGTTTTGAATACGCTGGGGCTGGCTCCTTTTTGGTTCACCATGGCGGCGGCCTTCAAGTTCATCGAATTTGCTGCAACGTCAGCGATATTGAAAAGAGGCGGAGGGAGGGAAAACACCTGGGTCTTTGATGCCCCCGGAAGATGTTCGGCCGCGCTGATATTCCTATCCCCCGGCGTATTCTGCCTGGCCGCAGCACAGCCAGGGCATATGGCTTACGTCACTTATTTCATTTTGATACCGGCCTGCGCCCTGGCCGCCGCTTCTTCAGGCTGGAGGATAGCCCGCTGTATAAGGAGCATGAACGCATATCACAGCCAAAGGATGCAAGGAGCTTAAAAATGACCGGGCAGCCGAAAAGGGACCGTGGTTAATACTTTGATTTCAATATTGGGAGGGACTTTAAATGGACGTAAGAATCGTATACGCAACCAAAACAAAGCACTCGCAGAAACTCGCCGAAGCGGTGGGGGAAAGGCTGAAAGCAAAACCCGAAAACATCTCGCTGCACCCCGCGCCGAAAAGCTGCGACCTGCTCATCATAGTGGGCGGGATATACGGCGGGGAGAGCATGCCCGAGCTTATCCAATTCATTCAGGAACTGGATGCTTCCATGAACAGACGAGCAGCGCTCATAACCAGCTGCGGCTCGGGCCGGCAGGGGCAGGCAACGGTGCGCAAAATACTTGAGGATAAAGGGATCAAAGTGACCGGCGAATTTATCTGCAAGGGCAGCATTTTGTTCGTATCCATCAAACACCCCGACAGCAAGGATATGAAAGAGGCTGCGGATTTTGCAGAGAAAGCAGCCAGCATTCAAGCATAGGCAGCTGCCTGGCTAATAAACGAGATCATCTAGGACAGCGAAGACGGATCAAGGCCCAGGGCAAAGCCTGTATCGCGCTGACGCCTTATGCCTATTGATCACCTTTTATCCTAGTCCAACCAGCATATCCATCAATAATTTCATTAATTATTTTTAAACTTTCACCTGTTTATCACATAAGCAGCCTATAATTGTTTTCAGCGAGCGTTAAGGCACCAGTAAAAGAACCTAATTACCGTAATGGATCTCCCTCCTTCAAGCCGCAAAGCGATCCGTAGGGTCGCACGGGCGGGCAGCTCCCTCAAAACGCGTGCGCGCGCCGAGAGAGCCAGGATAGATTGACTCATATATTTCAGGTATCGAAAAGGGGCAGTCGGAATGTTTCGAATATTGGTCGTGGATGATGAAGAGAAGATCCGCGAAGTGATACGCGAATACGCGGAGTTTGAAGGCTACGATGTAACGGAAGCCTGTGACGGCATGGAAGCCGTGCAGGTGTGCAAAACGCAGGACTTCGACGCCATCGTGATGGATATCATGATGCCGCGGCTGGACGGCTTTTCCACGTGCAAAGAGATACGAAAAAGCAAGAAGATACCGGTATTGATGCTGTCTGCACGGGGCGAGGAGTATGACAAGCTCTTCGGTTTCGAGCTGGGAATCGACGACTATGTGGTGAAACCCTTTTCCCCGAAGGAACTCATGGCGCGGCTGAACGTGATCATAACGCGGAACAAAAAAGGTGATGCGGAAGAAGCGGGTTCTGATTCCGTGACACTTGAAGGGCTGACGATCGATTTCCCGGGGAGAAACGTTTATGTGGCGGGGAAAAAGGCGGAGATGACGATGAAGGAATGCGACCTGCTCTTTTTCCTGGCGAAACACCCCAACATCGTCTTTTCACGGGAGAAACTGCTCAGTGAAGTGTGGGGCTACGATTACTACGGGGACGACCGGACAGTGGATACGCATATCAAGATGCTGCGCAACAGCATGGGCGAATACAGGAAGTTCATCGTGACTTCGCGAGGGGTGGGATACAAATTTGAAACAGCGAGTTGACTTCAAAAGCCTGAAAGTACAATTGTGGCTCTACTTCATCCTCTTTGGCGTGCTGATCGTGGGGGTGCTGTGGCTGTTGCAGGTGATATTCATGAACACCTATTTCCCGCAGATGAAGGCCACCGAGGCCAAACGGGCGGTGGCTAAAATATCCGCTACATACAAGACGCCGGACTTCACCGGGGAGATGAAACGGACCGCCATCCAGAGCGGCCTGATCGTACAGGTGACAGACCAGGACGGCGCCATCATCCAGTCCGCCGACATGATGGGCGGCGATACGCCCATGACACCACCGGAAGGACTGCTTTTCCCGGCAATATCGGAACTGAAGCAGAGCCAGAGCGGGACGGTGGCCATGTCGGTACCGGGCATCGATGTGAGCAAGCCAACATATGTGTATGGCAAGACGCTGACGGACAGCAAGGGCGGCAAGGACTTCCTTTTCGTTACCTCTCCAGCCTTCATGGCGGGCTCCACGACGCAGATCCTGCAGGACATGATGATCTATGTAACCATCATCCTGCTGGGGCTGGCTTTCGGGATCGCCTACCTCATCTCGCGGCGCATCTCGAAACCCATCACGAAGCTCACCAATTCCGCGGGGCTGCTGGCGCAGGGGGATTATGGCGTGAAATTTGAAAAGGGCGGGTACAGCGAGATCAACAAGCTGTCCAGCACCCTTAATTTTGCCACGAAGGAAATATCCCGGGTGGACGAACTGCGCAAGGACCTCATCGCGAACGTATCGCACGACCTGCGCACGCCATTGACGATGATCAAAGCGTACGCGGAGATGGTAAGGGACCTCTCGGGGCAGAACCCGAAAAAGCGGAGCGACCACCTGAACGTCATAATAGCCGAGACAGACCGCCTGAGCACGCTGGTCAATGACATCCTGGACCTATCCAAGATGCAATCCGGGGCGGAGAGGATGCACATCGGGCAGTTCAACATCTCCAAGACCGTGCAGGGGATGATGCAGCGGTATGCCATCCTGACGGAAAAGGAGGGATATGCCTTCCACATCGAATGCCCCGACGGCATCCAGGCCGCGGGGGACGAACGGCGGATCGAGCAGGTGATCTACAACCTGGTGAACAACGCCATCAACTACACGGGCGAGGACAAGACGGTATCCGTCAGGCTCATTGACCTGGACGGCAGCGTACGCTTCGAGGTGAAGGACACGGGACAGGGCATCGCGGAGGAAGATCTATCCAGCATCTGGGAACGGTATTACAAGGTGGACAAGACGCATAAACGGGCAGTTGTGGGCACAGGATTAGGATTATCCATCGTGAAGGGCATCCTGGACCAGCATGGAGCGAAATACGGCGTTGAGAGCAGGCCGGGGGAGGGCGCGACATTCTGGTTTGAGATCGGAAAGGCTAAGGCATAAACATCCGGGTGGCCACGCAGGGCCACCCCTACAGAGCAATGATCCAAACGGTTACATTACAAATACAAAGGCGTGGAGAGCAACTCACACGCCTTTTTCATATCCATTTCCAATACGCAACATCCCGTTATCACAAACGGAAGCTACACTGGCAAAGGCAAACAAAAATCCCTGTCCAATTCAAAATCCTAATAAACCTGAAAGGAATGAACAACGAGATGAACAAAAGGAGACCCAAACTCCTGCTGGCGGGGGTGCTGGCAATGGTACTGGCTATCAGCCTGATGGCCGGCTGCAGCCCGGCGAACCAACAGGCCAATGCGTCGGCGTATACGGACATCACCGTGACCAAAGGCGACGTACGCAACACCCTCTCGCTGGAAGGGTACCTCACACCTTCCCAGAACGTGGACATCAAGGCGCAGGAAAGCTCCCGGGTGGCCAAGATCCTGGAACCCAAGAACCACAAGGTCAGCAAGGGCGACCCCGTGATACGGCTGGAAAACGGTAACACGGTGAAGGCGCCGGTAAAGGGCAAGATCACCAAGATCTACGTATCCGTCGGCGACTGGGTGGACAGCACCGTGACCATCGGCACGATGAACGACACCAGCAGCTGGCCGTACCAGTCGAAAACCCTCTCCAGCGACGGCAGCACATACGTATCCAAGGTGAACTTCAAGGAAGGGGACACGGTGGCTGCGGGCGACAAGATCGTGGAATATGAAAACGGCAACAGCGTGAAGGCGCCTTTTGCGGGCATTATCTCCTCATTGTCTGTGGACGTGAACGACAAGGTGGAAACGGATACCGCCATCTGCACGGTGGTGGATACGAGCGGATTCTATATCGAAGTATCGGTCAACGAGATCGACGCGCAGAAGCTGCAGGCGGGGCAGCGTGTGGACGTGACCATCAACGCGCTGGACGCCACCGCCACGGGAAAGGTTTCCGAGATATCCCCGACAGGGACGGTGGAGAACGACGAAACGAATTTCACCGTGAAGATACAGCTCGATGCACAAAACAGCGCCATCAAGACCAACATGAGCGCAAAGGTGGAGATCCTGATCGCAGAAGCCAAGAACGTCATCACCATCCCCGTGGACGCCGTACAGAGCGTGAACGGAAAGAAATTCGTGATGAAGAAGAACGGCACGACCTACGCGCTGCAGGAAGTGACCACGGGCATCTCCAACTCCAGCTATGTGGAGATCAAGAGCGGACTTTCGGAGGGCGACACCATCGGCATGACGAGCGCCGACTCCATGTTCCCCGGCATCAATATGAAGGGCGGCAACATGGTGGTCACACAGGCGGGGCCGGGAACGAAGACGGTCATCATGCAGGGCGGCCCAGCCCCGGCCGGCAAGTGACGGGAGGGGAAAAGAAATGATCTCCATCCAAGGAATGACCAAGACCTACCCTTCGGGGCGGGGCGTGCTGACGGTGCTGGACGACATCAGTCTCGATGTAAAAAAGGGCGAATTCATCTCCATCGTGGGGAAAAGCGGCTCGGGGAAGACCACCCTGCTGAACCTGATCGGCCTGCTGGACAGCTTTGACCGCGGCAGCTACGCCCTGGACGGACAGGACCTGAAAAGCATGGGCCAGCGGGGGCTGGCAAAACTGCGGAACCAGAAGATCGGCTTCGTGTACCAGAACTTCAACCTGCTGGCAGCTTCCAGCGCCATCGACAACGTGATGCTGCCGCAGCTTTTCGCAGGCGTACCGTCCCGCAAGGCAAAACGGAAGGCGCAGGAGTACCTGGAGCTGGTGGGGCTGGGGGACAAGGGCAAAAACAGGCCCACGCAGCTATCGGGCGGGGAACAGCAACGGGTGGCCATCGCCCGGGCGCTGGTGAACGAGCCCGAGCTGCTGCTGTTGGACGAGCCCACGGGCGCGCTCGATTCGCGTACAGGGAAAGAGATACTGGAACTGGTGAAATCAGAATGGACAAAGAACCGGATGACCATCCTGATGATCACCCATGACAGGGAGATCGCAGCAGAGGCGCAGCGGACGCTGCTGATCAAGGACGGCAGGTTTGCCGAAGGAGGCGGGGCAAGATGAAGATACTGCAGATCATCAAAAGCGCATTCAAGAGCATCTTCGCCAAAAAGCTGCGATCGGTCCTGACGATGCTGGGCGTGATCATCGGGATCATGGCAGTGATCGTACTGGTGGGCATCGGGCAAGGGACAACGAGCTCGGTGATGGAAAACATGCAGGGACTCGGCGGCAACGTGGTGACCATAAACTTCCGGGACAACAACCCCACGTATGAGGAACTCAAAACGATGCTGCAAAATGTGGGGGCCAAAAGCATCATCCCGGTGGCGAACGGATCGGGCCGGGCCCTGTACAATACCGAATCGGAGCAGGCCATGCTGACGGGGACGACGCCCGAGTACATGGACAGCCAGAACCTGGAGCTGCTGGCGGGACGGTTCCTCAACTGGATCGACGTGGACAACAAGAGCAACACCGTCGTGATCGGCGAGACTATCGCGGAAAACTTATTCGAAGTGCCGCTGGCGGCGCTGGGGAAGCAACTGCGCATCGACAACGTTTACTATACGGTGGTAGGCGTGCTCACCAGCAACAACTCGAACGTGATGAACAACTCCAGCTACGCCGTGATCCTGCCCATCTCCACGCTGCAGAAAAGCAGCTCGGACAAAGCCATCGACATGGCCTATGTGACGGGGGACAAGGACGCCAACGGCACGGCGCTGGCGGACCGGATAGACCAGGCGCTGCTGAAAACGCTGACATCGGATGATTACTCCACGTTCAGCCAGGACAAGGTGCTGGAGACGATGAACAGCGTAAGCAACTCGCTTTCCCTGATGCTGGGCGGCATCGCGGCCATCTCCCTGATCGTGGGCGGCATCGGCGTGATGAACATCATGCTGGTATCCGTGACCGAGCGTACCCGCGAGATCGGCGTGAAGAAGGCGGTGGGTGCGACGACGGGAGCGATATTGAAACAATTTCTCATCGAGGCGCTGGTGCTGTGCGGGCTGGGCGGGGGCATCGGCGTGGGGCTGGCGGCCATCCTGGGCGGGGTGGTGAACGGCATGGGCATCACCTTCAAGGGGGATGCGGGCATCTCGGTGCTGGCATTTGGGATATCCCTGCTCATCGGGGTGGTATTTGGATTGCTGCCCGCCATCAAGGCATCCAAGCTGAAACCGGTGGAGGCGCTGAAGTACGAATAAACAGGGCTAACGGAAGAGGAGACGGTGGTCTTCGCATTCACAAGCTAGTCACAACGGGCGGCCACGCAGGGCCGCCCCTACAGTAATAAAAATGATAGATTCAAGAGCATCAAACAGAGCATAAAAGCGTAACAGCGGAAGTACCGAAACAGGGTGCTTCCGCTGTATTCATATGAACTTGCAGTGCTACAGAGCCTTTCGTACTAACCAATCCTCTCAACGGGGAGGCGGAGGATGGTTTTTAACTTTTCGGGTGCAGTCTTGCGCGGATCAGAGAGGTATATCTCGTGGTGCTTGCGCACATCGCCCACTACATCCTTAAATCCGTTAGAGTTGATAAAACGCTTCATCTTCTCAATTGTAGCTGGTTCATCACTGAATGGTCCGGTGTGCATGGCCTGCACGCACAAACCTTCGGTGAAACGTTCCAGACGGACATTCGATACATCCACTTCGGGCTTCTTTTTCCCGCACTCGGCCAGCGCCCATCCGAATACGTCCTGCGTGACGAAACCGGGCTGGCGGACCATGGTGGTCCAGCGCCAGCTGTTTCTGTCATGGATATCAAACCCATGCGCGCCCCACCAGAGGCCTTCCGGCGGAGGGACGACGTATTCGAAATACCCTTCGGGTGCGGTATTCATCTTTGCCATCTTGATCGTGTACGCGAGCGCATAGATCGCCTGCAGGGAGGCGACGTATTCCGGCCCGCCTGGGTCACCTTTACCGTCCACCATGAGGAAGGACATTTCGGGCACATCGATGAGCGCCGGTGCATCGCCGGGGAGGTAGAGGCCGGGGTATTCCTTTTTGAAATCGAACTTCTTTTCAGCCATGGCGCTTCACACCGCCTGCCACCGCTTCAACTGCGGTAGGGTGGACTCCATCACCGAGCGGGCCTGCGCTTCGGCCATGCCGCCCTGCACGAGGTAGGGCACGCAGATCTCCACCATCTGCGCCATGGTCATATCCGGAGATACGAAGGCGCCGCCCTGGTAGCAGTAGGTGCAGTAATCCGCGCTCTTCGCGCCGTCCTTTTCGGTGCCGAAATGTTCTTCTTTTTCCATGGGCATGCCGCAGCTCTGACAAACCTTTTGTTCCATCTTCAAACACTCCTTTATCAAGTTATGGCTGAAGTATAGCATTCTAAATATGACATCCTTATGTCAACTATTTTTGCTATAATAAAAAAGAGGTAAAAATTATGAAAACAGACAGGCTGATCGCCATCATCATGATGCTGACCGAAAAAAAGAAGGTGCAGGCGGGGGAACTGGCGGAGCTTTTCGGGGTATCCACGCGCACCATCTACCGGGATATCGACGCCATCAACCTGGCGGGGATCCCCGTGATCTCCTACCCGGGCGCGGGCGGGGGCATCGGCATTGAGGAAAACTACAAGCTGGACAAGTACCTGCTGAGCCAGAACGACCTTTCGGGCATCATCTCCGCGCTCACCAGCATACTGGACATCTACCGGGACGAGCGGCTCGTAAACGCGCTGGCGAAGATGCGGAGCCTCGTTACCAGTACCCAAAACAACGAAGTGGCGGCCAATCCTTCGCAGGTCATCATCGACCTCACCCCCTGGGGCGGTGCAAGGTACAGCGAAAGAGTGAAGACTATCCAGGAGGCCATCGAACAGGGAAGACTGTTACAATTACGATACATCGACTCGAAGGCTGTTTCCACGCTGCGGATCGTGGAGCCCTATATCCTGATCATGAAACTGCACACCTGGTACCTTTACGCATGGTGCAGGATGCGGGAGGGCTTCCGCCTCTTCAAGCTGGGGCGGATGGAGGGGTGCGCGATGCTGGATGAGCGGTTTGCCAAGCGGGATAATGACGCGGCCGCGCGGCTATGGGAAAAGAATTGGGAGATGGGTAATGCAAACGCCATCGAGATCGTACTGCGCGTGGCCCCTGCGTACCGGATGGGGCTGACGGAGTGGTGCGGACAGGAGAACATGACGCTGCAGGAGGACGGATACGCCATCGCGAGGCTCCGTTACCCGGAGGACGAATGGGTATACTCCTTCCTGCTGGGATTCGGCGCGGGCGTGGAGGTGCTGGAACCGCAACACCTGCGGGAGATCATCCGGAAACGGGCGGAGGAAACTTCATTAATGTATTTGAATAGTTGAGACGCACATGCCGGTGGAGACACCAAGCAGAAGTGAGTGTGTGCGCACACTCACCAATGAAAATACAGGTTGGAACAGTTGAATCTCTCCCCCAAGCCGCAAAGCATCCAAAGGATCGCTTGGGGCGACAGCCCCACTCGCAAACGCGCGCAACGCGCGTCAGATGGGGCTAAGGAAGGGACAGACCAATGTAATTAATCCATCGGGAAATAGCTATTCTTATTTCAATTTCCCTTAGCCCTATCTTGTTAACCCCAAAAATAAAAATCCCCCGAAGGCGGGGGATCACTTCTTTGGCTTACCTACCTTACACCGCCGAATCCGAACCCACCACCGCCGCAGCAGCAGCAGATGAGCAGGATCAGGATGATGCAGCAGCACGGATCGTCACCGAATCCGAAACCGCCCCTGCCGCCTTCACATTCACCACGGCCACCGCAGCAGCAGCAGAGCAGTAAAAGAATGATGATCCAGCAGCAGCAGTTATTGTCTCCTCCGAAGAAACCTCCCATACATTCTCCTCCTTCAAAACTTGGGTTTTGCCTGGCTTTAGGCTCATTCCATAATACGCAGCATCCCCTGAATTGGTGTGTAGGGGAGTCCAAGTTTTTGACTGCCAAAAAACAGGCAAAAATATTTTATAAAATACCTTGACAGACATAGTAATACAGCATATATTATACCCGAGGAGGCGAAATACGATGACAGACATCCGGATATCATCCGACCTGATACGCGGCCATACCGATACGATCATCCTGAAACTGCTCGATGACGGCGACAAATACGGCTACGAGATCAGCAAGCTCATCACCCAGAACACAGGGGGCGAGTATGAACTGAAGGAAGCCACGATGTATTCAAGCCTGAAACGGCTGGAGGGCGAAGGGTACATCACATCCTACTGGGGAGACGAGACACAAGGCGGCCGCAGGCGGTACTACAAGATAACCGAGCGCGGCAGGGAACTGTACCGGGACAATAAAAAAAACTGGGAATATGTCAAGCGCATACTCGACAATCTGCTTTGAGGAAGGAATGAAAAGAAATGAACGAGCGACTGAAGCAATACCTGGACACGGTGTTTGCGCCTTATGAGGAATCCAGGGCGATACGAGAGATCAAAGACGAACTGTATACCGACCTGCAGGAAAAGCTGGCCGACCTGCGCAAGGAAGGATACGACGAGGAAGCGGCATTCAAGAAGGCTGTGGAATCCGTAGGTGAAATATCCGAGATCATGGAGAGCATCCAAGCCAAGACGCGGGAACTCCAGCAGCGCGTGGGCATCGACTTTTCCATGCTGGACGGCAACCGGGTGGACTTCCACGACATCAAAGCCGTGGACGGCAAATTTAACTACAGCGACCTGGAGGGGGCCAACTTCACAAACGCGGTGCTGACGGGCAGCTCCTTCAAATGCAGCGACCTGGAAAAATCCATCTTTGACGGCGCGGACCTGACAAACGTGAAATTCAACAAATCCGGCCTGGAAAAGGCGAGCCTGAAGGGCGTAGTGATGACCAATACCGAACTGCACATGTGCAACCTGGGCAAGGCGAACCTGGACGGAGCCAAGATCAACGGGGCGACCTTTAAATACAGCGACATCAAAGAGGCGACTTTCAACGGCGCAACGCTCATCAACGTGAGCTTCAAGCTCGACGCCAAGAAGGCGATCTTTGACGGGGCGATGATGGACCGCGTGACGTATGTGATGCTGGCCAGCTGCGGAGCGAAACTGGATAAGGTCACGGTGCTATAAAATACCTTCCCTGGAGAAGCCAGGAAAGCCACAGTGAAAGCTGTTTGACGATAAAAGCCGACGGGGGGAGGATGCTAGCGGAGATCACTCCTCCCGGACCGCCAGGGGGCATATGCATAAGCATAACTCCGATGAAGAACACGACCCTGTAACCGGATGAATCATGCCGATTGAAATTGAACGCTATTTTAATTTTTATATAAACGAGGTAATCATCATGAACGCCATCCAGAAACGAAACATCGCACTACTGGTATCAGGCCGGCTGATCTCCCTGGCAGGAACCGGCATCCAGCTCATCGCCATCCCGCTTTTCATCCTGAAAACGACGGGCTCGGGTACGATGATGGGCCTTTTCACCATCGCACTGCTGGCACCCATGCTGCTGTGCGCGCCGTTTGCAGGCGTGCTGGGAGACCGGCTGAACCGGAAACACATGATGGTCATCGCCGATATCGCGCGGGGCCTCCTGGTGGGAACGCTGGCGCTGACAGCCCTATTCAACGCACTGAACCTCACCATCCTTTTCGTGCTCCAGGTGCTGGTCTCGCTCATGGACAGCCTTTTTAACGCGGCATCTGACGGTATCCTGCCCGACCTGGCCAACCAGGAAGACCTGCCGAAGGTGAATGCGGCAAAGGGAAGCGCAGACGCCATCACGATGATCGCCGGGCCGGTACTGGGCGGCGTTATCTTTGGCCTGATCGGGATCCAATGGGTCCTCATCATCAACGCTGCATCCTTCGCCATCTCGGCAATACTGGAATCCTGCCTGAAATACAGGAAGACCACGCAGGATAAAGGGAAGATGAGCGTATCCACCTTCATGCATGAGATCAGGCAGGCTATCCGGTTCATCGGCAAGGCAAGAGGCCTTATGATCCTTTTCATATTTGCCTGCGTGCTGAATTTCCTGGTCAACCCCATTTTTGAGATCGTAATGCCCTACATCACCACCAAGACCATCGGTTTTGACTACCTGCAATACAGCCTGCTGCTGGCCGGCTTCATGGCAGGCCTGCTGGCCGGGAACCTCTATACCGGCGGGATATTTAAAAAGGTGGGCGCCGAAAAGCTGATGAAACGGG
This sequence comes from Bacillota bacterium, assembly GCA_023454175.1. Lineage (GTDB taxonomy): Bacteria > Bacillota > Clostridia > Christensenellales > JAEXRW01 > JAEXRW01. Next base: position 23,227 of record JAEXRW010000041.1, on the reverse strand, counting down.
GAATGGTGGGGCAGGGTATCGTATTCCTGCTGACGGCAGGCGCATTTTTCCCAATCGTGGGTACGTGGCTGGGGGGCGCGACCTGGACGTATTTCGGCGTACTGGCGGCAACGCTTTTCGCAATCGGATTCCTCAACACCTGGGTGAACATGCCGCTGCAGGTGAACATGCAGACAATGGTACCCACCGAAATGCGCTCGCGCTTTTACGCCATACTGGGATTTTTCTGCCAGGCCGCAGTGCCGGTGGGCGCGGTGATCTACGGGCTGCTCCTGGACAATGTAGCGCCCTACCTCATCATCGGTATCGTCGCCGCAGTCGTGCTGCTATTGACGGTGGTATTCGTCATCAAGGCGCCAAAGGAAGTCTATGTACCGCAGGGGGTGGGAGCGGAAATACAGGCGGCAGGAAACCCTGCCGGGACCGGATCAAATCCGAACGCATTGCAGGGTGGAACCGCCGAATAGCCCTGCAGGGAACAGCACCTCAAATAATAACAGCCTGGCTCCTGCACACCAAAGCCAGGCTGCTCCTATCTCTCAGAAAAAAACATAGCCGGAGCGGACGTACTAGGGGGGTAGACATCCGCTCCGGCTTGCGTGGTACTCCAGTTTATGCACTGCAGGTCCAGGGGCTGGCGCTGAAGATGATATCGGAAAACTCCAGCTCGACCTTTTTGCCGATGCCCATCCCCTCCACTTCATCGCAGATCATCTGTGCCTCCACCGGCAGGACGGGCAATTCCACATAGAACGTGCTGCCCTTGCCGTGTTCACTGGCGACCCATATCCGGCCGCCCAAATGCCCGACAAAGGATTTGATGAGGGAGAGGCCGATGCCGGCCCCCCCGTTTTTTCGGGTGAGGGAAGTATCCACCTGGGCAAAGCGGTCAAATATGATCTCCAGCTTATCCGCCGGGATGCCTTCGCCCGTGTCGGTTACGGAAAGAAGGATGTGTGTGCTCTGTACGTCCAGCGATATACGGATATGTCCGCCTTCCCATGTATGCTTGATGGCATTGGACAGAAGATTCAGGACGATACGCTCCATCTTATCCATATCCACAGGCATGACCCTGCACGTGACATTGGAATGAAACTCCAGGCATATGGACTTGGCTTCGGTAAACGTCTTCACCGAATCATACAGGCTGTGGACCAGGGCCACGATATCTGCATTCACAAGGCACACCTGCGCGAATCCGGATTCGATCCTGCCCAGGTCCAGCATGTTGCCAGCCAGCCTGGTGAGCCTGTAGGCATTTTGTTCGGTGACGGCGATGAGCTCCTCTATTTTGGCCGGGTCATCCCGGTATAGTTTCATTAATTCGATCTGGATGAGAATGATGGAAAGCGGCGTTTTGAGCTCGTGCGAGATATTCGTGAAGAAATCGGACTGCGCCTTCAGGAGCGCCTCATATTCCTGCGGCTTCCGGTCCCCGGCCAACTTGTCCATCCTACAGGCCTCCCAAACAATAAAAAAACAAATAAAACCAGAATTAAACAGGGTATGGTACGGACTGGGTACTGTAAATATAACCATTCATATTACAAAAAGTGAGGTTGAAAATGAAAATTTTCCAGAAAAGAATTTGGAAATGTTTAGGAAATGATTTATCATGCGATATCTTTGCGGTTAATTTGCCGGTATTGGAAAGTGGCATAACGCCTACGGCGTTGAACGTTGATACTACAAACGGTTACCACAGTATCCGGGCGTCAAGGGTCAATACGAAGGCTGTGTCGCTAAAAACTCCAAAATAACGCTGCTATTGAAACAGCACGATGCTGTTCTTCGTTTTTGCTCCTTTGGCATAAGCGCACGGCGCACGCAAATTTCCTCGCAAATCTTATCGCCCTCATTTAATCAGCGCTTCCTTTATTCCCTAATGAGGTGCTTCAGGTCATGGAACAAACGGCTCTGCCAGTACCGGAGGGTGGAGTAGGGGACATTGCTGACACGGGCGACTTTTTTCAGGGGTACTGAATCGACGAGGTTCATTTTCAGCAGATCACGCAGGTCATCGGGGATGGTGAGCAGACATGCGCTGATGGATTCATGGAGCATGAATTCCAGGAAGTCCGGCTCGTTTTGCACGGCAAAATCGGCGATCTCCCCGGTGATCCTGTAGACGTTTTGCCTTTTGATGAACGTTTTTGCAGTGTTTTTTGCGATGACGATGATCCAGGGCAGGAGTTTATCCTCGGGGATATCGGAGCGGTAGCCTTTAAAAGCCCTGATGAATGTATCCTGCAAGACATCCTTGGTATCCTCGATATTTTGCGTATATGCATAAATGATGCGGAACAACAGCTTGTAATGGGTTTTAAACAGCTTGGGGATATCTGGCATATGGCATTGTTCCTTTTTATCTTTTTGTGCAAGCAACACCGGCAATATTATAACACCATATCTTCATCCAAATTTATCGTCTAATTATATTTCGTGTAAAAAGCCATCAAAAAACAGCACTTTATGAAAAATCTAGAGTTATATATACAAATCGCACAGGAGGTAATGTATATGAAGACAACCAAACTGTTCCGGATACTGGTAGCGGTCACTGTCCTGGTCAGCATTATTGCCGTCTGCTGCAACATCTCCTTTGCCGAAGGCGGCAACGCGCCCACCAGAGCCCTGCCCGCCCCAACGGCAGGCAGCAAGAACATTCCACCTGCGTCTGATATCTCTACAGACCCCTATATCGCCACCGCATCATCCGATGGGGGCAAGACCGGCCAAATGCTGGCCGCGGTCAGCGATGACGCCTTCATACATGGGAACTCCTCCATCAGCAGGCTGTCATCAAGCTCCTGCAGGATCTGGGGGGATACGGGATGCTGGCCGTCGGATCCGGCGGTGCGCGTGATCCTGAAACTCCAATGCTATTACGACGGCTCCTGGCACACGATGGCCACCATCTCGAATTCAGCCAACGGAACGTATGTACAGCATTCTCAGGTTTACAACGTAACGCCCGGATACTATTACAGGACATTTGGGACGCACACGAGCATGAATGCCGGTTCATGCAGTACGTGCACGAACGGAATGTATATCGGCTAGCATTCCCGGTAAAAGGGCTGCCGGTATCAGGCGGCCCTTTTACAATACCATAGAATCTTCTGCCAAAATAGTTTATAATAAGCCGTAAGAACGAATCAAATCTATATCAGGTGGCACGATGAGCAGGGGTAAAATCGAAAATTACCTGAAACAAAACCCGGACGTTTTCAACCAGGCAGGCAATGAGCGGGCAGGGCGCCGTGCTGCAACCATCGCAGACAAAGACATCCCGCCGAAAACATGGCTGACCGGGAATCATGCGGCGTTCAAAACCCGGAAAAGGGAGAAAAGGCCCTGGTATACCTCGAAAGGGCTTTGGATCCCCGTTGCCTCGTGCCTGGTGCTGGCCGTGCTCCTGGGTGCGACATCCTGGGGCAGGGCAACGGCATCCACGGCGTACAACACTGTGGTCAAATTCTTTGCCGGCGGAGCAAACATGACCTCCGGAAAAGGGGACAACACAGCAGGCACCGCAGCCAATGCCCAGGGGACCACCCTGTACAGCTCCATCGACGAGGTCAAAAACGCACTGGGGAGAAAGGTCGCATACAATAGCTCGGCGGGATACGCCTTTGAGACCGCGGAGGTATTCCATGACGGATTCAACACCATCATCGAAACGGCGTACAAAAACGGGCAGGATACGATCATCCTGAAACAAACCGTATCGGATTCCATGACGGAATGGTCCAACACGCAAAAATACAACTTCGACAAGCCCTTCCATGAAAAGCTCTTCGACGGGACAGACGTGGTGGGCTATATCTATGGAACCCACGCCTATGCGGTGGCTTTCAAAAGCGATATTCTGCTGGAATTCTCAGCTGATGGCGTGGGGTATGAAAATTTCTGCGCGTTCATCCGGGATGTACATTTCAAACAGTAAAAAGCAGCGAATCCAATCAAGGTTGGGTGATCTGGCACCCAAGGAGCATGGCAGCCGCCTTTTGCGCGCGTAACAGGCGCATTTCTTCTTTTTTAGCCTCTTGGATCCAGGCGGCATACTCCCGGCGGTGACTGCAGGAGAGCTTTTTGAAGTTCACCCATGCTTCCGGATGTGAAGCAAACGCCTTTTCCCAGTTCCACCGGGATATCCACCCCGGGCACTTCATCCTTCCAAAGACAGACGTGGACTGTAGCCCCTACCTGTTTGCCGATATGATCCCGTATCGACTTCCGGATAACCGATCACAGGGCCAGTGCCCATATCCACGAAGGAGCCGCGGCAGGGGACGCCATCGAACGCACACGCCACCTTCACCTGGCTTTTGCTCCCGAACGTGGATAACAGATCATATGGGAAATGGACGAAGGCGCTGGCGCCGCGTTCGTCGCTCCGGACGATGACGGCATCGAATCGGAAGGTCTCCATGAATTGAACCTCCGGCATGCAGGGAAGGGACATTTTCTGCCATAATCGAAAGAGGCGGATAAGATAATATCCACCCCTTTATAATCAAAAGGTCAATTCAATCCAACTGCAAAGATACAGTGGATACGATCCATTCAATTCAACCTCCGGCCTAGTCCAGCACGATGACAGCCAGGACTTCCAAAGGCCGGTCCGTTTTATTGGCCAGGGCGTGGTAGTCACCGCCGCCGGTAAATGTATTATCCCCTGCATAAACGGTAGTTATCTTTCCATTATCGTCAAAGACGCCCTCGCCGCTGAGGATGTAGTAAAACTCGGTCTCCTTTTCATGCGTATGCGCGCCGATGGAGCAACCCGGCTCGATGAGCATTTTCCCGAAAAGCCTTACCTTGGGGTGCAGGGACTCCTTGGGCACCAGGTTGGTGATATCGACATCGCCCTGTCCGCCGCGCAACTGATGACGGATATCCACCGTCATATCGTCCTTACGAATAATCATCGATCTATCCTCCTATTTGACCGGACGGGGTCAATTCTCCATCCGGATCACATTCTCCACCTTTGCCACCCCGGGCAGCTTTTCGATCTCGTCAATGGCCGATCGCAGCGCCTTTTCCCGCGCAAGGTACGTGACGAACGTCACCGGGGCCATCCCGCCATCCCGCCGCTGCTGCTTGACGTAGGCGATATTCACCCCGTATTTCCCGAAAACACCTGCCAGCTGGGCCAGCACGCCGGGACGGTCGCTGGCGGATAGGCGTATATAATACTCCGACTCCCAGTCGGTAACGAAACGTACTTCCTCGGCAGGCTGGTCGCCATTATAAAACGTGGTGTATTTGTGGCATTCCTGCGAGGCGGTGATGATATCGGACACCACCGCGCTGGCTGTGGGCATGCCGCCCGCGCCGTTGCCGTACAGCATCAGGTCCCCGGCCGCATCGCCATGCATAAAAATGGCGTTGAACGCGCCGTTGACGGCGGCAAGGGGATGGTTTTTGGGGATCATGGTGGGATGCACGCGCGCTTCGATGGAGGTGCCGCTCTTTTTGCCCATTGCGAGGAGTTTGATGACATAGCCCAGTTCATCGGCATTGCGGATATCGTCTATACCCACCTGGGTGATGCCCTCATGGTAGATCCGGTCCACCGGCACACGCGCATGGAACGCGAGGGAAGCCAGGATGGAAAGCTTGTATACCGCATCCAGCCCCTCCACATCGTATGTGGGGTCAGGCTCGGCCAGGCCCAGCCGCTGGGCCTCCTGCAACGCCTCGGCGAAGGATTCCCCTTGCTGCGTCATACCGGTGAGGATGTAGTTGGTGGTGCCATTGATGATGCCCATCACGGAAGCGATATTATTGCCCTGCAGGGAATCGTTGATGGTCTTGATGATGGGGATGCCCCCCGCCACGCTGCCTTCATAGTACAGGCCCGTGCCATTTTCCCGTGCGGCCCTGTCGAGGCGGTGCCAGTGGGTGGCAAGCAGCTCCTTGTTTGCGGTGACAAAGGATTTCCCTTTGGCCAATGCGGCGAGCGCGTAGGTAAGGGCTGGCTCCGCACTGCCCATGAACTCCGCTATGACGGTTATCTCCGGATCGTCCAGAATGTCATGATAATCATCGGTGAGAAGGGACATATCCACGCCCTTGCGCGGCTTTTTGAGGTCGCGCACGAGGATCTTCTTTACCTGGATCTCGAGATTTTCCTTGTGACGGATATCCCCGCAGTTTTCAGTGAGGATCCTGTAGACCCCCTGCCCGACATTGCCGTAGCCGAGCAGCCCCACATAAACCTTGTCCAAATGCTTCACTCCCGCCCTGCAGGCAGAACGCACTCTGCCTGATTTCAATATACAATAATTTACCACCACAAACAACCGGCCGGTATCAATAGAGCCAAATGTTACAACAAATATCGTACAGTACAATGCGTATCCGCCAGGGCCGGTGAAACATACCCGATATCACCGGTTCCGCTCGTACAGGATGCGCAGCCCAAAGAGCGATAGCCGGCTGTCCACCGATTCGATGCATTTGGTTTCAGACGAGATCAGCCGGGCCAGGCCACCCGTGGCGACCGTATGCACACTGTCGCTGCCGAGTTCCTCACGCATCTTCGTGATGAGGTGGTCCACCATACCGGCATAGCCGAAGATGATGCCGCTCTGCATGGCGGCCACCGGGTTTCTCCCCATGACGCTGGCCGGTTTGGTCAGCTCGATCTTGGGCAGGCGCGCGGCGTGCTGCACCAGGGCATCCGTAGAGATCTTGACACCGGGGCAGATGGCGCCGCCGACGAAATCCCCGTTTTTATCGACACAGGAGAAGGTGGTGGCTGTGCCGAAATCCACCACGATGCAGGGGCCATGGTACTTATCGAAGGCGCCGACGGCATCAACAAGCCTGTCGGGCCCGAGCTCCTTGGGGTTATCATAGCGGATATTCATGCCCGTTTTGATGCCCGCACCCACGAACAGGGGCACTTTTTTAAAATAGGTCTCGCACATGTGATCCAGCGTGTAGTTCAGCGAGGGGATGACGGAAGAGATGATGATCCCCTCCACCTCTTCCACATCGTACCCGCCAAACTGGAAAAACTGGACCACAGACAGACCATATTCATCCGCGGTGCGCACCTTATCGGCCGACATCCTCCAGGAAGCCTGGATCTCGTGCCCCTGAAAAAGCCCGCATTTGATATTGGTATTGCCTACGTCCATTACAAAGATCATGTCATTTACTCCTGGATTGCGGTTTTGTATTTGCTTTACCATACACCCTTTTCAGCGCGACCACAATAGGTATGGTGACAAGGACGGTAAGCCCGACTTCAGGCAGACCGTTTATTACACCGATCATGGCAATAACTCCTGATATAAGCCGGGGGTCAGATCCTATCTGAGCGGCAAATTGATTTCCGACCAGCAGATAGAGCATGAAGAGCAATACGAGCGTATTTGTCATCGAGCCGGTGAACGCGGAAAAACCGGCCGCGACACCCTGCCTCCTCAGCGTAGGCTCTTTACCGGAAACTGCCCTAAATACTGCCCATGTGGTGAGAGGGACCAGTAAACGGGGAACGATGAGAATCAGGCAAATCTCCAAAGGATAGGAAACAATCAATACGGAGAATACCGGATTCAGGGGAAGGTGAATAAAGCTGGTGCCAATGAAAAACAACGAGAGGATCAGCCCGGGAACCAAACCTTCCATGATGGTTCCAATGATCACCGGGATAGCCATGAGCGTCATTTCGATGACCCCGAATTTGGGATAGCCGATGCCTGTGAATTCAAAGAGAAGGATGATCGCGGCCAAAACCGCAGTGACGACGAGCTTGCGTGTGGTGAGTTTCATTTTCTTACCTCCGTTCAGATTCCGGATCGCCGGATACCTGACATTGTTTTTTTACGGAACTCTGATGATTCGTGCAGTGTCTTTGCGGTTAATTTGTCCCCTGCCTGTGTCGCCAGGCGCTCGAAATAGGCTCCGCTATTCCTTCGCACCCGCTCCTTGGCAGATGTCAAATTTCCTCGCAAATCCTGCCGCCCTCATTCATCAGCGTTCCTTCATTTTGGGGGATCATTATTTAATAAAGTCAAGCCCTCATAGCCGCGTGCCGCGCCATTTACGGTACATGCTTTATTATGATGAAACATTATACCAGCAATTCACATTGCGCACAACGCATGTTGCGCACAAAGATACTTTTCATGCGTGAAATGATTCATACGGATGGAAAACGGACAGAGTATGTGCGCGTGGGGCACAACGGATGCGCGCACAAAGACGTTATTCATTTGTGAAACGATACCGGCAGACTGGAAGAAGGGCAACCTGTATGAACGGTAAGCGCGACGACGCCAAATAGCATGTCCATTTCAGCAACCGATATGATATAATCGGTCCGGAGCAGACATTACGATCGAAAGGGGTATACCATCCATGTGTGAGGAATGCGGATGCCATCACGGCGACAGCATAAAGGGGCTGGCGCATATCGAGATCTTTTGCAAGGACATCGAGGCCAGCAAGAGATTCTACACCGAGACGCTGGGATTCACGGTGGACTATGAAACGGAGCTGAAGGGGGACGGCGGGAACATCAAGGTGGCGTTCCTGAAGCTGGCCGACCTGACCATCGTATTCGCGCAATTCCCGAAGGGCAACCCCGAGAAGGAGATGGGCCCGGTGAACCATTTCGCGCTGGAAGTTTCAAATGTGGACGCGATATTCAACCACCTGCGGGCGCACGGGGTTGAGACGGAATCCCCCGAGGTGGCCCAGTACCCGCTGAAGAACGGCCTGAGGTGCTTCAACCTGCGGGGACCGGACGGGGAACGGATCGAACTCGCGGAATCACTTTAAGAATTAATAATTAAGAGTTAATAATTAAGAATTTTGGTAAGCCCTGCGGGGAATATCATTTTTCGTAAACTGGAATCGACGTCATCTATATGCAATACATCAAACCGATAATAAAGGGTAGCCGGAATGCTTCGGCCCCTTTTTTGTTTTACTGAATCCATACACCTCATAATAAAGAAAATAAAACTTAGCATATTTGCAACAAATAGTTGACAAATGCAAAACTGTCTCCTATACTGAAGAAAACATTCTTCATGTGTGGAGAAACAACCATTAAAGGGCTGAGGCGGATGAACAAGACATTATTTGAAGCGGAGTGGGTCATCATGGAGACCCTGTGGGGCGGGGAGCCCCGGACGCTGGGAGAGATCATCGAGCATATCCGGAAGGCGCACCCCGAGATCCCCTGGAACTACAAGACATACCACACGCACCTGCGGCGGATGGCGGAGCGCGGCCTGATCGGCAGCGACACCAAGAACCTGAAGGACAAGCTTTACTACCCCCTCATCACCCGGAAGGATGCGCTGCAGGCAGAGGGCCAGGAACTGCTGCGCCGCAGCAGCCATTTCGGATCCATCGGGCGGCTGGTGAAGACGCTGGGGGAAAACGGGCAGCTATCGGAGACCGACCAGAAGGAGCTGCTGGCGCTGGCGCGCGAACTGGAACAGAACGAGGGAAAGTGAGGTGCCGCCATGAATGCCATCCTTTCAAGCCTGCTGGAGAACACCGTGCTTTTCACCCTCCTTTTCGGGGGGATATGGCTGGTCAAACGGATATTCAGAAAGCAACTCTCAGCCGCGATGCACTACCTGCTGTGGGGAATCGTGATCCTGAAATTACTCGTGCCTGTCGGCCTGCCCAGCGATATCAGCCCGGCCAACCTATTCCAACAGGCAGGCCAGGCCGCGATCGTACAGAACCTGCAGGAACCGGAGCCGCCAGCCCAATACACCGCCGGCAGCGTGGCGAATGCAGCCAGCAAAACTTCCGATATTCCCGACACGCAAACCGCAATTCAACAAATACCGGACGCGGGGAATACCCCGGGAAAACCTGTTACACCATCACAAATCGACTGGATGCTTATAATCCCCGCAATATGGGCGTGCGGTGCTGCAGGGATGCTGGGCTGGCTGGGTGCGGGGGTCTGGCGGATGCACCGGAAGCTCAGAAAAGGCGGCGCAGCCGCAGCATGGATGATGCACCTTTTCAAAACCTGCAAACAGGAACTGGGCATCCGGAAAGACGTCCAGCTGAAGACCGCAGACTGCCTGCCCGTACCCGCCATCACCGGCATCTTCAAACCGGTGCTGATGCTGCCCATGGCCCTGGCCGACGAGCGGGACGAGGCGAAAATGCGGCATATTTTCCTGCACGAACTGGCGCACTGCAAGCGCGGGGACATCATCGTTACCCTGCTATTAAACCTGCTCAACGCAATATACTGGTGGAACCCGCTGGTGTGGCTGACGGTATGGCTCATCAACAAGGACATGGAGACGGCCTGCGACGCAACGGTACTGAAATACCTCGGGAAAGGGCGTAGGCAGGCCTACATCGGGACCATCGTGGAATTTGCGGGGAAGGGCGGCTACAGGCGGCTCCAGCCCACCCTGTGCATGAACGACGGGAGGATCAAAATGAAAAAGCGCATCAAGGGCATGTTCCTGCGGACAAAGACGAAAATCCCGGTGAAGATAGGCGTATTGCTGCTGGCGTGCCTGATGGCGCTGGCGTGCTTCACCACGGCGTGCCAGCCCACGCCGGACAAGCCGGCGGTGGTGGGCAAGGGGGATGGACAATTGGAGGATACAATCGGGAAATCTGCAGCACCTGCCCAAAAATACAAGGCCCTGCAACACTGGAAGGACACCGCAGAAATGACCGATTTGACGGTCAACATCGACGCCGACGTATTCGTACCCGATGCGGACAAATATCCGGCGGCTGTCATCGCAGAGGACGGGATAACGCAGGAACGGGCGGACAAGATCCTGGCACTGTTTTTAAAGGGCGCCACACTCTACGAACGCGGACCGGATTCAGATATCCCATATACGAAAGGGGAGATCATGAATGAAATCCTGCGCATGAGAGCAGAACTTGCTGATCCCAACTCTGAAGCAAACCAATGGAAAAAGGAGTCCCCGGAAAACGGTGATGCAAAGATCAACTTCCTCAAGGAATCGATAGCTGCGCTGGAAAAGGCGTACAAGACCGCACCGGAAAAGTATGAGCCGAAACCTGCAAGTACACGATTTGAAAAGAATATCCCGCCGGAACTGCTCGCGCCCGTTCACATACCGGAGGACGCATCACCGGAGGAACGCAAGCGGCTGGAGGAGGAAAACAAGCCCGAAGCGCTGCGAAAACGCGCAGAAGAAATGGCGCAATATGAAATCAGCGGCGAAGCCAAGCTGGACAACGGAAAACGGGCCATCCTGGAAATCTGCAAAACAAAAGCGAGCTTCAACACCGGATACGGGGGAAAAAGGGACAATCCCGACAAGCTCAATCTGCCAGTAACAGAGTGCAGAATGACGCAAGATCAAGCCACGGAGCTGGCTGTTCAAACCGTCCGTGAACTGGGGCTCGATCATCTCGGCATTGCAGCGGTGTCAAAAAGCTACAGCATCGATACGGACATGTCGCTGTCCCCTAAGGAAAAGCGCGGCTGCTATATATTTTACCTGACAAGGGAACTCAACGGCGTTACCGGAAACTATGCTCATGCCAACGGACCCAGGGAGGAACAATACGTACCCCTTGGAGCCGACGAATGCGTTACCATCTGCATCAACGACGACGGCATCAAGTCGTTCGAGTGGAACCAACCCTCCAAACTCCTGAGCATCAGCAACGAATCCGTTGTGTTAAAACCTTTTGCCGAGATACAGGAGATATTTAAAAAGCAGGTCCTCGTAAAAGGCGCATGGAATTCCTACAGCGGCTGGGACAAGGCTGTAATCGGCAGAAAGATCAACATCGAACAGGCGCGCCTGGGGCTGATGCGCATCGTGCGGAAAGACAGGCCGGGGGAATACCTGCTATTACCGGTATGGGACTTCTTCGGGTATGAGGCAAACAAATACTCAAAAACACAACCAGGCGGATTTATCCTGGATGCGAACAATGAACATGTGGTACACGAATTCGGGCGCAGCTACCTGACGATAAACGCCATAGACGGAAGCATCATCGACAGAGGCCTGGGTTACTGAGACAGATATATAGACGCAAAAAGCCTGCAACCCGATCGCAGGCTTTTTTCTATACACATCAAATTTCTTTTCAAATTAATAAAATAATTGCCACAAATGGTTGACAAGCGCCAAATCTGTCTTGTAAGATGCAGACAAATAATTCTCCCAAAAACAAGACAGATCGATGAAAGCGTGATAATGACATGGGCAAAAGGCTATTGGACTGCGAATGGATCCTACTCAATACGCTGTGGGGCAGGAAGCCGCAGACGATGAAACAGATCGTCCAGAGCGTGAAGGAGCAACAGCCGGAGATCGAATGGAACTACAAGACGTACCATTCGTACCTGCGCAAGATGGAAGAGAAGGAACTGGTCCACTCGGAAACGCGGAACCTGAAGGACAAGCTTTACTCGGCCCTGATCACGAAGGACGAGGCTATACAGGCGGAGACGGAGAACATCCTGGCCCGCAGCAGCTATTTCGGCTCGGTGGGAAGGCTGATGACGGCCCTGGCGGGGAGCCGGAAACTGACGAAAGAAGACCGAGAGGAGCTGGCGAGGCTGGCCCAGAAGCTGGAAACGGAAGACGAAAGCGGGGGAGAATGAGATGGAAAACGCGATCATACGAACCCTTTTTGAAAGCACCGCGCTATTTACCGTGCTCTTCGCAGGCGTGTGGCTGACCAAGCTACTTTTCAAAAAGCAGCTGTCCGCGGTGATGCATTACCTGCTGTGGGGCATCGTGATCCTGAAGCTGCTGGTCCCGGTGGGACTGCCCAGTACGATGAGCCCGCTGAACCTGCTGGGGGGGAGCCCACCGGCCATGACCCGGAGCATAGACCCCGTCAATGCCATGAACGATACAATTACCAACCGGACGGGGACACCCACAGGGCAGAACACAGCCATTCAATACGCCCCGCCCGTCACACCGGTTGAACAGACCACCGCAGATACGGCACAGCTGCAATCACCGACTGTACAGGCACCATTCACCATCACATGGGAAACCGCTGTAACAGGCGTATGGCTGGCGGGCATGGCGGGAATGGGGGTATGGCTGGCCATCAGCGCCATCCGGATGAGACGGAAGATGGCAATGAACGATACAGGAAACATCCCCGGGAAGGTCCATATCCTATTCCTGCAGTGCAAACGCGAACTGGGCATCAAACGGAAGATACGGCTCAGCGTGCAGAACGCCTTCCCCATGCCGGCCATCACGGGCCTTTTCAGACCCGTATTGATCCTTCCGGCGGATACGGCGAAGGCCCATGACGACGACCAGCTCAGGCACATCATGATGCATGAGCTGAACCATTACAAGCATGGAGACCTCGCCGTCATCTGGATCCTGAATATCCTGAACGCGGTATATTGGTTCAACCCGCTCGTGTGGCTGTGCATCCGGCTGATGCGCAAGGATATGGAGACGGTATGCGACACGGCGGTCCTGAGGCGGCTGGGCCGGGGCAGCAGGCAGGCCTATATCAGCACCATCCTGCAATTCGCAGAGAAGAACGGGGGAGAACGGCTGCAGGCGGCCCTGAGCATCAATGACGAACGGATACAAATGAAAAAACGGATCGAGGGGATGTTTATGAAGAAACGGACGAAACACAGCGTGCGGATAGCGGCGATACTCCTTTGCGGCCTGATGGCATTCACATGCTTCACCACGGCATGCCAGCCCACGCCCGCGACCCCGGCTGTGGTCAACAAAAACACGGACCTGGTGGGGGAAGTAGCGAAAGCGAACGAAGAAGGAAACAAAGCGGAGCTGGCAAAAGACAAGCAGGTGATCAATGAACAGATACAAAAGCTCAACGGACACCTCAATATGGAATTCAAGCCCAACGCACAGGTCACCATCAAAGTGGACGCAGACATCACTCCTGTGGGAGACAGGAAATACCCCGTTATCCGCGAACAACCGGAAAACTTTACAAAGGAGCAATTCGACACTTTCGTGAAATACCTGACGAACGACCAGCCCCTTTTCTACATGGCAGACGGCAGCCATTGGACGAAAGAGGAGATTGGAGCCATGCTGCCACATGTGAAGGGATATGGGGAGCAAGGCAACCTCCCATCCTATATCAAAAGCACCATCAAGGACGTGACCGGACGCCTGGAAGAGGATTTCACCTCTGCGCCCAGCAAAGCGGACGAAAAGCCTTATGACGGGACACTGATCCAGAAAGATAACAACAAATATTACAGTACCATCACACAGCTGAAGTGCTATCTCGGGAAAGACCAGGCAGCGCACCTGAGCCTGAGGCAGTCTTTCAACAAAACCAAGACAAGCCTGCAGTTTGACAATGACGACTACGGTATCGCGTACGCTACATTCGAACCCTATACGGGCACGGATGCAAAACAGATGAAGTTGACCTACCAGGAGGCAAAGGCCAAGGCTGAGGAGTTCGTAAAGCAAATGGACGGACAGGACAGTAGCATGGTGATATATGATTCCGCGATCGCCTACCAAAGTGCATTCGGATACCATGACAAGGAGACCGCACAGCAGGCCTATGCATTCAATTTCGCACGAAGCTACAACGGAATACCGGTAGAGCCCATCGGCTATTTAACCACTGCAAGCGAAAAGATCGATTACAGCAAGCAGATACGCCCGGAGGGCATCTTCATCATCATTGACGACAAGGGGATCAATACGGCGAGCTGGCAGAACCATACCAAATTCATGGAAAAAGCAGCGGAAGATACGCCGATGATAGACTTTGATTCGGTCAAGGATATCTTCGAGCAGCACTGCAAACAGAAATTCACATGGGTCCCGCGCGACGACGCACTCCAAACCGGCCCGACAAAAAAAGACCTGCGTGCGACCCTGAATATCAACAGGGTGGAACTGAACCTGATGGTCATGCCCGAAAAGGACAACCTGGACAACTATATAACGGTTCCCGTGTGGGACTTCATCGGGGACATGAATTACGATGAAAAATACATCTCACAGGAGGGGTCCACCGCCGAGGGAGAGAAAAACATCAGCATCGTGACGATCAACGCCATCAACGGGAGCATCATCGACCGGGAACAGGGATATTAAATAGTTGAGAGTTGAGAGTTGAAAGTTGACAGTTACGGTAAATCAAGAACTTGGGCAAGAACCTGTGAATTCGTTCCATAGGGACTCTTCCATCACGGAGGAGTCTTTGTTATTTTCATTCTTATCAAACCCATAAAAATTTCGGTTTCAAACCGTTGACAAACGCTTTTTTAATCTTGTAATGTAAAGAACAAGGGTAATCGTTAAAAGACAAGAACAAAGTTGAGGCGGTGTTGATGGCCATGGAAAGGAAACTTCTGGACTGCGAATGGGTGATCCTTCGGGCGATGTGGGGCAGGAAACCGCAGAGCATGGGGGAGATCATATCCAGTGTGAAAAAGGACCAGCCAAAAATCAAATGGCAGTACAAGACGTACCACACCTACCTGCGGGTGATGCTGGAAAAGGGACTCATCGGCTGCGAGGTGCTGAGCGCACGGGACAAGCTGTATTTCCCCATCCTCTCACGTGAAGAGGCCATCGCAAACGAAGGGGACTCCCTGCTTTCCCGGCTGACGGCAGACTCGGTGGGCAGGCTGGTGATGACGATGGCGGAGAAAGGACAAATATCGGAGAAGGACCAGAGGGAACTGGCGGAACTCTTCGCGCGGCTGAACCGGGAAGGGGGCGGAAAGCATGATGAATGACATGATTTGGACGCTGATCGTGAACACGGCAGTGTTCTCATTGCTCGCTGGAGCGCTGCTGCTGGTACGCAAACTCTTTGGCAGGAAGCTATCGGCGGTACTGCAGTACGCGCTGTGGGCCGTGGTACTGATCAAACTCGTCATCCCGTTCGGATTTGAAAGCGCGCTCAGCCCGCTGAACTGGTTCGCCTCCGCACCGGCGGCCATTACCCAACCCATTACACCGGGCAAGCAGGCATCCCCTCCGATCGATATCGAAACGGCCAAGACGGAATACAAACCACAAACCGCTATCCCAACCGTTCAAAACACGGCCATAACAACTTCTCCCAGTGCGATCCCTTCGCAACCGGTACAGAAACCGCTGCCATGGGAGGCGTGGGCGCTGATGGCATGGGGCGCAGGCGCCATTGCTACGGGAGGCTGGCTGCTGCTGTGCAGGCGGCACCTGCGGAAGCGGATGAAACATGAGCGCATGGATGTCCCCGGACGACTCATCCGGACATTCGTCGCATGCAAGCTGAGACTGGGGATACGAAGGGATATCGGGCTCTGCATGCATGCGGGAGTCCAGGTGCCCGCTATCACCGGCCTGTTCAGACCCGTGCTGATGCTGCCGGGCCACCTGGAAAATGCGGACACGGCGGAGATGGAACACATCTTCCTGCACGAGCTGACGCACTACAAGAACGGGGATCTTTTCGCCATTACCATCCTGAACCTGCTCACCATCGCCTACTGGTTCAACCCGGTACTATGGCTGTGCTCCCGGCTGGTCCGCAAGGACATGGAGACCCTCTGCGACCAGAAGGTGCTGGCGATGCTGGACAGGGATAGGCAGAACGGATATGTGCGTACGGTGCTGAAATATGCGGGCATCCCGGGATGCGAAAACAGGCTGCAGGCGGCGATGAGCCTGAACGACGGGAGGTGCAAAATGGAGAGGCGGATACACGACATGTTCAAAAAGAAAAAAACGGGAAAAGGCACGCGGGTACTGGTTATAGCCGTGGCTATCCTGATGCTGGCATCCTGCGCATTCACGGCGTGCCAGCCCACGCCGGACGAGCCTGCCGTAGTGGGCAAAGACGGAGACAGCCTGAACAGTATCATAAAGGATACGGCCAGCCCCACCGGGACGCCAGCGAGAAACGAGGAGCTCTACAGCCTCCTGGGCGCGCCGGCACACTGGAAATACGAGACGGAAGGTGCGGGCGGAAAACTGAAGGTCGTGGCGGACGCGGACATCACGCTGCCCGGCGTATCCAAGCTGCCGGCCGCTACGGCGAAACTGCGGGATTTCCCACAGGAGGAGATCAACAAAGTCGTAAGCACCATCATCGGGGACAACCTGACATTCACGGAGACTGTGCGCTTCACGAAAGAGGAACTGGAACAACTCATCATCGAGGCGAAAAAGAGCGTCGCGGACCAGGCTGCGGGGGTCACACCGGGACCGGGCGTCCATGTCATCTATGACCAGAAAGACGTGGATTACTACCAGAGCCTACTGCCGAACGCGCCTTTTGAGAAAGACCTGAAAATAAAGGACCTGACGGTCGAACCGCTGAAAGACGGCGAACGGTCCTACCGCGGTGTGAGCGTAAATACAAAGGTGGATGGGCAGAATTACTCCATCCGCGCGGGAAGCTTGCTCTCACCCGATAATATACGGTACATCAATATTACATCAGGTTCATCGAGAGCCAATTACTACGCATTTTTCGGCGGTACCTACCTGAAAAAACCGTACGGCGTTTCGCTGAGCAAGGAGCAGGCGGGGGAGCAGGCAAAGAAAATCGCCGCGAAGCTTACAAACGAACTCACCCTGTGCTACGTGGCCCCCACGGCAGGGTCCAAGCAAGATACAGTACGCAACTGGGGGTGGGCGTGTGTATTCATGCGGGAGATCAACGGCTGCCCGACCGCCTACGCCACGGAGGACGTAGGACAAAGCATGGAATCCAACGTGCAGAAACCCGTCCGGTACGAAAAGATGATCATCATCATGGACGACCAGGGGGTGACGGGCTTCTCCTGGGAGAACCCGATGACTGTCACGAAGGTGGACAATGACAACGTTAACCTATTATCATTTGAGAAAATAGCACAAAAGGGCGTGGCGCAGCTGATCCAGAAATTCAGCAAATACGGATTTGTCACCAAGGGGACCGGCGGCACCATCACCATTACGCGCGTGGAACTGGGACTGATGCGGGTGGCGAAGAAAAACAGCCCGGAGTATTACTTCATCCCGGTGTGGAACTTTTTCAATCAAGAAAAGGATGCAGGTTATTTGAAAAAGCCGGGCGCGGCAGAGCCCACACCGCCGCCGGAGGTGGACGAACAGGGAGACCCAAGCAGCTTTGTGGACGGGTACCCGGACGCCTGGGGCTCGGTGACCATCAACGCGCTGGACGGCAGCGTGATCGACAAGGACGTGGGCTATTAATAATTAAGAATTGAAAATGGAGAATTGAGAATTGAGAAGGCTGCCCTGCGGGTGATTCGTTAGAAGTTGACAGTGGACAGGTGCGGTGAGCCCTGCGGGGGAAATCAATTGAGAATTGAAGTGGACGGAAAGCCTGCAGTGGAGGGAAGACCTCTAATGCGGGCTTTCTGGTTCAAGGGACAGCCTAATTATCATATTTACGCTTCAGAAGCCATGAAGGCTTATCCTACGACTAATCAACAAACAAGCGCCTCCGAGAAACTATTGCTAAAGTGTTGACAACCAAATATCTGTCGCGTATAATAGCGTCAAAAGACTCTAATAATAGCGACAGATCGGAGGGGTCCACCATGGCGGGAAGAACGGCCAGGCTAACGGACACGGACTGGATACTGCTAAAAGCCCTGTGGGACAGGCCGCCGCAGACGCTGGGCAACATCGTGGCGAGCGTACAGGCGGCGCAGAAGGACATCAACTGGAGCTACAAGACGTATTACACCTATCTCAACAACCTGTGCGCAAAAGGATATGCCGGGTACGATATCCGCAACGCGAAGGCGGACAGGCTGTACCACGCAGAAATATCCCGGGAAGAGGCCATGGAGATGGAGAGCGAGAGCCTCATCAGCCGCATCAGCGGGGACCAACTGGGCAGGCTCATCGCCACGATGGCCAGGAGCGACCAACTCAGCGAACGCGAACAGCAGGAGCTGACGGAGCTGGTGAACCGGCTGGAAACCGCGGCGATGGCACCGCAGCAGGAAAACGGAAAGCGGGGCGAGTGAGATGGCAGATACGATCATGGGCTTCCTCATCGAGAATACGCTGATCGTCTCCCTCCTCATCGGCGCTGTATGGCTCGTAAAGGTGCTATTCAAAAAGCATCTGTCGGCCATGATGCAGTACGCGCTGTGGGGGATCGTGATATTGAAACTCCTCATCCCGGTGAGCATGAACACGGCGTGGAGCCCCGTTAACTTCATCAACGGCATGCAGCCGGCGGCTCCAACCATGTCACAACCCATTCAGCCGGATACCCAGAACAATCCAACCCCCCTTCCTGATGGCTATACCGTTGACAACGCGGCGAATATTCGGGGCGGGACGCCGCAGGCCACAACAATAACCCCGACCTATTCAGCGGCCCGGACGGCTGCCCCGTTCAACTGGAATACATTCGTGATATGGCTGTGGCCTGCCGGAAGCATCGCCTACGCCGTATGGCTGGGCACACGGGTGCTGTGGCTGAGGCGAAAGGTGCGGCGATGCACCCTCCAAAGCATCCCCCAATGGATGGAGGAACTGCTGCTGGAAAGCAGGTGGAAACTCGGCATCCACCGGAACATCCGCCTCGTCCTGCAGGGGGCACTGCCGGTGCCCGCCATATCGGGCGTAATCCGTCCGGTGCTGATGGTACCCGCCAGACTGGCGGAAGAGAAAAACGCAGAGAAAATGCGGCACGTATTCCTGCACGAGCTGATGCACTACAAGCGCAGGGACCTGCCCGCGATCTGGCTGCTGAACGTATTACAAGCCGTATACTGGTGGAATCCGCTGGTATGGGTGTGTTTCCGCACGATCCACCGGGACATGGAGACGGCGTGCGACAGCCAGGTGATCAAAGTGCTGGGCACGGGGAAACGGAAGGAGTACATCGGCACGGTTCTGAGCTTTTCGGGGAAACAGGGGAAACGGCAGGTGCAGGCGGCGCTGAACCTGAACGACGGGTGCACGAAGATGAAGAAGCGCATCCACGGGATGTTCCTGCGCGGGAAAACAAAAGGCGGCATCAGGTTCGCCGTTGCCTTACTGGCCATCGCGTTCCTCTTCGCGGGATTCACCACCGGATGCCAGCCCACGCCAGAAAACCCGGCGGTCATCAATAAAAACAACGGGAAGCTGGAACAAAAGATCAACCAGGGAGCGGAACCGGAAGGAGCATACGACGCGCCCGCGACGTGGAAGGAGGAATACTCCAAGAACAAGGCCGCGGTAAAAGTGGACGCAAAAGTGGTAATCCCGGACGTGACCCAATACCCGGTATTCGAAGCGGAGGCTGCGGGCTTTTCGCAGGCGGAAGTGGACAGGATGGCGAAGGTACTGATGCAGGGCAAGCCGCTGACACAACAGGGGAGGCGCCTCACAAAAGCGGAATTAACGAAATGGCTTATCGACGCAAAAATGAAGCTGGAGGAAAAAAAGAAGGATCCGAACAGCACGGAAAACAGCGAGGCGGACCTGGAGGAAAGAATAAGAAGCATTGAAACCGATATCGCCAAAGCGCCCGAAAAGACCGAAACCAAAAGCAGCGACGGGAAGCTGAAGAACAACAACGGCCTGAATGAACTGCAGGCAGCGGCAGACCTGGGGAAAAGCGAACCCGCGAGCCTGTGGGTGATTGCCGACGCGGCAAGATCGATGGTGCAATACCGCAACGGCACGCGCTACTACGAACACGGCGGGAAAAAGGACGACAAAGCGGCCATCCAGACGAGCAAGGACGAAGCCGTACAGAAGGCGAAACAATTATTATCCGAGCTGGGCGTGATGGACATGGAAGCGGCCCATGTGGCGGTGGGTATCAACATCGACTCAGAAGACAAACCGAAAGCCGACCAGCAGGGGTATATCATCGACTTCACCCGGACGGCTGCGGGGATCCCTACGCTGTATGAACAGACGGAGCAGGCAGGGGGAGGCGAGAGCAAGGACGGCGCCTATGCGGCACCCTGGTTTTACGAGCGCATCACGGTGTGCGTGGACGACAGCGGCGTCACCGCATTCGAATGGCGGGGCAGGGTGCAGGTGAAGCGCAAGATCTCCGAGAACGTGGCGCTAATGCCGTTTCAGGAGGTGATGGAACGCTTGCAGCAGCAAATGCTGTCCAAATACGCGCCGGGCAAGGAGGATATCTCCGGCAAGGAAGAGGACACCTATTACCAGAACCTGATCCGGGAAACCTTCCGGATCGACAGGATCGTACTGAGCATGCAGCAGGTGGCCGTGAAAGACAAACCCGGGAAGTACATGCTGCTGCCTGCCTGGAAATTCCTCGGGGCACAGGGGGAAAAGATGGACGTGGATGCCTATATGGAGGCAACCAGCAAACAGAACCACACCCCGGAAAAGATCGCCGCGGAAATACGGAAGAACATGGAGGAAAACAACGGCGTACTCAGGGAAAATGAAAACGCGTTTGTAACGATCAACGCCATCGACGGAAGCCTGGCCGACCCCAATGCGGGGTATTAATAAATTGAGAATTGACAATTGAAAATTGAGAATTTTCAGGAGAAGGAGTAATCATAATGAACAGCCTGCCAAGGGGAGGACCTGCGGCAGGCTATTTCATATTTATGGGACGCGTTAACAATATTGACATAATATATTAATTAAGCTACAATTGCAATAACAACGCAATACTATTCATAAAACGGCAACATACCATTCGTCCCCAAAAGACTTGTCAGAGCGGCGTTTTTCAATTCAAGCAAAGCAGGTGATCATGTGAAAAAGACGACCCGCGCATTCCTGTGCTTATTAACGAGTGTGCTGCTGCTGGCGGCATGCCAGCCCACGCCGGACAAACCTGCTGTCGTGAACAAGGGGGACAGCCAATTGGAGGAAATCATCGCGGCCTCGACACAGTCCCCGGTGCCCGCCACCGGCGCGACAGACCCCGCGCAAAATGAAGCGGTACGGGCGGAACTGATGAAATCCCTTGGCGTGACGGAAACGTTCAAGGACAGCTACAAGAACAAGAAAGGCGATGTAACGGTAAACATCGACGCAACTGTGGAAGTCCCCGCGGTGAGAGATATCCCGGCAGCGGTGGTGAAGTTCCGGATGTTTTCACAGGCGGATACGGACCGGTTCGCGGCGTATTTCCTCAAAGGCGCACCCGTATTCAAAGAGGAACGCGTACTCACCAAGGCGGACTACACGGCCCGGATCATCCAGGCGAATTACTCTCTGGAAAGGGCCAGAGCCCGCTACGAGCGCGAAAAGAATCCGAACGACAAAGCATACATAAAAGATATGGAGAAACGGATCAAAGACCTGCAACAGCAATATGCGGCTGCGCCAGAACAAAGGAAACGAACGCCTTCCACAACGCAGCTGGCCAAAACGGAGGGCGGAGAGGGCCTTTCTGTGGCCGCAGACCTGGGCAAGGATGATGCAGCCGAGTTCAGCGTATTCAACTCGGATAAGGCGACGCATTTTTCCTTCGACAACTGCGGGACCGGGCGCTATGGACCCGTCCTGCCCGGCCTCAAAATGGCCGGCTCCCCAATAGGCATGAACACATCCCTGGAAGACGCGAAGAAACTGGTGACACAGTGCCTGGCCGACCTGGAGATCCGGGATATGCAGATATCGGCCATCGGAATATCCAGCTACAGCAGGCTGGATGATCCCGAAGGCAAGGATAACAGGCAATGCTATGAATTCCAACTC
The DNA here is from genome assembly GCA_023454175.1 of Bacillota bacterium. Taxonomy (GTDB): domain Bacteria; phylum Bacillota; class Clostridia; order Christensenellales; family JAEXRW01; genus JAEXRW01. The sequence goes on along the minus strand of JAEXRW010000041.1, from coordinate 575 downwards.
GCACGGATTTTCCATGGCGTCCCAGTGACATTCATACGCGAATCCACGGCGAACGAAGGGGACGACCCCTCTATACCGAAAGCTGAAGAACCCGACTACGATCATGTATTCGAAGCCGAAAGACTGGCGATATTTGTGGACGATACGGGCATCGCCAACCTTCAATGGGATAACCCGGTGCAGGAGGAATCGATCCTTTCGGGGCACGTGAACCTGAAGAGCTTCACCGAGATCATAACCAAGGCAAAGGACTACATGTTTTACAGGACATATTCCGACTCCATGACCAAGGCCAATATCCATATCACGAGCATCAAGCTGGGCATGATGCGCATCACGCAGAAGGACAAGCCGGGGGAATTCCTGATGATACCGGTATGGGACTTCATCGGCAACCGGGAACAAATCATCGGCGGCGGGCAATCGGAATGGCTTCCCTTCGGGGACGAGAGCTATGTGACGGTGAACGCCATCGACGGGAGCTTCATACACAGGGACTGGGGATATTAATAGTTGAGAGTTGAGAGTTGACAGTTGAGAATTCCGATGGGCCATATAGCAAATAGCGATGCAAG
>JAEXRW010000030.1 GCA_023454175.1 Bacillota bacterium | reverse complement strand
TTTAGATCATGTGGTAAGGTTACTCAATAACCGCCCACGAAAGCGACTTGGCTGGCTGACTCCTGCAGAAGTATTTCTTAAAAATATTGGCAGGGGTGTTGCACTTGAAATGTAAATGTGCAATTCTCAATTTTTATTGATCCCCGCCGGTGCATTTCCCCATATTCATTTGATCAGCTCCGCCGCATGCCTTGCCGACCCGAGTGCGTTTGTTGCGCCGCCCAGGTAGCCTGTCCAATGCCCGATGGTATACAGGTTCTCGATAGTCGCATGGCGGCAGTTGTACCGGCCCATCTGGGGATTCACTTTGTTGAGTGCCCGGTCCCAGGTGAAGGCGCAGTGTGCGCCCCCTTTGTTGCCCGTATACCGCTCAAATGTATGGGGTGTCCCCAGTTCACATACTTCGGTCAGGCTTCCATCCTCCAACTTGGGGAGGACGCGTGTGATGTTTTCCATCACATCCCGGGTCACCTGCTTTTTGATAACGCCGTATTCGTTGGTCTTCCCGCCGTTTCCCATGCCCCAGTTGTCCATCCATCCTTTCGGCGGGCTGGCCAGGTACACCTGTATGCTGCTGCACCCTGCTGGCGCGTGCCCGGGGTTGTTGAGGGACGAGCAGTGGAGGATCATGGGGGCCGCGGCATAGTAGTCCTCTTCCGCTGCGGGCTTACCGCGTTCGGGGTGGTATATCAGTTCCTCCGCGTCCCCGAAGTGTTCACGGATGATGTCCCCGCGCAGTTTGACGCCCAGGTACAGGATCGGCACGGGCGCGGTCGTCTCCTGTTCCGCGATCCTGCCGGACAGGCCGGATTCGTCTTTGATCCCATGCAGTAACTGCATATACAGTGTGGACAGGTCCGCGGCATATACGATGGCGTCCCCCGTTTCTGTCAACGTCTGGCCTTTGAGTGCATATTCCGCCGCCGTGGCTGTATGGCCGCTGCACTGGATTTTCAGGGCCTTCGCGCCGGTGATGATCTTTCCGCCATGCTTTTTGATTCCTTCGGCATAACAGTTGCACAGGTGCTGGAATCCGTTTTGCGGATACTTGTCCAGTTCGAGATCCGAGCACAGCGACCCGATGAGGTTCATCAGGCTGTTTCTGCCCCCTTTGTTGAAAAGGTCTCCTGTGATGTGCATCAGGTAATCAGCCAGCGGGGAATCTTTGCCGAGATAATTTTCCAGCAGGTCCTGCAGGTCTGTGTCCATGCTTTTCATCAGGGCGCCCATCCCCCCGGCATGCCCGCCGAAAATCGTCTTCCCCATCGTGGCAAACGCTTTTCCCATCATTTTCGGGCCCTTGTAGGATAGCATCCCGGATTGGTTTTGCAGGCTCATGAAAGCGGCCGGCTCCTTGATCTTCTCGTTGTAGAGCCGGATAAGCGCTTCCGCTTCCGCAGGGAAATGGTTGGCGCAGGCCTGGATGAAATCGGCCACCGTCCGGGTCTTGTAGGTTTTGTCGCCCATCCGTACCGAGGCGCGGTGGTCCTGCAGGGGCACGAGGCTGGAGATGCCCGCTTCCTCGAAGTATCCGGCCAGGGATGCGCCCGCAAAACGGGCTATGCCGCTGTCAAAATAGTAGCCCTTCCGGTTGAATCCTGCGGCCAGGCCTCCCACCGTCGTGTGCTGTTCCAGGAGCGTTACTTCCTTCCCCTTTTTGGCCAAAAGCAGGCCGCAGTGCAGCCCCGCAAGGCCCCCGCCGATGATGATTACCTTGTTTGTTTTCATGATTCTAAACCCCTGTAAGCTCTTATTGAATTGGTCAATTGCATTTCTTTTTTAATGATCAGATAATAGCATTTTTATATTAGCATGTAATTCCACATGAATCTACACTTCTTTGGTGATTGACCGAAGAGCTGAAAAGGGCACCTTCCGGTCCCCTTCAGGCTATCAATAAACCTTGAGTGAAAAAAAGCAATTGGCTAAAATTAGCAATCACAAATCAAATCCGTCATTTCTGGCGGCGTGTACGTCAGAAATGACACCTCTCATGCAGGTTTGTGGTGAACAAGCCTGCATGCATGGTAAAACTCAAAAAAGTGGCATAGCCACTTTTTTGACACTCAGAAGGCCGTAAAGGCCTTTTTTACTCTTTGCGGTATATGAGGTTTAGACAGAGGCCCCCCGTACGATGCGCACCTTGTATTGCTTCGGGGGTATGGATTTATTTTGTGCGGTCACCACGATATAGACCGTTTGCTCCCCGTTCAGCGGCACCGAGATCCTTTGGGATGTGGCCTTTTTTTTGTTGATGGTGACCGTTGCATATCCGTTCTCCGCCTTGGCATAGACCGTTACGCTGGAGATCCCGGCCGGCAGTTTGACAGTGTACTCCAGGGTACTCTTATTGAATGCCGGGTCAACCGGGAAACTCGAAGAATTTGTCCTGATATACGCCAGATTCGTATTGGTGCTCGGCGCCCGTGTGATGTGGACGGTATAGGTCTTGGTCTTGCCGGACTGCGACCGTACGCTGATCTTTACGTCTGTACTCTTGCCGGGATTCACGCTGACCGTCTTGCTTGTTGCGATCCTGCCGTCTATCCGCAGTGTGGCATGGGATTCCTGCTTGCTGGCTCTGATCGTTACACCGGTATCAAATTCACCTAGGGCCAGCGTATAGTACGTTCGGGCCGTATCCGCCGGATTGAATGCGGGTGAAAGCTTGCCGAGATTATCTGTCAATGCGGCGAGCCTGTTGTTCGATGATTTCGGCCGGCTGATCGTGATCGTATAGTACTTGTATCTCCTGGCGCCGGACTGCGCCGTCACCTTGAGCTTCACGGTGGTGCTCTGGCCGTTCTGGAGCGTCACCGTGCTGCCGCCGCGTATATACTGTACGGTGGCGTTATGGTTCTCCGGGATGGGCGTGAGGGTCGTCACGCCGTTCCCCGTGACCTCAGGCAGGCTCAGCGTATAGGAGGTGCTCTTGTGTGAAAACGATTTGTTCCATTTGCCGTTGGTCGCATTCACCCTGGACAGGTAATAGTTCGTGGACGGTGCGCGGGTGGCGCTCACAGTATAAGTGGTACTGGACGTTCCGCTCTGCGAAGTCACCTTGATGGTCGCGGTGGCAGTCTTCCCGTTGTCCGGCGCCAGGGTCACATTGGCTGCCGCGGGGTTGCCGTTGATGGACATCGCCGATACGCCCAGGGCTTTGGCTGGGGTGACAAGGACCGAGGCCGTGTTCTCCGGCAGTGATATGGTATAGGCCTGGGTGGCAGCGTTGAATGTCGGGGACAATTTGCCCGTGGAAAGCGTGATACCCGAAAGCTTCGAATTGTTGGATTTCGCCCTTGTCAAGTGGATCACATAGTCAGCGGTATTCACGCCGTTCTGCGAGACTAGGTGGATTTTCACATCCACGCTTCCCCCGTTGGCCAGGGATACGGTTTTGCTGGCTGCCGGTACGTTGTCTATCTTCATATCGGCATGGGCGTTGGATTTGACGGGGGTGAAGGTCACGCTGCCCGTCAGTTCAGGCATCGACAGGGAGTATTCGGTCGTTCCGGATGCAAAAGACGGGTTCAGCCCGGGAACGGACGTTGTGATGCCCGAAAGGGTGGCAACGCTGGACTTGGCCCGCGTTACGGCGACGGTGTAGGTCCTGGTATACAGCATGTCCTGCGATGTTACCACGATGTTTACTTTTTTGGTCTCCCCTGTATCGACGGTGACTGTTTTTGCGTTTGCAGTCCCGTCCACCGTCACGGTCGCGCCGGCCATTTCCTTTGCGGCGGACAGGGTGACGGATGCCTGCGCTTCGGCCAGGTCCATGGTATATGCCAGGGTGCCTTTGTCAAACACTTCTTTGAGGCTGCCTATGGAGGGTGTGATCCCGCTCAGGTAGCAGTTTGAGACGTCCAGGTCCAGGTCCGCGCCCACCTTGGCCAGCGTCAAGTCGAAGGTCGAGGTGGCGGAGGATGAATACGCCCGGATGACGTACGTTTTCCCTGCATACAGCCTTTGTTCGATCTTCTTTCCCGAATCGTTCATCCCCCAGTAGAGCCTCTGCCGTGCGCTGTTCAGGATCTCGATATTGGTATAGGCCGTGCCGTTGGCGTAGGATAACCTGTAAACAGCCGTAGTCGCAGGCCTGAACTTCCGCTCCCATACGCTTGCCGGGCCGGTGGAAGTCACATGCTGTGCAGAACCCGTTGGCATATCTGCCAGCGCTGTGAGGTTGGCATCCGCCGGACGGGTAGCGGAAGGATTCAGCACGTTCCTGCCATAGAACCACCGCATGGTATCGTTTACCGTTGCGGGGTCCGTGAATTCCAGTGCGTTAAAGGTTTGCCCTGTCTTCTCATTTTTAAATTTTACGGCATTCACTTCCTGGCTTCCGGTATTGCTGGTGTCCAGGATGCCCAGGTTTATGTCGAGCGGCCCGCCCGCGTTTTGGAACGCGTAATACTCATACAGGTATGGCGTCAGGTCCACAGTGATTCCACCTTGGAATGGCAGGTCCTTGGTTGTCCCTATATCATCGCTCCAATGATGGTTCCACAGGATCCCGTCGTTGATGTAGTGCAGGTAATTGAAGTCGTTATATTCACCGCTGGTATAGCTGTGGTCCTGCATGGGCTCAGTGGCTTCTGCATAATTGATCCCGAAATAAGCCGAGAGGTCATACCGGTCGCTGGTGGTCACGGTCACATCCGCGGTCAGCGCCGGGACATAATCCTTGCTGGGTACCATGAGGAAATAGCACTGGTCGTTCGCGGCAATATCTGTCGTGCGGATATATGTATAACTACCTTGATCTTTCACTTTATAGCTGCTGATGTCCCGGAAAGCGTTGTAGGAGACCCATACGGTCCCGGGGGTCCGTTTGGCGTCCCCGGAGAAATACGGCCAGCCGTTCGCAGCCGTGCCCCATGAATTGACCACTTTGAAGGCGCCCTTTTCATTGGTATCGACTGCGCCGTTTCCGTTGCAGTCTATCCACAGGTTTTCGTTATATCCCACAATGGTGAGCGCATGACCATAGTATTTACCACTGTCTTTCATATATGGCACAGCCCGTTGGCCTACATACGGGTCGTCCAAAGTACCGCCCATATTGCTTACTGTTGTATACTTCCAGTCGTTAAAATATGGTGTTCCCATAACTACGATATCGCCATTCGCAAGCTTCTGCTTCAGGTTATTGATACCGGTGACTTTTCCGTTTCTGTCAGTAGTGTTGAGACCTTTTATCAGTCCAAAGGGTTTCAGGCTGGTCCCGTCGGAGAAGAGATTCGTCTTGTATTTCATGGCTTCGCGCCACTGGCTGGCTTTTGTTGGCCAGTCCTTTTCGTTGCCGTCATAGGTAAAACCCTGCGAATTGAGCATTGCGCCATTGTAGTGCAGCGTCAGGAAGTTGGCCTCCATGCTTGTGTTGCTGTTTTCGCCGCCGTTGATCAGGTTGTATGTGAATTTGGGGGAAAACCGCAGGTTGCTGTTGTTCTTGGCATCCCACCCCCGCGTTTTCGCCGTCTGGTAAGTCATCAGGTAATAGGTCGTTGTAAAGCTCGCGCAGGAATTCAGGTCCAGCTGGTTCCCTATGGGGGGGAAATACGTTTTCGCGCTGAGGTCTGTCGCGCTTGGATAGGTCGCGCCGTAGAGTTCTTCATTCGAGTCGAAACCGGGCGTGGCTCCGTAGGTATTTACATCATCCTTTGTCAGCAGCGTCTTGCTGTCGGGAGCCGCCAGGCTTGCGGGCAGGAGCGGCAGGCTCTCGACTTTTCTTTCTGTATTCGCCGCTGCGATGGAGGTTTGATTGGGCAGCACCCTGGATACGTCTATGGCGAGTTTGTCAAACGCTGCTTTCTCCTTTTCGGTCGCTTCCTCCAGGCCTGTGGCATGATCCCCGCCGGTATATTTCTGTATTTCGGCGGTGCCTGGCTGGCCGTCTTCCCCTTCCGCGAATACCGCGGCAGGACCCACCAGCACCAATGCCATCATAAGAGCAATAAAAATAGACGCGAATCTGAATGCGGTCTTCTTCAACCTTTTCATCTCCATTATTTTATTTTGGAGTCCGAATTTCTGTTTTGGATGGTCCCGGGTGCCGGAAGCACAGATGATAAGCTTTGGGACAATATTATTATAACGTAATGGAAAAGATATGTCAGTAAAAAATTATACATACTTGGGTTTATGTTTTGTTTATGCTTCTGAATTGTTGCTATCGGATAACACTTTTGGATCTGGTATGGCCGTGCAGCGATCTGACTTGATCAATGGCCCAAGGCCGCCAGCACGAAATCCCGCGCGCGGACCAGCTCGGGATATTTCAGGAGGAAGCTGAGTTTTGGGGGCGGCAGGACATCCGTTTCCCCGGTGGCAAAAAAGGCGAAGCACTCCGCCAGGTCTTCACTGGGGCTGTATGATGCGTATCGCGTGGGAAACTGATCGATGTACGTAGCGTAGAATTCGTCAAAATCCATTGATTTTGCGTCCTTTTCCAGTCTGTTGTAGAAAGCATCGTAGAAATCCTGCAGATAGGACCCTTTTTTGTATGTGCCTATATCAGCAAAGACTTCTTTATACGGCACTTGGTAAAGGTCGACCTGTTCGTTGGAGATCGTGATGATATGTCCGTATTCGTGCGCGATGGTCTCCATCAGGGTTTTCTCATTCCGGAAATTGCCCTTCTCGTCATATACGTCCCAATAGTCCAGGCCCAGGTTGTATTTGGTTTTCTTCCCGTCCAGGAATTCCACTTCCGCCAGTTTGCCGGATACGCCATCGGTGAATAACGTAAATTTCGAGATTGCTTCCCTGTATTGTGGGAGCATGATGGACGAGGCCAGATCCCATATTTTTTTGTAGGCTGCGTCCTTGGCGGGAAAAGCGATCTTTCCGTTTTTGACGGTGAACTGCCGGATTATTTTTTCTTCTTTATAGGTCTCATAGATGCATACGCGGTAACCGTCCCTTTCCTTCTCGAGCATGTGCATTCTCCCGTAGATACCGTTCCAGCAGTATTCCTCATAATCTTTTTCCGTGTAGGTATCATCTGGCTTGCCCAGGGACTTGTGCATGCTCCTGTATATATCCGCAAATGTATATCCCGCGTCCTGCATCAGGATCTCTACATCCACCAGGCAGCCGTCTTCACCAAAATGGAAAACGCTGTTTACCGCATTTTCCATACCGAACCACTTCAGCTTATAGATGAAACTGCCCGGTACGGTATCCTCTTCATACGGGAGGCCTGTGATGCCGAGCCTTTTTTGCATGTGGTACCTGTCGTCTCCCAGGAAGAGCATGGCCTCATTTTTGATTTCGGCGTCCGATGCAGCCAGTTTTCGGCTGCTGATCCTTGCTTTATTCGGGTCGTTTATGGTTTTGCTGCCCGGATCTGCGATGCGCAGTGCCGTGGACACCACCGCTTGTGCGCTGTCGCTGAGGCTTTTGTTGTCGAGATTTGCGATCCTGTCTCTCGCTGTCTTGCACGCATCGCTGCCATCTTCCCCGTAGATCATTACAGCGTCCATGCCATCCTTGTAAAAGGAAGCGTGCCCGCCCCTGTCATCGGGTAAGGCCCGGACCGGAGCGGCCTGAATTTTTTCAATGGCGGTGCGGAGCGCCTCCCCGATCCAGGATTCATTGACCTTGGGGTAGCCGATGGAGAGTTCCCCGCTTCCGGGACTCTCCAGGTCTATCATTCCCGTCACCCGTTTCCGCTGTGCTTCAGAAAGGGAATCCGCGTATTTGCTTGCCCCCGCCATTCCCTCTTCGTCCGCTCCAAACGCCACGAAATGGATCTCCGTATCACCCCTGATATTTTTTAATAAGCGTGATACCTCCAGCAGCACGGCTACCCCCGAAGCGTTGTCGCAGGCCGCCGGAAGGCCCGCAAAGCTGTCATAGTGGGCTCCGATGATGAGTATTTCGGGTTCGGCCGCGTCCGCCTTTTGGATGGCGATCACATTTTGGGATGTCGTGGCCCATCTCGCGCCCTGTACTTCCAAACGGGCTGACACGTCCTTTTTCCGGATTATTTTCAGGAGCGTTCTGGCGTCGGACAACGGGATCCCCGCCATGGGGATCCCGGTAGTACGGTCTACGCATTCCCACGGCAAGGGGTCGTATTCCACGTCTTCCGTTTCGGCATACAGCAATATGCCGGATGCTCCCTTTTCGGATGCTGCCAGGATGAGGTCCTGCAGGTCCTCCCGCCAGGGGATCAGCGCCAGTGCGCCGGAGCATTCTGTCTTCGTATTTTCAAACAAAACGACCGGTCCTTCTGCGGCGCCGTTTGCGGAATATTTGATGCAGTAGCACTCGGGAATCACCATATCTTCTTGCGGGATCGTCAGCCTGCACAGGTCGGGCAGTTTCTGCGTCCTTTTTGATTCATAGGAGAATTCTGCGATTTGCGGGGTATAACCGTAATTCCGGAATTCATCTGAAATGTACCGTGCAGCCGCACGCTCACCGTCCGAGCCCGCCTTTCTGGGATAAACACAGATATTCTGGATATGCTCTCTGATGGAATGAAGATCGACTTCATCGGATCGGCTTTCCGGCGTTATGGCCGGTGCATCAGGTGTTTCCGTACTCTGGGGTTCCTTCCGGGGTGTACAGGAGCAGAGCAAAACGATCAGACAAACCAGCAATGCAAAGGCTTTTTTCAAAAAAATTACCTGCCAATCCGCAATTCTGGTTTAGTATATACGGCGGCAGGTGTCTTTAAGATTGATCGGTGTCACTGAACAGGCCTTTTTATTGGGCATACAACCATTTCATCGCGTATGATGCCTTTTTCAGGCAAATTTCCCCTTTCCCTGCAGGGCCTCCGGCATTTGATGCTGACCGCTCACTTATATGAAACGCATATCATGAATGCTCGTTCAGCAGGACCATGTGGATGTGGTCTTCCCACTTCCCGTTGATCTTCAGGTAATGCTTTGCCAGCCCTTCATCATGAAAGCCGAGCTTTTCCGCCACCCGCAGGGAGCGTTTGTTCCCTGGCATGATATTGTCTTCTATACGGTGAAGCCCGTACTTTCCAAATATGATTTCAATGCCTTTCCGGATCGCTTCGGTCGCATAGCCACGGTTGATCTCGTCCTTGTCTATCTTATATCCGAGGAAACACGATTGGAATGGGCCATAAAGGATGTTCGAAAACCCGATGGACCCGATGGCCCTGTCCTCCTCTGCTTTTTTGAATATCCAAAGCCGGAGCAGGCTGCCGTTTTCCATCAGCGTGCTTTCCCTTACAAGCATTTCCGCGTGGTATTGCAGGGTATAATATCCTCCTTCTTTTGTAGGCTCCCATGCCTGCAGGAAATCCGCATTCCTCCGGTGGAAATCCAGCGCCAGGCCTGCATGGGTCGTGTCAAGGGTTTTCAAAACGAGCCTGCTGGTCTCATACTCTTTCATCTACTCATCTCCAGATTAATATAAGATAGCTCATTTGATTGCCGGGGAAAAGATAGGGCTGCGATTTGTAGCAGCCCTCAGGCTATCAAAAAACCTTTTGTGAGAAAAGCAATTGGCCAAATATGCTATCACAAATCAAATCCTTCATTTATCGCGGCGTGTACGTCAGAAATGACATCTCTTATGCAGGTTTGTGGCGAACACTCTCTGCATGGTAAAACTCAAAAAAGTGGCTATGCCACTTTTTTGACAGGCAGAGGGCTGCGATTTGTAGCAGTCCTTTATATCCGGTAAATACGGTTTATCTCTCGTAAAGCCTGGCGCAGTCGTACAGCGCTTTGTCCACCATTTTACGGGTGCTTACCGCATCGGCGATATTGACAGCCACGATTTCCGTTCCCTTCAGGGCTACCATATGGCCGAATTTGCCTTCCAACACCAGTTCCGCGGCCTTGATGCCCATCCGGGTCCCCAGTACGCGGTCAAAGGCGGAGGGTGCGCCGCCGCGCTGCAGGTGCCCCAGCACCACATAGCGGGTCTCGGCGCCGGTGCGTTTTTCGATCACTTCGGCCAGTGTCTTTGCTACGCCCCTGTCGGGCAGCACCACATTGCCGAATGAATCGCGTTTCTCCTCGCCGGAGTCCAGTACCAGTCCTTCGGGCCAGAAGCCTTCCGCCACGGCGATGATGCTGTAGGGTTTTCCGTTATCCTTGCGGGTCTTTACCAGGCCCGTGATCTCGTCGATATGGACGGGGAATTCGGGCAGCAGCACCATGTGCGCATTTCCTGCGAGCCCGCCCTGGATGGCGATCCAGCCGGTATGGCGGCCCATGATCTCCACCACCATGGTACGGGCATGGGCTTCGGCTGTGGTGTGCAGCCTGTCCAGCGATTCCATCACGATATTGGCGGAGGTATCGAATCCGAATGTATAGTCGGTGCTGGAGAGGTCGTTGTCGATGGTCTTGGGTACGCCCACCATGTTCATGCCCATTCCGGTGAGTTTGCTGGCCACGCCCAGCGTATCGTCCCCGCCGATGGCCACGATGGCATCCAGGCCCAGCTTCTGCATGGTGGCACGCACCTTTTCAGGGCCGTTTTCCACTTTCATCACGTTGGTCCGGGAAGAGCCCAGGATGGTGCCGCCCTTGGTCTGGAGGCCGTCCACATCGTTCAGCGTCAGGGGGCGTGCATCGCCTTCCACGGCGCCCTTCCAGCCGTATTTGAGTCCTACGCACTCCACGCCAGCCTTGGCGCACTTCTCCACCACCCCGCGTATGACCGCGTTCAGGCCCGGGCAGTCTCCGCCGCCGGTGAGTATGCCTATTTTCTTCATGAAAAGATCCTCCTGTATATTTGAATTTTGAATGGTGTCACTCGCCTATTATCTTCACAAGGATGCGCTTTTTACGCATCCCGTCGAATTCGCCGTAAAAGATCTGTTCCCATGTGCCAAAATCCAGTTTCCCGCCGGTCACCGCCACCACCGCCTCGCGTCCCATCACAGTGCGCTTCAGGTGCGCGTCCGCGTTATCTTCAAACCCATTATGGGCGTACTGAGTATAGGGCTTCTCGGGCGCCAGTTTCTCCAGCCATTTTTCGAAATCGGAATGCAGGCCACTCTCGTCGTCGTTGATGAATACGCTGGAGGTGATATGCATGGAGTTTGCCAGCAGCAGGCCTTCCTGGATACCGCTCTCGTTCAGCGCCCGCTCGATCAACGGGGTGATATTGAGAAAACCCCTACGGGCAGGTATTTCAACCGTGATCTCCTTGCGGTAAGATTTCATGGTTTTCGCCTCTTTTTCTGCTGTATCGGGTAAATTATACAAAAATGCGCCCTGTATTTCAACTGAATTATTCAGTGTGTCCCTGCGTGGAAGGAATGTCGGTATGGATATACCCGCGCCTGGTTTCTGCGGTAGATGGAGGATGACCGTTCACTTGTTCCCCAGCATCATTGGTACGAAAGAAAAGGCGCATGGGCCACCCACACGCCTTTTTGATGATTATTTCAATCCGCGCTCGTTTCGATCTCCCTGCCCGAGTCTTTCTCGCGGATCTCCACCCGCCGGATCTTCCCGCTGATGGTTTTGGGCAGTTCGCTCACAAATTCGATGATCCTGGGATACTTGTACGGCGCCGTGGTCTTTTTCACGTGTTCCTGCAGTTCTGCCTTGAGTTCCTCGCTGGCGGTATAGCCCCTGGCCAGTATGACGGTAGCTTTTACCACCTGGCCCCGCACCGGGTGCGGGATACCCGTTACGGCGGCCTCCAAAACAGCCGGGTGTTCGAGCAGCGCGCTTTCCACTTCAAAAGGCCCTATCCGGTACCCGCTGGATTTGATGACGTCATCTGTGCGCCCCACATACCAGAAATACCCGTCTTCATCCTGCCATGCCACGTCACCCGTATGGTAGATGCCGTCATACCATACCCGCTGCGTGGTTTCAGGGGATTTGTAGTAGCCGTTGAACATCCCCGGCGGGCATTTGTCGGTATACATCACGATCTCCCCGGATTCGCCCGTATGGCAGATGGTGCCGTCCTCTTTCATCAGCACCATGTTGTATCCCGCCGAAGGCCTGCCCATCGAGCCGGGCTTGGATTCCATCCACGGGAATGTGCCCACGCTCACCGTCATTTCCGTTTGGCCGTACGCTTCCATCACGGTGAGTCCCGTCGCAGCCTTGAACTGGGCCTGCACCTCGGGATTCAGGGCTTCGCCCGCCGTAACGGCATACTTCAGCGAAGAGAAATCGTACTTTGACAGGTCCTCCTTGATGAAGAACCGGTATATGGTGGGCGGCGCGCAAAAAGTCGTTACCTTGTGCGTCGTCAGTTTTTCAAGCAGGTCTTTGGCGTCAAATTTTTCAAAGTCATAGGTAAAGATCGCGGAGCCCGCCAGCCACTGCCCGTAGATCTTCCCCCATACGGATTTGGCCCAGCCGGTATCCGAAACTGTTAGATGCAGTCCGTTGTCCTGTACGTTCTGCCAGTAGGCTGCCGTTACGATATGCCCCAGCGGGTAGGCGAAGTTGTGCGCCACCATCTTGGGCATTCCCGTCGTGCCCGAGGTGAAATAAAGCAGCATCATGTCGTCGTTGGCCGTGCCTTCGCTGCCTTGCGGGCGCGGGAATGTATCAGGGCTCTTTGCTATCTCGTCTTCAAAGCAGGCCCAGCCCTCCCGGTGGCTTCGCACGATGACCTTTTGCTTCAATGTCGGGGAAAGCGGCTGGCTCTCCTCGACTGCCTTCGCGATGGTGCCGTCCGGCGTGCAGACGATCATTTTGACCTCCGCCGCGTCGTTCCTGTATGCCAGGTCTTTCACTGTCAGCAGGTGCGTCGCGGGAAGGGCCACGGCGCCGATCTTGTGCAGGCCCAGCAGGCAGAACCAGAATTCGTAATGCCTTTTGAGGATCAGCATCACCTTGTCGCCTTTCTTGATGCCCAGCCGCTGAAAAAGGTGTGCCGCCCTGCTGGATTCCCTCGCCATGTCGGCAAAGGTAAACCGCTTTGCCTCCCCCGATGGGCTGCACCACAGCATCGCCAGCTTCTCCGGTTCCTCGCCTGCGATCCTGTCCACCACATCATACGCGAAATTAAAGTTTTCAGGTACATTTACACTGAAATGGTCGCGGAAATCCTCATAGGATGTAAACTCCGTCCTGCTGCAATACGTTTCGAACATTCGCATCATTTTTTCCCCCTGCTGCCTTACTTCATGATGATGGCGAGAAACTGGCAGTCTCCGCCCAGTGCCTTCATGGCGTGCTTGTGCTTAGCGTCGTAATAAAGGGCGTCGCCCTCGGATAATTCCAGCACCTTGTCCTCGATGGTGACCGCCATCTTCCCTTTGAGCACGTAGTTGAATTCCTGCCCATCGTGGGAATTGGGATGCACCTCTTTGATGTTTTCGTCGTATTCCACGGTGACCAGGAACGGTTCGGCCTTTTTCTCCTTGAAATAGAAGGCCAGGTGCTGGTACTTGTATTCCTTCCTTCTCTCCATCTTCAGGCCTTCGCCTTTTCTGACCAGGGAATACAAGTGCAGTTTGGGTGTATCCCCCGTCAAAAGATCCGTGATCTCCACGCCGAATTTGTTGGCCAGGGTGAAAAGGAAACTGAACGCAAAATCGTGTTTTCCTTCTTCGAACTCTGCATATCTTTCCGGATTCATGCCCACGGCTTTTGCAGTCTCGTCGATGGATAGATCCAGCATTTCGCGCATCCCTTTTATCCGCTGTGCTATCTGCATGATCTGTTCGCTCATAGTCTTTCCCTCCGTTTCTGTAAATGTATATGAAAAAACCCGCCCCAAACAAACGTATGGGACGGGATTAACCGCGGTACCACCCAAATTGGCTGCCGAAACAGCCCTCTTCCTTCAGCTCCATCAAGCTTTTGCCTGTAACGGGGCATACCGCACAAAGCTACTCTTCTTCACTCTGTGAGCTCTGGGGCGATTCGCATCATTTGGCTTTCCTGCCGCCGGTTTTCACCCTCCCGGCTCTCTATGAGGCAGTAGAACCATGCGGTCCCCTTCCCAGCTTTCTGTTAATGGGAGTATATCAAGTCACTGTGGCAAAGTCAATGAATATTTATCCATGAAATATGTAAATGCATATGATCTGCCATCCGTCACTATTGGTAGAAGATCCAGCGCTCGACCCGCTTGAAGACATCCATGTCCGTGGGGCCTTCAAGATGAAGATTTGCACTGTGCACCAGTATGTTGGACCGGAAGCATAATGGTATATTGGGCAGTTCATCTGCAAACCGCTTCTGCAGGTCGGAATAGGCAGCTTTCCGGGCATCGGCAGTGGAGGCTTCCATGCATTGCTGCAACAGGCTGTCCATTTCATCGCTCTTGTGCCTGCTCAGGTTCAGGCTTCCCCCGCTATCCAGCATGGAGCTCAGGTCCATATCCGTGCGGATATTGTAGCCGCCGAGCGCCAGGTCAAACTGCCTGTTGTTGAGCTTGCCTACATATTTTGTCCATGCCTGGCCGTCCGTTTCCACGGTTATGCCTATCTTTCCCAGCTGTTCCACGATGGTGCGGGCGGCTTCCTTCCTGGCCGGGTTGTCGATATCGTCATTGTACAGCAGCTTTAGCGTCAGTTTGCTCCCCGTGGAATTGTTCAGAAGGCCGTCGCTGTTGTTGTCGCTCCACCCCAGGCCTTTCAGCAGGGCCAATGCCTTGACCGGTTCATACTCATACACCTTGTACCGGCCGTCATACAGGTAGCAGTGCGGGGGTATGGGCACATCCGAGATCACGGCATGGCTCAGGTATGCGCGGCGGATCAGCTCCTGCCGGTCCAGCGCGTACAGGATGGCCTGGCGCATTTGGGGGTCTGACAGTTCGCCGGATGCGGTATTGGGGATGAGGCATTCGTAATTCATCGTCGGCACTTCGGTGATCTGCGTTTTACCGGCTTCCCTGTATTTGCCCGCGGTGATATCGGGGGAATACACCATATCAAACTCGCCGATATCATAGGACGCGAGGGCTTCCTCGTTACCCGGCATGCACTTGGCCGTGATCCGTTTTATCTGGGGCTGCTTTTTCCACCAGTTTTCGTTTGCGCGCAGGCTCATGCCCTTGTCGCTTTCGTATGCCTCCACCGTATAAGGCCCCGTGCCCATGGGGTCCTTTTTGGTTTTCCTGGGGTCTGCGCCATAATATGTTTTGTCCAGTACAGGGAACATCATGGCATACGGCAGCGCGCCGCCGGGTTTGGAAGTTTGCACCGTGAGCGTGTATTCGTCGCTTGCCGAATACTTGCTGATGATCTTCGCATAATCAGCGTATGTGGACTCCCCGGCTTTGTATTTTTTCAGCTGGTCCAGCGTATAGACGATGTCTTCGGCTTTCAGCTCGTCCCCGTTTTGGAATGTGACGCCTTTGCGGATATTGAACGTCCATTCCTTGCCGTCCGCGTCGCAGGACCAGTTTTCAGCAAGGCCAGGCTCGGCCTGCCCTTTTTCGTCGCAGCGCAGGGGGCTTTCAAAGATGAGGGAAAAAAGAAATACCATTTCCTTCGATTTGGCCTCCAGCGGATTCAGGGAGGGCGGCTGCGACGGCATGGGGATGGCCATTTCCTCTCTTTTTTCCAGCTTCGTGGGCAGATCGGCAGCGGTGGGGTTTGAAACGGCTGCGCTTTTCCCGCCACAGGAGGACAGTATAAAGACCGCGGCAGCGATCAGGGCGGCTGCGTTCAGAATGGCGGAAGGCTTATTTTTCATTTTGGAATGCGTCCGGATAGAGTTTCTTGTACTTCTCATATGCCTGGGCTACCTTCTTCACGTATTCCGCCGCCTGCCTGTACGGTATGTTGGATAGCGTCTTGCCATCTTTGGAGTAGGCTGGATCATCCAGCCATTGGTCCACGCGGCCCATCCCGGCATTGTAGGCAGCCAGAAAGTCGGTTTGGTCCCCGTTGTACCGTTTCCCGAGATAGTTGAGATAATAGCAGCCGAGTTTGATGTTGATTTCGGGCTTTTTCAGTTCGGCGGGATCGAAGCCCTCGATCCCCATGCGCTCGTACAGCCATCTTCCCGTATCCGGCATGATCTGCATCAGACCCAGTGCGCCCTTGTTGGAGGTCGCAGCAGGGTCATACCCGCTTTCCACGCAGACCACGGCCGAGACCAGGTAAGGATCCATGTTATACTGCTGTGAATAGGTTGTGATATAGTCTTCATACTTCAACGGGTATTTCCGGTGGTCCAGAAAGTCCGAAAAAACGAATGCCGATACGGTCAGCCCGGCCAGCACAATGACCAGTATCAGAATGAGCAGTATCCGTTTGGGTTTTGACTTCGGGTGTTTTCTTTTCAATCTTACGCCCCTTACAAATTGATTCTTTTCCACAGCCTATCGGCAAGGTTGAGGGTGTCTTCGATCCTGCCGGAATTATCGATGAGCACATGTGCATGCTTTTTCTTTTCTTCCTGGGGCATCTGCGCCTTCATCCTGGCTTTGGCGTCCTTTTCCGATAGACCGTCCCGTTTCATCAGGCGCTGGAGCCGTTGGCCGTCTTCCGCGACTACCAGCCACAGTTCATCCATCCAGTCGCCCCATCCGGCTTCTATCAGCAGCGGCGCGCTGACCACCGCGATCCTCTCCCCCGATGCCGTCAGTTTTTCAATTACGGCTTTCTTGATGATCGGATGCAGGATCTGTTCGAGCTTTGTACGGGCCGCATCGTCGTGAAAGACATGGCCCGCCAGCTTTCTGCGGTCCAATGTGCCGTCGGCGTTCAGGAATTCCCTGCCGAACGTTTCAACGATGCTCCGGTATCCTTCCATTCCGGGCAGGACCGCTTCCCGGGACAGTTCGTCCGCGCAGATGACAAACGCGCCCTTGCTCCGGAGGAGATCCGTTACCTGCGTCTTGCCCGAGGCGATGGAGCCTGTCAGGCCGATCACTTTCATGGGTTGTCCGAATTTATTTCGTATCATACCAGCTTTTACCCGTGCTCACCTGCGCCGTGAGCGGGATGCATAGCTCCGCGACGTTTTCCATGTTATTTTTCAGGAGCTTTTGAATATCCCCGATCTCATCGGCCACGGCGTCGATGACCAGTTCGTCGTGGACCTGCAGGATGAGCTTCGAGGCCATTTCCCGCCTGTTCAATTCCGCATGCACCCGGATCATGGCCAGTTTGATGATATCGGCCGCCGTCCCCTGTATGGGCGTATTCAGCGCCACCCTTTCGCCGAAGGACCGGATGCTGAAATTGGACGATTTCAATTCCGGTACGTATCTTCTCCTGCCGAAGAGCGTCGTGACATACCCCTTTTCCTTGGTCTGTTCGATGATCTCGTCCATGTACCGTTTGACGCCGCTGTATTTCTCCAGGTATTTGCGGATATATTCCGCCGCTTTTTTCCTTGGGATCCCCAGATTCCTCGCCAGGCCGAAGTCGCTGATCCCGTAAACGATGCCGAAATTCACGGCCTTGGCGCTGGAGCGCATCGCGCCCGTCACCTGGTCCATCGGCACATCGAATACCTCCGCGGCGGTGCGCGTATGGATATCCTGCCCCGTTAGGAAAGCATCGATCATCACCGGGTCCTGGGAGATATGCGCCAGGATGCGCAGTTCGATCTGCGAATAGTCCGCCGCCACCAGCATCCCGTTGGGATAACCGCTCAAAAACGCCCTGCGGATCTCCCTGCCCATCTCCGTCCGGATCGGGATGTTCTGCAGGTTGGGTTCGGTGCTGCTGATCCTTCCCGTGGCGGTCGCCGTCTGGTTGAACGTGGTATGCACCCGGCATTCGGTCCTGTCCATCAGCGAGAGCAGGCCGTCCACATACGTGCTTTTGATCTTGGAAAGCTGCCGGTATTCGATGATCTTTTCAATGATGGGGTGCTCGTCATACAGTTTTTCCAGTACTTCTATATCCGTGGAGTAGCCGGTCTTCGTCTTCCTGCCCATGGCGAGCCCCAGTTTGACGAAGAGGATCTCGCCCAGTTGTTTGGGGGAGTTGATGTTGAATTCGGTCCCCGCCAGAGCATAAATGGCCCGGGCGATATCGTCCAGCCGCCGGGAATAGTCATCGCCGATGCTTTGCAGGATGCTGCTGTCGACGCAGAACCCCGTGCTCTCCATATCGTAGAGCACATTTGAGAGCGGCATCTCGATCTCATGGAAGAGCTTGTCCATGCCCTCTTTCTCCATTTTGCCCCGCAGAGTCTGCATCAGCGAGTAAATAGCTGCCGCCCGGGGGGATTCCCCAGCGCCCAGGTACTCTTCTGTTATATCCTGCAGGCGGTAGCGCCCGCGGATGGAGTTCAGCAGGTAGGCGGCGATCATGGTATCGAACCGGACGCCGTCCACGCGGATGCCGTCCTGCGCAAAAAATGCCTTGAACTTCTTGGCATCATGCACCGCTTTTGGGATTTCAGGAGATTCCAATAAAGGCTTGAGTGCGAGTAAGGCATCTTCCCAGGACATGCCTTCCGCCAGCAGGTTCTGGCAGATGGGTATATCGTACTGCTCGTCGCCGCCTGCGGCCAGCGAGAGCCCGGATTCGTCCAGGTATATGGTTACGATATCGGCTTCAGCTAGCGCCTCGGCCTGTTTGCATATCGCATCAGCACTTTCCAGTTTTATAGCGCGGATCTGCTTTGCGGGAACGGCCTTTTCCTTCTCTTCCCCGGCGGCGCCCTTCGGCTCGAAGCTTTTCAAAAGGCTTTTAAAACCGAGCCGGTCGATGATGGGCGCCACATCCTCCTGCGACGGGTATGTGAAGCGCAGGTCCGAAAGGGCGCACCCGATGGGCGCGCACCGGTCTATGGTCACCAGCTTCTTGCAGAGCATGGCCTGTTCTTTATATTGCTGTAAAGCGGTCTTTAACCGCTCATTGGGGATGTTATCGGCGTTTTCCAAAACTGCTTCCAGGGAACCGTACTGCTGGATCAGCTTGAACGCGGTCTTCTCCCCCACGCCCGGCACGCCCGGTATGTTGTCCGATGTGTCCCCCCACAGACCCTTCACATCCGTCGTCTGCCGGGGGGTGACGCCGAATTCGTCCTTCAGGAAGGCTTCGTCGTACAGGATCGTGTCCGTGATTCCCCTTTTCGTTAACATCACGCGGGTATGGGCGTCCACCAGCTGCAGCGCGTCCCGGTCCCCGGTGATGAGGAGGGACTCGATCCCCTGTCCTTCCGCCATGCAGGCCACCGTGCCCAGGATATCGTCCGCTTCGAAACTCGGGCATTCGCACACCGGCAGTTTCATGGCCTTCAGGGTTTGTTTCAGCAGCGGGAACTGCACAGCCAGGTCGGAAGGCGTCTCCTTGCGGCCTGCCTTGTATTCCGCGTAATCGCTGTGGCGGAAAGTCGGGCCCTTCATATCGAAGGCTACCACGGCATATTCGGGGTTTTCATCCTTCAACACCTTGATGAGCATGCGCAGGAAGCCGTAGACGGCGTTCGTGGGTGTGCCTTCGTTGTTGGAAAGGCTCGCAAGCGCATAGTATGCGCGGTGCATCAGGCTGTTCCCGTCGATCGCGATGAGTTTGGACACCTTTGAAACGCCTCCTTGTTAAAAAGAATTTATCATATGCACCCTTAAAAAGCAAATGAAAGGGCTCAGAATTCCAAGCCCTTTCACAGTATTGGTTACCATTACTTTTATCGATTTTAGATTACAGTATTATATCTTCGGGTTGTGGTCCTCAGCCTCTGTCGGGGCCGTTTCTTTCGCTTTCTTTTTCGCCCGGCGGGATTTGGCCGTCGCGAACCAGATGGTCACAAATACGATGGCGCCGATCAGGAGCAGGAAAGGCCAGCTCGCGGCCAGCGCGATCCCGATGGCCTCGAAGAATATTTTTATGGCATTGAGCCCGCCGTAAAAGCTGTTGGAGATGTTCGTCCCGAAATCGTCGGTCTTTTTGGTCGGCTCTATTTTTTGTAGTTCGACCACTTCGCGCAGCGTGATCTCGATGGCGGAATAGTCCACCTGGTTGTCGTAGCGTTGCAGGTCTCCGCTCAGGGCGTCTATCTGCTGTTCGGTCTCGCTGATCTGCGTCTCGAAATCCAGGATGTCCTGGGGCTTCGTAGCGCTGCTCAAAAAGCTCTGCAGCCTTTCCAGCTTGATCCGCAGCGTTTTCAGTTTGTTTTCCGTATCCGAATACACGCCCGAAATGTCCTGGCTGTCCACGTTCCTGGAGACCATCTCCCCGATCTTGCCCAGTTCGCTCAGGAAGGGATCGAAGCTGGCTTTGGGTACCCTGGCCAGGATGTTGGCGGACCTGCCGTTGGGATTGTCCTGTGTCGGTTTGGTGCCGGATTCATTGGAACGCTCGATATACCCGCCCAGGTTGCCGATACGGGAGGTGATCTTGTCGAAGTCGGCGTCGTACGTTTTTGTCCGCAGCTCGATCTTTCCGGTGCGGATCAGCTTTTGGTCCGCGACGGGTAAAGCGGCATTGGCCTGCAAGGTCAGCGCCGCCTTGTTGGTGTTGGTGGTGATCTGGCCTGTACCGCCTTCCGCATCTTCAGCGGGAGCAGCCGGGGCTGCGGTTGCAGCGGTAGTCGCGGAGGGTGCCTCATCTCTGCTGTAGTCTTTCAGGGGTGCAGCAGCGCTGCAGCCTGCAAAGATCAGGAGTGCGATTGTAACCAGGGCCATGACGATGAAACGTTTTTTCACGGTGGAGACCTCCTTACAATCAATGATGGGATGCCTGATCCCAATGCTTATACACTATTATAGACTTGTTTCGTTCAGGAAAGTTCCATATCGTCGTGCAGCAGTTTCTGCAGCTGCAGCCTGGCCCGGCTGATGCGGGATTTCACCGTCCCCATGTTGCATTTCAACATGTCCGCGATGTCCTGGTAGGAGCACCCCTGGATATCCCGCAGGACGATGACGGTCCGGTGCTCGGGCTCCAGCTGGGATACGGCGCGTTTGATCTCCTCCAGCTTGGAGGTGGTTTCATACTGGCTCTCGGGGTCCGCCGAATTCCCGTCCGGGATGTCATAGGTATTGCCTTCTTCGTCCACGATGGGGACATGCCGGTCGGTTTTCCTGCGGCGCAGTCCGTCCAGGCACGTATTTACCGCGATCCTGTAGGCCCAGCTGTAAAAGGCGCACTCCCCCTTGAAGGACGGCAGGTTGCAGTAGATTTTGATCATGGCTTCCTGTGCTGCGTCCATGGCGTCTTCCTGGTTCCCCATCATCCGAAGGGCGGTGTTGTATATTTTCTTCTCATACTGGCTTAGAAGGGCTTCAATGGCATCCGGTTCGCCTTTGCGGGCCCTCATAATCAGGACTTCGTCTTCCTGGGGCAAGTTCCTGCTCCTCCCAAGATACCAATTTATACATGTTGATTCTATCAAATCGGGATGCATCTCGTCAAACAAACATAGCGTAATGTTTTTATATTCTGTAATGCGCCAGGGATCGGAATATAAAAAATGGCAGCATTTCTGCTGCCAAAAGAAAGGCATACTATGCGCTTTTCCAGTTGATTGCTCGCTGGATGCTTTTGACCCGCAGTATCATTCCCAGCATGTAACCGCCGGCTGTGCCTGCGGCACCCTGTATGCAGTTCATTAAGGTATTTGCGATTGCGGTGTTGAGGCCGTAAATCAGCCAGTCTGTCAGGAAATAGCCCGATATCATGATGGCGGAGCCCGCGATGGCCGCAGCGATCAGTACGACCCATTTCCCCTTGGCCATGCGTTTAACGGCTTTTGCAATAAGCCATATAACAAGCCCTTCCAAACTTTTGATTACAAACGTAAAGGGTGAGTATATAGCCCAGCCGAGCAGAATATCCGATATCGCGCTTCCCAATCCTCCCGCAAGCCAAATGTATTTTTCTCCGATGGCCAGCGCGCAGGCGATGATGATGATATCCCCAATGTTGAAGTAACCCGTGGAGCCTGGGAATAATAACGACACGGGAAAGATATATTGCGAAAAGTAGGTGGCGACAAAGACGATGGCCGCTATTAAAGCTGTAAGGACGATTCTTCTTACATAATTGTTTCTCATTTATCTTCACGCCCCGAAATGATTTTAGCTATCATACACCTGCGCGTGTAAAATAACAATAGCCAATGGCATGTGATTTGCATGGAGCCATTTCCCATCATTTAGTAGGAGTCGATATCGTCTTCCGGCGTCGGATATTTGATGGGATCCGCGTAAATGGTATCTTCCGGCATCCATACGGTATCGACCGGGTTGATGTGGATCCTGGCGCTGCATGCATCGTAAATGGATACGATCTCATCCCGCTGGATCAGTTTTCCATCCTGGTAGTGGTCCACATAGGTCACAGCTTTTTTCCCGGTCCTGGCTTCCCGCTCCACCACCTGCGAGCCGATGGGCACCGAGGAGTCCAGCACATACTCCGTTGATTTCGTCGTTTTGAAGGTGCCCGTTTGTTTTGAGGATAGTTTTATCTCATATCCTTCCGGATGCGGTCTGCCGAATATTTCGATGGTGAGCGTTTTGTTTTTGCTGTCCGCTTTTGCGAAGATGTAAACCGGCGTATCTTTGTTGTTTCTGAATCTGAAATTCGTTGCGCCCGTATAGATGGTGGCATCCCGGCCAAGGGGTACGTACAGTGACGGGATGGAATGGTTCCGCCTCTCCACCACCTCCAGCCCGGCCAGGAGCACCGCATTGTAAATGGTCGTGGATACCTGGCAGACCCCGCCGCCGGCTTCATGCACCATGGCTCCGTGTACGATGGCGCCTGCGGATTTCCAACCGAGTTCATACGTTCTGGGACCGATGGTTTTGTTGGCGTCGAATAATTCCCCCGGTTTTACCTCTGTCCCGTTGATCAGGCTCGCCGCCTTTGCGATATTGAATACCCGGTTGGCATATCCCAATATGGGTTTTTTATACTCGGTTTTGAACGAGGAAATGAGCATCGTATTGGCTTTCAGCATCTCGATGGTCACCGCGGGCGGTACATCGGTATAGGTGAGATCGATCGCGGAAAAATCCTTGCAGGCTGCCCTTTCCAGCAGGGCGCTGAAAGCTGCATCGTCATTGACGTGGATCCCTGTCGTAGGCTTCGAGTATTCAAACCGCTCGGGGAGGCCGCTTTGGACGCGTACCGTCGCGTCTATCGGCGATGTATTGTAGGAGGAGGCCAGCTGACTGACGAAATCCCTGGCAGCGGAAACGTCGATGGCGTAATCGATATCGTAGTTCCTGTTTACCTTGTGCTGGCGGACGATATCCTCGAATACCGTGCCGGGATTGACTGTTACTTTGATATATTCTTTGGGCAATATCGTTTCTTTGCCATTGAATTTGAACGTGAATTTTGCTGAATCGCGCAAAGCCTCCCGGATATCGTCAAGCTTTTTCTCGGCCTGCTCAATCTTCATCTCCCCAATATCGACTCCTGCGATGGTCACGCCTTCCGGTATTTTCCCGCCGAAAAAAAGCGATATATCGCCGCAGCCCGTCATGATGAGTATAAAAATAACAGACATGAATGCTGTGATAATGCGGTTGACGGCTTTTTTCCACATGGATTGAATTAAACCTCCTGACATCAATATCGTGTCATTATCAAAGGGAACATATCCATGAGGATATCAACATTTCTGCCAACAACCGTATAAACAAGCAGCAAAAACGAGGAATGTATAATACTTCTTTTGTTCAATTTGGAAAGAAGAGATGAAAGAAAAAAAGCATGATCTGTTCAACCATGCTTTTTTCTCGGCGTATCTTGCCTATACTTTATTTGAAGCGTTGCTCTTTAGCAGGATATAGAGTTCCGGCAATGCTTTTTTCAGGGCGGTCGGCTTCATTTTTTCATTTACAAATGCCTGCACCACTTCCGCTTTCGCGATCAGCCTGCCGTCTTCCTTGCCGGTCACTTCATATTCAAATATGCATTTCACTTCGCCCATTTCCTGGATGGACATTTTTACAACGATATTCTCGAAGTGGCGCACCGGGCAGAAAAATCTGCATTTCGTCTCCATGTGCGGGAAAAAAAGGCCTTTGCCTGCAAGGTCGTCGTAGGTGTATCCGTTTTTCCGGAGGAATTCCTCCTGGACGATATCGAACCAGTTGTAATAGTTTGAATGATGGGCTATTCCGTTTTGTCCGGTCTCGTTGTATCTGACCTTCAATTCGGTTTCGCAGACTATCATGGTTCATCCCCCTGCAGAAATCGTCTTTTTATTTTTTGTTATTGCTTTGCCATTTCGTTGTCCGGTTGCGTTTGATCAGTAGCCGTGCTCTGCCATGACCTTTCGGGCTTCCTTCATTTCAGAGCTGATCACCTGGATATTGAATATTTTAGCCTCGCCGTTTTGTGTCATGGCAGGCTGAAGCTTTACCAAAAATCCTTCATTGGTCAGCAGCGTCTCGATACTTTTTGCTTCCTTTTCTCCGCTGGCCATATAGATCACTACCCACAACGTGCCTATCCCCCGTGAATCGTATGGTTAGATTCCGCTCTCTATCTCTCCGTGCTTGGTCAGTATTCTGGCTTTCCCCTTGATTTTGATGGCGGAGGTGTTCTCCGTAAACTGGGCAATGTATACTTCGCCTTTGGAGAGCCGCTCCGTGTGATGGAATTTGGAATCGATGCCCCTTGTGACGCCGATGATGGAAACGCCCTCTTCCAACGCTTTGATGCAAATATAGTCTGCATTGATCTGGTTTTCGTCCATGTGGCGCCTCCTGTTGTTTTTTATATTATATCATAGGGACATTTTCATTTTCAATTCGTTGCGGCTTTCGGGATGTGATCGACGATGAAATATTTGCCAAGGTATGCTTTCAGCTCCCCCTCCAGATTGCAGCTATAGCTGACCGAATGGTCCTCCGGCAGGTTCTCCGCCGGTTCGTTCGGGCCGTATGCTATCGAGACGGGCGTTTGCCCGGGATGCTTCTTCAGTATCGATCGGACTTCCATCAGCATGAATTCATTCCGCTTTGGCAGTGTGATGGTGATTTTCCCGTTTCCTCCGCCATTGCCGGGTTTGGGCGGCGCATCGAGCGGGGTCACATCATCCACGAGGATCACAGGCTCTTCCTCTTCCCGCAGGTTGACCCTCCCCCGGATCGCGACGATGCTGTCCACTTCCAGCAGCTGGGAATATCGGGTCAGTACGCTCGGGAATACCACCAGGTTGATTTCCCCGTGGAGATCCTCCAGCGTGCAGTAGGCCATCATGCTGTCGTTCCGGGTGAGTTTTTTGCGGCGTGCGATGATGATCCCGCCCAGCTGCACTTCCTGTCCGTCCCTGACGGCCTCAGCCGATCCCTCTTCATCGGCTGCGCGGATGGATGCGGTAGTGTATCCCAGCCTTTCCAGCGCGGGTTCGTGGGCAAGGAGCGGGTGCCCCTTGATATAGATCCCCGTCATCTCCTTCTCCATTGAAAGCAGCATGCCCGGGGCAAATTCCTCGCAGAAGGGGATATCTCCGCCGTTGGCTTTTTCGTCTGCCTTCTCCGGCGGAAGTGATTCAAAAAGGGATATCTGCCCGTCCAGGCTGGCCTTCTTCTCTTTCGCCGCCCCTTCGAAGATCTTGTCATAATGCCGTATCAATTGCGCCCGGTTGTACCCCAGCGAATCGAAGGCGCCCGCCTTGATCATGCTTTCCAGCATCCGCTTGTTGATGGACTCGCCGATGACCCTCCTGCAGAAATCGTAAAAGTCGGAAAAGGGTGCGCTCTTCCGGATGTCTATGATGGAATAAACCGCCGCCATCCCTACATTTTTGACCGCACCCAGCCCGAAGCGGATATGCTTCCCTTCCACCTTGAACTTTCCGTAGCTCCTGTTCACGTCGGGCGGGAGGATCCTGATCCCGTTTTTCCTGCAATAGTTGGCATATTGCGCGATCTTGTCCGTGCTGTCGATATGGCTGTTCAGCGTCGCGGCAAAAAACTCGACCGGATGGTACTTTTTCAAAAAAGCCGTCCAGTACGCTACCAGCGCATATGCCGCGGCATGGGATTTGTTGAATGCATACGCACCGAATACATAGATCTGGTCAAATATCCTGTTGGCGGTCTCCTCGGGTACCCCCATCCGTATCGCGCCCGGGACGATGACCTCCCCGTTTTCCACCAGGCCGTAAACGAAATTTTTCCGTTCCTTATCCATGATCTCGGGCTTTTTCTTGGCCATCGCGCGGCGCACCAGGTCGCTCCTGCCCAGGGAATAGCCCGCGGCATCCCGTACGATCTGCATCACCTGTTCTTGGTATACCATGCACCCGTAGGTGACTTTCAGCGCGGATTCGAGCAGCGGATGGTCGTAATGGATGGATCTGGCGTTGTGTTTTCCTTCCACATACCGAGGGATCTGGTCCATGGGCCCGGGGCGGTAGAGGGAGATGCCTGCGATCAGGTCTTCCATGCTGGAGGGTTTCAGGTCCTTCATGAACTGGCGCATGCCCGAGCTTTCCAGTTGGAATACGCCGTCCGTATCCCCGTCCCCCAGCATTGCGAAAACGCCGGGGTCGTCCAGCGGCAGGGCGTGCACGTCGATCTGCTTCCCCGTGCTTTCGGCGATCATTTCGATGGCGTCGCGGATCACCGTGAGCGTGCGAAGGCCGAGGAAGTCCATTTTGAGCAGTCCCAGGCTTTCCAGCGCCACCATGTCATACTGCGTTGTGACCACGTCGTCGTTTTTCTGGAGCGGTACATATTCGGTGACGGGGAGTTTGGAGATGACCACGCCGGCAGCGTGCGTGGAGGCGTGCCGCGGCAGCCCCTCCAGTTTCCTCGCCATGTCGATCAGTTTCTTCGTCCCCGGTTCAGCGCTGTATTTCTCCTGCAGTTCGGGGCTGATCTGCAGCGCGGCGTCTATCGTGATGTCCAGCCGCCGCGGTATCATTTTGGCGATCTTGTCGACTTCCCCGTATGGGACCTGCAGCACCCGTCCCACGTCCCGTATTACGGCGCGGGCGCCCATGGTCCCGAATGTGACGATCTGCGCCACCCTGTCCTCGCCGTACTTCTCCACGACATAATCAATGACTTCCTGCCGCCGTTCGTAGCAGAAGTCGATGTCGATATCGGGCATGCTGACGCGTTCAGGGTTCAGGAACCGTTCAAAGATCAGTGAATATTCGATGGGATCGATATCCGTGATCTCCAGGCAGTAGGCCACGAGGCTTCCGGCCGCGCTGCCGCGCCCCGGCCCCACGATGATGCCCTTTTCCTTCGCAAAGTGGATGAAATCCCATACGATCAGGAAATAATCCACATACCCCATTTTCTCGATGGTGGATATTTCGTACTCGATCCTTGCTTCCAGTTCAGGCGTCCTGTTTGCATAGCGCTTTTTGAAACCTGCTTCCACCAGTTCCCGCAGGTATTCCGTCCCTGTCTTACCTGCCGGCGGTTCGAAGGCTGGCAGGTGGATGCTCTTGAAATCCAGCTCGACATTGCACATGTCTGCGATCCGCTGCGTGTTTTCCAGCGCTTCGGGCACATGCGGAAATATCTCCGCCATTTCCCCGGGGGATTTGAGGTAAAACTCGGTTGCGCCCATCCGCATCCTGTCTTCCTGCTCCACCAGCTTGTTGGTCTGGATGCACATGAGGATGTCCTGTGCCTGCCAGTCCTCCTTCTCGATGTAATGCACATCGTTGGTCGCGACCATCCCGATCCCCAGCTCTTTTGCCAGGTCGATCAGTTTGGGGTTTACCATCCGCTGCTCGGGTAGGCCGTGGTCCTGGAGTTCGATATAGAAATCCGCCCCGAAGATGCTTTTCAGCCTCCGTGCGTATTCGCGTGCGCCGTCCTCGTCGTTGGCCAGCAACCGCTGGGGGATGTCTCCCGCGAGGCAGGCCGAAAGGCATATTAGGCCCTCTGCATGATCTGCAAGCACGGTGTAATCGATGCGCGGCTTGTAATAAAAGCCCTTTGTAAATCCCATGGAGACCAGTTTCATCAGGTTTTTATAGCCGGCCTCGTTTTTTGCCAAGAGGATGAGGTGCGCGTATTCCCTGTCGGCCCCCTGCTTGTCCTCCATCGTCCGGGGGGCCACATACGTTTCGCATCCGATGATCGGCTTGATGCCCAGTTTTTTTGCTTCCCTGAAAAATTCGATGATGCCGTACATCGTGCCGTGGTCTGTGACGGCCAGTGCGTTCATACCGAGTTCCCTGCAGCGGGTAAGAACGCCCTTCACATGCGAAGAGCTGTTTTCACTCTGAAAATCGGCTATTCTGGTTGCGCCATCCAGCAGGCTGTATTCGGTATGGACATGCAGGTGAACAAATTCCAAAATCGATATCCCCCAGACTTTTATGCAGCACAAGGCAAAAAGTTTATTCTTCGTGTTATGGCTGTTTCGGACATAAACGAATGCTTTATTCAAAGAAAAGCAGGCAGTCCAAGCCGTATGTACGGTTGGAGCGCTCTTACAGCCCGTATTCTATCACAGACGTATCCCGGAAGAAGGCCCTTCCGGCCTGCGTCAAACGGTCTTATTCAAAATCCCGTGCCGCCAAAGCGGCGATGGCCTCCATGGCCTCCTTTTCATCGTCGCCGAGCACGAAAATGTCGATGCTCTCGCCTTTGCGGAGCCCCAGGGACAATACGCCCATCAGGCTTTTGGCATTGATCTTCCGGTCTTCGCGCTCTATGAAGACCTGGGATTTGAATCTGGCGGCAGTTTGTACCAGTGCTGTGGCAGGGCGTGTGCGCAAACCCTCATTGTTTGAAATGACCAGTGTCTTTCTTTGCATCAGGGGTCGCCTTTCCTTTCTCTCATTGTTTTGGCTATATCCTCGAGCTTCCTGAGCCGGTGGTTCACGCCGGATTTCCCGATAGGGACCGGCAGCATGTCGCTCATCTCCTGCAGGGTGGCCTCGGGGTTTTCCAGGCGCAATTCCGCTATTTCGCGCAGTTGCGGGGAGAGCCTGTCAAAGCCCGTATGGGTTTCGATATACCGGATGTTTTCCAGCTGGCGGTAGGATGCATCCAGCGTTTTTTGCAGGTTGGCAGTCTCGCAGTTCACGGCCCTGTTGACGTCATTGCGGACCTGCTTGAGGATCCGGACATTTTCCAGGTTCAGTATGGCGTTGTTTGCCCCGATCAGCCGCAGGAGCTCCACGATCCCTTCCCCGTCTTTGATATACAGGATATGGCTTTCCTTGCGCATCACGACCTTGGGATTCAGTCCGTGGCTGGCAAGGAGTTTGCGGAAATCTCCGCAGAATTCCTCGTTGGGCATGATGAATTCCAAATGGTAGTTTTTCTCCGGTTTCGCTACGGACCCCGCACCCAGGAAAGTCCCTTTGATGTACGCGCGCTGGCAGCACTTGTTTCGGATGATCTTTTTGTCTATGCCCGGGATCAATGAAAAAAGAGATTCTTCGTCCTTTGTTAGGCCGCATACTTTCAGTATGGCCCTCGTATTCTCTTCGCCTGCTACAGCCAGTGTGTACAGGTGGCCTTTTTTGAAGTGGATATTGTCTTTTGCCGTGATCTCCGCGCTTATGTTGAAAAGCTTCTTGATGATGAGAAAGCATCTTCTTGCCAGCGCGGGATTTTCAGTCCGTATAACGAGGGATATTTCGGATCCGCCCGTTATCGCACCGTTCAAATGCAGCACCGCCGATAATTCGGCCAGCAGGCAGCAGTCCTTTTTGGGGAAATGGTGGATGATCTCTTCTTTTGCGTCAGATGAAAATGACATTGCGCTTTACCCCGGACCTGTTTTCAGGCATTATCCCTTTGTTTCAATGAATCCAGGTTGATATGCCTGTGTTCGATCAAAGCCCTGATACCGTCTTCACAAATCATTTGATACAGCTTTTCTGCAAACGCCACCGAACGGTGCCTGCCGCCTGTGCATCCTACTGCTATGACCAGCTGGTGCTTCCCTTCCGCCTTGTAATATGGCAGGGTCAGTTTGATCAGTTCAAACGCCTTTTCGATGTATTGCATCGCGCAGGCTTCCGTAAAGACGTATTTGCTTACAGGGCTATCGATGCCTGTCAGATTACGGAGTTCATCGATGTAAAAGGGGTTGGGAAGGAATCTCAGGTCTAAAACCATATCGGCATCCACGGGTATGCCATATTTGTAGCCGAAAGATATGATGGAAACGAGCACATCGTCATATGCGGCTTCATCCGAAAATAGCTGGAACAAGGTCTGCTGCAGGTGCTTGGCCGTGTAGCTGCTCGTATCGATCGTGAATTTCGCTTTATCTTTTAGCCGGACGTTTTCGACCCGTTCCTTCCGGATTCCCTCCAGGATGCTGCCTCCTGCGGAAAGGGGATGTGTACGTCTGGTTTCCTTGTACCGCCGTATGAGGACCTCGTCCTCAGCGTCCAGGTAGAGGACCTCGTAGCGGATGTTTTCCTTTTCAAGTTCATCCAGTACATCATATATTTCCGAAAACTGCGCTCCTGCACGAACATCCACCGCGATGGCGCATTTGCGGATGCTCATCTCGCCGATCATCATCCAGATAAACTGCGTGATCAGGCGCGGAGGCAGGTTGTCCACGCAGAAAAAACCCATGTCTTCCATGTTCCGCAGCGCCTGGGTCCTTCCCGCCCCTGACATACCAGTGACCAATACGAACCTCATATTTCAAAGCCTTCCTTTTATACTAGCGTTCTGCCCAGGTTTGCCGGGAGCTGTCCGCTGTAGCCTTGCGCATTGATGATATCTGCGGGGGTCAGCCCCGTTCTCACCGCCGCATCCAGTCCCGCCTGGAAATCCCCCACTCTGGAAGGGATGTGCGCGTCGCTGTCTATGACAAACTTCACGCCTGTCGTTTTGGCCAGCAGGATCGCTTCGTCGCTCAGCGATACATGTGAGCTGTTGATTTCGATCGCCGTCCCCTTGTCCCTGCAGGCGCCGGCCAGCATCAGGATATCTATCTCTATTGCATACATGGGATGCACGATGATGTCAATATCATATTTCTCGATGGCCTGGATATAGGCGGATGTGCTGAGCGCCCGCATGGTATCCCTGTTGCTCCTGCGGTTCATTTTCAGCTCATTTTTCACGATGAAATGCCAGAAATCCTTCACCGTTTTCGGCAGTACCGCCTTGTGGTGCCCCATCAGGACGATATCGAAATAACCGCGCTTTTCCCTCCCGATATCCGTCGTGCCGTCCAGGCTGGTCAGGTTGGCTTCCACGCCCAATAGGATCCGGATATCCCGCTGGTATCGCTGGTTGAGTTTGTCCACCTCACGCCTTGCTTCCCGCGTTTCCCGGGGGATCATGCCGTAAGCCACATGGGCATAGCCGTGGTCCGTCACAGCAACGGTCTTCAGGCCTTTTTCGATGGCGGCCCGGACGTTTTGCTCAATGGTGCCCTTGCCGTGGCTCAGTATCGTATGCGTGTGGAAGTCCGCTGTCAGTTGTAAACCGTTCAACTGCACTCAATCATCCTCGCCTATTATTCTCACTTCGGGCTCCAGGTTTACCCCGCTGTACGCAAATACTTTTCCTTGGATGTGGTGCATCAGGGCTGTAACGTCTTTTGCGGTGGCCCTCCCGCGGTTGATGATGAACCCGGCGTGCAGTTCGGATACCTGCGCGTCACCGATACGGTACCCCTTCAGTCCTGCCTCTTCGATCAATACAGCGGCGAAATGCCCCTTGGGTCTTTTAAAAAAGCTTCCTGCGCTCGGGTATTGGATCGGCTGCTTTTCCTTCCGCTGCAGCATGTAGTTCTTCATTAATTCGCGTTCTTCCTTGCCTGCTCCGGCTTTCAGGTTGAATACGGCTTCCAGGATCACATCCCCCGGCCTGCTTTGGAGCGCGCTGGAGCGGTAACCGAATTGCAGTGCGGCGTTGTCCAGGGAGTGGACGCAGCCCGATGCATCCATGATCGCGATGCCGCTGACGATATCCTTCATCTCTCCGCCGTATGCGCCAGCGTTCATGACCACTGCGCCGCCAACGGTGCCGGGTATGCCGCAGGCAAATTCCATGCCCGAAAGTCCGTTCCGGTTCGCCAGGTCGGATACTGCGCACAGGGAAGCCCCGGCCTGCGCCCTCACCCTTTCCCCCCTGGCCTCAATGGTTGAGAACCCCTGTCCGATTTTCATCACCACGCCCCGGATGCCGCCGTCACGGACGAGCAGGTTGCTGCCGTTGCCGATGGTGGTGACAGGTATGTTGTGCTTGAAGCAGACCAGCTTTATCTTGCCTATATCGTCAAGGTTCTCGGGCTGTACCAGGATGTCCGCCGGCCCGCCGATGTGGAATGATGTGTGTCTGCGCATCGGCTCCCGGACCAGGATGCTTTTATGATAGGTTGACCTTACTATTTTACGGAGTTCATTTGCGTCCATCATTTCCCACCAATCAGTGCTTTGTTTTAGTTTACACCATGGGACTACCGTTTACAAGCCGACTCGACCGAATGGAGGATGTCCGCCGTTTTGTCGCTCCCCGACAACGTTTTGTCAATGAGCCCCTTTATTTCGATGCGCCTGTCCACATAATCAAAGGCGTTGGGGACAAGGACATCCTTTTGGTAAGCCTGTTCAATGGAGGTTAATAGTTCATCCGTCTCATAAAGGTTGCTGTACTTCTGTGAAACGGGAAAGGCGCCTATGTCCTTCAGGCTCTCCTGCGCCTTGTCTGCGAGCAGAAAATCGGCAAAGGCCTGGCAGATTGCACTCTTTTCAGGAGGTTCCCCCTTCTTGAATCCGATGTACTGCACCATGTCCGTAAAGGAGCTCACGGGGCATACCGAGCAGTAAGGCGCCTTCCCCTGGGACTGGATGCCGCGCAGTTTACGCAGTTCCCCCAGCGAAAGGATGGCGGTGACGGTATTTTTCCTTGCGAACTCGTCGACCGGATTGCCCGCTGCCGCCTTTCCGCTTTGCAGCATTTCAACGGCATTGGAGACCTCTTTTTTTGCCCAGTAGCTGGCCAGGGAAGCAAAAGCGATGCACTCCTCGTTGGATGCGCAAAGCCCTATTGAGGGCGCTTTCTTCCTGTTTTTTGCGGGTTCGGCCTTTGTGACCGCTTCTTTGAGTTCTTCGGGGCTCCAGCCTTCCTGGGGCGGGGGCTGCAGCTGCCTTTCGTAGAGCATATCGTCATTGGCTGCCAGGATATAACCGGAAAATGCATAAGGTTCGGCGCAGAGGCTGCCTTCCCCGTTCATGGCGCTTTGGAGGAATTCACTTCGGATGTTCGTATTGGGCGTCATTTCCGACATGCATGCTTCAATGGTATGGGCTGCGCCGGTGGGAAAAGAGAGGATATCGGGGAAACTGCCCTGTGAGAGGCGCCGCTTCAGTTCATTGGCTGAAAGGGTCTGGATCTCCAGGAAAACGCCCGTGTTCTCCCGTTCATATTCCCTTACCCTTCTGCCGAGCCAGTACGATACGCTTCCTGTGGCCCCGTCCCAGCCTGCTACATGCCATACGGACAGCACGCCCTGCCATGGGGGCTTTTTGATTTTGAGCCATTCCCTGTAAATATCCTTGTAAAGCCCTTCCTGAAAAAAACTTCCCGCCAGGAGCAGGCAGGGCAGCAGGATCAGGCATAAAAAAAGAGCAAAAGGTTTCAGGATTTTGTCTGCTTTCATCGGGCACAGCCCCTTGTAGCCTTTTGCTTCAAATATATTATTCTTGTTTTACCCTTATACCCGTGCGCCCGTTCCGGGGTTAATAACCGTCTTTCTTCACTTCGGAAAACCCGTACAGTTCCTTCAGTTTGTTATCCAGCTCCTCCGCAGGGGAGTAACCCATCCGTTTCAGCCGGTAATTCATGGCCGCGACCTCCACGATGATGGCCAGGTTCCTGCCCGGGGCCACGGGCACGGTGATGGTGGGTATCTTCACGCCCATGACGGTCGTGTATTCGTCATGGATCCCCACATGCTCGTATTCTTTCGCGTCGTCCCACAGTTCCAGGTTCAGCAGGATCGATATGGTTTTCTCCATCAATACCGCCCCTACGCCAAACATCGTTTTCACATCGATGATGCCGATGCCGCGTATCTCCATCAGGTGCCGTATCAGTTCGGGCGCCCTCCCCACCAGAAGGCTGTCGGATACCCGTTTGATGTCCACCACGTCGTCGGCCACCAGCCTGTGCCCGCGCTTGACCAGCTCCAGGGCCAGCTCCGACTTTCCTACGCCCGACTCGCCCGATATCAGGATACCGATGCCGTATACGTCCATGAGCACGCCGTGCCTGCATACGCTGGGCGCCAGGATATCGTCGAGGTAGATCATGGTCCTGTGCCCGATCTTGGTCGTGGTCAGCAGCGATTTCAGGATGGGTACGTCATACATCGCCGCGGCTTCCAGCATTTCCGGAGGCGGCGTATGGTTCCTCGCGAGGATCACGCACGGGATGGGATAGCTGAAGAATTGCTCCATGCGTTTTTTCAGCAGGTCATGGGGCTGTTTGCTCAGGTAGGCGATCTCCAGGTTGCCTACCAGCTGGACCCGGTTTGTGGCAAAGTGCTCAAAGAAACCGGAAAACTGGACGGCGGGCCGGTTGGTGTCGCTCGTATCGATCTCGATATAATCCCGGTTGCCCATCTGCTGGATCAAAAGGTTCAGATGGTCGGCAAATTCCTTGACGGGTATGACTTTCTTCAATGCTTCTTCAGCTCCCGATGACGAATTTTTCGATTGCTTTGGCCACACCGTCTTCCTGGTTCGAGGCTGTGATGAAATCCGCTCTTTCCAGTATGGTGTCCCAGCCGTTTGCCATTGCGATCCCGAGGCCTGCATATTCGATCATGCTCAGGTCGATCTGCCCGTCCCCCACCGCCATGATATTTTCCCTTTCCAGGCCATACATTTCAGCCAGGTATCGGAGCGCGGCGCCCTTGGATGCATCCGGCCGGTTGAATTCCAGATACCAGGGTTTGGATATGGATATATTATACTTGCTTCCGAACGTCTTTTCAGCCTTTTTTCGCAGTTCCAGGATTTTTTCTTCACGGTCGATGATCAAAAGCTTGGGCGTATCATGGCTGCGGTTTCGCAGGTCGGGTATTTCCATGCCCTTCAGTCCGTTAAAGCTGCTGTACAGCGCGCAGTATTCATCTTCCTTTTCATAGCAGAAGCAGTCGTCCCTGTAGATCTGGAAATGTACGCCTTCGGCCACAGCGAATCCGATGATCTCCTTGGCCATCTCCGCAGTCAGGTAACGCGAGCGGATCAGTTCTCCCCTTTCATCATAGACCTCCGCGCCGCCGTTGGTAATGACGGGTGCTGCCAGTTCCAGCTGGCGGAGATACTGTTTGGTGCAAATGTAATTCCGCCCCGTCGCAAGGATTACCTGTATTCCCATCGACGCGGCCTTTTTCACGGCGTTTTCACAGCGGGACGTTATCTTTATCTGTTCGTCCAGTAAAGTGTCGTCAAGATCCAGGGCTATCATTTTGATTTTCATCGATGTCCTCACAAATATATAAACAATAAATATAATGCGATCATAGAACCACGCGCTGGTTATCCAAAAACAATTATAAAGTATCATGCCAAGGAATCAACCCTTGTTTGCCGGCTCATTGCCATGGAAGTGGTCATATACGGCTTTGGCGCTGCGGACGTCCATACCGGGTATCGCGCCCAGTTCCTCCGCCGATGCATTTTGTATCAGGCCCGAAGAAGGGAAATGCCGCATGAGAGCGGTCCTTTTTTTCGGGCCGATGCCCGGGATCCCTTCCAGTTCGGACCGCATGCCGCCTTTGGTCCGCAGGCTCCTGTGGTAAGTGATGGCAAACCTGTGGGCTTCATCGCGAATGCGTTCCAGCAGATGTAGCGCCGGGGAACGCGGATTCAAAACCAGGGGCAGTTCCTGCCCCGGCAGGTAGATCTCTTCCAGCCTTTTGGCAAGGCCCATGATGGGGATGGAATACCCCGTCTCTTTCAGTGCCTCCATGGCGGCATGCAGCTGCCCCTTGCCCCCGTCGATGATCAAAAGGCCCGGGAGCTGTGCAAAACCCTGGCTGGAACCCGCCTCTGCATCCGTCCTTGCCCGCAGGAGCCTTCGCGAGACGACTTCATGCATGGAGGCAAAATCGTCCGCGCCTTCCACTGTTTTTATTTTAAACCGCCTGTATTCCTTGTTTTGCGGTTTTCCGTCGGTGAATACCACCATGGATGCGACGGAGTCCGTCCCCTGGATGTTGGAGATGTCGAAAGCTTCCATACGGGACGATCTGCCCTCTATTCCCAGGATCCTGTACA
This sequence comes from Bacillota bacterium, assembly GCA_023454175.1. GTDB lineage: Bacteria > Bacillota > Clostridia > Christensenellales > JAEXRW01 > JAEXRW01. The sequence goes on along the minus strand of JAEXRW010000030.1, from coordinate 65,238 downwards.
GTTCCAGTTGTGCGCCTTCGTTCCTGTCATACTGCTTCATGCGCTGCTCGAGGTGCCTGGTGATGGCGTCCTTTGCGTTTTTGCTCGCCATTTCCAGCAGTTTCTTTTTCTCCCCCCGCTGCGGGACCAGGATATGCACCCGATGACCGGCGCGCTGGGACAGAAAATCTTCGACCAGCTTCATGGAATCAAAAGCGGCGGGGACCAGGATCTCCCGCGGGATCTGGGGCGCATTGATGTAATACTGGTTCAGGAAGGCCTCCCAGATCTCCGTTTCGTCCTCATCGTCTATTTCTTCGAAAATAAAGCGTTCGGAATGCAGCAGCTTGCCTTCGCGTATGAAAAACGCATGGATGACTGCGGTGTCTTTTTCCCGTGCCAGTGCAAAGGCGTCGCGGTCGTGCAGGCCCGGTTCGATGGCTTTTTGCTTTTGCAGCAGGTTTTCCAGTGCGTTGATCCGGTTCCTTGCCGCAGCCGCCTTTTCAAATTCGAGGTTTTCCGAGGCTTCCTCCATCTGCGCCCTGAGGTCTTTCAATGTGTCGTCCACTTTACCTGAAAGGAAGGCGCAGACTTCATCGACCAGCGCCCGGTACTGTTTTTCGCTCACCAGGCCTGCACACGGTCCCAGGCACCGTCCCATATGGTGGTTCAGGCACGGCCGCTCTTTGCGCCTGCATGCCTTCTCGATATCCTTCCTGCAGGTGCGCAGCGGGAAATTGGAGCCCAGTTCCTCCAGCAGCATCTTCTGCGGGATGGAGATATACGGGCCGAAATAGCGCGCGCCATCCTCCCCGATCTTCCGTACGACTTCCACCCTGGGATATGCGTCCGTGATATCCACGCGGATATACGGGTAGTGCTTGTCGTCTTTGAGCAGGATGTTGAAGCGCGGCATGTGCTTTTTGATGAGATTGGATTCCAGCGCCAGGGCTTCGAATTCGGAGTCGGTGATGATGTAGTCCAGGTCCTCGATCCTCGGCACCATGCTGCGTACTTTGATATCGTGGTTGGCCGGGGAATGGAAATACTGCCTGACCCTGTTTTTCAGGGATATGGCTTTCCCCACGTAGATGATCTCCCCCTGTGCGTCCTTCATGATATAGACGCCGGGACGGTCGGGCAGCCTTTTCAGTTTTTCAGCGAGTATTTCATTCATCATATCTTATTATGTTAATATGTCCGGTACGCTTTGTATAGTCTGTAGCTCATCCTGCGGCATCCGGCATGGGTTCTTTCCCGGATTGTTGTTCCTTTGCGGGCTTGATGGGCAGTACGCATACCGCCATGATGGCCGCGGCTGCAGCCACCAGGAGGAAGGACAGCCGCATCCCCGTCTGCGTCGTCTTGGATAGTACGCCCATGAGCCACGGCACCGTCATGGTGGAAACGGCGTACCCCATGCAGATGGTGGAGCTTACGGTCGAAGAGTATCTTGGGAATATCTGGCCTGCCATCAGCACCAGCAGCGGGAAATTCGCCCCCGCAAAGAATCCCACCAGTACGGTGAGGATGATGGCCATGATATCGCTGCCGGTAAATGCGAGCCACACGAGCGACCCGCTAGCCAGCAGGGCGCCGATGATGAAGAGCGTCCTTGGGTTTATTCGTTTGATGAGTAGCGTGGATAAAAACCGGGAGGCGATGGTCCCCAAAAAAAGCGCCGCGATGGCAAACGTCGCGAGGGTCCCGGATTGCAGTGTGGTTTTGAAATAATCCCCCAGCCAGATCATAGGCCCCATCTGGGACCCGCCGAAAAAGAGCGCCGTAAAGAAGATGGCCCAAAGCTCCTTGCGTTTGATCAGCACGCCCAATGCCAGCTTTTCCGATTTGCGCTCATGCCGGTTGGGGTATGGCGTCATCGGGTACGCTTTGTAGGCCGTCGTGCCGTATACGGCCAGCACGATCAGCAGGATACCCGCCAGCAGGAGGAACGCGTACTGCCAGCCCAGCAGCTCCGTGATCCATGAGGCGGCGATGGAACCGGCCACGGCCCCCACGCCGAAGTAGGCGTGGATCCAGAGCACCACTTTTTTTTCCTTTGGGTAGACATCCATTGCGACCGCATTGGACATGACATCGATGCAGGTAAAGCCAAAGCCGTATACCACGAAGATCGGCATCAATGCGAAGTATCCCATATGGATCATCAGCGTGACGGAGGCCGCCAGGACCAGCGCCGCGCCGATCACGGTGATCAGCATCTTGTTGGTCCTTTCGCCCCAAAAGGCCCAGATGATCACGCTCACCATCGTCCCCGCGCCCTGCAGTGTGACGAGCAGCCCCCTCTGGGATTCCATGATGCCGAGCTGCGCCATCATGGAGGAGGTCACGGTGCCGTTCACGGTGCTGGCCAGTCCCAGGACCGCCATGCTGAACAGGAAAGCAAAAAGGAACCACTTCAACTGACTTTTCAATGATTTCACCCACAAAGAAAGAATAAGGAATGACCGTTTTGATTATCCCTTATTCCAACTTTATATTCAAGAAAATTAAAGTTGGGCCAAACGGTATTGTTGAGTAACGGGACAGTCACGGATTCCATGAATGGTTGAGCCTCCTTGTTCAAGTTGTCGGGCAAATTGAATGATCGGCGTAATGGATAATATTTCAATATGCGTACATGTCATTTCTGCTCTTGCAGCTTCCTTTTTGCCGGTTTGGATCAGCGTTTCCGAACAAAAAAGAGGGCTCTTCGCCCTCCTTCACAGAATCGTTATTTGAATAGCTTTCTGCGGTCCTCCACGCGTTTGGCCTTGCCCTCGCTCCGGGGGATGGTCCTGGGCTCCACCAGCCGCACCACGGCATTGATGCCCAGCGTGGATTCGATATCCTTCCGCAGCCTGTTTTCCACCGCCTCGATCTTTTTCACCTCGTCCGAGAACATCTCGGACGTCATCTCGATCTGTACTTCCATCTCGTCCAGGTTCCCCACCCTGTCCACATAGATCATGTAATGGGGTTCCACTTCACCGTATTGCAGCAGGACGGATTCGATCTGTGACGGGAATACGTTCACCCCGCGGATGATGAGCATGTCGTCCGAGCGTCCTGTCACCTTGTCCATCCTCGGGCTGGTCCGTCCGCAGGCGCAGCGTTCTGTATGCAGCGCGGAGATGTCCTTTGTCCTGTAGCGGATCAAGGGTAAAGCTTCCTTGGAGATGCAGGTGAATACCAGCTCCCCTTTTTCCCCGTCTTTCAGCACTTCGCCGGTTTCCGGATTGATGATCTCCGCGATGAAATGGTCCGCGGGGATATGCAGCCCGTTTTTCATTTCGCAGTCCATCGAGACTCCCGGGCCCATGATCTCGCTCAGGCCGTAGATGTCATACGCTTTCAGTCCCAGCCGGGATTCGATCTCCTCCCGCATCTCCTCCGACCACGGTTCCGCGCCGAAAACGCCCACCCGGAGCTTCAGTTCGTCTGTTCTTACGTTTTGCTCCTTCATCTCGTCCGCGAGGTACAGCGCATAGGACGGTGTGCAGCAAAGTACCGTGGCTCCGAAATCCTTCAGCAGCTGGATCTGCCGTTTGGTATTTCCGCCCGAAACGGGTATGACGGTGGCGCCCAGTTTCTCGGCCCCGTAATGCGCGCCCAGTCCTCCGGTGAAAAGCCCGTACCCGTATGCCACGTGCACGATGTCTTTTTTGGTCACGCCCACGTTGCAGAAGGCCCGCGCCATGCATTCGGACCAGGTATCGATGTCTTTTTGCGTATACCCCACCACCGTGGATTTGCCCGTGGTGCCCGAAGATGCGTGCACCCGCACCACATCCTCCAGCGGCACGGCAAAGGTACCAAAGGGGTAATTGTCGCGCAGGTCGTTTTTATACGTGAAGGGGAGCTTGCCCAGGTCCTGGGCACCGCGGATATCTTCCGGCGTGATCCCTGCCTGCACCATCTTTTCGCGGTAATACGGGACATTGTCATACACTCTTTTTACGGTGGACCTCAGGCGCTCGTCCTGTATGCGTTTCATCTCGTTTTCGTCCATGCATTCCACCGCGTTGTTCCAGTACATTGCCATTCTTCCGTCCTCCTTTTCGAAAATAAAAAAACCTTCATCCCTTGCCGGGACGAAAGTTCACTTCCGCGGTACCACCCGCTATTGCCGCAGGAATGATCCCGCGACCGCTCGATACAGGCACTTTCATGCCCTCCCCTGTATACCGGAGGGGTACCGCATATGCCTACTGCTGTGTTCAGCACATGTGCTCATGAGGGAACTTCGCGCGTTTTCTGCCGCAGGCGCGCTCCCAGTCCCTGGCGCGCCCTCCCTTGCCCGGCTCCATCCGCCTACTTTCCTCACTCATTGCATTCATATTTATACATATTTTATAGATTAATTTCTGTAACGTCAATACTTTTGTATTTGTTCCAAAATATTGTTGACAGCCTCGATATGTTCACATATAATATAAAAAATATATCCGGCAATGAAGGGGTCATAAGGCATATTATCTGGTGCTTAGAGAGCCGCCGATTTGGTGCGAGGCGGACGCCGGAAAATGCCTGGTCTCCCCCCTGAGTCTCCTTCCGAAAAGCATCGCCCGCAGGCGTTGGCTTGTGTAGGCAGGACGGGCCGCCCGCCGTTAACGGGATGATGAGAGGCTTCAGGTTTCTGGAGCAATGGAAGTGGTACCGCGGAGGTTTGCCTTCGTCTTCAGGATTGAAGACGAAGTTTTTTTATATAACGACGATGAAGGGCCATGCGGCCGTTACACGGGGTGCTTAGAGAGCCACCATGGTGGTGCAAGGTGGACGCCCGGTGATGGAAGCGCCTCTCCCCTGAGTTTCTTTTCTGAAAAGCGTCGCTCACAAGCGATCGCTCGCGTAGGATGAGACGGCACCCGCCGTTACCGGGGCATAAATCAAGTGGTTTCAGCTAATGGCAGAAGCAATCGGAGTGGTACCGCGGAGGTTTTCCTTCGTCTCCCCTGGGGGGCGAAGGTATTTTTATATAACCGGCTGTTTCTCATTTATATAATAGTATTATTAAGTATGATAATGATTGGATCGTGGAGGTGTTGGATATGCAGTTGACCGGTGCACAGATCGTCATGGAATGCCTCATTGAACAGGGGGTCGATACGGTTTTCGGCTTCCCCGGCGGGACGATACTGAATATTTATGATGCGCTGTATCATAAAAGGGATCAGATCAGGCATATCATCACGGCGCACGAACAGGGTGCGGCCCATGCGGCCGATGGCTATGCGCGCGCCACCGGGAAGACCGGCGTGGTCTTTGCCACTTCCGGCCCGGGCGCCACAAATCTGGTGACCGGTATCGCCACCGCTTTCATGGATTCCTCCCCAATGGTCGCCATCACATGCAATGTCGCGCTGCCGCTTCTCGGGCGGGACAGCTTTCAGGAAGTGGATATCACCGGCGTTACCATGCCTATTACGAAACACAATTATATCGTGAAAGACGTGGCTGTTTTGGCCGATACCATCCGTGAGGCTTTTAGCATCGCACGGTCGGGACGTCCCGGGCCTGTCCTGATTGATATCCCCAAGGATGTCACCGCAGCAGTGACTGAGTATTCTCCGGTCGCCATCCATGACGAGGCGCCAGCGTGCAGGATATCCGAACGCAGCCTCGGTAACGCAATGGAAATGATAGCCTCCTGTAAAAAACCGCTGATCTATGCTGGCGGCGGGGTCATCAGTTCGGGCGCTTCGGCCGAATTGATGGAGTTTGCCCATAAGCTGCACTCCCCTGTTTGCTCCAGTCTCATGGGGTTGGGCGGGTTCCCGGCCTCCGATCCCCTGTTTACAGGCATGATCGGCATGCATGGCACGGCGGTGTCCTCGCACGCGGCGAACGAGTGCGACCTTTTGATCGCTGTGGGGACACGTTTTTCCGACCGCGTGGCCGGCAACCGGAAAAAGTTTGCGCACAAGGCCAGGATACTGCATATCGATATCGATGCCGCCGAGATCAATAAAAATGTTGTTTCGCACCATCATATCATCGGAGATGTCAAAGCGGTATTGAAACGGTTGAACGCGGGCATGCCCGCTCAAAAGCATGGCGAATGGCTGGAGCAGATAGATGCCTGGAAGAAGCAATTCAACAAGCCTTTTTCCGGCGGGGATGCCGATGTGAAGCCGCAATACCTGCTGGAGCAGGTGCAGCAGCTTGCCGGAAGTGACGCGGTTATCGTCACCGATGTCGGCCAGCACCAGATGTGGTCGGCACAGTTCTGCAGGTTTGACAGTCCCCGTACGTTCATTACCAGCGGCGGCCTTGGGACGATGGGTTTCGGCCTGGGCGCCGCCCTCGGCGTCAAAACCGCCTGCCCGGATAAAAGGGTCGTGCTCATCACAGGAGACGGTTGTTTCCATATGAACTGCCCCGAACTGATCACCGGCGTGATGCATGACATCCCGGTGACCGTGGTGGTCATGAACAACCGCGTGCTGGGCATGGTCCGCCAGTGGCAGAAACTCTTTTATGAAAAAAGGTTCTCCGTCACCACGCTGGAGAGGAAGACCGATTATGTCCGGCTTGCGGAGGCATTCGGCGCGGCGGGCTCCCGGATAGAATCCAGGGCCGACGTAGTCCCCGTGCTTCAGAAGGCGTTTTCCCAGGATAAGATCACCGTGGTGGACTGCAGGATTTCCCCCGATGAAAACGTGCTCCCCATGATACCCCCCGGCGCCACCGTGGACGACATCATCCATGATATAGACCTATAAAGGAGGCTGAAGGCAGATGCAAAACAGGTATGTGATATCCATCCTGGTCGCAAACCACCCCGGCGTATTGTCCAAGGTAACGGGTCTGTTCAGCAGGCGCGGTTACAATATATCCAGCCTGTCCGTCGGCGAAACGGAAGATCCCAGCCTTTCACGGATCACCATCGTAGTGTCCGGCGATGAATACGTGCTGGAGCAGATCTACAAGCAGCTGGGAAAGCTTGTGGATGTGAAAAAGGTGCTGCATCTGGACACCGATAATTCCGTTTTCCGGGAGTTGCTCCTCATCAAGGTGAATGCATCCCCCGAACAGCGCTCGCTGATCATCGAAGCGGCCAATATTTTCAGGGCGAAAACAGTGGACCTGGCCGCGGCTTCCCTTACGGTGGAACTGACGGGCGAATCCAATAAGATCGACGCCTTCATCGACCTCATGCGGCCGTATGGCGTCATCGAGATGGCCAGGACCGGGTTGACCGGTATTGAACGCGGAAACAAAAGTATCAAAGATCACAACATAAATGACGAGGAGGAATGATTTACCATGGCAAAGATGTACTACGACAAGGACTGCAACACCAAATTTCTGGAGGGCAAGACCATAGCCATCATCGGTTACGGCAGCCAGGGCCATGCGCACGCACAAAACCTGCGGGACAGCGGATATGAAGTGGTGGTGGGACTCGCACCCGGACTTACCGCTTTCCGCGAAGCGGCCGCCAACGACGGTCTCAAAGTGCTGGATACCTTTGAGGCTGCAAAGGTGGGCGACTATATCATGATCCTTGTGCCCGACCAGATTCAGGCGGATGTTTACAGGGAGTCCATAGAGCCTAATCTGAAGCCCGGCAATGTCCTGATGTTTGCCCATGGCTTCAACATCCATTTCAACCAGATACAGCCCCCGCCCTTTGTGGACGTCATCATGGTCGCCCCCAAAGGCCCCGGCCATACCGTGCGCAGCCAGTACCAGGAAGGAAAAGGCGTGCCGTGCATCATCGCGGTGCACCAGGATGCATCCGGAAAGGCAAAGGAATATGCCCTTGCCTACGCTTCCGGGATCGGCGCAGGCCGGGCCGGCGTCATCGAGACCACCTTCAAGGAAGAGACCGAGACCGACCTTTTCGGCGAACAGGCTGTCCTGTGCGGCGGTGTGACTGAGCTCATGAAGGCCGGGTTCGAGACCCTCGTCAACGCGGGCTACCAGCCCGAGATCGCGTATTTTGAGTGCGTCCATGAGATGAAGCTCATCGTGGACCTCATCAATTCGGGCGGTTTCTCCTTCATGCGCTACTCCATCAGCGATACTGCCGAATACGGCGACTATGTGACGGGCAAACGGATCATAACGGAAGAGACGCGCAAGGAAATGAAGAAGGTGCTGGAGGAGATCCAGAGCGGCCAGTTCGCTTCCAAGTGGATCTCCGAAAACCGTTCGGGCGGAAAAGCCAGCTTTTTGGCCATGCGGAAAAATGAATCCGAGCACCAGGTGGAAAAAGTGGGCGCGGAGCTGCGCAAGATGATGAGCTGGCTGAAAAAGTAATACCGGAGGCGTATTGTTATGAACAGTCATCAGGTGACACAGGGTGCGGAGCGCGCTCCGCACCGGTCCCTTTTCAAGGCGATGGGCTATACCGATGAGGAACTGTCCCGCCCTCTTATCGGGGTATTCAACGCCTATAATGAGATCATCCCCGGCCATATCCATCTGGATAAGATCACCGAGGCGGTGAAGGCCGGCGTCCGCATGGCTGGTGGCACGCCCATTGAGATACCCTCCATCGGCGTTTGCGACGGTATCGCCATGGGTCATATCGGGATGAAGTATTCCCTGGCTTCGCGTGAGCTCATTGCCGATTCCGTCGAGGTGATGGCCTGTGCCCATGCATTCGACGGCATGGTGCTGGTGCCCAATTGCGACAAGATCGTGCCCGGCATGCTCATGGCCGCCGCCAGGATCAATATACCCGCCATTGTGATCAGCGGCGGGCCCATGCTCTCCGGCAAAGGCAAAAACGGCAAACTCAGCCTGGTGAATATGTTCGAAGCCGTCGGCGCGCTGAAGGCCGGCAGGATCGATGAATCCGAGCTCTGTTCCATGGAGGAGCAGGCCTGTCCCGGCTGCGGTTCCTGCGCAGGGATGTTCACGGCCAACAGCATGAACTGCCTCTGCGAGGCTATCGGCATGGCGCTTCCCGGCAACGGGACGGTCCCGGCCGTTTACGGCGAGCGCATCCGTCTGGCCAAGGAAGCCGGCATGGCCGTCATGCGGCTGGTGGAAACGGATACCCTTCCCCGCGCCATCCTCTCCCCCGCCGCCTTCAGGAACGCTTTAACGGTGGACATGGCGCTCGGCTGCAGCTCCAATAGCGTCCTGCATCTCGCCGCCATCGCCAACGAAGCAGGTGTCCCGTTCGACCTGGATACGGTCAATGAACTGAGCGCGAAAACGCCCAATCTGTGCCGCCTCGCCCCCGCCGGACCAGACGACATCGAGGACCTGTATCATGCCGGCGGCGTCCAGGCCGTGATGAAAGCGCTGGCCGATGCCGGTCTGATCGACGCTTCCCTGCAGACCGTAACAGGGAAAACCGTATATGAAAATGTGAAGGTTGCATCCATCCGGGATCCGAAGATCATCCGGACTGTTTCCGAACCCTACAGTAAAACCGGGGGCATCGCCATCCTGCGCGGCAATCTCGCACCCGATGGCTGCGTGGTCAAGCGCAGCGCCGTGGCCGAAGAAATGCTGTGCCATTCCGGCCCCGCACGGGTGTACGATGGCGAGGATGCTGCGATCAATGCCATCTATAATGGGGAAATAAAGCCGGGTGATGTGGTCGTCATCCGCTACGAAGGGCCGCGCGGAGGCCCCGGTATGCGTGAGATGCTCTCCCCCACCTCCGCCCTTGCAGGCATGGGGCTGGATAAATGTGTCGCACTCATCACCGACGGCCGTTTCAGCGGCGCCACCAAGGGTGCGGCCATCGGCCATGTAGCGCCCGAGGCGTTTGATGGCGGGACGATCGCCCTTGTGCGTGAATCGGATAGGATATCCATCGATATCCCCGCCGGGAAGATTGAATTGAAGGTCCCGCAGGAGGATTTGGAGATGCGCCGCCGGGACTGGACCCCCCCGCCGCCCAATGTTACCTCCGGCTATCTGGCGCGCTATGCGAGGCTGGTCTCCTCCGCGAGCCAGGGCGCCGTTTTGAAATGACTATAGAATAATGCAAGAAGGTGTGATCGATATGGGCAGACAGATCAAGGTATTTGATACGACCCTGCGCGATGGAGAGCAGTCTCCCGGCTGCAGCATGAACCTCAATGAGAAGATCGAGGTGGCCCTGCAACTGGAAAAGCTCGGCGTGGATGTGATCGAGGCTGGCTTCGCCATCGCTTCGCCGGGAGACCTTGCCGCGATACAGGCGATTGCACAGGTGGTCAAGGACTGTTCCATAGCCAGCCTCGCCCGCGCCACTGAAAAGGATATCGATGCCGCTTTTGAAGGCGTGCGCCTTGCCAGGCGTCCGAGGATCCATACCTTTATCGCGACTTCCCCGATCCATATGCAGTATAAGCTGAAAATGACGCCCGAGCAGGTACTGGAGCGTTCCGCCGCCATGGTGTCCCGCGCCAAAACGTACTGCGAGGACGTGGAGTTTTCAGCCGAGGATGCCTCCAGGAGCGACTGGCCTTTCCTTGTGAAGGTATTTGAAACGGTCATTCGCTGCGGCGCCACCGTGATCAACATCCCCGATACCGTGGGCTACAGCACGCCCGATGAGATGTACGCCCTTGTAAAGCATGTGGTGGAAAACGTTTCGGGTATAGACAAGGTCGAAGTTTCTGTACACTGCCATAATGACCTGGGCATGGCCGTGGCCAATTCCCTTGCGGCCGTCCGTGCGGGCGCCGCGCAGGTGGAGTGCACATTGAACGGCATCGGCGAACGCGCCGGCAACGCCTCGCTGGAAGAGGTGGTCATGGCGCTGAATACCCGCGCGCCGTACTTCGATGTTTCCTGCGGGGTGAAGACCAATCAGATCTACCGTTCGAGCAAACTGGTGCAGACCATCACCGGCGTGCAGGTCACGCCCAATAAAGCCATCGTGGGCGCAAATGCGTTTGCCCATGAGGCCGGCATCCATCAGCACGGCGTCATGCTGGAGCGTACCACCTATGAGATCATGACGCCGGAATCCATCGGCATCCCGCAGAATTCCATGGTGCTGGGCAAGCATTCCGGCCGCCATGCATTTGAAGAGAGGCTGGTGGCACTGGGGTACCAGCTGGACAAAAAGGCGCTGGATGCGGCGTTTGAACAGTTCAAGATCCTGGCCGACAAAAAGAAGATCGTCCTGGATGGGGACATCGATGCCATCGTGGGCAACCGGGTCGCCGACAGCGCCGAGGCATACCGCCTCGACCGCTTTGTGATCAACAGCGGCAATACCATTACGGCTACAGCCATCATCCGTCTTTCCAGCGGCGAAAAGGAGTTTGAGAGCGTCGCCATCGGGGACGGCCCCGTGGATGCATCCTTCAAGGCGATCAACGATATCGTGGGGATGGATCTGGTGTTGAAGGATTATTCCCTGCACTCCGTGACCGCCGGCGAGGATGCGCTCGGCGAAGCCGTGGTGAAGCTGGGCTACGATGGCAGGTCCGTCGTGGGCCGCGGCCTCAGTACCGATATCATCGAATCCAGCATCAAGGCATATTTGAACGGGGTCAACAAGATGATGGCTGAAATGGGGGTGTGATGAAAATGGCGCAGTCGATCGAAATACTGGATTCCACATTACGGGACGGCGCCCAGGGCGAAGGGATCTCCTTTTCCATCGAGGATAAAATCAATATAGTCACAGCGCTGGACCGGCTGGGGATCAGCTATATCGAGGCAGGCAATCCGGGCAGCAATCCCAAGGATATAGAGTTCTTCCGCAGGGTGAAGGAATTGAGTCTGAAAAACTCTGTTCTGACTGCGTTTGGAAGCACCCGCAGGAAGGATATTCCCGTCGGTGAAGACGCCAATATTCTTTCACTCCGGGCGGCCGGCACCACCGCCGTCTGCATCTTCGGGAAAAGCTGGGACCTCCATGTCACGGAGATTATCGGCACCACCCTGGAAGAGAACCTTTGCATGATCCGGGATACCCTCTCCTATTTCAAGGAACTGGGCAAGGAGGTCATCTTCGATGCCGAGCACTTCTTTGATGGTTACAAGGCAAATTCCGCCTATGCCATGGCGGCACTGGAAGCGGCCATGGAAGGCCGTGCGGATTGCATCGTGCTTTGCGATACCAACGGCGGGAGTTTTCCGGATGAGATCACTTCTATAACCCATGAGGTCAGAAAAAGGATTCATGTGCGCATCGGGATCCACTGTCATAATGACGGCGGCCTTGCCGTAGCCAATACGATAGCTGCCGTGGAAGCAGGCGCCTGCCATGTGCAGGGTACCTACCTTGGCTTTGGCGAGCGCAGCGGCAACGCGAACCTGTCTACGCTGATACCAAATCTCCAGATAAAAAAGGGATATGCATGTATCCCGCAGGAAATGCTTGCAGTTTTGACGCCCACGGCACGGTACATTGCAGAGGTCTCCAATGTTGTCATGGGAAATGATGCCCCGTATGTGGGTAAGAGCGCATTTGCCCACAAAGCCGGGATGCATGCGGATGGCGTCAGCAAATCGTCCGTTTCCTTCGAGCATATCGACCCCGAACTGGTGGGAAACGAACGCCGCTTCCTGATGTCCGAGATGGCCGGCCGCACCGCCGTGCTGAAAAAAGTCAACGCCATCTGCCCGGGGCTTTCCAAGGATTCACCCCAGACGCAGACGGTTATCCATGAATTGAAATCGCTTGAAAGCCAAGGCTACCAGTTTGAGGGCGCGGAAAGCAGTTTCGAGATCGTTATCCGCAAATGCCTCGGCATGCACCAGCCTTTTTTCGACCTCGTGAATTTCAAGATCATTGGCGAGCAGCCGGCGCTTGAACCGGGCTGCAGTGCTACCGCATCCATCAAGATCCGCGTCGATGGCGTGCCCCAGATTTCAGCCGCCGAAGGCGACGGCCCCGTGCATGCGCTGGACAGGGCCCTCAGGAAGGCCCTTGAAGTCTTCTACCCTTCCCTTGCCCACGTGCATTTGACCGATTACAAGGTCCGCGTCATGGAGCCCGAGGAAGCCACCGCCGCCAAAGTCAGAGTTTTGATCGAATCGACGGACGGTGAGGATGTGTGGTCCACGGTGGGCGTCTCCACCGACATCATCGACGCCAGTTGGAAAGCACTGGTGGATTCCATCGAATGGAAGCTGATCAAGGATACCAATAGAGTTTAATATACCGGAGGATTTAGCATTATGGGAATGACGATGTCGCAGAAAATCCTTGCCGCACACGCGGGCGTTTTATCAGTTGAACCCGGGCAGTTGATCGAGGCTAAGCTGGACCTGGTTTTGGGCAATGATATTACTACGCCTGTTGCAATCAACGAATTTGAAAAGGCTGGTATCAAAAAGGTCTTTGACAAGGGACGTATCGCCATTGTCATGGATCACTTTACCCCCAACAAGGACATCAAGGCCGCAGAGCAGTGCCGCATGATCCGGGATTTTGCCGGCAGGCACGAGATCGTGAATTTCTTTGACGTAGGCCAGATGGGTGTGGAGCACGCACTGCTGCCTGAAAGAGGCCTTGCCGCTCCCGGCGAACTGATCATCGGCGCAGATTCCCATACCTGCACCTATGGTGCGCTGGGTGCTTTTTCCACCGGCGTTGGCAGTACGGACATGGCTGCAGGCATGGCTACAGGCCAGTGCTGGTTCAAGGTGCCGTCTGCACTGAAGTTTACATTGACCGGCAAGCCGGGCAAATGGGTCTCGGGCAAGGATATGATCCTGCACATCATCGGCTTGATTGGCGTGGATGGTGCTTTGTATAAATCCATGGAGTTTTCCGGTGACGGACTGAAGTATCTGTCCATTGATGACAGGCTCTGCATGGCCAATATGGCTATTGAGGCAGGCGCCAAAAACGGCATCTTCCCCGTGGATGAGAAAACCTTGGAATACATCAAGGATAAAGTGGCACGGGATTACCGCGTGTATGAACCTGATGCCGATGCTGTATATGATAAGGAGTATGTCATCGACCTTGCCGCGTTGCAGCCTACAGTAGCCTTCCCCCATCTGCCCGAAAACGCGCGCCCCGCTGCGGAAGCAGGCGATATTCAGATCGATCAGGTAGTCATCGGATCCTGCACCAATGGACGTATGGAGGATCTTCGTATGGCTGCAGGCATCTTGAAGGGTAAAAAGATTGCCAAAGGCGTTCGGCTCATCGTGATCCCCGCCACGCAGAAGATATACCTTGAAGCCATGCGGGAGGGTCTAGTGGAGATATTCATAGAAGCGGGTGGCGTGGTGAGTACGCCCACCTGTGGTCCCTGTCTCGGCGGGCATATGGGTATTCTCGCCTGCGGAGAGCGCGCCGTTGCCACCACAAACCGCAATTTTGTCGGCAGAATGGGCCATACCGGTTCCGAGGTATACCTTGCGAGCCCGGCTGTTGCAGCCGCCAGCGCTTTGGCCGGTAAAATCGTCCATCCCGATTCTATACTGTAAGGAGAAATGCAAAATGAAAGCACAAGGCAGCGTTTTTAAATATGGCGACAACGTGGATACGGATGTGATCATCCCGGCCAGATATCTGAATTCATCGGATGCACGTGAACTCGCCAGCCACTGCATGGAAGATATCGATCCTGACTTTGTAAAAAGGGTCCAGCCAGGTGATATCATTGTGGCTGACAATAATTTTGGCTGCGGTTCCTCCCGTGAGCATGCACCTTTGGCGATCAAAACTGCTGGTATCTCCTGTGTGATCGCAAAAAGTTTCGCCCGGATCTTCTACCGTAATGCCATAAACATCGGTCTTCCCATACTCGAGTGCCCCCAGGCAGCCGAAGCTATTTCCAGTGGTGATACCGTTGCAGTGGATTTCGAGTCCGGCAGGATTGAAAATGTTACGCGTGGCGAGGTTTATCAGTCCTCTCCTTTTCCGGATTTCATCCGGGGCATCATCCATGCAGGCGGGCTCCTTGAATACATTTCAAAAAGGTAGGAAATGCAGATGCAATGTAATATCGCAATCATCCGTGGCGATGGTATCGGTCCCGAAGTCATTGAACAGGCCCTGAATGTGCTTTCAGCTGTTGGAAGGAAGTATGCACACGGTTTCAGTTTCGAAGAAGTGATCGCCGGCGGCTGCGCCATCGACCGCTTCGGAGAGCCTCTCCCGTCTTCACAGCTGGATATCTGTAAAGCCAGCGATTCCGTCCTGCTCGGCGCTGTAGGCGGATACAAGTGGGATACGCTCCCCGGCCATCTCCGTCCGGAGCGCGCTCTGCTGGGACTGCGCAGCAGTCTTGGGTTGTATGCCAATATCCGCCCTGCCCTGCTCTTCCCTGCCCTGAAAGGCGCCTGTCCGCTCAGGCAGGACATCGCCGACAAGGGAATTGATCTATTGGTTGTGCGCGAATTAACGGGTGGGATTTACTTTGGCGAACGGGGCCGGCGCGGGGATGGGCTCTCTGAAACAGCCTTTGATACCGAGACTTACAGCAGAAAAGAAATCACAAGGATATCCACAATAGCCTTTGACATGGCACGGAAAAGAAGGAAACATGTGACCAGTATCGACAAGGCCAATGTGCTGGAAAGTTCCCGCCTGTGGCGCAGCGTCGTGCATGAAGTGGCAGAAAATTACCCGGATGTAGCTGTGGTGGATATGCTGGTGGACAATGCCGCTATGCAGCTGGTGCGGAATCCATCCAGCTTTGACGTGATCGTGACCAGCAATCTCTTTGGGGATATCCTTTCCGATGAAGCGGCCCAGATCACCGGTTCCATCGGGATCCTGGCCTCCAGCAGCCTTGGGGATTCGAAACTGGGACTGTATGAACCCATCCATGGTTCCGCACCCGATATTGCAGGGCAGGATAAGGCAAATCCCATCGCAACGATTCTGTCAGCTGCCATGATGCTCCGCATGTCATTCGGGCTCGAAGACGAGGCGGCATCCATCGAGGCAGCGGTTCATAAAGCGCTGGATGACGGCTACCGGACACTCGATATCATGCAGCCGGGCAAAACGCCGGTCTCCACTTCCGAGATTGGAAAAATCATTGTCGAGAATATTTTCTGATTATGATAAAACCGGAAAAATCCAAGGATTCTTCCGGTTTTTCATATATATGCGCTATTGGTCAAGGTTTGCTGATCTTGATATGATAGACTCGCCTGTTCCCCGCCTGTGCCGTGACTGTGATGTCGATTGTAAACGTTTGCCCGGCCGGGACTTTTATCCTTTGGCTTGTTTTTAATGACTGTCCGATATAGACCTTTGCATTCTTGTCAGCCTTTACAGCCCTGACCGTCACATATGCGGTTTGGGGAGAAAGCGTCAATTCGTATTCCGTAATACCTGCAGAAAAAACAGGGATGAACGAAGGAGTCGTCTGCAAAGACTTTAAACTGCTTTCCGTTGATTTGTCTCTTTTTACTGTTATGGTATATATTCGCGTTTGGCCGGACTGCGCTTTCACTTTGAATGTTATTTTTTTCGATGCGCCGGTATCGAGTCTAATCGTTTTTTGGGACGGCGTCACCCGCGCCAGAGGATGTTCGGGATATGCTTTGATCTTAACTTCTTTTGTTTTTTCATCCAAATACAATGTATAATCGCTTTGATCGGGTTTAAAAATTTTATTCAGATATCCTGCTGAAAATTCAAGGGGTTTCAATTTATTGTTCTTTGACTTGTCCCTTACCACTTTTAATGTATAGGTCTTGGATATATTTCCTGTCTGGGATTTGACCTTGATATTCACTGTTTTTGATTTCCCGTTCCCGATATCGATCCTAATACGATCCTGAAGCACATTGTTGATATACAGGCTGGCCCTTTTGTCTGTTTTTATAGGTTTTATAATAACGTTATCCTGATACTCGTTGAGTGTAACTGTGTGTTTCGCTGCACTTGGGACGAAAGCCTTCGTCAGTTGGCCTTGAGATAGCTCTATTTTAGAAAGCGTCGCGTCTTTGGTTGGTGGCCAGGTTGGCCTGGATATCCGCAACGTATATGTTTGGATATCCCCGTTCTCCGCAATAACGTCTATTCTGGTCAGGTTAACACTGCTTTCGGGTATGCTTTTCATTGTACAGTTGGTTTGTGCACCATCTATCAGAGCGATCGCCCTGAAATCTCTTGGTATGGCGTCTATTTTCACTGAACCGTCGTCTTTGGGCAGGACTACGTCGTACTCAAATTTATCCGGATTGAATGATGGTGATAGCAGGCCATTATTCACTTGAATGCTGTTTAATTTGCTGTCATCCGATTGGGTTTGAAAATACTGATTGACCTTTACGGAAGTTACTATTGACTCTTTGCTCAATAATCGAACAATATAAGTTTCCCCGGCTTTCAATCGTGCACGTATTACCGAGGGGCCATTTTGAAAAGTATTCCCGATATACAGTCTATGGTTTGCATTATTCAGAATCTCGATAGAGATGAGTTTTGATCCCGAAGAAAGCGTGTAATTACCGGTGTTGTCCGGAATGAATTTCAACGATATATTACCTGCTTGGTTGTTTACGTATTGCATTTGTCTGGATCCCTGTTGAATAGCACGCAAGGTATTCAGGGTAGGATCTGCTCGCGGCGCCGCTTCTCCGGAAACATTGAAATCACAGCTGAACCATTTTAAGCCGCTGTCCACGATCTCATCATCATGGATATCACAGGCAAACTGTTTATTGTGTATTTCGTCATGAAATAGCACAGATTTAACTTTAATATTGCTGCCGTGGGGTTTGTCGAATATCCCCAAGCTGAAAGTCAGTTCTCCCGGCTTGAATCGATCATTGATTGGGTCATAAAAGCCAGATGCGCTCGCATAATCCGTCATATCCAAAACGATGGTGCCATTATACGGATTTGCACCTCCTTTGCCAAATATAGTACTGTCATTCTGATAAAGCAAGGTATAATTGTTGATGAGATTTCCGTTATGTTCTTTTGCGCATGGTTCCGTGGCTTGAGCCCAGTTGACACCTGCGAAAATCTCCAGTTGCTGGCGATCATCTGTTTCTACCGTAACTTCTGCAGTGACTTTCGGTTTATAGGGGGATGAGTAGGCTTTTACCCACGCCGCCCGGCAATTGCAGAATACGCAAGGGTGGTTATTGACAGGGTCATCCACCAATGCGTCATACGCTATCCAAATATAACCACTATTGGCAAAAGACTCCCCTCTGGAGGTGATTACTTTCAGGGCGCCCAGTTCATTTGGCTCCATGGTTCGATTTCGATTAATATCCACCCAGATATCATCATTATAACCTATTACGGTTAATACCATCCCGTTTTTTCTGTCACCAGACATTCTCGTCACGATTTTTTCACCGAAAAACCGGTCATCCATTGGTGTACTGGTGTTGTTTCCGATTGATCTTATATCAGTATAATAATCCCACGATTTCATGTAGGTGGCAAACGCCAGAACGTTTCCATCCGCCAATTCGGTTTTGATACGTTGAAGGCCCTCGGGCTTGCCGACCGTCGTAATATACCCATATCCCATGATCCTGTTAGTTAGCGCGGCTCTCCATTGTTCCTTGCTGGGCCATGTCACGCCATCGTTGGGATCAAAGGGCATTTGTGCCCACGCAGGCGCACCATGTTCTTTGAGTACGCATAAGCTGTTTTCCAGTGCTGATACGGGGTCGCCACTTTCATCGCTCAGGGGGTAAGTAAACTGCGGGGATAATTGATGATCACGGTTTGCTACTTCTGTCCAACCCCTGGCCTTGGCAGTCTGGTTTGTCGCCAAGTAATATGTTACAGCAAACGAAGCCATTGAATCACATGAAGCTTGTCTTTGCATTGGAGGCAAATATGGATTTTGGCTATCATCCACTTCTCTGGGCAACTCGCCGGCATTGCCTGAAGCTGTTAAAGATGACCTTTCTTTAACCGGTATTGTCTCGCCTTGTTCCAAAATAACGATTTCTTTCGCACTTTTGGGCTGAATGATAGGTCTATCCTGAATACTCCCGTGGCTGATATCTGCTAAATGACTGGACAAAAGTATCTCTTCAGAGAATATGTTCCCGGATTGATCCATCTGGATCATTGCCGGGGATATACTATTGATCAGGATAAGAAGCGTTGCAATGATAAATGTATTCATTTTAGCAATATGTTTCAATGCTGACACCCCGTTATTCAGTTTGGTTATTGAAATAGTATTATGATTATTTGCATATTATAGTATTAATCGTTTATATTTACTATAATATCACATATTTTATGGTGTTAAAAGATTCCCTTGTATTATTTTATGTAAAACTTGCTTATTATTCTTGCCTGTTGAATCTTATCAAAACGTAGTAATCACACTTTGTAATAATTATGAATGTAAGAATAGTGCTACATATTTAATTCTTGTGATGATATAATAGCCCTATACAACTGATATGAGGGATTTCCAATGAAGTCATATGTTTTTATTTCCGGAGCCTGCGGTGGTCTTGGAAAAGCGTTTTGTTATGAATGCGCCTCCCGAGGTTGGGATTTGTTTATTACGGATATTTCACAGACAGCATTAAATACCCTCTCATGTTCATTAAAAAGTGATTACGCCATTGAGGTTGTATCTTGCCCTTGTGACTATTCCCATTCTTCATCCAGAGAGGATTTGTTTGAATATATCCAAACATTAGGCTTATCTTTTTGGTTTCTTATCAATGTTGCCGGTTTGGATTATGAAGGCAGGTTTACCGATAGAGATCGTTTGCAGCTCCGTACATTATTGAGAGTAAATATAGAAGGCACACTGGATATTACACGTGGATTGTTGGACCACAGAGACTGCGAAATCCCTTTCCGTATTATCACTGTTTCAAGCCTGGCGGCTTTTTATCCCATGCCTTTCAAGGCCATGTATGCTGCCTCAAAGAGGTTCCTGCTTGATTTTTTCAGGGCGTTGAAGGAGGAACTGAAATCATCGGGCGGAACGGTGACTGTTCTTTGCCCTGCGGGTATGCCTACGACTCCTGAAATGGTGGAATCCATCAAGTCCCAAGGGATTATCGGTGTAATTACTACCAAGGATGTTGGTTTTATTGCAAGAAGAACGGTTGACAAAACGCTCGCAGGACGTTCACTCTATATCCCAGGTTTTTTCAATCGTGTCTTAAGAGTGCTCGGGGGTTTGTTTACTTCCGGATTTGCAGCCAGAACAATCAGGCGTCGTTGGATCGCCACATATAAAAAGATGGACAAGCCTCCATGTGATGTTGGACAAGGCACAGAGGTCGAATCAGATGAAATTGCGCTTAGGGTAAAATAAATAAGGGAAAATGGCTTTTTGATTAAACCCAAAGTAGAAAAAAATTGGCTCTTTCGTATGATATCTAAAGATTAAGTAAACAGACATCGAATATAAAAGGTGTCTGTTTTATGTGAGGCGGCATTGTTCATAATTGTAGTACTAAATGTTTTTATTTTGCGTTTAGTCTCGTCTCTGTTGAATATGATTTCATTATTGATATATCAAGGACCCTCCCTATATTCTTATCCTAATACAGGTATTTATCTTTCTTTGGTACTAAGGCGCTTTGCAGCCTTTTACCCTTTGGCGGCGTTTCTACCATGGATAATCCGAATATTCCTGAAATTTAAACGATTTCAAGTTGTCAGCATATTTGCCCAGTGTATTTTGCGCGTTTGATAAGCCATCATGGAAATATCTCAATGATGCTTTGGTGATCCCCCTATAATTATTGGGGTTTTGGATTGCCAGGGCGGCAGGGACGATATCGTATGCCCTGTATTTTATTGTACGGGCCCTTCCTTTGGCATCATCGTATTTGTAGGTGCACATCGACTTGTTCAGATACGTTGTGATATAGCCGGAATCGTCGATGGCAACACCTCCATCCTGCTGCCTCCTGAGCTTGACCAGCGCCAGTGTTCCTGTTTCGGTATATCCATGCCCGGGTCCAAATCCATAGCCCATATTGGCGATGGTATTTCCAAGGGAGTAGAATATCAGAGTTTTCTTGCCGCTTACCGGTGATTGGTACTCACCGACATTTTGCGGTACATGCGGATGTCCGCCGATGATCAGATCCACACCCATATCCGACACTTTACGCGCGATCCTTTCCTGTGTTGCATTGCTTTTGATCTGATACTGAGTGCCCCAGTGTATTACGAGAATGATGAATTCCGCCCCTTCTTTTTTAACCTCATCTATTTCTGAAGCTATCGCATTCATGCTTTTTGAAAAGCTTTTGGTTCTGTCAGAATTTATGCATGGTGCTATTCTTCTTGTTATTCCCGTGTTTACATTAAAAGTAAAATTAATAAAACCTATTTTTATTCCGTTCTTCTCAATTACCGCATACTTTGTGCCCGAGCTTTCCTGTTTCGTGCCAATTACAGTAAAACCTTTGTCTCTCAGGACCTGGTTGGTTCTGAAAAAAGCATCGTCGCCTCCATCCCTGATATGGTTGTTGGCTGTGGCCATGATATCAAAACCCGCTCCGTAAAGCGCATCTGCGATTGCATCGGGTACCCTGAAGCGCGGAAAGCCTGTATAGGGACGCTTTCCGGGGAGGGTCATTTCAAAATTAGCCAATGCAATATCCGCTTTCGAGACGATATCTTTGATATATGCATAGTCACCCGAATAATCATATTGGCCGTTGAAATAATGGTTTCCGATTTGTGACTGATGCGTCATGATATCGCCTGTAAAGAGCATGGTGACCTGCGGGTTGTCTTGCGCAGCAGGACTTGACGGAACGGAAGGCACATTGCTCATGTTGTCTTGGGGGGCTGAGCCCGTCATTACAGGAGGCGCGGTGCCACTCGTTTCTTCGGGTATTGTACTGGCCATGTTCGGCATGATTTCGTTTTGGGCAACATCCTGTGGTTCAGTGCATGCCGTTGCGAAACAGAGCAGGACAATGAATGCCACAGACAGGATGATCGTAATCGCTTTCTTTTTCATAATGTCTCCTTGCTCCAGATATTACATCGGCCCAGGTTTAACTCGATAGTACCATAATTATCAGAAATTATCAAATTATGCCTGGCTTTGAGGCTGACAAAAACCGACTCTGCGAGATGACCTATCACATGTGATTTAGCCTCAAATAGAAAAAGCCATTAATATTTTTCAATTTACATATATATCATTTAATAAGTGCTGGTCGCTATTTTGATTCATTCGTTGAAATGAATAGGAATGAGGGATGGTTCTTGAAAAAGTATCGGAAAGGGTTGCTTGCGTTTTTGATCATTATGTTCATCCTTGGGCCCATACTTGCATTGATTTCGGCGCTGACCAGGGATGCGGTATGCGCATGGCTTACTTTCGTTGCCACACTCATTTCACCTATGTCGTTGATATATTTAGTTGTAAAGGGTGGTTATTCAGACTAGTCCTTATACATAAAAGGCAGGTTTGCTTCCTGCCTTTTATGTCGGTATAAACTTCCCATGTTTCTATGGTCTTATGAACATCTGTGTCCAGTAAAGTGTACCGTTGGCAGCCTTTGCAGCCCCCACGCCGATCTGTGTATACGCGCCGGATAGGATGTTGGCTTTGTGGCCTGCGGAGTTCATCCAGGCGTTCATGACCTCCTGCGGTGTACGCTGCCCTTGGGCGATGTTCTCTGCTGCAGAAGAAAAACGCAGTCCAAAGTCCTCCATCATGGCAAAAGGCGAGCCGTAAGTGGGAGACGTATGCGAAAAATACCCCTTGTTGATCATATCCTGGGATTTCAGCCTGGCCACACGGGAGAGTTCCCAGTTTTCTTTCAGTAATGCCAGTCCACGTTTTCCGCGTTCCACATTCACCAGTCTGATGACCTCTGTTTCAAGGGATTTCAGCGGTGACGCTTCGGGTATCGTGATCTTCTGGCCCACATAAATCAGCGCAGCGTTTTTTATCTGGGGATTGGCTTTTTTTAATTCATCCAGACCGATCTCATACCTTACGGCGATAGCCCACATGGTATCACCAGGCTGCACAATATAGACCTTGCTTTCTGCAAAAACGCTGCACACACTGCCCGATAGTATGAGCAATGTGATCAATATAAAAACGAGTATCCGTTTCATATCCTGCACCTCCGCTTATATTTTCCCTTCTGTTCACAGAGGTATGATAGTTAAATATTGTGTGAATATCTGTAATTTGTGCTATTTGGTAATACTCAAAAAAAACCGGGATGTTTAACACCCCGGCTAATGTAATGACGGCCCCATTCTTTAAACACTACTTCAGGCTCTTCTTGGTTGCCAGCCACTGTTCCCTGCTATCTTTCAATATCTTCGATTCTTTCATAAATGCTGCCAGAGGCACCTGGATTGCTACAAGGACAAGGAGGAAAACCATCGGCCATAAATAATTCTGGGTAGCATCAAATATCATTTGGAAAATGAGAACGAATAAGATCCCGGAAACCTGGCCCATAAACATGATCGTCCCAAACGATGCGCCTTCCTGGATCGGATAAGCCACTTCCGCCCCATGCTGGAAAAGTATCGGGCCAAGCCCCATGATGAGAAAGCCTAAAAGTGCGCATACCGTGATAATCAGAATATAATCCGTGAAGAAAGTCAGCCCGACGAGCAGCAATACAAAGATCGGCATTGCAATGACAAAAAGCGGTGTCCTTCTGCGTATCTTATCCGAGAGCATTGGCAAAACAACGGCCGCTATGATCCCACTCACTACAAACGCTGTGGTTGCATCGCCGGCTTGCGTGGAAGTAAAACCTTTGGGTTTTAAAAATTGTTCAATAACTGTCAATATCGTATTGAAGACGCCCAAAGATATAAAACTGATGATGAGCACCAAAGAAAAGTTTTTGCTGACCAAAAGCCTTCCCATATTCTTTAAGTTCATGGATTCCTTGGGTGCCTCTGGTCCGGGGGGGACTGCAGGTTTTTCTTTGGTTAAGAAAATGGCAAGCAGCGCCGAAATTAATGATATTCCTGCATAGATTCCCAGCAGCGTCTTCATACCCATGTCATCATATAGTCTTGGCGACAGGGCGAAAGCCAAAATGAACCCCAAGTATTGTGCCATAACGAGTAATCCTGATGCGGTCGATCTTTGTTTCAGCGGGAACCAATTGGCCGGAACCTTCGTCGATATATTCACGAGGAAAGGCTGGCCTGCGGCCAAAAGGAATTGGGATACAAGGACAATGATAAAATTTTCTGCAAACACAAATCTTGTTGCACCGAAAACCACGGTCAGGATTGAGCCGATAATGACCGATACCTTGAAACCGTATTTTTCGATGATCCAGGATGCCGGGATGGTAAAAACGATATACATGAACATATAGGACATTGAGAATAAATCGATGCTCAAACTGGATACCTGGTAGTACTTCGCCGCAGCGGTAGCGATAGGCGCAAAGGTGAGCCAGAAAATTTCGCTGGATATGATAATGGGTATCATGCAAAGCAGCACGACCCAGCGGTAGGGATAAACCTTGTACTTGATGCCTGTGGTCTCCTCCATGAAAGCTCCCCCCATATATTGTATTGTTTCGGATGGCTGAATAGATGTATCGACGGTTTCATTATAGCAAGTATTTCCGAATGTACAACGAAAACGTTTTGTATGCCTGATGATTTATCACCGTATTGATGAATAGGCATAATCAGGACGGAATGGTAAGCTAATTCATTACCCTTTCCGGGGCCAAGGTGCTATACTACTATCAAAATAACATATGATCATGTCTGATTTGTGATTGCGCTTTTTAAGTTGAATATAAATATCATGCGGTTATATTCCGATTATCCATATTCTCTGTTTGTATGAGGTCATTATGGAGAAAATAAAAAAGCGTTTGATTGTACATGCATGTTTCATTGGCGCGGCCATTCTTTTTTACGTCCTGTACCGTCTTTCGTTCCTTGTCCCCGGTTTTATTGAAAACATATATTCACGTGGATTTTTCAAAATCATCAGTCAGGGCCTGAGTACCGCTACGGGTATCCTCCCCTTTTCGTTGGGTGAATTCCTCCTGTACGGTTTTTGTTTGTACGTCATCGCATTCCTGATTTATACGTTTATCAAACTGATCGTGTGTCCGGACAAGCGGTTCATCCGTCTTCTCTGCCGCATTGTCGCGTTGATAGCAGTCATAGCCAACGTTTTTACAGCCTTTGTCATCCTTTGGGGGTTCAATTATGCGCGCCAGCCTCTTGCGGCTTCGATGCAGCTGGATATTGGACCTTCCAAAAAAGAAGTGCTGTATGCTGTGTGCAGATCTCTTGTCGATGAAGCCAACGCCCTCCGCCGGGATCTGAAGCAGGATGACGGTGTTTATATCTCCGGCTATACCAAACTGGAAGCCATGCAGAAGGTACCGGAACTGTATGTGAAAGTGGCGCAGGAGACTAATAACGAATTCTTCGGCGGCAGCTACGGCATGCCAAAACCGGTGCTTGCATCCGAAGGGTTGTCCTACTCCGGCATCCTCGGCGTCTATTTTCCCTTCACGGGCGAAGCCAATGTGAATATCGATATCCCCATGCTCACGTTCCTCGCAGGCGCATGCCATGAGGCCGCGCACCAGCACGGTTTTGCCCGGGAGGATGAGGCCAATTTCATCGCTTATTATATTTGCCATGAAAGCGGAGACAGGGATTTTCAATACTCGGGTGATATGCTGGCTCTCCTGTACGCTTCCAACGCGCTGTACGATGCGGACAGGGGCCTTTATTCGGAATTGAACACGCAGTATTCCGATGCGCTGAAAAAAGACCTGCATGATTACAGTGCATACTGGGACGGCTTCAAGGGTCCAACTGAGGAAGCCGTTACTGCCATGAACAATACCTATTTGAAGGCCAATATGCAGCAGGATGGTGTAAAAAGCTATGGCCGCATGGTGGATCTTTTGATAGCGGAGTATCTCAAGGAGCATGGTCCGCCAGTGACATAACGCTTGGTGTGCAGACAAAAACGAAATTTGTTAATATGTCCTGCACGCCTAAAAGATCCTTGCGCCGAAGCGGAAATTCTTTCGCCAGTACGTTCCGCCGGTGATGGGCGTTATCCTCACTTCCCCCTGGGTGCTGGAAGCGTCGATCATCTGCCCGCCTCCCATGCAGATCCCCACATGTCCGTTGAACACGATGATATCCCCTGCCATCAGGTCGCTTGTTTTTGTCACCCGCGGATAGGATGTTTTGGCCCAACCCGCCGAAGTCCTGTAGCCGATATTCGTGCCCGTATTACTCAGGCAGTAGTAAACGAAACCCGAGCAGTCAAACGTATCGGGACCCTTTCCGCCGCGCACATACCTTTTCCCCAATTGCATTTTGGCAAAATCGATGAGTTCGGCCGCTTTGTTTGCATCCGGCGGTTTGTCCGCCTTCCTGTAGGAGGTGGGTGTGGATGGTTTATTGGTCGAAGACGAGGCGGCGGCTTTTCTGGCATCGTCCGAGAACAGGACCTCGCGGGTGTTTGACCCCACATTTCCATCGGGCGTGAGGCTGTTCCGCTTTTGGAACGCTTTCACAGCGCTGGCCGTTGAAGTCCCGAAATGGCCTGTGGCTTTGTTCTTGAGGTATCCGAGGTCTTTCAGCCGGTCCTGTATTCCCGTCACATCCGGGCCGTCGTCTTCTAGATAGACGGTATAATGCTTGGCGTCCGCAGCGTAGATCGTTTTGAGCGTTTGGGGGCCCGCGATGCCGTCTATCTGGAGTTTATGCTTGCGTTGAAAGAGCCACACCGCACGCTCTGTTATCGGTCCGTAAAAGTCCGTGGGTTCGTCGGGCTCCATATAGTCCAGGTCCATCAGCCTTTTTTGCAGCTTGGATACTTCGATGGAATGCATCTCGCGCGTCAGGCCGTTCTCCAGATCCGGAGGCGCATCCAGGTCCGGTTCCGCGGAGACTTCAGGCGTTTCCGTGGGGGATGGTGAGGGAGTAATGTATGCGGCATCCTGGGGTTTGATATTATCCTGCTTTGGCGGGATGGACAGTACGATGACGAGTACCGCGCATGCTACGGCTGTACATGCGATGGCGACGATATAGAGGGGCTTCATCCTGCGTCTGGGCTGGAAAGCCTTCCCGATCCTGGCGGTGCTTTTTGTGGATTTGAAGGTGTACCTCGCGGTATAATGGCTCCTACGGCCGCCGAAGGCGCATCTGAACCTTTGCCCTATCTTTCGAATCAGGTCTCTCATGGTACCTCGTCCGTTGTGTAGATTTTTTGTGGTCGTGTTGCTGAGGAACTGCTCTACCCATTATACAATTTCCTTTTTGGTTCATGCAATAATTTAAGTACGGCTTTATAGTTTAAAAAGGGGGGTTCATTGAATGTATGGCCTTACTGAACGGTGCAGGCATGTTGTTTAAAAAAGATATGCCATATGCCGCCATATGTGTTATTCTAAGAGTTACCAATGGATTTTCTTGTGCAGGATAGATGTTTGCCGTTTGCCGAAAGCACACTATGATACGGAAAGGATGAGATTCATTGGACGAGCAGATACACATCATTGAAAGAATCAACGCCTTGCGTCAGGAGCGCGGCGCAGTCATTTTGGGGCATTTGTACCAGCGGCCAGAGATTCAGGATCTGGCGGATTTCGTCGGGGACTCACTCGATCTCAGCCGCAAAGCCAGGGAGACGTCAGCCGATGTCATCGTGTTTTGCGGCGTGTTCTTCATGGCCGAAAGCGCGAAGATATTAAACCCGCATAAGACGGTGCTCCTCCCCAACCGCAGGGCTGGCTGCCCCATGGCGGACATGGTCACGCCGGAGGATGTACTGGCCTTGCGGCGGCAGCATCCAAATGCGGCCGTGGTTTGCTATGTGAATTCCAGCGCGGCTGTGAAAGCCGTGAGCGACATCTGCTGCACCTCTTCCAATGCGGTAAAGATCGTCCAGTCGCTGCGGGAAAAGGAGATCATTTTTATACCCGACCGTAATCTCGGGCATTATGTTTCCCGTTTTGTCAAAGACAAGGCGTTCATCTTCCATCCCGGGTACTGTAATGTGCACGACAGGATCACCGTGTCAGATATTCAGGTGGCTAGGGCAGACCACCCCGGCGCCATGGTCCTTGTGCATCCGGAATGCAGGCCCGAGGTGGTGGATACCGCGGATTTTACGGGCAGCACGGCCCAGATCATCGATCATACCGTGAAATCCGACCATGATTCGTTCATCATCGGTACGGAATGCGGCGTGTTCCACCGGCTGGAGCAGCTCAGTCCGAAAAAGCGTTTTTATTCCGTCACAGGCAAGCTCACCTGTCCCAATATGAAAATGACCACGCTGAACGATTTGCTCCATGCGCTTGAAGAAATGGTCCATCCTGTCGAACTGGAACCGGAGATCATCGGCAAAGCAGCCGCGAGTCTCGAGCGGATGCTGGCTGTTTAGATTTTGCAAAGGGGATGACTTTTTGAGAAGGTACGTTTTTGACGGAGAATTCGATCAGATCGAACGCCTGAAGACGGATGTTGTCATCATTGGCAGCGGCGTGGCCGGGCTTTATGCCGCACTGAATCTGGATCCATCCAGGTCGTGTATCGTGGTCGATAAGGCCGGGAAGGAAGAGAGCAACTCCATGTATGCCCAGGGGGGGATCGCCGCTGTCATTGATTCGGGTGATGCCACCGAGCAGCATGTCACAGACACGCTCTTTGCCGGCGCAGGTTTGTGTGATGAAGGATCCGTCCGTGTGCTCGTGACGGAAGGCCCCGGGGATATACGGAAACTGGCCCAGCTCGGCGTCCCCTTTGATATGGATGCAAACGGCCGGTTCCAGATCACCCGCGAGGGTGCGCACTCCCATAACCGTATCGTCCATTGCGGCGGGGATTCCACGGGGTATCATCTGACGAAGCGGCTTTTGGAAGTTGCGGCGGAACGAACCAATATTGACTTCATGCATGATTCCTTTCTGGTGGATATCATAACGGACCAGCATGGCGAAGCAACGGGCGTCATCGTGGCGGACGGCTCCATCCGGTATAAATACATCGCCGCGCCCAGCGTTATCGTGGCTTCCGGCGGCATAGGCCGCATT
The DNA here is from genome assembly GCA_023454175.1 of Bacillota bacterium. GTDB lineage: Bacteria > Bacillota > Clostridia > Christensenellales > JAEXRW01 > JAEXRW01. The sequence continues at coordinate 36,366 of JAEXRW010000030.1, read as the reverse complement.
TACCGCAATAGTACGAACGCCCGTTGTGCATCGGGGGATGGTATTGCTGCTGCGCAGCGCGCGGGTGCTGCGCTCAAGGATATGGAATTCGTCCAGTTCCACCCCACCGCCCTGGTCCATCCGGACACGAAGGGCCGGTTTTTCCTCATCTCCGAAGCACTGCGCGGTGAAGGCGCAGTCCTCCGGAACAGGCGCCGCGAACGGTTTATGCAGGAGATACACCCGCTGGCCGACCTGGCCCCCCGAGACGTGATCTCCCGCGCCATCATCCGGCAGATGCGCATGTATGATATCCCAAATGTCTATCTGGATATCACTTCCCGCCCGAGGGATTTCCTCATGAAGCGCTTCCCCACCATTTATCATGAGTGCATGCGGCGGGATATCGATATCGCCATTGACTGGATCCCCGTCATCCCGGTACAGCACTATTTCATGGGAGGGATTGAGACCGATCTGTCCGGCCGCGCCAGCATTCCCGGTCTGTATGCCTGCGGCGAGGCGGCATGCACCGGCGTTCACGGCGCCAACAGGCTCGCCAGCAATTCCCTTCTGGAATGCCTCGTTTTCGGGCGCCATTGTGCGGAGGATATAAATCAATCCGGCAGGGCGTTATCGGGTGAACCTGATATAGCATTGGATGCGCTCAGAACGGATAACGAGATCGATATCGACTCCTTCCGCACCGAGCTGCGCGAATCCATGACCAAAAAATGCGGCATCTCCCGCAATGAGGCCGGCCTGCGCGAGGCATACGCGAGCGTATCCGCCATGCGGGAAAGGCTGGAGCCTTCCGTGCTGTGCACGCTCAAGGAAATGGAAACGTACAATATGGTTTCGGTCGCGCTTACCATCATTCAGGCTGCCCTGGAGCGGAAAAAAAGCGTAGGCGCGCATTACCGCAGCGATTACACGAATGAGGAGAAGGCATGATGTTTGATATCCACCTTGCAGACGCTATCATATCGCAGGCCCTCGCCGAGGATATCGGTTCCGGTGATATTACGACATTGTCTACAGTCGATGAATCGATGACGATAACCGGCAGTTTCATTGCCAAGGAGGCTGTCATCCTTTGCGGCCTGCCTGTGGTCGTGCGTGTATTTGAAAAAGTAGATCCCTCCATCACGCTCGAGCTCCATTTCAGCGATGGAGCGAGCGTTGAAAAGGGTACCGTCATAGCGGGCATCAGAGGGCCGGCGCGCGGCATTCTGTTGGGCGAACGGGTCGCGCTGAATCTGCTCCAGCATATGTCCGGGATCGCATCGCAGACGCGCAGGGCCGTGGATAGCGTAGCCGGGACCCAAGCCAGGATCGTGGATACCCGCAAGACCACGCCGGGCCTTCGTGTCCTGGAAAAATACGCCGTCCGGGTCGGCGGAGGCTTCAACCACCGCTTCAACCTGTCCGACGGGATATTGATCAAGGATAACCATATAAAGGCGGCCGGCGGCATTACGAAGGTCATCGAGGGCGCGCGGAGATTTGCCCCCCACACGCTGAAGATCGAAGTCGAAGTGGAGGATTTTGCGCAGGTCGAAGAGGCGCTCGCTGCATCGGCGGATATCATCATGCTGGATAATATGTCAGTGGAAAACATGACTGTCGCTGTGAAAATGATCAATGGCCGGGCGCTCGTGGAGGCTTCGGGCAACATGGGCGACAAGGATCTGCATCAGGTCGCGCTGACAGGTGTAGACCTCATTTCCATCGGCGCCCTCACCCACAGTGTTCGGGCGGCTGATATCAGTTTAAATTTCATCTAGGATGTAATCGGCAATCAGAAGAGTGCGCAGAGCCTGTAGCCCCGATGACGGTTGCAGGCTATTTCTTTTCCCGCGGGGTGAATATGACGGCATTGAGGAACCCGAAAAATACGGCCGCGGCCACCCCTGCAGCCGTTGCCTTCACGCCCCCGGTAAGCGCACCGAGGATGCCAGTTTCATGGGCCCCTTTGATGGCTCCCTTTGCGAGCGCGTATCCGAATCCTGTCAAAGGGACGGTGGCTCCCGCTCCCCCCCACGCGACGAGGTATGGGTACAATCCCACGGCTGTCAGTATCGCTCCGGCCACCACGAATATCACCAGTATCCTCGCTGCCGTCAGGTTGGTCAGGTCCAGCAGGATTTGTCCGATGACGCAGATCAGTCCGCCGACAAGAAACGCTTTGAGATAGTCCATTTCACCTTTGCTCCTCAGTTTTCTAATACGATGGCATGCGCGATACAAGGGATGGTCTCCCCCTGTAGCGTGGTCGTGGGGGATAAAAGCGCCCCGGTTGGAACGAGTAATATGCGTTTGTACCGCTCGCCCATTTTGGGGTAAATAAAGCCGCAGAATACGCTCGCGCAGCACCCGCAGCCGCTGCCCCCCATGGTATAGGCCTCTTCCTTGGGATAAATTATGCTGCCGCAGTCCACATGTTTTGGCGACAGGTTATAACCCATATCATGGAGGAGTTCGACCAGCAGCTGTGATCCGAAATGCCCCAGGTCCCCGGTGATGATGGCGTCGAAGTTCTCGATCTTGTCTCCCGTATCTTTCATGTAATAATCGATCGTATCGGCCGCCGCAGGCGCCATCGCCGCCCCCATGTTGTTGGCGTCTTTGATCTTCCAGTCCTGCACGCGCCCGATCGTAACTCTCCGTACGGCGGGTCCCGTCCCCTGGTGGGACATGAGCACGGCTCCCGCCCCCGTCACCGTGCGCTGGCCGGTACTGGTGCGCCTCGTCCCGAGTTCCAGCGGATAGCGGTATTGCCTCTCGGCGGTGTCGAAGTGGCTCGCTACCGCGCAGGCGTTCAGGTAGGCCGCGCCACATTCGATCAGGAGCGCGGAGACGGCCAGGGCTTCACCGAAGGAGGCACATGCCGTATAGATGCCCACGAACGGGATCAGGAGGTCCCTTGCCGCAAAGCTGGCGGTGATGATCTGGTTCAGCAGGTCCCCGCCCACCAGGTAGTTGACGTCCGTTTCAACGAGGTTTGCTTTCCGAAGCGCGATCTTCACTGCCTCCCGGAACATCTTGCATTCGGTCTTTTCCCAGGTTTTTTCCGCCCACAGGTCGTCGTGCAGCAATACGTCGAAGTGTTTTCCCAAAGGGCCTTCCCCTTCATACTTGCCTGCTATCGAGCCTGCGGATATCAGCCTGGGCATGCTTTGTAGTTCCACAGTCATCTTGCCGAGTCTTATGGCCATACCGGTTCCCCCGGGACGAGGAGATAGATGAGCCCGATGATGATGGATATGCTGTATCCATAGACCAGCACAGGGCCGGCGATGGTGAAAAGTTTTGCGCCCACGCCCAGCACGTATCCTTCGCGTTTGTATTCCATGGCGGGCGCCACCACGCTGTTGGCAAACCCTGTGATGGGAACGATTGAGCCTGCCCCCGCAAATTTGCCGATATGGTCATAGATCCCGATGCCTGTCAGCGTGGCGCCGATGAATACCATCACCGCCGCCGTGAAGGATGCCATCTCGTCCGGGGTCAGCTGGATGACTTCCAGCGCCAGTTGGTTGAACCCCTGCCCGATAACGCAGATGAACCCGCCGACGACAAACGCCTTGATGCAGTTGAGCAGCAGCGGGCTTTTCGGCATTTTCTTCGTTACATACTTATCGTAGTTGGCTTTCTTGTCTTCGATCCCTTTATACGACGTTGCTTTCTCCTCCTCATTCCGGATAATGGTTTGACCAAGTCTTGCAGCTGACCGGTTTAGTACTCGTCTTTGAAGAGCTTTTGCAAGGTATGCGTCTCTTCCCCGCTGTTCAGCTCGCGGATGGCGGGGCCTTCGATCACCTTCCCGTCGATATCAAACCTGGATCCGTGGCATGGGCAGTCCCAGGAACGTTCTGCTGCGTTCCAGTTCAGTTCGCAGCCCATATGGGTGCATGTCGTATCTACCACGTGGAACCGGCCGTCTTCGTCTTTGAATGCCCCCGCCCTGTGCCCGTCTATCTGGATGACCTTCCCTTCGCCGATATGGATATCCACGTCTTTGGGGACTGGGGAGAGCTTGCCCTCGATGAGTTTTTCGGCCACGTTGAAATTCTCCACGATGAATTTCCCGGCCGAGCCCACGAAGTCTTTGCGGGATGGGCTGTATACGTCCTTCCACGGGCTTGTGCCGTGTACGATGAGGTCGCGCAGGATCATGGCCGATGCCGTCGCATTGGTCATCCCCCATTTGCCAAAGCCCGTCGCCACATAAAGGTTAGGCGTATCCGATGTGAAATGGCCGGTGTACGGGATACCGTCCAGCGTCATGCAGTCCTGTGCGGACCATCGGTATGGTATTTGCTCCACGTGGAATTGGTGCTCCGCATACTGGATCAATGACCTGTAGTATGCGTTTGTATCCGCTTCCCCCTGCCCCGCTTTATGCCTGCCCCCGCCCACCAGAATCAGCTCTGTGTCATCCGTCTCCATCCTGCGGAAGGAACGTACCGGGTCTTCAGCATTGATGTACATGCCTCCCGGGTATTCCTCCTTTGCCTTGATGGCAACGATATAAGACCTTTCCACGTAGATGCGTGTGAAATACGCGCCGGGTTTGTTTAAAAAAGGATAGTGGGATGCGAGGATGACTTTTCCCGCCCTTACATTTTTCCCCTGCCCCGTGGTCAGTATATAGGTACCGTTTTTTTCGATATCGATGACCCTGGTTTTCTCGTAGATCGCATTCCCTTTTTCAGTTATCTCCTGAGCCAGCGGCAGCAGATATTTGCGGGGGTGGAATTGAGCCTGGTTATGAAACCGTATGGCCGCCTTGACAGGGATACGGAGGGGTATTTCTTCAAGATAATCTGCTTCTATACCCAGCTGATTTGCAGCCTTTACTTCATCCTGTATCTTTTCTATGTTATGATCCTGCTGCGTATAAACGTAGGCTTCCTGGTGGGAAAAATCACAGTCGATGCTTTTTTCATCTGCGATCTTTTCGATGAGCCGTATTGCGGCTTCGTTGGCGTCGGCGTACTGCCTGGCGAGTTCTTTCCCCACATGGGTCTGGATCTTGTCGTAAATGAGTTCGTGCTGCGATGTTATTTTGGCCGTGGTATGACCTGTGGTCCCCATGAGGATACGGTCTGCTTCCAAAACCACGGTTTTGACGCCCTCCACGCTCAGCAGGTAGGCGGTGGTGATGCCCGCTATCCCTCCGCCGATGATGGCCACATCGGTTTGGATATCCCGGTCCAGTTTCGGATAATGGGTCTCTGGGGTGGATGCTATCCAGTAGGATTCCGGTGGGGTTTGAAATCGTTCCATTTGAAAGCCTCCCGGGAAAATAGAATACAGATTTTATTTTTTGCCCATGCAAAAGAAATATTCCCGGAATAAGAAAAGGAGCGCTTGCGGAGCGCCCCTTGGATGCAATATAACTTCCCTTAATCCAAGCTTTTTAGGAATGATATCAATAACCGTTCACGAAGATGTGTTTCATTATGACGAAAAGCCCGTAGCATAATACGGGATTGTTATGCAAAATGGAGTCCATGATGGACGTGATGCAGGTCTTTAGCGTCATGTTCTTGTCGAGTCCGAAAAATACGGCATTGATCTCCTCGTGGTATTGCTGCTGCCGTTCCTGCAGTACAAAGCTCTGGGACAGGATCTCCTGTGCCTCCTTGTAATCTCCGCTGTTCAGTTGCACACAGATATCGTCGAGGAGCCCTGACAACGCCTTGCACTCGTCGCATAGGAGCGTATAAGGCTGCAGGGGCTGCCGTTTGTTGAGGGACAGCAATTCATTCAGGATATCGTGGCGCTGGAGAATGATGTCCAATGACGAGCTTTCAGACATGGTTGTTACCTCTTCGAATGATGTATTTATGGATTGTTTAATAATTCGCTTTTATGATAAAGCAATAAAGCCCATATATCGATAGCCATTTTATTGGGTGGCAAGGGACGATTTTCTATTTGCCAGGTTGGATCTTGTCTGCGTCAGACTTTGGGCATCGCAAACAAGGCTCTGCAGAATAGAAAACAAGCCTTGATCCCTTCTTCAATACTTTCTGGGAACACGGCTTGTCGATCACTGAATGTTGCACCGCGTTCCATTGGCAACCCGGCTGCCATCCCGCCTCGATCGAAACGGATTAGGCCCGTGGCTTTGCGTCGCATCCTTTCGGCATGCTTTGCCTTTTTCAACGGACACAAGTCTATCCGGTTGAAAAGAATGACTCTGCTCTCATATGTAGCATATACGGGAGCATAATGCAATAGCTTATCGTGCATTTTGCACTTGTTTTCAACAAATTTCGACCCCATCGGAGGCTGGTTCTGTTGGGCGCCGGCAGCCATATATCCTGCGCAGTGAAGATAAGCAAAGACCCTTTCCAAAATTGGATAGGGTCTTTGCTTTTATTAGGAAGGAGATTTTATTTTAGTATTCGCTTCGCCCCAATGTAGTGCTGCGCCCAGTACGTATTGGAGAAAAGTTTGGATACGGTGACCCCGCTCGAGCTGCTCGCGTTGACAAACTGGTCGTTTCCCAGGTAGATCCCCACATGGGAAGCTCCCGCCTGGTACGTCTGGAAGAATACCAGGTCGCCGGGCATCAGGCTGCTCTTGGATACCGACGTCCCCGTTTGGTACTGCAGTGCGGCGGTCCTCGGGATCGTGATGCCGTTTTTTGCCATCACATACTGTGTGAACCCGGAGCAGTCAAACCCTGAGGGTGTCGTGCCGCCCCACACATAAGGTACGCCCTGGTAGGCCTTGCCTGTCTGGATCACCCTGTCCACCTTGATGGCCCTTGCCGTAGCATGTCCCACGATGCCGTCTGCAGTCAGCTTTTTGCTGGCCTGGTAATTGACCACGGCCTGCTTCGTGACGGTACCGAAATAACCAGTCGATGCCGAGCTGAAATAGCCAAGACTTTTCAGGTCGTTCTGCAGGTTGGTGACCTCCGAGCTCTGCATCCCGTAATACAGCGTTTTGTAGCCTGTATAATAGTCGGCAAACGCTGTGGTCGCAAAGATCGCGAGCACCGCAACGAATGCGGTAATGGCGGTTATGATTTTTTTAGTCATTTCGATTACCTCCTCTCAAAAATTGCCTGCGGGGTTAGTTGACGGGTGCGGGATGAGTGGTTCCCTACCATCGGTCCGCCAGCAAAATTTCTTTCGCAGGTTTTCCTGATGGATTGACCCCAAATGTTTTTGTCCCCCGTTCCTGTTTTATCAGGATTCGGCTGCATAATCGGTGAATGACCGTGACACAGATTATAACGGCAACAAGCCGAGTAATCAACCTGTAATATATGGATATCAATTTTGTAATATTTCCGGCATTGTGTACGTTCTTCTTGCCGTTATATTGATTTTGATAAATTGAATTGAATAGATACAAATAAGAGAATGTTATAAGCATTCCTCTTATTCATTCATAAATATTGAATATAATTGATTTGCGTTTTAATACGCCGCGTTCAGTATGCCGAGGATGTCCTCTGCATTGGCTTCCACAGGGTTCATCAGGATCGCGCCGTCGTTGATGGCTGCTTTGACCACTTCACTGAATACTTCTTTTTTCACGCCTGCATCCCGCAGTTTCATCGGCAGCTTTGCTTCTGCCAGGAGTATGCGTTGCAGCTCTTCGATAAACCCAATCAAAACATCAGCCCTGTCTTCAGGTTTTGAACGGGCATAAACGTCTGCGCCTGCCAGGTGGATCAGCAGTTCCCCGTACGATGCGGATAGTTTTGCCTTGTTGTACCGCATGCAGTGCGGCAGCAGGATGCTCATGGCGTCCCCGTGGGGAACGCCTGCGATGCCGCCCAGTGCATGCCCCATGGCGTGCACGAGCCCCACCATGGAGTTGGAAAAGGCCGCGCCTGCCATCATTGCCGCGTTGGCCATGCCCATCCGCGCCTCCACGGAGCTGCCGTTTCGGATGGCTTCCTGCAGGTATTTTGATACCAACCGTATGGAGGCTATGGCATATGCGTCGCTCAGGGGGTTCTTCTGTACGCAGGTGAAAGCCTCCACGGCATGTACTAGCGCGTCCATACCCGTGGAAGCGGTGATGCGGGGTGGGAGCGTTTTCGTCATCCGCGGGTCCAGCACCGCTGCGTGGGGCAGCAGGTGGTAGGAGATGAATTCCATCTTGAGATGGCGCTGCTCATCCTTGATCACGGCCACCAGCGTCGCTTCCGACCCTGTGCCCGCCGTGGTCGGGATGGCGATGAACGGTGGCTTGTTCCCTTTTTTGATCGTTTCTGCGCCCATGAATTCCATGATGTCGCTGCTGTTGTTTGCGATCAGGATGAGCAGTCCCTTTGCGGTGTCGATCACCGAGCCGCCGCCCAGCGCGATGATGCTGTCGCACTTTTTCTCGCGGTAGACCGATGCCGCCGCGTTCACTGCCTGGATGGAGGAATCGGCCGGGATATCCCTGTATACAGCGCACGGCTGGATACCCGAATTGGAAAATGCATCGGTGAGGAGTTTGAGGAGCCCCACTTCGTCGAGCATCGCGTTGGTCAGTATGATGGGGCTCCGGGCGTTCAGGCTCTGCAGTTCGAACGGGATGTTTTCCAGCGCCTTTTCGCCCGAAAGGATCTTCACAGGGTTGTGGAATTCGAAATAGGACGGTATCATGTCGTTTCCTCCCTCAATCTTTTGCGCTTGACAGCACACCTGTATAGGCTCTGAATTTACTGATCTTCTCGGGCCGGCGCTTGAATATTTTCTTAAAGATAAAATATGGGAACAATGCGCCTTCGATCAGGTACATGCAGCGGACTGGGGACATGGCAAAGAAAATGTCCCCCTTCAGGGTGAACATGTGGCGGGCATAGGCGTCATGGATGCTCAGCCTGCCCGTCAGCACGATGAACGCCGCATCGATGCTCTTGAACTGGATCAGGATGTCGGGCGATGCCGTTTTTACTCCGCCATGGTAATGCAGGGTGTCGTCCTTCTTGGACAGGGACATCCAGGGGCCTTCCGGCGAGGCCGCAAAGGTGATGGTGATGCCCTCCGGCCATCCCTGTGTTTCCTTATGTACGCCGTTTTCCCATTTGGATAGTGCCTTGAACGCCTTGCCGAGGATCCTCAGCACCAGGCCGGATACGGCCCGTTTGATGCGCTTTTTCGGGATGGAAGGTACGCTGTGATCGCCCATGGTATCATCCCTTTATCTAGATTTTTATGGTAATATTATCATGCTTCTGCAGGGTCTTTGTCAATTGATACCTTCACTTCTATATGTCACTGTTATTGTGCATAAAACATATAAAGAAAAACGGCCACCGGTATGATGGCCGTCAATGGGCTTTGAGAGTTTTATTAAGGGGTGGTGAATACCCGCTTCCCGCAGACGAAATTTTTCGTCCAGTAGGGCGTCGTGCAGGATGCGATGCGCACGCCCCCCGCGCTGGTGACGCAGTCGATCATCTTGTTGTTGCCCAGGTAGATGCCCACGTGCCCGTTGAAGCACAGGATATCCCCCGGTACCATCTCGGCGAGGGTCGGGATGGTTATGTATACCGATTTCGGCCATACGTGGGAAGTCATGTAGCTAATGGGTACGCCGTTGCCTTTCAGGCAGTAATAAACGAATCCCGAGCAGTCGAAGCAGTCCGGCCCCTTGCCGCCCGAAACATACGGTTTGCCCATATAGTGTTTGGCAAAGTCGATCAGTGCTTCGATCTTATCCGTATAGGGGCTGGCCGCCCGCGTGATGTGCAGCTTGTAGTTTTTTGTGGCGCCTGCCTGTGACCGTACCGAAATGGTGACTGTTTTGGGCGCTTCCGGGGCTATGGTATAGGTCCTGCCTGTTACCCTCCGCCCGTCTATGCGCATCGTCGCGTGCGGGTCGGGCTGGACCGCATTGATGGTGACGGACGGCATGTACCACTCCAGGCTCAGGTTGTATTCCAGTTTGGCCGGGTCGAAGCCCGCATCCAGCTTGCCATAGGTCACGCTCAATGCTGCCAGATCGTCCCAGGTGCACTTTTTACGTACGACCCTGATAGTGTAATTCCTGCTTCTTTTGCCCTGTAGTACGGTTTTGATATTGACGTACTGCCTTTTGCCGTTGTCCAGTTTTACGGTGATATTGGCTGCCTTTGTCCCGTTGATATAGACTTCGGTGGCGGGATCCGCTGCTGCAGGCGTGATGGTGGTGCTGTCCTGCTTCTCGTCCAGTGTCAGGGTGTAACTGCGGTATCCGGCCCTGAACGTACGGTTCCAGTTGCCGGCAGTGGTGCTGATGCCCGACAGTTCGGCGTACCTGGAGGGTTTGGCCGTTTTGGCCTTTACCGCCGTATTTGCGGGGAATGCCGCGGCGATTGAATGGTTGAATGCGAATACCGAGGCGAACATCAGTGCGCAAATAAAAACAACAAGCGCTTTTTTCATGTCCCATACTCCTTTCAGGGAAGGAACACGCGGCTTGTCATCTTCAAAAAGACCGCTGCCTTGTGTCCCATTGGCGGCCCGGCTGCCATGCTGCATGTTTTGCAGGTTAGGCCCGTGGCTTTGCGTGGAAGTCCTTTCGGCGCATCCTTGCCTTTTTCAACGGTATACTGCTTGTCCGGTCACACTTTTGTGTTATCTACTACATAAATATCGTATTTTATCACATTTATCAATAGTTTTTTCTATATATAACCAAATCTATTGGGGATGGCGCCTTCTGATTATCGTATTTCCGTATTCCAGTCGGGCACGATATACCGGCAGCCCCCGATATCGGCTATCTGGATGTCCGTTTCATACACTTCCCGGATTTTTTCCCGGCTCAACACGGCTTGAGGGGGGCCGTATGCGGCCAGCCGTCCCTTTTTCAAAACTGCGAGTTTGTCGGCAAACCGCATGGCCATGTTCAGTTCGTGCAGCACGCAGATGACGGTGATGCCTTTCTCCTGCATCAGTTCCCGCACCAGGTGCATGATGTTCGCCTGGTGCTTGATGTCCAGGTGGGCCACCGGTTCGTCCAGGATCAGGATGGGGGATTGCTGGGTGAGTGCGCGCGCGATGACCAGGCGCTGCCATTCCCCGCCTGAAAGGCCCAGCACCGAACGGTCCCGGAGTTCATAGACGTCGGTGCGGCGCATCGCCTCATCCGCCACGTCCATGTCTTCTTTCTGCACCTGCTGCCAGCGCGGGATGTGTGGGTTCCTCCCCATGAGCACCACGTCGCGCACCGTGAAGTCGTATCCCATGTAGGATTGCTGCGGGATCAGCGCCATCAGCTTTGCCAGCTCTTTTGCAGGGTAATTGCACACATCCCTGCCTCCCAGCAGTACCCGGCCTTTTTGCGGGCGGTAATAGCCTGTGATGAGCCGCAGCAGCGTCGTCTTCCCGCTGCCGTTTGGCCCGATAATGGCGTTGAAGGCCCCTTCCGCCATGTCCAGTGATACACCGTTCAGTACGTATCCGTTGCCGTAATCGAAATAGACGTCCTCCACTTCCATCCTGCTCATACCGTTCTCCCCTTCCTGCGGTTTTTTGTCAGTAGGTACAGGAAAAAGGGTACGCCCAGTATCCCTGTGATGATCCCGATGGGGAGTTCCAGCGGGCTGGCGATGGTTCTTGATACGGTATCCACCACCACCAGGAATAGCCCCCCGCCGAAAAATGCCGACGGGATCAGCCATTTGTGGTCCGGTCCGATCATCAGCCGCATGATATGCGGGATCATCAGGCCTACAAAACCTATGATGCCGCTGACCGAAACCGCGGAGGCTGTTATGAGCGTGGTGAGCACCATCAGGATCCTGCGTGTATTGCGCAGGTTCACGCCCAGCTGTCTCGCCTCTTCCTCGCCCAGCAGCATGATATTCAGATCCCGGGAAAAGATGGCGCATCCCAGGCTCGCCAGGACGATGGGCACGGCGGACCAAAGGACCTGGCTCCATCCCGCCGTGGAAAAGCTGCCCATGGTCCATAGCATAACCATATCCATTTTATTGCGGTTCAGCACCATGAGCAGTGATATCAGTGCGGTGAGAAAGGACGAGATGGCGATGCCGGAAAGCAGCAGGGCCACCACGCTGGTTCCCCGCCTGCCTGCGCCCGAGACCGCATAAACTACGTACACACCCAGTAATCCGCCCGCAAAGGCGCTTAGTGCGAGCAGACCACCCGATGCTGCCATGCCTGCGCCCCCCAGGATGATGAAGAGGGCCGCGCCCAGGCCGGCGCCCGAGCTCACCCCCAGGATGTGCGGGTCGGCCATGGGGTTTTTGAAGAGGGCCTGCAGGCACACGCCGCTCACCGAAAGCCCTGCCCCTACCAGATAGGCCAGCAGCGCACGCGGCAGGCGCATGCTGTAAAGGATGGCCGTCTCGGGGGTATCCGCGCCCGAGAAAAGCAGCCGGAAAAAGTCCCCCAATCCCAGGCCCGAGCTGCCCACGCTCAGTGCAAAGAGCAGCCCGCAAAATCCCAGAACGATGAGCGCTGCAAGCAGTATGATTCTTTTTGCGATTTTCCTTTTATTGTCCATGCTGGTTTCACCGTGACCTGTCAAAAAAATAAACCCCTTTTCATTCAAAGGGGTTCGGCATTCAGTATGCCAGAATTGTTTCTTCCCTCCGAAGAAAATCATTAACCGCGAATTGTGCGCGTTGTTCCTGAACGGCAGGTCTCCTGGCTTGGTTTCATCGCATGTGCCGCCTTCCCGGTCTTTTCCCAGTGGCTTTCCTGGCATCACGCTCCGCCTTACAGTAGCGGGGGCTGCAGCGGTATCGCACCGCTTTCCCTTTTATCCCTTTGCTGGGACCGTCAGGATGATATTCTGCTGGAAACAATCATAGCATAGAACCTTTGTCCGTGCAATACGCAGCATCGGTCATCGGTCTCCGGGTCATTGTTGCACGATTTAAAAGCCCTTCCCTGTTTCTTTAAGTGAAACAAGGAAGGGCCCTATCAAAGCGTTATAAATTGTTGGAACCTATTACGAGGGATGCTCCTGGCATCGTTCTAAGGATTATACCAGAGTGTGATCGCATCCCCTTCAGAAAGCTCTTTCCCTTCAGGTTCGCTCTGGGCCCACACCTGGTTGGACGGTACGGGGGTGGGACTTACCTTGCTTTCAAATATCGGGACGAGGCCGAGGGTTTCGCATGCCGCCAAGGCTTCATTCCGCGTCATGCCTTTGAAATCTTGGACATTGACCACTTTCCCGGAAGATATGGCGACGGTGACTGAAAACTTGATGCCGTTTACCACCGTATTGACTTTGTCCTGGTAGATGATATTGCCCTTCTTTTCACTGCTCTGGGTATACTTGGGTATGATGCTGATCTTTGCGCCTTTGTCGTTGTATTCCTTGGCCCAGTTCTCGATGGCATCCCGTGTCAGTCCCAGGAAGGATGGCACCACGAACTTGTTGCCCAGGGAGTAGCGCAGTTCCAGGATCTCCCCTTCTTCATAGACGGTTCCTGCTTCGATGCTTTGGGAGATGAAAGCGCCGACGGATGCGCTGGAGTACTTCTCCACCACCGCCGCAGTGATTCCCAGGCTCGTGGCGGTCGCGGCCGCCCTTTCCTTGGAAAGGCCTGAGAAACTCGGTACGGTGATCATTTTGCCCTTGGAGACCACCAGAATGACCGCGTCGCCCTTGCTGATTTTTTCATCCTTTTTCACGCTTTGGGAGATGATCGATCCCTTTGGCGCATAATCGTCGTACTGGTCCTTTACGGTCAGAACGATGCCGTTCTCATTGGCGAAGGCATAGCATTCCGCCAGGGTCTTTTCCTTGAAATTCGGCACGGTGACCTGCACCGCCGAATCGTCCTCCTTGCCCTTGGATACGATCACATAAATAGGCGTGTTGCGCGTTACCTTGTCCACCACGGTGGTGTCGTTGATCTGGAAACTGATTACGTTGCCGGTCGGCACCTTTTCACTGAATTCCGCGGTGATGCGCACTTTTGCCATGAAATTCTTAGCGGCCCAGGCCTCCACCTCGTCTTTTGTCATGGACATGAGGTCAGGCAGGGGCAGTGAAACGGTGAGGTCGTGCCCCAATGATACGCTCAGCTGGATGAAACTGTTCGCCTCCACTTTCGTCCCCTTGGCGATGTTCTGGGAGATGATTTTCCCTTCATCCACCTGGTCGTTGTATTCCTCCTTCACCTGCAATATCACTTTATGGTCCCTCGCCCACAGTTGGGCGTCGTTTAAGGTCCAGTTGGTGAAATCGATCACTTCGGTCCCGCCGGTGAAACTGACGATGAGCCACACGATCACAGCCAGCACCACCACGCCTGCGATGATGATCGGGATCAGGAATTTCGGCCGTTTCGGGGCAGTTGCCTTCGTGCCCGGTTCCCTGACCTGCGGTTTTACAAATCCGCTCTTTTCCTCGTACCGCAGGGGGTTATGTTCTTCAGCCGCTTCGATTCCCGTTTCGGGAGGCGTTTCATCTCCTGCCAGCTTTTTTTTATAGGAGTCCAGGAAATTACTGTTGTTGTCCATTTTAAAACCCCGCTAATTCGTTATATCCCTCTTTTTGAAAACCACGATGGATATTGCCGTCCACACCGCGGAAAGAAGCATAAGCATGATGATCCCAATAGTCAGTGTCGCCGGGAAACCTCTTTCCAGCAGCTGCCGCACCGGCGAAAATTGGATGAAAAACGAAGACAGCTGTACATACGGCAGTGGCGTATAGGCCAGCCACTCCTGCAGTCCCCTGGCCGGGAGGAAGTTCATCGCGATGGTACACAGCACGAAGCATGCGATGGGTACCGAGATGGATACTGCGATGTTCTTGGATACCACCGAAAGCATGAAGGCCACCGTGAAAGCAAAGACGATGGGCACCATACAGGCGAAAAGTTTCGGGATGTAGTAGGCAAAGAAATTGATCCCGCCCGATACAGTATAATTCGGATAGCCGAAGTCTGTAAAGCCATAGAATATCCCGTTGGCGAGCAGGTTTAAAAGGCTGCCTGCCGTATACATCGCCAGGCAGATCAGCAGCGCTGCTGCAAACTTGGACATCAGGATCTTGATGCGTGTTTTGGGCCGTATCATCAAAAGCCGTATGGTGCCCTGCTGGAATTCGCTGGCCAGTATCCATCCGCCCACGAGCACTGCAAAGATGGCGATGGCGATAGAGTAATCCAGGAACTGCACGGATTTGTTCCTTGCGCCATTATTGACATATTTCATATCCGGCTGGCTTGCATCCAGCGATTTCTGGGCGATGAGGATGGTATCGTTCAGGTCGTTTATCCTTCCCTGCATGTATTTTACATAAGCCGGATAGGTCTTGTACTGCTGGATCAGACCCTGGTCGTTTTTGAATTTATCCTCGCTCACGATCACATTGTAGACCAGTTCGTTCCTGGCGTTTGTAACATCGTTGATGGCATTGTTCTGCCAGGAGCCGTCACCCGGGATGATGTTTTTTTCGAGCCTGTACTGCAGCATCGGGATATTCACGGTTTCGATCACTTTGATCTGGCTCTTCAGGTTTTCGATTATTTGGTTCAGGTTTTCTTCCTGGGAAGGGTTTTCCGTGATCGCCTTCTCCTGGATGGCGATCTGGGCATTCAGGTCCGCGATCTGGTCGTTTTGCTGCTGCACGCTGACCTCCACGTATAGCGGGAAGTCATTGTTTTCGATCACCTGGTAGACTTTGCCCAGGAAGTCATCGGCTTTATCCAGCGCCGCGAGCCTCTCTTCAGGGGTGATCTGCAGGTATCTCTTTTTGAATGTCTCCGGGTCGATAAAACCTTTCCCGTAGTTCAGCATTTCCAGCAGGGCTTCTTCCTTGGCGTCTGTATGTTCCAGAAAAAATTTGTCATACAGCTTTTGTACACCCACCCATGCGAAATCTGCCCTGTAGTCTCCGAATTTAGGTACGCTTTTGGCGCACTTGACATAAAAGGCGGTCTCAGTATCGACCATATCCAAAAGCAGGTTCAATGTCTCAGGGTTGGCAAATTGCCCCTGCATCGATTTGAAATTGTTCTTCTGGTCATCGGCGGATTTGATTTGCCAGTAGAAAGGGTTCTCCGGGGTGATGATCACCCCGTCTACGGTGATGCTCTCTCCCCCGCCTTTTCCGTCGTACACGGCACTCATGGCCGCCCGCTTTTCGTAGATGATGGGGCCTGGGATCGGGTAGCCGCCATCGTTGATATTAAATAGCGATATAAGCATACCCAACGCCGGGGCCAGTAATGCGGCAGCTAGCGCAATGATGGCGATGACCAGCAGGAATTTATGCCGCAGGATGTTTTTCATCTCTATGCCGATCTGGCTGAATATTTTACTCATTATATCCTTCTCCTTATAGCAGAATTATTAGTTTAACGGATCTGCGTCTTGGTCCCCGTTGTCATGGAGATGAAATCCTGTTCCAGGGTCCTTTGCGCCTGGTTCACGGCGTAGATGTCGACCATCCTTTTCACCAGTTCACGAACGATGCCGGGTATCTCGCTGCGTTTCATGATCAGCATGACGCCGTCGTTTTCGGCGCTGCAGTTCGTGCCCAGTTCCTTGAAGTATTTCAGCGTCGCATCATTGTCGCTGGTTGCAAATGTATATTTGTAGATGGATTCATCGTCGTCGGCCACTTTCACCTGCTCCATCGTCTTTTCCCCGATCATCACGCCGTTGTCGATGATGTATATCCGGTCGCACATCAGTTCCATCTCGGCGAGCAGGTGGCTGGAGACGAAAACGCCCACGTCAGCTTCTTTAGCCAGCAGTTTGAGCAGGTCCCGCAATTCCTTGATGCCGATGGGGTCCAGGCCGTTGGTGGGTTCGTCCAGTACCAGTAAACGCGGGTTATGGAGGAGCGCCTGCGCGATGCCCACGCGCTGGCACATGCCGAGGGAATAGGTTTTTACTTTGTCGTTGATGCGCTCGGACATTTTCACCAGCCCGATGACTTCATCAATGTTCTTCTTGTTTACATCCTTGTACATCGACGCGAAATACTCCAGGTTTTGCCTTCCGGTCAGCCTTTTGTACAGGTCGGGGCTTTCCACGATCCCGCCCAGGTTCTGCATCGCGTTTTCAAAGTCCGTGGTCACGTCATGGCCGCAGACGGTTATCTTGCCTGCTGTGATTTTGAAAAGTCCCATGATCATCTTGATGGTGGTCGTCTTCCCTGCACCGTTCGGCCCCAGAAACCCCACGATCTCTCCCGAATTCACAGTCAGAGAAATACCGTCCAGGATATTTTTCTTTTTGATGACCTTCTTCAAGCCTTCGATTTTTAGTAGTTCCAATGGCGGCTCCTTCCCCACATTTGAAATGCGCGTTTATTTTTAGTAAGACGATTGATAACGATAAAAGTTCCGCTGTTTTGAAATATATCTTTCAACCGGTAGCCTGTATATGAAGAGTATCCATACACTTCTGATTGTGCAATAATTCCATATTGTCCCGCACATTATTGCATATATGTTATGGTATTGCAACAATATCAATCTACTATTTTAAAGTATGAGCATTGTTTTATGCAGTCGGAGACACCTTTTGGCCGGGGAAAGTTGCATCTTTGACCTCTAAAGCCAAACAACTGCCCTGCAATGCTATTGATATACCGTCTGCCTGCCATCATGACCCGGTAAGTGCTGCTCAAATCCGGTATTTGAAAATTGCCAGCTACCGGATGCTCCAAGGGCATCCTGGTAACTGGCAATATCTGCAGCATGTTGTTTTTATTGTATGGCAGGCAAGCGGGAAAGGGTATCTGAGTCAGTCACTGCATCTTTAATCAGTTTGCGGGCGGGCCCGTCATATCCAGCTGGAACCCGTATTCTTTGTTCAGGATGGTCCGCAGGACGTTCGCTCCGCAAAGGCCTGTGATGTCCCCCAGGTCGTCCCTTCCGCCTGTATACACTGCGAAAAACGTGTCGGTGGACTGTTCGTAGTTGGTGGCAGGCCCGTTCCAGAGGTATTTGTTGGGCTTGACGCCATGGTCCGAGAGTACGATGATGATCGCATCCGGGTCGTTTTTGATGATGCTGTCCATGGTCTTCACGATGCGCCCGCACGTATATTCATACTGCCCCAGAAAATACTTCTGATCCGACCAGTTCATGCGGTTGGCATCGTCCACACGGTTTCCGTTGGCATCGAAGAGGAACGGTGCATGCGGGTTGCAGAGATAGGTGAATGTCATGGCGTTCTGATACGAATAGCTTTCGGGCAAAGTATAATAGGTCAGGATTTTTTCGTAAAAGTCGCCGTCGGCCGGGATGATCTTCATTGCATTGACCAGGGGCGCAAAAAGGGACCGTCCGAGGATCACGTCCAGCGTGGAATAGCCGTCTTCGGTGCTGCTGTATTCAGGATTCAGCCCGTAATCGATGCGGGGCTGGAAATTGACTTCGCCGGCGGATTCCGTTTCGTACAGGTTATAGCCCATCTCTTTCATCAGGCTGAAAAATCGCGCATTCTTGAACTGCTCCCGGCAGGCCAGTTGGCCGTCCGTGTCGTAGTCAAATACATAATCCATATGAAAAAGTCCCGAAAGGGCTTCCATCGTGAATTGCTTGTAGTTGGTGCAGTCGTCGGAAACGGTGAAGCCGAGTTTACGCATGTCGTTGTAAAACCCGGTGTTGTCGTAGTTGAAAACCTCTTTCATGCACTGCGTTCCGGCGAGTTCGTCAAAAACGAAGATATAGAAGTTGGGTTTTTTGGCGTCCCCGTTTGCATATTTTGCGGGTACTGTTATCTTTTCCAGCGAAGCGGCTTTGGCTGTCGCTTCATCCGATAAGCGCTTGTTTTCGATGTATTGGGGGATCGAGATCGCCACGTTGAAAAGGATGAGCGCGGCCAGTACGCCGGCTAAGATGAATTCGATCTTCCCCGCGATACTCTCCTTGACGAACCGGATGAAAACGAAAAGGATGGCCGCGATCAGCAAGACGCTGATGATCAGGATCACGATATATCCGAGCGCCCCAGTCAGCATGCCGGCGTTTGTTAGGATGGCCATGGCGATGCCCGAGAGCAGGGCGCCTTTCCGCGGGGTCTTGAGCGTAAACCGGAGGATGAGATAGATTATCCAGCCCAACCCGGAAAAGATCAGCAGCATGGGGACGATCTCGACAAACTGCAGTTCCTTGAGATTGCCGATATAGAGATAAAACATCGAAATCCCGCCGCAAAAGACAATAAAAACGAGATCGATCAGTGTTTTCAGCACGCCGCGGCGTCCGCCTTTGGCAGGAATTTTTGTTTGATTTTCGCTGGTCATGTTACCTCCGCCCTGCACTGTATTTGCCTGTTTGCCCGACAGCAACAGGTAACCAGGCATCCGCTTGCATCTTGGAAGCTGCAGGGATGCTTGGTACAGTTGTAGCCCGTATTAAATGTTGTATCAGGACTGCTTGTCCGCTTTCTTGGTCAACGATTTTTCGATCTGCTTCATTTTCATGTTCCGGAAAAAAAGCTTGATTTTCTTCCAAAATACACCCACCGCTACACCGCAGGCGATGACCACGCCGGCAACGATCTGCAGGATGTAGGAAGTCGCCGCCGGATCAACGTAGGCAAACACCGTCTCGGAAAGCATGATCGTTGTCAGAATGAAATATGCGACAAAGAGCCCCGTATTGCGTAAAAACCTCTTCATATTTTTCCTCCTCATATTATAAAATAGATTTCAGTATCTTTTTGACGGATTCCTTATCCAATGGGACGGGATTGTTATCCATCCGGCCCTGTGTAAAAGCACCCTCGGCGATGCCGTCGATCATATCTTCCCTTATCCCAAATTCCGACAGTCTGAGCACCTTTATTCCCCGGCTGACTTCGGCTAGCCATGCGTCGAAGCCTTCGTTTTCAAAAAGCTTTGTGATTGCTGCAAGCTCCGGCACGGCCTTTTCGTTGATGGCCATTACCGCTGAAAGCGTGAGCGCTGCGGCAAACCCGTGCTCGATGCCATGGTCCATCGTCAGTGGATATGATATGCTGTGGCATGCGGCTGTTTTCGTCATGGAAAAAGCCAGCCCTGCCAGCAGGGAGCCCAGGCACATTTCCTTTCTGGCTTCCGGATCCAGCGGGTTTTTTATAACGGCCGGGAGGAAACGTTTAATGCGCAGGATCGCATCCGTTGCAAGGGCCTGGGACAGGGGATTCCTTTTCTTTGCCCAGAATGCTTCCATCGCATGGCTCAAAGCGTCCAGCCCCGTGGAAAGCGTCAGCCGCGGCGGCATGCTTTCCGTCAGTTCGGGCATCATGATGGCATACTTTGGGAAGCAGCCGTTATGTTCGACAGACAGCTTCTTTTTGTTTTTGAGATCCCATATGGTCGCCCATCGGGTGACCTCCGAACCGGTGCCGGCGGTGGTGGGTACGGCGATGATATCGGCCGGCCCGCACTTTTGGAAAAAAGCCTTTTGCCGGATGGCCTCCACGGCTTCTTCGTGCTCCAGCTCATGCGTATCCGCCATTCCCTGCAACGCGCTGATCGCCTTGGCCAGATCGATGCAGCTCCCGCCGCCGATCGCCAGGATACAGTCGTAACGGTCCTCATGGCGCAGCAGGTTGAGGTTCCTGCATACGTCCTCAACGGACGGGTTGGAGCGGATATCACAGATGAGCCGGTTCTTTTTCTCCTGAATGAACCGCTCAAATCCCTCGCATGACGCTTTGAACCGGCCGAACGTCCCTTCGTCGGCCAGGATCAGCACGCGCTTGTCTGCCAGGGAGGAGAGTTCTTCGGGAAACTGCCTGAGCGTGGTAAAACGTATGTCAACCGGTGAAAATGGCTGGTATTGCATCATTGGGTATTGCTCCTTAATTATCGGGTATCAGCGTGAGGACCTGTTTGATCGAGATACAGTTTTCGCTGGCCTCCAGCGACCTGCCGTATTTGAGTATCTCCTCCGCCGTTTTCTGCATCGCGGGGAACATGCTCCTTATCAGGTGGTTGGCATGGATCACGATGTTTACGCCATGCTGCGCCAGTTCTTCTTCCGTGATGCTGTTGTATGTTGTCGGAACGACCACGATCGGCACGCTCTTGTTGATGGCGCGAAACCGTCCGCAGAATTCCAGGATCTCATCCGGGCTCTTTTTGCAGGAGTGTATCATGATGCCGTCTGCGCCCGCCTTTACATAGGCGATGCACCGGTTGACGGCGTCTTCCATGCCTTTATCCAGTATCAGGCTCTCACAGCGCGCGATGATCATGAAATCCTTGGTCTTGAGCGCATTTTTTCCTGCGCTGATCTTTTCACAGAATTCTTCGATGCTGGCCTGGTTCTGGGCCACCTCAGTACCGAAAAGCGAGTTCTTTTTCAGCCCGTTTTTATCTTCGATGATGATGGCGGATACGCCCATGCGCTCCAGCGTGCGGATATTGAACACAAAGTGTTCAACGAGCCCCCCCGTATCCCCGTCCAGGATGATGGGTTTGGTCGTTACATCCATGATCTCTTCGATGGTGCGGATACGTGATGTCATATCCACCAGCTCGATATCGGGTTTGCCCTTGACCGTTGAATCACAAAGGCTGGATATCCACATCGCGTCAAATTCCTTGGTCCCTTTGGCTGTCTGGACTTTTGTTTTTTCTGCGATCAGTCCGCTCAGCCCGCTGTGTGCTTCGATCACGGACAGGCAGGGTTTATAGCTGAGCAGCTTCTTCAGCCGGGATCGCCTGTTTTCCGGCATTGCGAGCACCTTGTCCAGCCGCGTCATGGTGTCCTCTGTGGGAGTCTGCGTATAAGGGAATTCCACGAGTTCCCCGCCCCACTGTTTCAGTTGCGTTATGACCCTCTCGCGTATCTCTGACTGGTAACCGGTCCTCCAGTTGTCGCCATGCACCACGATGTCCGGCTTCAGCTCCTGCAGGATCCTGTCGTATTCCAATGAATCCTGGATCACCACTTTTGATACGCTGCGGATGCTGCTGAACATTTCGATGCGCTCCTGGAGCGGGATCAGCGGATAACGCTTGTAGGACGCGATCACCTCGTCCGTCAGCACGCCCACGGTCAGTTCCCCGAGCTCCGCGGCCCTCTTCAATATGTTCAAATGCCCGCAGTGGATGATGTCTGTACTGAAACAAGCATATACACGTTTCATACGGGGATCCTTTCTGATTCAATGATGCCTTTGAATCGGGATGATATTGCGTTCAGGTCTTCAGCATTATCGATCTCATTGCACAGCCGTCCGTTCAGCTCAGCAGCATACAGGGCTATGCGGTCCGTCATATTGTTCAGCGCCTTCTCGGCGTAGACGGTCCGCTGTCCGCTTGCACAGAACCGGGCGATCTCATCCAGCCATACCAGCATATCCTTTTTCAGCATGTGGTAGAGCGGCTGGCACGCCACGCAGTCCTCGCCGAAAAACTCGGTTCCCACCGCCTTTACCCTTTTGCCCTGCAGCCATGCCTTGAAATCTTTTTCGGGAAGAGGAAGCCTGGAATCGACAGCCACGCAGCTTTCCCTGCTCCCCATGATATCGTCGATCACCGACGGCTCAAATACCAGGTCGCCGTGGAGAAGCAGGATGTCGTCTTCCAGCTGCTCCCGGGCGCATTGGATCGAATAGATATAATTCGTGGTATCGTACTCCGGGTTGGCTACGAAACGTATATCCATTTCCGGTTTCAGGGATTCGACGTAACCTTGCAGGATATCGGCGAAGGGTCCCGTAGTGATGACGGCTTCCCGTATCCCCGCCTTTTGGAGCAGATACAACTGCCAGCTCAGGATGGTGTAGCCTGCGCCGATTTCCGCCATGCACTTGGGCTTGTCCTTCGTCAGTCCCCCCATGCGCTTGCCGACCCCGGAATTCAATAACAAAGCCTTCATGATTGCTTGTCCTCACTGAGATAATCCATCAATGCCTGTTTATTCTCTCTTGCGGTCGTAGTGGGTCGGCCCAGGTCTGCCCTTGCGCCCAAAGCGACCATTACTTCGATCAGCGCGCTGTCGTGCAGCGTTTTGACTTCATCCAGACAGCGTTTCAGGCCGGCCTCGTCTGCCACCCGGCGGCAGTAACCGTATCCAAAGGTATTCGCGATGGCGCTGAAATCCGTCGTTCCCATGGCCACCGGCATTCCGCCTACCGTCTCATGCGCGCCGTTGTTCAGGACGATATGGACCAGGTTGCTGCATTTCTGCCGCGCTGCGATGAGCGCATTGCCCAGGTGCATCACCATCGCACCGTCCCCGTCGATGCACCATACCCTCTTGTCCCGCTTCTCCATCGCGATGCCCAGCGCGATCATGGATGCGTGGCCCATGGAACCCACCGTCAGGAAATCGTGGGAATGGCCCTGGCCCAGCGCTTCGCGGATCTCGAAAAGCTCTCTGGAGGCTTTTCCGGTCGTGGAGACAAATACATCCGGTTCATCTGCGTTTTCCGCGATGATGCGGATGGCCTGTTCCCGGGAAAGAGTATTGTCATTACTATATACCGCTTTGCTCTGCGCGGTCAATGCGCCCTTGCGGACAATAAAGGCGCTGCTGCGCCCTTTTTCCACATTCGCAGATGCCTGCTTGATAAATTGCGCAAATTCTTCGTTCGTTGTCTCCTTGGACATCACGAAAGGATCGATATCCAGCATGCCGACCATGGGCAGCGTGACTTCCCCCTGGAAAACGTGCTGGGGCTCATCCTTGGTATTCGGTTCCCCCCGCCAGCCGATCACGAACAGGCAGGGTATACCGTAAACGGCGCTGTTCAACAGCGATGCGATGGGATTCACAGCATTTCCGATCCCGCTGTTTTGCATATAGACGAGTGCGGGCTTTCCCGTTGCCAGGTAATACCCCGCGGCCAGCCCCACCGCGCCGCCTTCATTGGCCGCAACGATATGTTCTTTCCCGATCCCGTATTCCGTAAACAGCAGGTCGCAGAATGCGCTCAGCTGTGAATCGGGCACGCCATAATACCGGTTTACGCCCATGCTCTGGAACCCTTCTAAAAACACCCGTGCATCCATACTATTTCTTATCCTTACTGATGAGTTTGTTTATGATATACTGTCCGCCGACTTCCGCGCTCCTGCCGAAATTCGCGATGTATTTCTCCCTGATTTCCGCTATTTTGAAGGCGTATTTTTCGCTTGAACCCAGAAGTTCTTCGATGGCGGGGTTCAGTTCGCTCAGCCGGAGCGGGTCTATCTGGATCCCGATCTCGCTGCGGAGTACCATCTCCAGCGGCTTGGCTTCGATCACGTCATACTCAGGGTTGTTTATCTTGGGCGGCGTGTTGATGAAAATGACGGGCCTCTTTGTCACGAAAGCCGCCTCATATGCCGTCCCCGACCAGTCGCTGATGACGAGGTCGGAATTGAATATCGAGCTGCTGTCGGTGAAATCCAGTTCGAAGGTCAGGTCGTTCCCCTTGTAATCCCGGTAGTGCTCCACGATGGAATTCATCTTTGCGACATAGCGTTTCACATATTCGGGATGCGGCCTTACGACCACCTCATACCCTTTGCCCAGCAATTCTTTCAGGATATCGTGGATGCAGCTGTCCAGTATGTTTTGTTCCTGCCAGGATGGCGCGATCAGGATCTTCTTGTGCTCGCGCACGGTCTTGTCCATCGCATCGTAACGCGCCTGCAGCTCCTCCAGCATGGAGTAACCGCACACCACCAGGTTCTTTCCGGGCAGCTTGTAATGCTGCTCTGTCTGCCGTATTTCATCCAGCTGGAAAGCCCCGACACAGAATATCGTATCGTAATGGTCCAGCGCGCCTTTGCGGAGCACCATCGTCGTGCTTAGCGGATAATGGAACATATACACATAATCGATGTTCTTTTGCACCAGGGAACGCTTGTAGTGGTACTGCTGCAGGTCCGGCATCGTCATGACGACCATATCCGCTTCTATTTTCATAAAAAGAATGATCAGCTTGTTGTCGTCGATATAGTACGGACGTATTTGGGGGTTGTCCAGGCTGAAGACCTGGTCGTTCGGGTCGCTCGTCACATAATGGATGACGATATCCGAGTTTTGGGTGATATACTCGATCACGTTTTTGTAATACTTGTAGAATCCGCTCTTTTCGGAGTAAAAAACCAGCTGCTTTTTGTTGTCCTCCTCGAAGAAACGGGCATAATCCGCCTTTGCCTTTGCTTTCTGTTCTGCGCTCGGTCTGAGCTTCTTTTCCAGCTCCTTGCTCTGCGCCAGCGCCACCTTGCTCTTTTCCAGCGCCTCGTAATCGATGTACTTCTTTGGCGGATACATCGCATTGACGACCAGCATGAGCAGCAGGGATATCAGGTTGCTGAATATCCAGTAGAGCCCCACGCCCGCGGGTACGACGAAAGCGAAATACAGCGAAAACAAAGTGAGGAATATCGCCATGCCCCACCGGCCGAACCACTTGGCTTCGCGCTGCAATACGTTGACCTTGTTCTGTATGGCCGAAAGCAAAAACGCGCTACCGCCCGAAAGGAGCGGGATCAGCAATAAAAAGTTGAATTGCTGGAAGCTGGGCGTCGCGGCCAGGTTCAGGCCCAGGAAATTGAGATCCAGCGCCTGGATCTTGGTTATGGCATCTGCCGCGCCGGAAAGCGTCAGGTCGGAAAAAGCCTTCGCATAAGCCGGATCGTTGAGTAGTTCGATGATTTTCAGGTGGGCGCTGGAGCCGAGTTCGGTCGTTCCCAGCAGAGCCATTGTCTTTTGGGTCAAAGCATTGATGACACTGGCATCGATGTGCAGCAGATGCTGCAGCGGGTTGTACACCACGGCGATCAGGCCCAGTATGATCGGGATCTGGATCAGCAGCGGGATCGTGCCTGCAAGGGGCCTGTAGTTCTCCTGTTTGTACAGCGCCAGCTGCTTCTCGGCGATCTGGTCCCGGTTTCCCACGCAAGACGCCGCAATCTCATTGATGCGCGGCTGCAGCTTCACCATTTTGATCGAATTTTTTTGCACCCAGATGTTGAGCGGGAACATCAATGCTTTGGTAAGCACCGTAAACAGCAATATGGCTATGCCGTAATTTGTGACCAGTATATAGCACAGCCACATGATATAGCCGAGAGGGATGCCGATGATCGTATTGATTACATCCATTCAGTCTCACCTTAAACCATAATCAATCTGTAGAGTCCGGGTCAGTTTTCGTATTGGGTATTACCGGGGCTTCGGGATGATGCCCTTGAGGCGGTCCGGGGAATCGGATGTTATGGGGTCTTTTAACGGGGGGTAATCCAGCCCGTCATAGAGGCTGAGGATGTAGCGCATCGTGTTGATGCCGGACAGCCCTTCGATATTGTATTGCTGCCCCTTGATGTATACCGCGTTCATGATGCGGCAGGAGTCCTTGTCGGTGATATAAAAGGTGTGCTTCTTCTTGCAGTCATGGTGGTAGCGTATGCCGTGGTCGCTCATGATGATGATGATGCTGTCGGGATCGTTTTTGATGATGGTGGAAACGCTCGCCATCAGATGCTTGTTGATAAATTTATACTGGTTCAGGTATACGTTTGTGTCTTCCCAGTTGCGGTTGTTCTTCCAGGGTATGATGCCGCCGTATTCGTTGAATATAAAGGGCACATGTGTTGCCGTCATATAGGCATAGGTCACACGGGGCGTTGTGCCGACAAAATTGTAGTTGGCGGAGTTCTCGAAATAATCAAATTTTTCAAGCAGGGAATCGGCATAATTGTGAAGCTTGTTTTGTTTAAACTCCGTGGTTTTACGGATGTAGTCCGAGGGGTAAAAGCCCAATTGATTCAGGGCCGCCGTGTCCACTTTGGTGTTGGAGTCACCGCTGGCAAATAGTTCGGAGAGCGCATCGGAGATGGAGCCGTCCGATGCGATATCCTCGGTATCGTCATCGCCGAACATATTGACATCTTCGTAGGCGCCATTGCTGCTGGAATCGGAAGTCAGGCTCTCGATGCCTTTGAAGTATTTGCTGTTCGCGATCTGATACTCCTTATAGCCCATATCAGTCAGTATCTGATGGAGCGGGGCGTTGTAAATGCCCTTCATGCAGTCGTTTTTGGAAAGATGCCTGGAGATGTAGTCCATGTTCAGCCGGTCACAGATGGCGTGCTCGGTCTCGTTGTCGGTGCTGTAGCTCTCCCTGGAGATGTTGAAGCCCTTCGACGTGAGAAAATCGCTGAACACTTTGGCGTCATAGCCGTAGTATTTCGACAGCATATCGAAGGAACTGTATTCGTCCAGGATGAAAAAGTAGATGTTGGGTTTGCCGAAGGATTGGGGCGCAGATGAGGTCGGCGTACCGGTAGGAGTAACGGCAGGCGTAGCCTTCGCCGGAGTCGCCGCCGCTACGGTTGGCATCAATACCTCCTGCTCGGCTTCCGCAGTCTTTTTGCCCATGGCTATAAACGCCATGACCACATTGAAAAGGATGAGGCAGGTAAAAGTTACGGACAGTATCTTGACGATGATATGCATGGGGAATTTTCCCTTTTTATAAAGCCTGCGCAGGAGAAAAAACAGGCAGACCATAATGCCGATAAATAGCACGATGCCGCCGATTGTAGTAAAAAGCGCCGATTGAATGAACAGGCCGAAGAGCGCCACGAGCCACTGAAAGTTGACGGCAAAGAAGGTAGCAACTGCGACAAAAATGCAGGCAAAATACGGCTTGCGTATAAAGATCCGCAGGATCGCGAAAACAACGATGCTGCTTATCATACAGATCCACCAAAAACTGCCCAGATCCTCGAAAGACAGCAGATCGACATTTTGGGCATAAACTTGAACGGTACGAAGGGCGCAAATAGCTGCGAGCAGTAAAACGGAAAAAACCAGTTCAACTACCAAAGGGCCGACGGTGCGTTTGACTTCAGGCTTTGCCGGCGGCTCTTTTTTGCGCGAATTATTCCTGAGGATTGAGACTTTGTTCTCCGTATCACTCTTCATTAGCATGCGGCTCCTCCTAGATAATCAAAAAGAATATATACTGTTTCGCAATTATTGTCAATAGAGCCGAAAGGAGGTGAAAAAAAGCAAAAGGCTTTGACAGCCTTCTACAATACTTCCGCTATACACTTGTAAAACATCGATCCATGCCCGTAGTCTGAAGGGTTGCTGCTGCCACAGGTTCATTCGAGAAGGCTGCACAGGGTTTCAATGTGTAGGCCGATAGAAGCGTGCTTCATTCCCGCTGCAGCAGTGCCTTTGATGCAGTTTTATGCAGTCCGTTAATCCAGTATCATAAAGCGGAGACGGTATATATGCAATACCGCCGGCCTATATGCATGGATTCTTTCCCAAAGGCATTACCGGGGCCTTGGGATGATGCCGCGCAGGCTGTTCGGGGATTTGGATGTGATGGGGTCCTTGATCGGGGGGTATTTGAGTCCGTCGTAGAGGCTGAGGATATAGCGCAGCGTATTCACAGCCGAGAGCCCTTCCATGTTGTATGCCTGTCCCTTGATGTAGACCGCGTTCATGATGCGGCAGGAGTCTTTGTCGGTGATATAGAATTTGTGCGTTTTTGCGCAGTCGGCGTGGTAGCGTATGCCGTGGTCGCTCATGATGATGATGATGCTGTTTGGATCACACTTCGTGATGGTGGAGACGGTCGCCATCAGGTGCTTGCTGATGAATTTGTACTGCCCCAGATATACTTTGGTGTCTCTCCAGTTGCGGCTGTCGCTGGCGGGGATGATGCCGCCGTATTCGTCAAACGTGAAAGGCACGTGCGCAGCCGACATGTAGCTGTAAAACACGCGGGGTTGTGTGACGGCGTAATGGTATGGGTTTTCGAAATAGTCAAAGATCGAGAGCAGCGCATTTGCATGCCAGCGTCGTCCGTCCCGTTTGTACTCCCTGGTATTGCGGATATAGCTCGAGGGGTAAAACCCCCATTGATTCAAGGCCCCCGCGTTCACTTTCGTGCCGAGCGTCTGCCCGCCGGACCATCCGGTTTTTGCATCGGGTTCGCTGGCTGCGGCTTTCCAGGATGCTTTGTCCAGAGTGATAGCTTTGTAAGCCTTTTGCCCCTCGGTGGTATTCAGGCGCGTGATTCCTTTGAAATGGCTGCTGCTGGTCGAGAACTGGAACTGGGCGTAGCCCAGGTTCGTGAATGCCTTGTAGATCGATGCTGTTGAAATGGCCTTGTAGCATTTGCTCTTCGAGTAGTGCCTGGATATGTAGTTCAGGTTCAGGAAGTCACAGATGGCATGCTCCGTCTGGGTGTCGGTGCTGTAACTCTCCCGTATGATGTTGAAGCCCTTTGCCTTGAGGAAATCATCCAGCACCTTGTTGTCATAGCCGTAGTATTTCTTCAGGATGTCAAAGGAACTGTATTCATCCAGTATGAAATAGTAGACATTGGGCAGGCCAAAAGGCTTGGGAGGCCTGCTCAATTTCCTGTTCACGGCGGACAAGTCTTGTACAACCGGGGCTGCCGTGTCTTCGGAAGGATATGAAATATCGGCTTGCGCAGGCGTTGTGACGGATGCGGGAGTGGCTTCGGCAGGGACTGCCGCCTGAGCGCACATGGCTGTGATCAGGACTGCAGAAAAGAACAGTTTCATAAAAAAACCGGCTGTACGCCTTGTTTCGGACTTTGGCGGCGCACCGGTATTGCCATTTGTCAGGACTTCGGATTTCTTTTCTGCATTGTTTTTCATCTGTATATTGCTCCTTAAAACAAAGAAAATTTATACTGCTTCGTTCGGGTTGTCAACTACTGTAATGGATGCGCCCCGGCGGCCCCGGTAAGCCTCCATAGTATATATATCATTATAAATATATACGCTCAAATCCGGCAAGCCGGGGAACATATAAAAATCAGCTTTAGCTGACACGATCTGAAGTATTTTCTTTTCCTGCCTGCATACCTTTACCGGTTTTGCCGCTGTCCGGTATGCCTCAGGATATCCCTGCCGTGGGGATGCCGGTGGATCGTATGGACATATCCCTTCAGTTTCATCCTTTCTCGATACCCATTTGTGCGCGGGGGACGCTATCTGGTCCTTGGGATGATGCCGCGCAGACGGCTCGGAGATTTGGATGTGACGGGATCCTTGATCGGGGGGTAATTGAGTCCGTCGTAGAGGCTGAGTATGTAGCGCAGTGTGTTCACGCCGGAGAGTCCCTCGATATTGTATGCCTGCCCTTTGATATAGACTGCGTTCATGATGCGGCAGGAGTCTTTGTCGGTGATATAGAATTTGTGTTTTTCTGCGCAGTCGGCGTGGTAGCGTATGCCGTGGTCGCTCATGATGATGATGATGCTGTCAGGATCATACTTCGTGATGGTGGAGACGGTAGCCATCAGGTGCTTGCTGATGAATTTGTACTGGCCCAGGTATACTTTCGTATCCCTCCAGTTGCGGTTTCCCCCGGAGAGGATGCCGCCGTATTCGTTGAACGTGAAGGGCACGTGGGTGGCCGACATGTAGCTGTAGATCACGCGGGGCTGTGTGGCGGCATAATGGGCCGGGTCCTCAAAATAATCAAAGATCGAGAGCATAGCATCGGCATGTTCTCGCCGCCCGTCCCGTTTATACTTTTTGGTATTGCGGATGTAGTCCGAGGGGTAAAACCCCCATTGGTTTAGCGCGCTGGCGTCCACCTTCGTTTTTGAGCTGGCAGCCTCGCTTCTCAGCAGTTCGGATATCGCGCCGGGTATGGCGTCGTCGGAAGCGGTCTTCCCCGGTCCCCCGCCGCCCATCAGGATCGATTGATAGGCTTGCTGCCCTTTCTCGGAATCGAGGCTGGGTATGCCCTTGAAGTGGTCTTCACTGGTCGAGTACTGGAACTGGGAATAACCCAGATCCTTGAATACCTTGTAGATCGATGCTTTTGAGATGGCTTTGAAGCATTTGCCCTTGGAGTAATGCCTGGATATGTATTTCAGGTTCAGGAAATCACAGATGACATGCTCCGTCTGGGTGTCAGTGCTGTAGCTCTCCCGTACGATGTTGAAGCCCTTAGCACTGAGGAAATCATCGAGTACCTTGTTATCGTATTTGTAGTATTTTTTCAGCATATCAAAAGAGCTGTATTCATCCAGTATGAAGTAATAGATATTGGGTCTGCCAAAGGGTTTGGGCGTAGGCGCGGGTGTGGCTTCCGGAAGAACTGCATCAGTGGTCGGCGCAGGTGTGGCGCTCGGCGCTGGCGCAGTTGCTGCAGGGGTCGTCATGGCCGCCTGTGTATCATTGGGTGTGTTCCTGCCCGCGGCGGTAAACCCAAGTACCGCATCGAAAAGGACGAGGCAGGCAAGCGCCGCAGCAAGGGTCCTCACGATGATGTGCATCGGCAGACTATTCTTTTTGTACAAGAGGCGGAGCAGGAAGAAGAACCCAGCAAGGAGCCCAAGGTAAAGCGCGATGCCGGCGATAGCCGTATACGGATCCGTCTGGATGAATAGCCGCACGAAATCCGTCAGCCATTCAAAGTTTACAGCCAGAAAGGTGGCCAATGCCATAAAGATGCAGGCGAAATACGGCTTGCGCCAGAAGATCCGCAGGACCGCAAAGACGGCGGTGCTGGCTCCCATATAGATCCAGATGGTCCCTGCAGAACCATCCGGGGTACCCGTATTGGCATAGGTTTGAACGCTGCGCAGAGCACAGATCGCTGAGAGCAGGATTACGGAAAATACCAGCTCCAGGATCAAGGA
The DNA here is from genome assembly GCA_023454175.1 of Bacillota bacterium. GTDB lineage: Bacteria > Bacillota > Clostridia > Christensenellales > JAEXRW01 > JAEXRW01. The sequence continues at coordinate 4,843 of JAEXRW010000030.1, read as the reverse complement.
GGCGGATATACGCTTTGCTTCAGGACCTGGTGTCTCACCATTGTTGCCTGATTCGTTCATCAGGATGGGGGCTTCCCCTTTTGCATCTTTTTTCATTCGCAGAAATCTCCCTAAAACAAAAAAAATATATCCTTTTTCCATTTTGTTGTCAATAGAAGCTGGAACAAGCCGCCGGGCCCGGCTAATAGGTTGGGTGCTGTCAGTACCCCCGCACAGCCGGCTTTTGGTCTTCGCAGCGGTAACGGCAAAGACCTTTTGACCCCAGTTCATATATGCTGACTGCGAGTGCCAAGTGTTTTGCCCGTCACTTGAACAGGATAACACGGTTTCCCACGAAGCGCCCTCTTCAGGATGTTCAATCGCCCACCAGCGCATCAAGGTGGTAATACAGGATATTGTATGACCGCGAAAGTATTTGGGCAGCCTCCCGGTAATAACGGTTGTAGGGAATATCGTTTTCACGCTCATTCCAGTATTTCACGCGATCGGCGGCGATTTGCTTCATGGTCCGGATATTGGTTCCCGCGTCGGCGCCCAGTTTGGCCTCGCAGTCTTTACCGTATTCCCCCGTGATCTGCATCATCCATTCTTTTTCCTTCTCTGATCCGAGCTTCAGATATCCATTGTAGAAATTCTGCAGGACACGCAGTTCCTTGAACGATTGATCCGTATCCATGATGTTGATGATCTCTTCCGAAAGGTTCTCGCAGATGCTTTTTAACTCTTTGTCTGTGCTGTTGGCGATCATGATCTGTGATGCAGTTGCCTTCAGATGCGTAAAGATGTAATTCAACTTCAGGAGATACGACCTGTTGCCGAAGTGGTCAAATACCAGCTTGCAGACATCTCCAATGCCGCTCTTCTCATAGAAATATTCGACCATGTCTTCCGTGGGGATACCCGCTTTCAGCGCGTTGATTCCCAGGCGGATGCCGTACTGCCCCAAAAGATCTAGTATTTTCCCTCTCTCCGCCGCAGAGCAGACGTTGCGGCGCTGTTCGTCGGTAAACGTCGTATCCATCGCGCTTTCAAACATGCCTGCAAATTCCTCGGCGCTGCAATTTTTAAATTCTGAAGCATCAAAGATCACCTCTCTGAAAATTTTCTCATCGAGGCTTGCCAGCCTGCGCAGGATATCCCAGTCCTCCTCCTTCAGCTCGGAAAAACTCTCCACGACCTTTGCGCACACAGGTTTTATCGTGTAAAGCAATTGTTTGAGTGTGTTGTCCTTCATCAGGTTTTCGCTCACTTGTTTGGTGTCCAGCATCGGATCGTTCTCTCTTGCCACGTCCCAGAATATATCCGCCTTTGTGAAAACGCCGATGGCGTTGACCGGCGACGAATTCGGCGCGGTTGACTCCCCGCCATAAAAAGCATCCAGGATTTCTCTGTCGCTTGCCTGCGGGGCGTGGCTGAACGCATAGATCAGCGCGTCCGCTGCCGAAGCATCCACCATCGTGACCCTGGTGGCCGCTATTTCCTCGTCCCTGTCCTCCTCCTTCACGCCCATGAGGTCGAGGGTATTCTGCGAGTCGGATTTATGGGACGATCCCAGGCCCGGTGTATCGATGATCTCCAGGGACTTCAGCACATTGTTGGGATAATTGATTTCCACGTGCTTTGCATCTTCGATCCTGGGGTTTTCCTTTTTTTTCAGCCGGACCGTCCACTTTTCCAGATCCTCCAGCGGATGGTTCTCCTTGCTGCCGTCTTTGAACACCACGGTGATGGAAGGCGTGTCTGCGTACTTGAACCAGTTTGTCCTGTACGTTGTTTCCAGGTTCCCTGTAAAGAGGATCTTTTCTTTCATGATGGCGTTGAGAAGCGTGGATTTTCCCGCCTTCATCAAGCCGAAAACCGCCACGCGCAGGGGCTCATTCAGCCGCTGTGCCATTTTCTCCAGTTCGTACCGCAGCTTTTCCGCCCCTTCGCAGTTGGCGCACATCCGTATGGTATCTTCGATCAGTTTTCTGACATTCGTTTTCAGGTTCACTTGTACTGCTCCTTCAATTTTATCGCTTGTTTGTGTAGAGTATGACTTCCTCCGGCCTCACCATTTCATCACCCAGGATGTATCCGGGCCTGAATACCTCGGCGATTTCGTCCTGAAGCATCCCGTCATCCGTGGGTCTGGTCTCGGTCACATAATGCATGCTGCCGTCGTAATGGCCCTTTTTGTCCAGCACGGTGACCCCGCACTTTTCGAGGAGGTTTGCAGTCTCTTTGGATAAAGCGGAAAATATGGCGGTAATGGTGGGCTGCCCCTGGTCTTTGGCCAGGTCTTCCTTCATCAGGATGCTGTCCCTGAAGGCTATCAAAAGCTTGATCTGGTCCAGATTCCTTTGCTTGTTCTTTTTTTCTTGCAGCGCCAATGCATCTTCCGCTGTCTTCAGCCGCTGGGAAAGCGCCTCCGTTTTCTTCCGTTCCGCTTCCATGGCCTGCAGCAGATCGGCGTTTTGTTCCTTCATTTTGCGCAGGTCGATTTGCACTTGCTCCAGTTCCCTGCTGCTGCTTTCATCCGGCGGCGCGTTCGCGGCCCACTGCCGGATACGGACTTCTTCACTCTTTTTCACTGCGTCCTGTAATTTTCTGTTGAGTACCTCGATATTGCTGTAAACCGGGCCTTTGTTGACCATCGTCTCGAGGATGTACTGCAGTTGGCTGGAATAGACCGGTCTGGATTTTTCTTCGACTCCCAGGCTGGAGAAGAGCTTGTCCATGTTATGGAACATGCTCTCGATCTGTACATGGATGTCCCTTGCGTTTTTGTTTGAATCACTCATCGTTCAAGCCCTTCTTTCGTCACTCTTTTGGTGTTTTAATATACTGCTAACAGTCCTCCTTACGTCGCCGTATCCTTATCCTGCTGCAGCGGTCTCCCGTGTAGAGCTGTCAATGGTATTTCTTGATCTTTTCCACCCGATGAGAAAATGTATCAAGCCCAGGCAGTAACCGGTATCTGTCCCGATCCACACTGCTGTTGATTAATTATTTCTCCACGGGAAGCACTTACGGCTTTGTCTCCATACCCGCCTTCTACCTTCACCATCTCCGCTTCCCCGGTCTTTTCGTTCAGGAAGGCGATGCTGGAAAAACTGGTACCGATATCGATCCCCACCGTTAACATGGAACAACCCCCGTAATATCAATATTGAACCCGGATGCTTCATCGCTGGTCGTTGATAATCTTACCGGGTGACAAAGAATCGCTATGCCTTCACGTACCTGCCGCTGTAGTCCTTTCGAACAAGTTTCAGGTTCTTCTTTGCGTTCTCGTCCCCCTGTGCCGCCGCTTTGGACCACAATATGCCAGCCATGTTGGGGTCGCGGCTCACGCCCTCTCCATGGAAATAGAGGTATCCAAGGTTTGTTTGGGCATCTGCATCGTCCTGGTCGGCAGCCTTCTGGTACCAATATGCTGCCTGCCTCAGGTCTTTTGCCACTCCCTGGCCGTTATCGTACATCAAACCTATCATATATTGGGCTTCCGGATATTCTTGTTCTTCCGCTTTTTTGTACCAGTGCATTGCCTTGCGGAAATCCTGAGGGATGCCGTTGCCGGTATAATACAGCATACCCAGATTAAACTGAGCGAGTGGGAATCCCTGTTCAGCCGCTTTTTCGTACCAGTATTCCGCCTTCTTGGAGTTCTGCGCAAACCCCCGTCCAAAGTAATAGAGTCCGCCCAGGTTGTATTGGGCGGTTGGCTCATCCTGGTCTGCCGCCTTTTGGTACCAGGATGCCGCCTGCTTGTAGTCCTGCCCCACGCCTTCGCCGTATTCATAGGCTACACCCGTTTTGAACTGGGCTTCTGCATTTCCTTTCTCCGCTGCTTTTATGAACCACCCGAAAGCCTGCGCTTTATCCTCTTTTACGCCTTGTCCGTTATCATATTGCTTGCCCAATTGGAACATGGCGCTGGTATTGCCTTTCCCGGCCGCCCTTTCCAAAAGACTGATCGCTTGTTTATAGTCCTGCGCCACCCCGTTGCCCTCCAGGTATAAAAGGGCCAGGCGGTGCATGGATTCCGTTTCGCCCTGCTCCGCCGCTTTTTGGAACCAATAGGCTGCCTTGCTGTAATCCTTCGGCGCCCCTTCCCCGTATTCATAAAAAAGGCCTGTGAAATGCTGCGAGTCTGAATTGCCCTGTTCCGCCGCCTTCAAATGCCAGTATGCAGATCGGTTGAAATCTTCATCCACCCCGAAACCATGGAAGTATATCCCGCCCAAGGCGTTCTGCGCTTCAGCGTTTCCCTGCTCTGCCGATTTCTCATACCAATACTTCGCCTGTATGTCATCCTCTTCCATGCCCACAAAACCATAACAATATGCTTCGCCCAGCGCATACTGTGCATCCGCATTACCCTGTTCGGCAGATTTTTTGTACCAGGCCGACGCCTGCGCATAGTCCCGTTCCACGCCGTCGCCGTCATCATAGAGCTTGCCCAGGTAGTATTGCGCTTCCGCATGGCCGGATTCGGCAGCTTTTGTGAAGCACTCGAATGCCTGCTCGTATTCCTCGTTTTCGAAATGCGCCACGCCCTGTTTGTATTGCTCGCCCGGGTTCTGCCTTTCCTTTTCCGCCTGCATCAGCGCCGCACCCCTGCAGATGGCTAGGTCCGCGTCGATGTCAGAGCTGATATCTTTGCCGGTCAATAGTTTCAGCCTATCCCGCACATAGGGGATACGGCTGCTGCCCCCTACGACTACCACATGTGCGATGTCGCCCGCTTTTATCCCCGCCTGCCCGATGATGCTGCGGACCCGGTCCATCGTTTCCTCCACCAGCGAATGGATCATCCCGTTGAACCTGTTCCGGTTCAAAGAATAATCGCAGGTGTCAA
>JAEXRW010000021.1 GCA_023454175.1 Bacillota bacterium | reverse complement strand
TTTAGATCATGTGGTAAGGTTACTCAATAACCGCCCACGAAAGCGACTTGGCTGGCTGACTCCTGCAGAAGTATTTCTTAAAAATATTGGCAGGGGTGTTGCACTTGAAATGTAAATGTGCAATTCTTAATTCTTAATTCTTAATTATTTTGAGCCCATTCGTCCAACCCTTTGAGTGTAGCCTCCTTCGTCTGCCTGCAGATCTCGGGCAGTGTCCCGCCCCAGGCCCTCTCCGCCTCGCTGTAGCCCTTTTCGATGGCTTCTTTCAATACGGCCAGTTTGGAGGTGTCCCCGCCCGATAGCGCGATGGCGAAATCGACCGCCCGCTGCGCGGTCTGCTTCACGCCCCAGTATCCGTCCTCGCCGATCTCCTGCTGCGCCTTCAGCCGTGTGGCGTCGTCCACCTTCAGGTTGGAGTAAAAGCTTTTCAGGTTGCCGTCATACTTTTCCGTGATCTGTTCGTAGGTCAGCCCCCTGCTCTCGCCGTATTTCATGCCCTGCATTTTGAAAAGGTTCTCGATCAGCATCAGCATGCCGTTGTACTTGTCCTGGGCCTGCATGCTGAGCTGGCTCAGCGTCACGCTGTCGTTTTGTGAGCCGGGCTTTGCATCGTTATTGCTGCCCGCGATTTTTTCGGTTTGTATGGCTTTTTCATAGACCGCCGCGTCCGTCAGGTCAAAAATGGACGCGCCCTGCGTGCCGCCCTTGCCCTTGTCGGATGCGATCCTTTCCGTACCCGTCAGCCCGTTCTGGGAAGTGACCACCGGATCAATAGCCATCCTGACCCCTCCTGTTTCATCCGATTGTGTGAAATATATTATCACATTATGGTTGTTATTGGTATATATTTATACACATATTAGTAACCATCCAATCAAAACGATGGGTTTCACATAATATTTGGTCACATTTTACCGGGAGTGGTGTGGCATATTTAACATATTCACCAGATACTTCTACGTAGCATTTGAGCAGGCTATCCTGTAATGATTGCATCCTGGTGGAGTATTACGCCAATTTATGCCTGTGTTGGTACTCATCCTGCTGATAGGATTGGGGCCGGCTGAGGGGTGATCCTTGCAAGTGTAGTCCCCTAATTATCAATTATCCTATTTTACCTCTCCGGCTTTTGGCGTATAATATTATGGTATATTAATCCAACAAACTTGTTTGGGGGCTGTATGAAGGCTTTCCTCTACGAAAATATGCTGCTTTTTTCCATCCGCCGCAGGAGATGGTCCTTCCTGTACGAATTGTACTTCGCCGCGGCGGAGACCCTGTCCTCTCCCCGGCCGGAATTGTTCTGTTTCACTGCCCGCGCCTCCTCTGTCGCTGAGCTGCATCTTGGCGTGGTGTATGATATCGAAGCTGCTTCTTCCGGAGCGCTTTGCGGCTTTGCGCAGGTGGGTTCCAACCGCCTCGACCAGTCTTCCTATGCCTGGCTCCTGTCCCTGCGGGATCGGGAGTATGCGCTCGGCGGCACGCCCCACCTCCCCGCCACCGTCCTGCCCATGGAGGATGCCGACCGTATCGTCCATTCGCGCGAGGCGTTCATGGAGGCAGCCGTCCGCTATGTCCTTTTCGCCCTCGCAGGCCTCGTGGCTGCCTTACTGCCCTTTATCCTCTATACCGTCATCATCATGGTTTCGGCTTCCGCCCTTTCAGGAGGGCATGGCGTGCTCGCCCAGTCCCTGACGATCCCGTTCATCACGTTCGGATCGCTCCCCCTCGTTTTCTTCGGTGTGCTGGCCCTGGAGTATGCCTTCCAGCGCTTATTCCTCTCCTGGGGCTTTACGGCGGGCTTCATGATCCGGAGGCGTTGCGTCCATACCGGCGGCTACCGTCCCGTGCTGTCCGCTGTTTTGCCGTCCAACCGTACGCTCCGTATCGGCGCCGTTTCCAGCATCGCGCTCCTGGTCGTATCCATTCTTTTGACGCTCGTCATCGGTGCTTTTTGATTGGCTGGCAATTGAGTTGAACCGGGTGCGGGGATATCCCTATACCGCGTTGAATTGTGATAGGTTGTTAATATAAAAAGGAGGTATGCACATGGATAATATAGATATGAATGTTAGCCTTTCCCCGCACCAGGCGGCGGATATCGTCACCTCTGCCGTAACGCAGGGCAGCCTCAGCGCCGAATTGGTGGATAGCTATACGGCTGACGGGAATGGTGTCACCTGCGTCACTCTCGTATTTGACAAGTATTTCATGCGCAATAGCAGCCGCGCCTCCCTCTCCGTCACCATCGAAAACCTCAAGGGTTTCACCCACGTCCATGCCGCGGGCTCGGGCGGAGGCCAGGGCGCGCTGTGGAATTTTGACTGGGGTGCCGGCAGCCGCTTTACGCGGGATGTCGCCGATGCGCTAGCACAGTATCAATTGTGATAGCGGCAACGCTCCAGGCGTGTTATCGTTACCGGGATACTGCCATGTGGTGAGCGCTCAGTAATGATCCAGTGAACGATCAGCGCTGCGTCTATGGATGGAGTACGTATCACCGGGTAAAGCAAAGCAACACTTGAATGCAAAAGCAGCTTCGGACTCATTCGGAAGCTGCTTCTTATTTCCGCATCTTGATCAGCATGATCCCCACGTCGTCCTCGAAGTCACTGCCGTTCAGGTTCTGGATGGCGCTCGTCAGTTCTTCCAGGAAGGAGCGCGGGTCAGCCTTTGCCAGGTCCATTTTCTGTGCTGTTATACCGCCCATGGTATCCCAAAATGTCGTGTGATCGTTCACTTTCGGGTTGAAGAGGCCGTCTGTATACAGCAGAATCATGTCGCCGGGGTGGATGCCCGTCTGCCCCACCTCGTATTTCGCATCCTCCTGCATGGACAGAAGGAACCCGTTTTGCTCCAGTACACTTACATTCTCATTACTGCTGTCGATGAGGATGGGATAGGGATGTCCGGCATTGGAGTAGTACAGCGTGCCGTTCCGGACCACCCCCGCGAAAGCCGAGACCAGCTGCTTTTCATATCCGCCTGTTACTTCCATCAGCATGGCGTTCAGCTTTTCCAGTAATTCGTTGGGATACCTGCATGTCTCGATCAGGTTGTTGAATGCGCCCTTCACCATGATGGACACCATTGCGGATACCAGGCCGTGACCCACGGCGTCGGCGATGATGAACCAAAGTGATTCCCCTGCCATCACGCAGTCGTACATGTCGCCCCCCACCGCGCTGCAGGGGATGAATTTCCCGTAGATGACCGCCGCGTCATTGCTCTTGATGGCGGACATCAGGGAGGTTTGGAAGGCGTTCGCGGTCACGAGTTCGTTCGCCAGCTGCCAGCGGTCCTCGTATTCCTTGATCTTTTTGTTCAATATGTTCTGTTCCGTCAGGTCCCGTACGATGGCGGATACGCCTGCAAAAGTGCCTTCCATGTCATGGATGGGTGATATGGATATGTAGACTTCCACCTTGCGCCCATCCTTGGTCTGCCGGATGGTGGTGTAATGGTTCATTCCTTTCTGGTTTTTGGCCCTTCCGATGATGCTGTACATCTTGTCATTGCTTTCTGCGGGGATCAGGATGGATAGTGGCTTGCCGAGGATTTCGGGTTTCTGATAGCCATATAGACGCTCGGCGCCCTGGTTCCAGCTGTTGATGATCCCATCCGCGGTAGTCCCCAGGATCGCGTCATGGGAGGATTCCACGATGGAAGCCAGGCGGATGATCTCCTCCTCCCTTTTCCGCCTGTTTGTGATGTCCCGTATGATGCTCACGACATACTCGTTGCTTTCATGATCTTGCACGCCAATGGATTTGACTTCGACCGGGAAAGCGGAGCCGTCCTTTTTATAGTGCATGGCCTCAAATTCGATGCCCTCTGCTTTGGCCAGGCTAAATTGCTTTTGGGCGAGTTCCAGCCTGCGTGGATCCCGCAGTTGGAAAATACCCATTTGCGTGAGTTCATCGTATGTGTACCCGTATGTTTTGACTGCCTCCCTGTTGGCTTCCACGATCCTGCCGTCCGCCGTCATGATGAGGATGATATCTTTTGCATTGTCGATGATGTTGCTGTAGATTTCAAATCTGTTCGTTTTCAAACCATACCCCGCATCTGCTGTTCCTCAATTGGTCTGAACTATGATTCTGTGAATATTATGCCTATAAGTATAGCCTTCTGTTTGGCAAAAAGATATATATTTCGATATTATATGCGATTTGCGAATGCTGTTTTACAGGTTCTTTGCCAGCATCGTCATGCTCCCCAGCTCGTGGAATCCTTCTTTGAGGTAAAACCGGTACGCCGGCGTCTCCCGGGATGTGAAAAGGACGATATTCGCGCCGCCTTCTTCCCTGATCCTTGCCTCCAACTCCTTCATCAGCTTCGTACCGATACCCCTGCTCTGCCTCTCCGTTTTGATGAATATCTCCCGCAGGCTGTACTCCTTCCCCTCGTACCACTGTTCCATGCACCCGAATACGGCGCCTATGGACTCGCCTTCGTCCTCGATCACAAGTCCGATGAACCCCGGCGTGTTCGCGATGTCCGCCAGCCGGTTGAATGCTGTTTCCTCCGTCCATTTGTCGTTCCACGGTTCGCCGTTGAATACCTTCACGTACAGCGCCGCGCAGCCTGCCAGGTCGTCCTGTTTGATGTCTCTTACCGCCGTCATATCTTCTTATCCTTTCGTACTATTTGTCTTGTGTACTTGCCTTCATTCCTTCAAATCTCAATCAGATGATACATTGTCCATCCTCTCTGTTCAAGTAAGGATCAGTTCATGTATCTGGTATCGCCGTATTGTCATCTCCAATGCTATCAATCGTACTACCCTAAGATGATTCGCTTGACTTGGCTAGCCAAATAAAATAAGTCCGTTTCTGGCGGCGTGTACGTCAGAACAGACTTATTGCTTTTTAAATTTAATAAACATGCCGAGTAGCGGCATGAGCATTACAAATAATTACAAGGTAATCTTCACTAATGCATCAATCGTACTACCGAATATTCGTTTTGATCTGGCTAACCAAATAAAATAAGTCCGTTCTGGCGGCGTGTACGTCTAAACGGGGCCTTCTTTACGATTTTTATTTATAATCATGCCGAGCAGCGACATGTGCGATGCGAGGCATACCTTAAAGGCTAGGGGGTATCCGAGCGGCCGCACCTGTAAGGTGCAGCGAGGTATCTAGGGGGGACAGCGGGCGCGCTAGCGCACGCTGTCCCCCCTAGAACTACTAAAATAAGCAGTCCCGAACGATAAAAGCGTTCGGGACCGTTTTGGTATATTGGAATCCGGCAGTGACCTACTCTCCCGGGCGGTGACCCGCCAAGTACCATCGGCGCGTGAGGGCTTAACTACTGTGTTCGGGATGGGAACAGGTGGGACCCCTCAGCCATAACCACCGGAAA
>JAEXRW010000005.1 GCA_023454175.1 Bacillota bacterium | reverse complement strand
GTCCTTTTGATGGCGATTATACCGGCTGATCCAATTCTTTACCTGCCCCTTTTCCAGCCCCAGTGCATCAGCTATTTCCCGCCGTGTCCGTCCTTCCTTCCGCATCTGGATGATTTCTGGTTCCAGCAACTTGATATCTGTCCATTTCCGACCCATATGAAAACACCTCCTGCTGTAGGTATCCTACAACAGGAGGCTTCTTTTACTCAATGTCCGTTTATTGGGGTGCAGTTCAAAAGCAGGGGGTTTTCACTTTTCTATTGAGCAGAATTTACGTATTTTTGAACGTTTGGCAAAGACCATGGTAGACTGTACCAAATCCCTCTGTTTTCGTCTACTAATCATCAAAGGAATCGTGTATAATCACATATGTAAATGCGACATTATTCGACTCATTGAGTATTCCGGACAGTTTTATTTTTTTGGCTCTGCCATCATAGGACCCAACACCGGCTGGAAAGAGCGGACCGGGAACAGGACTAACCTGTTTCATTATGCAAGGAGATGATACATATGCCTCCCACCCGACCGGAAAGCCTGCCCACGCCGTTGGTCAAGAGCAGACTTCTTGAAGCGCCCAACGTGAAAGATTTCCTGGTGAAGAACAAAGACCAACTGGGCTTACCTCCCTTACATGAATACATCACGGATTTATGCCTGGCTTTGGGCTTATCACGCGGGGAGGTCATCAAAAGGGCAGGCATCGACCGGACCTACGGGCATCAGCTTTTCAACAGCAGGCGCAAGCCTTCCCGCGACAAAGTAATCCAGCTCGCTTTCGGACTGGGATTGGATGAGGAGGGCACACAGCGGCTGCTGCAGGTGGCACGCAAAAGCGCGCTGTATGTAAAGGACGAGCGGGACGCGGCAATCCTTTTCTGCATTCAGCACCAAAAGAGCATCGATGAGACGCAGGGTCTGCTGGAAGATATCCATGCCACATTACTGGGCGGTGATGACATCAATGGGTGAGTCCCCATTCAAGGATAAGTCGCTGCTTGAAGCTTTCCGGAAAGGCTTCAAGGGAAGCCGCTATCCCGAAGGATTCCTGGATGATTACGAGATCATGGAGTGCTTTGCCCGAAGCGATGCAGGGGAGACGCTACTGGTCAAAGACCGAAATACCGGCGTATACCATGTGGCGAAGTGTTACATAAACCCTGCGCTGCTTTCCTCCACTACCGAGAACGAACTCCTGAAGAACCTGTGCCACTCCGGGCTGCCTGCCTTTGCCGGAGAATACCGCAATGAATCCATGCTGTGCGTAGTGCGCGAATACGCGCAAGGGCAGCCGCTGGATGTCTACGCTTCTGAAACGGGCTTCACGCAGGATACAGCTGTTTCGGTGGGAATGCAATTGTGCGACATTCTAGCCTATCTGCACGGACAGACACCCCCCGTCATCCACCGGGATATCAAACCACAGAACATCATCATCGATAAAGAAGGCCATATCAAACTGATCGACTTCGGCATATCGCGCGTATACAACGAGCAGGCCCGGGAGGATACCGTGTGCTTTGCCACGAAGTATTTTGCGGCGCCTGAGCAGTACGGTTTTTCCCAGACCGACTGCAAGGCGGATATTTTCTCGCTGGGCGTGCTGCTTGGCTGGATGCTGACCGGCGAAATGGAAACCGAAAAAGCATTGCCCGAAATAAATAAACCGCGCCTGCGGAAGATCTTGGGGAAATGCGCTGCTTTTGCACCCGAAAAGAGGTATGTTTCCGCTGCCAGGGTGAAAACCGCTCTGCGTTATTCAGATGGCTCAAGGCAAAAACGGGCACTCCGCTGGGCCTGCGCAGCAATGGCCTGCATCGTGTTTTTGGCGGGAGGCTTTGCTTTGGGCAGGTTTACCGATGTGCGCCCGCCGATTTTCTATAGCAATTCCAATGTATACTTTGATGAACCGATCCTGGACCAGGCGGTACGGCTCCAGCTCGGCAAAACGGAGCATGAGCCCATCCGAAATGAAGAACTGGATAACGTCAAGGAACTGTACATATACGCAGGCCGTATTGCCAAAACACAGGCGGAAATGAACGAACTGCGCGGCAAGGTGGACCGCGGTGAGATCGCGGCGGGAAACGGCAGCATTTCCAACCTCAACGATATCGAGAGGCTGAAGAACCTTCAAAACCTGAGTTTGGGGCATCAGGATTTCACGGACCTTTCCCCGTTAATGCAACTCAGCAGCCTTCAGTCACTTGAACTGTATGAATGTCCCATAACGGATATCGGCATCATCCGCCAGCTTCCGAGGCTGAAGCATTTTGCATTGACGCATTGCGAAGCCGTGACAGATCTATCTCCGCTGGCCGATTGCACCGGTATCAGGGAACTCATCTTGGTTGACTGCCTGGCGGATGATTATTCTGCCCTGGCATCTCTGGGGGAACTCGATTACCTGCATATGATCAATATGGATACGGACAAATACCTGCCGTATTTAAAGGATAAAACTGTGCACTCGATCAAGATCGCTGCCTCGTCACTTGCCTCGGTCAACGAACTCAAGGGTATCAAGGAGCTGGAAAATCTGGAACTGGACGGCGTGAAACTAAAATCCCTGTCGGGAATCGAAAGCCTGCCAGACCTGAAAAACATCGGCGTGTGGAACATGCCGAGGCTGGACCTCACACCCCTGAAAGCGCTGCCGGATCTTGAAACGGTCACATTGACCGGGGATATGCGCGATGCGGCGCAGGCGTTGGCGGGAACGGATATTCAAATAACCTATAAATGAAGGATCAATAATTCTATATAAAAGCCCAAATGTGTGCAGCCTGCATCCCTTTGGGCTTTTTTATTTTGCTATGCTGGACTTGTCAATGACAAGTTGTCATGGACAATACCTGCCATGCGAGGCCCGAAGCAGGTGTCCTCCAATTGAATCGTCGAAATTAACAGGAGGTCTGTCTTCATGAAAAAGACGCTAACAATCTTCATAACAGTCATTTTTATCTTCGCTGTATGCGGCTGTGCGGTGCACAAAGATCCCCTGGGGGAATACGCAAAGCTGGAAAAAAAAGACGATGCGGACGGAATCACCCGACTGGTTGATGACCTGCTGCGGGCAAAAGATTACCAAAACGCAGGGGCAGTCCTCACTGAAGTGGGCAAGAACAACACGGCAAGCCTGTACAAGTATAAATATGACCAGATGCAAAAAAGTTTCGCCGGGCATGAGACTGCGGTGGGTATGGATGCGTGGAGCTGTTTGTATAACAGTGCAATCGTGAGTTATATCAACAAACGCAAGACCGTGGAAAACCAGCTCGAATTGATGCGGACATACCATGACCTGTTATTCTTACATTTCAAGGATACACAGACTGCATTGGCACATGTGGGGGACCAACAGTATCTGGAGCTGAAGGAGCCCGAAGGCGAGTTCAGCTCCCAATTCGGCAAGGCGGCCAAGGGCAAGGCACTTATATATATCGCCCCGCGGTATGGCTTGAAAGAAGAAGAGGTGAAGCTGGGGCTGAGCGCGTGCCTGCCCGATCCACTGCTGCCTTCCTCCCTGGGAGAAGTGGAATACGTGGTTTCACTGCATTACACCACCCAAAAAGTGGGCACTTACACCAACAACGGCGCAGCCGAGAGGGTACTGCTGGAGATCAGCGTGGTGCATTATCCGGATGGAAAGGTGCTCAAGACATACCCAACCATCGAAGGGAGCGACCCGCCCAAAACGATTACCGTGACGAAGGGGGACAAGCAGGGAAGAAGCGGCCACGATCCAGATGGAGCGGCGATGGCGCCGGTATTGGCAGAGGCATTTGACTATATTGCAGGGCTGCAGTGATGATGTGGAATCAGCAATGTATATACACCGGGCCCTGGGAGGAATACAAACCATGAAAAAAACAGGTTCCGCATTTCTGATGATCGTACTGGCTGTACTTTTATGCGGCTGTACGGCCATACAGCCTGCCGTGAAAAGCGTTGCACCGGCACTGCCGTCCGACCCCGCAGGGGAATACGCAAAACTGTCGGCGCAGGAGGATGCCAGCGCCATCCGCAGCCTCGTGGATACGCTGCTCGCGGGCGGGGCCTACACGGATGCAGGCGCTATCGTAACACAGGAACACAAAAAAGGAAGGATGTACGAATATACCCTGCTGTGCACCATGTTTGAAGGACACGAGGAGGCGGTGGACATGCAGGTATGGGATGCACTGTACGCCAGTACATCCGCCCGGTATGAGAAGGCCGCCGCGTATACACTGAACGACCGGATGGCGCTGATGCGCAGCTACCACCGTATACTGCACAAGCATTTCAGCAACGAAGCTGACGCGATGGAACACGCGCTTTCCTTCAAAACAGGCTGCGCCGATGACGATGGCAAGCTGCTGGAATCCTGCGGCATTGCCGGACAAAAGAAAGCGCTGGTCTATATCAACAACAACAATGCGCGCAGCATCTCCCTGAGCCTGACAGCAGTTTTACCGGATGAGCTGATCCCGGCATCTCCTGCGGAGACAGAATATGTGGTAATGCTGGAGTATACAGCGCGGGTGGTAGGCTATTACTCAAACGGAGGAGATGCGCGGCGCATTGCGCTGGATATCAGCATCCTGCACTACCCCGACAAGGAAGTGCTGTATTCCTACGACACCATCTATGGCACAGACCCGCCCCAGAGCATCACCACAGCCAAGGGGAGCATGGCGGGCGCCAGCGGCGCACACCCCAAACCAGCGGATGTGGCGAAAGTGCTGGCGAGCGCGCTGCAATACATTGAAGCGCTTGATTGATGATCCTTATGCCGAAATGGCTGCAGATGTTACACGTAAAAAATGAGCAGGAGGTATGATCCCTATGAAAAGAGCGGCAGCTCTGTTAACCCTGGCTATTTTGATAACCGGTTTATGTGCGTGCAGCATGGTGCCGGTAAAAAAAAGCCAATCCCCCAAGCCATCGGTTGCGGCAGCAACAAAAACGCCGGTAAAAACGCCCAGGAAAACCGCAACGTCGACACCGGAGCCAACTGTGTCCCTGGATATGAGCGATCCCATGAGCCAATATACGGTGCTGGCCAAGAAGAATGACAAAAAACAGATAGCCGCCCTCCTGGAGTCTCTGCTCGCCGCAGGGGATTACAAGACCGCCGGGGAGATCGTGAACAAGGAATACAAGGCCGGCAGAAGCGATCCGTACGATACACTGTGCAGCATGTTCAAGGGACACGAGGCGGCGGTGGACATGGTTGTCTGGGCGGACAGATACAGGCAGGCAGCAAAGAATAAATCCCAAAAAGAACTGGAACCGCAGCTGGCGCTCATGCGCTCGTTCCATGACATCCTTTACAAACATTTTGACAACGGGACGGATGCGATGAGCCTGGTTTACGGCGGATTGACCTACGCTTTCAAGGACGATAAAGGCGCACTGCTGGCCATATGCGGCAAAAAGGCCAAAGGCAAGGCGCTGGTGTATACAAAAAGCGGAACCGATTATGCCATAGACATGAGCCTGACGGCAGCGCTGCCCGAGAAACTGCTGCCGCTCACCCTCGACGAAGCCGAATACATCATCCTGCTGGAAACCAAGCGGGTGACCGTGGGGCGCTACAGCAATGGCGGCGCCGCACAGCGCCAGGACCTCACCATCAGCCTGCTGCGTTACCCAAAAGGCGAGACGATCAACACGTATGGCACACTGAAGGGGGGCAGCCCTCCCACTGTCATCAGCGTGATAAAGGGCAGCACCATGGGCGCCACCGGGGCAAAGCCCACCAAGGATAAGGTCATACCGCTGCTGACAAACGCACTGTCAGACATCAAAAAGCACTGACACAGCGCCCGTGACATCCGATCACAGGAAGGAAGAATACCATGCTCCAAACCACGGAAAACCTCAGACGCATCCTGGAGCGTTTCCATATCGGCAACAGCGAGCTGGCCAAGGCGCTGGGGGTGGATCCATCCCTGGTGAGCCGGTGGCTGAAAGGCGAGCGGAAACTGAAGGCCTCGAGCGTGACTGTGGAAAGCCTGGCCGAATACCTGCTCAAAAGCTGCAAAAGCATCGAGGACATCCGCTGGCTGCAGGAAAACTTCGAGCAGGCGGCGCTGCCTGCCGACATGACTTCGGTGGGCCGCGCCAGGCAGAACCTGATCCTGTGGCTGGCCTCGGACGGGGAGGAGCTCCGGCGCAATATCGGCACGCCTTCCCTGCTGCAGCGTGTGAGAACGCCAGCGGCGGCTCCAACCGGTGACCTGCCTGGAAACAAAGGAACAGATGGAAGCTTCATGATCGTCATGGAACTGAATGCACTGCTGAAGGATATGCCAGAAGGAGGGAATGTGGACGTATTCCTCTCCAGCGATGAAGTGGACATCGCCACGAGCGAGGGGATGAGCCGGTTGGTCAAACAAGCCGTTGAGAACTACAAATGCAGTATCCGCCTCCTGGTACGCATCTCGGGAAACACGCAGGCCGTGTCCAGACTCATCGATACCTATATGCAGCTGCTGGTATCGGCAAATATGCAGCTATTTACCGTCCATGGTATGACCCAGACCGTGGCAAACCAGATGCAGATCATCCTTCCCGGGCGAGGCGCCATGCTGATCACTGAGATCCCAAAAGCCGCGTCGCCGCCGGTGGGAATAGCTGTGCGGGACGAACATTTCACTCGGGAACTGGAAGACAGTTTTGAACGCATCCTCCGATATGCGCAAAGCTCCCTGAATGTGTACAACGATAACTATTCACGCAATATCCTGGAGCTGCTTTATATGGAGTTTGCCATGCCGGGCAACCTGGACGTGGTGAAGGACAGCATCAACCCGCTATACATGACCTGCACCGCTTATGACCGGGTGCTGCGGGCACAAGGACAGGACACGGAGGAATTTGCATGGCGCAGTGCAGAATTCCACAGGTTCAAGGAGGGTATGGACAGGGTGCTGGCGGGAGGCACGATCTTTCGCGAGATCCTCCCGATGTCAAGGCTGAACCATATAGCGGAGAACGGGTATTGCCGGATGCCGGGGCTGTATTTCATGAAACTGGGCTGTGTGAACCTCGATGCACAGGGATGCGCAGACATTCTGGAAGGGTACATCGGTTACCTGGAGCATGTGCCGGCCTTCCAAATGGTGATCCTGGAGGATATCGCTCCTTTGCATGAGGACAGCTGCTGGCATATCAAACAGCACCAGAGCGTGGCTATCAACACCTGGAACGGTGAAGAACCCGTGATGATACACTCGGACCAGCCCTGGCTCGTACGCGAATTCCAGGCGCATTACGAACACCTTTGGATGCAGCAGGGCAACGCTGCGAGCAGCCGGGGGCATGTGGCGGGCATCCTGCGGGATGCGCTGGCGCGGCTGCGGGCGCGGCACCTGGAGCCTTGACTTTCACAGCTGTTATAGAGCGAAGGATATTCAAGCAGCATGAAACCGGCAGACCGGTTCAAATACTCACGAATAAAGGAGAAAACGAACATGAAAAAAGCGTTATCCCTGATACTGGTACTGGCTGCTGTGCTTGTGTTGTCAGCCTGCAACTCAGCTCCTGTTCAGACTGTCGCACCGACTGCAGCCGCAACAACACTACAACCCTCCGCAACGGCACTTCCCAAAGTTGTGGCCTTTACCGATGAAGTGCTAGAGGGTCTGGTTCGTAAGGCAATGAACAAGCCTTCCGGCGATATTACGGTAGCCGAAGCCCAGGCCGTAAAGGAACTGAATCTGGAGATGGAAGGCGGCAAGCCTATCCCCAGGGTCAAGGATATCCGCGACCTATCCCAGTTCCCCAATCTGGTCAAGTTGAACCTGGATTGGGCGCTGTACAATGACGGAAAACCCGTCGATATAAGCCCTCTTGCGGGACTTGTAAAGCTGGAATACCTGTATATTTGCTGCGACGACATTTACGATATAAGCCCATTGAAAGGGCTTGTCAATATGAAGGATCTCTGGATATGGGGGAACCGTTATATTAAAGATATCAGTTCGCTCTCCGGCATGACGCAGCTGGATAGCCTTTGTTTCAAGGGCAACCAAATCCCGGATATCAGCGTGCTCTCGGGAATGACAGGCTTGACATACCTGTGCATGGAGGATAACAAGGTATCGGATCTAGCACCGCTGGCCGGGCTGACCAAACTGAAAACATTGCTTATTTCAGGCAATCCCGCCACTGATTTATCCCCGCTGAAGGACGTCTACAAGAACCTTGAAGAGAAGGATTTCACATTGAAATAACACCAAAGACTGAAGAGGAGCTACAGAAGATGAAAAGAACAGTATGTATGATTACATTGATGGTAATCGCACTCACACTCGTAGCGTGCGGCGCAGCCCCTGCCCAGACGGCGGTACCGACGGCGGATGCAGCAACGCCTTCCCCCACGGCAGCACCAAGCACTCCGTCGGCCCAGGCAGAGACCGTAAAGTTCACCGACGCAGCCCTGGAAGCCAAGGTGCGGGCGGCTATGAACAAGCCCGCAGGCGATATCACCGTCCAAGAGGCTAAGGCTGTTGTGAAGCTGGATCTTTCGAACAAGAGCTTTGATGACATGAACAGCAAGAACGGCGGCGTCAGGGACATCTCTTCCCTCAAATATTTCACCGGACTTCAGGAACTGAATCTTTCCTTTAACGATATCAAGGATTTTACACCGCTTTCTGAACTTACATCACTGACAAGTCTCAACTTTACCGGCGTCAGGCCCGACGACCTGTCACAGCTGAAAAGCCTGACAAATATGGCCTGCCTTGTATTTGACTGGTGCTATTCACCCGACCAGGGATATACGGCATGTTCGAATATTGATTTCATAGCGGATATGAAAAACCTTGAAGTCTTTGAAGCAAAAGGGGCAGGCATTAAGGATATCACAGTGCTGGGCACCCTTCCAAAGCTGTGGAGCGTATTTCTCGATGAGAACCAGATCACGGATATCACTCCGCTTACGAACCTGAAGAACCTGAAAGAACTGCTGCTATCGAAAAATTCAATCAAGGATTTCAGCCCCCTCAAGGATATATACGGCAACCTGCAAGCAAAGGACTTCGAGATCAAATAAAAAATGAATGATGAACAGGAGTAAGGAACATGAAAAAAGCATTATACATGATTACACTGATGGTAATTGTACTAACGCTCGCGGCGTGCGGCGCAGCCCCTGCCCAGACAGCCATACCGACGGCGGATGCAGCAACGCCTTCCGCCACGGCAGCACCAAGCACTCCGTCGGTCCAGGCGGAGACCATAAAGTTTACCGATGCAGCCCTGGAAGCCAAGGTACGGGAGGCTATGAACAAGCCCACAGGCGATATCACAGCCGAGGAAGCAAAGGCTGTGACCAAGCTCAATCTGGCAAACGAGAACTTTGACCAGATGAACCAACACCAGGAGTTGGTGATCAAGGACATCAGCGACCTCAGGTATTTCACGGGCCTTGAGGAACTGGATATCTCCTTTAACAACGTGAGCGACCTGACACCCATCTCCGGGATCACATCCATGAAGACGCTGGTTTTCAACGGCACCGCTGTGCGGGACCTTACACCGATCAAAGGACTGACAAACATGGACTGTATCGTGTTCTGCTGGAACAATAATGACCGCATCGGCGGGATCAAAAGCCTGGAACCGTTGGCAAATATGAAAGGCCTGGAGCATATCGATGCGAAAAACGCCGGCCTCAAGGATATCACCGTTCTGGCCGGCCTGCCAAAGCTCTGGGACGTGCAGCTTTGTGACAACCAGATCACCGACGTCACACCGCTGAAAGACCTGAAACTCAAGATCGTGCTGCTTGGGAATAATCCCGTCAAGGACTTCAGTCCGCTCAAGGGCGTATACAGTACCCTCGATGGCAAGGACTTCGAAATCAAATAATGACTGTAAAGTGTAGTGCGCCCGTCAGAATGGTTTGGCGGGCGTCTGTTCCTGATTCCCCAAATGGTGCTTCTGCGGTATACAATTAAACTTAATACAACGATCAAAGGGAGTGACCGCATATGCGTAAAACAACTATCTTCTGCACGGTACTGGCTATGTGCCTGGCACTGATGCTTTCGGGGTGCGCGGATATCGCCAAGCCATTCCTCGGAGCGACATTCGGGATGTCACAGGATGAAGTCAAACAAAAATTTGGCGAACCCGCAAAGGAATCCAACGCGCCGCAGCAATACCTGTATCGCCATAAAGGGATGGGCGGCCAGGACGGGGCGTATTACCTCTACTTCAATGAAGGCGGGCTTTACCGGTGCATTTGGGAAAGCAACACATTCAACGGGAAGCAGGATAAAAACGCCGGCCAGAACGCGCAAAAACTATATGACAGCCTGTGCGCACAGATGGGACAATCAGGGGAAACGGTGCAGGATTCCTTCGTGCCGGGCAAGCAGGCAGTGAAGACCTGGCAGATGGATGCTTACTATGTGGACATCTACCTCCGGATGGCCGTCAACAGCAAACTGTCCGTCGAACAATACAGCGTGGGCGTGCGTTATTCGCAGGGACAGTATGAGAAGCAATCCCCCGGGGAAACCGAAGCCCCGGCGGAGGCGAGCGCGGCGCAGCAGCAGGCCGTGGTGTCGAAGGGAGGCAACGTGATCTTCAGCGATGCGGTGCTGGAAGCCAAGGTACAAAAGGCCCTGAACAAGCCCGGCAGGCTGATCTCGAAAGCTGATGCGGAAAAGGTGAAATACCTGGCCCTGAACGCAGCCGGGGGCGCGGCGGACAGTGAAAAGATCAAGGATATCAGCGCCTTAGCCGTATTTATAAACGTACAGGAACTGGAACTGGGCGGAAACGACGTGACCGACCTGACGCCCCTCAAGGCCATGAAGCTGGAACGGCTGTCCCTGAAAAACAACGCATATCTTACGGACATATCCCCGCTGAAAACAAAAGACATTATCATGAGCCTGGATCTTTCTGGGTGCAATATCAGCGACATCAGCGCACTTGCGGGATTTGTGAACCTCAAGGAACTGCTGCTCAAGGGCAATCCCATCACCGATTTTGCACCGCTCAGGGATATCTACCCCAAACTCGAGATAAAGGATTTCACATTATAATATTTGTTTTACAGGAGGCCTGATATGGAACTTGCCGTGTCGACGTCAAAACGGAAAGGGAAAAAACCAAAGAGGCTTATCAGCATCCTGCTTGCCGCGACGATCCTGGCGGCAACAGCCTGCACGGCCGGCTGCAGCGCGGGCCTGCAAGGCCGGGATAACGCATTGCTCGGCGAATTCAAACAGCACGCGCTGTACAAAGACGGGACCCTTACCCTCGAGGGGTATACGCCCTGCAAAGGCGGTGCGGGCGCGCTGGGATTTGAAATACCCTATCTGTACTATTCCCTCACGCAAGAGACGGGGGAAATAACCGACTGGGACCAGGTGGAGGCAAATGCATCGGAGGGGTCTTCGGCTGAAGCACAGCAGCAGACCGGTTCACTGCTGATACTCATATACAGGGACGCAATGAAAGCCTCCTGCGAGTATGTGGACATGTGGCTCATCAACCTGGAAAGCAGGCAATATGTACTGATGAAACAGGCGCTCAAGTCGCCCGTACCTCCGGCAGGCGGCAGTACCCGCCTGGACAAGGCTGATGTGATCAAAAAGGTGGAGGCGCTGGTCAGGCTGGCGTCAAAAAACAAAGCTAAATGAAAGCGGACATCCAAAGGAGGGAACAGCATCATGGATCAAAACGGAATACCCGAGCATAATTGCGAGGATCACCTGGGATGGAACTGCACCTGCAATATCTGCGGCAGGGTGTGCCATGACTACGAGGATGACGACGACGGCACGTTTGCGGCCTCGGGCAAGGTAGCCACGGCCGTATGCCGCCGCTGCGGGGCCGAGGAGCGCTACTATTCAGACACAGGCACCGTGATCGGATGGACCCCTCCTGAGGAAGATGACCGGGCGATCGTGTATAACGCGGTGATGAAATTCTCACAGCCCGGTTCGCACGTCTGCTCGGAGCACCTCTCCGCGAGCTGCAAATGCAGCATCTGCGGCAGGGTATGCCATGACTTGGCCACCGACGACGACGGCACTTTTGCTGCCAGACACAAGGTGGCCACGACGTGGTGCGTACGCTGCGGCTATACGGAACGCCGATATGCGGACACGGGCGAAGAAATCAAAGGGAAGCCATACGGAGAATAGCGACCCGATCCACGGGCGTTCAACGCGAAAGAGAGGGACCACATGGATACAGGGAAAGATAAGCACAGCTGCGCGCAGCATATGGGCGAGGACTGCAGGTGCACCATCTGCGGCAGGGTGAACCCGGGTTTCGAGCCCGATGACGGCGGTGAATCGGAGGGTATTGAGGCCGCGCACAACTGCATCGAACACCTGGATGGGGACTGCAAATGCAGGATCTGCGGCAGGGTATGCCATGACATCGAGACGGACGACAACGGGTATGCCGCCTCGGGCAGGATCGCCACGGTCTGGTGCCGCCGATGCGGATTCAAGGAACGGTATTATGCAGACACGGGCACGATCGTGGAACGCGACCATACCCCCGAGGAATACCGCTGATATCAGTCCGCCCGGGATATTGCCAGGCATGAGTTCGCTTGCACCGGATGGCGTATACGGGAAGAAAAAGGCCCTAATGTGTGCAGGATGCATCCCTTTGGGCCTTTGCGGTTTGGTATGCTGAACCTGTCAATGACAGAATGTCATGAACACTTACGGTATCGCCGAAATTATGGAAAACCCTATTGTCCATGCCGACGAGGTTTGCACCATACTATACTGGGGGGACAAAAAATGACCCGAAACACATTCGCCTGCATCACAGCCGCGCTCCTTATGATGCTGCTGTGCGCCTGCACAGTGGCTGCACCGGCGGACACAGCGCCATCTTTACCCCAATCAACCGCCGCCTTTGGGGGAGACTCCAATCTGAACGGCTGGAAGATGGCGACCAACGGAACCGAACTGTATTATACACGGGAAAATCCGGACGCTTTGCGCAGGATCTCAGCGCCATTCTCACAAGAGACGGTCGTGTTCCCCCAGGGGTTTTCGTACATCAGCCTTGTGGGGAACGATGCGTATTTCTGGAATTACAAGCGCGAACTGTACAGGGCAGACACAGCAGGGGGACCGGTGAAACTGCTGGAGGAGACGGATTCAATCGCCGGGATGTGGCATTACGAGGGGAAGCTGTATTATATCACCAAGGATGCTGAAAAGCCGGGCACCATCAAGGCCTACGACATGGCCACGCAAGCGACCAGCGAATATGACGTGAAAGTGCAGGGCACCTATCCCCAGCTGGCAGTGGTGGCGGGTTACATCGTTTTCACCAACAACGACCCAACTGAAGCTCCTGAAGAGAGCAATGAGCGGCTGTGCAGGATGCCCATCACAGGCGGGGAGCCCGAAACAGTGGCGGAGAATGTGCAGGGATTCAAGGTATACGGGCAAAAACTGTATTACCGGGTGCGCAAGGCAGATGGAAGCACGCTCTACAGCCTGGATCCATATACACTGGAAAAAGCGACCGGCAAGGCCGGCGTGGGGAATACGTACTGCATCGATGGCGCCTATGTCTATTTCACCCGCGAGCAGGCAGAAGGCAATGCCGTCGTAAGGGCAAAACTGGGCGGGGAAGAGGAAACGGTGCTGTACGCGGGACATGAAGCCTCCAACAATATCATCGTTTTCGGCGACAACCTCTACTTCGACGAGTGGAAATCCGAACGGATGAATATGGCGTATTATGTGGCCCTGAAAGACGGCAGCGGCATCCGCAGCCGGGATGAAGCATTTCCCAGTGTGGCGAAGGACCCTGAAAAGACGTTCAAGCCTTTGGTGCAATGGAGTTACCTGCAGCTGGAGGCGGACGGCGACCTGACGTGCTGCTTCAAGCTATACGATACGGACGGGAAGCTGGTAATAACCGAGATGCTGAAACGCGGAAAAAGCAAATCCGTACGCTTTAAAAGCGGAAAGTATGTACTGATGATCGCCAAAGGAACGAAATGGATCTCGGACAAGGAAGCCTTCGGAAAGAAAGGAACATACATGTCTTCAGGGTTATTCAATTTTATGCCGAATATGAGCTACAAAATCGGCAGCGGAAGCCGCGGAGACTTCAGATCCGATTCACAGGACAGTTTCACGGGCGGCTAACACCGCAAGGCTCCACCGGCAAGCAGGAATGCGGCAGACAGCCAGTACTAACGGCGATTTTATCTGATGCTGTCGCGAGCGCAGCAAAAAGAGGCAAACCCATGAAAACGGACCGGAGCGCAGGCAACTGTATATACATTGACGACACGGACGATGAACGCCACCAATGGGAGGTTGCGCGGGAAAACGCGCGCTGCACCGGAAGGGATTCGCGCGGGAGCGGACAGCACCTGGATGCATGCTATGGCGTGGATTGCGGCTTCTGCGAACTGGGAAAACCTGACATGGTGTATGTTTGCGCCATCTGCGGAAGGGAACGCATGGCAAAATAACGCAGCCGGGAAGACCGGCTTGACCTGGTGTCCATCTGAAAGGGGATGTCCTGATGGCGTGCTTTATGCCTGACAGCTTTTCACTCGCGCCGTTGATGCTGTATCCAGACAGCAGGGAAATATTCCCACAGACCATGACACGGGAAGTACTGGACAAATCGGTGGATTTCATGACGAGGGTTGCCCCGCCCACAGGTGAGGTGCGCATCGACTTCCGCCCTGGGGAGCCGCTGATGGCGGAGCAGGACTTTTTCGAGTATACGCTGCCGCTGCTGCGCGAGCGCTTTGGCCGCCGGCTGCGGCTGGGGATGCGCAGCAACCTATGGCACCTTTCCCCGCGCATGATCCAGCTCATCCGCGAATTCAGTATGGCAGTGCGTACGGGCATCGAAAATGACAGTGACATGAGCGATATGCAGCGCGGCAAGGGTTACTACGAGCAGACTTCCCGCGCCGTATTCGAACTGGAGAGAAACGGCGTGGAGGTGCGGCGTGAGTGCCTTTTCACCCGGGGATTCTCGGGGGAAGGCCGGCGCACATTCGGCTATTTTACCCTGCCGGAATACGTGGCGCCATCCTACGATATCTGCTGCCTCACGCCTTCATTTGATTATCCCAAGAATCCTTTTTCACTGCGTCCGGACCTGGCGGCGGGCGTACTGCTGGATACGCTGGAGGCATACAAAGGCCACATGGCCTACAGGCGTGTCGGAACGCTGGACGATATGGCGGCGGGTGTACATGAGCGGAAGGGGCGGGGATGCACATTCACGGAATGCCTGGGGCGGCATGCAGCCATCGCCTGCGACGGGCAGATCTACTGCTGCCACCGCTTCTGCGGCGAGGGGCAGCATGCGCTGGGGCACGTGATGGACGAGCCCGGCAGGAATATCGAGGCAAACCGGACATTCCAAGCGTTATGTGAAAAACGGCAGGAGATGCAAAAAGCTTGCGGGGACTGCAGGCATTATCCCTACTGCAACAACGGTTGCCTCTACAATGCCATGGTGGCCGGCGCAGAAGCGGATCCCTATTGCAGGACATACCGAATGGTATTTGGCAAGCTGGAGAAAGCGCTGGAAGATGAGAAATATGAGCTTGCAGCCGGGCGCATCACAACGCGGCAGGCGCCGGTGATGGCAATGGCAGGCGCCATCCCCCATCCCTATGACCAGGCTCTATGGAGAATAGCCGTGCAGTCGGCACTACGCCATGCCGAACCCGGACGAGGCGGATACCCTTATGAAGACCGGCAACAGGCCGATCCCCTCAAAACCCGGCATAGCTGTTATGTGCAGACCCGGCGATGCGGTACAGAGATGGAAGCTGAGCAAGCCGTCGATCTGGTGCGGCAGGCTGTGGAACTGAGCTTTGAAAGCGTGGTGGTCACCGGTGAAACCCCTGATCACCATGATCTTGCACGGATGCTTTCGGGTTTGCAGAGCCTGGAGCGGAAGGGGACGCGTTTGATACTGGACGTGATGGACCCAGGTAACCTGAAGGTGCCCGGCGAGGTGTGCACCGTATTTGACGCCGTGATGGTGAATGTGGATGCACGTTTCCGGCCTGCAAACGAAGGCTACCACAAGCTCAGATGTCTGGTGGCACGCGCGTCGCGGGCGGGTTGCCTTGACAAACTGCACGTATACGCCTCGCTGTATCCCGACGACACACCCGAGATGGCGCGGGACGCCAAAACGCTGCTGGGTTGCCTGGGTATCCTCCACGCCCACACCCGCACCACACCTCCCGTGGGACGGGAAACCGGCTTGCTTTGCACATCCGAACCGAGAGCGGAGGAGGAAATACCAGCCGGGCTTTTCCATCCGCGTTTTTCATGCGGACTGGGGGAGCATATCTTTTTTGCAGCCGACGGAAGGGCTTACCCTTGTCCTGCGCTGTACGGAGAGAAGCACCTGATTGGATGTGCGCAGGACGGATTGGCAGCGATCCTGGATACGCCCGGATACAGGACTTACCGGAGGAACGGCGTGGAAACCAACCATAAATGCAGAACGTGCGGCGTACGCTACCTATGCGGCGGGATGTGCCGGGCCTGGGTAAAAGGCACAAACGGTCCCGACAGCGGCGCCTTTGCATGCGCAGCACGGAAGAAACGCTACAGGGACGAGGCGGAAAAAGCGCCTGGCAGGAAACTGTGAATCCGGGGGTATAAGCGGCATTTGGATGCCGCAGAACAGCAAGCCAGGTTGATGTTTTTATATGGCGGAAGGAGAGATGCATCATGAAACAATGCCGGCATTGCCAAAACTATGTACCCGATGACGCGCCTGTCTGTCCGCACTGCCAGGATGTGAAGCTGCCCAAGCCTTACCGGTACATCGTGCCGGGCGTGCTGGCGGCGGGGCTGACTGCTGGCGGGATCCTTCTCATCCCGCAAAAGCCGGGGGAGGACTGGACGGTTTTCATCCTTTTGCTATCGGGGATTTTATGTGCCATCCTATTTATCGTCCAAACGGCATTCCTGATCAGGGACATCCGTGAGCGGCATATACTGCGCAGATACTCGCAGCACAAAGACCATGACGATGCGGAATTTTGCTACTGCAGAATGTGCGGCAAGCTGAAAGGCCACGCCTGGGCGGGGTGTGTGTGCACGGTATGCGGCGATCAAAAATATACAGACGAGACCGGACACGACCGGGAAGGGGACACCTGCAGGCAGTGCGGCATACAGTGGGAGGAAACGCCGCCGTGCGAATACCATACCTGCGCCACATGCCCGCAGAGGGCAGGCCCTGGCGACTGGGGCATGTGCATGCCCGAAACCGATCCCACCATCGACATGGAGTACGGCTGCGGACGGGTCAAAAAAGAGTGATTACGCCAAGGGAGGACTGCACATATGCGCAAATGCCTGCAATGCAACAATCTGCTCCCCTATGACGCTCCGGACTGCCCGCATTGCCGCAAGGTGATCCTGCCGCAGATGAGCACATATGTGGGCCCGGGCCTCGGGATGGTCTTATCCGCGCTGGCGGGGCTGCTTTTCCTGCCGCCGCACAGGGGCGTGCCCTGGACAGGATTCATCATCTGCATGAGCATTGCATTCCTGTTCCTGATCGCGTTCATCACCGGCATGATCCCGGTGATGCGCCTGATACCGGATATCCGTACGATGCGCAGGTACAGGCGGCACAAAAAGCATGACTCCACCGGGTCATGCTACTGCAATTACTGCGGTAAATTCACCGGGCACACCTGGGCGGGGTGCATCTGCACGGTCTGCGGCGCACACCGCTCCGTTTACGAAGAGGGGCATGACTGGGACAGGTGCATATGCAAGGTCTGCGGGGAGCACAAAACCGACAGCCAGACGGGACACGACTGGGATGGG
The DNA here is from genome assembly GCA_023454175.1 of Bacillota bacterium. Classification (GTDB taxonomy): domain Bacteria; phylum Bacillota; class Clostridia; order Christensenellales; family JAEXRW01; genus JAEXRW01. Next base: position 56,559 of record JAEXRW010000005.1, on the reverse strand, counting down.
TGCACATGCACGATCTGCGGCATGCACCGGGACATGTGGCACGAATGGGAAGGCTGCAAATGCAAGCGGTGCGGCTGGAGCCGGGACCGGGATCACGAACTGGATGGTTGCAGGTGTACGCGGTGCGGCGCCATGAGCCATGACTGGCAGGAATCCGGCAGGGTACTGCAAAGGGATCCTGAATACGACAAGTTTTTTAACGAACATCCCAATGCCGGTTGGTATGACCCCGACAAGGCAAGCTGGTATGACGTTACATACACCTGCAGCCGGTGCGGGGAAGAAAGAGATGAAAAAGAATACCTGTACACACAGTAAACCAAGATGATATATCCAAAGCGGAACAGAATGAGTGCGCCACTATAAAGTGGATCTGTACCCGTACGGATAGCGGGGTGGTGTGGTTTGGCCTTTCAGGATCGTACCTGTTGCGGGCATTGAAACAATTTTGAAGGGTATTTATTTATCTACTGCAGTATAAATGCAGTACTGATTTTTCAAGCAAACGTTGAATACCGTCAAATAAAGCAATATCCGCTGATATCATGTAAATATCAGCGGATTTCTTGGTGGAGATAGAGGGACTTGAACCCTCGACCTCTTGACTGCCAGTCAAGCGCGCTAGCCAACTGCGCCATACCCCCGTGAAAGATGTTGCTTATATATTGTATTTCAGAGCGTAGAGTGTGTCAAGCACCAATATTTGAAACGTGAAGCAAAAATGCAATGCATGATCCATAAACTAGCCGATCATTTTGCGGTTGGTATCCCGAGCCAGCTATGGTATCCTATATACCGACGACGTTTTATTTTTTTGTGAGGTAATCCATGAAAAGCAAAAACCTTCAGATAACCGTGTGCTATACCCTTATATTCATCTGCGCCGTCATCATCACCACCATCGGCCCCCTCGTCAACGAAATGGAGGCAGCCTTTTCGCTGCAGATGGCGGAATCAGGCGTACTGCTGATGGCTATGTTTATCGGTTTTACGATATTTACATTCACCGGCGGCGTACTAGCAGACAGGTTCGGCAAGAAAAATGTGCTTTTCACATTCCTCGGGATTATGACATGCAGCCTGCTGGCGATCTCGTTTGCGGGAAGCTTTTGGACGGCGTGCGTCCTGCTGCTGGCTATCGGGGGCGGGGCGGGGATCATGGAGTCCATGTCCAACGCACTGCTGAGCGAGATCGGCCAGGAGAAGGGGACCTTTCATGTGAACATGGTGCAGGTGGTATTCGGGATCGGCGCCTTTGCCGGAAACGCCCTGATCGGGTTATGCCTTTCATCGGGGATCCCGTGGAGGACCATTTATATAGCCCTGGCAGTACTCGGGGCCGTGTCCGCCATATTGACCGGTGCGACCCGGATGCCCAAACTTCCCCCGCAGGACAAGATATCCTTCCACGCATTCCGCAGGCTTTTTTCATCCCCGGTTTTCATCGCGGTGTGCATATGCCTTCTGCTCTATACCGGCTCGGAAGCGGGCGCATGGGGATGGATGGCGACTTTCATGAAGGAAAACCTGGCTTTCAGCAAACTGGACTCCAGCATGTCGGTCGGCGTTTTCTGGCTGGCAATGGTGGCGGGCAGGCTGATCGTGACCGCACTGATGCGCAAACTGAAGATCCGCACGCTCATCCTGATACTGGCCTTCCCGTCTGCGGCCGCCACACTGGGCTCTGCGTTCGTCACAACGCGGGAGATGGGCTGGGTGGTCACCGTGCTGATGGGATTTTGCTACTCCAGCATCTGGCCGCTGCTCGTTTCCTACGGCAGTGAGCGGTACAAACAAAATACCGGAACTGTATTTGCCACGTTCATCGCCAGCGGGGGCGTGGGCATGTCCACCATACCGCTGCTGATGGGCATGATGGGGCAGTATATCAATATCCGGACGGCCATGGCGCTGCCTGCGGTATTTTTTCTGGCGATCGGGATCCTGTTCCTCTTCATTGAAAGGATAAGCATCCGGTCAGGGCTGGCAGAACCGCCAAAGCTGGAAGGTTGATCAAAGAAGCGAAAACCCCGTACCTGTATCCTGCGGCACGGGGTCCCTATCCGCAACTATCCCTTTTTCCCGGAGGATCTGCCCTGTACAGGCTCCGCCGGTTCGGGTTTGGCCCAGGCGGCATTTTGGTGAACTGTATAAGAACTCCTGCTGCTTTTCTTTGCCATATTCTCACCCCCGAAAATTTTACTTATCCTTCCCCCAAGAAAGGGAATTTACGCAGATCGAAGAATGGGTATAATTCCCAACCCATCAGGTGAAAGGCCCATGGAGGGGCAGTGTTCACTTCTAATCATACCGTTGATATTATCTGTGGAAAAATGCCATATTGATGAACAATTTCAAAGAAAAGCACGATATTATTTGGGGGATATTTCAGCATGCATCAAAGAAAAAACGGTGAAAATATTTGAAGATTTCTGACCTTTTGCACAAGAAAGTCTCAAACCGCATATCCACCAGGTTCATACTATATATCATCGGATTCATGGTGCTTGCTATCACCGTGACCAGCTGTATTTTCTATTTTGGCGCCGAGAGCATCATCGTAAAAGAATCCGAAAAGGCGTTGATAGAAAACGTCTCACTCACAGCCAAAGGCATCAATCACGAAATCGATGCCATCCTGAAATTCAGCGATACCCTGGAAAACCTGGCGGTGACCAGCATCGATCTGAATGATGTGGCAAACAACGATATCAGGATGGAGCAATACGAAAACACACTGCGTCCGATCATCAAAAATGAGATCCGGATCAAGGGCATGAAGAGCGGATGGATCGTCTTTGATCCACGGACAACAGGGGGCACACACCTGATATCCTTTCATCAAGAGAATGACGGGCTTGTGGAAGTGCCCGAGTACGACATCGCAGATGCAGGCGTCTTTGTGGATGAATGGTGGAAGGAAGCATATGAAAAGGGGGAAATCTGGACAGCCCCTTACTACTGGAAGAATTGGGACAAAACACTCGTAACGTACAGCAGAAGGATCCAGAAAGACGGGATAACGCTGGGCGTGGTAGGCTCGGATTTTTATTTCGATGATCTGAGGGAGCAGATCAGCAGGCTAAAAATATATGACACAGGCTATTATATCCTTTTTGACAGGGACTCCAATGTACTTTACCATCCGGTGCCTTCCATCAAAAACCTGCGAGCCAACAAGGATATGGACGCCGTAAACGACCAGATAGAAAACGATCCTGACGGTACCGGCACAGTGCGGTACACATTCAATGGGATCGAAAAGATCATGGCTTACCACAGGCTGGATAACGGCTGGATCATCGCGGCAACACCTCCGGTGAACGAGATGCTGGCGGACCTTAACACCTTAAGAAATTATGTCATAGCAGTTTCGGTGGCCATCTTTTTAATGGGGCTGATCACAGCGCACGCATTTGGCCGGGCGACCACATCCAAGATGACAAAGATCAAAAACGCCGCGGTGGAACTCTCCCAAGGGAACCTGGACGTGACAATAGACATAGCGTCTAACGATGAGCTGGGGCAGCTGGCCGGCGCTTTCACCATCATGGCGCAGAACATCCGCAAGGCACAGGAAAAACTTTCGGAAAACAACCTGCTGCTGGAGGAGACCAATGACGAGCTATACCGGACATCCGTGCTGCTGCAGGAGGAGAAGGAGACGCTGGATATCACACTGCGGTCCATCGGGGACGGAATCATCGCCACCGATCAAAACGGCATCATCAAGATGATGAACACAACGGCGGAGAACCTGACGGGCTGGAAAGCGACCGACGCGCAGGGCAAAAACCTGGCCGAGGTATTTGACATTTTTGATGAAACCACTAGAGAGAGGGCAAGGAATCCGGCGGATTGGGTATTGAAAACGAATACAATCGTGGAGATGGCCTATCATACCGCACTGCGTGCAAAGGATGGTACGATGCTCTCCATCTCCGACTGCGCCGCACCGATCCAAAACAGGGAGGGAAAGACGGTAGGCGTGGTACTGGCCTTCAGGGATGTGACCGAAGAGAAAAGGCAACAGGAAGCCATCAACCACCTGAGCAACCACGATATCCTTACAGGCGTGTACAACCGCGTTTATGCCGAAAAGGAACTGGAGCGGCTGGAAGCGGAAGGGAAGCGGCCAGTTTCCATCATCATGGGGGATGTCAACGGACTGAAGATCACCAACGACGTATTCGGGCATGAAGAGGGAGATAACCTGCTGGTCACCATCAGCAATATCGTAAAGCAGGCGCTGCGGCCCGGAGATATCCTTTCCAGATGGGGAGGGGATGAATTCGTCATCATCCTGACGGAGGCGGACACGAAGGATGCCGCCCAGACCTGCGAAAGGATATACAGGATCTGCGAGGAGTGCAAGCACACCTCGGGCAACACCATCACGAGCATTTCCCTGGGATACGCCACAAAGGATACGGATGAACGGAGCCTGCGGAGCGTGCTCAAATCGGCTGAAGACTCCATGTACAAGCGAAAACTCCTGGAAAGCAGGAGCACACACAGCTCCATCATCGCCTCCATGAAGAAGACGCTGTATGAGAAAAGCCATGAGACCGAGGCGCATACCTCCCGCCTGCGCGACCTGTGCATGATGATCGCACTGGAACTGAACCTTTCGGAAAATGAGAAGAACGATCTCGAGCTGTTTGCGGTGCTCCATGATATCGGGAAGATCACGATCGACGACAGGATCCTGAACAAGAACGGGCCGCTGGATGAAGAAGAATGGTCGGAGATGAAGAAGCACCCCGAAACGGGATGCAGGATCGCCCTATCCGCGGTGGAGCTTTCGCACATATCGGAATATATCCTGACACACCATGAACGGTGGGACGGCAACGGCTATCCGCAGGGCCTCAGAGGGAGACAAATCCCCCTGCTCTCCCGCATCCTATCGGTGGTGGACGCTTATGACGCCATGACGCAGGACAGGGTGTACCGTAAGGCCATGTCCATCAAGGATGCCATCGCAGAATTGAAATCCGCTGCCGGAAGCCAGTTCGATCCCAAGGTCGTAAGTTTATTCATCGAGATCATACAAAACCAGAACAAACCGCAATAATCATCCAGCAAAAAAAACAGGGCCGACTTAAAGCCGGCCCTGGTTTTCAACGCTTTTGACGGGAATGTATTACTCCACGAATTCAACGATCTTGAGGTCCGTACGCTCCATATAGCGGTCAAACCTCGGATTAAAACGGCTGAGTACCCTGCATATGCTCAGGTCCTCCATATGCACGACCTGAGGCCTGTATTCATCGGGCACGGGGATATAAATCACATGGTTGTTTCCGGCGCCTTTCAGCGGAAGCGTGGCCTGCAGGTCAAACGAGGCTTCCTCCTCCATGAATTCCAGGGCGTGGACGACATGGACAGGCATCGCGCCATGGACCACCTCAAACCTTTTCCGGAAGACTTTGGGCGCGGGGTCGCGCATCACAGCCGAAAGCCATTTGCCGCTGTATTGAACGGGTTTAAAAGCCCTGTCCTCGCGGATGAGCAGGGATAGGTCGATCTTATTGACATACAATCCTTCATAATTATTATAATACCAGGCGTTGCTGTTGCGGATATTGCCGATCAGTTCCTTATACGTCATGGCTCTCACCTCCCATCCCCAAGGCACCAAATCCAGCATTTCATATCCTTATATCGTAATAATCCGGAAAAGGGATAAGGGCGGGCACAGCGGTAATATCATCCAACGAAAAAGGAGAGCATTTTATCGCTCTCCCCAGGCAGATATCCATTCAGCTATGCACGTCAATGTTCCCCGGCGAACGTGGGCTCTTCCTCTTCCTCGAAACCGTCCTCCAGCAACTCCACAGGTTCGTATTCCGGGACCTCCGCGCGCTTGCGGGACTCCTGATGCTCCGCTATGACCAGGCGGTATACCTCCTCCATCTTTTCGGCGGAACGGGTGACCCTGTATTGCTGGGCGTATTCCACATATTCCTTTCCCACAGCTTCCTTTTCGGCGGGGTGTTCGATCCAGTACTCCATCTTCCTCACCAGATCTGATACGCTCTTATTCCTGAACAGGTTATTGGCGGAAAGCGCGAACTGCGGGGTGGCGCTGAGTTTCGAATCGGCGATGACAGGCACGAGGCCGCAGGAAAACGCCTCGATGCAGGAGATGGCTTCGATCTCCGCCTCGGCGGCGTGCACATACAGGTCGCATTGGTTGATAAGCTGGATAAGCTTATCCTTGCTGTAATAACCGAAAACAGGGGGATTCTCCAGTTTCCTGCCCAGACGGGCATAGTATTTCTTCCTTGGGCCATTGCCTGCAAAAACAAGCTGAATCCTTCCACTGTATTTGGAGCGCATGGCGGCCTTGATGATGAGGTCCTGCCGCTTTTCCCGCGAGAGCCTTCCGATCATCATGACGACGAATCTGTCCTGCCACCCAGCTGGCTTTTCTACCTGCACGGGACGGAATGCCTCATCCGCGCCGTTGGATATGACATGCAGCTCCGCTGCGTAGCCGTGCGCCTCCAACTGGCCCGCGATGAATTTGGTGGGGCAGTGGATGTGGTTCACATACCGGTAAAACCGGTGCCTGAACCACCAGTATAGACCATGGGCCAGGGGGGTGAGGTACTTCATACCGATATTGTACGTGACGTTCTCAGGCTGGCAATGGAAGGCCGACATGTAGGGGATGCCCATCTCTTCGGCGATCTCCCGCGCACGCATCTCCAGCCGGAAAGGGAGGTAGAGATGGACGATATCGGCACCCTCAAACGCCCTTCGCAATTCGCTTTCCACGGCCCTGCCGAACTGCATCCCCTGGCTGCTGATGAGCGGGTCGATAATGGGGAAGATGTGCGTCTTCATCACGTACTTGTCGGGACCCGGCTTCCCTGTGGCGCAGATGCGCACTTCGTGCCCGCGTGCGCGCAGATGGGAAACAAAACGGGCAGCCGACACCGTGGTACCGTTGTTTTCGTTGTCATACTGGTCGATGACGATGACTATTCTCATTTTACCTGCTGATAAAGGGCGTTCGAAACTGCATTGACGAAAATAATAAATGATGGCGGGTGTACCTTGGAACTGCCCTTTATACGGCTCAACCCTCCTTACCCGATGAAAATGAAGTGAAACCTTTACTCTTTAATAATATATCAAACGGATTGGAAGAACAATTACAAAAATAAAAGGAGCCCCCGTGAATCAAAAAAGTGGCGCGCCACTTTTTTGAGTTTACACATACAGGTTTGCTCACCGCAAACCTGTATGCATGGTGTCATCCGCTCCGCTAAGAATGCTCCACTGGAGCATTCTCCGGGCGCGTCGCGTGTACACGCCGCCAGAAATGACGTATTTAATGTTTTTTATTTGATTACCTTTTTAACAGATGACGTTCAAATAACGGATGTTTCACCAAAACATTTTCTTTTTGAAAAGGACGAAGGTGACCACCGCGCACAGGGATATGGCGATGCCCACGATGATGAGGAACGACCAGGGACTATCTGCGCTCAGGGGCATGGCGACGTTCATACCGAAGAAACTGGAGACCATGGTGGGGATGGCGAGCACGATGGTGACGGACGTCAGGATCCGCATCACAATATTGAGGTTATTTGATATGACCGATGCAAAAGCGTCCATCGTGCCGGTCAGGATGTTGCTGTAGATATTGGTCATCTCGATGGCCTGCTTGTTTTCAATAATGACGTCTTCCAGCAGCTCGGCATCTTCGGGATACTTTTTCACCCGCTCCTGGCGGGACAGCTTTTCCAGTACCCCTTCATTGGCTTTGAGGGAGGTGGAGAAGTAGACAAGGCTCTTTTCGAGACGCAACATCTGAAAGAGCTCTTTATTTTTCATGGAGCGGTGCAGGTCCGCTTCATATTTATTGCTCAGTTTATCAATATGCTTGAGGTAGGTCAGGAAACGGATGCTGTTCCGGTACAGCATCTGCAGCACGAAACGCGTGCGGTACTGCGTGAGGAATGATTTCACGGCGTTGCAGGAGAATTCATCCAATATGGTATTCTCGCGCAGGCATACCGTCACAATATAATGCTTTACGATGATGATGCCCAGCGGGATGGTGGAGTAGATGATGCTTTTGCCGTCCCGCTCGACGACGGGCGTATCCACCACTATCAACGTCTGCCCGTTATCCGTCTCGATACGGGCACGCTCCTCTTCGTCCAGCGCGGCCCTGAGAAAATCCATCTCGATATCCAGCCGGGTACTAACGTCCCTGAGCTCCTCCTCGGTGGGCGCGGTGATATTGACCCAGGCATGCTCCTCGATATCGGGGATGCGGATGAGATCGCGCTTGATATTATCCAACGCGCTGCCGTCATCGCCGTTACCGGCTGCCGGGAAGTTTACACCGACCGTCTTGTAGATCTCGATCATGCGAAACACCTCCAGAAACAAAACTATTTTCCGGGCGCTCCGCTAAGAAATGCTAGATGAAGCACGGCATGGCGGAAGAGCCCGCAATCGCGATATTGCACGAGTAAGGGTTACCATCAGGGCAAGGGTCTGCGTCCACGCCGTTTCACCTCCTAAATGAACAGAATTTCAGTCAATATCGAAAAATAATTACTTTTCCGTCACTCATTCTAACACCATTTTCGACATGTGTAAAACATTATATTCAATATTATCAAAAAAGTTTTCGCCGGCAGTAGCAGATCCTCAAACCAGGGAATATATTAATAATCGAATAAAACATATTGATAATCGATATGCATCTGTGGTAATATAAGAAAAAATGAATTCGAGGTGGTCTATACATGGAGAAAAGCGTACACGCGCAGGTCAAAATGACGGCTGCTGCCAAAATAACACGCATCATATTTGATATCCTGTTTATCATCGGCATCGCCTTTGCCATCTCACTGCCTTTTATCCTGCCCATCGTATACAAAACGGGACTAAACCTGTACATGCCGCCGCTTTTCGACTTCGGACTCACGCTGAAAGAGGATTACGGCATCCTGATGGCTTTCATGTACGTGGTGGATATCTTTTTCCTCGTCATGGTATGGGATGCGGGGAGGATCTACCGCAGGCTGGAGAAAGGGCTTACCTTTGACCGCAGGAACGTGAACGCGCTGCGCAGGATCGCACTTTTTTCCCTCATCGAAGGCTTTCTCTTTTTCGGGAAGACCTTTTACTACGGCTCCTACTGGACGCTTTTCATCGCTTTTGTATGTTTCATGATCGGGCTTTTTTCCAAGGTACTGCAGGACGTCTTCCGCAGGGCGGCCGAGACCAAGGAAGAAAACGACCTGACGATATGAAGCGGAGGAGGAGCCTATGGCAATCATTCTAAATATAGATGTGATGATGGCAAAACGGAAGATCGGCGTGAACGAGCTGGCCGAACGCATCGGCATCACGGCTGCCAACCTGTCCATCCTGAAAAACAACCGGGCGCGGGCGGTACGCTTCTCCACGCTGGAGGCGCTGTGCAGGGAGCTGATGTGCCAGCCGGGGGACATACTCGAATTTGTGCCGGACGAGGGAACACAGGGAGAATAGTTGATAGTTAACAGTTAACAGTTAATAGTTAATAGTTGCGGAGTCCCTGCGGGACAGATTCAATTGCCCTGCGGGGGTTAATAAATCGAAAACTGAGAATTATGAATTAAGCCTGCGGGAGACATTTGGACGTCCGCGGGACGAGACACAGGGAACAAGGGAGGTTTACATCGTGAGAATGACGGAAAAACGAAGGGGAATGCCGATATGGGCGAAATTCCTCATCACCATAACGGCGGCCGCGCTGCCGGTCGTGATCATGGTCCTACTGAAAATCATCTAGTATATCTAAAAGTGAAAGGAAAATGCAGACATGAATCAGGCACTCTCTCCACTGAATACAGCACAGGAGCCGGAGCACATGGGGGACTGGGAGTACTGGCTGGCGCGGAGCAGGATGATGCTGGCCAACGACATGGGGCTGCTGGAACGCATTCAAATATTTCTAGCCGAAACCGGGATACGTTCTATCGATATATACCAACCGGTACGAATCGAAAAACAAGGCCTTTTCATTGATAAGACCATTCCCGGCAATACCAGCAGGCTGCCTGCGAGACCAAACCGCAGCATCCAGGCGGCGGAGGAACTGACGGAATGTACAGACCAACTGGCGGCAAAGTACGGCGTAGTATCCATCCGGAAAACGGATCAGGCCACCGAATACCACTTCACTTACTCGCCGGGATTTGCCTACGGTATGGGGGACATGCTGGTGTACACCGGGGGAAGCAGGCCGGGCGTGACGGACTACAACTTTGTAATCGAAATAGGCGAGGGATGGCATTACGCGTACTCCATCACGTAAAGATGGGTCGAAAGGAGAAAAACAATGGAAACAATAAAGAGAAAGTTCCCGGGATGGGGCATCGCACTGATCACCGCTGGCGGCGTGATATACCTGGCGCTGATCGCCGGGCTGGTGTGGGGAGCGCTCTTCATAGCGGGGAACTTTTCCGCGAGCCACTTCAACATCGGCAACAGCAGCTACTGGATGGATAAGAGCAAAGAAATGCTGCAAAACGACGGTGACCTACTGCAGCAAGCGCAGGAGACAATGGAAGAGGGCGGGATCACGACCGTAACGCGAATGGACCCGGACGACGGGAGACCGTGGGATACGGTACTGCGCGGGAAGCGGTATACGTACCAGGTTATGTATTCAGACAGCACTACTTATACCGGACAATCTTATACGATGCTGGGCATCATGGATGCATTGAATGAGAAATACGGATTGGTCCGGATAGATAACGAAAACGGGATGATCCGGTATGAATTCACCCGGAACAACGACCTTTTCAGGAAGACCGAGGATTCACTTTGCCATGCGGTGGAAGGAAGCGAACCGGCCAATATCCAAACGGACAACGCCAGCGACACATATGCGCAAGTGCAGGACGGCTGGTACCTGCGGACGTACCGGGAGGGTATCCGGATATTCATTGATACGATCAGAATTGAAGACCGATGCGTACTATTACCATTCCTGGGAGAATAACAATGGAGACCATTCATCACCCGGACCGGCGAATCAAACCGGTCCTTTTTACGGCCATATACCTTATTATAATACAGGCTGTACGGAGCGGGATCATATTCGGGTCAGCACAGGCGACGGGTACGGCACCAACAGCATTGGATATCACCAGCACGGGTTCCTTCATCATCCTGGGCGCGGTATTATGGTTTGTTTTCAAAGCAAACAGGGTGAAACTGGACCTGGACCTTTCCCGGGCGCCGAAATGGGGGAAGACCGTATGCCTGGTATTGCTGATACTGGTCACTGCAGCCATGATTTCGGGCCTTATCATCGCCGGATTTGCCGAAGACGCCATATTCAACACACTGCATTCAATAATCGTGATACCCATATTTGAAGAGCTGATATTCCGGGGATACATATGGAATTATCTGAAAAGCCATCTCAAAAAGGAGTGGGCTGTGTATCTCACTACCACCGTGATGTTTGCGCTGTGGCACCTGGGGTATGCCGCCGACGTTTACCTGCGAACGGGCGGTGCGGGAATGGCCAATATCATGCTGATGAAGGTGCTCATCGGCGCGGTATTTGGCGCCATGGCCGGATTCCTCCGCTGGAAGACGCGAAACACATACAGCGCCATCCTGATCCACGCACTGATGAACGTATTCGGCAGGTAGGAGCGGCCGATTATTTTCAAATGCGGCAGCCCTTCCAAGATGCGGAGGGGTTGCTGCTTTTTCAGAATAAAAAAATTCAATAAAAATATAATTTAGTACCTTGCATTATACAATAGCGTGTGTTATTATGTACATGTCAAGGACAGATACATTGCTTTGAAAGGAGGGACGGCCTTGAACATACAATTCAAAAAAGGCGTATTGGAACTGTGCGTACTGGCGCTGCTGAAGGTAAGGGACCGGTACGGGTATGAGATGGTGATGGAAATATGCAAACACTTCGACATGTCGGAAGGCTCGATATATCCACTGCTCAGAAGGCTCATGACGGAAGGATACTTCACCACCTACCTGAAGGAGTCCAGCGAAGGCCCACCCCGCAAATATTACACGCTCACTGAGAAGGGCGAGGAATTTTACGCGGGGCTAAAAACGGAATGGCTGGAATTCGCGGAGGCTGTGAACAAGCTCGTAGGAGGTGAGATCTAAATGAAAAAGGACAAATACCTGAAACTGCTGGAGAGCGGACTGAAGGGCTGCTTTAAAGAGGAAGAGAAGAACGAGATCGTGGCGGAGATAGCCGAACATTTCGACTATGCCATGGGCGAAGGAAAAAGCGAAGACGAGATCTCGGAGAGGCTGGGGGACCCCCGGAAGCTGGGCAAGCAATACTGCGCGGTCTCCAAAATAGAGATTGCCCAGGAAACCAAAAAACCCAGGGACATCGCAAGGGCTCTTTCGGCGGCCACGGGTACAGGGGTGCTCTCATTCCTGGGCGTGGTACTGCCGAGCATCATCGGATACACGCTGGTGATCCTGCTGCTCATCATCGGAGCGGGGATCGGCCTGGGCGGCATCGCAACGATCGCAGCCGCAGCCATCCCGTCCATGTTTGCGGGCGGAGTGGCCCTGCTGATCCTGTGCATATTCGCGGGGGTTTTCCTGATCGCACTGGGCGTACTGCTCTTCGTACTGGGACTTTCGGCATTCAAGCCGATGAACAAAGGGATACTGAATGGACTTTCGTCCATCAAGAAAATATTTGAAAGAAGGGAATCCTGAAATGAAAAAGACTCTTATCATCGTACTGTGCTCGGTACTGGGCGTATGCCTCATCGGCGCAGGGATCACGGCGGCCATCTACTTCGGAACCGGGGCGAAAAACCTGTTTGACAACGGGCCCCGCGTCAATGTGAACAAAACGGAACAGCTCGATTTCTCGGGCGTAACCAAGGTGAAAATCTCCAGCGACATCGCGGAGCTCAAAGTGACGCCCAGCGACAATCCCACGGCCAACCTTTCGGGTGTGAGCGTGCCGGATATCGCGGAACTGACTGTGGCAAAAAGCGGCGGTGAACTGGATATCACCATGAAAGTGAAACCCCCGTATTTTTCCTGGACACTGAATGACTATCACCTGACGGTGGGGATGCCGGAATCCTTCAACGGGGACGTGGAGATCCAATCCCACACAGGCGCAGCCGAAATGGCGGGCTTCAACCTGAACAACGTACTCGTCAACAGCAGCACGGGCAGGGTAACCCTGGACGTGGGTGCCAAAACCGTGACGGCGACGGCCAGCACAGGCGCAGTAAGTCTCGAAGGCGGCAACCGGGACTACCAGAGCGTGGAACTGAAGGCAAACACCGGCTCGGTGCGCGCGGCCAACATCAAATCCGCGGATACCGTGACCTGCACCAACCACACCGGCAGCGTGACAATGGAAAACGTCACAGCCAAAACACTCACAGCCGACGCTACGACCGGCAGGGTCATCCTGACGGGCTGCTCAGGCACACTGACTGCCGAAAACGGCACGGGCAGCATCGAGGCGGACATGGTGGACTTTGGCGACATCAAACTGAACACCACCACCGGCTCCATCCGTCTGCGCATCCCGGACAAGGGATTCAGCCTGGACGCCCACTCCAACACCGGCAGCGTGAACAGCGATTTCACCATCATGGGACAGATCACCGGCAAGGGACGCGTGAGGATCGGCGACGACATCAAGGGCCAGTACGGTGACGGCGGCCCGATGATCACCCTGAGCGCGAGCACCGGCAGCGTGCGGATCGAAAAGCGATAACCACCGCTGCGCGATGCCAAAGCATTCATCCGTATTCATATGGGGTGCGGCTACCGGTCCTGCCGACAGCCGCACCCTCCCAACAGGGGAAAACAATGTACATGCCGAAGCTACGGCATGGAATGAAATAGTAAGGCGGTTCCAAAGGACTGCCTTGCGCCTTTATCCCGGGGGACGACCTGTAAAAAGTTAACTTTGCCAAAGATGGGAAACTTGTTTCAAGCTGACCGGCGTAGTGTTATAATATATTAAAGAACTATTAAGGAAACCCGCGGCATATCCTAGCTACTAAGCAGCAATCATTCTTTCAAGGGAGGTTTCAGCTTCATGGGCATACTGAAAACACAGGCATTGGACTTTTCCGGGGTCACAAAGGTCCGCATCTCCACCGACATCGCTTCACTGACCGTGAAGCCTTCCATCACGCCTTCACTGGAACTCATGGGGGTGGGGCTTCCCACCAGCTACACGCTGGACGTGAAAAACGATGCGGAGCTGCTGGATATCACCATGCAGATCAAAAACTGGGTGCTGGGCCCGCTGAACATGTATGAACTGATCATCCGGCTGCCGGACAGCTTCGACGGGGATATCGATATCGCTTCCCATACCGGCGCGGTGAACATGGCCGGATTCAACCTGGGGAACGTGAGCGTGGAAAACTCCACGGGCATCGTACGGCTGGGAATCGGGGCCAAAACCCTGCACGTGCAGACGAGCACGGGCGCGGTGGAGGTGGACTGCGAGAACCGGCAGCTGGAGAGCCTGGAGCTCAAATCCAATACCGGGAAGATCGAGGCGGCCAACGTCCAGACCAAAACCGCCAAATGCATGGTACGCACCGGGAGCACGGCCCTTCGGAACATCCATGCCGAAAAAATCGACATCGAATCGGGCACGGGCAGCGTACAGCTGGAGGAATGTTCGGGCATCCTGCGGGTGAGCGGAGGCACGGGCAGCGTGAACGCGGACATGACGGAAATGGCGGAGACCTCCATCCATACCAATACAGGCTCCATCCGCCTGCGGATCCCCGACCTGCCCTTCACATTGGAAGCGGCGACGAACACGGGGCGTATCCGCACCGATTTCAAGCTCTACGGCGAGATCACCGCAGGGGGCGGCGTGCGGCTGGGCGACGAGATACGCGGCACCTACAACGACGGCGGCACCAAAGTCCAGCTAAAAACGAAAACAGGCAGTATCGACATCGACAAGCAGTAATATTTATCCGGAGCAGGGCGCGAAGACACCGGTTCTATTAAAAACCGGTGTCTTTCTCATATTGGCTGCTGCATTGCCGGCCATCCGAAGCGCTAATTTGGCATCCCCGCAGTGGATAAATCGGTATGGCATGGTATAATAAACAATAAGGGCTAACCGCCAAAGGAATGCCCGCGTGAAGTGAAAGGGAGATATAATTGAGGTGTAAAACCGCCGCCATCGTCTTTTTCCTGTCAGCCGTCTGCCTGCTGTGTGCGGGCTGCATACCCAAGCCGGGGGCGGATACCAGTGATGTTGCAGCGGCAGGGAAACTTGATAAGGGCATATACAGCAATACCTACTTCAACATGACCGTGAGTATCCCGGAAGGATGGAACGCCACCGAAAATGCCCGGATGGTACAGGAAGCTACGACACACATCCTGGCGGCCCCGGTGGACGACCAGACACGTGGGCAGATGCAGATGAGCCTGGAGAATACAGTCTACCTGGCCTATGCCAACAAGTACCCCGAGGGATTCATCGGCACCAACCCCAGCATCACCATCGCAGCGGAGAAGATGCCGTACTCGGCCAATTTCCTCATCGGGACCGGGGAGGACTACCTCAGGTCCATGCAGGAACATGCAAGGGGCATCAGCAAGGAGATGACCTTTGGCGCCATCGATAAGGAAACAGTGGGCGACAGGGGATTTTTCAGCACCGAAGCCAGCATCCAAAAGCAGGGCGCAACCCAGTACAGAAAGTATTATGCGATGCTGGAAAAGGGCTACGCACTGATCATCTGTACCATATGGCAGACCGATGCGGAAAAAAAGGAACTGGAGCAAATGGTGGCATCCATCACATTCCCCGCCGAACAAGCATAAAGCAATTCCAGTCCAAGACCGTAAAACCCGGCCATGTACATAATCAAAATCCACGGGCATCACACGGAGGGAAAATGAAAAAAGCGATCGCCGCCATCTTAGCCGCCAGCATGATCTGTATCCTCCTCACAGGCTGCGCCACCGGGGAAGCCATCGGCAACACCGTGCTGGTCAACGCGATGGGAAGATGGGAAGAAAAAACCTACACCAACGATTATTTTGATTTTTCCGTAACGATACCGCAGCAGTGGACGGCCTATACCGACGCGCAGATGCAGCAACTGATCGATGCGCAGAATGCCGCCGCAGCAGGGGACAACGCGCAACTGCTCAGGCAGGCCGAGCAGGCAAAGGCATGGACGGCAAACCTTTTCCTCGCGTCCAGCAGCGCTTTCGGGCAGCAGGCCAACGCATCGGTAAGCATGACCGCCCAGATGCTGGGCGCCTTCGGCAACGTCTTTGCTAGCACGGAAGAGGACTACCTGGCCCTGCTACTGGGCGCCACCAAAATGCCCGCACAGACCGCGACCTTTTCCCCCGTATCACTGGTGAAACTGGGCAACGCAGACTTTGCAACCTCCAAAATAGACGTGCAGGTAGCGGGGATAGACGTCACACGCGAGATCTACACCAAGGCCATCGACGGGTACCTGCTCATCATCAATGCGGTCTACACGGACGATGCTGGGAAAAAAGATATCGACACGCTGCTGCAGACCATGAAGGTGGAATAGTCAGGACTGATTTATTCCCTGGTTGAAACACTTTCTCCGTACAGTATCCCTCTTTTGATGTCCCATGTGAGCAGCCTTTTCACGGCCCACGTTTGAAGAGATCATACGGTGTTGAAGAATGTTATAAAATTCTTCTCTTATCCATTATAATTGGAATAGGCATCATTCATATTTAGGGGGAGAGGGCATCATGGCAGGAACATACAAGAACAAGCTCTTTTTTGCAGTGGCTGCGGTGGGCATGGCCGTCCTGTTATGCGGATGCATCAATTTAACCGGACCTAAGATAACAGGCGGCACCCTGACCAGGCAGGAGGCAAACGGTTTCCTCACACAGAGCAAGGCGAATATCGAAACCATAAGCAAAGCCATGGAGGATACCGCCGCTTTCATCACCGACGCCAACATGGAGGATGAGACGCAAATGCAGGCGGCAGCAGACCGGCTGCAGGGGATACGCGACACCCTGAAACCCATCCTGCAGCATGAAGCCGGGGCAGGTACGCCGGAGGTCATGACACAATATGCAAAGGCGGAAAAAAGCTGCGCCAGCAAGGCAGACGATGTGATCGCCGAGCTCCAGGGCATCATGGGCTATGCCTTGACGCTGGTGCAGGCAATGAAACCGATGGCGAACCTATCCAACTCCGACTACGGGCAGGTATCGCAGGTATTCTCATCCGTGAACGAACAGATGAAAGCCATCACGCCCCCCACCTTCCTCACATACCTGCATGCGGGGCTCAACGACGCGATAGCGGACTGCAAGGAAGACCTGGATTACATGATGGCCAGCGCCCAGATCAACGACCCGCTCCGCCTGAACTCAGGCATGTACCGCCTGAACGTGATCATGCGGCAGATCAACACGCTGACGGATGAGTCCTCCAAAGGATTTGACCGGCGCAAGGGCAAGATCGAAGGGGATGTGGCACAGACCAAGGCGTTCCTTGAAGCGATGCAGACCTGGGTGGAGACCAATGCCGCAGCCCTGCAGAAAAATACGCGGGGAGATATGGCCGGGGTGGCGCTGGAGGCGCTGCCCTCCACGCTGACAGGAGAACTGCAAAACGCAAAAATCAACTGCACTTTTGAAGCAAAGGACACCATCATCCCTGCCAACTACCGTTCACTGGACTATATCGTATACCTCAGCGCATGGAGCGACAACGGGCCGGCTGATGTGCTGGTGAGCGTGGAGATCCCCGAATTCACGCAGAAATATGAACAGAAAGTGACGCTGGGGCGCGCCGAGACCCAGATCAAGATCCATCCGCCGCTGCTGGAAGGCGCGGCCAGATCGCTGCAATCCTCCAGGGACGCGCAGATCAATATCTCGGTCACGGATATTGACAGCGGCAAACCCGTGCTGCAGGAGACAAAACCCCTGAAGATCCTTTCCCGTTACGACATGCAGTGGGCAGCAGACGACGACACGCCATACTACGAGAATGTGCTTGCCTGGGTGACGCCGGAAGCAGCGGAGGTCAAAGAGCTGCTGCGCGCCGCCGCCGATTCCATCAACGCGATCACGCAAGGCGATATCACATTCATCGGCGGGTACCAAAGCGTACAGGGATACCAGGATTCCAACGTGACGGCCACCCAGGCCGCAGCCATCATGAACGCGCTGGCGGCTGCAAAAGACGTCAAATACGTGGCGACACCCTTCTCCTCCTCGGGCACCAACCTCCAGCGCGTGGCTACGCCGGCAGAAGTAATCAAACAGCGCAGCGGGCTTTGCATCGAGACCACGGTAACGGTGGCATCCGCGCTGCAGGCGACAAACATGCACGCGGCGTTGCTCATCCTCCCCACGCACGCGCAGGTGGCTCTGGAGACGTGGAGAGGATCGGGGGAGTACTTCCTCATCGAAACCACACAGCTGGATGGTGCCAAAGCCGGGAATTACGAAAATGTATTATATTACTATACCAAAGACCAGTGGAACGCCTACATCCAGCAGAAGCAGGTCACCGTGATCGACTGCGATCTGGCGCAGACGCTGGGCATCAAATCCATCGATTAGAACATCACTGCGGAATACAAACGGCGGCCCCGGCGAACAGCAGGAGCCGCCGTTTTAGCAAAAAAACAAGAGAAATTTTCGGAAACACAGAGGAGAAAGGAAAAGGACAGGGAAATATCAACTGATATCATTTCTGATACGGGGGACAGATCCATGAAAGTACTCATCACGCCGATGTCCGCCATGGCGGAAACAGGAGGCCCTTTTTCCAGGGCCAGGGCGCTGGCTCTGGAACTGGTGCGGCAGGGACATGAAGCGGCTTTTTGCGCGGGGGAGGACGTCAATTACAAGCCCGTAGAAGGCATACACAACTATCCCGCGCCCGTGCCGTCTCCGCTGGGATTACCCGGCTTCATCGGGAAACGCCTGTTTCGAATGGCCCAAAAGACCGGCGCACAGCAAAGCAAGGCGGTCCACAGCTTTGAAGAGGTGCTTCTTTTTGCAGGCGCGCTGGCGGGAAAGTATATCCAGGCGGATGTGCAATGCGTCCGGAACGCCATAAATACATTCAACCCGGACATTCTTTACTCCGAATTCCGGCTGACGCCGCTGATCGCCGCGCGGATGGAGGGGATCAGGGCGGTGACCGGCTACAGCTACCCGGTGCAAAAGAGCCATGCCTGCGACCCGCAGTTCAGCGGCGCGCTCCGCGCATTCATCCGGGACAACAAGCTGCCCCCGATCGAATCGGCACTGGAACTTTTCGACTGGGCCGAACTGAAAATTATCCCAAGCTGCCATGAGCTCGAACCCGTGGATGATCCCAAAGCGGTATTTACCGGCCCGCTCATGAAAACGGGAGAAGCCCACCCTGAAGCTTACGAAAAGCGCAACGCCATCGTATGCTACATGGGAAGCGGGACCATCGCGCCGGAGAAAGCCCTGAAAGTACTGCAGGAGGCATTTGCCGCAAGCAGGTATGAGGTATATATAGCATCCCAGCACCTGCGGCCCACGGACGAGGGCAACATCCATACCGCCCCCCGTTATGATTTCAACACGCTGCTACCCAGGGCCATCGCCTTCATCAACCACGGCGGCCAGAATAGCATCATGTCGGGCATCCTCCACGGCGCGCCCCAGATCGTCTGCCC
The DNA here is from genome assembly GCA_023454175.1 of Bacillota bacterium. Lineage (GTDB taxonomy): Bacteria > Bacillota > Clostridia > Christensenellales > JAEXRW01 > JAEXRW01. Next base: position 36,826 of record JAEXRW010000005.1, on the reverse strand, counting down.
GGGCAAGGTATTTGAACGGAAGTACAACGCCGCATCGGCAGCATCGACCGGGACCGGGGTATGCATCGAAACAGACCGGTTCGATGCCACGACTATCGCCTCCATCGTAAAGGGGTTTGAAACTGACCGGGGGTATGAGGAGAGGATGGCCCAATTACGCACCATCCTGCTGGGCCAGGGCGGGGCTGAAAAGGCTGTTCGGAAAATGCAAGGCCTTACGGGTTGATATTACAAAAGGCTGTTATTGGCTGATTGCCATAAAAGCGGGAAAGGAGGGTGTTTACGAGATATTTACACTTTTTTTGCTTAACAATATTGACATATTCATTTAACAAACGTAATATCAATATATAAACAGAATATGTTACCTGACATGCAGCGCTGAATCCCCGCCGTGGCAAGGCGGGGAGCGGGAGAACCAAAACGTGGGGTGAATCCGGTTTATCCGGTAGGGTACCTTCAACCCGAATCCGTCAGCTAATCTCGTAAGCGTCCAGAAGGGAAGATGTGATCTCCATCACATCACGCTTGTATGCATTATCCTTTCTTTGCGCTGCTGGACAAATGCCGGGCGCTTTTTTGTTTCCCAAAAAGGCAACGCCTGGCGGCACAACCTGAAAGGAGGTTAGACACATGAACGTAGCCTTATGCGGACTGGGAAGGGCCGGGAAGGAAACAGCCAAAGCCATACTGGACCATCCCGAACTTAAGCTGGCGGCGGGGCTGTGCCGGGCGCACAGCGACAGGATCGGCCTGGATATCGGGGAGATCGCACAGCTGCCGGCGCTGGGCGTCTACGCATGGTCGATAGACGATGCGGAGGACGTATTCCGGACCAACAAGATCGACGTGGTCATCGACTTTTCAAACCCCACCGCGTCGCGTGCGCTGATACGCGCATGCCACAAATACCATGTGGGTGCGGTCATCTGCACCACGGGTTTCTCGGACAGCGAATTGGCCTATTTCAAAGGGCTGGCGCAGGACGATTCCTTTGGCATGGTGTATGCCCCCAATGTGACCATCGGCGTGAACGTACTGATGTCCATGTCCAAGGTGGCGGCCCTCCGGCTGCCCGACTTCGATTACCAGATCACCGAAATGCACCACCGGAACAAAAAAGACTCCCCCTCGGCCACGGCCAAACGCATCGCCGGGGTGCTGGAATGTGAACTGAACTGCACAAGTGACAACAAAGTGCCCATCAATGCCGTCCGCGCGGGCGGGTATATCGGCTACCACGAGGTGCTGGCGGTGGGGGAATATGAAAGGATAACCATCGTACACGAGTCCTTCTCCCGCAGGGCTTTTGCGGAAGGGGCCATCCGGGCGGCACGGTTCATCCAGAACCGGGTGGGCTGGTATGAGATGGAGGACGTCCTCACCAGGACCCAGGTGGGCAATGTAATCCCGCTGGGGGACGCTGCAACGGCATAAAGCCGTACATAAACCTTAATTAAGAGTACAAGTCTCCATGAGATGATTCGCGAAAGCGCCCTGCAAGTTCCTCTCCTCCTCTTGCGGGGCGTTTTCGCTGCCTTTTTAAAGCCCAGGCCGGGGTCGCCGAGGGTACTGCAATTCATCAATCCTGAAAAATGAAATGACGATTTATTGAAATCCGGAATTATGTTATATTGAGACATGTTCGATGGAGGTTGAATTATTATTTTTGATATCGTGTAAAGGGTTTAACATGGCGCAAAAAGAGCAGGGCAACACAGCCAAAAAGCCGAAGGAAAAACTGCTGGCGTACGGCGCGATCACGCTGGCATCCGTTATTTTCGGCTTCTCCTTCCTTTTCACCAAAATGACGCTGGAACACCTGGAGGTCTTCCAGCTGCTGGGCATCCGTTTCCTGATCGCAGCACTGTGCATGAGCCTGCTGGTGGCGACCCGCATCGTGAAGGTCCAACTGAACTTCAAAAAGATCGGAAGCATCCTTTTGATATCCCTGGCTGAGCCTGTATTGTATTTCGTATTTGAAACATTCGGCGTGAAGCTCACTTCCGCTTCGGAATCGGGCATGATGATCGCGCTCATCCCTTTCGCCGTGGCCATCCTCTCGATGATCATATTGAAAGAGAAGATCGCGGGCAGGCAGTGGCTGGCCATCCTGCTGGCAGTGGCGGGCGTGCTATTGATCACCCTCGCCAAGGACAGCATTGGGAATATATCCAGCATCACGGGGTACCTGCTGCTGCTGGGCGCCGTATTGACTGCGGGGCTCTACAATCCATTATCCCGGAAGGCCTCGGCGCAATGCACGCCCTTTGAGATCACACTCATCATGATGTGGGCAGGCGCAATCTGCTTCAACACCATCGGACTCACCATCGCCGGCACCGAGGGAAGGATCGGGCACTATTTCACGGACGCGCTGAATCCCGGCGCCCTGTACGGCCTGCTGTACCTGAGCTTGGTATCTTCCATCGTGGCATTCCTTTGCTTCAATTACGCTGTATCCAAAATAAAATCCAGCATCGTGGCCACGTTTGCCAACCTGACCACGGTGGTCAGCATCCTGGCGGGCGTATTCATCAACGGGGAAAAGCTGTACTGGCTGCAGATGGCGGGCGCGGCGCTGGTGCTGGCGGGCATCTGGCTGGTGACCAAAAACGGAAACGGGAAAATAAAAGGGGAAGCCGGCATTACAAAATAGCGACTTCCAAACGGATCGTGTACGGTCCAAAACAGTTCAGCCATTTTCCGCTCTTGCGGAAAATACAGGAACGGATGCATAATAAAGGACGTTAAGGCAGCGCTGATTTATTGGATAAATATCTTTGCGTTAATTTGCCGGCATTGCTAAGGGGCATAATGCCTGCGGCGCTGAGCGTTTCTGCTTCTTAGAAAAGCCAAATTGACACGCAAATATTATTACCCTCATTCAATCAGCGCTTCCTTTAGAAAATCCGGACCGGAGCTGAAAAAGAGTGAACATGAAAAACCTGATTAAAATAGTATCCTTACTCATCGCGGCCATCTTCCTGACTGCAGGGTGCTCGACCCAACCGGAGGCATCCCCCCTGGGCAGCAACGAAGTGCCGAAAAAAAGGCAGGAGGCCCTCATCCCCATCGCAAAGAAGCTGGTGGAGGACATGGCTGCGGGGAACTGGCAGGAAGCCTTCGATACGTTTGACTCAAACATGCAGCGGGCCATGCCGGTGGACCAGCTGCCGGCCATCTGGCAGCGCGGCGCCGAGACGGCGGGCAATTTCGGCTCGGTGGGGGAGGCCACGGCCGTGATGCTGAAAGGGTACGAAACGATCATCGTCCAGTGCCCCTCCAAAAAGGCAAACCTGCTGGTGCAGGTGGTTTTCTCAAAGAGCAACAAAGTATCCGGTATTTGGTTCAATACCGCCCCGCATGGCGCAGGGCAGATCCTGCCGTCTTTCACGAATACCTCCACGCCTGCACCCGACGCCAGCAAAATGCCGGATACCATCGCCGAGGAACCGGTGACGGTAGGCAAGGGGGGAGACTGGCCGCTGCCGGGATCACTGACGCTGCCGAAGGACGCGAAAGCACCGCTTGCAGCCGTTGTACTCGTACAAGGCTCCGGAGCATTGGACAGGGACGAGACATTGCCTTCAAACGCGGGAAAACCATTCCGCGATATCGCCTGGGGACTGGCAGAGCGCGGGATCGCAGTGCTGCGCTATGACAAGCGCACATTCACCTACGGGCCAAAGATAGCCCAGCAGGCTAACGAGCTGACGGTGCAACATGAATACATTGAAGACGCGGTGGCAGCCGCAAACCTGCTGAGGCAGGACAGCCGAATCGACAAAACCAAGATCTATCTCGTGGCGCACAGCGAGGGTGCGATGCTGGCCCCGCGCATCGACATGAGCGGCGGGGGATTCGCCGGCCTGGCGCTGCTGGCGGGAAGCCCGCGAAAACTGTGGGAGCTCCAGTACGACCAAAACATGGCGGTCATCCAAACCCTGCCGGAGGATAAAAGACCATCATACCAAGCCCAAGTCGATGCATTAAAGGCAGACGCTGAGAAACTGGCATCCATGAGCGCCGAAGAGGCCAAAAAAACGACGATATTCACCCAGCCGGGATACTATTACTGGGAGATGCAGCAATACAATGCCGGGGATATCGCACGGGGCATCAACAAGCCGATGCTGATCCTGCAGGGAGACAAGGATGTCCAGGCAAGCCCGGAAAAAGACTTCGGCGGGTGGAAGCAGGCGTTGGCAGGGAAGGCCAACGTCACCTATAAACTATACCCGGGGCTGACGCACTTTTTCTCGGAGGACGACGGCACCTTTTCCATCCAAAAACCGCTGGGGACGAGACCCATCGCGGTCTCGAATGCGGTAATATCGGATATCGCGGCCTGGATACAGTATGGGAAGCTGCAATAAAACCTGCCAACGCTTCAGAACCATACCTGGGTTTGAAACCGGCCGGCGCAAATGGTAAAATAAACAAGTCCTTTTCAGCGATATAAACAAGTACTGCAAATCACTTTTTGAAGGGAAAATCAAAATGAATGAAAAAAATCCCCCAAATGCGTCAAAGGAAGAAAAGCCAGTCACCGCCGCCCCCCCCATGACGCTGTGGCGATGGCTCTTCAAGCTGCTGCAAGGCGTGATCATCGGTACCGGAGCGATCCTGCCGGGTGTCAGCGGCGGTGTGCTCTGCGTCATATTCGGGGTCTACGAGCCTTTGATGGAATTGCTGGCGCACCCGATCCGTACGTTCAAGACGCACATCAAACTGTTATTGCCTGTACTCATCGGTGTGCTGATCGGCTTTATCGGGCTTGCACGCCTGGTGGACATGCTTTTCAAAGCCTCGTCCAGCATCGCGATCTGGCTGTTTATCGGATTGATCGCAGGGATGCTCCCCTCGCTTTTCAAGCAGGGGGCAAAAGAAGGACGGCCAAAAAGCGCGTGGATCTCATTGGTCATCACCACCGTGTTGATGCTTGGCTTATTGCTTTGGCTCCAATTCGGCACGAAAATATCCATACAGCCGAATATCGGATGGTACCTGGTATGCGGGGTGTTTTGGGGCCTATCGTTTGTCGCGCCCGGACTCAGTTCCTCTTCCATCTTGATATTCCTCGGCCTGTACGAGCCCATGACCGCCGGTATCGCGAACCTGTCGCTCGAGGTGCTCATCCCTCTGGCGATCGGGCTCGTGTTTTTCGTATTCATCTCCGCCCGGTTCATCGATAATTTATTCAAGAAGCATTACGCCGTGGCTTTCCATATCATCCTGGGATTTGTGATCGCATCCACGATCGCAATCATCCCCCTTCAATACACCGGTACTGCACTGGAGATCGTGCTGTGTGCAGCTTGCTTTATCGCAGGTTTTGTCATCGCATGGCTGATGGGCAAGCTGGGCCGGAAGGTACAAAAGAACTGACAGTTCGGCCAGACCGTGATTTCATGACTAGGCCATATGGAGAGATCCATACGGCCTTTTCCTTTTATACAAGACCAGGCTCCATCATGAAACGGGAAAGGCAGGCAATCCCAAAGCATGCATGACAGGAAGGACGGCCGTCTCACCGGCTGCCCAGAACGATCAGGACATGCTTGCGGTATAAAGCCCACGCAACGAGCGTTAAAACGGCATAGATGAAGGCAAGCTCCCCGAAGGCAAGCAAAAGGCCCGCCTCGGAGTACCACCAGGGTACGTCCGGCAGGAAGAAGATGCCCGTAAGGATGAGATGCAGCACATAGAGGAAAAGCGGGTTCATCCCCCACCAGGAGAGGAAGGGGACGCCTTTTTTCACGCGTGCGGTAAAGGCATGGAAAACGGAAAACAAAAAGGCGCTGAACGCATTGCAGAGCAGTACATAGGAGAGGGAGACGCGGTTCTTGCTGACCGGGACGAGGAACGCTGCCATGACTCCGACGACCAAAGCAATCAAAAGCCAGGGCAGGTAGGAACCGCCGAGGCGCTGCTTTTCATAAAAGAGGTCCGCCATGACCGTGGAGAGGATGAGCATGGCGCTCCAGGCCAGCGAACCGGGCAGACCGCCGTGGGAGGAATGCAGGACGCTATCCAGAAGGAAATGATCCAGGAGCAGCTGATAGCCCACCAGAATGCCCAGCGCGATCACCACACGCCAGACCCTTTTAAGGCGTATGACCGCCAGCGTTACAAGGCCGGAAATGCCAATGGCCTGCAGCACGCCCCAAAACACCTCCGCATCCCCGAGCATGGACTCACCCGCGGCAAAGACAGCGCCGATGCCCGCGATGGCGAGGTACCGTACGGCGAAATGCGCATATGTTTTCCCCGCACCATCCCGCGCGAGACGCCGCTCAAAGGACGGGCGGTACGTGAGGCCGATGGCGAAGATGAAAAAGGGCGCGATGAGGTCCACCACCGTGAGCCCGATATCGGGCGCGTGTTTGAACCAGGCGGGGATGGCATGGACACCCGCCAGGAAATTCGCTGCCACCATGAGGATGATGGCAAGCCCCCGGAACTGATCGATGGATACGATGCGCCCAGCCTTATCCATTGCATATACCCCGCTTTACCCATATCCGATCCATCCTGCCTGAACGGATCAAAACTGCCGGATCCACAAGTACATGATACCACGGGACGCGTCCGCAATCCAAGCGCACGGCCTATTCTGCCGGAACCGGTCCATTTACCATTTGCAGCGCGGCCTTTGGTGGAGTAGAATACTGGAAATGACACTCTGGATAAGCAGGGGGAGCCTATGGACAAGACAGAGAAACTGTTTGAAAAGGACAGCCATATCAAAACGTTCAGCGCCAAGGTATTGGACTGCTCCAATCGAGACAACGGTCATGCCGTAATACTGGACAGGACGGCCTTTTTCCCCGAGGGCGGGGGCCAGCCTGCGGATACGGGAAGCCTGGACGGGGTCCGGGTGACGGACGTCCATGAAAAGGACGGGACCATCATCCATACAGTAGAGAGCCCTATCGAAGCGGGAAAAACTGTTCAAGGCGAGATCGACTGGGAGAGCCGGCTGACCCATATGCAGCAGCACAGCGGGGAACATATCCTTTCAGGCATCGTCCACGAGCTGTATGGCTATGACAATGTGGGATTCCACATCGGCAGGGAGGCCACGACGCTGGACTTCAGCGGGGAACTCGACGAGGCCGATATTGAAAAGATCGAGAGCCGGGCAAACGAAGCGGTCTATGCAAATATCCCCGTTAACACCTCTTTTCCGCCGCAACGGGAACTGGAAAAGCTGGCCTACCGGAGCAAGAAGGAGATCAGCGGGGACGTCCGGATCGTGACGATACCCGGCTACGACTGCTGCGCATGCTGCGGCACGCACGTGAAGACCACGGGGGAGGTCGGCGCCATCAAGATCGTGTCCTCCCAGCGGTACAAGGGGGGCACACGGATCGGCATCGTATGCGGGAAGCGGGCGATTTCCGATTACCGCGCAAAACAGGAAAGCGTGACGGAAATATCGGTGATGCTCTCCGCGAAGCAGGGGGAAGTCGGCAACGCCGTGCAGAACCTGCTGGACGAGGCCGCGAGGCTCAGGGAAAACATCCGTGAGATCCAAACGCGGCTTTTCGAATGCAAAGCAGCACAGGTGCAAACCGGGGCGGAAAGCGTTTGCTTGTTTGAAGAAGGGCTGTCCCCGGACGATCTGCGGCAGTACTGCACCCTGCTCTGCGGAAGATTCAAACGGGCACTCGTATTCTCGGGCAGCGACGGGAACGGCTACAAATATGCGCTGGGCAGCAGCGATACCGACATACGCCCTTTTGGAAAGGAGCTCAACGCGGCGTTCAACGGGCGGGGCGGGGGAAAGAACGACCTGGTGCAGGGGGCGATAACAGGAAAGAAGGAAGACATCAGGCAATATCTGTGCAGGCAGGATTACACTTGTCCGGAATGATCCATACGTGTCATGCAATCTTACAGCCATCCTTTATGCAGTCCGGCCAACAACAAACCCAAAATTTGCGATGGGAAAGGAACAATAAAATCAGTACCAATATTTACTAAAGGACGGCAACCTGCTACAATGAGTACAGATGCATTCATCACCACATCTACAGTGAAATATATTTATTACGGTATGCAGGGAATATGCCGGCGAACCATCCAATCTGATCATTTGTTGGAGGGTCATTATGAAAAAGGTATTGATGCTGATTTTCTGTGTCTGTGCGCTGTTTCTTTTCACTGCCTGCGAGGAAGAGGCGACTCCCACCCCAAACGTGGAATACAAGATCACAAATTATGACGTGCATGCCGTAATCTCGGAGACAAATGTCTACGATATCACGGAGACGATCCAGGTGAATTTCGCGACACCCGGCCACGGGATATTCCGGGACATCCCCACGGGCTACAACACCTTCAAAAGGACGCTGGCCGACGGCACCGTCATTTCCACAGACGTGCTGACCACGGTATCCGACGTGAAGGTGGAGGGGCATCACTTTTCCGTAAGCGAAGGCGGGTATGATACCTATATCAAAATCGGCGACCCCCAAAAAACCGTGATTGGAAACCAGACCTATCAAATCTCCTATAAACTCAATTTCGGGGATGATGGGGTCAAGTCTTTTGACGAGGCATATTACAACATCAACGGGACGGATTGGAATGCAGCCATAGAGCATTTCACATATACGGTGACGCTGCCCAAGCCCTTTGACAAAAACAAGCTCGGATTCAGTACCGGGCCTTTCGGCGCAACCGGGTATGACCCCAAGGTATTCAAATTCAACGTGGACGGCAACACGATCACGGGTGAAGTACTGCAGCCGCTGGGCCGATACGAAGGCATCACGATGCGGCTGGAGCTGCCCCAGGACTACTTCAACCTGAAAATACCCGAGTGGACCATGATGGGCATCATGGGGCTGATCGTATTTGCGGGGCTGGTGCTTTTCCTGATATTCGGTGTGGACAAAAGGCCGCTTCGTATCGTGGAATTTTATGCGCCGGAAGGGATGACACCTTCGGAAGCGGGCTATGTCTACGACGGGAACATGGACGACCGGGATGTGATAGCCCTGCTGCTCTACTGGGCGGACAGGGGGTATATCTCAATCCATAAGAAAAACGCAGGATTCCAGATCAACATGCTCAAAGATTTGGGGAGCAACGCAAAGAGTTACGAAAGGCACATGTTTGACAAGCTATTCCAGAGGGGCGCATCGGTACATACCAGCGATCTGAAGTATTCTTTTTATGCTACGATCGCCAGCGTGAAATCCATGGTGGAAGGGGAGTACAATAACGACGCCAACCGCATCTTCACGAAGCTATCCATGAAACTATCGCCATACCTCACCCTGCTTGCAGCGCTGCCCATTTACCTCTCCTGGTTCATCACGCTGCAGTCGCTGAACCTGGGGCTCGGATTTTCCATCCCCATCGGACTGATCGCAGGCACCCTCACAATGGTCCCCGCTTTCTGGTTCATCGGCCTGGTCCGAAGGTGGGCCAGTTTCAAACCCGGAGCCAGAAAGGCTAAAATGATCACGGCCCTGATCCTGGCGGCACTATGCCTGACCGGTTTCGTACTCATCGCCCTGTCTGCAGCCATCGAACCGCTGCAGCCATGGTGCGCACTTGCATCCACGCTCATCTTATGCCTCTGCGCCGGTTTCATCCGGAGGCGCACCCCCAAGGGGAGGGAGCGGCTGGGCAAGATCCTGGGGCTGCGGGATTTCATCGTGCGGGCGGAAAAGGACAGGATCCTGAAGCTGGTGGAGGATAACCCAAACTATTTCTACCACATCCTGCCCTATGCCTACGTACTGAATGTAACGGACAAGTGGGCTGAGAAGTTTGAATCCATCGCAATCCCGCCGCCGGGCTGGTACGACGGGGACATCACCTCATTCTCACCGACCCTTTTTATGAGCAGCATCAACAACTCCATGAACACGATGCAGTCGCATATGACATCGGCGCCCGTCTCCCACAGCAGCAGCAGTAGCAGCGGGGGCGGAAGCGGCTTCTCCGGCGGAAGCTCCTCGGGCGGGGGCGGAGGCGGCGGAGGCGGGGGCGCCTGGTAAACATACAATCAGGCTCCCTGAGGAGCCTTTTTGTTTTCAAAAAGTGGCTATGCCACTTTTTAATTTGAGTTTTACCATTAAGGCTTGCTCACCACAGGCCTTAATGATAGGTGTCATCCGCTCAGCTGAAACCGTTCCACTGGAACAGTTTCCTGGCGCTTCGCGTGTACATGCCGCCAGAAATGACAGATTTGAAATGGACCCATATTAGCTTTTTGATAGCTAGATCAATTATTCAGCCTTGACAGTTCTTCGCCAGGTGGGGTTGGGGTTACATCCGGATAAACCGGAGCAGAAACCATCTGGGTGTAAACAAAAGATCAGATCCGCTGGCGCCTGCGGGCGGAGAGCATGAATATACCGGTGCTGATGGAGAACTCCAGCGTGGCGAAGCTGCTGACGATGAACCACTGCTGCAGGGTCAGCGGCACCATCTCAAACAGATCACACAGGAAGGGCATATACATCACCAGGAACATGAGGGCAAAGGACGCCAAGACGGACAGAACCAGCCACTTGTTTTTAAACAGCCCGGCCTTGAACGCGGAGAGGTGCTCGGAGCGGCATTCAAAAGCGTAGAGCAGTTCAGCCGTTATAATCGTGGCGAAGCAGACCGTGCGGGCTGCCGCAAGGCTCCCGCCTATCAGGAGCGCGGCACAGAAGGCGACGATGCTGGCCCCGCCGATGAGCAGGCCGGAGAGGAAGATCTGGCTGCCCAGACCGCCTGAAAATACATTATCGTTGGTTTTCCGGGGCCGCCTGCGCATGATATCGGGATCGGGCGGGTCGAGGCCCAGCGCCAGTGCGGGGAGGCCGTCGGTCACCAGGTTGATCCACAGGATCTGGATCGGGATGAGTGGAACGGGCATGCCAAACAGGGCGGCCAGGCCCATGATGAGGATCTCGCCGAGATTGCACGCCAGGAGGTAGCGCAGGGACTTGCGGATATTATCATAGATCATCCTGCCTTCCTCCACCGCGGCGACGATGGTGGCAAAATTATCGTCCAGCAAGACCATGGAGGAAGCCTCCCGCGCGACGTCGGTGCCGCATTTACCCATGGCAACGCCGATATCGGCTTCCTTCAACGCAGGGGCGTCGTTGACTCCATCTCCAGTCATCGCGACGATATGGCCTTTTTGCTTCAGGGCCTGGACGATGCGCAGCTTATGCTTCGGGGATACGCGGGCGAATATGGAATAAACGTTTGCGCAGGTCTCGAGCTCCCGCTCACCCAGCTTTTCCAATTCATCCCCCGTGATCGCCGCCGTATTGCCAAGGCCCAGCTCGCGGGCGACGGCGACTGCGGTATTTTTATGGTCTCCCGTGATCATGACGGGCCGGATGCCGGCGCGGTAGCAGCTTTTCACCGCTGCCACCGCCTCGGGGCGTGGCGGATCGATCATGCCCTCCAGACCGGCAAAAACCAGGTCTTTTTCAAGACTGCCGGCGTTCGGACTCTGGGGTATGACGGAGAGCTTCCTGTAGGCGAATGCAAGCACGCGCAGGGCACCCCCGGAAAAGGCGTCATTGGCCCGGAGAGCAAGGGCACGGCTGGCCAGATCCAGGGGCTGTTCGCCATTACACGATAACGTATGGGTACAAAGCGCCAGCACACCATCCGGAGCGCCTTTTACGAACAGGTAGTGCTGTCCGCGGGAATCGGTACAGATGACGCTCATGCGCTTGCGGTCGGCATCGAAAGGCAGCTCGGCGACCCTGCAGTATGCAAGGGCCGCCTTTTGCTGCATACCGCCCTTCATGGAGGCTGCCAGGATGGCATTCTCCGTAGGGTCGCCCTGGATGGAACCGTCCCGGTAAACGGAATTATTGCACAGCGCGCCCACCGTCAGAAGCATATCCAGCGGCGCATCGCCCTTCACTGGTTTGCCGTCCGCCATAAAGGCGCCGCGCAGGAAGGAACCCTCCCCGGACACATCCATGACCCTGCCGCCTGCGAGGACCTTTTGCACGGACATCCTGTTCTCCGTGAGCGTCCCTGTTTTATCGGAGCAGATCACGGTGACGCTGCCCAGCGTCTCCACCGCGGGGAGTTTGCGCACGAGGGCGTTCCTTTTCAGCATACGCTGCACGCCTATGGCAAGGGATACCGTTACGATGGTAGGCAGGCTCTCGGGGATGGCGGCGACGGCCAGGCTGATGGCGGAGAAGAACATATTGTACAGCGTCTCGCCGTGGATGAGGCCAGCCACCGCGATGAGCACGCAGCAAGCCAGGCAGATATAGACCAGCGTGCGTCCGATCTTCTTCAGACGCTTCTTCAGGGGCGTCTCGTCAGCCTCCGCGTGCTGCAGCAGGTGGGCGATCTTACCCATTTCAGTGTTCATTCCCGTAGACAGGACCTGGGCCTTCCCCCGGCCGGAGGAGACCGTGGTACCCATATAGACCGCGGTATCCTTTGCGGCATGCGCCATATCGCCCGGCAGAGTGCGGGTGCACGTCTTTTCCACCGGGACGGACTCGCCTGTCAGGATGGATTCATTGACCTGCACATTGGAAGCTTCGATGAGCACACCGTCGGCTGCGATCCTGCTGCCCGTCTCCAGCACCAGCAGGTCGCCTGGGACGACCTCGCGCGCGGGGATCATGACTTCCGCACCCCCGCGTATGACCCGGGCCTGGGGGGCGGAAAGGGCCTTCAGCGCGAGCAGCGACTTTTCCGTGCGGTATTCCTGAATGAAGCCAAGGATGGCATTCAACGTTATTATTATTATGATGGTGATGGCATCGGCTACCTCGCCGATAACGATGGATATGGCGGTGGCCACGACCAGCACCAGCGTGATAAAATCCTTGAACTGGGCAAAAAACATGACGATGGCGGGCGTCCTGCGCGCGATCCCCAGCTCATTGGCGCCGGATTCCGCGAGCCGCTTTTCCGCTTCCTGATGGGACAGACCGGTATGCCTGTGCGGCGCCGGGCCTGCCGCTGCGTGCTTATTCAATACACCCTGACCCCCGCAAATAAATTCACATCCATTACATAACGATATTCGTACACAGCCTGGATATATTACCGATTATTACTGATCCGGGCACCGGAGCATTCCCGATATCCTGTGCTCCCAAGAGCATTCCTCCGAACCGGGAGGCGGATTGGGCGATGCTGGAGGGATTGCCAAAAGATTATGTAATTGTTACAATGTGATATATCCATTACACAATATCCCATGAATCCCTGCTATACGCCCAATCGCCGACCGGAACGGGGGGAGCATCCATGTACCAGCTGAAAAATGCAAAGCGGTATTCGTCGGGACAGAAAGCCCAGACGGAAAATGCACAGCAGGCGGAAAAGAAACCGGACCCAATACGCAAAAGCGTCTGGAGCAGAGACATCAACTGGGGGCATGTACTGACCATCGCCGGAGGGATCTTCGTGCTCTCCGGTCTCATCACGGGCGCGATCCTGCTCTTTGGCCACGTGCCCTTGGGGCCTGCAAAGCCCAAGGCCACACTGAAAGCCGTGCTCCCGTCACTATCCCCCACGCTCCCGGCAGACATCCATATAGCGCCCACGGACAAGACAGACCCGGTGAAGCTGAAATTTACCACCAGCATTTATGAAGGGGACACAAAGGTGAGCGCCTATACAAGGCCACAGCCGATCTGCTTCCCAAACGCCGATGACTATACCACCCTGCCCGGCATCACGACATTCCGCGGGAACAACTACCGCGATATGTCGGGCTACGGCGTGGCTGCCGTGACACAGGAGACGCTGACGAAGATATGGGAGAACAGGACGGGAAGCGTGAAGCGCAGCGACGGCAAGAACATCTGGAACGGGAGCGGTTGGACGGGGCAGCCGCTGATCGTCAAGTGGCCCGATGATATCAAAAAGATCATGAACATCCACCCCTCCAAGAAAAACGACCCCGGACTGATCGAGGTGATCTACCCGTGCCTGGACGGGCATATCTACTTCCTGGACCTGCGGGACGGCACGGAGACGCGAATGCCCATCGTGACCGGCGTGGCGCACAAGGCCACTTCCAGCCTGTACCCGAGCGGAATCCCCATGCTCTTTGTCGGACAAGGGGATACGCTGCCCACCGGAACACCCAATGGGGAAATGAAGTACCATATCTACAGCCTCATCGACCAAAAACTCCTGACCACATTCGGCCAGACGGAGGATATCTCCTACCGCAAGAGCTGGAACGCCTTTGACGCCAGCCCGCTCATCAGCGCGGAGACGGACACGCTCATCGAGCCGGGGGAATCCGGCATCCTGTACACGATCAAGCTGAACACGCAGTTTGACAGGGAGAAAGGCACGCTCACCGTAAGCCCCGACAAACCCGTCAAATTCACCTACACCTCCCCCAGTTACAAGGACGGGGGTAAAGCGTCCTCGAAAACACGGTGGTACGGCTGGGAGACCTCTCCCGTGATCTGGCGCAACTACCTCATCGCGGGGGACAACGGTGGGACGATGATGTGCATCGACCTCAACACGATGAAGCTGGTATGGGCGGGGGACTGCACGGACGACACCAACAGTTCACCGGTACTGGAAGAGTCCATCCCTGACGGGACGGCGTACATCTACTCGGCCAACTCCATCGAAGCGGAGAATTACCCGAAGGTGAAATGCACCATCCGCAAGATGGACATCCGCAATGGAGAGAGCGTATGGAAGAAGACCTTTGACTGCTATACCGCGGACGGGACGGAGGGCGGATGCGAGGGGACGCCCATCCTGGGCAAGGGGGACATCCGCAACCTGATCATCTACCCGCTGGCGCGCATCCCCGGGAAAAAAGACGGGACGCTGGTGGCACTGGACAAGGCGACCGGGGACAAGGTGTGGGAAGTGCACACAGGCAACTACCTGTGGAGCTCACCGGTGACCTTTTACACACCCTCGGGGAAATCCTACATCGCAGCATTTGACACGGCTACCGGGGACACGACGAAGGGCAACATCTATCTCATTGAAGGCGCGAGCGGAAAGCTCATCCATAAATACACGTTCAAGGACTACAGCCCGGAAGAGTATGACCAGGACCATACGGGCGCTGCGTTTGAAGCAACGGCGGCGGTTTACGACGACATGCTGGTGATCGGCTCGCGCGGATACCGCATCTACGCATTTAAAATCAAATAAGCAAACAGTAACAATGATTGCTTTATTCAAAAAGATATCCCCATGAGAAAAACAAGAGGGGGTATCTTTTGCCTATTTGTGTTGAAAATGTTATGATGGATGTTATAATTAGAACGAATTGCGCCACCCCATATAGCTATTCATAAGGGAAGGCGAAACGCATGCTGTTTGAAAACCCGTACCTCAATATCATCGTGAGCACCGCCATCGTATATGTGGCCCTGGTGGCCGGCGTAAGGCTTTTCGGAAAGAAGGAGCTTTCTCAGCTTTCGGTGGTGGACCTGATATTCATCCTGCTCATCAGCAATGCGGTGCAGAACGCCATGACCGGGCCCAATACCACGCTGGAGGGCGGGCTGATCGCGGCGGGCGTGCTTTTTGCAATGAATTTCCTGCTGAAGCTCATCATGTACTACTTCCCGGGCTTCGGGAAGCTGGTGCAGGGGGAGCCGGTCATGCTGGTGTACAGGGGCAGGATGAACCTGAAAAACATGCGCAGGGCCAAGATCTCAAAAAGCGAGATCGAGGAGGCGGCACGGGAGCACGGCGTACCGTCCATTGAAGATATCGACCTGGCGATGCTGGAAGTGGACGGCAACATCAGCGTGCTGTCGGATGATTTCAAGAAGCGGTCCGTACGGAAACGTAAAAGCCACAAGGCTATCACGAAACAAATGTAATGCGCATGACGTCATACCATCCGATGTATGCTATCGGATGAATGATCAGCCAAATGCGGGAGTACCGGAGCGTTTTGACCGCCGGCCAACCCCATTTAATACCATTATTGCTTTGAACGCAATGCAGCAGCAAGGAGGCATAATGAACCAACTCGGAAACGTCAGAAAATACTCCAAATTGGGCAGGGGGCCCTCGGATGGATATCCAGGGCGGGGCAATCCCAATGGCCGGCCGCCACGGCGCAGGGTGAACGGAAGAAGACTGGGCATGATCGCCGTCATCACCGTCCTGGTCCTGGCGCTCATCGTGGCAGGGTGCCTCTTCCTTTTCCAGGGATGCGACACGACGACCACACCACCCGCCAAGAGCACAAAACCCTCCGCCAGCACGACGCCCACGCCCACGGTTTCTACAGAGCCGACGGAAACGGCGACGCCGACACCCACACCCAGTACATCAGTGCTGCCGGGCGACATGGCGCTGGCGCCCAACGACGATACCGACCCGGCAAAGCAGAATTTCACAACGAACATATACGAAGAGAATTCGAAATTGAGCGAATATACGCGTCCCCAGGCCATCAACTTCGGAGACGCGAACAGTTATACCAGTTTGGAAGGCGTGACCACGTTCCGCGGGAACAACTACCGCAACATGTCCAGCTACGGGACGGCGAACGTATCCGCGGGGGAACTGAAAAAAGTATGGACAAAGAACTCGGCCAGCACCAAAAAAGATACGGGCACCGGCGCATGGACGGGCAGCGGATGGACGGGACAGGCCCTGCTGGTGAAATGGCCCGACGACGTGAAAAAGATCATGAACCTGAAGGAAGAGTACAAAAGCGACCCAGACTTCGTGGAGGTGATCTATCCATGCCTGGATGGGTACATCTACTTCCTGGACCTGAAAACCGGCAAGCCGACACGGCCCAAGAACATCCACTCCGAAGTGCCGCACAAGGGAACGGCAAGCCTGTATCCCAACGGCGTGCCGATGCTTTTCATCGGCCAGGGGGATACCGCGAAGAACTCCGGAACGAAAGACTGGCAGATGCGCTACCGCGTATACAGCCTGATCGACCAGACCCGGCTGTACACCTTTGGCACGGATGATCCGGTAAAGATCCGTCAGTGGCAGGCATACGACTCCAGCCCGCTGATCAGCGCGGATACCGATACACTCATAGAACCGGGCGAAAACGGCGTGCTTTATACCATCAAGCTCAATACGCAGTTTGACAAGGCGGCGGGCAAGCTCTCCATCAAACCGGACAAGCCCATCAAATTCAACTACAACAGCCCGAAGTACGGTGTGACGGAAGAAGACAAGAGTAGCGGCAAACGCTCGCTGGGGTGGGAGACTTCCGCAGTGATCTGGCGCAACTACTTCATATCCGGCGACAACGGGGGCACGATGACATGCATCGACCTCAATACGATGAAGCTGGTGTGGGCCGCGGACGTCACTGACGACACCAACTCCTCCCCGGTACTGGAGGAATCCGCCGCAGACCAGACGGCATATATCTATACGGCCAACTCCATTGAGTCCCAGCACAACAAGGATGGGGAATGCAACATCCGCAAGATCGACATCAAGACCGGCACATCGGTATGGGTGAAAAAGTACACCTGCAAGACCACCCAGGCCACAGAGGGCGGCGTGGAGGGCACGCCGATCCTGGGCAAGCCGGGCAGCGACATCGAAAACCTGATCATCTACCCGCTGGGGCGCTACCCGGACCTGGGCACGGGCACGCTGGTGGCGCTGGATAAAAACACGGGCGAGGAAGTGTGGAACCTGCCCACGAGCAAATACCTGTGGAGCTCGCCGGTGACATTTTACACGCCGGAAGGCAAGGCATACATCGTGGAATGCGACACAGGCGGCAACATATACGTGGTGGACGGCAAGGGAAAACTACTGCACAAATACACCCCGCACGACTACGACGCCGCGTACGACGAAGAACACCCCGGCGGCGCCATTGAGGCCACGCCCGTGGTATTCAACGACATGCTGGTGATCGGCACGCGCGGACAGAAAATCTATTGCTTTAAAATCACTTGATAAGAGATGTATAACGAAAAGAACCCTGTGCAAGCAGGGCTCTTTTCGTTATACGTAACCTTTCCAGGGGAGTCATCCGTGCGGAAATTCTACCCCAGGAATACCTCATACAGGCCGATGCCAACGACGAGCAGCGCTGAAACGACCTCGATGGTCTTCTGCGGGATCCTCCTGTGGAGCAGATGGCGGAGGCCTACGGCATTGCCGAGCCATACGGTGAGAAAGCTGAAAACCGCCATGGAAGCCGCAAGGATGCCGCTATCTATACCGCTGAGGCCGGCGCCCACCGCAAGGCCAATACAATTGAGCCCCAGCGCCAGGCCGAGCAGCGCCGTCTCGCGAAATGTGATATGCTTGTGACCATTCTTATCCCGCCGGAAATGCGGATAGTCGGGCGCGTCCTGCGCTTCCCCTTCATGCTTATGTTTGCTGCGGAGGGCATCCACCACCATCCATACCCCCGCCAGGCACAGCAGGATGCCGCCGATGAGGCTGGCCCACTCCGTTATCGTCGTGGCGGCGAGGCCTCCGAGGAAGCAGGAGATGAACGTGGCTGCGCCCGATATCAAAGCGATGACTGCATTGGATAAAAAAGAAACGCGCTTGCGCTGCAGACCGTATACGAACCCCATGCACATATTATCCAGGTTGGCTACGATACCCAACAGGATAACCGCCGCATAATCCATCCATTTCACCCCACCCTGCCCATTATATGAGGCAAAAACAAATGGGGTGAGCACGGGCGATCTCCATAGGGGTCAGACGGGAGGCCTATAAAAACAGATCTGCCGATGACGGGAAAAAGCGGAAGCACAAATACGTGCCGTTTATACGGTCAGACTCGCATCGGCAGATTACAAATCCCTCCGGCTATCCAAGGGTTTTTCAGGGTAGACCAATGCATTTGCGAGCGCGCACACTTCCATTGATCGAAAAAGAAAAGCCGCGGATAACGCCCAAGCGCTGCACCGCGGCATTTGGTCCCAACTATCAATCCTTCAAAGAATCCACATATTCCTTGATAGCCTTGTCATAGCCGGCCTTGAAATCGGCCCGCGTATGGCCCGTGATGCGCTCCATGGCGGAGAGGCAATATTCATTGAGCTCGGGGATCTTTTCCGCGGCCGTACCTTCAATATACGGGTCGCTCCGGAGGGCGTCGCAGACTTTTTTAAAATCCTCGAAGCCGTAGGTATCGATAAACCAGGCAACTGCGAAGCTGGCGGCGGCATAGTAGGCATCTATGGAGCCGTCATCGATGAGGAGTTCGGGATTGGTTTCATTGAGCCAGTCAAAGCCGGGCAGCCTGCCTTTCTTATCCAGCTCCATCAGGGAATAATCCCGGCCGACCCGTAGGTCATCGATGCCCTGAATGCCGTTTTCCACCATGGTGGCAAGGCCCTCCTGCATCCAGTAGCAGGCGTTGTCGTTGGTCATATTCGCAAGGTAATAATGCGTGGACTCATGGCAAAGGACGAGATGATAATCGTCCTCAAAATCGGTAGAACCCAGCATCAGTTTCAAAGACTCACCATACTCGGTCCAGCCTCCCTGATATGTGGTCAAATGGAGTTTAATGGATTCCGTAAATATTTCGGAATCGTCATAAATGCGGATGGATATTTTTTTATCAGGCGTGAACCCAAAGCGTCCCTCCAGATCCCTGAGATGGGCTGTAACGGTGTTTACGGACTGCATCGCCACGTCCCTGTAGGCTTTGGCCGCATAGGTCACACGGACGGCGCCGTTTTCAAGCGCATTCCAGGCGAGGCCCGCATCCAACAGGGCCCCGTCTTTGGGGACGAACCTTTCGGTGTAGGTGCAGGAACGCATTTGGCCCTTGTATGTATATGTTTGTGTTACGGCAGCCTTCAATTCGCCGCTGCCGGCGGCCATCACATCCTTTACTCCCAGGGAAAAGGACGCAACGGGAAAATCCTTCAGGGAGCGGGCAAGGTTTTTCTGTTCCTGCATGTACCAGGGGTCTTCCGGGGACACCGTGGCGAGCAGCGCCGCCACATCCCCATCCCGTATGGCCTTTTGCTTGGCCGCGACCAGAGACTCCACCGCGGCAACCTGCTGCGCCGTAGCCTGGACATAATCCAGTACGGGGGACTCCACGATGGCATCGACATCCGCGGAAACCGTTGCAGACGGCGTTGCAGCAGCAGGGGAAGGCGTGGGGGCCAAGACGGTCGGCTGGGGGGACGAGGCAGCAGGGATATGAATGATACAGCCCGAAAGGGCCATCAGCACCACGAGGACCAGGGACAGGACGGTTATAACCTTCTTCATATTCCAAACTCCTTGACGCATTTATTTGCGGTATAAAAATATTTACTGCGTACAGTAAAATAATAGCACACCTGCACCGCATCCACAAATACCTGAGACAGGCGCCACCGACCCAATGCCAATATACGTTCTGATAAAAACGGTTCAAACAAAAAGCCGTTACCTTTTCAGGCACGGCTTCCTTCAGCTTTATTCAATATCAACCTAAAGCCCGTTCATAACACTCAAGTATCTCGGCGAAATAGATGGTGTGGTAATCCTCACCCTTGTACCACTTCATATCCAGCCCCATGTCCAGCGTATCGGGGTTCATGTCCAGATAATACGCCACCCTGCACTCCAGGTACAGGTCACATTTATCGATGACAGGGACGGATACCTTGCGGGAGGGGACTGGGGTATAGCCGCAGAGGGCGAATTTATCCTGGTCCCTGCCCGAGACCGTACCGCAGATACCCAGCTCCTTTTTGAAATCCGAATAAGCCATATTGACGGTGAACTCGCCGCTTACTTCCAGAAGAGCGTGCGTATGCCGCGAGGGACGCACGACGGCGACGAACATGGGTTTGCCCCAATAGACCCCCATGCTGCCCCAGCCGATGGTCATGATATTGGGCTTTTCCACCCCTGAGACCAGGAGAAGGCCCTTGCCCATCTGATCCAGCAACCTGCCCGTGTACTTTTCAAAATCCATGGATGCCATCATATACCTCCGCCAATCATCATTCGTTTATTATATCCCGCTATTTCCGTTTGGTGTCTTCCTCGTCCAGACGGCGCAGGGAGAACCGCTCAAACTCTACGTATTCCACAAAATCACCAGCGCTGAAAACCGTATAGCCGAACTGTTCCATTTCCTTTTCGTGCTTGGAAAGGACGACGGGACGGGGGATATCCAGCTCTCTGCAAAGGGGCGGAATGGCCGCCTCCACCGAGCGCGCCGGGATATCAAACCCGACCACCGCGTTTTTCACCATCTTCTGGCCTTCATAAAGGATGCCCCAGACCTGTTTCAAACCTTCGTCCCACTTTCTTTAAATATCCTGTAAAGAATAGAAAAAACGCCAGTTTTCTCTTTTTCGCTTTTATGTTATATTTATATCCAATAGTATATTCAAACCTTTCATACTGTGCATTATAAATCACCCGGGGACTTTGTGCAATTTTATAAATATCTGGAGCGTATTCCTTCAACGAATGATGAAGGCCGCAGAAACACGGTAATTTATAAAAGGCGATGAGCAGCATATGCGCCTCACAGCAGTACCTGTAAGCAAGGAAACCCATGGCGGAATGCCAACCGGGGAATTCTTCACACGCGATTCGGTGGAGGTCCTGCCCGCCCTCATCCAGAAATACGGGGGCAAGGCGACGCTGATCTACATCGACCCTCCTTTCATGACGGGACAGACTTTCCAGCTGCGGCAGCGGTACGGGGAAAAGGGATACCGGAACGACTCCACCCGGACTATCAACATCGAAGCCTATCACGACTTTTCCATGCGCAAGCAAAACGAATACCTGGACATGATGAAAAAGGTGCTGACGGGATGCAGGGAACTCCTGCACCAGGACGGGACGATCTACGTGCATGTGGACCAGCGGCTCTCGGCGCACATCCGCCTGCTGCTGGACGAGGTATTCGGGCAGAAACGGTTCATGAACGAGATCATCTGGCATTATAAAAGCGGCGGACGCTCTTCCAACAGCTTTTCCCACAAACACGACAATATCCTGGTCTACGCCAAAGACGAAAACCCCTATTTCAACGTGCAGGCAGTGGCGGAAAAACGCGGGTCTGAAAAACGGAACAACATGAAGCGGGTGATGGGGGAGGACGGGCACGTCTACTTCACCATCAAGTCAGCCGGGAAAACGTACTCCTACAGCGCCGACGACCTGATGTCGCCGGGGGACGTCTGGAACGACATCGCCCACCTGCAGCAAAAGGACCCCGAACGCACGGGATACGATACGCAGAAACCCGAAAAGCTGCTGGAAAGGATCCTGTTGGCCTCATCGCCCGAGAAGGGGCTGGCGGTGGACCTTTTTTCGGGCTCGGGCACCACGTGCGCGGCGGCGGCGAAGCTGGGGCGGCGGTTCCTGGGGTGCGACAGCAGCATGGCCTCCGAGTGCGTGGTGCGGAAGCGCCTGCTGGAAACGGGAAAAGGGTTTCTGCTGTATCCGGGGAACACGGAGGCACCCCTGCCGAGCCTTTCCATCCGTTACTCGACAAACGGGAAGAAGGGCTACACCGTCCAAATGGTTTCATATTCTCCCGAGATCGAAAACGCAGCCCTCAAAGGGGAGATCCGGCAGCTGAAACTGGAAGACAGCGCGATGACCGGCGACAAGATCATGCTCGGGGAAGAATGCGAGGGATATGAGGCGCTGGACTACTGGGCGGCGGGCCATATCCAAAACAGGGTATTCCGCGTGTGCGCCTACTCCTTCCGCAGCGGCAGGAACCCCGCGCTGGAAACGGTATTCGAGATCCCGGGGGGCGACGGGCAACCCGCCATCCACACCGTGGACGCGTACGGGAACAGCAATTATTTCGCCATTGAGGATTAACCTATAGAATGAAATTGGCAGGAGGGAGTAAAATGAAGGCAAAATCAAATCCGGGTAAGAAGATCATGATCCTGGATGGAACTGGTGGAGAGGACCTGCCATCGATACCGGGCATTATGACCGAGGTATTCCAAAGGGATGGAGCAGAAGTCCGGATCTTTTCCACCGACGAGCTGAAAATAGCCAATTGCATTGGCTGCTTCGCCTGCTGGCTGGAGACTCCCGGTATATGCCGCTACAAAGAGCCAGCTTACCAGGAACTGTTTAAAACCTGGGTACAAAGTGATACCGTAGTGCTATTGACACCGGTTATCTTTGGCGGTTATTCGCCGCCGCTGAAGAAAGTCATCGACCGTACGTTACCGGTATTGCTGCCTTATTTCCAAAGTTATCTTGGCGAAATCCATCATATACCACGTTACGTGAAAAGGCCACGGCTTATAGGCGTAGGCATACAGAAAATACAAAATGACGCCGAGGCCGAAACGTTTAAAAAACTGGTAGGCCGGCATGCCATCGACATGATCACCCCGAGCTATGCGGCAGAAGTCATCAACACTAGCGATAGCAGCGATAAAATCCTCAAGGTGTTTCAATCGCTGCTGACCAGAGCGGATGTCTATCCCCGGGGCATTGCGATCAAAGAAATGGTGCCGCCGGGCGAGGCAGCAACCAGTCAACCGGGCGGGGCCCAGCGCGCCTGCCTTGTCATCGCCAGTCCCAAAACATTGAGCAACAGCACTTCCAGCATCCTCGGGAACTATATGCTGGATATACTGAAAAAGCGGGGGTGGGAAACCGAATCATTAACATTGAAACATAACCTTTTAACCCAGGAAGGAGAGGCAGCCTTGTATTCGGTGCTTGAGCGCGCCGACCTCATGATACTCGCCTTCCCGCTCTATATAGATGCCCCGCCATACCTGATGACCATGGCCCTGGAGCTGATAGCCAGCCACCGCCAGAAAACCGCACAGCCCCGCCTGGTGCGCTTTTTTGCGCTGGCCAACAACGGTTTCCCCGAATCGTACCAGAATAACGCAGCCCTGTCGATCTGCCGGAACTTCGCATCCGCCTCCGGTATGATCTGGGCAGGCGGGCTGGCGATGGGCGCCGGTGAGGCTATAGTGAGCGGGGAACCGCTCAAAGAGTTCAGTCAATATGGCTTTCCCCTATTCAAAATCCACCAGGCTTTGAAAACCGCCGCAGAAGCCCTGGCACAAGGCCTGCCTGTCCCGGAAGAGGCGATAGAAAACCTGGCCAGTTGCCCGATACCGTTCACACCGTTTCTCGTCTGGAAACTGCTGTTTATCAAAGGCGCAAACAAGTTTTGGCAATTACGGGCTGCCGGAAACGGGGTCAGCAAGCCAGAGATACCTGCCAGACCTTTTAATACAGTCGTTAACCCATAATATCCTGGTGAATCCATTAGCGGCTAGACGTTAGATGCATGTTCCTTTGTTCAGGTGTAACCACAGGATACACTTTTCGCCACCGGGCGGCGGGTTATGCCCTAAAGTAATTCCAAGTGTGTGCACACGCCTGCCGGAAAACATAAGCCCCGTGCCAGAAACGTTATTCGAAATCCAAGAGGGCGAAGGGAAACCACCATCCACTCGTGGACGTGTACGGAAACACCAATTACTTCGCCATTGAGGATTAATGAACGATGTTAAATGTACATTGTGCATCACATGCACATTTGTACAATTGCGGGTATGCCCTGCAGGGTTAATTTATAATATAATGTATAATCGCGGTATGCCCTTCGGGCGTGAATTGAATGACCCCGCGGGGTACCTCCAGAACAAAATGTATAAACAATGCATATCTATCCTTGAAGCTGTATGATTACAAACAAATAAAGTGCAAAATATCCAGCCTGCAGTTATAATATTATTTACGGTAATTTTCTGCATCTGCCTTATGAAGAGGCGCGCTTTCTGTCGTATTCAAACTATTGATATAAGGAGCAAGGCAAAATGGGACTGAACGTGGCAAAGAAGATCATCAAGGACCACCTGGTATCGGGCAGCATGGAAGGCGGGGAGATCGCTCTGCGCATCGACCAGACGCTGACACAGGACAGCACGGGGACGATGGCATACCTGCAATTCGAAGCGATGAACGTGCCAAGGGTCAAAACGAAATTATCGGTCGCATACATAGACCACAACACGCTGCAATCGGGACCGGAAAACGCCGATGACCACAAATACATCCAGACGGTGACCGCAAAGCACGGCATCCGCTATTCGCGCGCGGGGAACGGCATCTGCCACCAGGTGCACCTGGAACGCTTCGGCGTGCCGGGCATGACACTGCTGGGGAGTGACAGCCATACGCCTACGGGCGGGGCGCTGGGGATGCTGGCCATCGGCGCGGGCGGCCTGGACGTGGCGGTGGCGATGGGCGGGGGGGCCTACTACATCCCCATGCCCAAGATCACCGCGGTTAAACTCGTCGGAAAGCTGAACAACGGCGTATCGGCCAAGGACGTGATACTGGAAGTCCTGCGCAGGCTCACCGTGAAGGGCGGCGTGGGCAGGATCATGGAATACACGGGGGAAGGCGTGAAGACACTCTCCATCCCCGAACGGGCCACCATCACGAACATGGGCGCGGAGCTGGGCGCCACCACGAGCGTATTCCCCAGCGACGACATCACGCGGGCGTTCCTGAAGGCGCAGGGACGGGAGAAGGACTATACCGAGATCCTGCCCGACAAGGACGCGCAGTATGACGAGGAAATAGAGATAGATTTATCAACATTAGAGCCACTTGCTGCGCAGCCGCACAGCCCGGACAACGTGGCAAAGGTAAAAGACATCGGCCCCATCAAGGTGGACCAGGTGTGCATCGGGAGCTGCACGAACTCCTCGCTGCAGGACATGCTCAAGGCCGCAAAGGTGCTCAAAGGGAAGACCGTACACCCGAACACCAGCCTCGTGGTCGCACCGGGCTCCAAGCAGGTGCTGAACATGCTGGCGGAAAACGGGGCGCTGGCGGACATGATCGCGGCGGGCGCGCGCATCCTGGAATGCGCGTGCGGGCCGTGCATCGGCATGGGGCAATCCCCGGCCACGGACGCAGTATCCCTGCGCACCAACAACCGAAACTTCCCCGGACGCAGCGGGACGAAAGGCGCGGGCGTATACCTGGTGAGCCCGGAGACGGCGGCGGCCAGCGCCATCACGGGCGTACTGAGCGACCCGCGTGATCTGGGTATCGACTTAACGAACATTGAAATGCCGAGTACTTTCAAGGCGGATGACAGCATGGTGATCCTGCCCTCGCCTGAAGGCAACAAAGACGTGGTCGCGCGCGGACCCAACATCAAACCCTTCCCGCAGAACGTGGCGTTACCTGAAAAGGTGGCGGGGGAAGTACTGCTGAAAATGGGCGACAACATCACCACCGACCATATCATGCCGAGCAACGCGAAACTACTGCCCTACCGCTCCAATATTCCGTACCTTTCAGACTACTGCCTGGCGCCGGTGGACGAAGGATTCCCTGCGAGGGCGCGGGAAAAGAAGGGCGGATGGCTGGTGGCCGGGGAGAACTACGGGCAGGGCTCGAGCCGCGAGCATGCGGCGCTGGTGCCGCTGTACCTCGGGATCAAGGGCGTGATCTGCAAATCTTTTGCGCGCATCCACATGGCAAACCTGATCAACAGCGGGATATTGCCCCTGACATTCCAGAACCCCGCCGATTACGACAAGGTGGAGCAGGGGGACGTATTGGCAATAGATGACGCGGTCAGCCAGGTCCAGAATGGGGATACAATAAAAGTAAAGAATACGACAAAAGGCACTGAATTCAACGCAGTCCTGGCATTGGCGGAGCGGCAACGGGAAATACTGCTCGATGGCGGGCTTTTGAACCATACCAGGGCAAAAGGTTAAAAACACGGATGGACGATGCGCATAGAAATGGGAAGGGAAAGGCAAAAACGCTTTTCAGACTCCTTTTTGCCACGCTGAAGGTGGGAACATTCGCCTTCGGCGGGGGGCTGGCGATGCTACCCTTCATCGAGCGTGAATTCGTCCAGAATAACCAATGGATCTCCCACGAGGAGATCACGGATATCTTTGGCCTGGCGCAGGTGGTGCCGGGGCCCATCGTGGTGAATGTGAGCGTGATCGCGGGTTTCCGCATCGCTAAAATCCCGGGCGTGCTGATGGCGGTGGTGGGGACGCTTTTTCCCTCCATCGCCATCATGATCCTCATCTCGATCTTCTACCAGCAATTCCAAAACAACAAATACGTGATGGGGGCGCTGCGCGGCATCTCGGCGGCCGTAGTGGCCCTGCTCATCACTGCAGCCATGAAACTAGGGCAGGGGGCCGGGCGCGGTGTCAAAAGCATCCTGCCCATCTCACTTGCCGCAGCGGCATTCGTGCTGACGCTGGTCTTCGGCGTGAGCGCGATGTGGCTGATCCTGGGGGGCGCGGTGATCGGCGTCGCCATCGCTTTGATCCGGAGGGAGGTGAACGCGCGCGCAAGTAAACGCGAGCGGAAGAAATGATCTATCTGAACCTCTTCCTCACCTTTTTCCGCATCGGGCTTTTCACCATCGGGGGCGGGTATGCCATGATCCCGCTGATCCAGCACGACCTGCTGGCCGCGGGATGGATGAACGCAAAGGAGATCAACGACCTGATCGCCATTTCCAACATGACGCCGGGGCCCTTCGCACCGAGCGCCGCGGTCTTCGCAGGGATGAAACTGGCGGGCTTCGGCGGGGCGATGTGCGCGCTGCTGGGCGTGATCGGACCTTCCCTCATCATCGCGACCATCCTGGCCCGGTTCTTTTTCAAATTCAACAAGAACGAGATCGTGCAGGGGGGACTTGCCGGCATCCGCCCGGTGGTATCGGGGCTGATCTACGCGGCGGCGGTGGTGATCGCGGCGTCGGCCCTATTTATGCCGGCGGTGACGGACCAGACGTTCAGCGTGCCCGGATTCATCCGCTCCATCGACCCGGCGGCGGTATTCATCTTTATCGGCGCGCTGTACCTTTCGGCCAAAACAAAGGTATCCCCCATCCTGATCGTGATCGGCGCGGCGGCCATCGGCATAGTGGCGTATGCTATCTAATTGAGAATTGAAAATTGAGAATTGAGAATGATTCCTCAGGTTATATATACTCTAAAATGATTTGTGGGGTATTAACGATGGAATGGACCAAAGTACCGGAGAAAAAGCGGGAGATGCTGGAGAGGGCGCTCGAAAGATTCCCGGATGCAGTACTGAAAAAGATGTTCGGGTGCCCGGCGTATTTCATCCACAACAACATGTTTGCGGCAGCGCACCAGGAGGACATCATCGTACGTTTGTCCGAGCAAGACAGGGCGGAAGCATTGAGGCTTCCGGGCATCACCCCTTTCACCCCGCGGGAGGGGATGACGATGCGCGAATACGTATCGCTACCGCCCGAGATCTATGGATCGGAAGACGCCTTCCACGAATGGCTGAAGAAGGCCTGGGCCTATGCCGCAGCCCTGCCGGTGAAAGAGAAAAAGAAGAAGCAGGGCTGAGCGCAACGGTCAACCAGGGCGGACTGGAAGTTTACTAAATGAAACACATACGAGGAGGTCACATGGAAGATACAAGTATCAAAACGATCGACGAATATATCACCAATGCACGCCCGGAGGTGCAGGGCGTGCTGCAGAAACTGAGGGGCGTAATCCATGAGGCGGCGCCTGAAGCGACGGAGAAGATCAGCTGGGGGATGCCGACATTTTACCAATACGGGAACCTGGTGCATTTCGCCGCGTTCAAACACCATATCGGACTGTACCCGGGGCTGGAGGCCATGACCGCGTTTGAAAACGAATCCGCAAAATACAAAGGGACAAAGGGATCGCTGCACCTGCCCATCCAGGAGCCTCTGCCGTATGAACTGGTAACACGCATCGTAAAGTACCGCGTGGAAGAAAGCATGAAGGAATACGAAGAAAAAAAGGCGAAGAAGAAGAAATAAGTCAAACAACCTATCGCGAAACCTGCATTCATAAAGTGATGATACAACAATCAAGTGTTGCTCTGCCGGTCCTCCAGGCAGGGCTTTTTTGTATGCTGTTTAAGTAAAGTCAATGGTCTCATGAGGAGATATTTCCGGGGAAATGGCGGTTCTTTACTTTTTTCAAGCGTGCCCCATACAATGATAGAACCGGTACAGCGGCCTTGCAAGAAACAGGATGAAAATAGAAATAATGTGCAAATATACCACTACCCCATTTTCGAATGCGCTTGATCCCATGATCTCAAGGAACAAAGCGCGGAACTGCACCGTCTCAAATAAAGGTCGAGGTGGAATCATATGAACCCCGGGAAAAAAAGACCCATGCTGAACCGGCCAATCCTCCTGTTCATCCTCATTGCTGTATTTTCCGCCATGCTGACGGCATGTGCCGCGGTGGACATTGCGCTGCGGGAAGGGGAGATCGCTGCGCAGAAGGAAAACGGCACAATCCAGATGGGCGTGAGCGTGGAAGGGATCGATATCGGCGGGCTGACCTACAGCCAGGCGCAGCTGAAAATGAAGGAAGCGGAGATAATAGCAGCGGAATCACTTTTCATTGAGGTAAAGCTGGGAGATGGGTCGGAGCGCCTGAAGGCCGGCGAAGGATTCAACGTGGCATTCAATACCGAAGATGTGCTGGAGCAGGCCATCCTCATCGGACACGTTATAAACGCCGTACTGCCGGATACGGAACAGCAGGTCCAGGCGGATAAATATGCTTTGAAACTGGGCAACACCATCGACACCGCACCGGTCAAAGGAAAGGTGAAGCAATGGGCCGAGAAGTACAACCGTGCGCCTGTGGATGCCTCTGCCACGCCATTGACCAAGCCGGATGCGAACACATCCAAGACCGGATCGTCCGCCAACGCGAAGGCGGGACAGGAGGGGTATTTCAAGTATACCGGGGGACGCAACGGCGCTGTACTGAAAGAAGAGGAATTGGTTTCAGCGCTGAAAGCCAAGCTGGAAGCAAGGGATTTCACGCCGACAGACGCCCTATTTGATACCAAGCCTCCCGGCATCACCATCGAACAACTGAAAAAAATCACGCTTCCGGTGGCCTCTTTCACAACGAAATTCCAGGGCTCCCCGCTGGACAGGGCTGGCAGGGTGTACAATATCGCCAAGGCCGCAGGCCTGATCAACGCGAAGACCATATTGCCCGCAGAAGAATTTTCCGTCAACGCTGCGCTGGGAGCGCGCACGGAGGGCGGCGGCTGGAAACTGGCGCCGGGGATCGAGAACGGCCAATATACCGACCAGGCAGGCGGCGGGGTATGCCAGGTATCCAGTACGCTTTTCAACGCGGTATTGATGGCGGACATCGACGTCAAAACGATGAAGCGCTCGCACCACAGCTGGCCATCCTCCTACGTGGATATCGGGCGGGATGCGACCATCAGCACGGGAGCGCCGGATTTCCGCTTCACCAACAACAAGACGACCCCGCTGTACCTATTCACAACGGTGGACAAGAACAAGAAATACATCACGGTGGAAATATACGGCGAACCGCTGGCGCAGGGGATGACGATAAAGATCACATCCAAGCAGCTGAGTTCCACGCCGCCGAACCCAAGGGTGGAGTACCAGATGGATCCATCCCTGCCTAAAGGGACGATCCGGGAGGCGCGGCCTGCGCACAACAAAAAAACGAGCGTGACGTACAGGGAATACTGGCTGAACGGCAAACTGGTCAAACGGGTGCAGATCTTCAGCGATACGTACAAGGCCTTTCCGCAGCTTTTCCTGTATGCCAAGGGCGTGGATCCCCATGCGACGCCTGCACCGGGCAAAACGCCTGGGCCGGTGCCCAGCAAAATGCCTTTCCCAAATCCAAGCCTGTAAAAACATAGCAGGGTGCGTAACCGCGCAGCGCAAAAATTGTTTATTTATTGTAACATTGGTTTATTATCAATGAAACAAAGGAGATTTTAGGGTTTAATTATCGGTCTTTTTCTGTTAGAATACATTTATAGACAAGCAACAAAAGCAAATGACTCATTCGTGATGAATGTTCTACAAGGGGGAATACAGAATTGTCCAAGCGAAGCAAAATAAAGGGAATATACAAAGTTCTTGCCGGAACGCTTTTTGTCCTGGTGCTGGCGCTAGTCGTGGTGCTCGTGGTGATGAACTCCGAGAGCAGACCGACGGCCGGCGATATGAAAAAGGCCCGGGAGAGCTACAAATACGCAGAGGGTGTGAGCGTGCAGGGGATACCCCTGGGCGGCATGTCCTATAATGACGCCAAGACCAAGGTGGCGGAAGCCGAGACCAAACTGAAGGATTCCCTCAGCATCCCGCTGACACTGGATACTTTCGGGTTCCTTTTCAAGGCCGGAGAAGATTTTGACGTAAAGCTCAAAACGGAGGCGGCGCTGGATGACGCACTCCTTTTCGGAAACCGGGGAGGCAGCAAGGATAAGGAAAGGGAAGAGGCAAAAACCAAGGGCAGGGATTTCCCCATCGCATATGATATCGATACAACAAAGATAGCCGAAAAAGTGAAGGGTTTTGCCGCCAAGGTCAACCGGCCTGCAACCGACGCAACGGTGACGCCCATCAAATCCCCGGGCGCAAACGACACGACTGCGCCTACCGCCTCACCGGATGCCTCGGCCGGACCGCTGCCGACGGAACGCTTCAAATATACCGACGGGCAAACAGGAATCAAAGTGAAGGAAGCAGAACTCACACAGACACTCACAGCCAAACTCACGGCGGGGGATTTTTCCCCGGCTATCATCCCTGCCGAGGTAGTGCAGCCTACTGTAACCACGGAGCAGCTGAAAAAGAACACGCAGCTGGTGGCCAAAGCCAAAACATTATTTCAGGGAAGCGGACTGGACAGGCCAAACCGGATGTTCAATATCGCCAAAGCAGCCGACCTGATCAACGCACAGGTGATACAGCCGGGAGAGGAATGGTCCATCAACAACGTGCTGGGAAACCGGAGCGACCCGAAAAACGGGTGGAAGGAAGCGCCGGGCTATGAGAACGGCATCACCACGGACCAACTGGGCGGCGGCGTATGCCAGGTATCCACGACGCTTTTCCTCGCGACGCTGAGGGCCGATATCGCCACGGAAACCATGACGCGGCAGAAGCATACCTTCCGCTCCCACTACGTAGACCCCGGACAGGACGCCACCATCAGTTCGGGCTCGCCGGACTTCAAATTTGTCAACAGCAAGTCCACACCCGTATATATTTTCACAAAAGTGGACAAGACGGCAAAATTCATTGAAGTGTATATCTACGGCGAACCGCTGCCGGTGGGGGAGACCATCGTCATAAAGACGGATATCATCAAGACGACTTCCCCCAACCCGCCCGTGGCTTACCAGAAGAACTCCAAGCTCCCGGCCGGGACGCAGCCATTCAAAGTAAGGGACAAAAATGACGGCATCGTCTGTTCGACATACCGCGAATATTACGTAAACGGAAAATTGGACCACAGGGTAAAGATATTCAGCGACAGCTACAAGGCCTACCCGGAACTGTGGCAGCACAGCCCGGACGTGACACCACCCGACCCCGACATCATCGGAGAAGATCCGGCCACGACCGGCGCAAACTAAAAAACCGTGAGCCCCAGGGCAACAACCCCGGGGCTCATTTTTTGCAAGCACAGATCATCCACAAGTTCAATGCTGAGCGGAAGATGGGCACCATCGGCAATTGCGGATATGAACATACATATTACGGAACACGATGCCTGAAACGGGACAGCTGCAGCGAATGAAGTGCGCCTGACAACCGGGCCGGTACTTCACCGACCAATAAAAACCAAGCGCCGCATCCGAAACAAGCAAACGCAAACGGAATGCACAGCCGCACCGCTATGCATATCTTTTTATTCTTTTTATCACTTTACACCAGGGCGTAGACGCCATATATCGCCTCGTCATAGTATTCATCGGGCGATTTGGAGAGATTGAACTCCTCATAGACCTTGGGCGGGACATTTGCGTATTTGTAGGTGGAGCCTGTATTAAACTCTATCGTAAGAACCTTCGTTTCAGAATCATAGGATGATTGCTTTATCTTGCGTGAAAACAGAAAACGTGCCATAGCTACTCCCATTCAAAAATAATTGCCGGAACATCATAACATATATTTACCCCGGATTTCCACTCAAAAAACTATATGCTGGAAAGCAGCTGCCGAAAAATTTCGGAAGGCCCCGTTTCAAGGCTTTACATTGACGTAATTTGCATAATGGTGATAAAATATGCAGTAACATACCCAAAGGAGGCTGTCCATGATGGATGACATGACAAGGGAGATACTCGATATACTCAGAAAAGACGCCACCACTGCCGTAAAGGATATCGCGGCGATGACGGGCCTGAGCCAGGACGAAGTGAAGCAAACCGTGCTGGCGATGGAAAAAGAGGGCATCATCGTCAAATACAATACGGTTGTGAACATGGAGAAGGTGGACGAGGAGTATGTGGAGGCCCTGATCGAAGTCCGTACGACGCCCCAGCGGGAAGCCGGTTTTGACTCCCTGGCACGGCGCATCGCCGGATTTGAAGAAGTGCAAAGCGTGTACCTGATGAGCGGCGCATATGACCTGATGGTCCTGGTGGGGGGCACATCCCTGAAAAAGGTCGCCATGTTCGTATCGGACAGGCTGGCAGGGCTGGAAGGCGTGATCAGCACCGCGACACACTTCGTATTGAAAAAATACAAGGAACAGGGTGCGGAGATCAAAGACGGCCAGGAGGATGAAAGACTGGTGATCTCCCCATGAACATCGAAGACAAGATCAACCGTACCGTATATGAGATGCCCCCTTCCGGCATCCGTAAATTTTTCGATATCGTGAGCGAGATGAAGGACGCCATCTCCCTGGGAGTGGGCGAGCCCGATTTCGTCACGCCGTGGAACATCCGCGAGGCCGCCATCCGTTCACTGGAAAGAGGGAAGACGCACTATACCTCCAACTGGGGCATGACGGAACTGCGCAAATACATCTCGATCTATCTCCGGGAACGGTTCAATACCGCATATGATCCTGCGGACATCGTGGTGACGGTGGGCGCAAGCGAGGCGTTGGACCTGGCCTTCCGCACAATATTGGAGCATGGAGACGAAGTGCTGGTCCCCGCGCCGTCCTACGTATCGTATTCGCCCGGCGTGATGTTTGCAGGGGGCGTGGCCGTGCCCATCAACACAAAAGCGGAGAACGATTTCCGCATCACCCCGGAAGACATCCAAAAGCTCATCACACCCAAAACCAAGGCGATCATGATCCCGTTCCCCAACAATCCGACAGGCACGGTGATGCGCAGGGCCGACCTGGAAGCTATCGCACAGGTCATCGCAAAGACGGACATGCTGGTCATCTCGGACGAGATCTACGCAGAACTGACGTACGGCGACGCAAAGCACGTGAGCATGGCTACCATCCCGGGCATGTATGAACGCACCATCACGATCAACGGCTTCTCAAAGGCATTTGCCATGACGGGTTGGAGGCTGGGCTATGCGGCGGGGCCGAGTGCCATCATCAACGCCATGGTCAAGATACACCAGTACTCCATGCTATGTGCACCGATCATGAGCCAG
Source organism: Bacillota bacterium (assembly GCA_023454175.1). GTDB lineage: Bacteria > Bacillota > Clostridia > Christensenellales > JAEXRW01 > JAEXRW01. The sequence continues at coordinate 2,427 of JAEXRW010000005.1, read as the reverse complement.
ATGGCGGGAATCGAGGCCATCCGCGAGGCGCTGGACACGAATTTCCGGCAGGTGGAGGAGATGCGCAAGTCCTATGACAGGCGCAGAAAGCTCATCGTGGGGGAATTCAACAGTATGGGGCTGACGTGCTTCGAACCGCTTGGCGCCTTTTACGTATTCCCCTGCATCAAAAGCACGGGGATGACGTCGGAACAATTTTGTGAGGACCTGCTGAAGAAGAAACTGGTCGCGACGGTGCCGGGGACGGCATTTGGCGAGGCCGGGGAAGGCTTTATCCGCTGCTCCTACGCCTATTCCGTGACAGCCATCAACGAGGCAACGAAACGCATTCGCGAGTACCTCGAAGAACGATAACAATTGAAAATTGAGAATTGACAATTGCGGTATGCCCAAGTGATATTTTCAATATATTATGGGCATGCCGCATTGCATAATGGAGCAAAAATGGATATCGGACTGATCGCGATTGACGTTGACGGGACGCTGGTGCCTGCGCTGGATGTGCCCGTATCACAGCGCAACAGGGAAGCCATCCGGAAGGCCACGGAAAGGGGCATTTCTGTCTGCCTGCTTTCAGGGCGCGTCTATCCCTCGATGAAGAGCCGTGCGGTGGAATGCGGCGCGAACGGACCGTTGGCCGCGTGCAACGGCGCGTACATCCGCTGGAAAGGAAAAGAACTGTGCTGCAGGCACATCCACAGGGATGCCCTGCTCCGGTGCGCAACGCTCATCCAGGACGCGGGCCTCTTCTTTCATGTGTGGACAAGAGATGGCGGATATTGCGTTTCCCAAAATTACAATGCCGAACGGTATGCGCGCATGAACGCTTCCATCCCAAATGAATTCAAGATCAGCATGCAGGTATTTGAGGATGCAGCAAAACTGGCCGAAACGGTGGGAAGCGGGGCATTGAAAATGACCATCCTGGAGCAGGACACCATGAAACTGGCCATGCTCCGCCCACTGCTTCAGAAGGCCGCCGCGCCTGAAGCATATGTTACGAGCTCGGAAAGTTTCAATTTGGAAGTGATCGACAAACATGTAAGCAAGGGCTGGGCCCTGGAAACCATGGCGAAAGCCTGCGGCGTGCCGATGGAAAACACCCTAGCGATCGGAAACAGTTACAACGACATCCCCATGTTCCTAGCTGCAGGAATTTCCGTGGCCGTAGCGGATGCGGATGAAGAGGTCCTGCACCGGGTCCATCATATCTCCGGTACCTGTGAGAAGGACGGCGTGGCGGAGGCCATAGAACAATACGCGTTGCCGGGGGGGCGTTCCAGGTCATTCCAGTCACCCTCCTGAAGAGGCATTAATAAGCACCATGGCAGAAACACTACATCTCATCCATGCGCGAAATCCAAAAAAGCGAGAAATCAGGAGAAAAAGAGAGAACGGTATAAGCTGGAGGAAAAGGAAGGGTACAGGAAGCTGCGGCCCTTTTTCTTTACCAGAAATAGACCTTATTTAACTTTGACTATCTTTGACCTATGATATATCATAGATTCAGAACACAGAGCAAATATTAATCATACTGATAAGGAAAGAGGAGGTATTTATCATGACAAGGATCGTACCATACGGCGGAAGGGATGGCCACATGGTGCCGGATGATTTCTTCGTAAGGTTTTTCGGGGACGGGTTCCTTTCAGACATTTTCCCCACGAACATGACCAGGCCGATGCGCGCAGACATCAAAGAAACGGAGAAGGAATACCTGCTGGATGTGGAAATGCCGGGACTCAAGAAAGAACAGATCGAAGTGAGTTTCGACGACGGCGTGCTGACCATCTCTTCGAAGCAGGAGGATGTGTACAACGAGGAGCGGGAAAACTACATCCGCAAGGAAAGGCGCTACGGCAGCATGCAGCGCAGTTTCGGTTTCCCGGATGTGGAGCATGAGAGCATAGCGGCTTCCTATGAAAACGGCGTGCTCCACCTGACGCTGCCCAAGAAAGCCGACAGCAGGCCCGCGGGAAGGAAGATCGACGTGACCTGATCCTCAGAAGAATCTGAAATGAAAAAAGAAGGCTGTAAAAGGCCTTCTTTAAATTACTAAAAGAGTGGTCATGCCACTCTTTTTGAGTTAACAAGTGAATGGTTACAACCCACGGACTTTCAGTCCGTAAATCCTTTCAGGAATTGATGCACTTCAGTGCTGTAAGGATGTTAACAACAGAAATATGAGAATTAACGCATCAGAATGGAAACATCGGATACCCACCCCCTGCCCCCTCCCGCATGCAGGGCAATGATAAAGGACAGTTGTACAGCCGCGGGAGGGGGAGGTTTAGGGAGAGGGGCTGCGGGCATGAGCATAAAGCCCAACACCTCAGGTGTTGATCGCCGTGATTGCCAGTGGTTACGCCAGTGTACAGCCGTCAACATTTACAACCTAGGCCCGGCACCACTCCTGGACAGGAAAAC
>JAEXRW010000035.1 GCA_023454175.1 Bacillota bacterium | reverse complement strand
AACCTAGGCCCGGCACCACTCCTGGACAGGAAAACAAAAGGAAAATGAAAGAGAAAATCAAAGGAGAAGCAGGTAGAATAGATTTGCGATTAAAAAGCAGGCTTCAGCCTTCTAAAGCGACTTTCAGTCGCCTAAGCGAATCCCTGTACTTTCAGTGCAGGGTGAGCGATAAGTGGCTTCAAGATCCCAATTGAACAAATCCACTATTCTTTTACCATTAAGTAATCCCGGAGCGAATCGTTTGAACGCATACGGATGCGTTTAAATTATAACCGTGCGGCTTGATCAATCACACGCGATAATGGGATATGCCGGATTTCCCGAATGGAGATTTATATTATAAACAATTGGTCAAACGCATGGACAACCATGAGATTCGATAGTATCATAGAACATAATTATTTGTATTTATATTCATTATAGAAAGGGCAGCAGAATGAGAATAGGCCTGGTGCGGCATTTCCCGGTAAAGCGGGGACTGCCGGGTAAAAGGGTTTTAACGAGAGAGGAACTGCTCCAGTGGAGCAGAGAATATGAAGCATCGGATATAGAAGTGGGGAATACGGACCTGCTGGGCATCAACTGGAAGCGCTTTTTCAGCAGTGACCTGCAAAGGGCCATCAAAACCGCGGAAACCATCTGCAACGGCAAAATAACAAAAATGCAGGAACTGCGGGAGATCCCCCTGAGCCCGGTGTTCCGGAAGAACGTGCGGCTGCACTACGTGATATGGTATATCCTCATCCGTTTCGCCGTGATGTTCTCCCACCGTTCCCAGGCGGAAAGCAAGGCGGCGGTGGAAGAGCGGGTGAGCCGCGCGCTGGACGAGATACTGGAGATCGAAGAGGACGCACTCATCATCAGCCACGCAGCCATCATGGCCTTCGTGCGCAAGGAACTCAAGCGCAGGGGATTCTCCGGACCGAGGCTGGGCACGGCCGAAAACGGCAAGGTCTATGTCTTTGAGCGGGAGATGGATGAACCCCTCCCCGAGGGAGCCGTATAAACCAATTTGAGACAGGAAGCAGGTATCCATGACGGATATCTGCTTTTTATTTTGCATCGGACGGATCAAACTACCCTTTGCTTTACCCTACGAAAGTAAGGTATAATATTTTATACAACAGTGCATATCCATAACAGCCTGACCCCACTATTTCTATTACAAAGAGGTGCCGCGCCATGCTGCTTCAACCCCATATCATCGAAAAGATCGATTCCCTTTTCAAAAAAGCTGAACAAGACGGACGCAACATGCTCTATGAACACGAGGTCTATGAGATGCTCAAAAGCATCGGCATCGAAACGCCGCACTATGCCCTGGTGTGCGAAAGCCGGGAAGTGGACGAGAAACTGCTCTCCGGTTTCCGCGGGAAGATGGTGGTGAAGATCGTCTCGCGGGATGTGGCCCACAAGCAGAAACTGGGGGGCGTGAAGGTGCTGGAGACGCATGACCATTTGTTTGTGCGCTATGTGCTCTCGTCCATGAAAAAGGAAGTGCTCTCGCATTTCGGGGACGATAACAAACCCAGGATCGAAGGCTACATGATCGTGGAATTCATTCCTTTCAAACAGGCGCTGGGGTATGAGATCCTCTTCGGCGCGCGGGAGGACAGCGATTTCGGCCCGGTCTGTACGCTCTCAAAAGGCGGGGATGACGCGGAATTCTTTGCAAAGTATTACGACCCTGCCAACCTGTACCTCGCCCCCCTGTCGCGGGAAGAGGTAAGCGAGAGCATGCAGCAAATACGTATCCGGCACAAATACGCCCAGATCGGCAAGGCGCACTACATGGATAAAATCGCGGAAACGCTGATGAAAATATCCGACCTCTCACAGACGTATTCCTTCATCTCGCCCAAAAACCCGGCCTACCACCTGAAATCCTTGGATATAAACCCCATGGTATTCGCAGAGGACGACCGGTTCATGGCGGTGGACGGCTATGCCCAGTTCACCAAAAGCGAAGGGGAGATCCACCATTCCGCCGTGGACGCAAAAGGGCTGCACGGCTTTTTCCGGCCGCACGGGGTGGCGGTGGTGGGCGTATCCTCCCAGCCCGACAAGGGCTCGCTGGGCAGGAGCATCGCCAAACTGCTGGTGGATATGGGCAGGGAGGACGTATACCTGGTGAACCGGAAAGGCGGAACGGCTGCGATCGGCTCCAGGGAATACCCGCTGTACAAAAGCATCGGGGAAATACCCCAAAACATTGACCTTTATGTCTATGCCGCGCCGGCGCAGTATACGCTGGATTTCATCGCGGAAGTGCCGGAGGGCAAATGCGTGGTCGTCATATCGGGCATCCCCTCGGACATCAACTACCGGGAATTCTTCCAAAAGCTGAAAGTCATCAAAAAGCCGGGGGTGCGCATCATCGGGCCGAACGGGATGGGGGTATTCCATTCCCCGTCCAAACCGGGCGAAGGCGTGGATACGCTTTTCATCGACGCCGAACGCATGCCCATGAAATGGACGCCGAACAGCAACGCCGCCCTTTTCACCCAGAGCGGGGCCATGGCGATCACCTGCCTGGACAAACTGCACAATTACGGCCTTTTCCGCGCCATCGCCTCTTTCGGCAACCGCGCGGACGTGGGCATCCCGGAACTGCTCGCCTACTTCGAGCACGAGAGCGATGTGGACGTGATGGCGGTGTACATGGAGGGCGTGGGGGAAGGCGAGGGGCGGCAGTTTTTCGAGATGGCGAAGGCATCGGCCAAGCCCGTGCTGGTCTTCAAATCCGGGCGGACGGAGGCGGGGGCGCACGCGGCGGCCTCCCACACAGCGGCCATGAGCGGGAGCTACGAGGTATTCAAGGCGGCATGCTCCCAGGCGGGCGCGGTGCTGATCGAGGAGATAGACAGCTTTTACGATGCGATACGCGCCTTTTCGCTGCTGTGGAAAAAGCGGGTACGGGGCAACCGGGTGGCGGGCGTGGTGAACGCGGGATTTGACAGCACGGCAGGCGCCGACACGCTGGATTTCCTGAAACCGGCCAGGTATTCCGACGCGACCATCCAGAAACTGCACGAACTGAACAGGCACGGGATGGTAAACGTGCCCGATCCCTTCCTGGATGTGACGCCGATGACAGACGATGCGCTCTTTGCCGAGTTCGTCAGGGCCCTGATGGAGGATGAAAACGTGGAATGCGTGTTCGTGGCCATCGTACCGCATATCGAGAACCTGATGACCACGGACGATGCGTGCACGAAGCCCGGCTCCATCGCGATGCGGCTGATCGACATATTCCGCTCCTACGACAAGCCGATGGTGGTCTCGGTAAACGCGGGAAAACAATTTCACACCTTCATGCGGGTGCTGGAGGAGGCGGGGCTGCCTGTTTTTGCGGACATCCGCAGCGCCACCAACACGCTGGAGCGCTTCATACAGTACAGGATGGAAAAGGGGCTGGAATAGTCTTTCAGGCACCAACACCTCCCGGATCAAAGCCAGTACTGCGGGATCCCGGAGATTATGTTAAAATATGATAGCAATCAAACTATTCTCGTATTTCCGGGGGAATATATGGAGCCTGTGTCATTTGAGCTGACAATCAAAAAGGGCGACTATAGCGGGCTGTACCTCTGGGCGGGGTACATCCGGGGTTACCGCATCGCCGCCACCATCCTCGCCACCCTGCTGTCTGCCGCATTGCTGGCCCTGCTGATCCTGTCGCTTGCCGTAGGCATTCAGATGGATACCACGATGGGTGTCCTTTTTGCGATGCCCGCGGCCATCATGCTCTTTTTCCTCGCCTCTATCCTTCTCACCGCGGCGAAGGCTTACCGCAGCAGCGGCCTGGCGGGCGGGGGCAGGTGCAAGATAACACCGGCAGAAATCGTATTTGAAACGCCGGATCTGCAGATCGCCATCACGCCGGACAAAATCCGGAAGATTTATTTCAAACGGAAACATATCTATATCGCACTGCCCGGGACGAAATACTATATCATCCCCAGAAGCTGCATCCCGGAGGAACAATACGATACGGCGCTGGGCTGCCTGGAGGCGCTGGGCTGATACCCGCTGGAACGGAAAAAACAAGGAGGGCGCCATGGAGACCGTCACTTTTGAAGCGGATTACACCAAAAAAGAGTTTGTGGATTTCAGGATGTGGGCGGCATTCGTGCGGGGGTACAGGCTCACGCTCATGATCATCCTGCTGGCCGTTTTCGTGCTGTGCGACGCCACGGTCATCGCGCTGGAGGCCGGTTTTCCCACGCCCCCGGATGCCCTGATGCTCTTCCTACTCATCTTCTCCAATGTCATTATCGTGCTGATGCCGCTGCTGATACGCTTCCAGGCGGGAAGGGCCTATGACAGCAACAAACTGAGAAAACCGGCCGTATTCACCTTTACCGATGGAAGCATCTTCATCTCCGACGGAATGAGCAACATCGAACTGACGAAGGACAAGGTGCACAGGGTCTATTTCACGAAGCGGTACATCTATATAGCCGCTTCCACCGAAATGTTCTTCATCCTGCCCAAAGACAGGATCCCCGAGGATAAAAGGGAATGGGTGACGGCCCGCATCCAGGAATTGGGCCCCGTAAAATAACGATACTGACCCGGAGGCAATATGGAACCGATACGTTTTGAAGTGAACTGGACAAGGGAAGACGCGGTGCGGTATGCGATCGAAGGAAAGCTCTTCAACTGGCGCTTCCTGCTCTGGGCGGTATCCTGCCTGGCGCTGGGCATCGCGGCGCTCATCATCCAATTCACGCTGGCCAGCGACCTCTACATCCTTATCATCGGGATCGCCGGCATCATCATCCCCATCGCATTCGTCATCATGACGGTGAACGGCGCCCGCGCAGGGTATGACAGCAAGCCCAGGGCCAAACTCCAAGTTACTTATGAGATATCCCGTGAAACGATCAAAAGGGAAACGGAAACGGGCTCCACCGAACTGGCGCCGGGCGACATCCATGCCGTGGCCTTCATGAAACGCTTTATCGCCGTCGCCATCTCCCCCAGGGAGGCGTACGTCATCCCCAAACGCTGCATACCGGACGGAGAAGAAGCGAGGATGCTAGAAATCCTGCGGGAAATGGAAAACAAACGGTAACTGATATTTGTTTACTCCTCAGGGGTGTCTAAAATGAAAAAGGCTATCGCTTTTCTGCTGACCCTGCTGCTGGCTGCCGGAACTGTGTTGATTGTCCATACACCTCCAATTGCGGCGCATGGGGACGATGAATGGAAAACGGACGCGGTACCGCTTGGCCGGCCGGCAAAGGATCCCATCCGAGGACGCCTTTCGGGCCTTACCATCGGGCTCGACCCCGGCCACCAGAAAAAAGCCAACAACGGGAAGGAACCCGTAGCCCCCGGCAGCAGCGTGAAGAAGAAAAAGGTATCCTCCGGGACACAGGGCCGTTTCACCCGTGTCCCGGAATACGTCGTAAATCTGCAGGCGGCCTTGAAGCTCAAGACGCTGCTGGAGAATGAAGGCGCGCGGGTGGTCATGACGCGCACCACCCACGATGTGAACATCTCCAATGCGGAACGGGCGCAGCTTTTCAACCGCGAAGGCGTGGACCTGGCCATACGGCTGCACTGCAACGGCACGAAGAAGACGGGCGTATACGGGGCGTTCATCCTCATCCCATCCCAAACCGTGCATGCAGCTGCTTGCATGCACGCGGCCAGATGCATCCTGGATGCATACATCAAGGCTACGGGCACGAAGAACCGGGGCATCACGAAGCGCAGCGACCAGAGCGGATTCAACTGGTGCACGCGGCCCATCATCAACATCGAAATGGGATACATGACCAACAAAGCCGAGGACCGCAAACTGGCCAGCAGCGGCTACCAGAACAAAATGGCGAAAGGGCTTTTCAACGGGATTTGCCTGTATTTCGGACGGTAAATCACTGACCATCCCATACCATAAAGGATTTGACAATTCAGGGAAGCGACCCTATTATTTTAAGTGACTGATACAGCATCATAAAAACTCCCATCAACCGCAGTTATGTGTCAATCATTCCACTGTCCAATGGTTTGTATCGCCGCACCTTTCCGACCCACAAATTCATAAAGCGAGGTCAACACGCATGAAACACCTGATGAAATGGATCGGTTTCCTCATTATCATCGCACTGGTGACGACCCCCATCCATATCGCGTGGGCAGAAGAAGGAGATGACACCGACCCGCCGGAACTGACAGGCAGCACCCCGGACAACGGGGATACCGATATCGCGGCAAACCAAACCATCCAGCTCAACTTTTCGGAGAACATACACCTTTCCGGCCTGCCCGACACAGGCACATTCACCGGGACGGGCAGCGACCCCATCACGGTGGAAGGCGACAGCGGATATACCGGCAGCACCTATACCGTCAGCGGCAGCACCGTCTCCCTGGAGGGGAACTGGGGCGCGGAAGACGGCGCGGAAGTGACCGTTACTGTGGCGGCGGGCGCCGTCGCGGACGAAGCGACGCCAACGCCGAACGCGAACACGGGCGCATTCACCGTCCGTTTCCACCTGAAAGACGTGACAGGCCCCACGGTGACAGACACAGACCCCGCCGACAATGCGACCAACGTGGCATCCGACAAGACCCTCACCATCACCTATGACGAGGCCATACAGCAGGGAGAGAACTGGGACGATGTAGCCGTGACAAAGGGCGGGGAATCCGTTGATGTTACAACTGATATATCGGGAAATGAGGTCCACATCACACCGGACAACCCGGAAGGGAAATGGGACGACGGTGTGGGCGCAACATACACGCTTACAATCCCGGATGGAGCCATCGCAGATGCGAAAGGCAACGCGGCGGGGGCCACATCCATAACATTCACCACGACGGATTCAACGGCCCCGACGCTCACGGGAAGCGACCCGGCAGACAACGCCACGGATGTAGCGGGAAACAAGACGATAGCATTACAATTCTCGGAGGATATCCACCTGGCGCGCCTGCCGGATACCGGTACATTCACCGGGACGGCCGACGACCCCATCACCGTGGCCAACGGCAGCACGTATAAGGGAAGCAGCTACACGGTAACGGACAATACCATCCGGCTCAGCGGGACATGGGGGAGCGAGGACGGCTCCGCGGTTACAGTGGCCGTGAAGGCGGGCCAAGTGATGGACACATCAAACAACCCGAGCGCGCAGGCTTTCACATTCTCCTTCACACTGAACGACGCGGGGCCGACGGTGGTATCCAGCGACCCGGCCAACAACGCGACGGGCGTGGCATCCGACAAGGTGCTGGTGATCACCTACAATGAAGCGCTGCAGCAGGGGGCAAACTGGTCAGGCCTTGCCGTGACCGCAGGTGCGACATCCATACCCATAACAACGGAAATCTCGGGGAACACACTGCGTATAACGCCGAACAACACGGACCTAAAGTGGGACAACGGCATAGGCGTTACTTATTCAGTCTCGGTACCAGCGGGGGCGGTGCAGGATCTGAACGGCAACGACGCCGGACAAAGTACACTGACATTCAAGACAATCGATACGACGGCGCCGACGCTGGCAAGCAGCAATCCGGCGAACGGCGCAAGTGGCATGAATTCACGTCAAGAAATTGACCTTATCTTTTCAGAGAAAATCACTTATACCCCAGGATTTACGGGTGATCGTATTATCGTTAAGAAGGGAGATACACGCATAACTTGTTATTCTGGTATTGATAACAATACTCTATGGATTATGAGTACTTCATCATGGGGAAATGATGGTTCTACAATAACAATTACAATTAATGCCGGCGCTTACTCAGATACTAGTTCCAACCCTATCCTACAAAATTATACCCTCACATATACTCTCAATGATATAGTACTTCCTCATGTAACAGTGTTTGATCCAGCTAATAATGCCATTAACGTACCTTCTGACAAGGTGCTTACCCTTACGTACAATGAACCGATCCAGCAAAGCATAAACTGGGATTTGATCACTGTAACCTCCGGTACTACCACTATACCGGTCGATGCTGAAATAACCGGAAATAATCAATTGCAGATAACTGCGAAAAATCCTGATCACAAATGGGATGACGGAATAATTGGGATATCCTATGTTCTCACAATACCGGCTGATGCTGTGAAGGATATGAACAATAATTCCGGATACCTTAGTACATTGAGTTTCAGGACAACAGATACTACAGCGCCGACACTGAGCAGCAGCACGCCGGTAAACGGGGCTGTGAATATATCGAGAACCCAGACTATTCAACTCAATTTCTCGGAAAACATTCGGCTTACCAGAAGTCCAAGCAGTACGTCAGGTAGTTTCTATTATTGGAACTATGATACAGAGCCGATTACAGTTAAAAGAGGAAATACGTATTATTCTACAAATTATACTATTTCGGGAAACACTATACAATTAGCCGGCTCATGGGGAACCACAGACGGCTCAGCCATTATAGTTACTGTAAAATCAGGTGCAATTATTGATATTGCATCAAATCCCAATATATCCAATGAAACTACAACGTTTTATCTGACCGATACAACAGGACCATCGATAATCTCCAGTGATCCAGCCAACAATGCTACAAACGTACAGTCAAATAAGGCGATAACAGTCAGCTTCAACGAACCAATACAAATTGGAGAAGACGTCAGTTCAATTTATGTGACTTTCAGAGACAACAATTACAATCAATCCACTGTGCCGATCAATATTTCCATTAATGGTAGTGCATTAATCATAACTCCCAATACACCCAGCGGCAAATGGGATAATGGTATGGGTGGACACTATACGCTGTTCATACCAACAAAAGCAGTAAAGGATATGAACAATAATAATTATTCTTCATACACATACATTTATTATCATACCCAACATACCATCGTACCGAGTATAAAAAGTATTTCTCCTACCTACGGGGCTTCAGGCCTTGATACAAACTTTTCTGCCTTAGTAACTTTTGATGAGGATATAATCCAAGGTGCTAATTTTTGTTCGATAAATTCTAGCTGTAATGGTGTTCCCAGAACATTAAACATTCGCCCTGATGGCAAATATCTGAGAATAACAGATTATAATGGTTGGCAGTATGGCTGCACCTATCAGGTAAATATCCCAAGTGGGGCAATCAATTGCTCATTTGGGGTCCCATACACAAAACCAATCACACTCCGCTTCTCCATCAAGCAAAAGCCCGTAGCCCTGAGCCTATACAAGACTCCGCCGGAAGCAATCGTGGCAGGGAATTCCGTCACGCTCTATTACAACATCGACAAAGCCAGCAATATGCGGCTGGACGTGCTGAACAGCTCGGGCGGCACTGTGAAAACGTTAACAAAGAATAACGCAAAACCGGGCAAGGGCAGCATCAAATGGACCAGCGCAAAATGGAAATACGGCAAATTTACCCTGCGCCTCACCGCTACGCCGGTGGACACTAAGACCGCATCGGCCGGCGTAATAGACAAGACCGTGTACACGCTGGCAAAAGCGGATGTGGCTATCACCAGCTACACGAAGACATGGAATGTCCGCACCAGCAGATTCACCGTGACTTTCCGGTGCAATACCGCGTGCTACATCCGCTTCACATGGAAAAAGGGCAGCAAAATATATGGCGCTCAAGGTGAGTATTATCCGGACGCAGAGGGCGTGGTCACGTACGATACCGCCTCATTCAGCGGCCTGTCCAGCATGAAGGGCGGTTCATACACGTTCAAGATCTATGTGAACAACGGCGTCAGCAGCGACTCGGCATCCAAGACGGTCAAGATCGTCAACTGACCTCTACCGCATGGGGGGTGCAGCGCATGCACCCTCTTTTCAATTTACACAACGGACACATGATACTTCCGCAGCCAGGTATCCGCCTGGATGAGCCAGGCAAAGAGCTGAGGCAGGGCCATGAGCTGGCCAAACCACGGGCGGCCGAGGTCCGAAGGCGTATCCAACAGACGCCGGACTTCCCGCACATCGATGAACGGCAGAAGCGGGGAGGAACCGTTCAAAATATCCAGCAGGCGGGCTTTCACGAGGGATTCATACGCGGGGTCGTGCGTTTTGGGGTAGGGGCTTTTTTTGCGCTGGATGATCTCGTCCGGAAGCAACCCTTTCAGCGCCTGACGCAGGACTCCCTTTTCCCGGCCATTCAATGCCTTCATCTCCCAGGGGATGTTCCAGACGTATTCCGCCAGGCGGTGGTCGCAGAAGGGCACGCGCACCTCCAGGCCCGTCGCCATACTCATGCGGTCCTTCCGCTCCAGCAGCATGGCCATGAACCACTGCATATTCAAATAGAACATTTCCCGGCGTTTGGCCTCTACCGGGTCCTCCCCGGGAAGACGGGGGACGCGGCCCACCGATTCCCTATAGCGCATGGACACATATTCATCCGGGCGGATGCACGCGCCCAATTCGGGAGACATGATGGACTTCCGCAGTGCGAAACCCTGCATCCAGGGAAAGGCGCCGCTTTCCACATCCACATCATGGAACCAGGGATAGCCGCCGAAGACCTCATCGGCGCATTCCCCCGAGAGGGCCACGACGTGGCGCTTTTTGATCTCCCGGCAGAAGAGGAGGAGGGAGGAGTCCACATCCGCCATGCCGGGCAGGTCCCGGGCAAACGTGGCGTCATCCAGGGCATCTGCCAGGGGCTTTGCCCCTTCTATCTCAAAACCATGGTGCACGGTGCCGAACCGGTCCGACATGAACCCCACCCATTTGGAATCCGGGTCGGGCTGAAAATGGCTGGGCCTGAAATGCTGCGCGTTGCCCTGGTAATCCACCGAGTAGGTATGGAGCGGGCCGAGCCCGAGCGCCTTGAAATGCCCGGCGGCGATGGCGGTGATGGCGCTGCTGTCCAGCCCGCCCGAGAGGAAGGTGCAGACGGGTACGTCGGATACCAGCTGCCGCACGACGGTATCCTGCACGAGATAGCGCACCCTTTCCACCGTTTCCTCCAGGCTATGGGTATGCGGGGAGGATACGAACTGCCAGTAGGGGCGGGGTGCCGGTCCCGCGCGCGAGCCGTCAAACAGGAGGCAACAGCCACCCTCCAATTCATGCACATCCCGGTAGACGCCGTGGCCGGGGGTGCGGGAGGGGGAGAGGGCGAAGATCTCGGCGAGTCCGTCCGCCGCCAGCTCGGGCTTTACGAGGGGGTGCGCCAGCATGGCCTTGAGTTCGGACGCGAAAATCAAACCGCCATCCCGGAAGGCATAAAACAGGGGCTTGACGCCGAAACGGTCCCGCGCAAGGAAGACGGTGCCGGCCGCATCATCCCATATGGCGAAGGCAAAGATGCCGTTCAGCCGGGGAAGGCAGGACTCCCCCCACTGCATGAAGGCGAGGAGCAGGACCTCGGTATCGGAATGGCCCATGAAAGTATAGCCCAGCGCGCGCAGTTCGCTGCGGATATCCCCGGTATTGTACAGCTCGCCGTTATAAACGATGGTGCAGGTGCGTCCGGAAAGCGTACGGCTCATTGGCTGGGTGCCACCCACGGGGTCCACCACCACCAGGCGCCTGTGGCCGAACAGCGCGTGCCGGGTGATGAAAAAGCCGCTGTCATCGGGGCCGCGCGCTGCCAGCGTACGCGTCATGGCGCAGACCTTTTCCCCCTGCGTGGAGATATCCTTTTTCTGATCCACCCAGCCTGCAATACCGCACATACCGAAATACCCTCCCCAAAAAAGACGGCAGGGGATGAGCCCACCCCTTTGTGCCGCTTTATAGCAGTATATGAAGGAGGGGAAAGACGGGTGTAAGGCACCATTCCGAAAGCGAAGGTTGCATTCACCGGTAAAATTCACAGAATAAGCATTTGACAACCTGTTACTGCCGCATTAAAATAATCAAAATACGTCAAGGCAAACAAATCACGTGCAAGAATTGTAGAATGGTAGAACAGTAGTATGGAAACGCACGCGGGATGCCTTGGTTTTTCATTTCAGTTGGGGTAAAATGGCAGTATGGAGGTGCCTTTTCATGGTCATCGTCATCAAACCGGGAACAAAACAGCAGGATATGGACGACATCATACGGCTTCTGGAACAAAGAGGCCTGAAGGTGCATCTGAGCACGGGGGAAGCGCGCACGATCATCGGCGTGATCGGGGACAAGAGCGTGCTTTCGGACGTGCACATGGACCTGCTGCCGGGCGTGGAAAAAGTGGTCCATATCATGGAGGCCTACAAGCTGGCGAGCAAGGCCTTCCGGCCCGAGGGCAGCGTCATCGAGATCAAGGGGTGCACCGTTGGAGGAGATCAAATTGCCATGATGGCGGGGCCTTGCGCCGTGGAAAACCGCGAACAGATCTTCGAAGCGGCGCGGATCGTAAAGAAGGCGGGCGCGCAGTTCCTTCGGGGCGGGGCGTACAAGCCGCGGACCTCCCCGTACGCATTCCAGGGGCTGGAGGAGGAAGGGCTTAAACTATTGCGGGAAGCTGCGGACGAAAACGGGCTGTTGACTGTATCCGAGATCACGAGCGAAAACCACATGGAGGAAGCGGCGAAGTACCTGGACGTGCTGCAGATCGGCGCGCGGAACGCACAGAATTTCCGCCTGCTGAAGGAAGCCGGAAAGAGCGGCATCCCGGTGCTTTTGAAAAGGGGCATCGCGGAAACGATCGACGAATGGCTGGGGAGCGCGGAGTACATCATGAGCGAGGGCAACTACCGCATCATCCTGTGCGAGCGGGGCATCCGCACCTTTGAAACGGCGACGCGCAACACGCTGGACATCAGCGCGGTGCCCGTCATCAAAGAAAAGAGCCACTTACCCGTCATCATCGACCCTTCCCACGCGGCGGGGAAAACCAGCTACATCTCCTCGCTTTCCCGGGCGGCCATCGCTGCGGGCGCGGACGGGCTGATGGTGGAGGTCCACCCGACGCCGAAATACGCATTGTCGGATGCCTCACAACAGCTGGGGGAAGAGGAATTCACACTTCTATGCAGGGACATCGAAAAAATCGCATCGGTACTGGGGCGGGAATTCAAGGCCGGAAATTAACCGGATCAACCGGAGGTTCATATAGATGGATATCGGGGTTATCGGGCTGGGACTGATCGGGGGCTCCATCGCCAAGGCGCTATGCGGGAAACCCGGCATCGGCAACATCGTGGCACTGACGCGGAGCGAAAAGGCTCTTGAAGCGGCCCTGTCCGAAGGCGTGATCCAGGCGGGGACGACGGGAGACCATGCCATATTTCGCAACTGCGGCGTGGTATATATCTGCGTGCCGGTGCTGCAGGTGCTTGAGCATATCCTCAAGACCTCAGGACACTGCAAAGGCATTATAACAGACGCCGGGAGCACAAAGCAGGGGATCATGCAGAGCGTGAAAGGAACCGGTATCCGCTTCATCGGCGGGCATCCCATGGCGGGGAGCGAACGGAGCGGGTATTTCGCCTCGAACGCGACGCTGTATGAAAACGCCGTATACGTCCTTTGTCCGCAACCGAATTCAACAGATCAAGATATCGATACGCTTAAACATATGGCGAGGCTCATGGGCGCGATCCCGGTGGTGATGGACGCGGGGCTGCACGACAAAACCGTGGCGGCCGTGAGCCACCTGCCCCACATCGAAGCGAGCGCGCTGTGCCTGCTGGCAGAGTCGGCGGGGGAGGATGCAAAGAGGCTGGCTGCGGGCGGTTTCCGCGACATGACGCGGATCGCCTCGGGAAGCCCGGAGATGTGGGTGGACATCGCGCTGGACGCGGCGGAACCCATCGCCTCCACACTGGACGAACACATTCATTCCCTACAAAGGATTCAGAAAGCATTACAGGACAGGGACGAAGGGTACCTGCGGGAATTCTTCACCACGGCAAAGACGTACCGGGACGCACTGCCGACAAAAGGGCGGGGCGCGGTGCAGGGCATGCCGCAGCTGCTGCTGGAAGTGCCGGACAAACCGGGCGTCCTGAGCGACGTGACGGCGCGGCTGGGGGATGCGGGCATCAACATCAAGGACATCAGCATCCAGAACATCCGCGAATACGAAGGCGGGACGCTGCGCATCACGGTGCAGGACGGGGACAATGCGGCAAAAGCGGTGGGCATCCTCACTGCAGCGGGGTATATCTGCAAAGTCGTTTAGCAAAAATCCAGAAGATACAAGGAATACTTGACAACATAAGCCAAATGGTATTAATGTATAATGCAACAAGGCGATGACGGAGAAAAGTAGGGCGCCAACACCATGCAAGGGAGAAGCCGCCATGACTGGGAGCGGTTTTATGGTTAAGAGCGTTTCGAAGTTCCCTCCCGAGCCTGCATGCTGAACGGAGAGTAGGCGTGCACGGGCTCCCCCGTTACAGGGATAGGATATCACAGCCATATGTGCGTATCCAAAAAAGCGGGCTGAATTTTCAGCCAAACTGGGTGGTACCACGGAAGCACAGCCTTTCGTCCCTGATACGGACGGAAGGCTTTTGTTATTTACCGGAGAAACTATGACGCTGGAAGAATTACAAAAGCAAAAGAGCGGCGCAGAACTATACGGCCTGATCGGGCATCCTCTGGGGCACAGCCTGTCGCCTGAGATCCATGCGCGGCTGATGCGGGGCAGCGGGACGGTGGGGAGCTATACGCTCATCGAAATCCCCCCAGGCGAATTAAAAGCGGCCATCCCGGTACTGCGGGACAAAACGGCGGGATTCAACGTGACGATCCCGCACAAGGAAAGGATCATCCCGCTTCTGGACGGACTGGACGAAAGCGCGGAGAGGTACGGCGCCGTCAACACCGTGCGCAACGACAACGGCAGGCTCACCGGTTTCAACACGGACGCAGCGGGATTCCGATCGGCCATCCGGCAGGGGGACATTGCGCTCAACGGGCGGGTGCTGGTGCTGGGCGCGGGGGGCGTGGCGCGGATGATGGCGGCGGAAGCTGTTGGATGCGGGGCGGAAGTGGAGATCCTGGCGAGATCGCACGAAAAGGCGGAAGCGGTGGCTTCGTTCATCCGGGGAAGCATATCCGGGGCTCGCGTCAAAGCCATTAAAACGCCGGAAGGGGAATACGACCTGCTGCTCAACGGCACGCCCGTGGGCATGTACCCGAAAGTGAACGCGATGCCCGTCGACAACGGGACACTGGAGCGGTGCAAGGCGGTATTCGACACCATCTATAACCCATACCGGACGAAGCTGGTGCTGCGCGCGATGCAGTGCGGAAAGAAAGCCGAAGGCGGCCTCTCCATGCTGGCGGGCCAGGCGGCGGAAGCGCAGCGGATATGGAACGGTAAAGATACCGAATATTCAACCATCCAAACGATAACGGAAGAGATGCAGAAGATACTATGGGAACGCTTCCCGCTGTGCATCGTGCTGTACGGATTCATGGGGAGCGGAAAAAGCACGGCGGGCAAACTGCTGGCAACCAAACTGGGATGGAAGTTCGTCGACCTGGACAGAGAGATCGAAGCCATGGCGGGGATGACGATACCCAAAATCTTTGACAAATACGGGGAATCGCGCTTCCGGGAGATGGAGGGCGGATATTTTGCCATAGCCGTACATAAAAAAAAGACGGTGCTGGCTACGGGCGGCGGGACGCTGGCAAGCCTGAGCAATATCGGCAACCTGGAAGGCACGCCAAGCATCGCGGTATTCCTGAAAGCGACGATGCCGGAGATCCTGAAACGGGTGGGGGACGGGCACGGGCGGCCGATGCTGAAAATGGACGCCAAAACGAAAGCAAGCCTTTTGTACGAGACGAGGCTGCCCAACTATATGAAGGCTGCCGATATCACCGTGGACGCGGACAGGGGAACGGACGCGGTCATCGAAAATATCATGGAATCCCTGGGATGGAGGAATAGGAAATGATAGCGGTATTGAAACGGGGCATCACAAAGGACAAGGTGGAACAGCTATCCAGCTGGCTGCAGGAGGCGTACGGCGTACAGGCCAGCCCGATCTACGGCGCGGATACGGTCATCATCGGCCTGGTGGGGGATACCTCCTCCATCGATATCGACGAGATCCAGAATCACGAATGGGTAGAACGGGTGACGCGCGTAGCTGAACCCTACAAGAAGGCCAACCGGAAATTCCACCCCGACAACACGACCGTAAAGGTCAACGGTACTACCATCGGCGGGGAAAAGGTGTGCGTCGTGGCGGGACCGTGCAGCGTGGAATCGGAAGAGCAGATCATCCACCTGGCGGAAAAGGCGCGCAGCAGCGGGGCATCCTTCCTGCGGGGCGGAGCGTTCAAACCCAGAACATCCCCCTATGCCTTCCAGGGACTGAAGGCGGAGGGGCTGACATACCTGAAAAAGGCGAAGGAAAAGACAGGGCTGCCGGTGGTATCCGAGATCACAAACCCCTTCCATATCGACCTTTTCATGGAGTACGTGGATATCATCCAGGTGGGCGCGCGCAACATGCAGAACTTCGAATTGCTGAAGGAACTGGGCAAGGTGGCAAAGCCGATCCTCCTGAAACGCGGCTTTGCCAATACGGTGGAGGAACTGTTGATGTCGGCCGAATACATCATCAACGGCGGCAACAACGACGTGATCCTGTGCGAACGGGGCATCCGGACATTTGAAACAGCTACGCGGAACACACTCGACGTGAGCGCCATCCCCGTACTGAAGGCAAGGTCCCACCTGCCGGTGATGGCGGACCCCTCCCACGCGGCGGGCGCGGCGTGGCTGGTGGAACCGCTGGCCAAGGCGGCCATCGCGGCAGGGGCGGACGGGCTGATCATCGAGGTGCACAACGACCCCAAGCACGCGCTCTCGGACGGGCAGCAATCCCTCACGCCCGAGGCTTTTGACGAACTGATGAAGAAGCTGGTCCCGGTGGCAAACGCCGTGGGCCGGCAGATGTGAGGCTGGACCTTCAATGTATGAACGCACTGTACAATTCAAAAACGGGGAGACCCGCATACTCGCAGGAAAGGGAGTCCTCTCCAAACTGGGTGCGGAGGCGGCGAGGGCGGTAACGGGAAGGACCGCGGTAATTGTGGCGGACGAAAACGCGCTGCGCCACCACGGACGGAAGGCATTCACATCGATGCTGGAAGCTGGGTTCAAGGCCAGCACGTTCAGCCTGCCATCGGGCGAGCAATACAAGACACTGGACACAGTGACGGCACTGTACCATGCGTTCCACGAAAACGGGATATCGCGTTCAGACGTTATAATAGCCCTGGGCGGGGGCGTGGCCGGAGACCTGGCGGGGTTCGCCGCAGCCACCTACCTGCGCGGTGTGGCGGTGATACAAGTACCAACCACATTGCTTTCCCAGGTAGACTCATGCGTGGGCGGAAAGACCGGGGTGGACCTTCCCTTCGGCAAGAACCTGGCAGGCGCATTCCACCAGCCCAAATGCGCGATCGCGGACACCGATACGCTTTCCACATTACCAGCAAAAATACTGAATGACGGCATGGCGGAGGTCATCAAATACGGCGCGATACGGAACAAGGCGCTCTTTGAGACCATTGAATCCGGCAAGAAGCCGGTTGATACAATCGTCCCGCGGTGCCTGGACATCAAATGCGGCATCATCGAACGGGACGAGAAAGACCTGGGGGAACGGATGCTGCTGAATTTCGGGCATACGCTGGGGCACGCCGCGGAGAAATGCATGGACTTCACCGGTATCACCCATGGGGAGGCGGTGGCCTGCGGGATGATCGCGGCTGCGCGGCTGGGAGAGTCCATCGGGGAAACCAAACCGGGTACGAGCGGGAGGCTGGAAAGGGCAGTAAATGCCCATGCCTTACCGACACGAATCGACATAAATATGTCGAAATTAGTCGAAGTCATGTCTACGGACAAGAAGCGGCTGGACGGAAAGCTGAACTTCATACTGCTGAAAGATATCGGCGAGGCTTTCATACGCCCCTTCACTTTAAGCGAACTATCGGCATTGCTCCTGAGGATGTAGCATGGGAGAGATATGCATAAAACCCCATAAACTGCACGGCACGGTACAGGCGCCGCCCAGCAAGAGCATGGCGCACAGGGCGCTGATCTGCGCGGCATTATCCGCTACACCCTGTACGGTGCAGGGAATATCCGATTCCAAGGACATGGAGGCCACACTTGCCTGCCTGAAAGCACTGGGATACAGCATGCAAAGAAATGGAGATACTGTTTCATCCAGTGTAGGGAGAAGGGATGTCCAAAAAGCCGTACTGGACTGCGGGGAATCGGGGTCGACGCTGCGCTTCATGATCCCTGTCGCAGCGGCACTGGGCGTAGTAACGGAATTCACCGGCAAAGGAAGGCTGCCGCAAAGGCCTATCGGCCCATACGAGAACGCCTTTTCTGGCAAAGGCGTTACAATAGAGACGGAAGACGGGCACCTGCCGATGAGAATAATGGGTAAGCTGGAGGACGGGACATTCAACATCCCCGGGGATATCAGCTCACAATTCATCACCGGGCTGCTGCTGGCAGCACCGTTAGTCCAAAACGATATGGAAATCATTCTTACCACACCGCTGGAATCGGAACCGTATGTAGACTTAACGATCGATGTATTAAAAGCATTCCATGCGGACATCCGGAAAACGGGGAATGGCTATTTTGTCCGGAAGGGGCAGACACTGCGGAATATCCATTACACCGTGGAGGGGGATTACTCGCAGGCTGCCTTTTTCCTGGCGGGGGGCGCCATCCAAGGCTGTGCCACCGTATCGAACCTGAACCGAGATTCCAAACAGGGGGACAGGGCGATCGTGAACCTGCTGCGGCAGTTCGGCGCAGACATCCAGCAGGAAGGCGATACGGTCACCTGCAGGCACAGGAAACTCCACGGCATAAACATTGACGCATCGCAGATCCCCGACCTCGTGCCTGTTTTAGCCGTTACCGGTGCATACGCTTCAGGCACTACGCGGATATATCATGCGACCAGACTGAGATTGAAGGAGAGCGACAGGCTGGCTGCCACGAAAGATATGCTTCAGAAATTGGGCGCGGACATCGAAACCACTGATGACGGATTACTCATTCAAGGAAAGAACATTCTGCACGGCGGAAGGTGCGGCGCATGGAACGACCACCGCATCGCCATGGCGGGTGCCATCGCGGGGATGTGCAGCGAGACGGGCGCTATTATCGAAGGATACGAATGCGTGAAAAAATCCTATCCGGGATTCTTTGACGACCTGCTTGAGCTGGGAGGAGATTAAATGGGCGGAACATATGGCATGAACTTGAAGGTAACGATCTTCGGCGAATCCCACGGAGAATCCATCGGAACGGTGATCACCGGGCTGCCGTGCGGGATCGAACTCGATATGGAGAAAATCGCAAGGCACATGGCGCGGCGCGCACCCGGCTACTCCGATACGTCTACACCCCGTAAAGAGGCCGATATACCGGAGGTCCAATCGGGGGTGTTCAACGGCAAGACGACCTCGGCCCCGCTCTGCGCCATCATCCGGAACACATCGCAGCGCTCCACCGATTACGACGCGTACGCGATGAAACCGCGGCCGGGGCATGCCGACTATACCGCGCATATCAAATACAACAGCATGAACGACCCGAGGGGCGGGGGGCATTTCTCAGGGAGGCTGACAGCGCCGCTGAATTTCGCCGGGGCGGTGTGCCTGCAGACGCTTGAACGGGTGGGCGTACACATCGGCGCGCACATCTACGAGGCAGCAGGCATAAAGGATACCCCGTTCGACCCCGTCAACCCGGGTGCTGAAACCATCGCAAAAGTTAAGGAGAAACCCTTCCCTACATTATCGGACGATGCCGGGTTAAAAATGCGGGAGGCGATCCTGCAGGCAGCCAAGGAAGGGGACAGCGTGGGGGGCGTGGTGGAATGCGCCTGCATCGGCCTTCCCGTGGGGTTGGGGGAGCCTTTCTTCGGTTCGGTCGAATCTTCATTATCCGCACTGCTTTTTTCGATACCCGGCGTGAAGGGCGTGGATTTCGGTGCGGGATTTGACATTGCAAAAATGCACGGGAGCCAGAGCAACGACCCGTTTATCCTGGACGGGGGTATGGTGAAGACCCGCACGAACCACTGCGGGGGCATCCTGGGCGGGATCACCGATGGCATGCCGCTGGTCTTCCGGGCGGCCTTCAAACCCACGCCGTCCATCTCCCAAAAGCAGGTGACGATCGACTTTGACAAAATGGAATCCACACAGATCGAGATACACGGAAGGCACGACCCGTGCATAGTCCCACGCGCGGTGCCGGTGGCGGAGAGCGCCGCAGCCATCGCCCTGCTGGACCTGATGATCACGGCGGCACTGCGATAAACAAGAGGGGGTATATATCCATGGCGAAAATACTGATACTGAACGGACCCAACCTGAACATGCTGGGGAAGCGGGAGAAGGAGCATTACGGCAGCTTCACGCTGGAAGACGTGGAAACACGGCTGAAAAACGAAGCAGAAAAGCTGAGCTGCACGGTAGAATTCAAACAGAACAACTGCGAGGGGGCGCTGATCGACATGATCCAGCAGGCCGGCGGGGAATACGACGCCATCGTATTGAACCCGGGCGCGTATACGCATTACAGCTACGCCATACGTGACGCCATAACTGTGTGCGGCATACCCGTCATCGAGGTGCATATCAGCAACATCCACGCACGGGAGGAATTCCGAAGGGTATCCGTCACGGCCCCGGCCTGCATAGGGCAAATCAGCGGCTTCGGATTGGAGAGCTACGTGCTGGGCCTGGACGCCGCGATCTATGCGCTGCAAGACAGGGTCTGAGCTTTTTTGAGGTGGGGCAATGGACAATCTGGATGAAACAAGAAGAAGGATAGACGATATCGATACCAGGCTGCTGGCCCTTTTCCTGGAACGCATGCAGCTTGCAGAGGACGTGGCGGCATACAAGATCCCCCGGAAGCTGCCGGTCTACAACGAAAAACGGGAGAAGGAAGTGCTGGCAAGCATAAAAAAGAATGCTTGCCCTCAGTTTTCGAAAAGCGCTGCCAACCTATTTTCCACCATCATGCGGCTTTCCCGGGAATGGCAGTATGCAAAGGCATCCCGGCAGGATACAGACTGGGCGCTTGGAAACCAATTGAAATCGGCAGCGAACAGGCGTCTGACCATCCAAACCGCAGCCTACGGGGGCAAGGAAGGGTCGTATTCGGAACAGGCGGCGGCGAAACTTTTCCCCGATACAGAGCTGCTGGCGTCACCGGGATTTGAGGAGGCGTGCAGAGCTGCGTCGGAGGGCAGGGCGGATGCAGCCGTACTGCCGCTGGACAACACCACCGCGGGGAGCGTGAGCGGCACGGGCGAGCTGCTGCAGAAGTACGGCCTATACATCTTCCGCTCCACCGTGCTGACCATCAAGCACGCGCTCATGGCAAAACCGGGGACAATGTTAAGCGATATCCGGGAAGTGCGCTCCCATCCGCAGGCGCTGGCGCAGTGCACGGGAACCATCCGGGAGCATGGTTGGAACGCCGTGCCGATGGACAACACCGCCTTCGCCGCGGAGTATGCGGCATCTTCCCCGGACGGCTGTGTCGCAGCCATCGGCTCGGAGGATGCGGCGCGGCTGTACGGCCTTGCAATCCTCCAGAAAGGCATCAACGACAGTGC
Source organism: Bacillota bacterium (assembly GCA_023454175.1). Taxonomy (GTDB): domain Bacteria; phylum Bacillota; class Clostridia; order Christensenellales; family JAEXRW01; genus JAEXRW01. The sequence goes on along the minus strand of JAEXRW010000035.1, from coordinate 12,737 downwards.
AAGCAACCAGACGCGCTTCGTAGCGGCCGCGAAGGAAATGTCCATCCTCCCGGCGGCATCCAAGGTGAGCCTGGTATTCCGGCAAGCCCACGAGAGCGGGACGCTGGCAAACGCGCTGGCCATCTTTTCGGATGCGGGGCTGAACCTGATGCGCATCCAGTCCGAGCCCATCCCCGAGGCGCCATGGGAGTACAGCTTTTACCTGGACTTCGCAGCCATGGCGCCGGACGCCAGGGCAATGGCGGCGCTGTACCAACTGGAGAAGGAATCGCACTTCATGCGCCTGCTGGGATGGTACACCGAAGAATAGATGGTCAAACATAAAAAAGGCCGTATGCACGGCCTTAATCTTTTTCTGAGCTATCTTGCCAAGAGCCCTTCAACGAGTGCCCGTTTTTCATACAGCAGGCAGCCACCCTTGTGTTCGCCGTGCAGCATGTTTTCCTCCCGGATGGCGGCCAGGAATGGGGAGGCCATCGCCTTTTCCAGCCCGATTTCCGCCGCATTGGTATCGGAATAGGGAGAGAAGGGGCAGGGTTCCAGCCCGCCCGAGGCATTGATGTGCACGAAGCCCCGGCCTGCGGCGAGGCAGCCTTCGGTGAAGTCCTCATCGCCGGGGAAGGAGAGGACCAGCATACGGACTTTTTTCCGCAGCTCCGCAAGCCTGCCCTCAAAGACGGTACGGGCGGCATCATCCGGCGCGAGGTGGGCGGACACGCCGTCCGACGGGACATACTCGACAAAGAATGCGACGCTCGAGCCCATACGTTTCAAAGAGCCTATGAAGCCAGGCTCCGTTATTTCTTCAATATTGTCTTTGGTAAACGTGATGGAAGTCCCGAAAAAGATCTTCCGCTGTTTCAATAAGGCCATGGATGCGAGGACACGGTCGTATACCCCGGCGCCGCGGCGCGCGTCCGTGGAAAACGCACCGCCTTCGAGGCTGAGCACGGGCAGCAGGTTCCTATTCTGGTCGAAAAAATCCACCATTTTTTCATCGATCAAGAGCCCGTTGGTGAATACGGGGAACATGATCTCTTTGACAGCCGCGGCCTGACGAAGCACATCCATCCGCAGGAGCGGTTCGCCCCCGGCCAGGAGGATAAAGCAGACGCCGAGACCGGCCGCCTCGCTGAAGAGGCCCCCCCAGCGCTGCGCATCCAACACCGGCCTCGCGGCGCACCCGCCCTGTTGGGCATGGGCATAGCATCCCTTGCAGAAAAGGTTGCAATCGTGCGTGATGCTGGCGATGAGGAAGGGCGGGATGGGAAAACCGTTGATGCCGTGTTCGTTCCGAAGACCTTCCGCGGCTTTTTGGCGGGAAAGAAAAAAGCGAAGCTGCCGGGAAACAGCAGGTTTCCCGAGGCATAATTTCAGCGCATCTATCGTCAGCTCCCTGACGCCATCGCTCATAAGTCGCAACAAATCCATGCGTGACCTCCAAATATCCGGCATATAATACCAATGCTGCCGCAGTAGCAGAATACGGGATAATCAACGCTAATAGTACATGAACAGGACATAAAAATCAAAGGAAATCTTGTAAGCCAGGGATAAATGACCGAAGCCGTTTAAAATCCTGTTTCGTTCAGGCCCGGGACTGGTATAATGATTACATAGCGGCCAGATAAATTTAATTATAATCATAAAGGAGGCTACATCCCATGCTATTTAAATGCAGCGTATGCGGAATCATCCTGGAGGGAACCGAAGCGCCGGATATATGCCCGAAATGCGGCGCGCCCAAGGACAAATTCGTCCAACTGTCCAAAGAGGATGCAGACAAGGTCTATGCATCCGACCGTACCAACGACATCCATATGACCATGGTCAAAAAACTGGCGGATATCGTCGCGCTGTGCGAGGAAGGCATCAAGATCAACCTCGATCCCGGCTGCCTCACCACGTTCACCAAAGCGCGGGATGAGGCCTGGACCATGAAACAGCGGTGCAAGGCCGAGATGGCCACCCACATGGGCAAGGGCAAATGGTAAACCCAATTTATTGGATATGGGGGGATAAACAATGGAACTCAAAGGGAGCAAAACAGAGAAGAACCTGATGGCGGCATTCGCAGGCGAATCGCAGGCCAGGAACAAGTACACCTACTTCGCGTCGGCAGCCAAAAAGGAAGGCTATGAGCAGATGGCTGCCATCTTCCAGGAGACGGCGGACAACGAGAAGGAACACGCCAAGGTATGGTTTAAGCTTCTGAACGGCGTCGGCTCGACCGCCGAAAACCTGAAGGCTGCAGCCGAAGGGGAAAACTACGAATGGGTGACGATGTACAAGGAATTTGCCGATGAAGCGGAAGCCGAGGGGTTCAAGGATATCGCAGCCCTTTTCCGGCTGACGGCAGCCATCGAGAAGACGCATGAGGAGCGGTACAAGGCGCTGCTGAAGAACCTCACGGAAGGGAAGGTCTTCACCCGTGAGGGGGAGAAGGTATGGCGGTGCAGGAACTGCGGGAATATCGTAAAGGGCAAAAATGCCCCGGAAATATGCCCGATGTGCAAGCACCCCAAGGCTTATTTCGAACTGGACTCCACCAACTATTAAGCGAATCACCACTTTAAATACCCGATATACCGTCGGGTATTTTTTATTGCAGAAAACCGGGGGTATGGTATCGGATTGTACCTGCAGCGATTATGATTTGGCGCACAAATGACGAACTATATAGTGGGAACATTATCGTGCAGGTTGAACGCCGGGCAGATTTGCCACGGATGAAAACTGCAATGCTATTGGTGCAGGCAAGGATATGTGATACGCTATTACAACGATAAAAAACCTTTGGAGGAGAACAGCTTTCGCGCGCCTACCTTATATGCACAGGAAGCATACGGATGAATCCAATATCGGGGGTAAGGGATGCTCAACAAGTCCAGCAGGGCAGTACTGATATTTCTGCTCATCGTCATCATCTATTTTTTCTTCCTGAACCCGACTGTAAAAGTATCGGTCAAAGACGCATTGGACAAAATAGACGGTTTATCCACCTACCGGTGCAGGCTGGAGGAAAACTCCGTGACGGCCAGGGACGGGTCAAGCACCAGTTCCATTATCGTTTCGGAATCCACCGTTATCCGTAAACCATACCAGTCGGTAACGACCGATTACGTAGCACAGGGAAACGGACCGCTGAGCAGGGTATCCACCCGGTATGAACAGGAACAGGGACAGAATATTGCTTTTCACGTCCTGACGGAATCCACGGGGCTCTGGTTCAACGGGGTCCAGCCAAAACAGGGAGAGCCCTGGTACCTGCAAAACCTGAGACTCCTCACCGAGAAGGAAGCCGGGGAGGAAAAGGCGGACGGCGCCACCATCAAGGTCTTTGATATCGTGGTGGACGGCACAATGTTCGCGCGGATGTATATGACGTCGGAGGAAGGGACGGAAGCAAACCTGAAAACCTTCAAGCAGACTTTCGGGGAGGTCAAAGGAAAGGCCTATGTCAAAAAAAGCGGCGGGCAGCTCGTGCTGGTCCACCTCGACCTCACGCCCAATGTGCTGGCCATGGAGAAGAGCATGCAGGAGGGAAAATGGATACACCCCATGGACACGGAGGAAGCGCATACGAAGCTGGAAGCCATCATCGAAATACTGGATATCAACGAACATGAGCAAATCGCCATACCCAAACAGGCCCTGTAAACAGCGATCCTGCCAGCCATATCCGGCGACCTCCGTCCTTTGGGTATAAAGACAACCTACTGCAAATACATTTGTCTTGAGTGGCAAAATGTACTATAATAAAAGCAATATACTTTGGAGGTGCAATATAATGGGAATCGGCGGGATCATCGGCATCGTACTGGGTGCATTGGTCTTGATATTGATCTTCTGGTTCATCGGATCATACAACGGCTTTATCAAGCTGAGAAACCGGGTGGAAGAGGCATTCTCCACCATGGACGTCTACCTCAAGAAACGGTATGACCTGATCCCGAACCTGGTGGAAACGGTGAAGGGGTATGCCACACATGAGCGCGAGACGCTGGAAAAAGTGATCGCCGCGCGCAACATGGCGGCCAACGCAACAAACATGCAGGAACGCATCGAGGGGGAGAACATGCTGACAGGCACCCTCAAATCCCTGTTTGCACTGGCTGAAGCATATCCACAACTGCAAGCAAATGTAAACTTCATGGACCTGCAAGGTAAACTAAGTATGCTGGAAGACGAGATCGCCTCCAGCAGGAAATACTACAACGCGCTGGTGCGGGACTACAACATCAAACGGGAGGCCTTCCCGTCCAACATCATCGCGGGCATCTACAGGTTTGAAAAGAAACAGCTCTTCGAGATTGCAGAACCGCAGCGGGAGAACGTGAAAGTCCAGTTCTAGGTACGAAACAGGGCGGGTGCAAAGCACACCCGCCTTTTTCCATTGACATATTTGACTTCCGGGGGAGTGGGGATATGAAAAAAAGCTTCAAGATCGGGCTTATCGCACTTTGCACGGTATTGCTCGTCATAATGCTGGCACCTGCCACAGCGGGGGCGGCGGACAGGATCACGATCACGAATTTTGATGTGAAGGTGATCCTGACTGAAAACAACATTTATGATGTCACGGAGACCATAGACGTGGATTTTGATACGCCGCACCATGGTTTGGAGAGATATATCTGGTACCAGGGCACGATGACCGTGCCGGTGAACGGCCAGATCGTCAAACGGAAATACACCGCGGATATCTATGATGTGGAGGCGGTGGACGAACAGGTATCCCAGAAGCGGAGCGGCGGGGCGCTGATCCTGCGCATCGGCGACCCGGACCGGACGATCACCGGATCCAAAAGATATGTGATAAAGTACAAACTCAATCCCGGCAACGACAATATCAATGCATGGGACCAGGCTTATTTCACTTATATCGGTACGGGCATGAACGCCGATACCGAAAACGGACAGTTCTCCCTCACGCTCCCAAAGGAATTTGACACGAAAAAGGTGGACTTCACGAGCGGGTATGCAGGCAGCACGACAAACGATGCAGTCAGTTTTTCCGTACAGGGCAACACCATCCTGGCTTCGCTGACAAGACCCCTGTCTCCCGATGAAAGCGTCACACTCCGGGTGGAACTGCCCCAGGGGTATTTTACCGGCTATGTGCAGCCCTTCAACTGGGATACCGTATGGATGATCGTATTCGGCGCACTTGCCGCCTTGTCGCTGATCCTGTTCGCGGCTTTCGGGCGGGACAGCAAACCAGTGCAAACCATTGAGTTTTACGCACCGGACGGACTGACATCCGCTGAGGTGGGCTATATCATCGACGGGGACGTGGACAACAAAGACGTGGTATCCCTGATCATCTACTGGGCAGACAAAGGGTACCTGAACATCGAGGAGGAGAAAAAAGGCGTCTTCCGCCTGAACAGGCTGAAAGACCTGCCCTCCAACTGCCAGCCCTTCGAGCGGACGATGTTCGACGGCATCTTTTCGGGTCGGGAAACGGTGACCACAGAGCAACTCAAATACAAATTCTACAACACCCTCTCCACGGTGCGCGAGCGGGTAAAGACCTCCTTTATCGGCAGGGATGTATTCACAAGAGTATCCAAACGGCTGCAGGGGCTGATACTATTCTTCGCAGTCATCCCACTGCTGATCACGATCTTCAAAGGGATCAGCGAATCACAAATATCCGAGGATAATATTATCTTTTCGCTCATCATCACCGCAGTCTGCCTGGCTGCGCTGATCATCCCGCTTTTCATGCTGGTAGCGGTAATGCGCAAGTGGCGGTCCACCTCGCCGGGCAAACGCACGGGCAAGCTCATCGGCGTGCTGATCTGGCTGGGGCTGATGTTCCTGGCCTTCATCGTGATCTCGGCCGCGAGCTTCACGGCGCAAAACGACAACATGCTGCTGATCTCCCTGGTGGCTACCGGCACGTCCCTGCTGATGGCGCTGCTGGGCGTATTCATGAGCAAACGCACGGAAAAAGGCAACGAGTGGTACGGCAAGATCCTGGGGCTGAAGGAATTCATCAACCGCGCCGAAAAAGACCGGCTTAATGCCATGGTCATGCAGGACCCGCAGTATTTCTACCACATCCTGCCCTTTGCATATGTGCTGGGCGTGAGCGAGAAATGGGCGAAGAACTTTGAAAGCATCGCCCTGCAGCCGCCGAGCTGGTACGGGACCTACAACCCCTACGGCACCTTTACGGCCTTTTACATGCTGGGCGTGCTGAACAGCAGCATGCACACCTTCTCCTACAATATGGCATCTCGTCCCCAAAGCAGCGGCGGCGGTGGCGGCGGCTTCGGCGGCGGCTTCTCGGGCGGCGGCGGCTTCTCGGGCGGCGGCTTCGGCGGTGGCGGGGGCGGGGGCTGGTAACCGGCTCTAATCCAGGCTATTCGACCATCATACAAAAACATGCCGGGTCTTTTCACCCGGCATGTTTGAATCCCGGCAGAATATACGAGGAGGACATATGAAACTATATGTAGTGCGGCACGGACACAAACAAAAAGGAGCCTATTTCAGCGATATGCTCCGGCACGAGGACGAGCCCCTGAGCGATACGGGGGACCTGCAGGCCAGAAGCCTGGCGGACTATTTCGCGGACAAGGACATAAAGCGGATCTATGCCACCGGGTATATCCGTACACAACAGACTGCAAAGTACGTATCCGAGGCGAAAGGCATCCCCATCACCATCGATGAACGGGCCAATGAGATCGACACCGGCGCCGTGGAGAAGCTGAGCTGGGAAGAGATACGGACGGCATACCCGGACATGTGGAAGGAATTTAAAAGCCATACACGGGACTTCCGCTACCCGGGCGGGGAAACGGGCGAGGAGGTGCGGGAAAGGCAGGACAGCCTTTTGAAGGATATCGCGGAGCGCAATGAAGACGCGCTGCTGATATGCCACGACGGATTCATCCGGCTCATGGTATGCAACCTGCTGGGCGCACCGATCTACCATAAATACCGGCTCATCGCGGATTTCTGCGGGGTCACCGAACTGGAATACGACTCGGAGGAAAAGGCGTGGTGCATCCTCAAATACAACCATACGGTTTGCTGATCTCACTGTCCAAACCGCTCCATGTTAAAAAAACATTAAATCCAACATACCCTATATATATCCATATTCTGGTGTGATATAATCTTGCATATTGCAATCAAAATTTCATTTTCTCCAAGGGGGTGCATGTATGGCAAAATCCATAGAAGTCAAGGGCCTGGTGAAGAAGTACGGCAACGTGCTGGCCGTGGACGAAATATCCTTCGATGTGGAGGAGGGCACGCTTTTCGCCTTCCTGGGGCCCAACGGCGCAGGCAAATCCAGCACCATCAACTGCATCTGCACGACGGCGGAAATCACAGCGGGCAGCGCCACCGTGGCGGGGCATGACGTGACGAAAGAAAGCGCGAAGGTGCGCGCCAGCATCGGCACGGTATTTCAGGAGTCCGTCCTGGACAACCTGCTGACGGTGCGGGAAAACCTGGAGACACGCGCAAAACTGTACGGCCTGCAGACGAACATCCTGAAAAAGCGCATCGAGGAAGTGGCCGAGGCCGTATCCATCGCAGACATACTCGGCAGGCGGTACGGCAAGCTTTCGGGTGGCCAGCGCAGGCGCGTGGACATGGCTCGGGGCCTGCTGCACAGGCCGAAAATCCTGTTTCTGGATGAGCCCACCACGGGACTGGACCCCCAGACCCGTGCAAAGGTATGGCATACAGTATCCCGGTTACAAAAGAAAACGGGCATGACGGTATTCATGACGACCCATTACATGGAGGAGGCGGCGGGCGCGGACGACGTGGCCATCATCGACAAGGGCAGGATCGCCGCACACGGCACACCCGAGGAACTCCGCCTCAAATACAGCAGCGACTATCTCAGGATACAGCCCAAGAACAGCGATGTCCTCATTGAACTGCTTACACGCTCAGGCATACGCTATGAAAATGACCGCGGCGTGCTGGTGATCAAACAGGCTTCCAGTATGGAGGCACTGGCATTATTAAAACGTATCGAAGAGCATGTGATGCAGTTTGAAGTGGTACGCGGCACCATGGACGACGTCTTCATGGCGGTCACCGGGCACGCGATACGGGAAGAGGGGGAGTGAGGATATGGGTGCAACAGGAAGCCTGACAGGGAGGAACCTCAAGCTTTTTTTCAGGGACAAGGCGTCGGTATTCTTTTCCCTTCTTTCAGTCATCATCATCATCGCCCTGTACGCGGTATTCCTCGGGAATATCCAGGTGCAGGAACTCGAGGGCAAGGCGGGGCAGGATGTTCCGGGCGCGGCCTGGCTGGTGAACGCATGGATCCTGGCCGGCATCCTGGCGGTGAGCACGGTCACGGTGAGCCTTGGGGCGTACGGCACGATGGTGGACGACGTACGGGCGGGGCAGATCAAAGATTTCTTTGTGGCGCCGATCAGGCGCGCACAGCTCGTGGCGGGCTACATGGTATCCTCCGCGCTGATCGCCGTCATCATGAACGTCGTGGCGTTCGTCATCGCGGAAGGATATATCCTCATTTCGGGCGGGAAACTGCTGGAACCGCTGCAGATCCTCGCGACGCTGGGGATACTGGTACTGAGCATCCTTTCGTTCTCCTCGATGGTTTGTTTCATCACGAGCTTCGTCAAGACGCCCCAGGCCTTTGCGACCCTCAGCACCATCGTGGGAACCATGATCGGCTTCATGACGGGCATCTATGTCCCGGTGGGCGTGCTGCCGGACGCGCTCGTGACCATCATGAAATTCATACCCTTTACCTATACCGCGGTGTGGCTGCGGCAGATATTCACCGAAGCGCCGATGGCGCAGGTATTCGCGCATGCCCCTGTGGAGGTCAAACAGCAATACAGTGACGCATATGGCATCACCATGTATTTCGGCACTACAGCCGTGGAACCGTGGATGATGGCGGTGATCATAACTGCGTCGGGCATCCTGTTCTTTGTGCTTTCCATCTGGAGGCTTTCGAGACGGACATGGATCGCAAAATAACGTATCCCTGTAATACGGATCATACGGAAAGGGGGCGGTTCATCCGCCCCCTTTACCGTTCAGTTCCAATTCAAAATAGGGCTCTTCCACAAACCCGGTATCCTCAAAACGCACAAATCCCTTTTGAACAAAACCGGATTTGACCAGGACATTTATCGATGGCATATTGCCGGGCATCACGGAGGCATGGACGGCATCCGCTAGGCTATTTCGCTTCATCCAGGAAATATAGGCCTGCACGGCTTCGGTGGCATACCCCCGCCCCCATACACTTTGCTCAAAATGATAGATCAATTCGGGATTGCGCGGATCCGGTCCGTCCTCCTTGCAGCCCGTGATGCCGACCAGCCGGTTATCCTCTTTACGGATCACTGCCAAAACAGCATATCCGCGATGTGCAAAGGTGCTGCGGATATTTTGTACGATCCCGCCCAACCGCTCCGGATCCATGGGCCCGCTGCAGAACCGCATGACCGTGGGATCACACCATACATTTTCCAGCATAGGGATATCGTCTACATCGGGCAATCGGAATTCGAGCCTGCCCGAATCAATCAGAATCATCATACACACCTTTCTGTCCCATTGACTTTTGAATATCTGCAGCCAGATAGGAGCCTTTTCGTTGAAACCGACCCGGATTTGGTATAATATTAGCATATGTGCAATGAGGGGAAAACCCTTCGCTGCCATGAATTTACGACAGGATGGTGTCCAATTTGTTCGAAACCATGAGCGCAGCCGAAGCTCTGCACAAGCTCGAAACGGGCGTGGAGCATGGACTCACTCACAAGGAAGCCCAAAAAAGACTGGAGGAAAACGGACGGAACGTACTGGCCCAGGGGAAGAAGAAGACGATCTGGAAGATGCTGCTGAACCAGGTCATCGAACCGATGATCCTCATCCTACTCGCCGGGGCGGTATTATCCGCGATCCTCAATGAGATCTCGGACGCCGTGATTATCGTGCTGGTGGTCGTGATCAATGCCGTGATCGGCGTGATCCAGGAAAACAAGGCCGAAAAGGCCCTGGCGGCGCTGAAAAAGATGTCCGCCCCCAAAGCGCTGGTACGGCGGAACGGGGAATTATGCGAGATCGAAGCCGCCGACCTGGTGAACGGCGATATCGTGATCCTGGAAGCCGGAAGGGTGGTGCCCGCAGACCTGCGACTGATCGAGACTGCGAACCTGCAGGCAGAAGAATCCGCACTCACGGGGGAATCGGTCCCGGTGGAGAAAGATGCGGGTTTCATCGCGGACAAGCCCAATCTGCCCATCGGCGACAGAACGAATATGGCCTACATGTCCACCTCGATATCCTACGGGCGCGGTGTGGGTGTGGTGGCCTATACCGGAAACAACACCGAGATAGGCAAAATCGCACACATGCTGGAGGCGGAGACCGATGACAAAACGCCGCTGCAGAAACGCCTGGGAAAACTAAGCAAAACGCTGGGGATCGTAGCTATCGGCATCTGCCTCGCGCTTTTCGGCGTGGGCATACTGCGCGGCCTGGGCGTGATCCCAATGCTGATGACATCCATCTCCCTGGCGGTGGCGGCCATCCCGGAAGGGCTGCCTGCCGTCGTCACCATCGTCCTCGCCATGGGCGTACAAAGAATGAGCAAAGCCAATTCCATCGTGCGGAGGCTCCCGGCTGTGGAAGCGCTCGGCTCAGTCAGCGTGATCTGTTCGGACAAGACGGGGACCCTGACACAAAACAAGATGTCCGTCGTGAGGGCCTGGGCGGAAGGAATGACCACAGAGGAGCACTTCCAGCTGGCGCAGTACGAAGATCTCGTGAGGGGAATGGTGCTGTGCAACGATGCCTCGATCGCAGGCGAAAGCCGCGTGGGCGACCCCACCGAAACGGCGCTGCTGGATATGGGCAAAAAAACAGAGATAGACAAGCCGGAACTGGAGATCCGTTATCCCAGGATAGAAGAACTCCCATTCGATTCGGTGCGCAAGCGGATGACCACCGTCCATAACGTGAACGGTTCCAAGGTGGCGTACACCAAGGGCGCACTGGACGGGATGCTGCCGCTCTGCACACACATCCAATATGGCGGCGCAAGCAGACCCATGACGGACGCCGACAGGGAAGAAATACGCAATCAGTCCGCAAAGATGGCCGAAGATGCACTGCGTGTACTGGCGCTGGCCAAGACAGACGGTACGGGTGAACTGGAAAAGGATATGACATTCGTCGGATTCGTGGGGATGATCGACCCGCCCAGGACGGAAGTAAAAGACGCCGTGGCAAAATGCCGGCGTGCGGGCATCACCACGGTGATGATCACTGGAGACCATAAGGCGACGGCATTTGCCATCGCAAAGGAACTGGGCATCGCAAAAGACCCCGCTCAGGCGATCTCGGGCGAAGAGCTGGACGCCACCAGCCCCGAGGAGCTGGCAAAACTGGCGGCGCACCTGCGGGTCTTTGCGCGCGTATCCCCCGAGCACAAGGTGCGCATCGTGGACGCATTCAAAGCAGCGGGACACATCGTATCCATGACTGGCGACGGTGTGAACGACGCACCCTCCCTCAAACGCGCGGATATCGGCGTGGCGATGGGGATAACCGGCACCGACGTGGCCAAAGGGGTGGCCGACATGGTGCTGACGGACGATAACTTCGCTACCATCGTACGGGCGGTGGAAGAGGGGAGAAAGATCTACGAAAACATCAAAAAGACGGTGCTCTTCCTCGTATCCGCCAACCTGGGCGAGGTGCTGACGCTCTTTGTGAGCATCGTGGCGGGATGGCCGGCACCTTTGAAGCCTGTCCATATCCTGTGGGTCAACCTCCTCACCGACTCCTTCCCGGCCCTGGCGCTGGGCGTGGACCCCGGCGAAAAAGGGATCATGCATGAAAAACCCAGGAACCTGAAGGAAGGCATCATGGGAAGGCACGACGCACTCTTCGTGGTACTCAACGGCATCCTGATCGGTGCACTGACCCTGGCTGCTTTCATACTGGGATGCTACTGGCAAAGCGGGACGTTCGATTTCTCGCTGGACAATGCAGAAGCCATCGCCCATGGGCAGACGTATGCGTTCCTGGTCCTGGGGATATCCCAGCTTTTCTATTCGCTGAATTTCAGAAGCAGGAAGATATCGGTCTTCGCGGCAGGGATATTCAAAAACAAATGGCTCATCGGCGCCATCATCCTGGGGATACTGGTACAGTTCGCGGTAGTCGCCGTTCCGTTCCTGGAGAGCGCATTCGGCACACGGATGCCGGACGGACGCGGATGGCTACTGATCTTTGGGCTTTCGGTGACACCGTTGGTCCTCAACGAGATCGTAAAGCTCTGCAAGATGGCGATACGGGCGATATTCCGCAAGGATGCAGGCAAATAATCAATACTTCATTACAACGTAATAAAAACAAAAGGGGCGGATCAAATCCGCCCCCACCTATTTAGTGTGCTTACTATTCGGCGGTCGGGTCCTCCATCACGCCGAGGAAAAGGGGAGCGCCGGTGACGCTATCCACGATGCCGTAGACGAAGGGCCTGTCGAAGTTCACCTTAAGCTCATCCCGGGGCATCATCGCTCCAAAAGTCATCTCTATGGAAGTGACCGCGCTGGCCTCTGTACCGAGTTCATCCACCCTGCAGAAGGTCTTGTGCCTGATCTCGCTGATGAAAAGCTCCTTTTTGTGGGACGCGCTCATCCGGGAGAAGTCCGCCGCATTGCTGTCAAACGCCACGCCCATGCCGAGCGCCTGCA
>JAEXRW010000003.1 GCA_023454175.1 Bacillota bacterium | reverse complement strand
AGACGGCGCATGCGGTGCTGGCGGGGCTGGAACCGGCCAACGAGATCGCCTTTGCGATGTCCTTCGGCAAGCTGTGGAGCGTGCACCTGAACAGCCAGAACGGGCTGAAGTACGACCAGGACAAGGCATTCGGCGCAAACGAGCTGCGGGGCGCCTTCAACCAGATCCGCCTGCTGGTGGAGAACAACTACGGTTCGCGCGGCGAATACGTGGGGCTGGACGTGAAGGCGATGCGGACGCAGAAGCTGCCGGTATCCTACGCGCATCTGGAAAACAGCCTGAAGGTGGCGAAAATGCTGGAGGAGAAGGCGGAGAAATTTGACCGCGCCTATCAAAAGAAGTGCATCGAGGAACGGGACTACGAGGCACTGGAACTGTATGTTATCGAGCTGCTTCTGAAAGGATGAATATAAATGACAAATGGCAACGGCGCCAATTACAGCCCATACAAGCAGATGCTGGACTCCCTGGACCAGGCGGCTGCCATCCTGGGTTATGAAAAAAACGACTATATGACGCTGCGCTATCCCGAAAGGGAATTGACCGTGGCCGTTCCCGTGGAAATGGACAACGGCACCGTCAAGGTATTTACCGGATACAGGATACAGCACAGCAGCTCCCGCGGCCCGTGCAAGGGCGGCATAAGGTTTCACCCTGATGTGAATCTGGACGAAGTAAAGGCACTGGCGGCATGGATGACATGGAAATGCGCCGTCGTAAACATCCCCTATGGGGGCGCCAAGGGCGGCGTGCAGGTGGACCCGCGCGAACTGAGCAAGGGCGAACTGATGCGCCTCACACGGCGGTATACGGCAGCGATCCTGCCGTTGCTGGGTCCGGAAAAGGATATCCCCGCACCCGACATCAATACCGATGCCAAGATCATGGGCTGGATCATGGACACCTACAGCATGTTCATGGGGTATGCCGTACCGGGCGTGGTCACGGGCAAACCCGTGGAGATCGGCGGCTCGCTGGGGCGCAAAGAGGCGACCGGGCGCGGCGTGGCGATCATCGCGGACGAAATGGCTTTCCGCATGGGCGTGCCGATGCAAAAAGCGCGGATCGCGGTGCAGGGGTTTGGCAACGTGGGGTCCATCGCGGCCAAAATATTCTACGAAAAATGCTACAACGTATGCGCAATCAGCGACATATCCACGGGACTCTACAGTGAACGGGGATTGAACATCCCCGAAATCATGGAGTACGCGGCAAAGAACGGAGGCCTGAAAGGGTACCCGGGCAAAAACACGGTGGAGATCTCCAACGATGAGCTGCTGGCTCTGGATGTGGATATCCTGGTGCCCGCCGCCATCGAGAACCAGATCACCGGGAAAAACGCGGGAAGCGTAAAGGCCCGCATCATCGTGGAGGGCGCAAACGGGCCGACCACGTACGAAGCGGACAGGATCCTGGCGGAAAAGGGCATCAGAGTCGTGCCCGATATCCTGGCCAATGCGGGCGGCGTGGTGGTATCGTATTTCGAATGGGTGCAGAACCTGCAGGCCATCTTCTGGGATGAACACGAGGTGTACTCCAACCTGCAGAAGATCCTGCTGAAGGCATTCGACGAAGTGTATACGCTGGCGCTGGATAAAAAGGTGCCGATGCGCATATCGGCCTACATGCTGGCGCTGGACCGGGTGGTCAAAGCCAAGCAGATACGCGGCATTTTCCCGTAAACAGATTACCTGCATACTGATGGGGCAGCTTCCATGCTGCCCCTTGCATTTGCCGGAACGAGGCGTAAAGATGGAGCATGAAATGAAGGAATACTTCGGGCATGAATGGCAGAACGCCGGGACGATGCGCATCCGGTTCACGGAAGGGCGCACGGATGGGACAAGAGCGATCCTCGCGGAAAACGGATGCGGCCTTTCCCTCATCATATTGGAAGACAGGTGCCTCGATATCTATTCGCTGAAGGTCAATGGAGTGAACGTCCCTTTTCTCTCCAAATGCGGGCCGGTCCATCCGAAATACTACGACGCCAACGAATGGGAATGGCTGCGCAGCTTCGGCGTAGGATTCCTGACGACATGCGGGCTCACGCAGGCGGGCGAACCGTGCCGCTACAACCATGCGGAATGGGGGCTGCACGGGCCCATCTCCAACATCCCTGCCGAAAACGTGACCATCGAAAACACAGACACGGCCATCACGATACGCGGCAGGGTGCGGCAATACAAATTTCAAACCGAGGACATGCTGCTGGAACGGATTATCACCATAAAAAAAGACTGCAATAAAATAGCCATATCCGATACCGTTACCAATGAAGGATGGAAGGAACAGCCGTTCATGCTCCTGTACCATTACAATTTCGGGTATCCGCTGCTGAACCAAAACAGCGCGCTGCAACTCCCGGAGGCGGAGATTGAAGGATGGGACGACTACAGCGCATCCATCCAGGACCGCCACCTGGAGATGGCAGGACCCGATATGAACTACAGGGAGCAGACCTTCATCCACAAATTGAAACAAAAGGGAGGGCAGGCGTGTTTTGCCCTGGCCGACAACAGGGAGCATCCTGAGTTGAGTGTTGTTTGCAATTACAACTGCGAGAACCTGCCTTATATCACACAATGGAAGCATTACAAGCCGGGAGAGTATGTGATGGCGATAGAACCCTGCAACAACCATGTGAAAGGGGCGAAATGGGAAGCGGAAAACGGGACACTTTGCACGCTGGCGCCGGGCGAGAAAAGGCTGACGCATTTTACGTTTTCGTTTTTTACAGAAAATATACGCTTGGACGAATTTTTCAACGGCTAAATATTGGCCAAATATTGTGTAAAACAGAAGGAGAAAACTATGATACAAGGAAAATATACCATCAACTCCCGGCAGCGCATCCTCAACGCAATGAACCATCTGCCGGTGGATCATACACCGCTGTATATGCGCTTTTGGCCTTCACACCAGCAGATCGACACGCTGCCGTTCAACTGGCGGAACCAGTTTTCCAGGGCACGCTACATGGTTGCGCATGGCCTGGATGATATTTTGCTGATCCAACCTCCGATGGGCTATATCGAGGATTATGACGCAAGCGCGATGGCAGGAATGGAAAGCAGTGTACATGTGCGGCAGGAAACAGATGATCATTGCGTGATAGAAAAACGCTACCAGACTCCGGCGGGCGAACTCCAGCACACGGTGAGGCTGGGCAGGGAGGACTGGATCTATGGCAACGACATCTATCTTTTCAGCGATTACAATGTGCCCAGGGCCACCAAACATATCATAAACGGACGCGAAGACATCAAAAAGCTGAAATACCTGCTGAAAAAACCGAACCAATCCCGGATCAACCGTTTCCGGCTCGAAGCCGCCACGGTACGGGAAGAGGCGCAAAAGCTGGGTGTGGCGGTGGAGGGAGGATGGTGCGCGCTGGGGGACGCGGCTGTAACGCTGTGCGGGATGGAACGCGTACTGGAGGCGCAGATGGAGGACCCGGAATTCCTGGAGGAGCTGCTGGACACCCTGCTGGAATGGGAGCTGATGCGTGCGGACCTTTTGCTGGATGCGGGCATCGATATCCTCACACAGATGGCATGGTATGAAGGCGTGGATTTCTGGACGCCAGGAAACTACCGTAGCATACTTGCCCCCAGGATCAGGCAGCTGGTGGATGCTGCTCATTCCCGCGGCGCTAAATACCGCTATATCCTCACTAAAGGCGTTAAGCCGTTGATGGAGGATATCATATCACTGGGAATTGACTGCATCACAGGGATCGATCCAGTGCAGGACAATGTGGATCTTGCGGAAATAAAGAGCAAACACGGTGGGAAAATATGCATGATGGGCGGCATCAACTCCGCCGTAATGCTCACACAGCATTCTGATGAACAGATCTGCGCCGCAGTAAGCGAGGCGCTCAGAATCATGTCTCCGGGGAGCGGGTTCATCCTGTTCCCGGTGGACGCTATTTTCAACGACCTATCATGGGAGAAGATATGTGTGGTGGCACAGCAATGGAGGGAATGCGAAGGAATTACCTCCACGGATCAATCGAATCTTCGATATAGCATCTAGATAGGGCCAACACCGGTGATATTTTGCAGGTATGGCGACGGGCGAGAAAAGGAACTTTCATTTTGAATGCTCATTCTCAATTAGAGGTTAAGATCGACAACAAGTATGGGTATCTGTACCTTTTTTGCTTTTCCATAAAATACATTCAGGCCAGTGTAAATCCAGGGGTCTGCAGAAAAATGTATTTCGGATCTTATATTGATTTAAGTCAATATGTCACAATCGTTATTACCATGTGATTTTATCTTTTCAATCAATGCTTTATATACTTATCTTGCGCCCAGGAAGAGGATATATACACACAGAATTAGTCAAAAAGAAACACTTTAGTGTTATCTCCATAAAAAACAAAATAGTTATGTCGAATTATTAAGTAATATGATATAATAAATACCGTTTGTGGGGTGTTTTATCATGTTGCCTTTTAATTTGCCATGTATCACGAATCGCGAAATAAAATACGTCAAGGACGCTCTGAAAAGAGCCAAAATATGCGGCGACGGTCATTATACAAAAGCAGTAAATGAATTTTTCAGAGATAAACTAGGTATTGAAAGATCTTTACTGACTACATCCTGCACGCATGCACTCGAAATGTCCGCCATTCTGCTGGATTTCAATAGCAATGACGAGGTAATATTACCCTCCTATACTTTTGTATCGACTGCGAATGCATTTGTACTACGTGGAGGAAAACCTGTATTTGTCGATATCGATCCCGATACCATGTGCATGGATCCGGAACTGATCCCTGCCCTGATAACCAGCAAGACGAAAGCTATTTGTCCGGTACATTACGCTGGCGTATGCTGTGATATGGACAAAATAAACAGCATTGCAAAGAGGCATAACTTAAAAGTCGTCGAAGATGCAGCCCAGGCATTGGGCTCGAAATACAAAGGCCATCTCGCTGGGACAATTGGGGATATCGGCTGTTTCAGCTTTCATGAAACGAAAAATTATGTTATGGGAGAAGGCGGCGCATTCGTAACAAACGACCCGGATCTCATGGAGAGGGCCGAGATAATCCGCGAGAAAGGAACGGACAGGAGCCGTTTTTACCGCGGCCAAATAGACAAATACACCTGGCAGGAAGCCGGTTCATCCTTTTTGCCTTCGGATATCCTGGTGGCGCTTTTATTGGCGCAACTGGAACGATTTGATGAGATCATGGGAAAACGGATGAGAATATGGAACACATACTATGAAGCGCTCAAAGTACTGGAAGAGAAAGGAATCATACGCCTGCCGGTCATACCCGAATACTCAACGCACAACGCCCACATGTTTTATCTGATCCTGCCCGATTTGACAGCGCGTACGAAATTCATTGAGTATTTGAAAAGGCAAGAGATACTAAGTGTATTTCATTATGTACCATTGCATTCGTCCCCGATGGGCCAAAGATACGGATATAAAAATGGCATGCTGCCTAAAACGGAATATTTCGCGGAAAGGCTCGTTCGTCTTCCATTGTATGCAGGTTTAAGCATCAAGGATATCAGAAAGATTTGTGAATCCATCGTATCTTTTTTTACAAAGGATGGTTATTGATAGATGTTTGTTTCATTTGTCATCCCATGCTACCGCTCCGAATCTACCATACAAAAAGTAGTGGAGGAGATAAATGCTACGATCGAAAACGCGAGGGATCTGACACACGAGATCGTTTTAGTCAATGACAGTTCGCCTGACAATACGGAAGGCGTTATTCGAGATCTGTGCAGGCAATACAAGCACATAAAAGCAATTCTTCTATCCCGAAACTTCGGCCAGCATTCCGCGCTAATGGCCGGTCTCAGAAATGCATCGGGGGAAATCGTAATTTGCCTGGACGACGACGGGCAAACGCCTCCCGGCGAATCCATCAAACTTATTGGGAAGTTACTGGAAGGATACGACATTGTATTTGCACGATACCAGAACAAAAAGCACAGCCTGCACAGAAATTTGGGCAGCAAGGCCAATGACTGGATGGCAAGAAAACTTCTTGGGAAACCAAAGCATATCTTCTTGTCCAGCTTTTTTGCTGTGAAATCATTTATCGTAAAAGAGGTCATTCGCTACGATAACCCGTATCCATACCTTTCAGGGTTGTTATTGCGGAGCACGAACAGAATCGCCAATACTGACATCGTCCACCTGGAACGCCAGAACGGCAAATCAGGGTATTCCTTAAAAAGACTGATACGGTTATGGTTAAACGGACTGACCAATTTTTCCGTCAAACCGCTGCGAATTGCCACGCTGGTGGGGATCCTGTTTTCTTTACTCGGGTTTTTCGGGGTACTGTTTATTCTTATCAACAAACTCGTAAATCCCAATATTGAAGCAGGCTGGACATCGCTCATGGCCGCCATTGTTTTTATAGGCGGAATCATCCTGATCGTGCTTGGCATGGTGGGTGAATATGTAGGGAGAATATTTGTCAGCCTCAATAAAAGCCCGCAATATGTAGTCAGAGAAACGTTAAACATGGATAATAAAGAATGAACAAGGAGTGAATCAATCCCTATGACTGATACCAACAGCATCAAATACTGCGAAGTTTTCACCAAAACGTTTCATATTGAAGAAAACATCCTGGAGCAAAATCCGCGTTATAATGAACTGGAGGGGTGGGATTCGGTAGGCCACATGCAGCTCATGGCTGCCCTGGAAGTGGCCTTTGGGGTTTCGCTGGATATTGACGATATCATTGATTTTGATTCTTTTGAAAAAGGAAAGGAAATATTGGGAAAATATGATGTTGCCTGAAAGATTATTGGATGGCAAAACCGCATTGATAACGGGGTGCAACAGAGGAATCGGCAGAGCTATTCTGAAATTGTTTGTTCAGCATGGCGCAAAAGTATATGCAAACGCGCGCATAGAGGGAAGCCTTGACAGCGTCATTTCGGAAAGCAAGGACAAATACCAGAATCAAATCATCCCGCTGTATTTTGATCTCACGGACCCGGATCAAACAAAGAAATGCATTCAAACGGTCGCTTCAGATCCTTCCGGACTCGACATATTGGTAAACAATGCGGGAATCTCTGCGAGCGCACGCATCGGAATGATATCCGAGAAATTGATCAGGGATACTTTTGAAGTCAACGTATTTGCTACAATAAGGATACTGCAATATGCAGCCAAAATCATGATGCGGAAAAAAAGTGGCAGCATCATCAATATATCCTCGGTCGCGGCCGAGGCTGGATTACATGAAAATGCCGGACAGGCCGTATATGCCTCCACCAAAGGCGCGGTAAACTCTCTAACAAAGGCGGCTGCGAAAGAGCTTGCTGAATGGGGTATCAGAGTCAACGGCATCGCACCGGGTGTCACGGATACGGATATGGCAAGAACAGGCGGAGACAGGTTTATTCAAAGCAATCTCCCGATGATCAAACTCGGACGGCTGGCAAGTCCTGAAGAGATCGCGGAAGCTGCTCTGTTTTTTGCATCACCAATGTCTTCCTATATAACAGGGCAGGTTCTCAGTGTAGATGGGGGAGCCCTGCTATGAGCTTCTATTCCGGGCTTGAACATTTCGGCGATTCCATAGCCCTATCGCAGAGCAACGGAGAACGTATATCCTATAAAACGCTTGCTGAAGAAGCGGACGCGTTATCCCGGAAGATCCGTAAACGGTCCCTGGTATTTATTCTATGCAGAAATGTTATAGCCTCTGCAGCGGGTTATCTGGGATTTCTCAGGGGTGGACAGGTACCCCTTTTGCTGGATGAGAACATCCACCCTGATCTTCTATGGAGCTTACTGCATATTTACAAGCCGGAATATATATGGCTACCCGCCAAAAACGAAAACATGGTCCAGGGTGAGAGACTATTCTGCAGCAGAGGATACACCCTGATAGAAAAACAAGATGGCGTACATGCAGAACTGAATGAATCACTTGCCCTGCTTTTAACTACATCCGGCAGCATCGGCAGCCCCAAGCTGGTAAGGCAAAGCTATTTGAATATTGAATCGAATGCCAATGCTATCGCCAACTATCTGGAATTGAACCAACATGAAAAGCCTATTACGACGCTGCCCATGAGCTATACATATGGCTTATCCATCCTAAACAGCCACCTTCTGGTTGGCGCCGAGATCCTGATGTGCCCCGAAAGCATCATGCAGAAGGGATTTTGGTCCTGCCTCAAGGAGAACGGCGCAACCTCTTTCGGAGGTGTTCCATATACCTATGAGATGCTGGACAAACTGAAGTTCTTTGACATGAAAATTCCGTCTTTACGTACTTTGACCCAGGCCGGCGGAAAACTGAGCCTTGATCTGACCCGGAAGGCAGCAAAAGTATGTGCCGAGCAGGGCATAAGATTCTTTGTAATGTACGGGCAGACCGAAGCTACAGCAAGGATGTCCTACCTCCCCCATGAATACGCCATATCCAAAAGCGGCAGCGTAGGCAAGGCCATACCCGGAGGGGAATTCTGGCTGGAGGATGAAGAAGGAAAAAAGATCACAGAAGCATTTACACCCGGCGAACTGGTATACAAAGGCCCAAACGTAACGCTGGGCTATGCGGAAAACCTGGATGATCTGAAAAAAGGGGACGAAAACGGCGGAATCCTGAAAACAGGCGACCTGGCGCAAAGGGATGAGGACGGTTTCTATTACATTGTGGGCCGCCTGAAACGGTTTATCAAAGTTTTCGGCAAGCGGATCAATCTGGACGACATGGAGCGGCTATTGAGAGAAACCGGTATCGAATGTGTATGTGCGGGAAAAGACGACATGATGCTGGTAGCCGTGACGGAGAAAAGCAAGCTAAACGAATTACCGAAAATCATATCCGGGCTGACAGGCATCAACCATTCGGCCTTTGCCGTCAAACACGTAGATACAATCCCCCAAAACGAAGCCGGCAAGATCCTTTATTCCGAACTCAACAAACTGGTATGAGGCATTGAATGAACAACCATTTGGATAAATTTGTAGAGACCGACCCTTTCAGCCTGGATAAAAGCAGAAAGGGTGCAATGCTCAATGAAGCGCTGACCGACCTGACAAGGCATCATTACGACCGCTGTCCGCAATATCGCCGTATCCTCGATGCACTGGATTTCAATACGGAAAAAGTGCACTCCACAGAAGATTTCCCGTTTCTCCCCGTACAACTATTCAAGGAGTATGACCTTCTCAGCATCGACAGGGATAACGTGATCAAGACAATGACTTCATCGGGGACCACCGGCCAGCGGGTATCCAAAATATACCTGGACAAGGATGCCGCACGGAACCAAACAAAGGTGCTTTCCAAAATCGTAGCATCCTACCTGGGGCAAAAACGCCTGCCATTGCTGATCATCGATACGGACTCCGTGATCAGTGACCGGACAAAATTCTCCGCAAGAGGGGCGGGCATCCTGGGATTTTCCAATTTCGGATCCGACCCTACATACGCCCTGAATGATGACATGGAAATAAACATCGAGCAGGTAAAACAATTTTTGGAGAGACACCGCAGTGAGAGAATCCTGCTATTTGGATTCACATATATGATATGGCAGCATTTTTATCGGTCACTCAAAAAAAACCAGTATGACCTGGATCTGTCCAATGGGATCATGATCCATGGCGGAGGATGGAAAAAACTGGCGGATGAAGCGGTGGATAACGATACATTCAAACAGGATTTCCGTCTTGTCTGCGGGCTGAAAAATATCTTCAACTACTACGGAATGGTGGAACAGACAGGATCCATTTTCATGGAATGCGAACACGGGTATTTGCACGCGCCAATTTTTTCAGATATCCTGATCAGGAACGCAAGGGATTTCTCCGTGGCCAAGACAGGGGAAAAAGGTATCACCGAAGTCATTTCCATGCTGCCCACAAGCTATCCCGGACACATTCTGCTGACGGAGGATATCGGGGAGATCGCAGGGGAAGACGACTGCCCGTGCGGCAGGAAAGGCAAATACTTCAAAATACACGGCAGGATCAAAAACGCAGAGATCAGAGGATGCAGTGATACTTATGAATCAAAACCCAAACAACATTGAATATGTATGGCGGTGCGACGAAAATGTGCTAAAGGGAAACTGTCTGGTACCATTCAGCACTGAAGCCGTTTCTTTTTTATCGGAACTTTCCCAGTCATTGATGGACAATCCTTTATCAAAACAATATCCTGACGTACTTACCTTTGCATTCTGGTGCAGAAAAGCCAATCTCAAGGTAATGGAAGCATGCATGGATGAGAGCCCGCGAATAGGCTGGGGAACGGCATTCCATATCGCCCCGTCCAATGTACCAGTGAACTTTGCTTATTCACTGGCTGTGTCGCTGCTTTCAGGCAACTCCAATATCGTAAGAGTACCCTCCAAAAGGTTTCCCCAGGTAGACATCATCTGTGCGGAAATGAGGAACCTTTTGGAAAACACATCCCATCAATCCATATCCGATATGACGATATTGATCCGATATGAACATGACAGGGAGATCACAGCCCATTTTTCTTCGATCTGCGATGTGAGGCTGATCTGGGGCGGCGACAATACGATACAGACAATCAGACAGTGCCCCATACCTGCCAAAAGCTTTGAAATCACTTTTGCAGACCGGTATTCTTTCTGCATCATAAACGCCGACGCTTTTTCCACCGCTATACCGGAGAAACTGGCCGCCCGGTTTTACAACGATACCTACGTCATCGATCAAAACGCCTGTTCTTCGCCGCACCTGGTCATATGGGTGGGAGAAAAGCCCGCCATTGAATATGGCAAAAAGGTATTTTGGGAAGCTTTACAAAACATCGCGCGCATAAAATACGAACTGGAACCTTCTGCAGCCATTTCAAAGTATCTGAACTTTTGCAGAAACGCCATTGAATTCGACGGCATCCATAACAGCACAAGGGTTGATAACTTTGTATTCCGCGTCCAAATCGACAAACTTGGCGCAAATATGGAGGACCTGAGGGGCAATTCGGGATATTTCCTGGAGTATGAGACCCATAACCTGAACGAAGCAGCCCAGATCGTTAATCGAAAATACCAGACATTGACGTACCACGGCTTTACGAAAGATCAGCTCAAACAGTTTGTCATTCTCAACAGATTATCAGGCATAGACCGTATCGTGCCGATCGGCTCCGCCCTGGAATTCAGCAGTATATGGGATGGGCGCGACCTAATCAGGACCCTGTCCAGAGTGATCGATATACGGGGGAAAGAATAATTGAAGATAATAGAAGCCACCTGGGAAAAGAGGAATCTCGGGTTAACCACCTATGAGATAACCATCGAAAATACGGATACGCCGGACCAATTCAGGGAAGCCCTGAAGGAGGTAAAGTCCCGCGGCGCCCAGTATATCGTCGTAAAAACGCCTGTCAACCTGCCCGATTTCCTGTGGACAATGTCGGAAGACCAATTCATCTTTGCAGAGGCACAGATGCAGATATACCTGAAAAAGGATGGTTACCGCCCGCCACAATACCTCCAAACATTTGACAGGCATGCATCCTACAGGCTGATCCAGAAAGAAGAAGAGGCAAACCAGATATTAACGCATTACAAGAACGGCGTATTTGAAACAGACAGGATCTATATCGACAACTACTTCGAAAAAAACATCTCGGGCATGCGGTATTTCAACTGGGCGCTGGATATGTACAAAAAGAAGGAAGCGTATTTGTATGAGTTCCTTTTAAAGGATAAACCTGCGGGATCGTTCATCATGAGACCTGGCAAAAACAATACCATGGTCTCCATCCTGACCACTGTGAACAGCGATTTTGTGAACAAGGGTATAGGGCTGATCCTTTTCAAAAAAAATGCGGACGCGGCTTTTGACAGCCAATATGACGCAGTGGAAGCAGCAATCAGTTCCAACAATCTGCAGGTCCTTTCGGTATGGATGGAACTGGGCAGCATCATCAAAAACATCCAATATGTCTATATAAAGCACATCCAGTAACAAAGAATGAAAGATACAAAAGAGAAGGGTGAGCAGAATGAAGCCTATTCAATTACAGGATGAGACATTGCTCAGCAGGGTCAGTGAAAAAGTAATCATCGTACTTCTCCTGTTACTACCATTCATCCAGGCCATCCGGCTATTCTACGAGCGGACAACACTCACGCCCGAGTATATCAAAATGTTTTATGTTTTCCTGTTCTTTTTCGTACTGCTGATCGCAGTGCTTATGATCGGGAAGAAAAGCCGCATATCCTTATCCCTGGAAATACTGATCATAATACTGGTCACCTTACTCAGCCTGTTTTTGCGTTTGGCAGACTGTTATTTGCTCAAAACCCAACCGATATCTGACTTCCGCAGTTGTTATTACTATGCGATCAATGGTACAGGCGGAGCTTATATGACTGATGTCCATTACCTAGGCGTCTATGCTGTCACAATGAAAATATTCATGGGTCTTTTTGGACAGTCCGTTTCTTCTGCCCAGATATTCAATGCGTTGGTAACGTCCATGATCCCCGCCGTCCTCTATATCACCGTCAAATACGGATTTGATTCCAGGCGGGCAGCGCTCGTTTCTGCGATCCTGTATGCCGTATTTCCCTCAATGATCCTCTATACAGGCATCCTTTCGTGTGAAAATGTGGCGATGTTCTTTTTAATCCTGACGATCATGTTCCTGACGCTGGCGTGGAAGTCCCGAGCAAAAAACACCAAATACCTTCAGTGGGTGTTTATCGCCCTGGCGGGAATATCCTGCGGGCTGCTGAACCTGTACAAGCCGATCGCCTTCATGCTGATGGCAGCCGTATGCATCACCGAAATCGTATATTTCCTGTATAAAGCAATAAAGGATTCAATCAAATCAAAGACATTTATGGTGAAAAAGGTCATCACCCCGATCATCGTCATATTATCCTTGTTTGGATTCAATACTCTAATAACGGCAATCGGGACGAACCTTTTATACCACCATACCGGGTTACAGCCCCAAAATAGCACATCTTATATGGCAAGCGCTTTTGAAGGATTATACAGCTTGGGAAAGGGAAGTTATAAAATAGAGGTCAAAGAACTTGTAGGGAATGTAAAAAATGAATACGGAAATAAAGCAGATAACATCCTTTACCAAATGCTGATAGACGATATCAAAAAGGACCCATCCTCCTTTTATCATCTGTTAGAGAATAAAACGTATCGAAGCTGGTCAAGTGAGAAGGAATACTTTACATGGGCTACATATGATAATGCTTCTGTACTTGATCTAACTAAAACCAAAAAATACATCCTAGCTGCTTCAGACGTTTATTACATCTATTTACTGCTTCTAGCCGCAGCGGGTCTCGTCATCCGCTTTTTCCGGAAAAGGAAAGCAAACTACACGTTCATATTGATCAGCAGCGTTATATTCATAATTGCAGCGGCCTTCTTACTGATCGAATCGCAGGGCCGATATAAAAGCGTGGTCATGCCACTGCTCTGCATCCTAGCCGGAATGGGACTTTTCGAGATCGGGAGTTTACTCCAAACACTTGCCGGCAAGGTATGGATGAAGCTTAAAAAACCAATCGCCAAGAGCTGAAATGAGACGAAGCCCAACATCAACTAATGAGGGAATGGTGCGGGAATGCTGCGAGCATGGGTTACATGCGAAACTACAATGCCCTATACGGGAAGAGGGGAATGCCGGATGAGCGAGGAATCATCCCGGCGGGAGGCTCAGGTATTATTGCTAAATCAAATACCAGCAGACCAAGCACATCAGTTCCAAGATAGGTAACTTGATAATAGCATATTGACATCTCAATCAATATCATTAACAATAACAGGAGATATGTATTTTCCTTATCATCAATGTAATAATTTAAAAAAATATCGATTGGAGTCCTTTGATTTGGGTATGGAACCAAATAAGCTATGTATGAATACAAGGGCCAAAACACAATATGAACTTTCTGAGCTTGAATTAACGAATCTTGGTCTGCAACAGCAGATCAAAGAGCTGGAATATGAAAACTCAAAAGTACTTTCTTCCGTTCGCTTTAAAATCGGATCGCTTATGGTAGACATCATAAAAAGACCATGGAAAGTATTTACCGTACCCTTTAAAATATTCAGACTTGTTCGATCTAGCCGTAGAAAGAGAACATACAAAATTACACCGGAAGAACATATAAAAAGCAACAAGATTTGTTGTGTAACCGATAATACTGAACATCATCCACTAATCCATGAGGTGATTCATAAATTCTTATCGATGGGTTTATTGGATTTGTATACGAAATCTTTGGATAATATCCAGTGCTTTGATAAATATAAAAAATTCATTAGACTCTATAATTCGGAAGAAGCGTTATCTGAAATCGCAGGCCAATATAAGCTGTATTTGAGCAGCTATGAAAACAGCGAAGACAAGGACCTCATCACCAAGGCTTTAGGCTGCGGAACATGCGTAATGAGCCTGGATACAAAAGCAACAGACCAGTCTATAAAGAATCTGATTGCTGACTTCAAAAATGAAGAAGAAGCGGTCATTCAAGCACATGCCATATTCTTTGATCCTGATTATCGATCCAAGCTGACAGCGCGAGGCTATACAGAAATAAACAAGTTACAATACAATCAAAATCCATCGAACAAAATAAAAAGGATCAGTGTCGTTGCCGTAACAATGAGACCCCAATATATGAAGAAGGTATTCGATGATTTTGTGAAGCAAAGCTACCCACATAAAGAACTCATCATAGTCGTCAATAATGACGCAGCTGATATCGAAAAATATGAAGAAGAGAAAGCAAAGTATCCAAATGAAGATATAACCATCTTACAGACTCCCGCTTCAATCCCTCTGGGCAAATGCCTGAATATCGCTTTTGATAAAGCAAAGTATGAGTATTTATTGAAAGTAGATGATGATGATTATTATACGGAAAATTATATTGAAGATGAATTAATCTATTTTGATACTACCCAAGCCGACATCATAGGCAAAAATACGTTCTATGTATACTTTGAAGGTTCCGAAAGATTGGGGCTAAGGTTTCCCGACAAGGAAAACCAATATACAGATCTCATTGCAGGTTCTGCGATGATATTCAGGAAAGAACTATTCAATAAAATCCGGTTTGATGATGAACTGAATGTTTCGGAAATAGCGGCCTTTTTAAAAGCGGCCCGCTCATCCGGTTACAAGGTGTATTCTACACATCGTTACAATCATGCAGTCGTCCGAAGAGGAGATTTGAATTCTCATACTTGGCGCGAATCGGAAGAAGAGTATATTACAAAATGCAAAATGATTTGTGACAATATAGACTATAAAACATTAGATAAAATCGTTCATATAAATAATTATTAAATGAAAAACGGTGAGATAAGATTTGAATAACAAAGAAGAACAACAAATGATCGATCCATTGAAAGAAGCCCTGGACAAATTGAAAGCAACCCAGGATGAATTATTAAGGCTTAAAACGCAGTATGCCGAATCCCAAAGAAGGGAAAAGAAACTGGAGTCCGAATTAAAACTGATAAAAGGTTCCTGGAGTTTCAGAATCGGCTCCAGAATGGTCCAGCTGATCAAACGGCCATATTTACTTTTCTGGTGGCCAATAAAACTAGTATACAAGGTGCTCAAACGATTCAAGCAAAGAATCGCACACAAACTTCAAAAGAATAATGCACTGAAAACCCACAATCTACTTACCAGACTGGCAAGTAAGATCCCAGAGAGCAACGGAAGCGAATATTACATAAAATGCCCGCTGAGGATCGCCATCGTTACCGATGATTATATGTATAATTACTACAAAGATGCAGTCAACCTTTGCTATGTGGGCCCCGAGAACTATAAATCCATTTTGGACAGTAAAATAGACGCCTTTCTTATACTCAGCTCCTGGAGCGGTATGGAAAATGGAGACTGGGAAGGCATAGGCAGCTTCAAAACGGAGAAAAGAAAAACGCTTATAGAAGCCATAGAGTATGCCAAATCCAAAAACATCAAAGTAATATTTCAAAGCATAGAAGACCCCACGCATTACAAAGTATTTTTGGATTATGCTGTTTTATCCGACTACATATTCACTGCCTCCGCTGAAACTGTAGATCAATACAAGCAAGATACCCGAAACCAAAACGTCTATACACTGCTTTACGGGGTAAACCCGCTGCTGCATAATCCCATAGGATTTCATGGAAATAGTCCTTTCAAAAAGGGCGAGGTACTTTTTGCCGGGAGCTGGTATAAACACTTCAAAGAAAGATGCGACGATACGGAGCAGATATTCGAAGGCTCAATAAGTGCCAAACGAAAACTGGTCATTGCCGACCGGTGTTATTACCGTGATACAGAAAACAGGAAATTTCCCGAGAAGTATCAAAAATATACCATACCCCCTTTTGAACATATACTATTACAGCGTGTTCATAAACTATTCGATATGTCTATCAATTTGAACACAATCAAAAACAGCAAGACCATGTGTGCAATGCGTGCATATGAGCTGCAAGCAATCGGCAACCTGATCCTGTCCAATTACTCGCTGGCTTTAGCCCTTAAATTCCCCAATATATTTTTTATATATGAAAAAGGGGATGTAGAGAAACATTTAAAGAACCTGACGGACGATCAGGTCTATCGGCTGCAGGTCGAAGGCATCAGAAATGTAATGTCGGACAATACAGTATATGACCGGCTCAATGAGATATTTGAATATTGCAATATCGATTTCAGTTTCCGGGACAAAAGAGTACTTGTAGTCTGTGACACCTATTCTGAAAAAATAACAAAACAATATAATGAGCAAACGTATCCTTTCAAAGATTTATGCGTCATAAGTGATTTGACTGCACAAAAAGCAAGAGACTATGATTATATAACTTTTTGGCATGATAAAAACCAATACGACATCCATTACCTCACGGATATGATGAATGCTTTCAAGTATACAGATGTAGGCTTTGTGACGAAAGAAGCTGATGTGCAATACGACTTTATTGATCATGCCAAGGATAGATACAGGACGGTCTTCTCTTTAGCCAGGCTTGACTTAGATACTATTTTGTCCTCAACGAATGTGAAGGCCAAGGGTTTTGCATTGGATAAATATGAAATAAACGATAAAAATCGTATTTCATATAAACCTGATATCCCGGATTCCCTGGTGCTTTATAAGTCGATTGACGAGTTAATTCAAACAATACCCCACTCAAATGGATGCGGCTTTTATCACAAATCCGATGTGAATATTGCGATTATAACAGATGAGTTTTCCTACAATACTTACAAAGATGCCGTTAACTTGCATTATGTCAGTCCGGATAATTATGCAAGCATTTTAAACGGTAGCATCAGTGCGCTTCTGTTTATTACTTGTTGGAGGGGTTTGAAGGACAATGAATGGGCGGGGGTCTGGCAGGAAGGGTCTGACAAACAGAGGGTTTTATTTGATCTAATAGCTTACGCTAAGAAGCTTGGAATAAAATTCATATTTCAGTCCAAAGAAGATCCACCGGATTACGAGAAATACTTATCCATAGCTAGAAGAGCAGATGTAATCTTTACTTCTGCAATCGAAATGGTCGATCATTATAAATCCGATACGGGCAATACAAACGTCTTCCCATTGGATTATGGCATTAACCCATTAATTCATAATCCACTTGGAATACAAAATAAAAAAGAAATCGATTGCCCGCCGATAAACGATGCCGTTTTCTTTTCGGGAAGCTGGTATGATCGATTTCCCGAAAGGTGCAAAGATTCTACAACCCTATTTGATGGGGTAATTGATTCCGGCAAGAAACTACTGATAGCTGATCGAAACTACTTTTTAAATAGTAATAGCTTCAAATTCCCCCAAAAGTATCAAAAACAAATTCTACCTGCGATAGATTATCAGAAATTGCAGCAGGTTCAGAAACTATTTGATTGGGCAATAAATCTCAATAGCGTTAAAACCAGCCAAACCATGTGTGCGGCAAGAACTTATGAATTACAGGCATTAGGCAATCTATTAATCTCCAATGATTCGCAATCTGTTGCAAGACTTTTCCCGAATGTATTTATTATACAAAAGAAAGAGGACGCGGTCTCAATATTAGGCAGGCTCTCAAAAGAAGAGATTTACCGCCTGAAAGTTAAAGGCATACGTCTAGTTATGTCAGCACATACGGTATACGATAAGCTAAATATCCTTTTTGAAAAAGCAGGTATTAACGATACGTTCATTGCACAAAAAATACTTGTACTATGTGAAAAAGTCTCCGAACGAATTCAAAACGATTTCAATGATCAGACGTATCCGTTTAAAAAACTAAGCACTATAGATGAATATATGAATACTGATTTAACCGAATATCCATACGTTACACTTTTTAGCGAAGGTAATAAATATGGATCCTGTTATATTGAGGATATGATCAACGGCTTCAAATATACAAATTGCGATTTTATTGCAAAAAGATGCGATAAAGAGTATGATTATGTGACGGAAATTATCGACCCTTATTCTACTGTTATAGATACTACGAAAATATCGGTTAAAGAATATTTGTCAGGCAAGAGAATTTTAGCAACAGGTCTTGGGCTTGACCCATTTGGCTTAAACGATACAAAAGATTAGCCTGATTTCAAACAGAATAGCTCAATTCTGTTGAAGGTTTTATCAAAAATGGAGCATGGGTTAACCATGGTCAGCGGTTCCATTGGAAAGGCATGCGCTGGTCATTCTTATAACCATGTTGCTTAAAAGAAAGGGTAGCAAATATATCGGAATATCAGTCATCCTGCATTGGTATGTTCACTGACGCGGGTATTTTAAGTCAGGACAGCTGAGAGATATTAAACACAGTAAGAACTGCAAATAGTAACATTACAATCAGCATAAGGAGAAATCTCGATTTGCGAGACAGAATAAACGACGCATACTTTGGGAAAATGGGAGATAAATTTGGAGAACATACCAGAGCCCGTGTAGATATGATCTGCAAATACGTTACCGGGACACAAATCATTGACCTGGGATGCTCCGAAGGAATCACAGATATCATCCTTTCGAGGGAAGGGAAAACAATCACTGCAGTGGATATGGATGCAGAGTCCATCGCTATCGCAAAAGACTATCTCTCCAAGGAACCACAGGAGGTACAAAACAGAGTACATTTTACTGCCGGAGATATATTCGGACTCGAAATCCAGGACCGTTTTGACTGTGTGATCGCGACTGAAATCATTGAACACCTGTATGATATGAGGATACTTGAACTTGCATCCTCATTATTGAAAGATAACGGCAGGATCATCCTTTCGGCCCCATTTGGCCTCAATCCATTTCCCGGCCATGTACGGACGTTTTATATCCATGATCTTTGTGAGCAGGTTTCTAAGTATTTCAATATCATAGAAGTCAATGTCCTAAACGCACAGCATACTTTTATCATCGCTGAAAAAAGCGTACAGGAAGCCGGGCTTGATAAACATGACTTGTTTGCCTTGATGGAAAAAAGCATACTCACAAAAGAACTGAATTATAACAATGAAATAGAAAGTCAGCGAACGAGAATCCTTGAATTATCCGATACTTTGGAAAACGTCCAAGCAGAACTGGCAAATACAAAGAACGAACTGGCAAATACAAAGAACGAACTGGCAAAAACGGAGAACGAACTGAAAAAAGCGATAGCCGACAAGAAAACATTCATAGCCAAAGCGGATCAACTCCAGTACGAACTGGACAAGATCCTCCGATCCCTGCGTTTCCGAATCGGCACCAGGATCGTCACGCTCATACGGAAACCATATCTGTTTTTCTGGTGGCCGGTGAAGGGTGTGTACAGAATCTCGCGCAGGGTGGCTAGCGCGGTATCAAAAAAGATAGCAGCTATCATACAAAGAAAATACAGGAATACCGCCCGGGAAGCGGCTTTGAAGAAACTGAATACCCTGGTGGAGCTTTCAAAACATATCCCCAAAAGCAACGGCAGCGAGTATTACCAAAAGTCCCGCCTGAAGGTGGCGGTCGTAACCGACGAATTCATGTTCAATTACTATAAGGACGCGGTCGACCTCATTTACGTAAGCCCTGAAAACTACATAAACGTATTTGGGCAGCAGATCGATATCTTTTTGTTTATCAGCGCATGGTTTGGCCTGAACAACAAGGAATGGTCATACCTCTCCGACCCGGCTTCCCCACAGAGCCGAAAACTATTGGAGATCATGGAACTGGCGAAAGCCAGGGGCATCAAAACGATATTCCAGACGATAGAGGATCCACCCAATTACAACGTATTCCTGCCCTATGCAAAGGCGTCGGACTATATCTTTACATCCACTCAAGAAATGATCGAAAAATATAAAAATGACACAGGGAATGAGAATGTTTTTCTTTTGCGCTATGGCGTGAATCCCCTGCTCCATAATCCCATAGGTTTCAAAAACGACTCCAGGGAACAAACAGATATGGGCGTATTGTTTGCGGGCAGTTGGTATGCTAAATACAAGGAACGCGGCTACGACATGACAGAACTATTTGACGGCGTGATACAAGCAAACAAAAAGCTGATCATCGCAGACCGCAATTATTACCTGACAAACACAAAGAACTATTTATTCCCGCACAAATATGCCGATTATATCATCCCACCCATTGGACACGAAGACCTACAGCAGGTGCACAAGCTGTTTGACTGGACACTGAACCTCAACTCCATCAAAAACAGCAGGACCATGTGCGCCATGCGCGTGTACGAACTGCAGGCCTTGGGGTCACTGGTGGTTTCAAATGTGACGTATTCCATTTTTAATCACTTCCCGAATATATTCATGGCCAGTAAAGCGGAACAGCTCCGGGATATTCTGAACAAATACAGCAAGGAGCAAATCTATCTGCTGCAGATCCTGGGGATCCGGACGATGATGTCGGACCAGACCGTTTACGACAGGCTGAACGAAATATTCCAGCTTTGCGGAATCCCGTTCAATTTTGAAGCGAAGAAGGTGCTGATCGCAGCCGATGAAGTGACAAAGGTGGTGGAAGACTCCTTCAACGGGCAAAGCTACAAGCATAAAACGCTTTGCAGCCTCCAGGAACTGGACAAGAAGCTCGAGCAAGAATATTATGACTACATCGCATTTTTCAAAGGCGATTACACTTACGCTCCGGACTATCTGACCGATATGGTCAATGCCTTCAAATACACAGACGTCGATTTCGTAACGAAGGGCATGCCGACCAAATCCGAATATGATTACACCAACGTGATCCACGATAAATATAAGACGATCTACTCGCTCGCAAAGCATACTGCAAAAGAGATCCTGTCCGGCCAGGGCAGCATGCATGGCTTTACGCTCGATGCTTTTGGTGTGAACGAAACGAAACCGAAAAAGGTGCAGCTCCCGGTTTTACCGCAACCGTGGAGTTTTTATAAAAACATCGACGCACTCGTCGAAAAAATACCGGATTCAAACGGCTGCAGCTATTACAGGAAACCCGATATCAACCTGGCCATCATCACCGACGAACTGGCTTACAACAGTTACAAGGATGCCGTCAACCTGTACTATGTCAGCCCGAAGAATTATGAAGAAGTCCTGCAAAAGCAAATCAGCGCCCTACTATTTATCACGTGCTGGCGCGGCCTGCAAAACGAGGAATGGGTGAATACATGGAATAAAGACTCATACACGCAATTGCTGCTTTTTAAAATATTTGAAAAAGCAAAAAGCCTGGGGATAAAGATCATCTTCATTTCAAAGGAAGATCCACCGGATTTCGCCAACTTTCTGGCTGTAGCCGAAAAGGCTGACGTTATATTTACATCGGCTTCTGAAATGGTGGAAAAGTACAAGGCCAAAACAGGAAACCAACGCGTTTATCCTTTGGATTACGGGATAAATCCGTACAAACAGAATCCGATCGGGATGCGGATGCGGAAGACTATAAAAGATGACTACATCCGAAATGCGATATTCTTTTCAGGAAGCTGGTATGAGAGATTCCCGGAGAGGATCCGGGACACAAGGGCCATTTTTGACGGCGTGATGGACGCCGGCAAGAACCTGGTCATAGCGGACAGGAATTTTTTCCGGTATGGATTTGAGGATTTTAAATTCCCCTTGGAGTATCATCAGTATATCATGCCCTCCATCGACCATGAGAAACTGCAGAAAGTCCACAAGCTCTTTGACTGGGCCATTAACCTGAACAGCGTGAAGGACAGCCCCACCATGTGCGCAGCACGGACGTATGAACTGCAGGCTCTGGGCAACCTGCTGCTGTCGAATTACTCTCTGTCGGTATCCAGGCTTTTCCCGAATATCAGCATCATCCAGAACAAAAACGATGTTGAAAAGGTAATGCGCAGCCTGTCCGAAGAAGATATATACCGCCTGCAGATCGAGGGGCTGAGAACGATCTTCTCGAAGCATACGATCTACAATAAATTGAATTTTCTCTTTGAAAAAGCCGGGATCCCGGTGCAATTCCAGCAACGGGAAGTAACGGTGGTATGCGATAACATGACGGAAGAGATCATAGGCTTATTCAATAACCAGACTTACCCCGACAAGAAGATCATGACCAAAGCGGAATTGGAAGCGGCGGGCTATGCGGGGATCGACTATCTGGCATATTTCGGAACCGGTATCCGGTACGGGAGATACTACCTGGAAGATATGATAAATGCCTTCAAGTACACCGCGTGCGCCTTCATCACAAAAAAAGGCAGCAAGGAATACGACTATGTTGACATTTTGGACGACCCCCGCTATGCTGTGATAGATTCAAAAAGAATATCTCCGGATTCCTATTTTTCCGGTGATACTATACATGAGAACGGATTCGCACTGGATCCATTCGGAATCAATGATGTAAAGGATAAAGAAAAATGAAAACAAAAAGTATCTGCATACTCGGACTGGGATACATAGGGCTGCCCACGGCGGCATTATTCGCTGCAAAGGGAATGCCCATCCACGGCGTGGATGTGAATGAAGAAGTATGCAAATCCATCAATGCCGGCAGGGTGCATATCGAAGAGCCCGGGCTGGAGAAGCTGGTCAGAGACGCGGTGGAAAATGGCCTTTTGAAAGCCGATACCAAACCGGTAACATCCGATGTATATATCATCTCGGTACCTACTCCAATAACAGATGGAAAAAAGGCAGATCTGGGTTATGTAATCAGTGCTGCCCAGATGGTATCCAAGGTATTGAAAAAAGGCGACCTGGTGATCCTGGAATCCACGGTGCCTCCCCATTGCACCGACCAGATCGTGGTTGACGAACTGCAGAAATCCGGGCTTGATGCAGCCGCCGACTTTTTCCTGGCGCATTGCCCCGAGAGAGTGCTGCCCGGACAGATCATCCATGAACTGATACACAACAACAGGATCATCGGAGGCTTCACCGCGGAAGCTGCAAAAAAAGCCGCAGAACTGTACGCCCTCTTTGTGGAAGGCCAGATCAAAACGACGGACTCGACCACCGCTGAAATGTGCAAACTCATGGAGAATACATTCAGAGATGTGAATATAGCCCTGGCGAATGAATTTGCAATGACCTGCGAGCACCTGAAGATCAATGTCTGGGAAGCCATCCAACTGGCAAATCTGCATCCCCGTGTGAATATCCTCAGCCCTGGACCAGGAGTGGGAGGGCATTGCATCGCCGTCGATCCATGGTTCATCGTGGAAGCAGACCCCAAGGCGAGGCTCATCGAAATGTCCCGCAAACTCAACGACAGCATGCCTCTGCATGTGTTCAAACGCATCAAGCAAGTGCTTCCATCGGGGAAGATCGTTATTCTGGGATGCACATACAAGCCGGATGTAGACGATACAAGGGAAAGCCCGATCATCGAGCTGTATCACCTTCTGTCGGATGATTATTACCAAGTGGAAATATACGATCCCCATGTAACCCATTATGCGGGGTCGCTGATGGAAAAAGCAGCGGATGCCGATTTACTGGTGCTGGCAGTCAATCACACTGAATTCAAAGAGCTTCCATTGGTCGAACTAGGAAAGACAATGAAACAAAAAATTATTTTTGATACGAGAAACTTCCTGAATGGGGCAAGGGTGGAGGAAGCCGGTTTCAAATACCTGCTGCTGGGGAAAGCATATATTCCGATCCCTGAAATGATCGCCAAGCGTTAACCGGCAGGGGAATTATGCATCATCGCGGCTCATCAAAAAGAGCAGATAGTAGATATTTCGGGGAAAGGCGTCAAATCCTGAAAAAATCAGCGGGCATGAATATGAACATCCTCTACTTTTCTCCAATCGACTGGCTGTGGCTGAAACAGAGACCCCAGTACCTCGCTGTCCAGATGGCAAAGAAAGCGAGTGTCACTTTTTTATGCCAAAAAGACTGGAAGGGCGCCTCGGACCTGTATAAATCGTTATCCCCGGATGAAAAGCAATGGTATCATAAGAATACATTTATTTCCGAAGGCGTTCGAGTCGTCCGGATGCGCCTGCTGCCGAAGGAACGAATCTTTCATCCGATCCGGCTATTCAATATGCTGGTCATGAGGATAAAAATAAGCAGGCTGAACAGACGATACAATTATGAAACCATCATTCTGGCTTATCCGCCGCACCTGGATTACATACCCGCCAAAATAAGGCAAAAGGCCAGGCTGGCCTATGACTGCATGGACGATTATAAGTCCATACTCAAGTTTGCCGAAGCATTCATTATGAAGGAAGAAGAAAGATTATTGAAATGCGCAGATTATCTGGTCTGTTCAAGCGAGACGCTGCAAAACCTGCTTACCCAATTATACAAGGAAATCCCTGCACAAAGAAGGGTCATCCATAACGGCGTTGATTCGGATCTGTTCAATATATATGAAATCGCACAGCATCCGGTAAACTTACCTTACATGGAAGAAGATGCTTCCAAAAAAGTATGCTATATCGGCACCATTGGAGAGTGGTTTGACTTCGGAGCCTTATCGGATGCGGCATACGAACTGGGCGATACCCACTTTTACCTGATCGGGCCAGTGCAGAGCGCTGCGGGGACCAAGGAATTTGAAAACAGGAGGAACATCCATATCATAGGGAAGAGGCCTAAAAGCGAAGTACCGCATATCCTGCAAAAATGCGATGCCGCCATTATGCCTTTTCGAATCTGCGATACGACAATGTCTGTAAACCCCGTAAAAATATATGAATATATTTCAATGGGGATCCCGGTAGTAGCCACAGAATATGGCGAGATGGACCAATTCCGGTCACAAATCTTTACCTACAGGGAAGGCGAATTTACCGAGGCATTAAGAAAAGCCCTGGCAGCGCCCAGGCCGAGTGACGCGGAGGCGTATCAGTACTGCCTGAACAATGACTGGAGCAAACGGGCTGAGGAATTGAATGACTTCATTAAACCTTGATACGAGCCATCAAGAGGCTTTGCACACACCAGAACAGTTCTTGCCATCCGATTTCATAAATAACGCACAATCCCCATAAGGCGCCGAGCATTCTAGTAGAGATGCACATCTCTTATATAGTTATTCCCATCATCGAAGCCATGGCTTTTTTCCGGTCTTTGAAAGCCGCTTGAGGCATCATCATCATGCCATGCTTATGCATATTGAATACGGATTTGGAGAAATGACAAACGGCGTTCGTTACCGGGCCAAGTTTCCCGGACAATGATTCATAGCCGTCGACAATCGTGGTTTGGAAAAGATCAGATATGAACAGAACATTGTTTACGTCGTATGCCGGATTAACTGATGCCCGGCTATTGGCTGTCGATGTTATCCGCACACATGATGGCCAGAGCCAGCAGTTCGTCAATGATCAAGACATTGACATAATGCCCGCGCACCGCGGCGATGGTAGGCATGGCTTTGCGTTCACCTTCGCCTATGGCGATGACCAGCGGGATCTTTTTCAGCGTTTCCAGATCGATGGCCAGTATCCTGCCGGTAAGGGGGTTTTCCTTTTCCTCCCCATCAGCGGTGACAGGGTTTCCGCATATATCCGATACAAAGCCGGAACGGATCATCCCGTTCGCTTCTTCCAGCGTGATATAGCCGGCCCGGTACGCGACATTTTCCTCCGCCAATGAAGACGTGAGGCCGACAACGGCTACATCGAGATTATCAAACTTGGAAAAATGCTTTCTTATTTCATCCTCTTCCATCAGCAATTTACGCAGCAGCCTGTTTTTAACTATGTATTGCGTAGGCAGCAGGGAACTGTATGCATTGATCCTCCGGGCCACCGTCTTGACCAACTCGGTACCGTCCATATGGAAGGTATCGGACTCTATATTCATACCGCCATTGAGCTGGACGACCCAGGCATTGGTAACGGTGCGCGTAGGCTGGAACTGCCGGACCATTTCATGAATGGTGGTGCCCCAGGCAAAACCGATATTGATATCGTTGACCAAAAGCTGGTCAAGATAAGCAGCTGCGGCTTTGCCAACATTGAATTTGGATTCCTCGGGAGAGGTGGCGGAAGGGACCACAATGACATCCTTGAGGCCGTAATGGTCACGGATCCTTTTGCCCCATTCTTCAATCATGGATTCCGAGTGCTTGATTCTGAATTCGACGACCTTTGTCTGCCGCGCATAATCCAGGAGACGGGATACCTTGGTGCGGGAAAAACTCAGCGACTTTGCAATCTCATCCTGAGACTGGTTGCCGATGTAATACATGGTCGCCACTTTTACCAGCAGATCCCTTCCTTTTTTGTTTGACACAAGCATCCCCACACATTCCATATATGATAACTGATTAATACACAATACGCACTAAAACACTGTATCCGCATGTCGGAAACCACTACTATCGCCTAAACGTTTGTGCCAACTCGATGCCTTAGGCTGTTTACCGGCTGAAAATATGTTCGGCTTGCACTTGAAAAAGAGTATAAAAGCCGGAAATATGAACGCAGATACCTGGTATATTCATAGGTAAATCGATTGACATCATGCAAATATCGAAAACATTATCGATACAGCAGGCAAAGAATATGAGAAATATTGCGATAACTTTGCTACAAGCAACATTCTATTACATAAATAGTGTGTTTACAATATTGAGTATACAAATAAGTGCACATATGTGCGAAATTATATAGTATATATGTTGACATATGACAAATTGGCATTATAGAATGCAGATGGAAGGATCAATGAACAACAGAAAATCCAAGCGGCCTGTATCATAGGCCTATACATCTATCCGGAAGCTAACACAAGACAACTTTCCATACGAGCAGGACCTTTCGATCACCATTACGACCCGCAACCAATAATACCATAAGCATGCCATCAATGAAAAATATACCACTTGGTTTGCAACAGCCAATCGAAATGTAAAATCACTTTACGTAGGGTTGGAAATTGTATCAACAAAATTTATCGATATAAAATGCTTCCCAAGTGTTATCCTGGCTGAAAAAGCTCATTTAGTTACTTTAAATCTGGATAAACGGACAAAAGCGAAAGAGCAAGATATTGATATAACTGAGCAAGTTTCCTTGGTCGAATTATTATAAAATCGAAATGTAAAGTCTGTCATGACAAATGTCACAATTGATGGCAGAACAAAAAAAGGAGGGCTAGTTTAATGAAAAAGGTACTTACGGTTCTTCTGTGCCTCGCGCTTGTACTCGGACTTACCAGCATGGTGACCGGATGCACGCCCAGCACACCGTCCACAGCCCCGACAACGGCTCCGACAACGGCTGCGACCACTGCGCCGCCAGCTGAGAAGCCCATGAAGATCGCCTTCTTCGTATCGGACCTCAGCAACGTGTTCCATCAGGCCCAGGTGGCTGAAGCCAAGAAGTATGCCAAGGAAAAGTACAACGCAGAAGTGTACGCCTTTGATGGAAAAGGCGATGGAACCGTCATGACGCAGAACATCGACCAGATCGTGGCGCAGGGCATGGATATGGCCACGCTGCACATCTGGGATCAGGAAGCTGCAAAACCCGGCGTATTGGCCGCGATCAAAAAAGGCGTGATCATCAACACCTTCTTCGGACCAGTCGCAGATACAGGCATCCCGATCGTCCGCAGCGATGAGCCGGGCGTATCCGAAGAAATGGGCAAGCAAATGGCTACACAGTGGAAGACCGCCCATCCCGACAAACCCATCGTATGCGTACAAGTCGGCTGGCCGAACCACACCGAAGTGAAATCCGGACGTACCGACCCCTTCGTGAAGGGCGTCAAGAGTGTGGATCCCAATGCGGTAGACCTGGGCTGCCTGGATGGGAGCGCGGGCCAGGACCAGGCCAAACAGGCCGTGGCAACCCTGATGACACAGCATCCGGAAGTGAACCTGATCTACTCCGAATCCTCCAACCTGTCCGTTGGCGTAATGGCCGCCCTCACAGCTGCTGGCAGGGGCAAGATGGACAACGGCAAACCCCTTACCGAGATCGTCTGCAGCGTGGACTTCGACCAGGTGGAAGCCAAGGAAGTCTATGATCCCAGCTGCTCACTGAAGCTCTCCATGGGCCTGCCCCCGATCGAGACCTCCCATGCCAGGATCGACAACCTCTTTGACGTGAAAAACGGCAAGATCAAGCTGCAAGACGCCAGCACGCCGATCACCTGGGCAAAAGCATACTGCATCTCCTTCTGGACGATGAAACAGGCCGATGCCGACAAGTGGATTTCAGACCAGTTCACGGTGAAATAACCCAGAACAGATCCAGAATGACTATCGGGAGGAGACCTGCATGGGTCTCCTCCCGATAACAATGAAAGAACAGGGTGCATGAAATGATGAGCGAAAATGTACTGGAAATCAGAAACCTGATAAAGGATTTCCCCGGAGTGCGGGCCGTAAACGATGTGAGCTTCGATATCAAAAGGAATACAGTACATTGCCTGGTGGGGGAAAACGGGGCAGGAAAGTCCACGCTCATCAAGATCCTCACCGGCGCCTTCTCCAGGACATCCGGCACGATCCTGTTGAGCGGGAAGGAATACTGTGCAGGCAACACAAAGGAAGCCAAACAGAAAGGCATCAGCACACTTTTTCAGGAACTGAACGTGGTGGACCAGCTGACCGTGGAAGAGAACATGACGCTGGGAATGGAAGATACCACACTGGGCTTCATCAGGAAAACTGACAAGGTCAAAAAAGTCATCAGCGTACTGCAAAGCCTGGAGCCTTCCATAAAGACCAAACAACTGGTATCCACACTGAGTGTGGCAAAGAAGCAGATCATGGAGATCGCCAAGGCAGTGGCTACGGAATCGGACATCATCATCATGGATGAACCGACTGCCGCTTTATCCGAGAGCGAGATCCAAAGACTTTTCACCATCATAAAAGGCCTGCGGGATAATAACGTGACCGTTATTTATATTTCCCACAGGCTGGATGAAATATTTGAACTCGGCGATTACGTCACCGTCATGCGCGATGGCAGACACATCGACACGAAGCCGGTCAAGGAAGTGAAAGACCGGTCGGAACTGATCAAAATGATGATCGGCAAGACGGTATTTGAAGCATATACGAAGAAAGACGATCTATCCAAAGAAAAGATCCTCGAAGTGAGAAACCTATCCAACCATAAACTGAATGACATAACCTTCGATATTCGAAAAGGGGAGATCGTGGGCTTCTATGGGCTGGTAGGCGCGGGAAAGACGGAACTGGCCCGGGCGATATACGGCGCCGACAGTTACCGGGGTGATATCCTCTTCAAAGGGAAAAGACTGCAGCCCGCTCCCGACAAAGCAATCAAGGCAGGTATTGCTCTGGTGCCTGAAGAACGACGCTCGCAGGGCCTTTTCACGATCCTGACCATACGCGGCAATATACCGGTCATGAACATGAAAAAGATATCCAGAAGCGGATTCATCAACAGCGCAAAGGAAAGAAAGGTGACGACAGACTATATCGACAAGCTGAAGATCGCCACCAACGGAACGGAAAAGGAGGCAGCCAAGCTTTCGGGCGGCAACCAGCAGAAGGTCGTCTTTTCCAAATGCCTCTTTGCCGATACCGACCTGCTGATCCTGGACGAACCCACGCGCGGCATCGACGTGGGCGCCAAAAGCGAGATCTACGGCATCATCCGCCAGCTCTCAAAAGAGGGAAAATCCATCATGATGTTTTCCTCGGAACTTCCGGAGATCGTCAATATCTGCGACCGCATCTTCCTTCTATACGAAGGGAACATGCGGGCGGAACTGCAGAACGGCAGCGACATTGACAGCGAAAAAATCATCCATATCGTCACAGGGGGGGAATAACGGTGGCAGGCAATACAATAAACAATCAAAAAATAAGGGGCAAGATGAGCGACGAATCGTTCATCAACCTCGTTATGTTCGGGGCATTGTTGGCGTTCTTTGCCATAGCCTGCATTTTCCTGCCCAATTTCTACAGGATCAGCAACATCATCAACCTGTTCACCAATAACTGGTACATTATCATATTGGGAATCGGCGTCACTTTCCTGCTGATAACAGGCAACTTCGACATGTCGGTGGGCGGTGTCATCGCGATGACCGGCATTCTGGCGGTATGGTTCTGCCAGGCGGCTGATCCGACTGCTCCGGACCTGAGCAGGGGGCTCGGGCTGCCCTACGGCATGGCCGTAGCGATGGCGCTGGCAGGTGCGCTCGTCATCGGGGCCATCAATGCATTCTTCATAGCCAAACTGAAAGTCGCGTCCATCATCATCACGCTGGGCACCATGTCCGTATCACGCGGCATCGGACAGATCGTGACACAGGGCGCACAGCGAAATGTCAACCTGCCCGATATATTCGGGGTGGCGGGCCATGTAACAATAGCCAAATCGGAAGAGATGGTCAATTCGGAAAAAATGATCGCGGTGATAAGCCTATCCGTATTGATCATGATCTTCCTGGTCGTACTGGCGGTCATACTGGAAAAGAAGACGGTATTTGGCAGGCGCACGTACCTCATCGGCGCCAACCCGGTGGCGGCAAAGCTTTCGGGCGTGAAGGTGGAAAAACACCTGACAATCCTCTTCCTGCTCAGTTCACTGCTGGCAGGCATCACCGGAATACTGATGGCTTCAGAGTACAATTCGGGAATGTACAGCCGCGCGACGGGCTATGAATTTGACGCACTGGTCATCGCCCTGCTGGGCGGCACCAGCATAGCGGGCGGATTTGGATCCGTGCTGGGTACGGTGGTAGGCGCACTGATCCTCGCAGTCGTGAATTCATTCGTCAACGGGATGTTATGGCCGCCCGATCTGCAATACATATTCAAGGGCATCGTGGCATTCCTGGCCATCGTGGCGCAGCGATTTGCCCTGGACATACGAAAAGAAGGCTTCAGAACGTATATGAAAAGCATGTCGCAGCACTTTGCCCTGGGCAGAAGGAAAGGCTAGAAGTTGCAATCACACTAAAAACAAGTATTTAATCGCCTTGGATTGGGAGGAGCAGATGAACGTGGATATGCCTGAAAGAGCCATGAAGAAGGACCGTATACAAACTGACGCATGGAAAATGACCGTAAAGAAGTATTACGTATTTGCCGTATTGATACTGACAGTGGTCATATTGAGCGTCGTAAAACTGGACCAGGTAGAATTATTTGGCAGGGGCCATTTCCTGAGCATCGACAGCATCTTCACACTTCTTATCAAGGCAATACCGATCCTGACCCTGTGCGGAGGGTTCACGCTGCTGATGATATCGGGGAACATCGACCTTTCGGTGGGCAGCGCGCTGAGCCTGAGCGCGGTGGTTTACTCCCTGATGGTGATCAACGGGTTCGCCTTCTGGCTGGCCCTGGTGCTGACGATGGTACTGGGGATCGTGCTGGGGTTCATCAACGGCCTGCTGGTAATGAAAT
Organism: Bacillota bacterium; assembly: GCA_023454175.1. Classification (GTDB taxonomy): domain Bacteria; phylum Bacillota; class Clostridia; order Christensenellales; family JAEXRW01; genus JAEXRW01. The sequence continues at coordinate 134,092 of JAEXRW010000003.1, read as the reverse complement.
GGCGTATCACGCCCGTCATCGCGACGCTGGTCACGCTGAACCTTTTCAAGGGCGCAGCACTGCTGATAGTTCCCCGGGGGCTCTCAGGCATAAAAGATGGAATGGCATTTACGGAAAACGGCCCGAAAATGCACATGCAGCCGTGGATCAACGACTATTCCAGGAACGGTATCATGCCCGGAGTAGACCTGCCGCCTGCGTTTTTCGTAGCCGTGGCCGTCATCATCATCCTGGTAATCGTTCAACGCTATACTGTGCTGGGTAAATATTCGGCTGCAATCGGCGGGAACCGCACGGCAGCGGAGCTTTCGGGCATCAACGCGGTGAAGGTAGGCTGGCTGCTGTATATCATCGTGGGATTCCTGGCAGCTTTGGCCGGCATATCGAACGCGAGCTACCAATCCATGGGCAACCCCCTCGCGGGCACTGGGATGGAACTGGACTGTATCATAGCAGTGCTTCTGGGCGGCACGTCGTTTGCAGGCGGAGAAGGCTCGGTCCTCAAGACCGTGATGGGCGCGCTGATCATCATGTGCGTCACCACGGGGCTGATGACGGTCATTGAACCTTTTTACCAGACCCTGGTGAAAGGCCTGGTATTGATCCTGGCTGTGACGCTGAACCACCTGCTCGTAAGGCAAAAGGTCAACGCCTGACGTACAGCAGTTTTATATGGGGTCAAGGGCGTTATTTTGGAAGGTCCCATTGAGAGAACGTACCTTTAACCTTAAGGAACACAGGATCGCCGGAAGATTTAGAAAGGGGGAATAGACCGTGTACTATCCGGAAAAAGGCGTACTGCCAAACTCCAATACTTATTTTGCATTGATCAGCAGTACGGCGCGCACGATGTATTTCTACCTGGACAGAGCAGGCCACTACTATTGCGATAAAAACTACCGGGTGCAGAAAAAGGGATTTGAAAACTTCCAGCTGATGTACGTAAAGGAAGGATCGGGCTCGATACGGAACGGAAACAAGAGCATGGAACTGAAGCCCGGCGATGTGGCCCTGACCGGATACCTGCCGTATGAATACTCGACCGACGAACGGTGGGAAACGATCTGGTTCCATTTCAACGGGTGTTCCAGCAGGGAGATCTTCGATCACCTGTATGAGGCGACCGCCGGCGTGATCAACGCATCCAACAATATAATCGTACCCAAATACTGCAACAAGATCCTCTCCATATTTGAAAACGGGGAAACGATCTGTGAACCGATCATATCCTGCCATATCCAACGGCTGCTCTCGGAATTGATCATGATCTCGTCCAAGAACAGTTTCAACTCGAGCGACGAGGAGCCGAGCCTTTCCATGGAGGCCATCAACTATATCGAAAACAATTTCAGCAGCAGGCTGACGCTGGAGGAATTATCAGACAAGGTATCGATGAGCACGTACTACTTCTCCCGCATGTTCAAAAAGGAGACCGGATATACGCCATATGAATATATCCTGAGCGTGCGCATCAACCACTCCAAGAACCTTTTAAAAAGCACACACCTGTCTGTAAAAGAGATCGGATACAAGGTCGGCTTCAACAGTGAATCCAATTTCGTATATACTTTCCGGAAACGAACGGGGATGACGCCCAATGATTTCAGGGTGATGCCTGTTTGAATGCCCCAGGGTGATACGATACCCCCGGATATGCAGAAATCGACGAACGGACTTTAACACAGCGATGGAATATGTCATAGAATATGTCAACAAACCGTGCCGCGGGCACGGCGCAAGGTGGGAAGCAATTGAAAGACATCATGCAAAACGTAATAGGTCTGTATGAAAAGGCCCTGCCGGAAGACTACTCCTGGGAGCAGCGGCTGGCCGTGACAAAATACGCCGGCTATGAATTCATGGAAATCAGCGTGGATGAAAGCGACAAGCGGCTGAGCCGGATGAAATGGACAGCAAAGGAAAAGCTCGCACTGGCAAAGGCAACCGCAAAAACGGGTGTACCCATCCTGACGATGTGCCTTTCGGGAAACAGAAGGTACCCTATCGGCAGCGAGAACCGCACGATCCGGATGACAGGCGTAAACCTGATCAAGGATGCGGTCAAATTTTCAGTGGATATCGGAAATCGGGTGATCCAGCTGGCGGGATACGATGAGTCGTACAATGAACCCAATGAAAACACACGCAGACTGTTCCGCGAATCGCTGGGCGAGTGCGTGGAATTTGCTTCAGGCTACAATGTGATGCTGGCCATCGAAACGATGGAAAACGATTTTATGGACTCCGTAGGGAAAGTGATCGACCACGTGAAGGCGATCAATTCCCCCTGGCTGGGCGTATACCCCGATATCGGCAACCTGGCGTCCAGGGGCTATCTGACGGAGGAGGACTTTCTCAAAGGGACCGGGCATATCGTAGCTGTACATGTGAAGGACTCCCGACCCAACGAGATACGCAATGTACCTTTCGGCGAGGGGATCGTGGACTTTGTATCGGTATTCAACATGCTGCGCAGGGTGGATTACAGCGGGCCCTTTGTGGTGGAGATGTGGGCAAACGGTACAAATGACCCGGTGGAAGAGGTGCGCAAGGCGCGGCAGTTCATCACCCAGAAGATGATGGCATCAAGTGAATTCATCCAGCAGGGGAAAACAAAGGACGGCAACGACTGAAAAAAGTATATAAATTAATGGCTGAGTAGACATGGAAATGAATTCGAACGAACGGGTGCTGCGGACGCTGCGAAGGGAAGAAACGGACCGTGTCCCCACATTTGAATGGGCAATCGACAAAAAGGTCATACAGGCGATCAGTCCAGACGCAAGCTACGAAGATTTTGTCTATCGAATGGGGCTGGATGCGCTGTGCGTGGACCTGGACTATAAAAGCGAGCAGCTGGACGACGGGATCGTAAAAGACGAATGGGGGATGCTGAAACGCTACTCCGGAGAGGCGCATTCCTTCCCGCTGGACGGACCCGTGAAATCCATGGAAGACCTGGGGCGGTACCGCCCGCCAGACCCGGAGGACCCGGCGCGATACAGCACGCTTGAAGCCTATCTGGAGAGATACGGCCGCGACAAGGCCATCATCCTGCACCTGAACGACGTATGGTCGATCCCCTCGAGGCTGATGCCGTACGACGAATTCATGATAAACCTTTACGACGCACCGGAATTCATCGAGGCCGTGATCCGGATGGCGGTGGACGTGAACATCGAGATGGCGAAGGAAGCCATGAGGCGCGGCGTGAAGATCGTCTACACCGGGGACGACTACGCACACAACGGCGGGCCCTTCTGCTCACCGGGGACATTCAAAAAGCTGTTTGCACCTGAATTGAAGCGGTGCGTGCAGGCGTACAAGGAGATGGGGCTGTACGTCATCAAGCATACGGACGGGAATATCATGCCCATCATCGACGACATCCTGGACGCGGGATTTGACTGCCTGGACCCCATAGACCCCATCGCGGGGATGGACCTGGCAACCATCAAAAAGACATACGGCAACCGTATCGCGATAAAGGGCAACGTGGACTGCGCCTATACGCTGACTTTCAAAAGCGTCACCGAGACCATCGAGGAGACGAGGCGGTGCATAGAGACCGGCGCGCCGGGAGGCGGATATATCCTCTCCTCCAGCAACACCATCCACAGCGCGGTGAAGCCCGAAAACTATATCGCGATGCTGGAGACCCTGAAAGAATACGGGAACTACCCGCCGGCATCGTACCATCGTTCAAAATAAGATCATAGTACGTACGCATGCGACAAGGCATCATAAACAATTACACAACGCATATACATTATCATTTATGAGGAGGTAATACAAAATGAAGTACAGGAGAATGGGCAACAGCGGTATCGATATTTCCGTCATCGGCCAGGGCACGTGGGAGATGGGCAACGATTTTTTCGGGGATGTGGATGAAAAACTCGCCATCGACGCCGTCAGGGCATCTATCGACGCGGGTGTAAACATGGTGGATACGGCGGCCGCCTATGGCCTGGACGGCGCTTCGGAAAGGGTGGTGGCCAAAGCCATCAAAGGGCTGCGTGACAAAGTCGTTCTGGCGACGAAGCTCGGCGTACTGCGCATAAACGGCGAATATGTCCGCTGCCTGAACACAAATATCATGCGGCGCGAACTGGAAGACTCCCTCCGCAGGCTGGAGACGGACTACATCGATCTGTATTTCATACACTGGCCGGATCTCAACAACAGCATCGACGACGCACTTGAACTGATGACCAAGTTCAAAAAAGAAGGAAAGATACGCGCCATCGGTGTGTCCAACTTTGATACCACACTGATACAAAAAGGCATCGATATCGCGGACATATCCGCCGTACAGCCCCCCATGAGCATGCTGAACCGCATCTCAATTGAAAACGGGATACTGCCTTTCTGCAAGAAGAACGATGTGGGGGTCATCACATACGGCTCCCTGGGCGGCGGCATATTGACGGGCAAGATGGAAAAACCGGTGACAGGCGGCAAAGAGCTGCGCTCAGCGTTCTATGCTTTTTATGAAGAACCGATGTGGTCCAAGTGCCAGAAACTCCTGGACGTGCTGCGCGGTATCGCGGGCGATAAAGGCACCACCGTGGCGCAGGTATCCATCAACTGGGTGCTGGCACAACCGGGCGTGACCTGCTCGCTGATGGGCGCCACGACTCCGGAGATGGCGTATGAAAATGCCAGTGCGGCGGACTGGGAACTGACCGCCGATGAGCTGGCCTATATCGAAAAGAAATATAAAGAAATCATCGGATGAAGGCTTTTTCAAACCAAATAAAAAGCAGTATCATTCGTGGAAAGCTCATGATCAAAGCACTGGGGCAGAGCAGGATGTTTCCTCCTTCCTGAAGCCGGGGGGCGAAAGCCCCCCGGAACTTCATTAAGGGACAAATCAAGAGTTCCTGCGCCATACTACGGTTCATAAATGACCCAAAAAGGGGTCAGAAGAACAAAAAGGAGGTTATCGCGATGAGAAAAACGGGTATCAAGAGGCTGACACCGGAAGCTTTCGCACCGTACGGCAGCTATGCCAGCATCCTGGAGCCGCAGGGCTGCCACCTGGGAACGCCGCCGGTGACATTTTACCGGGATATGGCACAGTCTTACCTCGGCAACACCAATACCGTATCCTTTTCCGCGTGTGTGGTCAATGAACGGGAATGGGTGATCGACTGCGCAGAATACCATAACCACACCTGTGAAGCCATCCTCGTGCTGGACGGGGATTACCTGATGCATGTGGCCCCGGCAATACCCGAGGGAGAGGACCCGTCCGAACTGATCGAAGTATTTCTCATCCCCAAAGGGACGATGATGGTGACGCGGCCGGGCGTGTGGCACCAGGCGGGTTTCCCCTACCGGTGCAAGGCGGTGCATATCCTCTGCTGCCTGCCCGAGCGGACCTATGCGACGGACTGTATCGTGCTGAACATCCCCGAGGAAAAGCGGATACAGGTCGTGGATGAATTCATCGGGTAACGCGGAGCGCATGCCATATCTGATGGGGATCGACATAGGGTCCACGAGCATAAAGGCTGTGATCTATGACGAGACGGGGAACACGATCTCAAAAGGGAGCCGGGGTACGCCATTGACCCACGATGATCCTGCGCACCCGTCCTGGTGCGTATGGGAGCCGGAAAGGCTGTGGGACGCCACGGCGGATGCCATTCGGGAGGCGGTTTGCCGATTACCCGACACCGGTGCCATCCGGGGCGTGGCCGTGACGGGATTTGGCATGGACGGGCTGCCCATCAACAAGGTCGGCAACGCCCTGTATCCGATGATCTCCTGGCACTGCCCGCGGACCGAAGGACAGGCTTCCCGTTTCAGCAACTGCATGGGCAGGGATGAAATATTCCGCCTGACGGGCAAACAGGCCATGCATATCGACAGCATATACAGGATGATGTGGATAAAAGAGAACCATCCGGCTATCATGGAAAAAACGGACAAGTGGCTGCTGGCAGAGGACTATATCAACCACATGCTGTGCGGGTCCAAGACCATTGACTATTCCATGGCGTGCACGACCTCGGTGTTCGACCCCGAGACATGCAAATGGGTCGACAGGTTAATTACAGCCGCAGACATACCACTGCACATATTCCCGGAATGCGTGCAAAGCGGTACGCCCATCGGCACTGTCACGGAAGCCGCCAGCCGGAAAACAAGCCTGAAAAAGGGTACGCCTGTCATCCAGGGGGGCCACGACTATATCTGCGCGGCATTGGCTGTGGGGTGCATCACGCCACAAAACGTTTTAAATGTCACAGGGACATGGGAAATGGCGGTACAGACCGTCACCAAGGTACAGAAGAGCAGAGCAATATTTGACAGCGGATGCTATATCGAAAGCCATGCGGCAAGGGGAAAGTCCTGCTGTGTCGGTTCGGGCGTATGCGCAGACATGCTGGAGTGGTTCAAGGGGCAATTCGCATTCGAGGAGCAGATGACCGGACAGGAAACGGGCGTTTGGGAACGACTGATGGAAAAAGCGGCGGCAGGCGATTCAAACGGATGCTTTTTCCTGCCGCATTTCTCGGGGGCATATGCGCCGGTTGCCGACAGCCGGTCGCTGGGTGCTTTCATCGGGCTCAGCAATGATGTGACAAGGGGCGGGATGATCCGAGCCATGGTCGAGGGGCTGAACTACCAATTCCGGGGAATACTCGAGGCATTGGAAGCGGCGTCAGGCATCAGGGCGGACAAAATCCTGGGCGTGGGCGGCGCAGCCCGGAACGCATTCTGGATGCAGAACAAGGCTGATGTAACAGGAAGGACCATTAAAATACCGGACGTATACGAAGCCACACCGCTGGGCGCGGCGCTGCTGGCGGGGATCGGTACTCATGTCTATAAAGATGAAAAAGATGCGGTATCGAGTACCTGCAGACCGGGCAGGACCTATACCCCGGATAAAACGATGCACGAGCGGTATTCGGAACATTACCAAGCGATATACAAAAACATCCAGGGGAGCCTTGCGGGGCTGAACCATGCGATATATGAAAGGTTCAAGACATGACCTGCTGCGGAGCGGCTGCATGAATCGATACGGGCGGCGACCTGATGGCGGAGGCGTCGGCGCCGGTTGAGCAGCGGCATCATCATTGCGCTGGGCACCGTCCGGGGCGGGTGAGACTGAAGGGATCCGACTGCGTTATACGGGAATGGTAAAAGTTGACGAAAAGGGATGAAGAACGTATAATCTCATTTATGAAACAGCAGGGGGTGCCGGTCGATGGAGCCGAGGTATGACATCCAGATCATGGTCCAGGTAGCCCAGATGTATTATTGTGACGATTTTACGCAGGAACAGATCGCAAAGCAGATCGGGATATCCCGCTCGTCCATCTCGATGATCCTGTCGGAAGCACGGGAATTCGGCATCGTGGAGATACAGGTGAAAAACCCCCAGGTCAACAACGATGAGCTCTCCAAGAAATTCAAAAGCGTTTTTGGTGTGGCAAAGTGCTTCGTGGTGCCTACAAGCATCACCAATGTAAAGGTGCTGACAAAGATCGTCGCCACGCAGGGCGCCTTTATCGCGGAGAAGGAACTGAAAAGCCATATCACGCTGGGCGTCGCGTGGGGCTCCACCTGCTATGAATGCATGGGGGCCTTCCGCAATATCAGCAACCTGTACGATATCAAAGTCGTACCGCTGATCGGGGGCACGAACCGTATCTCATCGGAGTACCAGCTCAATGAAATGGTCCGCATCCTGGCTGAAAAGGTACAGGGGACTCCATCCTTCATCTATGCCCCTGCACTGGCCGAAAGCATAGATGACAAGGAACACTATATGAAGAGCATCTACATGAAGGAGATCCTCAAAAGCTGGGCGAACCTGGATATCGGCATCGTGAGCGTAGGCGCGCCGCCCGAGTATTACAACAGCAAGACCACGTTTGATCCATATATGATGAAACCCGAATTTGAAAAACATCCTGAACGCAGCGTGGGCGACATCTGCGCGAGGCGTTTCAACATACACGGCGAATTCCTCAACAACGACTACAATAACCGGGTCATGGGGATCGGCGAACAAGACCTGCGCAATGCCAAGGAGATCATCTGCATCGCCTCGGGCAACCACAAGGTGCTCTCCATCCTGGGCGCATTACGAACGAAGACCATCGGCATGTTCATCACCGATGAAAATACAGCGAGGAACGTACTGGACATCGCATCGACCTGACAGAACCCCATAACACGGAACGACCCTGTCTACAAAGATCCGAATGCAACCAGCATCCCATGAGGACGAAGGAAACCGCAAGACTGTGGAAGGGCGGGCTGCATTTACATGATAAACATATGTGATGACGAATGTCGACCATGACCGAAAATAGGACCATCATACCGCAATCATTTTATATCTAGGGGGATACAATCCATGTTTGAACAGGACAAAAGAGAGATCATTCATACCGCACTGGAGATGAAGTACTACAGGCTCATCAGCCTCGCGGGGGGCAACGTGAGCGTGCGGAAAAAGAGCGGGGAGATCATCGTAACGCCTTCGGGCATGATGTACGAGGGGATGGAGGAAAAGGACCTGATCGTACTGGGACCCAAGGGGGAACGCATCGAAGGGACGCTACGCGAATCCTCGGACACCGCCGCCCTGCTTCATATCTACCAGAACATGCCCGAGGTCAACGCCATCATCCACACGCACCAGCCTTACGCCACGGCGGTGGGGCTCATCGGGGACGTCTTCCCGGTGGCGGTGACGACGCTGGCCAATGTGACGCTGGGAGAAGTGAGCGTCGCCCCATACAGCTCCCCTGCGAGCCTGGAGATGGGGATCCAGACGGTAAACCATATCAACGGGAAGCGCGCCGTCATATTGAAGCACCACGGGGTGGTGACCGTGGGACCGACCTTGAAGGACGCCCTGTATGCGGCGGTGTACATGGAAGATGCAGCGAAGACGTACCTAGCTGCCAGGGCAGCGGGGAACATCACGCTGATGACGCCGGAACAGGTGGATAACGCGGTGGAAATACACAAGGGATACGGGCAGAAAAAATAGCACAAAAGGGAGCATGTAAACCATGCCCCTTTTTATTTGGATACTGGTTCTGATCCTGCAGATTCAAACCTGTGTTTGCTGATCAAAAGGAGGCCGGGAAAATGAGAAAAATGATGACACTGCTGCTGTGCTTCTTCCTCTTGGCGGCTATAACCGGATGCACCGGGCAAGCCGTACAGACTTTACCGAGCGCGAGCCCCGTAAAAACTGCTGAACCGCAGGAAAGTATTCCTGCACCAACCAGCCCAACGCCTACTCCTGAGGATATCGTTCTGCGGACATTTTCACTGGCACAGATGCAGGAGGACTTCAAGCAATTACAGGCAGTGATCGAATCGACACATCCCAAGCTCTATACGGATAAAAAAGAACTGGAACAAGCATTCAAAACGCAGTATGGGCTGATCAAGGACGGCATGAACGAAGCGGAGTTTTACCGGGTACTCGCGCCTGTAAATGCCGCGATCCGGTGCCATCACACCGTGATCAGCACCCCGACAAACCTGGTAAACTATATGAATGAAAAGGGCAAGTTCCTGCCGGCGGGGATCCAAATCATCAAGGGCAGGGCGTATGTATACGAGAGTTTTTTCCCATCAGACCTCCAGGCCGGGGTGGAAGTGGTGAGCATCAATGGTAAAAAGATCCCGGACCTGATCCAATCCTTTATGAAAAACCTCCAGGGGGACGGCGCCAACGAGACAGAAAAACTGAGGTTTATCAACCTGGGATTTGCGGAAATGTATTACCTCTTTGCAGAAACACCCGAAAATTTCGCGATCCAGTACAAAGATGCCGGGACCGGGGAAATCAAAACAGCTGCACTTCCTGCGGTGGAGAAAGCGCAGCTGACAAAAACGCTCAAGAGCTTTATCCCATTTCAGGAACGCAAGGTGACATTGCTGGACCAGGAATTCCAGGATAAATATGCGGTGCTGACTGTCAAATCCTTTGGCGCAAGCAACGAATTCGACAGTTTCATGGATACTTTTTTCAAAACCCTGGCGGAAAAGAAGATCCAGAACCTCATCATCGACGTACGGGACAACTGGGGCGGAGAGCCGGAGCGCGCGGCGTACCTTTTCTCATACCTGACACGAAAAGCGGTACCTTTCATGTCGGGAAAATACGGAGAATCCTATATCCTGCTGGAAAAGCCGGTAGCACCGGCTGCAAACGCATTCAAGGGAAAAGTATATGTCCTGATCAACGGAGGGTGCAACTCATCCACAGGATTTTTCTGCGCGCTGCTCAAATACCACAAAATCGCGACCTTTATCGGCGAGGAAACAGGGGGCGGGGGTACCTGCATGTCCATGGCGCAAAACATATTGCTGAAAAATACCGGTTTTTCTTTCCAGTGCGCCACACAGGTGTACGGGGTGGCGATACCGGGCAAACCAACAGGCAGGGGCACGATGCCGGATCACACCATCATACCCACCATACAAGATATGATCGGCGACAAAGACACAGTCAAGGATCATGCACTCAGCTTAATCCGGAAAGGCGAGGAGTAATGCGCCGGTATGAATCCAACAGATAAAAGCTGCATTGTATGTCTCGTTTTCAAGGCATCCAATGCCTATACTGATGTTCATCAAAAAACAGCTATATAATAAAAGATATAAAATATGATTCAATCTACATTCAAACAGAACCACTCCGGCAAATTTGATTTGAATGCCAAAACCTTACCGTACATATAGCAAATTAAAAGCCACATAAACCTGCTTTTAATTGCATGTTGATACAATATACGCTATATTGTGAATGTAATCATTCTTTTTTATATTTGAAAGGTAAAAATATGGCAAAAAGAGACGGGCGCGTCGTAAAGGTGCATCCACTGAATGCAATGTTTCCGTATATGATGCGCAGCAGGACGGAATCCCTCGTTTATTTCAACACATCGCTGGATGTGGAAAACCTCCTCGATTACATCGAGAAAAAGAAAACCGAGGGCATCGAACTCAAATTCTTCCAGCTGTTTGTAGCTTCCATCGTAAAACTACTCAAGGAACGCCCGCACCTCAACCGCTTCATATCGGGCAGGAAACTCTACCAGCGCAATGACATCAAGATCTCCTTCATCGCCAAGAAGGCGGCTTCTGACCAGAGTGAGGAGACAAACGTCGCACTCACATTCAACGAGAAGACGACATTCGAGGACGTCATAGACAAACTCAAACGGGACATCAAAACGGCAAAATCCGATGCGGTAAAAAAAGACGACGACAAGGTGATCGAAACGCTGATGAAAATGCCGCGTTTCATACTGCGCCTGCTATTCGCCTACCTGCGCTGGACGGATTTTTATTTCAACATGCCCAGAATGTTCACAGATGTGGACCCGCTGCGCTGCAGCGCGTATATCGCCAACCTTGGGAGCATCGGCATCGAAGCACCTTTCCACCACCTCTTCGAATGGGGCAACTGCTCCATGTTCATCGCCATCGGCAAAATCGGGTACAAACCCGTGGCGCTGGAAGACGGAACACTGACTTCCCGGAAAATGGTTGAGGTGAAGGTCACGCTTGACGAGCGGATCGCGGACGGGTTTTACTTTGCCCGTTCCCTGGAACTGATCCAAGCCTACCTGAAGAACCCGGAATCTCTTGAAAATATGTGAGTGTGAGGCGGCGGAAATGGAAAACGGTATTTATAAAGGGAATAAAGTCAAAAAGCCCTGGCTGAAATTCTACGGGGACAGCCCGGAATTCACGGAGATCCCAGACCAGACGATGTATGAACTGCTGCGGGATACCGCGCTGAAATATCCCGAAAAAACCGCTATCGACTACATGGGGGCGGAGATCCCGTTCAAACAATTGCTTTCCATGACTGACAGGTGCGCCGCCTCCTTCTCGGCATACGGGATCAAGGCAGGCGACAGCGTGCTGCTCTCGATGCCCAACATCCCCAACGCACTTTTCCTTTTCTACGCGCTGAACAAGATCGGCGCGCGCGTGGCGATGACACACCCGCTGTACTCTTCAAGCGAACTTGCGCAGTATGTAAAGGAAACAAACAGCACCTGGTGCGTGGCGGTGGACATGTTCTACGACCGGTTCAAGGATATCCTCCGGCCGGACCAAAAGCTCCTCATCACGAAGATATCGGATTTCCTGCCCGGCACCAAAAAGGTCGCCTTCAAGATCATCAAGGGGCTGAAGAACAAGATCCCCGAAGACCCCAGGGTGGTATTCTGGAAGGATTTCCTGAAAATTTCCGAAGGCGCCGAATCCTGCTACGAGCGGCGCATCGATCCCAAAGACGGCGCTGTCGTGCTCTTTTCGGGCGGCACGACGAACATGCCCAAGGGCATCCTGCTTTCATCGTACAATTTCAACGCGCTGTCGGCGAGCATCGCCCCCTTTGCCAAATTCACAAAGGACGACAGCGTCATCGCGATCCTTCCGGTCTTCCACGGTTTCGGCCTGGGGATCTGCATCCATTCGATCCTGTGCAACGGCGGGACGCTTTTCCTGGAGCCGAAATTCGGTACGAAAATATACATCGACAGCCTGCGGAAACACCAGCCGACTTTCATCGCGGGAGTGCCCACTATGTTCGAAGCCATGCTCCGCGACAAGAACTTCCCCAAGGTACGCTTCGACCGCCTGAAGGCGATGTACAGCGGCGGGGACAGCCTTTCACCGGAACTCAAGGTGCGTTTTGACGAAAGGCTCATGGCCCAGGGGAGCAAGGTGGAGGTGGCGGAGGGCTACGGCCTGACCGAGACCGTCACGGGCTGCGTGCTGACACCCCCGGGCCTGTACCGCAAGGGCGCGATCGGCATCCCGATGCCGAACATGCTGGCCAAGGTGGTGGACATGGACACAAAGGAAGAACTCCCCTATGGAAGCGAAGGCGAGATCTGCCTTTCCGGCCCGACGCTGATGATCGAGTACATCAACAACCCCGAAGAGACCGGCAAGACCATCCGGACGGACGAGAACGGCATACGGTGGCTGTACACGGGGGATATCGGGTACATGGACGAGGACGGCTACCTGTACTTCAAGAGCAGGGTGAAGCGCATGCTTAAAATATCGGGTGTGAGCGTATACCCCATGCAGGTGGAGCAGGTGCTGGAGTCGCACGAACTCGTATTCCGGGCGTGCGTGGTGGGGGTGCCGGACGACTACCAGATGACGAGCGTGAAGGCGTACGTCGTGCTGGAGGACCCTGCCCTGGCCACGGACGAAACCAAGAAACTGCTCCTGAAGCACTGCCAAAAGCACCTGATCAAATGGAGCGTGCCGCGCGCCATCGAATTCCGCGATAAGCTGCCTACGACATTGGTAGGGAAAGTAGAGTACAGCTCACTGGAAAAATCCCGCATCACAGCCGAGGACCTGGCGCTCGAAGGTACAGAAATATAACGGTCAACTCCTTAATCAAATATAGTTTACTATAACCCATTGTGGTAGAAGTATCCAAGAAAAGCATCCATGACAAGATGCTTTTCTAATATGCGCTCCATAGCTCTATTCTGAACAGCGTATTTACAATAACTATAATAGGGTGCTTCACCAATTATCCGATATTTAGGGGAGAGGAGTCCAGCTTAATTCTCAGGAATGAATTCCTCACCCGTAACGGTATTGATGAACGTATGATCGGCTTTCCAACCAACGAGCCAATATCTGAAGTAGGTATCATAATCGTAAAAATAATCGACTTCGGTCAGTCTACCATCCTCAAAGCAGAATTCATAATATGTTTTGTCGGCCATGGCCGCATCATAGGTGCAATTGTGACCATCGACCTCGGATGCATTCGGGGATACTCCCACCCCGGGATCGGCATACAGAGTACTCATGATATTTTTTATGTATCCTTCGTAATCCCTGGCAAAGTAGTCTCCGTCTTTGGTCTGCCGGTCCAGGGAAGGATTCCACAGGCCGCTGCACCTGAGGTTCAACAGCCATTTGCTTTTCGACGTGATGTCCACCGTCAGCATATCGCCTGACATGTGCCAGTAGTTCTCGCGCGCACCGGAAAGGTCCCGGTAAAAGAACGCCACCGTGGGATCCGCATAGGTCCCGGCGCCATTGGCAAGAACCAGAAACTTGCGGTACATGGTGAGCGCCTCGTTCTTTGTCATATCGCCCGGACCCGGCTCCCCGGTAGCAAAATTCTGCGGGGCTACTAGATGGACCACGGAAGGGTCACGCTGGATATCCGCCTCAAAATAGACGCCTTCTGTCATACACGCCTGGGTCGGATAGACTCCCACCGCATACAACCCGTCATTCAATGTCGCGATCTTGACAAACCTGCCATTGGCAAGAGTCAGGTTATAGGTTCTCACCATGTATTGGCCGCCCCGGCTAAGGCCTATCGCGCGTATATCCTGCACACCCGAGCCAAATACTGCGGCGACATCGTCTGCAACCTGCCGTCCTTTGCCGGTGTCTTTCATGTCTACCCAGTCCTGCAAACTTAAAGTCGTCACAAAGGCCAGGCTGTAGTCGATCTCGATGAGATCCAGCGTATCCGCGGAGAGCACGCAGATGACCGAATCATCCCTGGCGGCGACCTTTACGAAATCCTTACGATGCCTTTTGGTATCCGTATAGTACCAAAAGTCTATATTATCATTTATAGCGCAACCAAACAGTGCTTTTGTCAAGGTATAAGCTTTATCAAACGCCCTGGCTTTCAGGTCCTCATAATTGGCAGGATGGATGCTTTCCCAGCTTTTTGCCTGTGGGGTGAGTATACCGTCCAGGGAAGGAATAATAGAACTTCTGCGCTCCTGCAAGCCCTGAACGAAACTCCCAAGATCCTGCGCGCTCCAGGAGGACGGGGAGGCTCCCGGAGCAGTGGGCCCGGCAGCTTCCGCAACTGCGGTTTGGATCTGCCTAGTGGCTGTGGCATCTGACACGCAACTCGCCAGAACCGCAGCAAGGGCCGCGGCCCCCACGAGGACAACAACTAGAGCTATAAAAAGTACTTTGTTTATTACTATCCATTTCTTCATCCTGCGTCAACTCCCTTCAACCATAGCGTACAACAGCGTATGTTACGCAATCTTCATTAAGTTGTAAGCTACTTGTAAAAAGTGATGACTGCCGATGTACCATGCGCAATATCGGAGAAAAAATGCAAATCAGCCTTATGCAACCGGGCAATCTCATGGCACAAGGGGATGCCAAGGCCCCTGCGCCCGCATGGGCTATTCTTTTGGGAGGGGTTATTCGCATAATCCAGCTGCGCCCTGTCCATGCCGAACCCGTGGTCCCGTACGATGATCTGCCGGTCTTTTGCGATCAACTCGACAAAGCCGCCTTCCGGGGACGCCCTGAGCGCATTTTCCACCAGATTACCCACCAAGCTCTGCAGCAGGACGCGGTCCCCCGAGACCCTATCCCATTCCACGGTGCAGCCCACCCGGCCATAGGTCTTCTTTGCATGCAGGAACAGCGATTCGATATCCACAGGTTCCCTGACGACCGTCTTCTCACGCAGGCTGGACAGGGTCAAAAGCTTCTCTGATACTTCGGAAAGCCGCCTGCTTTCGTCCAGGATGTAACGGAGCGCGAGGTGCCGCTGCTTTTCGGACAATTTGGCGATCATCAATGACTCGGCATAGCCGCTGATGGCCGTGAGGGGGGTGCGGAGCTCGTGGGCCAGCCGGTCAATGGGCTCATTGAGCTTTTTCAGGGTGATATAGAGTACGATGCACAGTGCCAGGATCACACCGGCGCCCAGGGCCACCGCAAGAACGCCTTGACGGATACCGGTTTGCACCGTTTCATCCACAGATCTCGCATATACAAAAGAATAGCCGCTGGTCAATTCATCGGAAACCTGGATGTAGGTATTCTGATGCTGCCTGACCCAGGATACCGTGCCGATTGGAGAGGAATCCGAATAAGGCATATTGCTGTACAAGCTGTTATCCCCGGCGCCCACCGCAAGATAAATACCGCTTTTTTCATAATACGCAGCAAAAGCATCTGCCGCACTCTTATGCTTGTCCTTTGCCAATGTGTTAAAAGTACCGTCCATAGCCCTCGATATGGCATATTCCTCGTTCACAGCGGCTGAACGCGCATTATCCAGCAATGAAAGGACGGAAGGCCCGGCAAGAAAGAACACGCAAACATAGAGCACAACAATAAAAAGAAGGGAAGCAAAGAGATAATTTTTCTGCCAAAGCTTCATGATTCAATCCTCAAACCTGTATCCTGTCCTGAACACAGTGGTTATACGATCCCCAAGATCCAATTTTTTCCTGAGCCTTTGTATATGCACATCTACGGTGCGGGATTCCCCTATGAAGCTGATGCCCCAGGCTTCATTCAAAAGCCGCTGCCGGGACAGTGCAATATTCCGATTCTCGATGAGCGTCTGCAGCAGCGTGAACTCCTGCTGTGTGAGCTCCACCGGCTCGCCGCGCAGGAAGACCTTGCGTGCATCATACTGGACGACCAGATGACCGGATGCATAGGACGATTCTGATCTTTTTGTCCGCCGAAGCACAGCCTGGACGCGCAACAACAGCTCCGTCACTTCAAAAGGTTTCGTGATATAATCATCGGCACCCAGCATGAAACCCCGTACCTTGTCGCTCGTCTCGTGCTTTGCAGTGAGGAAGATGGCTGGCGTGTTCCTGACCTTTTCCAGCACGCCGAACCCATCGATATCCGGCAGCATCACATCCAGCAGCAACAGGTCGTATGTCCCGTCCTGCGCCAAAGACAACGCATCCCTGCCGGAGAAGGCCTGCACGCAATGATGCCCCGTCATCTGCAGATTGATCGCAATCAGATTGCTGATGGATTGTTCGTCCTCCACCACCATGATATTTGCCAAATCCTTCACCTCCAGCGATATTATACCAAAACTTTACACGATGTAAAACAATTGAATCATAACCGCATAATTCCGTATATATATTTGAAGCTGTGGCGGTCAAAAGTGCATCATGGCGCTTTCATATTTCACAGAAGTCCCCAACCATATATAATTTGTATCAGATCGAACGCCGTTTCTTTTCATTCATCATGAAATATGCTAAACTCAATATTTGAAGATGATCACAGCCCGTCAAGGGCTTATTACAGGTGTCAATATTGAAAAAGGTTCTGATAACAGGCTCCAAAGGCCAACTGGGGCGGGCGCTGGCGAAGGTCCTTCGGGACGACTACCAACTCTTCCTGTACGATGTGGAAGAGATGGACATCACATCCGAAAAGCATTCGCTTTCCATCGTATCCCAGATACAGCCGGATTGCATCATCCACTGCGCAGCATTTACACGGGTGGACGACTGTGAGAAAATGCAGGAGGAGGCGTACCTCGTCAATGCCGCAGGCGCTGCAAATGTGGCAAAAGCCGCAGAATATTGCGGCGCGGAACTCATCCACGTATCAACGGATTATATTTTTGACGGTGCGGGCGCTTTTGAATCCGGCAGGATACGCCCTTACAGGGAGACGGACCAGCCCAACCCCATCAATAGCTACGGCAGGACAAAGCTGGAAGGGGAGATCCTCGTTCAAAATACCTGCAAGAGGACCTACATCGTCCGGACCGCCTGGCTGTACGGGGAAGGACACAACTTCGTCCGGACAATGCTGCAGCTGGCAGGGACAGGGAACCCCATCCGCGTGGTAGACGACCAGAAGGGAAACCCCACGAGCGCGCTGGAGCTGGCCCGCGCGATAAGGAAACTCATGTTCAGCGGCCAATACGGCACATACCACGCCACGTGCGAGGGGGAATGCACCTGGTATGCGTTTGCAAAACGGATATTTGAACTTGCCGGACTTGAAGTTCACACTACCCCCATCACGACCGCCGAATACCCCACCCCGGCAAAACGGCCGAAATACTCCGTGCTGGAAAATGCGGCGCTGCGGGACAGGCTGGGATACGAAATGGCGCACTGGGACAAGGCGCTGGCAGAATACATACATGAAGAGGTAAAAATCAATCCATGAAAACGTACCTGGTCACTGGCGGAGCGGGCTTCATCGGCTCCAACTTCGTCCATTTCATACTGAAAGCCCATGACGATACCAACGTCATCAACCTGGATGCACTGACGTATGCGGGCAACCCGGAGAACCTCAGGGATACCGAGCAAGACCCGCGGTATACCTTCATAAAAGCGGACATCTGTGACGCGGCGACAATATCATCCTTATTTGCCCAACATGATATCGATACCGTAGTCCATTTCGCGGCGGAGAGCCATGTGGACAGGAGCATCGAGGACCCCATGGCATTCATCCGCACCAACGTGCTGGGAACGGGCGTCCTGCTGGACGCGGCGCGCAAGGCCTGGGAGAAAAACGGGCATTACCAGCCGGGGAAACGCTTCCTGCAGGTGGGAACGGACGAGGTGTACGGCTCCCTGGGGGAAACGGGGTATTTCACGGAAGAAACGCCATTATCCCCGCGCAGCCCGTACAGCGCGAGCAAAGCCTCCGCGGACATGCTGGCCCAGGCATACCACCATACCTATGGGTTCCCATCCATCGTGACGCGGTGCTCCAACAACTACGGGCCGTACCAGTTCCCGGAAAAACTGATCCCGCTGATGATCCACAACGCATTGAACGGGAAACCGCTGCCTGTGTACGGGGACGGTAAGAACGTGCGGGACTGGCTGTATGTGGAGGACCACTGCAGGGCACTGGACGCCGTCATCAGGGCAGGCAGGCCAGGCGGGGTTTACAATATCGGCGGGCACAATGAGAAGCAGAATATTGAGATCGTAAAGACCATCATCGATTCCCTGTCCGAACTGCTGCCTGGGGAAGATGAGAGAAAAAAGCACATAAACCACTCGCTCATCCAGTATGTACAGGACAGGAAAGGGCATGACAGGCGGTATGCCATCGACCCGGCCAAAACGACGCGGGAGACCGGCTGGGCGCCGCAGACACGGTTTGAGGACGGCATCAAAAAGACGATCGCCTGGTATCTGGCCAACACAGAATGGCTTGAGAACGTTACAAGCGGGGATTACCTGCGCTATTATGAAGACATGTACGGAAAGAGGGGGAATGCTGGATGAAGGGGATCATCCTGGCGGGAGGCGCAGGCACACGGCTGTACCCGATAACCAAATCCGTGTCGAAGCAGATCCTGCCCATCTATGACAAGCCCATGATCTACTATCCCCTGTCCACGCTGATGCTGGCAGGGATAAGGGACGTACTGATCATATCCACCCCGAGAGACCTGGAAGATTTCTCGGAGCTGCTGGGGAACGGGTCGCAGATCGGCATGCGGTTTGAATTTGCCGTCCAAGAGGAGCCAAAGGGCATCGCCGAGGCCTTCATCATCGGGGAAAGTTTCCTGTGCGGAGACAATGCGGCGCTGATCCTGGGGGACAATGTGTTTTACGGCAGGGGCTTCACGGGATTGCTGGAGAGCGCTGCCGCGAACCAGGACATGGCCACGATATTCGGCTATTATGTGAAAAACCCCGGGGAATATGGCGTGGTGGAAATAAACGCGGAAGGCTTTGCAATATCCATCGAAGAAAAGCCGGTAAGGCCGAAATCCAACTGCGCGGTGCCGGGACTGTATTTTTATCCTCCGGACGTGTGCGAGATCGTGAAGCAGATCCAGCCTTCGGCTCGGGGGGAACTCGAGATCACGGCCGTGAACACCGCATACCTGACGCAGAAACGGCTGAAGGTGGAGATGATGGGGCGGGGGATGGCCTGGCTGGATATGGGGACCCATGACGGGCTGCTGGAAGCCAGCAACTTTGTAGCCACCGTACAAAAGCGGCAGGGGCTGTATATATCCTGCATCGAAGAGATCGCATACAACAAAGGATATATCGAGGCTGAACAGCTGAAGGAACTGGCGAGGCCGCTGATGAAAACGGAATACGGCAAATACCTGTACGAATGCGCCACTTCCAGGCAGGAGGCACGCTGAATGGGGAGATTCACCACCACAGAAGGGGAAATCGCAGGTTTGCGCATCATCGAACCGGCAGTCTACGCCGACGGGCGCGGATACTTCATGGAAACGTACAGCAAACGTGACTTTGCCGACACCGGGCTTGACTTCTCTTTCATACAGGACAACCAGAGCCATTCAGTAAAGGGCGTGCTGCGGGGACTCCATTACCAGAAAAGACACCCGCAGGCCAAGCTGGTACGCGTGCTGGCAGGGGAGATATTCGACGTGGCGGTGGATATCCGCATGGGTTCGCCGACATTCGGCAAGTGGCAGGGCATCCTGCTATCCGCCGCAAACAGAAAACAGTTTTTTATTCCCGGAGGGTTTGCACACGGTTTCGCTGTGCTGTCAGAAGCAGCGGACGTACTGTATAAATGCAATGAATATTACCATCCCGAAGACGAAGCGGGCATCATCTGGAATGACCCCACCCTGGGTATCAAATGGCCGGTCGATGCCATTGAAACTTTGATCATTTCCGAAAAGGATCAAAATCTGCCGCCATTCAAAAAAGTATTCTGAACGCATACATTTCCGACAGGACACCATGAAAGAATGATCGTTCAAAAGACGCCATCGATTTATGGAGGACGGAAAAGCGGGAGCCTTGGCACAGATGCAAGCGAATGAGCGTCCTGATAAACATAGCCAGGATAACAACGGCTATGCCATTCACAGCAGAAATTACAATATACATGGCCATTCCATATTCAGAACAGCTTTTATACATGCCATACTACGTGCCGAGCATATTAGCGCCAAGGCTGACTCTGGAAGTAGAAAATCATATTATTCTGGTTAAAAATATTCTGCCGGAAGGTGCCGGTATTGAAAGTATCGAAACATAACATATATAATATTTACGCCAATCGTTCGATTATTTACCATATGCAGCTGTTTGGATGATCTTCAGGATAACTGCAGCCAATAACGATCCGCGTCTTATTGCTTTTATTACATCATGACATGTTCAACGGGTTCAGAATGCAATGTGACCGCGCACATTCGCTTGAAAGGTGAAGGGGTGAGAACAATGAAGCTCTTGTTGCGGGCATCGTGCCTGTGCCTCCTGATCTTGTTTACCGTTTCCATGAGTTCATGTGCAAACCAGCAGAACCAACCTGAACCTACCAATGCAAAGCCCATCGTGCTGGGGTTCGCCCAGGTAGGGGAGGAAAGCGTATGGCGCAGCGCCAATACACAATCCATCATCGATGCCGCCAAGGAAGCCGGTATCGACCTGATATTCTTTAATGCACAGCAAAGCACGGAAAAGCAGCGAAAAGCCATCCGCTCCTTCATCGCACAACAGGTGGATGTGATAGCCTTTTCCCCCAATGTAGAAGATGAATGGGACTCGGTACTGGAAGAGGCCAAGGCAGCCGGGATCCCTGTCATCATCGTAGACCGGTCTATCAAAACAAAAGACGACTCGCTTTATGTGACCTATTTCGGCTCGAACATGCTGGAAGAAGGGAGAAGAGCGGGGCGGTGGCTCGTGGAAAAACTGAAAGGTGCCAGCGGGGATATCAATATCGCAGAGATCCGCGGGAACGAAAAATCGGATCCCACCGTGAGCCGCAGCGAGGGCTTTCGTGAGATCATCAAACCGTATCCAAATATGAAAATCGTATTGAGCGAACCGGCAGATTTTTTACGCTCCAAAGGCCGGGAAGTCATGAATTCCTTCCTGGGATCGGGAAAGAAGATAGACGTCCTCTTTTCGCATAACGACGACATGGCACTGGGGGCGATCAAGGCTATCGAAGAGCACGGCCTGAGACCGGGAAAGGATATCCTGATCGTCTCCGTTGACGCCATCCGGGAGGCATTCGAAGCGATGATCGCAGGCAAGCTGAACTGTACGGTGGAATGCAACCCGCTCCAGGGACCCCGGCTGATGCAGATCGTCAAGGACATAGTGGCCAATAAAGTCATCCCGAAAAGGATCGAAATACCCGAGGATGTTTTCCCAAGTGAGCGGGCGGCAGAGGAACTGCCGAACCGGAAGTATTAAGCAGAAGGGAAATGCAGGGCAATGAGACGTTTTTCCATACGAAACATGTCCATCAGGAACAAGATCATCCTGTCTTTTCTCATCATCATCCTGGTCCTCAGCAGCATCAACGTCGCCACCATCCTGAGCTCCATCGACCAGTATATACGGTATAATACGATCGTAACCAATATCACAACAGCCAGCAGCATCAACAGCAATTTCAAGGCCGAGATCGATTCCGTGATGTTTCGCATCATCGCCGGGAACCTGAAATTCGAGGAAGGCAGGCAATACAAGATCATCGACGATGCGACGAAGAGCATCAACTCCATCATGAACAACACCATTACCACCGAAGGACGCACCAAGCTGAATATCGTGCTCAATGCCATGCATACCCTCACAGGTTATGTAGACCAGATAGGGGAACAGATCAAAGGAAAAAAGACCGTGGAAGAAAATGAGCAGGTATTGGAGGAAATACGCGGCGTCTCCGAAGTGGTGGACGACAGTACGCGGGACTTCATGCTGTATGAGCTGGCGAGGATCGGCAGCGTCAATACACAACTGAAGCAAAGCAGTGACAGCTGGCTGCTGATGGAAGTCGTCGTGATGGGATTCGTCTTCATCTTCTCCATCCTGGCAGTCTGGTTCATAGCCGCCGCTATATCCAAACCCATCCGCGAGCTGCAGAAAATGACGGCATCGGTAGGCGAAGGCAACCTGGACGTCCGCGTGGAGAGCCGCAACCATGACGAGATCACCGCACTGGGCAAAAGCTTCAACCTTATGACCGAACAGCTCAAGGAACTGATCGAGAAGGAACGGCGTGACCTGGAGAACCTGAAAAAGGCTGAAATGAAGGCGCTTCAAGCCCAGATCAACCCCCATTTCCTCTACAATACGCTGGACGCCATCGTGTGGATGGCGGAGGCCAATAAAAGCGATGAGGTCATCAAAATCGTGGGTGCGCTGTCCAGTTTTTTCCGCACCACGCTGAGCAAGGGCAAGGACTGGATCACGGTACACAACGAAGTGGAGCATGTGCAGAGCTACCTGACGATCCAGAAGGTACGCTACTACGACATCCTCGATTACAGGATCGACGTGGATCCGGGAATGCTGGATTACTCCATCCTGAAACTGACGCTGCAGCCCATCGTGGAAAACGCACTTTACCACGGGATCAAAAACAAAAGAGGCAAAGGCATGATCGCCATCGAGGGACGGCTGGAGGGAAACGGCCTGATGGTCTTCACGATCACCGACAACGGCGTGGGCATGACCCCCGGACGGCTGGAGGAAGTTAAGGCGGAATTGAACGACGACCAGGGGGAAATCGTGATTAATGAGAGCGGTTTTGGACTGAGCAACGTGCACAAGCGCATCAAACTGTATTATGGAGCGGAATATGGACTGACGGTGGAGAGCAGCGTAAATGCAGGCACCTGCATTACCATCACCATTCCGGCCGAGAGGGGTTAGGCGACTCTATGTATAAGGTATTCGTCGTGGATGATGAGATCGTGGTACGGGAGGGACTGCGCGAAAACGTGGAGTGGGACAAGTCCAACCTTGTTTTTGCCGGAGAAGCCCAGGACGGCGAAATGGCATTGCCTCTGATCCAGGAGATAAAGCCCGATATCCTGCTGACGGATATCAAGATGCCCTTCATGGACGGGCTGGAACTGAGCCGCATCGTACGAAAAAGCATGCCCTGGATCAAGATCATCATCCTCAGCGGACATGATGAATTCACCTATGCCAGGGAGGCCATCAGCATCGGCGTAGCGGAATACCTGCTGAAACCATTCAACGCACAACAGATCCTTGAGGTCATCAACAAAGCGGTCCTGCAAATAGAGGAAGAGAAGAAGAAAAACCGGGATATGGCGGCATTAAAAGAACAATTGGAAAAAAGCAGGCCGCTGCTGTGCAACCAATTCCTGAACGACCTGCTGCTGGGACTGGTATCGCCCTCCGAGATACTGGACAAGTGCAAGAATTTTGACATCAATATCCTGTCCAAATACTATATCGTTCTTTCCATCCGCAATACCGGCAAGACGCTGGCACCCATCGAACACTCGGAATATGTCAAAACGGATATGGCGATCTTCGATACGGTATGCGCGGACAAGGATATCATCCTGGTGAAACGCAACCTCGAGGAGACCACACTGATCATCAAGGGAAGCGACTGCGTCCAGTTGGAGGAGACCGCTTACGGCACGGCGCAATCCATCATGCACGAAGTGGAAAGAAATACGGAATGCCCCGTCGTCATCGGGATCGGAAGCATATGCTCAAGGATGCAGGAAATATCGCGCTCGTACCGGGACGCCTGTACGGCGCGGGATTTCAGGTACGCCTTCGGGGGGAACCGTATCATCGGGATCAACGATATCAACGCAGGAAGCTACGATATCAAGGACGTGGAGGACAAGCCCGATATCACGAACCTTTTGAACAATGGTACGAAAAACGACATCCCCGGCGCCATATCCGGCTATATCCGCAGCTTCAACGAAGCGGACCTGAAGTCCACTGTGTTTTCCTACTACGTGTTCATGAACGCCGTGGTATTCTGTGGGACCTATATCAATGAGACGGGAGGGGACATCAGCGACGTCCTCCCCATGCTTTCCCAGCCCGACAGAGCCCACATGCGCATCGAAAGCGTCCAGCAACTGGAGGAAATGCTCAAAGAGGTCCTTGAGCGCGTACTGGACTACCGGGACAGGCTGACCGACGGCAGGCAGGACAATCTGGTGGGGAAAGCAAAGGAATACATCAACAGCAACTTTGCCGATGCCCAGATATCGCTCAAAACGGTGGCTGCGCATGTGAATATCAGCCCCAATCATTTCAGCACCCTTTTCTCACAGGCGACTGGAGAAACCTTCATCGAATATCTGATCAGCCTACGGATCAAAAAGGCAAAGACGCTACTGAAAAGTTCAGAGATGCGTTCATCGGAGATCGCCTACGAAGTGGGGTACAACGACCCGCATTATTTCAGCTTTTGCTTCAAAAAAGAAACGGGACAGACGCCTAGCGAGTACAGGCAGGAAAATAATCCAATGTATAAAGAAAAAATCAAACTCGATTCTTAGTATCACTTCATGCGGGTACAGTTTACCCTAAAAACTTCAACGTATCCCCGAAGCATTTCAATGGAGCCTGACCCATGCTCCTCACTATAATGATGCCGGATTCACGCAAAACGCATCCCCAAACAGCGGCATGCGTGCATCTAAATCTTATATTGGAGGAGAATCCTTATGAAACTCTTTACCAAGTGCTTTTTGCTCCTCGTCGCGGTGGCGATGGTATTCACGCTGGCCGGCTGCGGCGGCGGAACCACTCCCCCGGCCTCGCAGGCGGCGACTGTTGCTCCTACAACCGCAGCACCGGCAACAACTGCACCGGCAGAGAACAAGCTGATCAAAGTTGGGTTTGCGCAGTGCAAAGCGGACGAGTCCGACTGGCGCAAAGCCAACACCAAGTCTGTGCAGGAAGCACTCAGCAAGGAGAACGGCTTCGAGCTGATCCTGGCCGACTCCAACAACGACGCTGCGAAGCAGGTAGCCGACGTTCAGGGATTCATTGACCAGGAAGTGGACTACATCGTTGTCGCCGCTGTGAACTCGGACGGGTGGGATACCGTTCTCGGCAACGCCAAGACAGCGGGCATACCCGTTATCCTGATGGACCGCACCATCAAAGCCCCCGAAGATCTTTATGTCTGCTGGGTGGGCGGCGGCTTCTATAACGAAGGCGTGAAGGCCACCGATTGGATCTCGAAGAGATTCCCGGACGCCACCAAGACGGTCAACATCGTCAACCTGCAGGGACAGCTGGGCGCATCTGCCCAGGAAGGACGCAGCAAGGCGCTGGATGATGGCATCACCAAGAACAGCAACTGGAAGCTGCTTGCGCGGCAAACAGGCGACTGGAGCACCCCCAAAGCGAAAGAAGTCATGGCTTCCTGGATCAAACAGTACGGCGACAAGATCGATTGCGTCTATGCTGAAAACGACAACATGGCGGACGGCGCCATCCAGGCCCTGAAAGAGGCCGGCAAGAAAGTCGGCGGGAAAGACGGCGTAGCCATCATCTCCTTCGACGCAAACCGGGCGTATCTGCAGAAGACGCTGGAAGGCGATATCAACTGCAACGTGGAATGCAATCCTCTGCTGGGACCGAAAGTAGCCGAGATCCTCAAGAAGCTCCAAGGCGGCGGGACCC
The DNA here is from genome assembly GCA_023454175.1 of Bacillota bacterium. Taxonomy (GTDB): domain Bacteria; phylum Bacillota; class Clostridia; order Christensenellales; family JAEXRW01; genus JAEXRW01. The sequence continues at coordinate 107,867 of JAEXRW010000003.1, read as the reverse complement.
CTGAAAAGAAAGAATCCATCGACGAAACCGCATTCTACTATGACACCATTACCCAGGCGATCATTGATGCCCGTCCGTATTAATAACCGGCAGGAGACCATACAAACGGGATATTCAATGTGAATCAGGAAACCGGTATTTGGTTCGGGGGGATCTCATAGATCTCCCCGGCCAAAGCATGTAATCCCAGCATAATGATTTATAGCTTCCAATTTCATGATTAGGGTGAGCGTTATTTTATGAATACGATAAAGCACGAACAAAACATCCCCGCACTGACGATGAATGGTATCGGAAAATCGTTCCCCGGCGTGTGCGCACTCAATAACGTCGCTTTCAAACTGCGCCGCGGAGAGATACACGGACTGATGGGTGAGAACGGCGCCGGAAAGTCCACGCTCGTGAAGGTGCTGACCGGTGTGTATCTCATGGATGAGGGAAGCGTGAGACTGGACGGAAATCCTATCGTGATACGTTCGCCGCAGGATGCACAAAAGCACGGGATCAGCACCGTTTACCAGGAAGTGAACCTATGCTGGAATCTCACCGTGGCGGAAAATCTTTTCCTGGGGTGTGAACGTACAAAGGGCCTGATCGGCTGGAGAAAGATGAACCGAAAAGCGGCGAAATTACTGAAAGAACTCAAAATATCGGCCGATCCGACAGTGCAGCTGGACAGCTATTCGATCGCAATCCAGCAGATGATCGCGATCGCGCGCGCTGTGAACACGGAATGCAAATTCCTGATCCTGGATGAACCCACCTCGTCCCTCGACGCAGACGAGGTGAAGAAACTCTTTTCGCTCATGCGGCACCTCAAGGAAAACGGCGTGGGAATCATTTTCATCACCCATTTCCTCGAGCAGGCCTATGAAATCTGCGACCGCATAACGGTACTGCGGAACGGGGAACTGGTTGGGGAATTTGAAGTGGAAAACCTGCCGCGCCTGGAACTGGTAACAAAGATGATGGGCAAGGAAATCGAAAACCTGTCGAACCTCAGCGTCGATAAAGACGAATCCAGGTTTGCAGAGGAAATCCCCATGATAGAAGCCCGCAATCTTTCGAGCGGCACTTCCAAAATCGCACCCTTTGACCTGAAAATGTACAAAGGCGAGGTCGTGGGCTTCAGCGGATTGCTGGGTTCGGGCCGAAGCGAGATGGTGCGGGCGATCTACGGCGCTGACAAAGCTGTCGAAGGACAGCTCTTCATAAAAGGGAAAAGAGCCAGGATCAAAAACCCGCTGGACGCAATGAAGAAAGGGATGGCCTACCTGCCGGAGGACAGAAAAGTCGACGGGATTTTTGCAGATCTTTCGGTGCGGGAAAATATCATCATCGCCCTTCAGGCAAAACGCGGGATGTTCAGGCGTTTGACACGGAAAGAAACGGAGAAATACGCCGACGAATATATCAAACTGCTCAATATCAAGACCGCAAGCATCGAAACGCCGATCAAGAGCCTTTCGGGCGGCAATCAGCAGAAGGTGATCGTGGCGCGCTGGCTGCTCACCAATCCTGAATTCATGATACTGGACGAACCTACACGCGGGATCGATATCGGCACGAAAACGGAAATACAGAAACTCATCCTGAAGCTTGCGGGCGAAGGCAAGAGCGTGGCTTTCATTTCCTCGGAGATGGATGAGATGCTGCGGACATGCTCCCGCATGGTGGTCATGCGGGACCGGTATAAAGTGGGAGAGCTGACCCAGGGCGAGCTGAACCAGAATACGATCATGCGGACAATAGCAGGGGGGGACGAGGGACGATGAGCAATGCAAACAGCGCAATAAAACCTGTAGGACCAGCCGGAAAGTCGTTTTTAAAGAGGCTGCTGACCAACCGGCTTACTTTTCCATTGGTCATTTTGTTGATCGTGGTAATACAGAATATCATCACGACACCCAACTTTTTTGAAATATCCATGAACAATGGCTTGCTTTCAGGCTATATCCCCACCATCCTGGATGAAGCCAGCACGCTTGTCATTATAACACTGGGCATGCAGCTGGTCATAGCGGCATCCGGAGGGCCGGATATCAGCGTGGGCGCCATCATGGCGATCGCGGCCAGTTTCTGCGGACTGATGCTGAACGGTGCGGAATACAGGACGGACGTCTTCCATAATCCGCTCATCCTGGCGTATGTTGTGGGGCTGCTTGGCGGAGCGCTGTGCGGCGCTTTCAACGGGTTCCTGGTGTCGGGCCTGAAAATCCAGCCGATGATCGCAACGCTCGTCCTGTTTACGGCCGGGCGTTCAATAGCGAAGCAGATCACATACGGGCAAACCATCTATATCATGAATCCTGTATATAAATATCTGGGGGTCCAAATACCCGGCGTGCCGATCCGAACAACGATCCTGGTATCTGTTTTGATCGTCATTCTCGTGGTCCTATTCATAAAACTGACGAGTTTCGGCCTCTATGCCCAGAGCGTGGGGATGAACCGTTCGTCATCCCGACTCGTGGGACTCAACGCCCGCGCTGTCATATTCGGAGCGTTTATCCTGTGCGGCGTATTGGCGGGAGCGGCGGGGCTCGTGGAGTCCAGCAGCCTGGCGAGCGTGGATTCCAAGGATCTGGGCCCTGGCATAGAGATGGACGCCATACTGGCGGTGGCGTTGGGCGGCAACCTGATAGCCGGCGGCAAATTCAGCATAGCGGGTTCTGTTATCGGGGCCTATACCATACAGGCCATAACCACGACACTATATGCCATGAATGTACGCGCGGACCAACTGTACGTATACAAAGCGCTGATCATCATCGTGATCATTGTGGCCAGCAGCGATGTATTCAAAGACAAACTCAAAAAGCTGGCCCGCAAAGTATTCCGCAAGAACGTGTCCGTTGGAGGTTAACGCAATGAATGACAGTAGGAAAAACACCATGCCAGGCAGGGATACTATCAAAAAACGCAAAGGCATGAGCAATGCAGGGATACTGCTGCTGGTTACGATCTCGCTGTATGTGCTGCTTTACGTTCTCTCGATGTTCCTGTTTAAAGAGAGCAACTTTGCAAAATTCTCTGTATTCTTCAACATGTTCAACAACAAGGCCTACCTGCTGATGCTTGCCCTGGGGTTAACCGTTGTGATCATCACCGGCGGCATAGACATCTCCGTGGGCCGCGTGACAGGATTGGTCAGCATGGCCATCGCCGTGATGCTGATGGGAAACGGGGTAAGCGCGATATGGACCATCCCGCTGGCGCTGGGCATAGGGCTGGCTTTCGGCATCGTCCAGGGTTTCCTGGTCTCCTATATGGAGATCCAGCCATTTATCGTAACGCTGACAGGCCTGTTTTTTGCCCAGGGGATGATCAGCGTGCTCAACACCGGCTCGGTGGCGATAAAAGACCCGACATTCCTGAGCTGGTCGAGCGCGAAGGTGTATATCCCGTTTTTGTACAATTTACGCAATAACGGCAGCCATGACGTGGCATATCTCACTCCGGCAGCCATCGTGGCCATCGTCGTATTGATCGTCGTGATCGTCGTGATGAAGAAGACCAGGTTCGGGCGCTCCCTCTATGCTATCGGAGGCAATCCCCAGAGCGCGCTGCTGATGGGGATCAACGTCAAGCGGACAAGGTTCCTGGCGTATGTACTTTCGGGCCTGCTGGCAGGCATCGGAGGCCTGCTTTATACCCTTTTTGCTCCGCAAGGCAATCCCGGGAACGGATACGGCTATGAAATCGACGCCATATCGTCCAGCGTAATCGGCGGTGCAATGCTGACCGGGGGCATGGGGCTCCCCATCGGTACGCTTTTCGGCGTATTATTCAATGCGCTCATTGAACGCGTAGTGCCGCTGCTCGGCATCGTTGACGCCTCGTGGCCAAGGGTGATAACCTCGGCATTCCTGTTTGCCTTCATCGTTATCCAAAGCATACTGGTCAGTACCAGCCAAAAAGGCGGCTTCAGGCTGATGCTGCCCGAGTGGATGCGGCTCAAGCGCAAAAAGTCCGGAAAAGACTTTGTATCAGAATGAACAAGGAAATCCTGCAAGGTGATGCATACGGTCGGTTTCTTCGTGTTCCTCCACCCAAAACACCGGGATCCCCGGTGTTTTGGGTTTTTGGGGGAGGATTAAGCATATCAGAAATCTTCCGACTCACCAAAGATTCATAGATTATTCGACTTTTCAGCGTTATGGGTTCGTTGTTTTCCTGATCCGGCACATTATGATATACTCCAGATAAGAGTCACATGCATATTTGACCTCTATGGCAGGCTGTACGACACGAAAATATCAGGCAAGCAGGAACCTAACACAAATGATCAACCGGAGCCGTATTCAAAAAATGCAAGTTACGCTCTTCCAAAAAAAGAGAACCGCAATAATCCTGTGTGCTGCGGCGCTGGCAGTCCTGGCAGGAGTCCTGACCGCTATACTCAGCAGTCCTTCCAAAGATATCGCTTTCGTTCAGAAAATGAAGCCCGGATGGAACCTGGGGAACACACTGGACGCCCATGGACTGAAGGACCCCGAAGCAGTACCGGAAAAGTATGAAACCTACTGGGGCAACCCCTTTACCACGGCAGAGATGATCGCCAAAGTGAAAGAAGCAGGGTTCAACACCATACGCATACCCGTGACCTGGTATGAGCACATGGATAAAGCATACCACATTGACGATGCATGGATGGACAGGGTGCAGCAGGTGGCCGATTACGGCATCCAAAACGGCCTGTATGTGATCCTCAACGCGCACCATGACGCCTGGTATACACCGGATCCAGCCAACCTGAAAAAGGCGGAGACCGTGATGCGCGCCGTATGGGGGCAGATCGCTGTGCGTTTCGCCGGTTACGATGAACACCTGCTGTTTGAAGGCATGAACGAACCGCGACTCATCGGTACGGAACACGAGTGGGATGAAGGCACGCCCGAAGCGCGGGAGGCTGTGAACAAACTGAATGAAGCGTTTGTGGAGACCATCCGCGCATCGGGCGGGAAGAACGGCGAACGTTACCTCTTGATCCCCACCTACTGCGCGAGCACGAGACCTGAAGCATTGAAAGCATTGGTATTGCCCAAAGGCGGAAGGCTGATCGTATCGATCCACCTGTACCGGCCATATGATTTCACTTTAAACGAAGCGGGAACAGCCGAATGGAGCCCCAACAGCAGGGAAGATACCGAAGAGATCGACCAGGCGATAGAAGACGCGCGCCATCTATTCACCGACAGGGGCATCCCCGTGATCATCACGGAATTTGGCACGGTGGACAAGGGTAACACCGCGGCACGTACACAATGGGCAGATTACGTCACACAAAAGGCCGGAGCAGCCCATATCGGCTGCATCTGGTGGGACAACTCCATCTATGACCGATGCACGCTGCAATGGAAGTATCCCGATATCGTACATGCGCTGACGGGCAAATGATACCCGGCGTCAGCACATGCAAAAGCATTTCATCCTATTTAAAAGTCGCCTTTACATCATAGATACCGTTGCCGCCGCTGGTGTCCGAATGCGTACGCATGAAACCGGCAATGGCCGGGTCGCTTTCGATGATCACAAGATAATCGTAACGACCGAGCTGCTGCATGAAGGTGTCTGCGTCCACTGTGCTGACGGCATCCACCTGCGGCGCGTACAAATAGTATCTCCCCACATACTGCAGGTAATAGTCGGAAACCTGATTATCCTTGTCGGAAGCGTAGAACAGGTACCTTTTGCCATCCTGCGCCGCCCAATTATCCCCGACCACGCTTTGCACCCTGGCGGGGAGCGAATCCGGGTAGGATGCCTTCGAGCTGTTCATTTCGTTGATGGAGGAAAGCAGCAGGAAGACCGAGACTGCGACAAAAACCATGGAGGCATACTGGTAGACATTCTTGGTGAACAGGGATTTGAATGCCATGGAATCGCGCCTGTCGCCCTGCTGAACATGGAAGGAATTCCCGACATCATTCACGGCGCAAAGGGCCAGAGCGCCGATCAGAAAGAGCACGATGCTGGAAGCGTAGCGCTCAAAGCCGGCGAGCCTGAGCGCCTCATCGGTGGGCATGGTGAAAAGGAACATCGCAAGGATACCCGCGTAATAAACCAGTACCGCCACATCCAGCACGAGCAGGACTTTCAGCAGCTGCCATTTCTTTTTAAAGGCGATGCGCGCAACCAGATACGCCACAAGGGCAAGCCCGTTGCATATCACGATCCCGAAGGTGGCGAGGCTATTCAGATCCAAAACAGCGGAAACGAAGTGTGCGATGACTGCAGAAACCTGGTCCGGCGTTTTCGATGTATAGACATTGCTCAGATTCTCCGAGCTGATGGAGAATTTCGATGTGGCCGCATCGAATCCCGAAGTATGCAGATTCCACGCCAGAAGCGTGATCAGCGAAAGCGCGATGGTCAGAACGGCGATGCCAAACAACGCGATCCGTTTCGCCCCGCTGCGCTTTTTGGCCTTGAAGGCCGTGTAAATGAGGTATATGAAGCAGATGGCGGCAAAAAAGACGCCGCTGCTTTTGACGATGACAAGCAAAGCCAGTATGGGGGCGCTCGTAATGCACGCCATTTTAAAATCGTCCCTGGAGGCAAAGATTGCTGCGATGGCGGCGAGCGCCAGCATGGGCAGGAGGAAATCCACCAGCAGGTTGTTGATCCCGATGGAAACATTGAAGAAGGTCATGGATATGAAGCACAATGCCAGAAGGCTGGTGAGCAGAAGCCGCTTCAGATCCCGGATCATGCCGAACATGGCGTAAAAACAGGCGAATATCGGCATGGACTGGGCCACCAGCATGACGCCTTCGCTGCTGCCGACGATCCTGCATACGAAATAGATGAAGGATGAAGTCCCCAGCGGGTAGGTCTTGAAATCGATCATCGCGGAGGAAGCTCCGGGGAACAAATTGGTTGCCAGCATGTCCTTGACGACGACCCCCCAATGGGAGAAGTTATCATAATGGATGAAACGGGTGCCGATGAGGGAAGCAAAGACCATCCCGAAGGCTGCAAGGAATACGATATTCAGAACATTGAGCGCCTTGAAATTGAAGATCACACCGAGATGCTTCCTCACCGAGAGATAGATGAACAGCCCGATGCCCAGCGCAAACAATGCCCAGACTGCATACAGGAGTATACTGGCCAGCCCGGCAAAGAATATCAGGCAGGCAATGGCGGAAATTACGAACAGATAACTGAACTGAGGGGATATGTGCCATTTCACCCGCACGAACAGGACGAAGCCCAGTATGGAGATGACCAGCGCCAGGAAGCGAAGTACCGTCAAAACAATATCCAATGCTTTTTATGCTCCTATCCTTTCCAGTTCGTTCTGCCGTTTGCCCGGCTGGCTCTTTTGCCCATCCCCAGAGAGCTGCCTGTCCAGCCAACCGGCAAAAAGCGGGTCATAGACCAGTTCGCGCCAGTTCACGACGCGAAAGAGTTTGCGTTCGGGATCGTTTTTGACCCTTTTTTCCACCGGTTCCAAGACGAGGCGGATCCCGGGCTCGGGCGCAAATATGTATTGAAGCAGTTTCTCCCGGCCGGGGTCGAAATCCTTCATCATGATGTACCAGTAATTAAAGTCCACGAGCAGACCGGTGGCACCGCCGCGGAAACGCACCGGCATATCCAGGCGGATGCGCGGAAGCGCGCGCTTTTCCGACCAGCTTTTTTCCACGCGGGTATTCATATTTCTCGCGATATCGTCGAAGGCCGTCATCCACGCATTCAGTTTCTGGGGGAGGGAATGGATGCGGTCGTACACAAGCTGAAGGTACTGCCTTCTATCCCCGTCGTCCATGGCGGAAATGGAAACATAGTAATACCATTTCCCCTGTATGTGCCGGACATAGATGATATGGCCCCTGAAGCTGGAACGGTACCGTTCACTGTACATGGTAAAATCGATGGGCATATGATCGGGTATGTATTCCGCGCGGTCCAGCACAAAGGCGAGGCCGCCTTCGGAGATATTTTCCGTCACGGCGTGAAGGATGCGGGCATCATAGGAAACGATGAGGGATTCGCTGGCATCGAAGCGCTCATGCTTGCGCTGGATCTTCCTGCCCGCCATGAAGAATACCGCATAGACCAGATTGATGACGTTATACGCAAGCCAGAAGAGGATGATGCTGCTGAAGAGCAGGGCCATGCCGTATTTATCACCTGTAAACCTGATCAGGGCTGCGGCGGAGAGGCCGAGCAGGATCAGGTGGGGGATGGCATACAAGAACGTGAACTTCCGTTTGTGTTCCTCATTGGATTTATTGGTGACCTTGAATTTGCGCATTTTGATCCCCAGGGTCTCCAGGATGACCGGGATCAGAAGGTACGGCGCCAGGATGGTATCGATGATCTGGCACCAGCGCTGGCTCCGGATGTCGCTGGAAAGGCTGCGCATGGCGATGCTGTAGAACAGGTGCGAAGGCGCCCAGAACGCAAGCAGGTCCCAGAACCCGCAGACAGCCACGCGGACATCAAACAACGCAAACATGATGGGCGCAAGGATGAATATGAACCTTCGCGCGAAGGACCACCAGTACGAATGGCTCACCATGTAGCTGACCCTGGCCGCAGGGCTTAGACCTTTGTTAAACGGGACCCTGCAGTTGCGGATGCTCTGGATGACGCCCCTGGCCCAGCGCACACGCTGCGAGATCATGCTTTTGACAGAGGTGGGCGCGAGGCCGGAAGCCAGGATCTCCGATGTGGCATAGGTGGTGTAGCCCAGCGCCTGTATTTTGATGCCGGTCTCAAAGTCCTCAGTAATGGTATCGGTGGGGAACCCGCCTATCTGATCCAACGCATCCCGCAGGATGACGGTATTGCTGCCGGTATAGGCAGGGGCGTTGGAACTGTTGCGCATGACGTTGATCTCTTTGGTGAAGAAATCCTGCTCATTCGGGATGGTCTTTTCGGCATACAGGTTGAACTGAAACAGGTCAGGATTATAAAAGCTCTGGGGCGTCTGAATGAAACCGATCCGGTATTTCGGATCAATCTCAGCATGCTCACGCCTGACCCACGAGCCATCCTGCGTCTTCTTCAAAATGGGAAGGAAAAAGTAGGGGACGGTCTTCAAAAGAAAACTGCTTCGGGGGATCATATCCGCATCGAAGGTCACGACCAGCGGGGAATCCGTTTTGGAAAGGGCATTATTCAAATTGCCGGATTTGGCATGCTTATTACCAGCCAGCCCGAGGTATCCGACGCCGAATTCCCTGACCAGGTCCGCGACTGCCGGCCTGTCCCCGTCATCACACAGGTAGATATGCACCTTGCTTTTATCCGGATAATCCATGAAGGTACACGCATTGACCGTCTTATACAATAAATCGACAGATTCATTGTGCGTGGCGATGAATACATCAATATCCGGAAACCAGGAAGCGGGTATGGACGGCAGCTCCAGATGGAAATTCAACTCCTTGCTTTTCCGCCAGAAAAGTTCAAACGTGCTGAAAGCAGAAGCCATCTCGCTGAGCAACAGAAGAACGCCGAATACCAAGGGAAATATGCCATCGCTGAAAGGCAGCGTGAAAATCGTGCGCCATCCCAGATAGATGCACATCAATATCGTCGTAATGAGAAATATTGCTTTTGTCAGTTTTTTGTTTTTCCCCATACCAAACCCCAAACAAACAAGATTCAATCTCAGCCAAGATTCCATTTTAATTGAGGCATCTGTGCTGCCGCAATCCTGAAACCGCCGGATGCCGCTATTTCCTGTATGCGTCAAACCGACGACTTCTTTCTTAATAACAAAAAAGCATTATATATATGTATCGTTAAAATGTACTGAAATCCTTACATGGTGCTGGTCGTGTAAACATTCGAAGATGGCGGGATAAATAACTGAAGGCACGATGGATACAATAACGAAAGGTGAGAATATGAAGGATGACAATGAAGAAAAAACGATGCCAGCCAGTGAAGAAATAAACCGCATCAACGCAGGCCCGCTGAATGACCTGCTGCCGAATTACTACAGTATGCGGGTCCATAAAAGAAAGAAGCACAAATAAGCGCGATATTTCACCTTTTGAACCGGCCAATTGACGCAGCAAGATTTCACAGGGCCGGTCTTTTGCCAGCGCCCCAAAACATTCCCCAAATGAATCAGAAAAAAGCTTTTAACTATAATCCGATAAATTTCGCTAACAGTTTCCCTGATCAAAGATATACAATGATACAGAAATTTCTTTGATGCTTTGGCAAAGATATTGGGGAAACCTGTTGACGATACAATCTGTATTCTTTATAATATAAACAGAATAGTAAAATAGTTATATAAAGTATTTAAAAAGGTGGCTCACACAATGTTTACAACCGCCATGCTGAGAAAAAACAACATGCTTGAGATCCTGAAAGTGATCAAACGGAGCCGCCTCATATCCAGGCCCGAAATCGCCCAGCAGACCAAGCTGACGAGCGTGACCGTGAATACGCTCATCGGGGAACTCATGAAAAACAATATCGTGGTGGAAGAGGGCTTCGCCAACTCCATCGGGGGACGGAAAGCCGTCCTCTACCGCTTCAATGAAAGCGCCTACCATATCATCGGCATGAACATGAAGATCAACATCATCACCATCGACCTTTTTGACCTGGGGGCAAACAAGGTATTCAAAGGCACGCCTGTCCAGCTGAAAGAGGGGCAGAGCGTGGAAAACGTGATCTCCGCAATGCTGCGCAATATCCACAAGCTGATCGAAGACACAAAACATGAATACCCCGACATCATCGGCATCGGCATGACGGTGCCGGGGCGCGCAGATTATGAAAACGGGCTGGTATGCCACCTGCCAAACCTGAAGAACTGGGTGAACATACCGCTGAAGAATATCATCGAGGCTGAAACCGGCATTCCCACTTATATCGAGCGGGACACCAATTCGCATATCGCCTACCTGAAATGGCTGGATATCACGGAAAACAAGGACAACGTGGTGTACTGCAGCATCGGCGAGGGGATCGGCGCGGCGGTGATGATAGACGGGAGCGTCTACCACGGCGACCACGGGCTGGCCGGGGAAGTGGGGCATACCACCCTGAACCCCGACGGGCCCAGATGCAACTGCGGCAACTACGGCTGCGTGGAGGTCTTCACCTCCAACAAGGCGATCCTGGATTATTACAAGGCCTTCCATAAAGAATCGGGCATGCTGGACAACGAATTCACCGACCGGATTCAGGGCGAGTACGATGAAGCAGAGATGGTGGAAATGCTCGCCGCGCGCGCCAAAAACGGCGACGCCGCAGCAGACAAGGCATTTTCGAAAGCGTCCAAATACATCTGCGCCTGCATCGTGAACATCATCAACACCTACAACCCGTCGCTGATCATCCTGGAGTGCAAGTGGATGAAGGAAGCCAAGAAATATTTCAATGAGATCGTCACGAGGGTATTTGAAAAGACGGCCCTGCTGGACCGCAACGACATGAAGATCATCCTCAACCCGGTGGACGACATCTTCAGCATGGCATCCTCAACCATCGTGATCGAGCAGCTCTTCTCGGATGTGGATAATAACAGGCTCATCGGCTGAACACCGGTTCACCGGACCTGCTATCAAATAAATTTTGGGGGATACAGCATCATGCCTCTTGTCAACCTGACTACCGTACTCGAAAAAGCCGAAAAAGGGAAATACGCCGTCGGCAACTTCGACATCTTCAACATCGAAATGCTGCGGGGCGTGCTGGACGCGGCGGAGGAGACCCGTTCACCCGTGATCCTGGCCTACGGGGAAGCATTTGAAGAAATCACCACCCTGGAAAGCTTTACACCCATGATGGTAGAACTGGCGCAGAAAGCAACGGTGCCGGTATGCATCCACCTCGACCATGCCGTGAACCTGCCCTTCATCTTCCGCGCGGTGCACAGCGGATTCACCTCCATCATGATCGACGCCTCGGACAAACCGCTGAAGGAGAACATCGAAATCACCAAACGGGTGGCGGAGATGTGCAGGGTATTCAACATATCCGTGGAAGCGGAACTGGGACACGTCTCGGGCATCGAGGGACTGTATGTGAGCGACAACCTCATCTATACGGACGTGAACGAAGCAAAACTCTTTGCTGAGGAAACGGGCATCGACGCCCTGGCGGTATCCATCGGCACGGTACACGGCGTGTACAAGGAGGAACCCAAACTCAACTTCGACGTGCTCAAAGCCATCAAAAAAACAGTCAAGCCGTACCTGGTGCTGCACGGCGGTTCCGGGCTTTCGGAAGAGGACTTCAAAAAGACCATCCAGTACGGCATCACCAAGGTGAACATCCATACCGACCTCACGCTGGCCGCGCTGGACGTCATGCGCAAAAACGCAGCCGATACCAGCCTGTCCTATATGAAACAGTGCCTGAAGATGTCGGAAGCCGTGAAGAAAGAAGCAATCAAGAAAATGGAGATCTTCGGGAGCTGCGGAAAGGCCGGTTAAACGTATGGAGAAAGTATACGATGTGCTCCATGTAGGGATCATCTGCGCGGACATGCCGCTGAAAGTGCCGTGCGAAACCATCGATTTTTCCGTCGATTCCGTCAAACTCGACGATGTGGCCATCCTTCCAGGCGGAGACGCCACCAACGCGTCCATCGTGATGTCACGGCTGGGCAAGCGGGTGGCGCTCGCCGCCAAAACAGGGGACGACCCTTTTGGGCACATCATCACGGATATCGTGCGCAGAAGCGGCGTGGACATGCGCTACATGAAAGCCGACGCAGGGTCGCGCACGAGCATCAGCGTGGTGCTCATCAACGCCAGGGGCGAGCGGACGTTTTTGTTCCTGCCCGAGAGCATACAGAGCTTTTCCCTTGAAGATATCGACATTGAAGCTATCCAAAAGGCGAGGCACGTGAACCTGGGCAGCCTCTTTGCGCACCCCAAACTGGACCGGGGCGGCGCGGAGGAACTCTTCAAACTCGCCAAGGGATTTGGCGCCACCACGAGCGCGGACGTGACGCATGACAGCCATGGGACGGGATTTTCGGGCATAAAAGGCTTGTTAAAATACGTGGATTACTTCATGCCCAGCTATATCGAGGGCAAATACCTTTCGGGGGAGACCGACCCATCCAGGATGGCGGATTTCTTCATCCGGGAGACCGGGGACAAGACAGTGGTCATCAAGATGGGGGAGGAAGGCTGCTTCATCAAATCCCGGGGGAAGTGCATCCGCGTACGCCCCTACACCGTGAAAGCAATCGACACAACAGGCGCGGGGGACAACTTCGTGGCGGGATGGCTCACGGGACTGGCCAACGGATGGGAACTGGAGCAGTGCGGGGAGTTTGCAAACGCGGTGGCGGGATACAGCGTGCAGTTCCTGGGCGCCACCACGGGGTCCATGAACATGGAAAACATACTGGAATTCATGCAGAAAACACCGCGGAAATAACCACCTGGCATACATCCATCAATCAAGACCTCCACGAGTAAATCTCGTTAATACGTTCTACAACAGGGGGACCCATGAACTGCAAGGAGCGCGTCATCGCCGCCATACAGCACCAGGAGACGGACTTCACACCGTACAGCATCCTTTTCACGCCCGAGGAAAAGGAGAAGATGGCGGAATATTACGCAGACCCCGATTTCGAAGAGAAGATCGGCAACCATTTTGCGTACATGGATATACGTCCCCCGAAGGAAGAGGTAAGGCCGGGGTATACGAAAGACGATTTCGGCGTGGTATTCAACCGGACGCAGGACAAGTCGATCGGCGTGGTGGAGGAATATCCCGTAAATGCGGAAAACGTGGATGCCTTCCCCTTCCCGGACCCAAAGGACCCAAGACGGTATTCAAACTGCAAAAAAGTGCTGGAAACCTGCAGCGACAAGTTCATCGTGGCGAAATATTCGCACTGCCTCTTCGAACGGGGCTGGATCCTGTACGGGATGGAAGAGCTGATGAGCGACATGATCCTCAATCCACAGGCTGTAAACAGGCTTTTTGACCGGATCACGGAATACTTCCTGGACCTGCTGGACTGCATCGCCCCATACGAAGGCGTGGACTGCGTGCACTACGGGGACGACTGGGGCCAGCAAAAGGGACTGATCATGGGACCCAGGCTGTGGCGTACGTTCATCAAACCCCGGATGAAGGAGATCTACCAGAAGGCCAAAGCCATGGGGAAATACGTATATATCCACACATGCGGGGATATCCACGAGATACTGCCCGACATGATCGAGATCGGCGTGGACATCTACGACCCGTTCCAGCCCGAGGTCTTTGACATCTATGAACTAAAGAAGGAATACGGGAAGGACATCACCTTCCTGGGCGGGATCAGCCTGCAGCATACGCTGCCATTTGGCACGACAGCGGAAGTCACGGCGGAGACGGCGCACAAGGCCAGGGTACTCTCGGCAGGGGGGGGTTACATCGCTGCGCCGTCCCACGCCATCACGAAAGACGTGCCGGCGGAAAACGTGGACGCAATGCTGAAAGTGCTGAAGAACCAGAAAAGCATCTAAATTGGGCATGAACGTATACGGACGCACGTATGAAAGATATATAGATGTATTATTTTTCGGAATCATATAGCAGGGGGCATGAATATGCTGAAAGAATACGCGGACCGCTACAAGGTGAAGATCGGTTTCCTGCCCACGCGGAGAAGGGTCTTCTCCAGGGAAGAGGCGGGAAAATTCAAGCGGCTGATCGAAGCCAAAATACGCACGTATGACGCGGAAGTGGTCAACCTGGATTTCCTCAACGAGGAAGGGCTGATCTACGAAGGGCTGGACGCGGAAAAAGCGGCGGACCGGTTCATTGCAGAAAAAGTGGATGCGATCTTTGCGCCGCACTGCAACTTCGGCACGGAAGACGCCGTTGCAAAGGTGGCAAAGAGGGTGGGCAAACCCGTACTGCTCTGGGGACCCCAGGACGACGCGCCGCTGCCGGGGGGCCTGCGGATGCGGGACACGCAATGCGGGCTTTTTGCCACGAGCAAGGTGCTTTCACGCCTGGGCGCGCCTTTTACCTACGTGACCAACAGTCCTGTGGACAGCGATACATTCGACCGGGGATACCGGAACTTCCTCTCCGTCGCCTCCATCATCAAGACATTCCGTAGCCTGCGCATCGGGCAGATCGACACGCGGCCTGGGGCATTCTGGTCGGTGATGTACAACGAGAGCGAGATCCTCGAAAAATTTGGCATCGAGGTCGTGCCCATTTCCCTGGCGGACATCGAACAGAGCGTACTGAATATCCAAAAGCGCAACGACCCGGAGCACCTGGCCATCACGGAAGGGTACAAGCACAGGTTTAAAATCACGGTGGACGAAGACAGCCTGAAACGCCTGGCTGCCCTGAAACTCGCGATCCGGCGGTGGGCCGATGCCGAGCAATTATCCGCGATCGGCATCCAGTGCTGGGATGCGCTGCAGGCGGCACTGGGCGTTTACCCGTGCTTCATCAACGGGGACCTCACAGACGACGGGCTGCCGGTGGCCTGCGAGACAGATATCATGGGCGCTGCCAGCACGACGATGCTGCAAGCGGCTTTACGCGGTTCAACCCCAGCCTTCTTTGCAGACCTCACCGTGCGCCACCCCACCAATCCCAATGCCGAACTCCTGTGGCACTGCGGCAACTTCCCGCCTTCGCTGGCAAAAGACCCCGCAAAAGCGGTCATTGAGGAACAATTCGGCGGGAAATGCCCCGCGGCGGGACGCTGGGAGATCAGGGGCGGGGATATCACGCTCTGCAAGATGGACGGCATCGGCGGGAACTACAAGCTGCTGATGGGAGAGTGCAAGGGTACGACGGGGCCGGAAAACGTGGGTACCTACCTGTGGGCAGAATTCAAAGACTGGCCCAAATGGGAGCACCACTTCATCTACGGACCATATATCCACCATGTGGCGGCCATCCACGGCAGGGCGGCGGCCGCGCTGTACGAGGCATGCAAGTACATCCCCGGACTTTCGCCGGACCCGGTGGAACCGACGCAGGATGAGATCGAGAAGGCCTTGCGGTGATATTTTTGGCCCACTTTATAAAATACTTTAAATAAGAAATAAGAATGTATTCTTAGAAACCATTGCCAAATATGAAAGAAAAGAATTGGGGCGGAACAATGGATTTTACAAAGTACCTGGAAAGCTACATGGAGCGCGCAGGCAGGACGCTGAACCAGACACCATTTGAACAACTGAAGCAGGCGGCTGAAATGCTGATGGAGGCGCGCGCAAAAGGGAACTGGATCTTCTCGGCCGGCAACGGGGGGAGCGCGGCGACGGCCTCCCACTTTGCAAACGATTTTGTGAAGGGATTATCCGTGGAGGGGCATAAACGCTTTAAGACCATGTCCCTCAACGACGGCATCCCGATCGTGACCGCCCTAGGGAACGATTACGACTACAGCCGGTGCTACTCGGAGCAACTGAAAAACTACGGCGCGCCCGGCGATATCCTGGTGGTATACAGCGGGAGCGGCAATTCACCCAATGTGGTGAAGGCTGCCGAATACGCACGCTCCATCGGCATGAAGGTCATCTCCTTCACAGGAAGGGACGGCGGCAAGCTGGATGAATACAGCGACATAGACTGCATCGCGCCCACCGACTGCATGGAAGAAATCGAGGACGTGCATATGGTATGGGAACACGCGCTGGTGATGGGCCTGCGCGAGATGATCCTTTCGGAAGAGGAGAAGGCAGGGGCATGACGGGGAAGAATTTCAGCATCGAAGTCATCAAGGCCTTCGAACCGCGGGGAAAATTCAAATCCGCCCTGTTCGACTTCGACGGGACGATCAGCCTGATCCGCGAGGGCTGGCAGCAGATCATGAAACCGTACTTTGCGGAAGTGCTGGAACAGACGCCGGGTGCGGGAAGCAGGACGGAAACAGAAGCCTGCGTGCACGATTTCGTGGATTTCCTCACGGGCAAGCAGACGATCTACCAGTGCATGCAGCTTGCCGAAGAAGTGAGACTCCGCGGCGGGAAGCCCGAAGACCCGCAGGCGTACAAGGACGAATACCACCGCAGGCTCTCGGAACGCATCGCGTACCGCATAAAGGGATTGAACGACGGCACAATGAAACCAAAAGACCTCGTGGTACCGGGCTCGTTCGAGTTACTCGAAGGATTACGTGACAGAGGCATCACCGTCTACCTGGCCAGCGGGACAGACGAGAATTATGTCCTTGAGGAAGCGCGGCTCCTTGGCGTTACGGACTATTGCAACGGCGGCATCTACGGGGCGCAGAAGGACTTCAAACTTTTCTCCAAAAAGATGATCGTGAACAGGATCATCGAGACGCACGGGCTGCACGGGTACGAATTGGCGGGATTCGGGGACGGGTATGTGGAGATCGAAAACGTGAAGGAAGCGGACGGGTTCGCGGCGGGCGTGGCCTCGGACGAGGTGAACCGCCGCGGCGTGGACGAATGGAAGCGCGGCCGCCTGGTCAAAGCCGGGGCGGACGTGATCATCCCCGACTACAGCGACACAAAGCAATTATTGGATTATCTATTCCCGAAAGGATGAAGGGAAAATGCCATTCAAACAATTTGACAGAAGCAGATTAAAGCTGAAACCCCTGGCACAGCGGGAGCACGACCTGGACCTGGGCGTGATGATGCAGCCGGGCGGCAGCCTCCCGGAATTTCGCCACCCCACCATCGGCATCCTGGCGGAGCGGATCATCACTGCCCGCAGGAAAGGCGCGAGCGTGATCCTGATGATGGGCGCGCACGTGATCCGCGCGGGCGCTGCGCCGCTGCTCATCGCGCTGATGAAAAAGGGATTGATCACGCACTTCGCCCTGAACGGGGCGGGCGCTATACACGATTTCGAATTCGCACTGATCGGCGCCACCACCGAAAGCGTGGCAAAGTATATCAGCGAAGGACAGTTCGGACTATGGCATGAGACGGGCTATATCAACGAAGCGGCCATCCAGGGCGCAAAAGACGGGCTGGGGCTGGGGGAAGCCATCGGCAGGATGATCGAGACAAGCCATTTCCCGAACAGGGAAACGAGCCTCCTCGCCGCAGGCTACAGGCACCAGGTGCCCGTTACCGTGCATGTGGGGATCGGATGCGATATCATCCACGAGCATCCCAACTGCGACGGCGCGGCGCTGGGCCAGACGACTTACACCGACTTCCTGATCTACGCCGATACCATCTCGAAACTGGAAAACGGCGTATTCCTGAATTTCGGCTCTGCCGTCATCGGCCCCGAAGTGTACCTGAAGTGCCTTTCCATGGCGCGCAACGTGGCCCACCAGCATGGCGATAAAATCGCGCATTTCACAACGGCGGTATTCGACCTGCTCCCACTCGAGGGGCAGGACGTGCATGAAACTCCGCCCAAAAGCGACACGCGTTATTATTTCCGGCCCTGGAAGACGATCATGGCGCGGACGGTGGCGGACGGCGGCGAGAGCTATTACGTGCAGGGCCAGCATAAGGATACGGTGAGCGCACTCTACAGGGAACTGATCTCAAGAGCATGAAGAAGGGACAGCGCATGAAAGAAGCAAGACTCAAAGCAATACTGGCGGGATACCCAGGGGCAAAGATCGCAGTGGTCGGCGACTTTTTCCTGGATAAATGGCTGCTGATAGACCGCGGGCTGGACGAACCCTCCCTGGAGACGGGACTGACCGCTTACCAGGTGACGGGAAAACGGATCTGCCCGGGAGCTGCCGGGACGGTGACAAACAACCTGTCCGACCTGGGGGTGGGGGAGATCCACGCAGTGGGGTTCATCGGAGACGACGGGGAAGGCTACGAACTCACACGCGGTCTCAACCAGACGCGCGTCAAAACCGAGCATTTATTTAAATGCGACCGCCTTTTCACCCCTACATACACCAAACCGCTATTCAATCATCCCGTCAAACCGGAGGAGGCGAACCGGCTGGATATCCGCAACAGGGGAAGCGTGCCGCCGGACGTTGAAAACAGGGTGATCGACAGCTTATATGAGATCAGCAGGAAGGTGGACGCCGTGATCGCACTGGACCAGGTGGTGGAGGAAAACACGGGCGTGATCACCGAAGGTGTACGCAAAGCCCTGGCGGAGCTGGGCAGGGAGCGGAAGGATCTCATCATTTATGCCGATTCACGGGCGCATACGCTCAAATTCCAGGATATCATCATCAAATGCAACCACCTGGAGGCTGTCCGAGCGGTTTACCCTGACTTCCAAGACGAACCCGATGAAGAGACCATTCAGTCCTGTGCCCTCATGATGTCGCAGAGAACGGGGAGGCGCGTTTTCATCACACGGGGGGAGAGCGGCATGATCGTAACGCAGGGGGACAGCGCCAAAACGATCCCCGCCATCCCGGTGAGCGGCCCTATTGATATCGTGGGGGCGGGGGATGCGGCCACGGCGGGCATCGTGAGCGCATTATGCTGCGGAGCAGAAAGCGAAGAGGCGGCGCTGGTAGCCAACCTGGCGGCCAGCATCACCGTGCAACAGATCGGCACCACGGGGACAGCCAGCAGGGAAGCCATCCTCCAACGGTTCCAGGAGCATTTCGGCAGTTAACGTAAGGAGTGCGAGAACAAATGCAAAAGCAGGCGAAGGCGGTTTTGGGCATCGACATCGGAGGATCGAAGCTGGTCACGGGATTGGTGGACGCAGGCGGAACGGTGCTGGCCAAGGAAAAACACCGCTGGGAAAAGCTGGACCGGGAATCAGTGCTGGGTACGATCCTGGAGGCTTCGACGCAACTGATGCAGAACAACCCCGGTATCCCGGCGGACGCAATCGGCGTGAACATCCCGGGGCTGGCCGACCCCAACAAAGGACTGTGGGTGGAAGCCTGCTTTTCAGGCATCCGCGATGTGCCCATCGGCGAGATCCTTTCAGACCGTTTCAAACTGCCGGCACGCATAGACAACGATGTGAACAACTGCGCGCTGGGGGAAAAACTCTTCGGCATATGCAGGGACTGCACGGACTTCATGTGGCAGACCGTGAGCAACGGGTGCGGCGGCGCACTTTTCCTCAGCGGGCAGGTTTACCGGGGCGCCTATTTCAACGCAGGCGAATTCGGACATATCTGTGTGGAGGAGCATGGCGGTTACCCATGCGGGTGCGGGAACCATGGCTGCCTGGATGCGCAGGCGGCGGGACCGGGCATCCAGCGCCGTTACCTGGAGCAGGGCGGATCGAAAGAAATAGACGGCGGGGAGCCGGACGCGAGGGCTATCGCCGAACTGGCACGCAAAGGCGATCCGCTGGCGATCGAAATATTCAACCAGGAAGGCTATTATATCGGCAAGGCGATGGCTGCGGTGATCAATGCCGTAAATCCCCAAAAAGCGATCATCGGCGGCGGAATATCGGGCGCATTCGATCTTTTCTACCCTGAACTTCTCAGAACTGTAAACAGAATGACGTACCGCGAGGCCAGCAAACATGTTACGATAGAAAAAACCGGCCTCGGCTACGATGCGGCGCTCATCGGAGCGGCTGCGCTTGCGATCCAATACATCACTTGACGCAAAGCAGACGGAGGCACAGGAAAATATCCATTCTGAACGTTCTGCGAATGACGACATCCACGGTGACCGCTCCGCCCGGGGATGGCATTTCCCGAGACAAGCAACAACCGATAAAAAAACGGCATAAATGAACCGTACAAAAAGCCTGTTGACAACAAAAAAGTGTGTATGTATAATAAAAGTAACCACTTTGTAAAACACTTAAATAAACTCATCATTTAGCTCTCTTGAGGCAGTCCGCCTCGACAAATACAATCAAGGAGGAGACAGAATTGAAAAAGCTACTGACGGTCATCCTGGCGGTCGCGATTCTCGCTGTGTTATGCGTGGGTTGCACCACCCAACCCCCCACTCAGAGCACAACCGCCCCCACCGTAGCACCGGCTACCACCGCACCGGCAGCATCTGTAGAGCCTGCCAAGAAGGCCCTGAAGGTCGCTTCCATTGACTGGACAAATGCGCATGGCTGGCGTTCAACCTATGATGCCCAGGTCAAGGAAGTCGCTGACGCTTACATCAAAGCGGGCATCATCTCCGAATACCAGGCACTGTGCCCCAATCAGGACCCAGCCCTCGAAGTACAGTATTTCAACCAGTGCATCAATGACGGATATGATATCATCCTCATCAATGCAGGCGGCAGCAGCGGACTCGATGCATGCTTTGAAAAAGCAAAGGAAAAAGGCATCATCGCCGTTCCGGTAGACAATATCTATCCGTATCCCGGCGTGGTCGGCGTGCAGACGGACCAGTCCGTATGGGCAGGCGTGAACTTTGACGCCATGGTCAAGCACTTCGGCGACAAGGAAGTCAATGTCGTCAACTTCAGCGGAATGCCCGGAACGACAGGCTCAGGACTGCGCGGCGACATCTGGAATGCCAAACTGAAAGAGCATCCCAACTTCAAGATCGTATACCAGGGAGCACACAGCTGGAGCGATGTGGAATCCAAGAAACTCATGAGCGAAGTCATCGCCAAAGGCATCAAATATGATGCGATCCTGACGGAAGAAGCCTGCGTAGGCATCCTCCAGGCCATCGAAGAAGCCAAGGCACCCTATCCGCAATTCATGACCTCCGATGAAACCGTAGGCTACATCCGCATGCTCGACAGGATCAACAAGGACAAGATGGTCATCGACTTCCAGGTCATCGAGAATCCTCCGGGCATCGGCGCCAGCGCCCTCAAACTCGCGGTGCGCATGGCCCAGGGCAAAGCGTTCAAAGACGGCATGCTCAAGACCGACAAAAACGGCACGCAGGTAGCTTATTACACTCCTTCCTACCAGGTGACCCCCGCGACATTGCAGGAAGCCATCACCAAGTGGAAGGATGCTGCGGAAACCGACCAGATGTCCACTTACCTGACGGACGAACAGGCCGACGCTTTCTTCAAATAAGAGAAAATTGACCTACAATCTTAAACAGTCACAAGTTTCAGGCGTAATCTCAAAAGCCCACGCGGCCAGGTTGCCGCGTGGGCTTTATGGGATTCAACAACCGGTTTTATATACTCCGCATCTATAAAATGGTATAATTATGAAAACAAATCTCCGGCCCAAGTGAAAGATATTCATCCCCCTGAATCCAAATCACCATGTATAACCAGCCCCCAATTCTGAATGAAAGGGAGATGGCCGCTTTGCTCGAAATGAAAAACATCAGCAAGGCATTCGGCGCAGTCCAGGCGCTGAAGAACGCTTCATTCCAAATTGACAAAGGCGAGATCGTGGCATTGCTGGGCGCAAACGGCTCGGGCAAATCCACGCTGATCAAGATCCTGGGAGGCTCCGTACGCCACGGCTCCGGGACCATCGCCATCAACGGCAAAGAGGTCAAAATCCACAGCAGCGAGCTATCCAGGAAACTGAAAATAGCCGTTGCATACCAGGAACTCAGCCTGCTGCCGCTCATGAGCGTGTATGAGAACGTCATGCTGGGGCACTTCAAAAAAGGAAAAACCGGCAGGATCGACGAAAAGGCCAACAAGGCTTATGTCGCATCCCTGTTTCAAAAATTCGATATTACCTGCGATCTGAACGATTATCCCGCTGATCTGCCGCCCTCAACATTGAGCATGATCGAAATCGTGAAAGCGATATCATGGAATCCGGACATCCTTCTGCTGGACGAGGTCACGGCGACGCTGCACCATACCGAAGTGGAACTGCTCTTCAAGAACCTCAAGGAACTGGCGCAGGCGGGCACCTCCATCGTGGTGGTCACACACAGGCTGGGCGAGATCTACAGGATCGCCTCGCGCGCAGTCATCCTGCGCAACGGGGAGTCGGTAGCAGACGTGGACCTATCGGAAACGAAGATCGATTCGGTCGTATACCACATGACGGGGAAAATGCCGGAGACTGCCACCCATAGTGCGCGCAGTACGGAGCACGAAGCAGCAGACGCCGTACTGTATGTGGAGGATCTGTGCATCAACGGCTACGTAAACAATGCAACCATGTCGGTGAAAAAGGGAGAGATCATCGGCCTCGGCGGGCTGGAAGGGCAGGGACAGTCGCAGTTCCTGCGCGCCCTGTACGGCGCCAACCCCTACAACAGCGGAAAAGTCGTCATCAGAGGCAAAACGGTGAAATATACGAATGCCGCAGACGCAGTGCGGGACGGCATCGGGTTCATCTCGGGCGACCGCAACCGTGAATCCGTATTTGCCCAGCGCGCGATTGGCGAGAACATTTACAGCGCAAGGCTGGCCCAGAAGGGGGATATACGCTACTTTTCCAAAAGAAGGGTCAACAGGACCACGCAGAAAATGGTCAGTGACCTGGACATCAAGATCGGCAACATCAACAATCCCATCAGTTCGCTTTCAGGCGGAAACCAACAGAAAGTGGTATTCGGCCGGTGGATCTTCATCACGCCCCAGATCCTGCTGCTGGACGACCCGACAAAGGGCGTGGATGTGATGACCCGGCGTGAAATGCACAAGATCCTGCGCAGCATCTCCGACGCCGGAACGACCGTCCTCATGGTATCCAGCGACAATGACGAACTGCTGGAGGTCTCGGACCGGATCTACGTATTTTTTGAGGGTAATATCCACGCGGTGCTCGAAGGGGACAGCAGGACCGAGGAACAACTGGTATCGGCCATGCTGGGCCTGAAGTGAACCAGTACAGGAACAAGTTTATTGGAAAAGGAGATAGGGCATCGTGAAACAGAGTGACGGAGGAGTAGCTGCCTTTTACCGCAAGTTCAAGCGGAAACCCGAATACATGGGGACCGTTCTGATCCTTGCGATCATCATCCTGAACATTGCAATGGAAGGCGGCGCGTTTTTTACCAAGGACAGCATGCAGAACCTTTTTAACAGCGCATTGCCGCTCGTGATACTGACGATCGCGCAGGTCATCGTGCTGATCGGGGGAAACATCGACCTTTCCTCGGGCATCACAATGTCATTTGTGAACGTATTCGCGGTGATGATGCCGACACTCGTACCCGGTTTCCCGATATGGGCCTCCTATATCACAGCCTTCCTGCTGGCAGTCTTCGTGGGCTATTTCAACGGCGTGATCGTGGGCGTATTCCGTATACCGCCCATGCTGGCGACCTACGGCATGGCTTTCATCATCAGGGGGATCAACCTGATGATCAGCGACAGGCCGCAAGGCAAGGTGCCGACGGAACTATGGAAAGCGTACCAGGGGGATGTATTTGGGATACCCGACCCGGTATTCCTGCTGATCGTCCTAATCCTCATCTGGTTCTTCCTGAAGAAGCGTTCCTCCATAAAGGAGATGTTCGCTCTGGGCGGGAACGAACGCTCCACATACCTCACGGGCATTTCGACCGTCAAAACAACCATCAAAAGCTATACGCTGAGCGGCGCTTTTGTGGGCCTGGCCGGTCTTGCGTGGACACTGATGCTGGCGAGCTCCAACCCCATCAACGGCGACATCAAGACGCTCCAGGCTATCGCGGCGGCGCTGATCGGCGGCGTGCTGATCACGGGCGGATGGGGGACGATGATATGCGGCATCCTGGGTGCATTTTTCATGGTGCTGGTCAACAACGCTACGAGTTACATGTTCACCAAATTCATCCCGTCATTCATAAAGGGCTTTTCCGTTTCCACCTACTATCAGGATTTTGCCGCGCAGCTCATCACGATGCTGGGCATCGTACTGGCGATCGTGGCCAGCAGCAGAACCAAGGGTAAAGTGAAAAACATCATGCGGATCGATGAGAGCAAAAAGGAGGCCGAATCAGAATGAACGAGAATATCAGGAAGCTGAAAACCACACTGACAAGCACTTCCGTGATGGCCCTCCTGCTTGCCCTGGCATTATTTGTGGTCATGGCGCTCACACGATCCAGCGACACCCAGCTGACATTTTGGGATTGGCTGGCCACTGCGGTAGGCGCGGTGCTGGCAAACTCCGCAATGCTGCTTTTTGCAAGCGCGGGCCAGATGGTGATCATCACGTCGGGCGGCATCGACCTTTCCACGGGCGCCATCATGTCCACGACTGCGTGCCTGACCGTGGAGATCATGTACGGGAAAAATGAAATGCTGGTCCCCGCCATACTGGCGTGCCTGGCATTTGGATTTGTGATCGGCCTGATCAACGGCGCGGGCGTGGCGTATATCAAGATCCCGGCCTTGATCCTCACACTGTGCATGTCGAACGTACTGACCAAGTTCCAGCCCATATTCACGGGCGCCTATCCCAGGGGCACGGTATCCGAGGAGCTGGCGAACGTTTTTTCGTACCGTCTTTTCGGCGTGATCCCGGGGATATTCCTCGTGGCGATCGGTTTTTACATACTGGTCGTAATCTTCTTTACCCGGACACAATACGGCGCGCGCCTGAACATGGTGGGCACCAATTATACCGCATCGATGCTGACAGGCATCCGCGCAAGGCGCGTCACGATGCTCTCCTACGCCATCGGCGGACTGATCGCCGGACTGGGGGGATTTGTGGGCGCGGGATATTTCAGGCAGCTGCAGATCGCCACATTTGACGGCTATACGATGCAATCCATCGCCGCGGTGGTCATCGGCGGAACGCTGTTATCGGGGGGCAAATCCAGCTATTTCGGCACATTCACCGGAACACTCATGCTGATGACGCTGAGCCTTTTCCTCTCGTCAATCAACACGGCGATACCGATACGCAACGTGATCATGGGCGCGATGCTCATCCTGCTGCTGATCATCTACAACAGGAGACCCGCCGTACGGCAATAGCACACTGAAAAAAGCAGCCATGGGCGAACGCTATTACCGGGGTAATCCAAGCCCCGTTTGGCAGGCCCTGAGCAGGATACTTCAAACGCGAGCCGTGTGCATCATGGCTTGCGAGCTGCGGAGGATAGATGAAAAGTTACAGGCGTTTAGCCGAGCAGATCGACAGGATACCCCTGATCGACATACACACGCATACCGACCTGGCGCATTTGTCTGCAAGGGGATTGCATGACATATTGCTTTACCATATGATCGTATCCGAACTGTACAGCGCAGGATGCCCGGATGGGAGCCGCCTTTCGGAGCAGCCGGACGAAGCGGAAACAGAGACGCGCCTGCGTAATGCGATCCCCTTTATCAAAAATGTGCAGTATTCCAGCACGTTTTCGATCGCAAAACGGATCCTCAAAGACCTCTACGGCGTGGACGGGGATATCACACCCGGCAACTGGAAACAGGCCGACCATATCATCCGGGAAAGGTACAAGAGCGGTTATGCAGACGAGATCCTGAAAAAAGCTAATATCGTTTCGGTCAACACCGAATACTGCAGGAAACACGGCCTTTCAAACAGTAAGTTTTTCTACAGCCTGGAATGGGCTTTTTTTACGCGCAACCAGTATGGCATCCACGATGCCCCCCTGTTTGAACTGGAGGTGGCGTCGTCCCAAAAGGAACCCGAGGGTCCCATCCCCGTGACCGTCGATGAAGTCCTGTATGCTTCCCGCCGCAGGATCGAAACGGTGGAGCAGGTGGATGAGGCGATGGAGGCCTATGTCTCCAAGATCCCGTTTGACAGGATCGTGAGCCTGCCCACACACTTTTCCACAGACATTCATTACGGAGATGTGACGGCGGAACAGATGTCCAAAGCACTGAAAAACCGGAAGTCGGCAGGGGAACCTGAGCGCGACATCTATGCCAACTACATCAACAACAAATACTTCGAAACGCTCGAAAGACACTGCAAAAAAGCGGCGGTCTCCATCAGCCTGGGCGCGGAGCCGCTGAAATACGAGACTGCAAGCAAGCTGGATGCAGATACGCTGTACGCCATCGAAAACCTGGCGAACCGGTACACGGGAATCGACTTCATCCTCTACAACGGGAGCGACTACCAGGATACAACGCTATGCACCATCATCCGTGAAACGCAGAACGTCTACGCGGCCGGTTTCTGGTGGCATAACTTTTACCCTTCCACCATACGCAGGGTCATCCGGCAGCGGCTGGAACGGCTTCCCCTCAACAAGTGGTTTGGATATTTCTCGGACGCCTACTGCGTGGACTGGGCATACGGCAAGTCAATGCTCATTAAAGACTGCTTTGCCCGGACGCTTTCGGAACTGGTGGATGAAAAGAGACTTTCGTTTTGCGATGCAGACCATATCGCAAGGCGACTTTTATACCAAAACGCCAAAGACTACTTCAAACTGTGAATAAAGGGGTGCGGCAAAGAATGAAACTCGGACTTTTCACTGCGTTGTATTCGGACCTCCCTCTGGCCGAGATGCTTTCCAAGGTCAAAAGCATGGGTTTCCAAACCGTCGAACTGTACACCGGCAAGCTTGCCCCGCCTGCGCACTGCGACCCCGAACCGCTGCTGGGCAGCAAAGCCAAACTCCAGGAATTCAAGGACACCATCGAAAAATACGGGCTCCCTATCAGCCAGCTGAACTGCTCGGGCAACCCCATAAGCCCCATACCGGGGGAGGCAGAAAAGCATAAGGAAGCCTTCCTGCAGACGATCCGCCTGGCCGAAAAGCTGGGCATCGACACCATCGCCAACTTCTCGGGCTGCCCGGGCGGCGGACCGAAGGACGAGACGCCCAACTGGATCACATGCCCGTGGCCGGAAGAATATCTCTCCATGCTGGAATACCAGTGGAACGAGGTGCTGGTCCCATTCTGGAAGTGGGCGGTGAAAGAGGCGGCGAACTACGGCGTGACGAAGATCGGGCTGGAGATGCACCCCGGCTTCTGCGTATACAACCCGGAGACGCTGCTGAAGCTGCGTTCGGCCGTGGGGGAGGCCATCGGAAGCAACTTCGACCCGAGCCACCTGATCTGGCAGGGCATCGACATCCCGGAGGCGATCC
The DNA here is from genome assembly GCA_023454175.1 of Bacillota bacterium. Lineage (GTDB taxonomy): Bacteria > Bacillota > Clostridia > Christensenellales > JAEXRW01 > JAEXRW01. Next base: position 80,082 of record JAEXRW010000003.1, on the reverse strand, counting down.
TCTCGCTGCGCGGCGCGATCTTCCACATGCACGCCAAGGACACGCGGGTCTTTGCCCGCAACGTGCGCAGGAACGGCAACCTGGATACCAAACATTATTCGCATGTTGAACAAAGAGCCTGGGTATTCGGCACGGTGGGGTACGGCAACGACGAGCGGTACTGGAGAGGGATCATCGACGCGCTTGCATTGACCGGCTACGACGGCGTCGTCAGCATCGAGCATGAAGACAGCTCCATGTCAAAGGACGAGGGCCTCATGAAGGCGTATGAACTCCTGAACCGCGTGATCATCCGGGAGAAACCGGGCGCCATGTGGTGGGCTTAACACAATTAAGAATTTAGAGTTAAAAATTAAGAACTGCGGTGTCCAGGGCGAATCCTGATTCGCCCTATGGACGATTCGATTTTGCTATCAAAAGATCAATGCTTCAATCAATATCAAGCTGTTTAATACGAAGGGATAAAAGATGCGCGATATCATCACGGTGCTTGGCAGCCTGAATATGGACCTTTCCATCGAGTCCACGAAACCGCTGAAGATGGGGGAAACCATCCGCGGCAATGGATTTGTAAGCGGTCCCGGCGGCAAGGGCGCGAACCAGGCGGTGGCGCTGGGCAAGCTGGGCGCAAATGCCCATATGATCGGCAAAGTGGGACACGACCTGTTCGGGCAGAGATTAACAGAAAACCTGAAATCCAACGGTGTGAATGTGGATCAACTCCAGATAAGCAAGGATGCGCCTACGGGCACAGCCGTGATCATCCTCCATGAGGGGAACAACGTGATCATCGTGGACCTGGGGGCAAACCATCAGGTCACAACTGAAACCGTGCACGACGCGGAAGACCTGATCAAAAAAAGCGCGATGCTGATCGCACAGCTGGAGGTCCCATACGAGGCAGTACGTGAAGCGTTCAGACTGGCAAGACATTTCGGCGTGAAGACGCTGCTCAACCCCTCCCCATACAGGGAGATCGATACCGAACTTTTCCGGTGCATCGATATCCTCATGGCAAACGAGATCGAAGCCTCGGATATGGCCGGGGTAGAAGTAAGGGATATCCCGAGCGCAAAACAAGCAGCTGAAGTGCTCATAAAGCGGGGCATCCCGACACCGGTCATCACGCTGGGTGCTGAAGGGTGCGTTTATGCAACTGAAGGCGGCATATCCCATACCCCGGCAAGAAAGGTACAGGCCGTGGATACGACCAGCGCAGGCGACTCCTTCCTCGGCGCGTTTGCATACTCCCTGGTAAAAGGCGAAACCGTGGATGAAGCGGCTGCCTTCGCGGCGGCGGCCAGCTCCATCACCGTATCCAGACGGGGCGCGCAGGACTCGCTGCCGAGCCTGGCCGAAGTGGAAGCACTATTTAACCGATAGACGACCATAACATTGCATGATGATAAATCCAATGAGATAAGGGGGATGATCCATGATCACCGAAAACAAAGCCTACGGGAAAATGCCGGACGGGCGGCCGGTATCCATTTTCACGCTATCCAATTCCAAAGGCATGAAGGCATCCATCACCAATTACGGCGGTATCATCACATCCATCCTCACGCCCGACAAAGATGGGAAGATGGCGGACGTCACGCTGGGTTTCGACGAATTTGGGCCCTACCTGAAAAACCCCGCCTGCTTCGGCGCGCTGGTGGGACGCTTTGCCAACCGGATCGAAAACGCTGAATTTGAACTGAACGGCAAGACATACAAGCTGTACAAAAACGACGGCAACAACCACCTGCACGGCGGCAAGGAAGGCTTCCAGAAAAAGCTGTGGGATGCACGCATCCTATCCGACAAAGGACAGGACAGGCTGGAACTCACCTACACGAGCGAAGACGGGGAGGAGAACTACCCGGGCAAGCTGGACGTGAAAGTCGTTTATACGCTGGATGAGGACGGGTCCCTGGGGCTGGATTACTCTGCAGTATCGGACAAGGATACCATCATCAACCTCACGAACCATGCCTACTTCAACCTGGCGGGGCATGACGCGGGGAGCATCACCGGCCATGTACTGCAATTGAACGCGGATACATTCACCGTGATCAACAGCGAATGCATCCCCACGGGCGAGATACGGGATGTGAAGGGCACGCCGCTGGATTTCACGAGACCCATCGTGATCGGCGAAGGATTCAAGGATGAGGAAGTCTGTGAGCAGATGAAAAACGGCCGGGGATATGATCACAACTATATAGTAAACAAAAATAACAGCAAAGGTTTACAAAAGGCTGCCGAAGCATTCGATCCGAAATCCGGCCGCTGTATGGAGGTCTTCACAGACAAACCCGGGATACAATTTTACAGCGGGAACTTCCTGGACGGGAGCATCACGGGGAAGGGCGGGGCCGTATACCACAGACGCAACGGTTTCTGCCTGGAAACACAGTATTTCCCGAACAGCGTGAAACACAAGCACTTTTCCTCCCCGATATTGAGAGCGGGGGATACCTACCACTACACCACGGTTTACAAATTTGGAGTCAGATAACAAATAATGTTCAAGCAGATCAAAGGTCATGCAATGGGGGTAAAAGGTATGCAGATGAACAGCAGGGAAAGGGTGCTGGCGGCGATCAAGAGCCGCCCCACCGACCGGGTCCCCTATAATTTCCGGGCGGAAAACGTGACGCTGGAAAAAATATTCCGCCATACCGGGGTACGGGACGCAGACGCGCTGATGGATTCATTAGGCTCGGATATCCGCCACATTGACGCCATCCCACCCCCGGAGAAAAAGTGTGACGGCTTTTACCAGAACTACTGGGGCGAACGATACGTATACAAGCAAAGCGAGTACGGCCCGGTGCGCGAGGACATGCTAGGAGCCCTTGCCAGCGCAGACACGATGCAGGAGCTAAAAGGTTTTGACTGGGTCAGAAACGACGACTTCGATTACAGCCGGATCGCAGAACAATGCGACCGCTATACGGGACGGGCCATCCTGTACGGGACGGGGGATATCTGGGAGCGGCCGAGCCTGGTGCGCGGGATGGAAAACTTCTTTGAGGACATGATCATACGGCCTGAATTCTGCCATTACCTGTGCAACGTATTCACCGATTTTTATATCGAGGATTACAGGCGGGCGTTCAAGGCCAGCAAGGGGCGGATCGACCTTTTCCTGATCTATACCGACCTGGGCAGCCAGATCGACACGCTGATCTCCCGCGAGATGCTGCACACCTTCGTCATCCCTTACATCAAGCGCATGGCCGATGCGATACACGACATGGGCGCGGCATTTTTCTTCCACTCCTGCGGCATGGTGCATCCCTTCATACCCGACCTCATCGCCGCGGGCGTGGACGTGCTGGATCCCATACAGCCGTGTTCGCCGGACATGCAACCCGAGGCACTGGCCAGGGATTTCGGCGGGAAGATATGCTTCCACGGCGGCATCGACATCCAGGGCGTGCTGGTGAACGGGACACCCGAAGAAGTGCGGGCGGAAGTGGCGCGCTACAAACGGGCGTTCGACAACAGGGGGTACATCTGTACCTCTTCACACCTGCTGCAGGCCGATACACCGGTGGAGAACATCTACGCGCTCTATGACGAAGTGCGTAAAGAATAATGACAAACCACTATGATTATGAAATAAAGAATCCCGGGTATTGACTCCGGATTCTTTCGTATGCCGATGCTTAAAACAAATTACCCGATGTGAGCATCTGCCTTCGCGGGATGTGGCGCAGCATCTCCTCGAGGGCATATATTTCGGGCGCATAGTTATCCAGATTTTCGATATCCGCAAGCGCCCTGGCCCGGGCGAAGGAAAAACTGATATTATCGATCTCGCCGTGGTCGATGAAAGCCTGCCACAGATCCCGCATTTCCTTCCATTTTGCATCGAATCGATCCAGACTTGCGCGCGCCTGCTCCCATTGCTCCTGCAGACCGTATTTCCCGGCCTCCTCCACAATCGACAGGAGTTCATCAGAACTGGACTTGATATAGCCTTCCCATAACGCGAAAAGCACGATGGCAACGACCAGTAAAACCAGGACGGAGAGCAGCCGCAGCAACCCTTTCTTCTTCATGGCTTTTTCTCCTGCGTATCATGATAAGCCGTACGGTCATCGGGCATGCAGCCCTGGATGAACATCTGCCCGGAATCGTCTATGGATGCAAGAAAAACCTTTGCCGGTTTCGGGAAGCCCGCAAGGGCCAGATGCTTCTCCAGCCAGTCCCGGTTGCGCGCTATCAGTCGGAGATTCTCTTCATCGACCTTGCCATCCACCACCAGCGCAACGGGAAACATACCGGGCTGCGCGGGGATCTGCATATCCTGCGGGGTGAGGGGGCGGGATTCCGGCTTGAGGATGACGGAGAGCTGGCCGTTGGTTTCAAGGATCGCGTACTGAACCTTGGAAACGGCCGGCGCATTTTTTACCCGGAGGTGTTCGAGCAGTTCATCCAGGTTAAAATTCAGTTTCGCCATCTCATCCTGCAGGATACGGCCGTTGCTGATGATGATGGTGGGTTTGCCCGATATGATGCCGCGGAACCGCTGGCTTTTAAATGCGCCGAAAGCTAGGATATTGTGCGCAATAAACAGAGCAACAATGGCGATAACGCCATAGATCAGGGGGATACCCAGATTGGACATGGGCGTAGCAGCCACTTCGGCGATCACAATGGTAATGACCAACTCAAAAGGCTGGAGCTGCCCGATCTGGCGCTTGCCCATGAAACGCATGGTGAGGATCATCAATATATAAAGGATGAGGGCACGCAGGAAAATCGTGTACAAGCCTAGCACACTCCCTTTTAACAGCAGGGATATTATATGCCGCAGACAATGAATTCAACCTTCGGAAAGACCGGAAAAGAGATGTTTATACCGAGCAGGATGATCCATACCGGCAAGTGCAGCCGGATGTTTACAATGGCTCATTGCGATGATCGCTTGACCGGGACAGAATCTCCGCCGGTAAGGTCATCCAGGCTATCAAACACGTACCCTTCCTGCTCCCATTCATCCAATACACGGTCCAGGACCTTTACATTGGTCTTTGACTGGCAGTGGAGCAGGACGACGGCGCCGGGGTGTGTTTCATGGATGATGGTGGAAAACGCCTTTTGCTCGGAGGGCTGGCTGTTTACCTCCCAGTCCACATACCGGAAGGACCAGAATACCGTGGTATAGCCCAGATCCTCCGTATACGCCAGCGTCCGTTCCGTGAAACTGCCCTGGGGAGGCCGGAAGTATTTGGCCAGTTCCTTTCCGGTGACCGACCTGTACGCATCCTCCACACCTTTGAGCTCCGCACGGAACTTCTCATAGCTGAGCCTCGTCACAGCCACGTGATGCGACGTGTGGTTGCAGACAAGATACCCATCATCGGCCATCCTGCGGACGACATCGGGATGCCTGCGTATGAAGACCTCCGTCATGAAAAAGGCCGCGGTGGCGCTATGCGCCTCAAGAACATCCAAAATAGCCGGAATATTGCCGTTTTCAGGGCAGTCATCAAACGTGAGATAGATGACTTTTCGATCAGGCCTCCCAACGTATACTACATCGTGCTTTTTGATGAACCGTGCCTTCTCCATGGGATAGGGCTGTTTGCCATGGCCGGCAGGTATGTAATACCACATGTACTCCATGGAAACGGTGGGTGGCGAAGGAGCAGAAACCGCCTTCGGGGCAAATACACCGCTAGCCCACAGGATGACGGTGCCGATCAAGGCCAGTGAGACAGCGGCAAGGCCGATACGCTTCGTTCTTGTGAAATACAACCCTATCACCCGTTCGAAATGCTTTGTAAAGACCTCCACGATGCAGAATATGAAATGCGGGATGGCATTATAACAATCGATGAGAATAGGGAACCACCCCGTGTTGAACGGGGGAAAAGGTGCAATCCATAACGCGCACAACAGGCTTACCCAGGCAACCTTTCATCAGGTCTCGGCATACAAGGCCGTGGGGATGAAGAAACAGTGTTCCCCGAACCGGTTATGGATGACGCCGGTCATATTATAAGGGAAATAAGTCGGGCATCTGGGGGAAAAGGGATTCATATACCATAGACTATCATCGATGCCCTGCATGATATTGCCTGAAAGCGCCCAATCCGCGACATCATAATGGATCTGATCCGGGGGGTAGGCCCAGATATTCTGGGGATTATCCTGACCGCCGATAAACGTATACATGCACGTGTACTGGTAGGGCTGCTGCATGACACGCCTGAGATCACCCTGACCCGTCCGGAGATACTCGCCGTAGGCTACATTCACCCTGTTCATGATGGAGCTGGCGACCGCCCTCATCCCGTTGATCCCCTCGCCGCCGGCCTCACACCGGATCAATCTTGCGAACATTTCACGTGTAGACAGCGCCATGACAACCACCCAAATACAGAAAGATACTACAGTATACTTCACTTGCCGAAATAGGTTCGTGTCAGACAAATACATTATGTTTTTCCGAAGGATTTCATAAAACGGAAGGGCATGGGCATGAATAAACAAGTAACCGCATTGTTTCAACACCCATAAAGGAGCCGTGTTGCGTTGGACCCAAACGTAGTGGGAAAGGACATCATCCGGAAAGACGCCTGGAGCAAGGCCACAGGGACTGCAAGATACAATGACGACGCAGGCTGTGCAGCCATGCTCCATGCGAGGCTGCTGACAAGCACGCAGGCCCACGCCACGATAGAGTCCATCGATACTACCGAGGCATTTCATACCCCCGGCATCCATGCCATCATAACCGGGGAACAGGACAGCATCCTGACCGGTTCACTGATACGCGACATGCCTGTCCTGGCCTGCCAAAAAGTCAGGTACTACGGTGAACCCGTCGCCATCGCCATCGCGGATGAAGAATGGCAGGCAGCCCAGGCGGTCCGGAAGATCCAAATCACCTATCAACCGCTCATCGTCATCAACAGCCCGTCCCAGTCCATCACCGGCGGGATGCCGGTACTGCACGAAAACATGGAGCAGTACGAAAAGATGATCGAGGAGATGTACCCGGAGCCGGGGACCAATATCGTACACCGGGCGAAGATACGCAAAGGCGAAATGGCGAAAGGATGGGCGGAAAGCACCGTGGTCATCCAGGCAAACTATACGCTCCCGCAGATGAACCATGTCTATATGGAAACGCGGAACGCCAGAGCAGAGATATCACCCGACGGAACCATCAACCTATTTACCTCCTCACAGGCTCCCCATGCGAGCCGGAAACTAATCGCGCACTGCCTCAAGGCAGCGGAAGGGCAGGTGGTGGTGCATACACCGCTGGTGGGCGGGGGGTTCGGCGGGAAAGTGAACCCACACCCCGAGATGCTGGCGTACCTGGCATCCAAAGCCGTGGGCGGGCGAATGGTACGGCTGGCGCTCACACGGGAGGAGACCTTCCTCTCCAGCGGCGCCAAGATCGGCGCGGATGCGAGCGTAAAAATCGGCGCGGATGCAAGCGGGAAGATCAAGGCCCTGGAGATCACCTATCTCATCGACACGGGGGCCTATGCGGATACGGGGCCGAGGATGACGATGGCGGCCGCAGCAAACTGCGCAGGCGCATACAGGGTGGATAACATCCAGTGCGACGCCCTGTGCATCTATACCAACCATGTCTATGCCACGTCCTTCCGCGGCTTCGGACATGAACTCTCCACCTACTGCATGGAGCGTACGATGGACAAACTGGCAAATGTGCTGGGCATGGACCCGCTGGAACTGCGCAGGATCAACGCCCTGCGGCAGGGGGACACCTGCACCACACAGCAAAAGATCACCCTGAACAACGCGGGGAACATCGACGCGTGCATGGATAAGCTGAAAGAAGCCATCCATTATGACGAGGGTATCCGTACCGAGACGGGGAATGGAAAAATCCGGGCCAAGGGCATCTCCCTTATCATCAAGACATCCAGTTCCCCGACGGACGCGACTGCCGGCGCGGTCATCACATTTTGCCCAGACGGGTGCGTGAACCTGAACTGCAGCGCAGTGGAATGCGGTCCGGGGATGCACACCGTCCTCCCACAGATACTCGCCGACGCCCTGAGGATGGATGCGAACAAGATCCATATCAATACCGAAATCGATACGCGGCTCTGCCCGGAGCACTGGAAAACGGTGGCGAGCGTATCGACCTATATGGTGGGGAAAGCCATCCTCGCTGCGGCGGAGGACGCGATCCGGCAGATGAAAAAAATCGCCGCCATCTCGATGCGGTGCGACGAATCCGACGTGGAGCTGGGGGAGGAGCGGATCTACCTGAAAGGCGAACCCAGCCAGTACCTGCCTTTCCGGGACCTGGTATTCGGCGTGGAATACGCGGACGGCAATGCGGTGGGAGGCCAGGTGATCGGCCGGGGCAGCTATATCATGACACACCTGACAAAGCTGGACCGAGAGACGGGAAAGGGGAGGCCCGGACCCTACTGGACAATGGGCGCGCAGGGCGTGGAGATCGAATACGATCAGCAAGATCTCACTTACAGGCTGCTGAAAGCCGTCACGGTCATCGATGCCGGGAAGGTCATCAATCCTTCCCTGGCGGCGGGACAGGTGACAGGGAGCATGAGCATGGGGCTGGGGATGGCGACGCGGGAACACTTCATTTATGACGAAAACGGGAAGGTACAGAACAGCAGCCTGCGGACATACAAGGTACTCCATTACGCGGAAGGGCCCGAATACAGCGTCCACTTCGTGGAAACGCCAAACCCGGACGGGCCTTACGGGGCGAGAGGCATCGCCGAACACGGTATCCTGGGCATGGCGCCCGCACTCGCAAACGCATTATCCCGCGCGGCGGGGGTGGAACTGGACAGCCTGCCGATCACATTCGAAGCCCTGTGGCGGGCCAAAACGGGAGGGACGGCATGATCCCTTTCAACTTTGACTACTACCGCCCGGATACGATCCGGGAAGCCGTGGACACCTATTTCACGCTCCAAAGTGCGGGCAAAAGGCCCTATTACTATGGCGGGGGCACGGAGATCATCTCCATGGCGAGGGTGAACGACATACAGCCGGACGCCGTCATCGACATCAAGTATATCCCCGAGTGCCGCGATTATGGACCGGACAACGGAACACTCCATTTCGGGGCAGGCGTGACCTTATCGGCCATCACTGAATCGGACCTTTTCCCGCTGCTGACGAAAGCGTGCGGACGGGTCGCCGACCATAGCGTACAGGTAAAAGTCACGCTGGGCGGCAACCTTTGCGGAACGATCATCTACCGTGAAGGCCTTCTGCCCCTGCTGCTGGCCGGCGCAACCATCACCATTGCCGGCAAGGATGGGCTGAAGACCTGTCCAATTTACGACAGGCTCAACAACGGAGCGCGGCTCGCGGACGGGGAACTGCTGGCAAGGGTATCACTGGACAAGACATGCGCGGACAGAAGGTATTGGCATATCAAACGGGTGGCGGCCGAGAAGATCGGTTACCCGCTCATTACCGCGGCCGCATTGGAGAATGGAGGGAAGATCCGGCTGGCGTTCAGCGGATTATGCGCCTTCCCGTTCCTGGCGGCATTTGACCTGCATATGGACCCTGAAGAAATGATGCGGAACCTGCCCGCTTCCATCCTGAACAATACCGAGGGCAGCGCACAATACCGGAAATCTGTATGCAGGAACACGGTGCAGAGCATTCTGAAAGAGGCGGGCGGCTGAAATGATGTACCTGGGCGGGAAATGCACGATCGATCTGGATGTAAACAATCATCTATATGAAGTCACCATACGGCCGTCGGACATCCTGCTGGAGGTATTGCGCGGGAAGCTGGGGCTGACGGGAGCCAAACCGGGATGCGAAAACGGGGACTGCGGGGCCTGCACGGTGCTGGTGGACGGATGGCCTATCAAATCCTGCCTGATGCTGGCGGCCGAGGCCACCGGTCACAGGATCACAACGATCGAAGGACTGAAAGACTCCCCGGTCCAAAAAGCATTCGTAGAAAAAAGGGCATTCCAATGCGGCTACTGCACGCCGGGATTCCTCCTGGTCTGCCATTCGCTCCTGCAGATCCACCCGAACCCGGATGATCATACGATCGAATCCTGGCTGCAATCAAATATCTGCAGATGCACAAGCTACCTGGAGATCAAAGAAGCCATGGGCGAAGCAATGAAGGGGAGAGCGATCCAATCCTGACCGCATATATTTCTCACTAACCCTTCTATTCCCATCAACCACAAACAGCAAACCTCAATTAGAAAGAACCAAAATGTGCATCCTAAAATAAGCATTGCTCAATCCATCATGCCATAAAAGGTGATCGAATTGGCGGACAACAAGGACCCAACCAAAAAGCCAAGAGAAAATTTTACAAACCCGCAAGGGCAGCCGACCATCATACAGGCTGAAACGACCACGGAACAAAAAGTTTCCACATCCCTGGAAATGAACATATCCATGATACAGGACATGTTTTTCAACGACGACACCATCCGGATCAGGCAGTTTGCCAGCCAGAAGAACGCAAAACTGAAGTGTGCGCTCATCAACATTGACGGCATGGTGGACCACGATATCATCGACAGGCATATCATCTTTCCCATCAACGAATTCAGGGAAGTGCCGCCGGGCGAAGACCTATTCGAGATGGTTTTCCGTACAGTGGTTTCCGTAGACGAAACTTCATCCACAGAAGAACCGGAGAAAATAGCCGAGGGCATCGTGAGCGGCGATACCGTGCTCTTTGTGGACGGATATGCAAAGGCACTGGTCATCAATACCAAAAAATGGCCGCTGCGTTCGGTACAGGAACCCGATATCGAAAAGGTGCTGCGCGGACCCAGGGAAGGCTTCATCGAATCCATCCTGATGAACCTGGCCCTGCTCCGCAGGAAGATACAGTCCCCTGAACTGAAATTCAAATTCAAAACCGTAGGCGCGCGGACGCATACACGCTGCTGCATCGTATACCACGAGACCCTGGCGAACCACGAGATACTGGGAGAGGTGGTCAGAAGGCTCAACGAGTACGACCTGGATGCTACGCTGGGCTCAGAATATATCATCAGCATGATCCGGGATGCAAAAGGCTCGCCTTTCAAAACCATGGGCGTCACGGAGCGCCCGGATGTAGCGGCGGCCAAAATCCTGGAGGGGCGCATCGCGATATTCGTCGAAGGAACGCCTGTGGTCATCACATTGCCATACACTTTTCTCGAAAACCTGCAATCCAACGAAGACTATTATGTCGGATACCACTTTGCCTCCATGATGCGGGTATTGCGTTTTATCGCATTCTTTATGACCATCACCATCCCGGCCATCTATATCGCCCTGATCGGATTCCACCAGGAATTCCTGCCCACGCCGCTTTTGCTGAGCATTTTGAGCGCAAGGGAGAGCGTACCTTTCCCGTCCATCGTGGAACTGGTACTCATGCTGGCCGCTTTTGAAGTGCTGCGGGAGGCCGGGGCGCGGATGCCCTCCAACGTAGGCCAGGCGCTCTCCATAGTAGGCGCGCTGGTGCTGGGGCAGGCGGCGGTGGAAGCCAAGATCGTGAGCGCGCCGGTAATCATCGTAGCGGCATTAACGGGAATAAGCGCCATCGTCACGCCCAGGCTTTCGGGCGCACTGATCATCGTACGGATCCTTTTGCTCGCGGGCGCGATGGTCATCGGCATGTACGGCTTCATGCTGGTTTTTGCGGCGATGTTTTTACACCTTTTCAATATCCGTTCCTTCGGCGTGCCGTACATGCTGAACCTTACCTCCTTCAACGCGCAGGATATGAAAGATACGTTCATACGTGCGCCATGGTGGGATATGCGCACAAGGCCCAAAATCGTCAGCAGCAACATCCGAAGAAGGGGAAAGGCATGAAAAAATGGAGGAAGGCGGTATCCCTTCTGGTCTGCGCCGCCTATGTGCTGGCGCTGACGGGATGCTGGAACTACAAGGACATCGAAAACATGTCCATCGCCATCGGGGCAGCAATAGACCGGACGGAGGACGGGCAGTACCTGCTGACAACCGAGCTGGCGCACCCTGCTGCGGACGGAAAAGGGCTGGAATCGGTCGCGGTCGAATCGAAGGGGAAGACAATATTTGACTGTGTACGCAATACAGTCAAAAAGCTGGAAAACAAACTCTACTGGGCGCATATGCAGGTAGCCATCATCAGCGAGGAGGTGGCCCGGGAAGGGATCCTGCCCATCCTGGATTTTTTTGTACGGGACGCGGAACCGAGGCTGACGATCCACATGGTCGTATCCAGGGAGAAAACCGCCAAAAGCATGTTTGACCCTCCGGGGCTGACAAGTACAGTGCGTTCACAGGAGCTGGAAGCCATGCTGCACTCCTCGGAGGAAGTGGCTGCCAAAGTGCCTACGCCTGAGCTATATAAAGTGGTCAACGACGCATGCAGCGAAGGGATATGCATCTCGCTGCCAAGCGTAAGGATCGTCAAAAATGAGGGCCGGGATACATCGGAACTGGCAGGGCTGGCCGTATTCCACCATGACAAGCTGGTGGGCTACCTGGACGATGAAGAAACAAAAGCTTATCTCTTTGCCACCAACCAGATCAAAGGGGGCCTGCTGACCCTGCAGGTGGATACGCCCAAAATGCAGCGCCCGGACCTAACACTGGAGATCAATGAGAGCAAAACGTCGGTAACGCCCAAAACAGAAAACGGCAGCCTTTCCATGGAGGTTAAGATCGAAGTGAAGGCGGCATTGGGCGAAAACCAGGCGGGGATCGATACATCCAAGGAGGACGCGGTAAAAGCATTGCAGGCCGCCGCGGAAGCATCGCTCAAGGAGAACGTCCAAAATACCATCACGCGCGTACAAAAAGAATACAATGCCGACATATTCGGCTTTGGCCTGAAAGTAAAACAGGATATGCCGCAGGAATGGAAAAGAATAAAGGACAACTGGTTCTCAGGACTGTACCAAAACCTGCCGGTGGACGTAAAGGCAAAAATCGAGATCGTAGGCAGCGGATTGCTGCAAAAACCGCTGGAGCAATAAAGACATGCTGATCATCATCGTGATATCGGTCATAACGCTGATACTGGTATTCAAGGAAATGAAACCGCTGTACCAGCAGGAAAGAAAGACATTTTGGGTGTACACGGCGATATTGGGCTTTGCCTTCGTGCTGTGGTGCCTCAACGGTCTGGACGTGAAGATTCCAAGCCCCGCCGACCCCATACGGGATGCGGTGAAAGCAATATTCGGGCTCAAACAGTAAGCAATCTCATATCCCATTTGCAGGAGGATGAAGCACAAGGGTGAAGGAGCAGATCACGGGCAGGCAGGCCATGTGCATCATGGCGATGTTCATCACGGGCAGCTCGCTCATCGTGGGGCCCAGCAATGAAGCGGAACGGGACAGCTGGCTGGGCATCCTCATCGGCATGGCCTTCGCGCTTCCTGTGCTTTTCATCTATGCCAGGATGAAAAAGCTCCAGCCCGATATGAACCTGTACGATATTTTCATCTGGATATTCGGCAAGGTCATCGGAAAGATCCTTGTGGCGCTCTATACATGGTACGCCTTTTTCCTGGGCGGCCTGGTAACAAGGAACTTTTCTGAATTTGTAGGCGTGGAAGCATTTGTGGAAACGCCCCGATTCGTGATGGTGCTTTTCATCGGACTGATCGCCATCTATGCGGTCAAAAGCGGCCTGGAGACGGTGGGGAGGTGGAGCACCATCTTTCTGGTGGTGCTGGCTGCGGTCACCATCCTGGTGACCTTATTTGGCATACCGCTCTATAAAATCGAAAACCTGACCCCCATAGCGGAAAACGGCATAGGCCCGCTATTGGAGGGCGGATACTCCATATTTGCGTATCCTTTTGCGGAAACCATCATCTTTTCCCTGGCCTTGTGCACGCTCAAACCCAAAGCCAACGTTTACAAGGTGTATTATGGCGCGCTGGGCATCGCCGCAGCACTGCTGGTCACAGGCACTCTGCGGGACGAAATGATCCTGGGCATGCCCCTGTATATGAAACTCTATCATCCCTCGTACATATCCACAAGCGTGATATCGCTGGGCGATTTCTTTTTCCGGTTTGAAATCGTGGTGGGCGTGGCCTTCCTGCTGTGCGGACTGGTGAAGATCCTGGTCCTGATGATGGCGACCAGCAAGGGCATGGCGAAACTTTTTGACATCCAGGACCATAAGAAAATCATCGCGCCGGTGGGACTACTGATCATCCTGCTATCCATCATCATCTATGGCAGCACGATGGAGAACGTGGGCTGGTTCACCTATTTCAGGTATTACACCATCCCGTTCCAGGTGATCATCCCGCCCATCATCTGGATCATCGCCGAGATCAAGACGAGAAGGGAAAAGAAAATCCAAACGCCACCCAAACCAGCGCCTGCCAGGCCCGAAGGAAAGGGACCGGCATATTGAATGCCTGATACTGAAGCACAAGGACCCAAAGAAAAAACCAAATTTGACATGCTATTTAGAAATCCAATGAAAGGAGGGATAAAGGTTCATTGAAAGAGCAGATAACAGGGCGGCAGGGGCTATGCATGGCGACCATGTTTCTCATCGGCAGCTCGCTGGTGGTGGGCGCGCATAATGAAGCCCAGCAGGACAGCTGGCTGGGCATCCTAACCGGTATGCTCTTTGCATCCCCGATCATTTTCATCTATGCCCGCATGAAAAAACTGCTGCCGGAAATGGACCTGTACGATATCCTGCAATATGCCTGGGGAAGGGTACTGGGTAAAATATTCGTTGCACTTTTCGCATGGTATGCGCTGCACCTGGGCGCGCTGGTAATACGAAACTTCACAGAGTTTATGTCAACCCAGGCATTTCCGGAGACACCTCAATATATTCCCGCGCTCTTTATGGGATTGCTGACGATCTATGCAATCAAAAGCGGCCAGGAGACGCTGGGGAGATGGAGCAGCATATTCCTGATCCTTGTAATCACCGTTTTTACTTTTACCCTCCTGATCGGAACCGAGGTTTATAATATCGACCATCTCAAACCCATCGCAAGCAACGGCATAGCACCGATCCTGGATGGAGGCTTTTCGGTCTTCACTTTTCCATTTGCCGAATCCGTGATCCTGCTGCTGGCATTCGGCGCATTCAAACCGGGTGCAAGCCCATACAAGATGTTTTTCGGCGCACTGGCAGTCGGCGGCGGCATTATCCTGATCGGCGCATTGCGCAACCTGATGATCCTGGGTCCAGTTGTGGATCTGGACGAGTATTATTCCTCTTATGAGGCGGTGAAGGTCATATCACTGGGCACCTTCTTTCAACGGTTTGAAGTGATCATCGGCGTGAACCTGCTGCTGTGCGGTTTCGTAAAAATAGCACTGTGCCTGCTGGCTGCAGGAAAGGGGATAGCCAAGCTGTTTGGCATTCAGGGGTATAAAAAAGTCTCGGCGCCTACGGGGCTCCTGATGATGATCCTTTCCATTTTTGTATATGGCAGCACCATGGAGATGTTTGGCTGGCTCGTTACATACAAATATTACGCGCTTCCATTCCAGGTGATACTGCCCGTGATCACCTGGATAGCCGCCGAGATCAAAGTCAGACGCCAGAAAAAAATCATATCTACACCCGGCCAAGCAGAACAACCGCCGCAAAATCCTGCCGAAAGCGGACCGGTGTATTAGAGACGGACATCCTGCAAAACAGTTCTATTCATTCATGCATTCTTTTTTCGTTGGCCGGCAAACGGAGCAGTGTCAATATTTCATAAAACCTGAACCAAACAAAATGATCCAACCAAAAAGTACTTGCCATACTTGACAAAATGCCCTAAGATTTGGACAATAACCAATGACGTGGGACTGGTTCTATACGCATCCCTGACGTATGCACCCATCCCGACAGGGAGCAATGATTTTTTTTCGATTTCATCGGAGGTAGGATATGAGCCTTGTTTCGGCA
Organism: Bacillota bacterium; assembly: GCA_023454175.1. Classification (GTDB taxonomy): domain Bacteria; phylum Bacillota; class Clostridia; order Christensenellales; family JAEXRW01; genus JAEXRW01. Next base: position 64,187 of record JAEXRW010000003.1, on the reverse strand, counting down.
AAAGTACAACAATGGCTGGAACGAAACAGCCTGAGCCCGAGGGCGGTGGATGTGGGGAAGACGGTGAAACGCTTCCTTTCCGAAATGGAAAAGGGTCTAACGCCGGCCGGAAGCTCCCTGCCGATGATCCCCACCTATATCGAAACCAAAAGCATGGAGCCCGCGGATACGAGCGTGATCGCCATCGACGCCGGGGGGACCAACCTGCGTATCTCCTGCGTACGTTTCGATGCGGACGGGAGGCCTTCCCTCGAGAGCTTTGAAAACCATCCCATGCCGGGGACGACGGGTCCGGTGACCATCGGGGAATTTTTCGATTCTATCGCGGCGCGGGTGGCCCCAGTGGCGAAGGGACGCTCGGAGATCGGCTTTTGCTTTTCCTTCCCGGCAAAGATACACCCCAACAAAGACGGAGAGATCATGGGCTTTGACAAGGAGGTAAAGGTGAGCGACGCGCCGGGACGCATGCTGGGAGAGGGGCTTTTGAATTCCCTCAAGAAACTCGGCGTCGACAACATCAAAAAAGTGGTCGTAATCAACGATACCGTCGCGACGGCGCTGGGGGCCAAAGCCCAGCTGACGGGACGCTCCTACAGCGGCTATATCGGATTTATTCTGGGCACGGGGACCAATACATGCTATGCCGAGCAAAAACGGAACATCACCAAGGAACCGGCCCTGCCCGGGCAAAGCGGCTCGATGCTGATCAATGTGGAGTCGGCGTTCTTTGACAAAGTCGTGAACGGCCCCATCGACAGGGAGCTGGATGCATGCTCGCTCGAGCCCGGAAGAAACAAGATCGAGAAGATGGTTTCGGGCGCCTATATCGGGGAGGTATTCCGCCGCAGCGTATTACAAGCAGCAAAGGACGGCGTATTGAGCAGCGGGTTTGACCGCGAAAAAATCGCAAACTACGTGACCGTGGAATTCAGCGAATTCATGGACAATCCCCATTCGGGCAAGTATTCCGAAGCCTGCAACACGGAGGAGGACAGGGAGGTGCTATGGATGATCGGCACTGCCATCGTGGACCGGGCCGCAAAGCTGGCAGCATCCAACATCCTGGCGGCGGCTATCAAATCCGGCGAGGGGAAAAACCCCCTGAACCCGGTATTCGTCTCGGCTGAAGGCACGACGATGTACAAGCTGAAAGGATTTAAAGCGTGCATCGATTACCATATCAAACAATACATCGACGAAAACCAAAATGTTTTCATCGAAATGGGCAAGGTGGACAACACGACTGTTTTCGGCTCCGCGATCGCCGCTCTCATGTAAGGCAACGAAAGTGGCCAGCCACTTTCGTTGAGTTTCTTCAAGCAGGTTTGTTCACCACAAACCTGCTTGCAAGGTGTAATTTCTGACGTACACGCCGCCAGAAATTACTGATTCATATTTTTGCTACCGATAACCAGACAATTATCATATCTTAATATCCCGTAAATGACTATTGCTGTTCGACCATCGCCATCAATTGCTTCGGATCGCCGGTATTCTGGGCAAAATCATTCCTCAGAACCTTCAGGGCGGTTTTCTCATTATGGATCTCTTCAGCTGTCCTGACCCCTGCTTTTCGCATCAGCGGGAGGGAGGGGGACCAGCCCTGCAGGGCATGCTGAAGCAGAAAAATACCCGCAAAACCGGCCAGCAGGAACCACCATCTGGACCTAAACCCCATGACGGTGCCCAACACGGCAAGGGAACCGGCACCCAGCTCCAGCACCCTCTCGGTATCCCATTCCGCATTCAGCTGCGCGATCTTCTGGTTTACGGCATTCGGATCATCCTGGATGGTATACACTTCTGCGATCGCGCGGTTCCGGATATCCGTATTGATCTTCGGGCAGGTATGCATCGGGACACGCTGCGTGGTGGATGGAAGTTTATTCATAATATCAATCCCTTCCTAGATTATTATTTACTTGGAAGAACCCATTAAACTGGAAATCAATCCCCATTTTATCATTATCACCCCTTCCGGCACATTGTGACCCTTATCGGGTCACACTAGTGCCACCTCACCTCATAACGGGTGCATTTCACCCGTCTGAGGGAGGCAAGTTCGTATGGTAGGTGTCCCTTGGCGGTGCGTTCGGGGGTTGATCCGAACCTGTAGGCATCTGCGTATTATCCTTATTCCGCAGGTACTGTTTACGCCAGGGAGTATAATTTTTTTTAAATGTCAGTGTGCGCCAGAAATCATACCGGTTGAACGGGGCCCAGGGGGCCATGAAGGGCACGCCAAAACTATTCACCGAAACCATCTTGGCAAGGATGAAAACATGTGAGAGGGTCATCCCGTAGAACCCAAACGTGCCTGTCAAAACGATGACGAGGTATTTGAGGACACGGAAGGTATTCATCATAGTGAAATCGGGGATCGCGAAGGATGCAAGGAAGGATGTAGCGGTGATGATGAGTAAAATGGGCGTGAAGAAGCCCGAGGAAACGGCCGCCTGACCGATGATGATACCGCCGACGATGCCGACCGTGGGGCCGATCTTTTTGGGTACGCGAAGCATGGCTTCACGCATCAATTCCACCATGAACTCCACCATCAAAACCGCAATGAATGCATTGAAAGGGGCACGGGAACGCATGATGGCGAACTGGACGATATAGGTGGGCGACAGGGTATCAGGATAGTAGGACTCCAGAGCGAGGTAATATGCCGTGCCCGTGAAAGCGATGTATATGGCGATATAGCGGAGAATCTTCATAAAGACGACGAACCAGCTATTTTCATAACGGTCATCACATGCGGCCAGTCCTTCCGCGAAGACAACAGGCGCAAACAAGACCAGGGGGCTGCCATCCACCATGGCTAAAACCTTGCCTTCCAGCAGATCCTCCACGGCATTATCGGAACGCTCCAGTATCCCCACCTGATTGAACATTTCTTTTTGATTATTCAAAATCGCCGCCGCAAGTTCCCCGGATTCATAGATGCCGCTGACGTTTATGGAAGCGATCCGCTTTTTTATCTCATTTACAGCAGTCGAATTGGCGATATCCTCTATGTAGACGACGGCCACACGATCCTTTGTCCTTTCTCCCACATCCATGTATTCGATACGCATGTTCTTATCCTTCAACCGGTACCGGATAAGGGAGAGATTGGTATCCAGACTTTCCACAAACGCATCCTTTGGGGCACGCAGGGAATAGAGGATCTCAGGCGGGGAAACCGCACGCTGGGGTATCTCCCGGAGGTTTGCCACGATATAATGCGGATCATTGCTGAAAAGCACCACTACCATGCCGCCCAAGACATGGTATTCCACCCTCGCATAGTCGGACTCAAGCTGGCAGGAATCGGCATAGATAACGCTCTCCATCACACACTGCGCCTTCAGCGGCGTTTTTCCGGCGGCGCAATACTGCACAAGCGGTTTGATAACGGATTCCTGCAAGGCAGCCTTATCCACCAACTGGCGAATGTACAACAATTTCAGCGTGCCGCCACAATAGGGGATGGTGCGTTCGGACACATCCAGTTTCTTTGATTTGATCTCATTGACCACCGCATCATATTTGGCGCGCGTCATGCCCATAGCTTTTTCTCCTGTCATCTATTGTAGGGGTCATACGTGAATCCCTTGCACGTATAATGGTCGATCACGACTTTCAAACTGAACTTTGCACCCGGGAACTCTCTTTTCCAGTCCATTTTTTCATATGCATCGGGATATGAAATGCGGAAGGGCTCGCTGAAGGACATGAAATCCACGCCGAAATCTTTCTGCGAGGCATTGACCGCCTTCCAAATATCCTCCTCCAACATGGCTTTCAACCCGCCTTTGATCTCCCGGACCGCCGCTTCCGTAACAGGATTGGCGTTCCAGGGATAAAGCTCCTCCACATAAAAGTGATACTCCAGATCGAAATATACCTTCCCATCACGATAAGAGGGGCTGATATCATTCTGCGTCAGCTCTACTCTTACCGCCACCATACCGCCGGACCAGGGAACAACATAATCAAAATTCGGAGCCCTGCTGCCCAGTGCGCGGGAGTACGTATAAACGATCCCCCGGCCTTCCTCCCTGGGGATAAAGCCGAGGCATTTGCCCCCATCGAACACCGCATAGGCTACGATGGCGGGCTGCCCCTCCTTCACCGCAAGGGTTTTCATCAGAAAGGCTTTATTATTGAAAGAAGAGAGCTTTTCCAGGACATCCTCGGCCGTGACATGGAAACCGTGGCCTTCATCAATATCATTCTGGATGGAATACTCCACTGCGAAACCCACCGTGGTGGCATTCTGGGGCTGGATATCCAGGAATTCCCTGGGGTCGCCGAATAATACCGCCACATCCTCGCTTTTCCGGAAGTCGGGCATGGCACGGACCCGGTACATATACTCCTCTATGCCGGAACGGGCCATCCTCTCTGTAAAGAGCAGGGCCTGGTTGGCGCCCAGGAAAAGGGGTTTGGCTACGATCCTGTCCAGGTCGGCACGGGCCTCTGTAAAAGTGGCGCCTTCAGACCGGATGATCGTGGGCTTCTGGCCCTGCTGCTGCTCCTGGGCCGGATTGACCAGATTGGACGTGATCGTCGCGATCTCCACATAAAAGGCATACCCGTTATCCGTTTTATCCACTATATAGGATGTAAAAAGGCTACGAGAATCCAGGTCTACCGAATCCCAGCAGCCTGTACACAGCAGAAGAACAAGGGTGCATATAACCATTTTAACCCATTTTGCCGCCATGTTTTTTCACCTTCGCCACGATAAACAATACAAGGGGTATCAAAACGGCCGCGGGAAGCCCGCCCCAGCTTATGACCCCTACAAAAAGGGGGTCGAAGTCCTTCATATGCGCAAAGGAGAGCGAAAGGACAAAAACCGCAATACATACCCCCACCACGATAAAAAGACGTTTTGCTTTGGTAAAAATCCTGGCGGTATACTCAACGACGGCAGTAATCACGATGGATTTGCCGGCAATGACGCCGGCAAGGCCGATGGTCAGGTAGATGATATCCACCCGGTTCAAGAATTGGATCGGCCTCAATTCCACCAGATGCATCGATTCTATCAGCGGGTCCTTGTAATACACGATCTCTTCGGGGGTGATCATGACAAAACATGCGTAAACCACAAGAACATAATATACGCCGATGCCAATGAGGGTAATAAACGCCACTTTCGAAGCCTTCCTGTTGGCGGCCGTAAAAGGTATGACGGTGAGGATCTCCATGCCCAAGAAGGGAACGACAAGATCTTTGGCCGAAGACGCGTATTCGGGAACGTCGGAAGGATCAAAAAGAGGAAGGATATTATTGATATGCCCCTGAAGCAGCATGAAGATATATAACAGCACCATCACCAGAAGAAGGATCAGGCCGATCACTTCAAACAGGCGTGCTAAATTGGTAATACCCTTATAGGCGATATAACCAAATATGGGTATACCGACAGCCAGCTCCGCCCACTGCGGGGTCTGGGGGAGGAAATTATGGGCGATCGTCCGGCTGAAACTGATACAAAGATAGGTGGAAACGACCAGAAAGTAGAGGATATAGAATACGGCGATCACATACGCAACACGCTTGCCGACCAACTCGCCGCTGTAATCAAAGAGCACCTTGCCGGGGAAGAGCATATTCAGCTTCACGATCAGGACAGCGACCAGCCCAAACACGACGGAAACAAGCAGTATGGGTATCCATGCCCCCGTACCCGCACCCAGCGCCATAGCCTGGGCGATGGATACAGACGTAATGGTGGTCAAGGTGGTAAACAGTATAAAGACCATCTGCCGGTTGGTGATGCTGTTTGGCACAATTGTACCTCTTAACCAAAATTCCAATATTGTTAGTGTTCATAGGGATTTATGGTTTTACACTTTGTAAATGATGTTAACCGGATGAACTATATGGAATGATTGCCAAAACCCTGCCAATCTTCACTGCACCCGGCATAGAGCACATCTTCATAAACAACAAATGGACAACGTAATGCAGATCAGCCATTTGTATGGTAAAATGATCAAAGGCATCCAGTGGCGAATAATCACCTGAACCCATAATTATAAACATTTTTCAAGGGGGATATCCCATGCCCGAGAAACCATTCTGGCAGGATGTCACGGTGTGCCATGCGAACCGAGAGCCTCCCCACGCGATCAGTTTCCCTCACCCATCCATGGACGAAGCTATCAATCAGCAGGAACCGGCCAGCTATCTGAAAAGCCTGGACGGAAAATGGAAGTTCCATTTTGCCCCATCCGTGAATGAAGCGCCGGAAGATTTCCATATGCCCGGCTTTGACGATGCCGCATGGGACCGAATCCCCGTGCCGTCCAACTGGCAGATCCAGGGATACGACACGCCTATCTATACCAACATGAAGTACCCTTATGCCATGGAAACCAAAAACAAAGCCAAAATACCGCATATCCATCCCGGGCAAAACCCCGTTGGGTGTTACAGGCGAACATTCACAGTCCCTACGGAATTCACGGGCAGAAGGACGGTCCTGCATTTCGCCGGGGTCAACAGCGCGGGCGAGGTGTGGGTGAACGGGCAATTCACGGGATGCTGGCAAAACAGCTTTTCACCCGCGGAATTTGACATCACCCCATATATCCAAACAGGAGAAAACCTGATTGCCGTCAAAGTCAACCGGTACTGCGCGGGCAGCTACCTGGAGGACCAGGACATGTGGCGGCTTTCGGGGATCTTCCGCGAGGTGCTGCTCGTGTCATACCCCAAAACACAGATATTCGACTGGTTTGCCACCTGCCATTTCACGGACGCATTCGAACAGGCCACGCTGCAGATCAGATCGGAAATCACTGCAGGCGATACAGCCATGCACAACGCCAGGCTTTCCATCCTGCTGCTGGATCCCGAAGGGGCGGAAACAGCCCGGGAGACCCACTATTTGAGCGAGGGCACGGGACCGAAAAGGGTAACACATTCCATCCATGTGGAAAAGCCCACGCTCTGGAGCCATGAATACCCCAACCTCTACAGGCTGATATTGCAGCTGGAGGATGATACGGGGGTATTGGATATACGGGCCGGGAATATCGGCCTGCGCAGCATCGAGATCCAAAAGGAAAAGCTCCTGCTCAACGGAAAACCCCTTAAGATATGCGGCGTGAACCGCCATGAATTTCACCCCGACCACGGGCACGCCGTGCCGCCGGATATCACGGAGGGCGACATACGCCTGCTGAAACAAAACAACATCTTCGCCATACGCACCAGCCATTACCCGAATTCGCGGCAATTCTACGACCTGTGCGACCAATACGGGATGCTGGTGATGAGCGAGTGCAACCTGGAGACACACGGGCTAGCCCGGTTTATCCCGGGGAGCAAGCCGGAATGGAAGGCACAGTGCCTGGACAGGATGGAAACGATGGTACGCAACCACCGCAACCACCCGTGTATCATCTTCTGGAGCCTGGGAAACGAATCCGGCAAGGGAAGCATATTCCGGGCGATGTACGATCTGACTAAAAAACTGGACCCGACCAGGCCGGTACACTATGAATGCGACCACTCCTTTCATGCGAGCGACGTCCTCTCGGGGATGTACAACTCGCCCAGGGCTGCGGAAAAGATCGGGCGGGGAAGATCCATCCTCATCGGCATGAACACATTCAACACGCCGGGGGACCGGGTAAGCGCAAGGAAGCTGCGGGACAGGCCATACCTGCAATGCGAGTATGCACACTGCATGGGGAACAGCCTGGGTAATTTCCGGGAATACTGGGATATCTACCGCAAATACGACCGGATCGCCGGAGGATTCATCTGGGACTTCGCCGACCAGGGGATCCGCCGGAAACTGGAGGACGGCAGGGAGATGTGGGCATACGGAGGGGACTTCGGCGACAAACCGAACGACGGCTCCTTCTGCTTCAACGGGATCGTCCGGGGGGACCGGACCCCCAACCCCGCGCTGCATGAGGTGAAACATGTGCACGCGCCCGTTCAGCTATGTATTCAAGATAACGGGATCGCGATCGAAAACAGATACCTTTTCACCGACCTCCAGGGCATGCACATGGACTGGCGCTACGAGAACGAAGGGAACCCCATCCAGTCAGGAACGACCGTACTGCCCTCCATCGGACCGGGTATAAAATGGAGCACACCATATCCGGCTGAAATACCCGAAGTGAAGGGTGAGATCACGCTGACGGCAGCCATCACCCTGCCGGAACCAGGCCTATGGCATGAGGCGGGGCATACCATCGGTAAAGCACAAAGAGCCGTACAGAAAAGGGAAATCCCGGGGATCCCGAAAGACACAGGCGGCAAAACAAACGTGCAAGTAGACGAAAGCCATATAACAATAACCGCGGGGGAGAGCGTGATCACCTACTCCAAGGCGGAAGGCGCCATCACATCCATCCAAACGGCGGGCAGGGAACTCCTTCATGGGGGCGTCCGGCCTTGCCTACACCGCGCACAGACGGACAACGACAGCTTCCTATCGGTGCCGGACGGGGTATTGCGCAGGATACTGGGCGTATACCGGTGGCGGGACGCGATGCGCAAGTTACATCCAGTCAAGATAGTCACTTCACAAAGCGGTGAAACTGTTACAATCAAGACCCGGTGGAGCATGCCGTGCGTACGCAAACTTTCCACCGGTATCACGATCCATCCAGACGGTACAATCGATATGGGCATGGAGGTCATCCCGGCGCACGACATGGAGCGATACGGTTTTGCCGTCCCGATGGCAGAAGGGATGGACCACGTGCGTATGTACGCTCGGGGGCCGCAGGAAAACTACAGCGACCGCTGCCAGGGCGCGGTGCTGGGACTGTGGAAAGGCGGGGCGGAGGACTTCCTCCACGATTACCTGCACCCGCAGGAGAACGGCAACCGCACGGATGCGCGATCTATGGAAGTCACCGGGGAATGCGGCGGACTCCGGTTTGAAGCGCTGGAAAAACCCTTCGAATGCTCGATCCATCCATACACCGTGGAAATGCTGGAAGCAGCAACACATGTACATGCACTGGGCAGGCTGCCCTATTCCATCGTCCATATCGACGGGGGACAGCGGGGGATCGGGGGAGACATGCCATGGTATGTAAACACCAAAAAGGAATACAAGCTACTGAAAAACAGACCGCATACACTGCACTTCCGTATTCATACGATACACAAATAACAGGGGGGAACCGGGATGCGTGAAAAAGACATCAAGGAACTGCGAACGCAGGAGATCATCGCCTACGGGGTGGCGGGATTCGGGCAGAATATCATCTATGCCCTGTCCTTTTACTTCCTCAACAATTTCTACACCGACGCTTTCGGACTGACTGCCGCCGCAGCCGGGACATTGATGCTGGTGGCAAAATTCTGGGACGCCGTCATGGACCCCATCATGGGAACCATCGTGGACAGGACGCGCTCGCGATGGGGAAAACTGCGTCCATTCCTCCTTTTCGCCCCCATCCCGCTGGCTGTCTTCACGATCCTGACATTCAGCGCCCCGCAGCTCAACGACACGATGAAACTGGTCTATGCATACGTGACGTACCTGCTGTGGGGAACGATCTACTCGGCCTGCGACGTGCCGTACTGGGGGCTCTCTGCCGCGATGACCGCCGACACGCAGAAACGCGCGAAACTCATCAGCTTCACCCGGATCCTCACGATGCTGGGCATCGCCTCAGTCTATGTATTGATGCCGCAGATCCTGCCCCTTTTCAGCGGCATGGGATACAGCCCGGAAGCGATACAAGGCGCAACACCCGAATTACAGGCAGCCATGAACCGGCAGGGATATTTCTGGGTGGCGATCATCCTGACCGTGGTGGGCTGCGTGCTGCTCACGCTGGCCTTCTTCAAAACCAGGGAGCGCGCGACCCAGAACGCAGAACGGCCAAAACTGATGGAAACGCTGAAACTGGTGGGGAAAAACAAGCCATTGCTCCTGCTCCTGCTTTCAGGCCTGCTGGGGGCGACGATGAACACCGTAGGCTTTGCAGGCATCTATTTCGCCAAATACAACCTGGGCGACGAAGGCGCACTGACACTGCTGGCGGCCCTGAACCTCGGGGGCATGGTCGTGGCCATGGCGCTGCTGCCGCTTTTGACAAAACGGTTTTCGAAGCGAAACATCTATATCGCCGGCAACATATTCGGAGCTGTAGTGTCATTTGCCTTCTACTTCATCGGATACTCTAGCGGGATCCTGAATGCCGTCGCATATGTGCTGATAGGCCTGAGCAGCGGGATCTTCACCGTGCTGCAGACGGCCCTGATCGGGGATACCGTGGACTACCTGCAATGGAAGACAGGGAAGCGCGCGGAGGGGATCTGCTTTGCCGGGCAGACATTCATCACCAAGGTGACGGCTGGCCTCAGCAACGCCGCAGTGATGTGGGTACTGGCCGCCACGGCCTTCCAGGCCAACGCCCAGGCCACGCCCGCAGTAAAGGACGGTATCTTCATGACCATCACGCTGCTGCCCGCCATCGGGTGCGCACTCTCCATCATCCCGCTTTTCTTCTACAAATTCACCGAGAAGCAACAGAAGATGGCCGTGGAAGAGATCAACGCCCGCGAGGGCTCCATGCCGGAAAGTGTGGAACATGCATTATAATGAAGCGGGCCATTATCCAGTATAATGACTTTGGGAGCCGTTGATATGAACGAGGAGAACAAACAGGGGCTCCGCCTGGGCGAGATGCTATTTTACGGCACGGCCGGGCTGGGGCAAAACATGGTCTACATGCTGTCATCGACGTTTTTACCAATTTTCTATACCGATGTATTCGGGATCAGTACAGCCGCTGTCAGCGTATTGATGCTGGTGGCGAGGTTCTGGGACGCCGTGATAGACCCGATCACGGGCGTGGTCGTGGACCGGACACGGACACGCTGGGGAAAACTGCGACCTTACCTGCTTTTCAGCCCGCTGCCGCTGGCCATATTCACCGTATTGACATTCACAACGCCCCAGATGAGCGATACGATGAAGCTCGTGTATGCATTCATTACTTATTTCTTATGGGGGACCATCTATTCATTCAACGACGTGCCGTACTGGGGGCTCTCCGCCGCAATGACTGCGGATACGCAGAAACGAACGAACCTCATTTCACTTACCCGCTTACTGACCATGGTGGGCGCTGCTGTAGCGATGATGGGCATCCCGTATGCAAAGGATTGGCTCGGATCTATTGGGAAGGAATCGGAGATCGTAAAAGGATTGACTCCCGAACTCAAACAATCCGTGGACCAGCAGGGGTACTTCTGGACGGCGGTCATCATCTCGGTTATAGCCGCGGTACTGATACTGCTGGCATTTAAGAAAACGCGGGAACGGGCGCCGCAGAACGCCGAGCGGACTTCATTCACAGACAACTTCAGGATTATCGCCAAAAATAGGCCCCTGCTGCTCCTGCTTCTTTCCGGCCTACTGGGAACGACCCGGATGCTGGCGCAGGTATCGGGGACGTATTTTGCAAAGTACAACCTGGGGGACGACAAACATTTCACGGAACTGGGCGCGCTGACATTCGCAGGGATCATAGCTGCGATCCTTATCACGCCGCTGCTTACCAGACGGTTCAGCAAAAGGAACATCTATATCGTAACGAGCATCATCGGGGGCGCTGCATATCTCGGATTTTACTTCATGGGCTATACAAATATGATCATAGACTATATCGCATATGTGATCATCGGTATGACGAACGGATTCTTTTTCGTGCTGCAATCCGCCATGATCGGCGATACGGTGGACTACGCGGACTGGAAGACGGGGAAGCGTGCCGAGGGCATCTGCTTTGCCGGGCAGACTTTCATCACCAAATTGATTGCAGCAATCAGTATTTCTCTAGTCATGTGGGTGTTGACGCTGGCAGGATTCCAAGCCAACCAAGCCGCGGGGAAACCGGTGCTGGATGGTATCTTCTTTACGATCACCCTTCTGCCGGCGGCGGGATGCCTGCTGTCCGTCATCCCGCTTTTCTTCTACAAATTCACCGAGAAGGAACAACGTAAAGCCGTTGAAGAGATCCAGGCACGAAACGCCGCAACAGCAGACAACCAACGCGGTTGACCCTCTGTACAACATCCGCTATCATTCTTCCATGAGGTGACTGCATACATGTCCGAACTCAGATACAACCCCTTCCTCAAAGACTGGGTCATGGTGGCATCCAGGCGGCAGGCCCGCCCGGACATGCCAAAGGACTGGTGCCCTTTCTGCCCGGGCTCGGGGAAGGTGCCGGCGGATTACGACGTTTACGCGTACGACAACGATTTCCCGGTGCTGGAACCCGAATGGTCCCAAACGACAGGAAACGAAAACGGCTTTTTCCAGGCACGGCCGACGTACGGGAAGTGCGAGGTGATCCTCTACCATCCCAGCCACACCATCACCCTGCCCGAACTGCCGGTGGGCCATATCCGAAAGCTGGTGGATCTGTGGTGCGGCCGGTTCGAAGCACTGTCCCGGAATGAGAAAATCAAGTATATCTTCATCTTCGAGAACCGGGGAAAGGAAGCCGGCGTGACGATGCCGCACCCCCACGGCCAGCTGTACGCATTCAGCTGGATCCCCAGGATCATCCAGACCGAGCTGGACGCCTCCAAGGAGCATTACAGCGCCACAGGCAGGTGCCTGATATGCGAAACCGCGGAAATGGAGCGGAAAGCGGACAAGCGGGTGGTATGCGAAAACGGGTCGTTCACGGCGTTCGTCCCGTATTTCACGGCATGGCCCTATGGGATCTACATCACTTCCAACAAGCATACCGGGAACCTGAACGACTTCACAGATATACAGAAAGACGACCTGGCTGATATACTGAAGAAAGTAACGGGAACCTATGACACGCTATTTAACAGACCATTCCCGTACATGATGGGTTTCCACCAGACACCGGTGAACACGGCAGCAGACGCATCGGCATACTACCATTTCCACATCGAATTCTATCCGCCCCTGCGGGCCAAAGACAAACAGTACTTCCGCGCTTCCTGCGAAACGGGCGCGGGCGCATACTGCAACGTGACCCTGCCCGAGGAAAAGGCGGCGGAGCTGCGGGAAGCATATGCAAAATTCATGTCAAAGGGGAAGTGAGCATGGAAACCGGGGAATTGAAGGATCTATTTGAAAAGATATACGGCAGCGGAGAAGTGCGGGCGTTCGTGGGCCCTGCCCGCGTCAACCTCATCGGGGAGCATACGGACTACAACGGCGGGTATGTATTCCCCTGCGCACTCTCCATGCGCTCGATGTGCCTTGTGCGCCCGAGGACGGACGGGAAGATCAACCTTTGCTCCACATCCTTCTCCGGCACCGTCAACGCCGATATACAGCACCTTGGAGATTACCGGTCGTTGGAGTGGGGATCGTATCAATTGGGCGTAGCTTATATGATGCAGCAGGGGGGCTACGAGATCACCGGGTGCGACATGCTCTACGACGAGACAGTGCCCCACGGCAGCGGGCTCTCTTCCTCGGCGGCCATTGAAACGGCCACCGCCATGGCATTTGCCACACTGGACAGCGAAAAGACTGGAAAACCTATCAACAAAGTAAAGCTGGCACAACTGGGGCAGAAGGCGGAAAACGAGTATGTGGGGATGAACTGCGGGATAATGGACCAATTTGCATCCGCGCTGGGGAAGAAGGACCACGCCATCCTGCTGCAGTGCAGCGACCTGGCGTACAAGTATGTACCTTTTGATATCGAAAAACAGGGATACGCACTGGTCATCACGAGCACGAACAAGCCGCGCGCACTCATCACGAGCAAATACAACGAACGAAGGGCGGAATGCGAAAGGGCATTGCGCGACATCCAAACAGCCATCCCCGCCATCCGAAACCTGGCCCAACTATCCGAAGGATTATTTGATGAATACAAGGGCGCCATCCAAAGCGATACCGACCGGAAACGGGCCGAGCACGTGGTGTATGAAAACGCCAGGACCATCCGCTCGGTGGAACTGCTGCAAAAAGGGGACATCGACGGGTTCGGCAGGCTGATGTGCCAGTCCCACGAATCCCTGCGTTACCTGTATGAGGTGACGGGACCGGAGCTGGACGCACTGTATGAGACCGGGCTGAAAACGCCGGGCGTCATCGGCACGCGGATGACGGGGGCGGGATTTGGCGGGTGCACGGTGAGCATCATCCGGAAAGACAGCGTGGCGGAATACAAATCCCGCGTTGAAAAGGATTACCCGGCGCAAACCGGCCTGAAACCCCAATTTTATATCACCAAACCGGCGGACGGCATGCGGGAGGAAATGATCATCTAAGCCGGACCGGTGGCTTTACTGTACCTGACTGAGCCCGGTTGTGAAAGACATAATTGCTTTTTTACAATGGCCGTTCCGATATAATCATCGGCCTACGTCAGCTGCAATTGCTCTTCCAACACATCGATGAATTTATTGTAATTTTTAATATTCACTTTATTAATAATCCAGCTGATGCCGGGATACCTGGAAACGAAACTCGTCGCCCACCGGATACGCGTGCTCTCTCCTTCTGCGGTGAGCTCAACTTTGCCCAAATAGCTTTTATAGGGCCCGCCTGACAACATGGAATACGTATAGGAATGGGGCGGATCCACCGCTTCCAGGCGTTCGTGAACGACGAGCCTGCCTATTTTAATTTTCCGCTCACAGCCGACTCCACCCGCTGAGTCATCGCCTTTTTTCACGATCTCAATCGGACATGAGGGATCGGGTGATTTTGTGAAATCGGAGGCAGCCCTCCATACTTTTTCCAGAGGCGCATGAATGATCCTTTGAACTTCCGAAACCATTTTCATATCCCCCTTCAAGCATAAATATCTTCACAAAGAACACTGAAAAACCTCTATGCATACACCTATCATTATATTCAAAATATACATGTATTCCATCTATATTTATTGATTCACTTTACCCAACCGGGGAAACTGAACGCATTGCATACCGGTTAAATAAAAAGGAATACAAGCTCAAACTATTATAATTTCATGATTGACAAATTGTACAAATAATTTTATGATTCTAGTAGTAGAACGAGTACTCGCTCGATATATACCGCATATACTGTACTGATCGATATTTCTGCCCAAGACGCTGCACAAGGCCTGTGATCCTAACTGCATCCCGATATCATTTCCAAAGACGACTTCCGCATGTACCTGAACCTTTTACCGATGCATTTAAACGGATAAATGAATCCAGTATCAAGGAAAGAGGGATATCATGATCATCGGAATCCCAAAAGAAATCAAGAACAACGAAAACAGGGTGGCCATCACACCCGCGGGCGTGGACGAACTGGTACGGGCAGGGCATACGGTGCTCGTTGAAAACGGAGCGGGCACGGGAAGCGGCATCGAAGACGGGGAGTACGTGCATTCGGGAGCCGTGGTAACGGCCAGCGCAAAGGAAGTCTTTGAAAAGGCGGATACCATCGTAAAGGTCAAGGAACCGCTGGAGAGCGAATACGGGCTGCTGAAAGAAGGGCAGATCCTTTTCACATACCTGCACCTGGCGCCCAACCCGGCGCTAACCAACACCCTATTAAAAAAGAAAATAACAGGAATCGCATACGAGACCGTGCAGCTGCAGGACAGGTCCCTCCCGCTGCTGGCACCCATGAGCGAAGTGGCGGGCAGGATGTCTGTGCAGGTGGGGGCCATGATGCTGCTGAAATACAACAAGGGCGAAGGGATCCTGCTGGGGGGCGTGCCGGGCGTGCTCCCGGCGGAAGTGCTGATCATCGGCGGGGGCGTGGTGGGAACCAACGCAGCCAAAATAGCCACAGGGATGGGCGCAAGGGTGACGGTGATGGATATCAACGCCGCACGGCTGGCCTACCTGGACGACCTTTTCGCCGGCAGGGTGAATACGGTGATCTACAGCCGGTACGCAGCAGCGGAACTGGTGAAAAAAGCGGACCTCCTCGTGGGCGCGGTGCTGGTCACGGGCGCGAAAGCCCCGAGGACCGTGACGGAGGAAATGGTCAAGACGATGAAAAAGGGGTCCGTCATCGTGGATGTGGCCATCGACCAGGGCGGCTCCATCGAAACGATCGACCGGGTGACGACGCACGACAACCCGTGCTATGAGAAATACGGCGTGCTCCATTACTCGGTGGCCAACATGCCGGGGGCGGCGCCGAGGACTTCCACATTCGCGCTGACAGGCGTCACGCTCCCGTACCTGCGGGAGATCGCAAACTCCGGCGCGGAGAAGGCGATGCTGAAGGACCAGGCATTATTCATGGGGCTCAATACATACCAAGGGCATCTCACGCACCTTGGGCTGCGGGAAATGGATGAAACAAAATTCATTGCTGCAGTGGATTGCCGACAACTTCTTTGCGAAGCTATCCAATCCTGAACCGGCATTCACGCATTCATCATATCCCAAATCCATGTGAAGGAGGGTCAACATGACTGATCAGATGGCGAAAGCCTACATCAACATGAAGGGGGTCCTGCGGGCACTGACGTACCTGTGCGATCTGGACCATGCGGCCGGGGAACTGATCCAGGGAGCAGACGTCACGGTACAATTCAGCGTCAGGCACGGACCCGCGGCGCGCCTGGTATTCAAAGGCGGGAAATGCACCTTTGAAGACGGCAAAGGCAGGAGCAACATCAAGCTCTGGTTCCCCACCCCCGAAAAATTCAACGGCATGATGGACGGGAAAGGCAACCCCACCATCCTCAAGGGCTTCACAAAACTCGGATTCCTCATGAAGACTTTCACACACTTGACCAAGAGGCTGGAATATTTCCTGAAACCCGGCGAGGATACCGTGCAGGATGAAGCATTCAGGACCATCAGCACGCTATTGACATTCTACACGGCATTCAACGCACTGCCCGAGATCGGCATGCATGACCCTGTGGGAAAGATCATCATGCAGAAGGGAGGGAACGGACAGCTCTGCGTATCCATCGCGGATACGGACTATAACGTACGGCTGAAGGTGGCAAAAGGGCAGATCAACACCCTGGACGCATCGGACGGGTCGCCCGAGATGCAACTGGTCTTTTCCAGCCTGGAGAAAACGAACGACGTGTTGAACGGGAAGCGCGATTTCATCACGGCCATCGGGTACGGCGATGTGAAAGTGAAGGGCTATATCCCGGTGATGATGTCGGTGGAGCACCTGGTGCCGCGGCTGGCTAACTACTTCAAATAAGCTTTTTGTGGGGTGACAAAGATATGCAAACGTATCAATATGCCAAGAGCCATGCGCTATTTTCGCGGGCAGCCAGGGTCATACCCGGCGGCATCTATGGCCACCAGGGACCCGCAAACGGCTGCTTCATACCCACCGGCGCGTTCCCGTACTTCTCGGAGAAGGCGAAAGGACCGTACTTCTGGGATGTGGACGGGAACCGGTTCCTGGACTACATGTGCGCCTACGGCCCCAACGTACTGGGCTACTGCGACGACGACGTGGACGAGGCTGCCATCCAACAGGCCAGAATTGAAAACTGTGTGACCGCTCCCTCCTACAAGATGGTGGAATTCGCCGAGGTGCTGGTGGACACCGTGGCGATGGCGGACTGGGCGTTTTTTGCCAAGAACGGAGGGGACGTCACATCCCTGGCCATCATGGTGGCGCGGGCCGCAACGGGCAGGAAAAAGGTGATCCTCATACGCGGCAACTACCACGGCGTAGCGCCCTGGGCGCAGTCCGTCGGCGCGGGCGGCATCATAGAGGAAGACCTGTCCAACGTGCTTTTCGCGGACTGGAACGACGCGGAGCAGGTTGAGCGCATCATCAGGGAACACCCGGGCGAGATCGCATGCTTCCTGTCCACACCGTACTGGCACGGCAATTTCGCCGACAACAGCCTGCCAAAGGATGGGTACTGGCAGGAGATCCGCAGACTCTGCACGCAGCACGGCATCGTGCTGGCGATCGACGACGTACGCTGCGGGTTCCGGCTGGACATGGCGGGGTCAGACCATTACTTCGGCTTTAAGGCGGACCTCATGTGCTTCTGCAAGGCCCTGGCAAACGGGTGGAACGTATCGGCGCTCTGCGGAACGGAATCCCTCAGAAACGCCATCACCGACGTATTCTATACCGGGAGCTACTGGATGTCCGCAGTACCCTTCGCAGCGGGGATCGCGACCATGGCAAAAATGAAAAAGCTCGGAGGGCCCGAAACGCTGCTCAATTACGGCAGGAAGCTCGGCGAGGGACTCGTCCGGGTGGCCAAGTCCCATGGCTACGACATGGAGGTTTCGGGCGCGCCGTCCCTGCCATACATGCGCATTACGGACGACGCCTCCCTGACATTCCACCAGGACTGGGTGGCGGAATGCGTGAAGAGAGGCGTCTATTTCACCAACCACCACAACCACTTCATCAACTACGCAATGACCCCGGAGGACCTTAACTTCA
The DNA here is from genome assembly GCA_023454175.1 of Bacillota bacterium. Classification (GTDB taxonomy): domain Bacteria; phylum Bacillota; class Clostridia; order Christensenellales; family JAEXRW01; genus JAEXRW01. The sequence continues at coordinate 45,808 of JAEXRW010000003.1, read as the reverse complement.
CACTGGAAATCGCGGACGAGGCATTCAAAGCCCTGAAAAAGGGCACCGAAATAAATAACAGGAAAGAGATGGTGAACTATGCCGCTCACCCCTAACGAGATCCTGGACCTGGAGAAAAAGGCCCACCAGCTGCGGGCCCTGTGCGTCGATACCGTGGCATGGGCGGGCAGCGGGCATATCGGCGGCGCACTGAGCGCGATGGACATCTTCGTACTGCTTTACCACAAATACCTCAACATCGACCCCAAACGCCCGGACTGGCCCGACAGGGACCGGTTCATCCTGAGCAAGGGACACGCGGGCGTGGGATTCGCCCCCGTTCTGGCGGACCGGGGGTATTTCGACCCGGAGCTATTAAAAACCTTCAACCACACGGGTTCGGATTTCGGGATGCACCTGAACTCCCTGAAGGTGCCGGGCGTGGACGCCTCCACCGGCTCGCTGGGACACGGCATCTCCATCGCGGTGGGCACGGCGCTGGCAGCACGGGTATTGAAAAAAAGCTATACCACGTACTGCGTCCTGGGGGACGGGGAGTGCGACGAAGGGCAGGTGTGGGAGGCGGCCATGTCGGCATCACACTATAACCTGACGAACCTCATCCTTTTCGTCGACCGCAACCATTTCATGATCGACGGCGAGACGGAAACGGTGATGAAACTCGAACCCTTTGCAGAGAAATGGAAGGCCTTCGGCTTCATCGTGAAGGAAGTGAACGGGCACAACCTCCGGGATCTGTCCGCCGCAATCGAATTCGCGCAGCAGGAAAAGAGCGCCCCCGTGGTGATCATCGCCGATACCATCAAGGGCTGCGGCGTGGATTTCATCCAAAACAAGGCCACATCGCACTACATGGGGCTGGACGATGAGAAGATCGCAGAGGCCAAGGCGAGCCTGCAAAGGTACTACGAGCAGAGAGTGAAGGGGGCGTGAACCATGGGCGGCATGAATTATGACGTATACAGCCAGATCAAGCTGCAGGCGATGGAGGTCTACGGCCAGACGCTGTGCGAGCTGGCGAAGGAACACCCGGAGATCGTGGCACTATCGGCCGACCTGGCCAAATCCACCAAGATCGGCATGATGCAGGAGGTCTTCCCGGAACGATTCTTCAACGTGGGCATCGCGGAGCAGAACATGTTTGGTGTCGCGGCCGGCCTGGCGCGTGCGGGCCTGGTGCCCTTCGTCTCCACCTTCGCGATATTCACCTCGATGCGGGGGCTGGACCAGGTGCACACAGACATCTGCTACCAGAACATCAACGTAAAAATGATCGCGACGCACGCGGGGCTCTCCTTCGGCCCCGCGGGCTCGACCCACCACTGCACCGAGGATATCTCCATCATGCGGACGATGGCGAACTGCAGGGTCATCGTGCCGGCGGACGGATATGAGACGGCCAACGCGGTACGGGCCGCCTATGCTACGCCGGGACCGGTCTATATCCGCATCAACCGCGGATTCGACATGCAGGTCTATTCGGACATGAATTATGGATTTGAGATCGGCAAGGCCGTGAAAATGGCGGACGGAAGCGACATCACCATCATGGCGATCGGCTCCTGCGTGTACCAGGCGATCGAGGCTGCGAAGATCCTGAAAGACGAAGACGGCATCAAAGCGCGGGTGCTGAACATGCACACCGTCAAACCCATCGACAGGGAAGCCGTGATGAACGCGCTGCTGGAGACCCGGAGGATCGTGACGGTGGAGGACCACAGCACCGTGGGCGGGCTGGGGACGGCGGTGGCCGAGGTGATCGCGGAATCCGGCAAGGCGTGCGCATTCACACGGCTGGGCATCCCGGACTGTTTTTCCATGATCGGCCTGCACGAGGATATCATGGCGCACTACAAGATCGACACCAACGGGATCGTGGAGAATGTGCGCATGCTGCTGGGAAGGGAAATCGAGGAAGACGATGACTGGAATGACGAGGTGTAGGATATGGCTACGATAGAAGAGGTATATGCCAACAGGATCATCCTGAACGCCGTCCTGCCGGTCATCAAAGTCATCGTGGAGAGCAAGGCGGAATACGACAAGCTATTCAGGGGGAAATCCGGAAAGATCCAGTTCAGCGCGCTGGACCCGGAGGGGAAAGCCGGCACCCATCTGATGATCCACAAGGGCGCCATCACCGTGGGCCTGGGGCTGGCGGAAAAGCCCGACCTGGAATTTGAATTTCCCAACATCCCACATTTCAACGCCTTCTTTACCGGCAAGACCATGAAAATGCCCAAGATCAAGGGACTGCGCCATATCGGTTTGCTCTTAGCCATTTTGAAGGTACTGCTGTACATGCCCAAGATCCTGCTCACGGCGACGCCGCACGAAAAGCAGGAGGACAAGGAGCTGTATGTAAAGCTGATGTTTTACATCGCGACTTCGGGCATCAGCCAATTGAACAAGGCGGGGCACCCGAAGGTATGCGACTGGACGCGGTACAGCCCGGACAGGATCATCGCGATGGAAGTGAAGGACCAGCCGGAATTTGCCGCGTATTTCCGCGTGAAGATGGGCAGGACGAAGGCGGGGCGGGGCAAGTACACAAGATCCAAGCCCTTCCTGACGATGCTGTTTGACAGCGTGGACAGCGCCATGCGCATCGTGATGGGTGTGGAGAACATGCTGGACGCGGCGGAAACGGGGAAGGTGGTGCTGCTGGGGCCGCCGGAATTTGGCGTGGACGTGGGAAACCTGCTGTTCCTGGTGGCATCGTATACGAAATAGCGCTTATCCCAACTTCATTACACTTCTGCTAAAACGGTCGAACCACAAGAGGCCGATCCTTTTATTCGCGAAGCCGGCGGCAAATGCTCCCGCACAAACCGCCGGCTTTCACCCCCGTGCCTGAAAGGCGGAACGCAGCCGCTTATTGACACTTACGGCCGGGAACTATAATATGGATAGCAGAATCGGTTATAGATGGGGGATATCGCTTGCCGGAAAGAGCAGTGAAACGGAGCAACACCGTCAAATTCCACAAGGACACTTTTGACAAGACCACGGAGGAGCGAAGGCTCAAAGTCCTGGAAGTCGCCATGTCGGAATTTGCGGCCAACGGATACAACGCAACCAACATCAACGAGATCGCAAGCAAGGCCGGGATCAGTATCGGCGCGATGTACAGCTATTTCGCCTCGAAGGAAGACCTTTTCCTGGCGGTGGTGAACAAGGCGTACACCGTGCTGGAGACGGCGCTGAAAGAGGTAAACGCAACCAGCCATAACGTCTTTGAAATGGCGGAGGGTATGCTGCGGGTCTCACGGGAATACGCCCTGAAATGGCCCGAACTAAACCAGATCTACCTGGACCTCACGACGCAGGCGCTTTCCAAGATGGCAGACAGGCTGTCCACCCAGATCGAACCCATCACCGTGCACCTGTACAAGGATATGCTGAAAAAAGCCAAGAATGACGGCATCATCGGAAGCGATGTGGACGAGGATGTAGCGGCCTTTTGCATCGACAATATCATGATGATGTACCAATTTTCCTTCTCCGCGGATTACTACAAGGAACGGATGAAGATATTTCTGGGGCAGGAGAAGCTGGACGACATGGTGCAGACGGAACAGAAACTGGCGGACTTCATCCGAAATGCGATCATGAAAGCATAACGAGAAGAGAGATCGAATATATAAGAACTCCATACCAGGAGTTCTTATCGTATAAGCCAAAAGCAAGGTCGCACATTTTGCACCCAACCCCAAAACGAAGAGAAGCCCTTCCCAGAGCTTCTCTTCATTATCTTCAACGAAATGCGATCGATCAACTGCAACCGAATGCCAACTCAAGTGGACGGCACCTGTACACTGTACACTATATTCAGCACGAACGTGGCCTTCACACCGCTTCCATCCTTCGCCATGGCGGTGATCGTGACTTTGCCGGGGGACCTGGGGGTGATCACACCCTTCTGCGATACGCTTGCAATTTTGGGATTACTGCTGCTCCACGCCAGCTTCTTATTGCCCGCATCCGACGGCAGGATTTTGGCTGTGAATTTGCCTTTCGCCAGGGATATGTTTGTATAGCTCAAAGTGATGCTTTTAACGGCAGTGTTTACCGTAACCGTCTTATATACCGTTTTCGTTTTCCCATTCAAGGTGGCTTTCATGGTAAGCTTTACCTTACCGTATGAGATAAAATGCACCAGCCCGCTACTGCTCACTTTGGCGACTTTGCTGTTACCGGAGGTGAAGACGGGGTTGGTATAGCCGGCCGGAAGGGCGATCTGGTAGGCCGTGTTTTTCCATACCCTGGACGGGAAAGCGGAGAGTACAAAAGTCCCGTTGATACCGGGCTGCGTAATCACCACTGTTGCGGCGGCGGATGCATTGGACGGGTGCACCCGGTCCCGCGCCTTGACGGAGTAGATCCCACCGGTAAGGCCATTGAACGTATTACCGCTTTGCCAGGTGCCGCCGATGCTGTATTCATAGGTCCCTGCACCGCCAACGGCCGTCACCACGATCTGCCCGTCGGTCCCCCCGAACACTGTGGCATCGGATTTCGAAGTTTTGATGGTAACAGGCGGGTAAGACGTAAATGTGAGCGTTACCGCCTGCCCGTCCGATAACAGGGCGGCCTGCTGCGGCGTGGGATCGGCTGCGCACCCCGAGGGCGGGGCTTTTTCCACCACCGAATAAGTACCCAGGGGAAGATCGCTGACGGTGATGGCCCCCCCTGCCGGGACTGTCACATCATCCCGGACGACCGTGGACCCCTGCCTCACCTGATATACAGCGCCGGGGGCGGCACGGATGGCAATGGATCCGTAATAATGGGTGACAAACCGCATGACGGTGGCTTTAGCGCTGCTGCCCACATCCTGATATGACACATAGGGGATATCCCCACTGAAAGCCAGAGATGCGTAATATGCATCGCCGGTAGAAAAACCAGCGCTTCCCACGACCTCCCAAGCCGTGCCGGTAAACCGCATGACCGTGGTTTTATGGCTCGTCCCGTCCGTATAAGCCACCCAGGGGTTCCCCCCGCTGAAGGCAAGAGAAGGTAAGCTTACCGCATTGGCAGAAAAGCCAGCACTTCCCACAACCTCCCAAGCGGAGGAGTTGTTATTGAACCGCATGACGGTGGCTTTGCCGTCGGAATTCGCTCTAAATACAACATACGGGGTTCCCCCGCTTATGACAAGGGCAGTATAATTACCATTACCGACGGTACCAGCGGTCCCTACATTCACCCAGTTGGAAGCCTCATACTTCATGACGGAGACAGGATTTGTGCCACCCACATTTGAGAATGCCACATACGGGGTACTCCCATCAAAGGCAAGAGATGTAAATGTGACATCACCCGCGGAAATACCGGCGGAGGGTCCCACATACACCCAGCTGGAACCCTCATACTTCATGACAGTGGCTTTATTATCATGACCCAAATCCATATAGGCGACATAAGGAACACTCCCATTGAACGCAAGCGAGATATAATCTGCTCTACCTGCAGAACAAAAAGAGGCGCCCACTTTCACCCAGGCGCTACCATCATACTTCATGACGACGCCTCTTCCGGCACTACTGATATCTGAAAATGCCACATAGGGGGTACTTCCGTTGAAGACAAGCTTGATGAAATCTGCACCTCCGTCGGAAAAACCGGGGCTCCCCACATTCACCCAGCTGGTACCATCATACTTCATGACGGTGGCTTTATTTTCGTGGCCCACATCCCTGAATGCTACATAGGGGGTACTCCCGCTGAAAGCAAGGGACGTCCACATCACGCCACCGGCGGAAAAACCGGACGACCCCACGGGCTCCCAGAGTGAGACGGCAGCAGAAGCCGGTATGGCCGGGAGCAAAAGCAGCAGAACAAGAGCAACCGAGAGAATGAGTTTCATCTTTTGTGACATTTTGCGGGCCCCTCCAATCATTTCAATTCGATTTTATCGCATGCATGCGGATGATATCGGGAAACAGATGCGGAAACAGTAAAAAGAAATAAATGATAAAAGTAACTAGGAATAACAAACATTGCCTTTCTACATCATATTCCTTTTTACGGCAGAAATGCAAGCCTTTCAGACCACCTCTTTTATATCCGGATACCTGAAAAGAAAATCCCCCGGCAACCGGGGGATACTCAAAACCATGTGTGGCTTAGTGGGGCTCCAACATCAAAACCGATATCAGGTGAATGATCCATCATTGCTTCATTTTCAGCCCGAAACCGAAGGGGAATAGGGGCGTTTTGCCACCCATATCATCCACGTTCAATGGCAGCTGGTCCACACTTTGCGGCCAGGTGAAGGAGAGTTTTCCGGTGAAATCGTAATCGCCATACAGGACATCCGCGACCGCAGCCCCCTCGGTGCCGGGAAGCCAGGCGGCTACGAACGCATCCCAATCCTTGATTTCTTCCGTGACGATGCGCGGCCTGCCGGATACGAGGATGGCCACCACCGGGAGACCGGAGTCTTTGGCCTGCGCGAGCGCCTCCCTGTTGCCGGGAAGCGCCATACCGGAATACAGGTCCAGCGTGGCATCATCGCCAGGTCCCTCCGCATAGGGGCCTTCACCCACGACCACCACGGCGACATCCGCCTTCTTTGCCTGCGCGGGATCGGTTATGACCACTCCGCCATTGGCCTTCGCGATACCCTGCAGGCCTTCGAGGATGGTGGTGCCCTTCATCCATTTATCACCCTTTTCATCCAGCCCGCCCTGCCAGGACCGGGTCCAGCCGCCGCACTGCGCGCCGACATCGTTGCACGCAGGTCCCGTGACGAAAATCTTCGCATTCTTCTTCAGGGGCAGGACGGCGTTTTTATTTTTCAAAAGGACCAGCGACTCACGCACGGCCTTTTGGGCCACCTGGCGGTTTTTTTCCTCCCCGAAATCCTTCGCGGCGAGAGACCGGTCGCCCAGCGGATTTTCGAAAAGGCCCATCTCGAACTTTACCCTGAGGATCCTGCCCACCGCGTCATCGAGCCTGGCCTGTGAGATCTGCCCTTTTTTCACGGCATCCTTAATGAGGCCGATGGCCGTTTTCCAGTGGTAGACCGCGCCCTTGGAATAGGCGGAAAGCTCGGTGGACGGCTCCATGAGCATATCCACGCCCGCATTGATGCACAGGACGATGCATTTGGAAAAGCTGTTCGCGGCAATATGGTGGAGGCCCTCCCAGTCTGAGACAACGAAGCCTTTGAAGCCCAGCTCGTCTTTGAGCACTTCCTGGATGAGGTATTTATTCTGGTGCATATTGACGCCGTTCCAGCTGCTGAAGGACGCCATGACAGTCTTCACGCCGGCCTTTACGGCGGCTTCATAGCCAGGCAGGTGGATCCCGCGCAGGTCCGCCTCGCTCAGCTGCGTATCCCCCTGGTCGATGAGATACCCCCTGTCTCCCGTGCCAAATGTGGTGCCGCCGTCCCCCACATAATGCTTGGCGCAGGCGGTGATCTTCTGGTCCTGCTGCAGGGCCTGTATATACGGGACGCACAGCCGGCTCACGATATCGGGGCGTTCGCTGTAGCTTTCATAGGAGCGGCCCCATCTTTCATCCCGGCAGACCGCGATGCAGGGACCGAAATTCCAATTCACACCGCTGGTGAGCATTTCACTGGCTGTCACAGCGCCGATCTCTTTCATCAGCTGCGGGTCATTGGCCGCGCCGAGACCGATATTCTGCGGGAAAACGACGGCGCCATACACGGTATTATGCCCATGCACCGCATCGATACCGTAGATGACGGGTATTCCCAAACGCGTTGATTTTGCGGCATCCTGGTATGCCGTGCACATGCCGATCCAGTCCTCTTTGGAATTGCCGCCGGGGAAGGAACCCCCGCCGCTCAAAACGGAGCCGAGGAAGTACTTTGCCACTTCATCCGGGCCTGCAACCTCCCTGGAAGGCTGGATCATCTGGCCCACCTTTTCATCCAATGTCATGGCAGCCAGCAGCTTTTCCACCTTTTGATCCACCGTCAGGCCCGGACCGCTCAGATCCGGGGGCGATGCAGGCGCGGAGGCCTCTGAAGGCGGGACCGAAGAGAGAGGGCTCACACCGCTGTTGGCGCAGGCTGCAAGCAGAAGCAGGCAAATGATGGCGAATAAGACCTTGATGAATACAGACCGTAAGCCTTTCATTGCGTATCACCATCCCTGTAATGTAGTCGGTAAAAATACAAGCTCTGCTTCAACTATACTATGCCGGAATAAAAAGTAAATCGAAACAAACGCCGGGGCGGTATTTCGATGACCCCGGCAGTTTTCGATGATCAGGACCCTATCAGCTGCATTTTACAGGACCGTCAATGATGCCTTTCTTTTCAGCTTCATACACCTCGGAAAAGGGCGGCATACCTGGCATATTCCTTTCCTTCCGAATGTACGAGGACGCCCGAGCGTACGCCGCGTTCCTTCACCAGAAGACAGGGCCAGGTGCCATCGGCCTCGGCGGTGAGAACAGGGGCGGAGTCCATGATAAAATCCCGCGGGGTGAGAAGGTTGACCGAAAATTCCCTGAAAGAAAGGGAATTGAGTTCGACCGTTTTGATGATGCGATACCTCCTTTTCATGGCTGCGGCCTCATGGCCGGCCCTGCACGCAAGCTCATAGACCGTCCTGATTTTTCTTTTGAAGAGCGCTTCCTCCATGACAACGAACCCCCTGAAAATCTGCATACATCCGCCAATATATGCGTGCATGCGTCCCGTTATTCCAAATGAACGGAAAGCAGTCGGCCATGTTCAGCGAAGGAGTTCTATGATAAAATCATAAAAGTACGGTTCTTGATGCTTTTATTTTCATCCCGCTTCTGAGGCATTAACATTATTTTTACATTATGAACGGTCAAATCGGCCCGATTAGATTGACAAATATATTGCTTTAATGTTACTGTTCAATTGCGATAACATTCCTGGCCTATCATCCCGTTCAAATTCTGAGATTTGGAGAAAAGGAGAAAGCCATGAAACGATTCAAACCGACCGCCGCGATCCTCGTGGGCGTGCTATTCTGCCTTTCCGCATTTACCTTCCTGGCCGCAACGAACATGAAGGACGCCGGTGCACAGCCGGGCGCGGCCGTGGATGCTGACGCCGCCACCATACGCGTGAAACTGTCCACGGGAGACAAAACAGAGCTTTCCTTTACCCTGGACGGCGCATACGGCGTGGGGGATACCGCTTTGCCTGCAGGGAAATATACCGTACGCAACAGCGGCGGCACGATGAAGGTCATCAACAGCAAAGGCACGACGGTGGCATCAAACGCCAGCTCCATCCTGATCTCGGAGCGCCAGAATACCGACCCATCCAAAGCCAACATGATCCGGTCCTTCCCGGTGGAAATAAAGGGAAATACCGAATACCGCAACTATCTCGGAAGCATGAAATTCTGGGCGGACGGCTCCAATATAGATGCGGTGAGCCATATCTACCTGGAGAAATACCTGTATGGCGTGGTCGCTTATGAAATGAACGACAAGTTCCCGCTGGAGGCGCTCAAGTCCCAGGCGGTGGCGGCGCGATGCTACGCGTACAAACGCATCGAGGGCGCACGCGATCCAAGATACGATATCGGCGACACATCCGGGGACCAGGTGTACAAGGGATACAACCCGTCGTATACCAACGTGAAGGCGGCAGTGGACGCCACCGCCGGAAAAGTGTTGACCTACAACAACGCCATCATCACGGCCTACTTCGCCGCAAGCAACGGTGGGCAGACGGACAGGACGGAAAACGTTTGGGCGGAAGCGCTGCCGTATTTCAAAATACGGGATGACCCCTATGACCTATCCAATCCGCTGAGCCTGCAACGGTCCGTTTCCTTCCCGATGGGGACCGACGTGGACAAGGTGGAGGATATGCCGTCCCTCTCGCTGCAGCCGCTGGCCCTGGGCGAGGCGAAGTCGAGAGTCCCGCTGTACTACCGGGCGGATACGGGACGCGGCAGGAGCACGACCCTCGGGCGCGGCGAACGGTTTTTCATCTATGAAATGAACAGCGCATGGACGAAGGCCAAAACAATAAAAGGCAAGGTGGGATTCATCCCCACAAAGTATGTGAAGACGTATACACTGCAGGCCACCGTATCGGCTGCGAAAAAGAAGCTGGTGGACAAACCCTCCTCCAAAGGGAAAAAAGTGGCGGACGTGCCCAAGGGCGCACAGGTGACCATCCTGGCCTACGGGAACTGGTGCAAGGTAAAATACAACGGGGACATAGGGTACATATCCAAATCCTATCTCAAACCGACACCCGATAACAGGACGCCGGCTGCGGCGAAAATCCAGCCGGGCGACACATTCACCGCCACGACAACGACATACCTGCGCGCCGATCCGAAAACCAAGGGCAAGAAAGTGATAAAACTGCCCTCCGGCGCGCGTGCGGTACTGGCGGCAGCGGGCAACGGCTGGTACAGCATGACCTACAAGGGCAAAACGGGCTATGTGGATGTGCGCCATATCCAGCTGGTGGTGGCCTCCCTCGTTCTGACGGATACGGCGACACCGCCGCCCACAGGCTCGACGGCGAACATCCGCTATACACAGGACGACCTGAGCACCAACCTGATCAACTTTTTGAAGGATTCCGCAGTGGCCGAGCTGACCAACGCCAACAAGAAATTGCCCGAGGGACGGAAGTATTACACAGCCAAAGACAGCATCAAAATCAAACGGATCGTGGCCATGGAAGGGATACAGACGGACCTCAAGCCGCACTGCGTGCATAACGCCAATGCGCTGGACAGCGGCAGGCATACGGCCAAGAACTGCCCCAGCAAGGATTTCACGGGCGTTAAAACGACCGTCGTCATCAAAACGGTGCAGGAGGATGCGAGCAAGGCCGGAGGATTTGACAGGGTGGACTACACCTGGAATTTCTCATTCGAGATCCCCAAAACCATCAAATCCAAGGACCACACGGATTGGGAGGCTTTCGAACCGGGAAGCAGCCTGCGCATCTTTGCCGTGGAGCGGGGGACGCTGCCAAACGGACAGAGCTGCTACATCCTTTTCAACCGGCGGTTCGGGCACGGCATCGGACTCAGCCAGCGCGGCGCGGAGCAGCGGGCAAAGTCCAGCGACTCCAGTGTAAACACGTATGACAAGATCCTGGCCTTCTACTACCCCGGAACGGTATACAAGGACCTGGGGCTGAAGGAAGCACCGTTGAAGCCATAGCTAAAATTCCGGCGGGGAACCCGGCATAAAATCCGTTGCATTGATTAGATATTGTATAGATATAACAATCGTTTAAGGGGTATCTCATGAAGTATCTGAGAAAGTTACTGGCATTCCTCATCACGCTGGCGCTTACAGCCGGACTGCTGCCTGCCTTTGCGCTCACTGCCCATGCCGCCGAGGGCGACGTGGATTATGCAACCAGGGACGGGGACACATCCACCACCATTATTGGCTATGCGGGTACAGGTACAGAGATCACCATTCCCAGGGAAATCCGCGGGATAGCCGTTTCAGCCATTGAAAGCCTGGGGACAAACAGCACCGTCATAAAAGTCACCATCCAGGACAACATCAAAGAAATCAGCGACGGCGCATTCAACGGGTGCAGCGCGCTCACAGAGATCACCGTCGAAGGCGATGACGCCGCTTTTTCCAGCGATCAGGGCGTACTATACGATAAGGACAAGACCACACTCCTCCAATACCCGGCAGGCAAGACAGATGCGGCATTCAGCATCAGCATTCCGGATACTGTAACAACATTCAATACCCTGGCTTTTTCAAACAACACGCATCTCGAACAAATGGCTATCCCTACAAATATCTCAACGATAGACCCGGGAGCATTTGCCGGATGCGCCTCGCTTCACAGTATCACAGCCGCTGCAGGCAATTCTAAGTACAGCAGCGCAGGCGGCGTATTGTACAGCAAAGACGGCAAAACGCTGGTCCTGTATCCTGAAGGGAAGACGGATGCGACCTACAGCCTCCCCAAAGGCGTTACAGCCATCGAAAGCATGGCCTTTTCCGGCAATACGCATATCACCAAAGTCACAATACCCAGAGATGTTACATCCGCGGGCGACAATGCCTTCAAGGGCTGCACACAGCTTTCGGAAGCCAAATTCGGAGGGGATGCCCCAACTGCGGCCGGTACAGGTCTATTCGAAGGAACGGCGTCTGTTTTCAAGATACTCTATCCGAACGGTTCAGCCGGTTGGACACCATCCTGGAACGGATATGCGGTCCAATCCTATCAATTCAAAGTCACATTCGACTGGATGCGTGACGACGTCCCCAAGGACGAAATAGCGACTGATTTTAAAGCCATTCTATCTGCCCCGGACGACCCGGGATGGGAAGGCCATACACTCAAAGGGTGGTATGCAGAAAATCCGGATGAGCTTTGGAAATTTGGAGAACATGGCGATCCAGTACTGGAAGATACCATCCTGCATGCCAAATGGGAAACCGTGCGCTATACGGTCACATTTGACAGGCATGACGGCAGCGCTCCGGCTGAAATCCAGGCAGATTACGATGCCACCATAGACGAACCGGCCGGCACGATGAGGGACGGCTACTATTTCGACGGATGGTACAAGGAGGACACCTATCAGAACCTTTGGGATTTCGACTCGGAAAAGATCACAGGCGCAATGACGCTGCATGCTAAATGGACCCCCATCATCCCGGTGAACATCAGCTGCCAGAAGACGGACGTCATCCTCTACGGGGAAAAAACCGGTACGATCACCGCCACGGCATCGGGCGGGAACAGCACCGCGTTTGAATACACCATCACTGACGGGGCAAAATGGCAGGAGTCCGGCCAATTCAAGGGCCTGGGGGCGGGAACGTACGTGGTCATCGCACGGGACAAGGCGCATACCACCAACTCCAAAAGCGCGACGGTGAGCATCCGCCAGCCGAATTTCAAACGCACCTATGCTGCAAACAGGATCCCCTCAAGAGCCGATACGGGCACGGCGATAACCATCCTCGCACCCACGCCGCCCAGAAACTACACCCGGTCATCCGTTGCCTATATTTCCAGCAACAAGAAAGTAGCCGAAGTGACCCAAAGCGGCAACGTGACATTTCTCAGCAAAGGAAGTACCAGGATCACGGTAACATTGACCTCCAAAGCCATCGACAAAAGGGGCAGGACGCTGACAAAAAAGACGGCGTACAGCAGGACCATATCGGTTTACCAGCCCGCATTGACACTGACGCTGGACGCCAGCAAGGAAGTCATGCGGACAAAGACGGTCAAACTGTATGCCAAAATCGGCCCCATCAATACGAGCAACAAACGTGTAGCCTGGTCTTCCAGCGACAGAAGCATCGCAACCGTATCCAGTTCCGGCATCGTTACAGGCAGGAAGGTGGGGAAAGTGACCATCACCTGCAAGACACTGGACGGAAGCGGTATAAAAGCCACCTGCGCCATCCAGGTGAAACCCCTGTTGCCCTCAAGCATAAAGGTATCCAAACGCTCGTTCAGCCTCTCCGAAGATGGCTCCTACAAGCTCAAGGCAAGCGTGTACCCGACCAATGCGGATTACAAGAGTGTAGCCTGGAGCAGCAGCGACCCCAAGGTGGCCTCGGTGGACGCCGGCGGCAAAGTCACTGCGCATATTTCAGGCACAGCCATCATCACCGCCCGGACCACGAACGGCCACGCCAGCACAGCAACGGTAACGGTCAGCGTGAGAGCGCTCAGCAGCTACGGGAAGCTCAGCACCAAGGGCATGAGCGCCAGCGTATACCAGGCGGCAATGAGCGCAGCCTGGATAAAAGTGACGCCTGCAGGAACTGGCGAATACCAGCCCATGGACCTGAAACACGCATACACCTATACAGACCTGGAAGACATCATGAAAAACCTGGCGAAAAACGAATATGTGGAACTCTGGAAGATAGGCAGTACCGTACAACAAAGGAACATATACAGCCTGAAGGTGGATTACCCCGGCACAGGCAAGAAAACGGTCCTTCTGACCGGGGAGATCCACGCAAGGGAGTTTGCCGGCAGCGTCGTGATCCTGAAGGAGCTGGGTGACCTGATCGAGCAGGCGAAAACAGACGAATCGATACGTACGATGCTGGGGAAGGTCACCTTCATCACCATCCCCGTGGTAAATCCAGACGGCAGGGAGATCGTACGCACCACGGGCCAAATGCGGAAATCCAACGCCAACGGCGTGGACCTGGGGCGGAATTTCCCCTCGGTGAACGCTGGCCAGGTGGCAAAAGGGATCAAGGAGAACTTTGACGACGAACCCGGGATGTATTATCACCCGGGACCTTACCTGGGATCAGAACGCGAGGTCCAGGCGGTGATGAAATGGATGCAGACCTATGTGCCCACGGCGACATACCTGATCGACTACCACCAGATGGGGCACCAGGTATACGGCGGGAAACCCTGGGATACCGCGGCCAACGAAGCGGGCAACAAGGCCTTTTCAGTGAAAATCCGCGATTTCCTCAACGGGGACCGGACGACAGGCAAATACGTCTACCAGCCCGAATTCACGAACTACGGGAAGGACGGCGCGGGCGGGTCCCTGACGGACAACGCCATGTCGATCGCTGCCGGAATGCAGTTCAGCAATGCATATGGCAGGATGGTGCTGAAAACGGGCGGGAAGGAACTGCCGCTGCTTATATTCAAAGACCTGGACCGATACATCGGACGCTACACGCCGCTGAACCCAAAATTCAAGACCGCCACGATCGAGATCGGGAAAGGGTATGATTACCTGGGCTACAGCGAAAAGGCGCGCAACCTGCTGGACCAGGAATACACGGACTATCATTTCGACGGGCTGCTGCAGTTCATCGCACAGAACGCGCTGGGCGAGTGAGTACAGGGCCGAATCCCCCGGTTGGATGCTTCATCCATGCGCTGCCCGGAGAACCCATGGCAGCGATAGCTTGACATTTCAAACGGGGGATATTAACATTTACAGGGAAAAGCATTCACAAGCGCTGCACCCGCGCACGCCCTATAAGCATCCACAAAATGATACACGGGGCGGGCGGATTCATCATAAGCGACGGCAAGCAGCCTCAATGGAGGGAAATATTACGACATGAAAAAAGTAACCGCTCTTTGCACATTGATTTTCGTTATCATACTGCTGTGCGCCTGCACGCCGGAGCAGCAGGCGGCAGTATCCAGCGCAACCCCACCACCCGCCACCGAGCAGCCATCGCCCACGCCGGCCGGGGTGGAGAAGGTATTTGGAAAACAAGTCAAAATCGCGGTGATCAGCAACGGGGACGAGGCCGCATCCGCGCTCTTTTTCGCCGCCGCCAAAGCGGAAGCCGAATCCATGGGCGTCCAGGCGTATACCGCAGCAGCCGGGAAGGAGTTTGACAATGCCGTGGCGAAAAGCGCCGGGGAAGGGGCAGCCGCCATCATCGCATACCTCCCCAACAAGGCGGAATCCTACGCCGCCCTCGAATCTGCTGCACAGAAGGGGACCTCTGTGAGCATTTTCGAGATGCAGAAGGGCGATGCGCCCGCGGCGCTCTCGCAGACCTATTTCAACCCCGGAAAACAGGTGGAACTGGCGCTGGAAGCAACGCTGGCCTACCCGCCGCACGATACCCCCGTGCGCCTGATCGCACTATTCGAATCGAAGGGCGGGCAGGCGGCAACGGCGTACGAGACACTGAAAAGCGCCGGAAAAGTATTTCCGAAAGAGACCTATGTGGCCGAAGGAAACAAAACGGACGCCAAGGCGTGGCTGGAGGGAAAACTGAAAAGCTACCCCGCAGGAACGATCGACGCGATCTTTGCCGAGGATGAAACGCTGGCCCTGGCCGCGCTGGATACGTTGGAAGCAGGGAAACGGACGGATATGGAAGTATTCACCATCGGGCTGTCCGGGCAGGTGCTCACGCGTATGCAGGGCAACCCGGATATATTTGCCCAGGCAGCGGGCGCAAACAGCGCGTACGCAGGAAAACTCAACGTGCGCATTGCCCTTTCGATGATCAAGGGGCATGCACCCGTGAAGGAGGAACTGGCGCCCATGGTGGCGGATGCAAAGAACCTGAAGGACAAGGATGCAGCTGCCGCACTGGCTGACATGGTTACCGCTGATGAAGCAGGGAAGTACAACGAAACCTGGATGGACGAGCTGCGCGGGGAATATTCAAAATAAAGTAAACCATTCCGATACGAAACAAAGCCCCGGCTTTTACGCCGGGGCTTTACGTCACTATTCAGAAACCATTCCGTACTAGTTTAAAATGAGGCCCCAGCCTTTTTCGATGTTCCTGCTCTGCACGTACCCGATATCCCCAAGGTATTCGATCTTTGTCCAGCCTTTATCCAGCTTTTCCAGCACCTTTATGGTGGCATCGAAGGGGATCCTCACGATATATTTGGATTTTGCATCGGGCTCGGGGTACATATAGGCCGTCGCCCTCATGATATCCGCATCTTTCCTGGACATGAGCGTCCCTTTTGTAAGCGTGATAAAGGCGCTGCGGATATACCCCTCGCGGCCGTTGTATTTGATCTTGCTCATGGGATCGGCATACTGCAGGACCTCGATCTCGGTGCCTTCCTTGAGCCGGAACAGGGCATGGTCGGTCGCGCCGTTGCCTGTGCGTACCTGGGCGCTGTCCACGATCACCCAGGCTTTGTCATTAGGGGTCTCGGGAACATCGTATATCTTTTTCTGGAAGGCATTGTACGCTGAGAAGGAAAGCTTGGATTTCAACGCCCTCTTCAAAGTGGGATTGGACTTCTCAGTCGCCGAAACATTGATCTTCGTCCCTGGCGGGCAGTAGTAGTAAAGCCATTTGGCATCCTCTACATACAGGCGGACGCAGCCATGGGATACATTGCGCCCGATATTGCGGTAGGAGGCTCCGGTTGCGGTATTGACATTCCGCTTGTTGAACAGAATGGAGTGGAAGAAAACGCCGCCCACGATCTGCGTCCAGTAACGCGCATATGTGCCGCCGAACGCGGCGAATTTCCCGAAACGTTCCCGACCGCCCATTTTGTAAATGCCTTTGGGCGTGGGCTTGGGCTTGCTTTCGGGATCCAGCGGGTCCACCGTGGTATCCCCGCTGCTGCAGAGCATCCGCCGGACGACTTTCGTATATTTGCCCTCCGCGTCCTTCTCATAGACCGTCACGATCTGGTTTCTCAGGTCCAGTAAAACATAGTATTTTGTGGGGTCGGTATTTTTCAGCTTATTCTGCGCCAGGGCCGTGGTGGTGGGCAGAAGCATGCTGACGAGCACAAGGACCGTCAAAACGCATAGAATCTTTTTCAATACCATCTGGGATCCATCCTTCAAAACATAATGGTAAGCGCTGCTATTTCAAAGTATAGAATCAATGCGTTTAATCTGTCAAGTAAACGAGGCGGCGGCTTGTACGAAGGCAGGGCGGGGAAGGACGGTAAATAACGGAATAGATTAGCGCCAGGAAGAACAGCAGGTATCGGTATTTGTACAGGAAGCAAAATGGCCGGGGTTTCCGGCCATACTATCGCTCCATTGTAAATTGCGGAATCAGGGCATCTTCGAATAATCCGTGAGGGCAAAGCGGTGGCCGAAAGGATCATCGAACTCCACGGCAAGGCCGGTTTTGATCTCAAAGGGCGGAGAAAGAAACGCGATGCCTTTGGAAAGGAGCCGGTCATATTCGGCTTTCACATCCTCAACGACGAACCATATGGAGGGCCTGGCATGCGGGAACCTGGACGCATCCTGCAGGATGATGGCGGGTTCTTCCGCCCCCACCTGATAAGCCACCATGCCCATATCCGAAAAATCGAATTTCACTTCCAGACCCAGGACGCCCTGGTAAAACTGCCGGGCCTTTGCCATATCGTCCACCGGCAGCAGGAAATTATCGTACCCCTTCACTGCAACCCTCTCCTTTATTTAAAATAGCTTTCCCAGGCGGGCATTTTGGCCATATTCTCCCGCGCCAGCTTTTCCGCCGCGGACCTGTCCAGGTTCATCCGGGACATCATAAAATGAACCGTCCCTTCGTAGCGCGTCTCAAAATCCTGGAGACGGCCGGTTTCATCGGTACAGAACCGGCAATACCGGTTTCCGGTATCGCCTCCGCCGAAGTCCTCCTTTGCCCGCATGGGCATCCCGCAGCTTTCGCAAACCTTTTCTGTCATGACATATCCACTCCTTCAAATAAAATATGGAACAACACACGAATATCCTCCGCCCGGGAGGAGATCCCGCCGGGCGCATAGTACTGCCTGAGCATCAAATACCGGTTCACCGCGGCAAAGAAGGCATCCAGACGGAGCGCAAGGTGAAACCCGCCTGCGTCCCCTACAAGCCTCGCTTCAACGGCCATGTAAAATGTGTTGCGCAACACAGCCTCGAGCGCCATCGCATGATCCTGCATGCCGGGAGGCAGGAAGGGAAGCTCGCGGTATACCACGCCCAGGAAATCCTGCTCGCGGGACAGCACATCCAGGTAACCATCCAGCAGGCCGTTCAACCCAGCATCCGGGACGAATCCGCTCTCCATATCCGTGACGATACGCTTGATCTCCAGCTCCAGCACGGTATTGACGAGGGTGTCCCTGTCGCCGAAGTGCTGAAAGACGCTGCCGTGGGCGATACCGCATTCCGTCGCGATGGCTGCGGTGGAGAGGCCCACCACGCCTTTCTGCCGTATAAGCTCCCCGGTCTTTCGGATGATGAGCGCCCGGGTCTGCATTTTCGATTCTTCCCGCTTGTTTATAATGACCACCAACTCAATGAGTATATACTCATTATAAATGCTTTTTCGAAGCTGTCAAGGTATTTTCATAAAAAAGCAGGCCGCCACATCTTTGCGTGCGGCAGCCTGCTACGTTATTTGTTGAACGAAAAACTATTTTTCCAATTCCGCGATCTCTTCCTCGACCTCTTTGGCGCCTTCGGCATAGAACTGCTCCTCGTCGGGGGCCAGCTCCTTCAGAAGCCGGAGGAATTCACCGGCATGGACCCGCTCCTCATCCGCAATATCCTTCAAAACGGCGATGGCGAGCCGGTCATCGGTGGATTCGGCCAGCTGCATGTACAACTGGATGGCTTCATACTCGGCTGAGATCATGAAGCGGATGGCCCGGACCAGCTCCGGTTTGGTGAGCTTGCGGTCTTTTGCCAGGCCTGAAAAGGAATTACCAAAATCGGGCATAAGCTATTTCCCCCCATACGATTCATTTGTTTTTCATCTCATTATATAACGCGGAAGCGTGCGGTTTAAACAACTTTTACAGGCGGCCTTTGGGTTTAAAGATGGTCTCCTGAAGGAGGGAGGCCTCCTTTTTCGGGAGGCGGCGCTTGCGGGAATGGTCAGCCTTTTTCGTGACCGGTTCGAGATGGCTGTAAACCCAGGCATTGGCCTTGCCGGGGATGTACCCCGCAAAGTCCCTATCCACTGCATGGATCATGAGCCTGTCGGAGCCTTTCAGCCCCTGGGACAGCTTCCCGTAGACCTCACGCGCTTCACCATCGGCGGCGATATACCAGGCATGGTCAAAGAGCTTGACATGATCGTACGCTTCCAGCAGTGAAAAGAAGGCATCATAGCTTTCGTGGCGGGAGCGGAGGTCAAAAACCACAAGATAGACGGGCAAGACGATCACCCCACATTCCTAACCGGGCCAAGTCTAGAAGATGCAAGCTAGAGAGAAATACAGTTTATTATAGCATATTATAGTAAGAGATAAAGCCTGTCCTACGGACCCCACGGCTTGCTTTTATGCAAGTACCGTACCGGGACTTACAGTCCCTTGTATTTGAGCTGGTTCAGCATCCTGGATCCCTCCAGGTCTATGCAGTCGAACAGCTTTATGGAGCGAATGAGCTCCTGGTAGGCCAGGCCGAAACAATTTTCGCTGTAATACAGCTTGGCAAGTTTCAGGAGCACGGTTTTATCGCTCACGCTGTTGAGCAGGTTCAGCGCCTTTTCAAAGGCCTCAAACTCATGGATGACGAGAAGGCTTTTCAGGATGTCAAAAATGACAGGCGTATAAAGAGCGGCGTCCTTTTCCTCCTCGCTCAGAACCGTGACTTCGCCGGTCTCCATCAAAACCCTGAAAGCATTATAAACACGGACAAAAGCCTCATCTTCAACGGCGGCTTTCATTTTCAGCAGGGTTTCGGCCTTTTGATAATTCTGACGGATGATGAAGATGAGCGCCTGCCTGCAGGCGGCACGTACCCTGAACTCAGGCCCTTTTTTGGCGGCCGCCATCGTCTTATAACAAGCCTCCAGCTTTTTGAGGCAGAACTCACAAAAGCCCCGGTGATAGAGGGAATAGGGGGTGACTACATTGGCTTCCTCGTGCCTGCGGATATATTCCAGCGCGAGGTCGTAGTACTTGCAGGCTGCCAGCTCTTCAAAAACGATGGAGTCAAAGGTACCGGGAAGACAGGGACGGAAGACCTCAATGTAATCCGTGAGCTCCTTCTGGCCCATCCCCAGCCTGCAGCAGGTGCGCACCAGCATGACCAGGGCGGGGGCGTACTCGTGGTTCAGCCTGAACGCCTGGCCGTAGTGCTGCACGGCGGCATCAAAATCGTCCAGGCCAAAGTGGATGTCCCCCAGCATCTGGTGGGGCCTGTAGGTGCCGGTCCCCACGATGACATTTAGGTGGGCGGGCGCCTCACCCATCTCACAGCACTTCTTGAAATGGCGGATGGCCTGGAGATGCCTGCCCTGGATGCTGCAGATGATGCCGCGCATGTATTCCAGATCGGTAAAGCCAGGGTAATCCGACAGCCCGGCGCCTGCAAGCTTCATGGCGTCATCGAACCTGCCTAGCGCCATGTAGCAATGCACCATCTTCAGCAGCAGGTGGGAACTGAAGCCTTCGGATGGATTATAACGCGCATACGCCTGTTCAAAATAATCGATCGCCTTCACGTTATCCCCCATGGCATAGTATTCACTCCCCAGGTTGAAAAGGGTGAAGGGATGGCCCGGTTTTGCCTCAAGCTCTTTTTCCAGAAGCCCGATATTGCGGGAGCGTTTATTATGCTCGGCGATATTCTTATTCAGATACCCGTAATGGTAGACACGGATATCCTTGTTCACGATCCTGGCCAGGGGATTGACGGCGATGATATTGCAGTAGATCTGCTCATGGATGGGGTTGGAGAAGAAATAGCCCTTGTGGTTGCGCATCAAACGGAGATTCATATTTTTCAGCACGTCGGTTCCAGGCTTTTCTCCGACAAAGCTGATGGTCTCAAAAAAATAAGCCTCCACGTCTTCATTTTTCACGAGCTCCAGCACAGCTGCCCGGCCCGATGGCTCGAGTTCGTCATCGGCATCCATGATCATAAGCCAGTCACCCCCCGCCTGGCGGAGGGAATGATTGCGCGCGTCACTGAAACTGCCGTTCCACGTATAATGAAATACTTTGGCACCGAAACTTTCCGCTATATTTACCGTGGAATCGGTGGAACCGGTATCCACGATGATCATCTCATCCACGATATCTTTCACACTTTGCAGGCAGCGCGGCAGATTATTCTCCTCGTTTTTCACGATCATACACAGGCTGATGGACATATATAGATGCACCTCCAAAGCATTATATGCACCAGTTACAAAAGTGGAGAGAAGTATATACAGGGCGATATTTCAGAGACGAGAAGGCCAGGACCCAAAGCCTGCCACCTGATTTGAAATGTGCATCCATAAAAAAGGAAGGCAGGTATCCCTGCATTTCCTTCAAAACCAACGTCTGCGCCAGACTATCATGACTGGGAGTCGAAGTAGCAAATGGCGGTCGCGGTGGCGCCGGTGGAAACCAGCTGGAGCTTGGTGAACCTAAGGAACCTCGCTGCCACGAGCACTGCCTTGCCGCCGGGTCCAAGGGTATAGGTAGTGGACGTATCATTCAAATAGTAGGTAGCCACATTGGTGGGGGATATCTGCAACCAGGCTGTGAGGGTCTCGGTGCCTGCGGAGTTATTCACATAGAAAGAGTACACTTTCTGCGTGGATGTATCGATCTCCAGGGCATCGACCGTAGCCGTGGTCACCCCGATGGTGGAACTTGTTTCGGTGAAAACGGGTATTTCCTGTATGGTGCCGCCCGTGACGGTGACTGTGCCAGCCGTCAAAGCGCTAACTGTATTGATCGTACCGCCCGTGACGGTGACCGTACCGGCCGTCAAAGCGCTGACGGTATTGATGGTGCCACCGGATACCGTTACAGTTCCCGCAGTCAGCGCACTGACCACATCAATGGTGCCGCCGGATACCGTTACCGTCCCTGCCGCAAGGGCATTGATCGTCCCTCCGGAAATCGTGACTGTCCCTGCCGAAAGCGCATTGATGGTACCGCCGGAGATCGTAACCGTGCCAGCCGTCAAAGCGCTGACCGTATTGATGGTGCCGCCCGTGACCGTGACAGTACCAGCCGTCAAAGCGCTGACCACATCGATGGTGCCGCCGGAAACCGTCACCGTCCCGGCTCCCACAGTGACGGTGGAAACACTGACTATAAAATTACCGCTGGCGTCCACCGCCACCGGGCGGACAGTAGTGCCGTTCAAACCGTATATCTGAACCTGCAGGTCGCTGGCAACATTATTAAAAACAAGATTGTTTGGCATTTGTATTTTGCCACCTCCTTTCTTCTACAGCATCATATGATAAACGGAAATGCATGGTGACAAATACACATGTAAAGCGTCATTACCCAGCCTTACGGACAAAAAAGAATCGTGATACATATAAAGGAGTAGATCCCTGAAGGAGTATTCACATGCCAACAAGTTATTACGGACAGATATCCTCCATACTGGATATCATCTGCCAGGTCGGCCCAGCTTCGGTGCTGGATATCGGGGTGGGCTTCGGCAAATACGGCATGCTGTGCCGGGAACTGCTGGACATCCCCTCGGAACGGTATGCAAAGGAGACCTGGAAGGCGCGGATCGACGGGATCGAAGGCTATGCAGGCTACAGGAACCCCATCCATGATTTCGTGTACGACAAAATCTATTATGGGAATGCGAAAGATGTATTGAAAGAAACGGACGTTATTTATGACCTGGCGCTGATGATCGACATCCTGGAGCATTTCGAGCGGGACGAGGGGGAGCAGTTCCTGGGGGAAGTGCTGCAAAAATGCAGGGCCCTGCTGATCTCAGTGCCGGCCATCCCCACCTCACAGACCTATCTGGATAATGCGCTGGAGGCACACAAATGCGCCTGGGAAGCGAAAGACTTCCTGAATTATGAAGTGCTCATCTCGGGGATCCTGCCCATGGGGCAGAACAACGCCAACATCATCGTACTGCTGAAAGGCAGGGCATAACCCATTCATACCCTGACAGCCTGTATGACCGGTTTGCCCAGTTCCCGCTCCAGCGCGCGGATAGACCTGTGCCAGGTGAACCGGCGCGCAGTCTCAAACCCAGCCGCGCACAGCCTCTGCCGCAGTTCTGGAGCATCCAGCAGGCGCTGGACCCTCTCGGCCAGTTCCACTACATTGCCAGGACGGAACAGCAGACAATTCTCCCCGTCCCTGGCGTACTCGTCCGCACCGCCATGGGCGGAAGTCACGACGGCGGCGCCCGACGCCATGGCCTCCACGGCGGGCAGGCCGAAGGATTCGTAAAAGGAACCGCAGATGAAAATATCCGCATTCCGATACAGTGAGACCAACTCCCGTTCCCCCGGCAGGACGTGCTGCACCACCGGGAAGCCATAGGCACTGTAATCCTGCTGCAACTCCTGCTGCGTGACCCAGCAGACCGAGAAACGGTAACCCATGATGTGCAGATAGCGCAGGGCATCGAGTATCGCGTCATGCCCCTTGAACGCATACCGGTCATTACCGGAAAGCAGGATGACGGGAGGCCCTCTCCCCGTATCCTTTTCAAACGGCTCCAGGAACCCATCTCCGATCGCATTTGGGATTTTCACTGAACCCCTGCCAAAATTCCGCCTGATCTCCTGCTTCATCACACCTGATACGGTCAGAATACGAACGGGCAGGGAATAAGCCGCCCGGATGGCTTGCTGATGGAACTGGCCGTGCGCGTCGAATTCAAACACATCCACATCCCCCTGCGAGAAATGGTACCGCAGGGGCGCATCAATCTTCAGGGCCTGGGGCAGGAGGCTCCAATAGCCGGCGATGACAGCATCGGCCTTCGGCGTGATCCTGCTCAGATCCGACTCGGGATGGACGAGGAAATAGCCAGCCTTTACGTCGATCCAGCCGGGCCTTGGGCAATGTGAAAAGATCAGCACATCGTGACCCATCGATGAAAGCCGGTTTGCCTGTTCGATCAGGATCTTTGTACCGCCGTTCAGCGTGGTTGAAACGAGCAGGTAGACGATCATCAGGCGGCTGTGATTGCGTATCCTGTCGGATACCGTCTCCAGCTCATAGCGGACGCCCTGAGCGTCCAGCTGTGATGCGGCCTTTTGGACCTGGCTGCGGTCATGATCCAGCAATGCCACATTCAGCCCCGTAAGAGGATCCTGCCTGAGCGCGGCAGACATGGCATGCAGCTCTTCACAGTCCTTTTTAAAATGCGACAATTTCACATCCCTGAAATCCATCGGGCATCTCCTTCCTCAAAACAATATATGCAGGGCAGGAATACCCTGTATCCGGTGTATGAAATGTAACAAATATGTTTTCCCGCTAATATACTTTGTATAGAAGACACATTGCCCTGGAAGTGACGATATTGGCGGACCTGATGCTTTTGCCCGTGCAATCCGCATATGTATGCAGCGCAAGGCCCGATGAAAACTTTCATCAGGACGGATACCTGTATACAGGCATCGATCCGCACGGATACAAACACCATACACTCCTGCAGTTTAATTTTTCCGGGCTGCCGGAAAACACGACCGTGAAAGCGGCGCTTTTACGCCTTTATTCGGGCCATTCATGGGAGGAGGGCCACCCGGGCCTGCCCTTCCTGCTGGCATCGGCGTGGGACGAAAAGACGGTGACGTGGGAAAACCAGCCGCAGTGCGCGGACTGCACGCCGGGAAAGACAGGCGCGATCTCACACGGCTGGTATTACTGGGACATCTCAAACCTGGTGCATCACTGGCGGGAGAACGACGAAAACAACCATGGGCTGATCCTGCAAAACAACGGTGAGGAAGGAAACATCCGGCGGTTCCATCCAAATGCAGGCGGGGACAGTTACCGGCCGGCGCTGATTCTGGAATGCGACGAAGCCGAACCGGTCCTGCTGGACAACAGAACCACAGTAAACCGTACGGAAACCCATTCAGTGGGGGACACACCCTCTTTCAGCCAGTGGCAGAACACATCCAAATACGATACCTACACTTTTTTTGCACGGAACACCGGCGCCAACCCGGCAAGAGCGCATGTACAGATCAGCCCGGAAAAATGCGCGATATTCAACGAGGCGGCAGTGTATGACCTGCTCCCGGGCGGGACACAGGCGATCGTGCCGCAGCGGTATGCCTTCCATACCAGACTGGCCCTGGTCACAGTATCTCCGGATACAAGGACGAGGGTGAAGATCTGGTTCCAGGCGCATGTCTGATATCCATAAACGCCTTCATTCCAGCTCCGTCCCGTTCACTATGCAGCCGGTCCATATCTCCCGCTGCAGGGTCCAAATCCTTTCACAAAGCTACAAAAAACCGGTTGACATCATTTTGGTATGGTGGTAGTATTTCGGAGAAATTATTTCGATATCGTATAATTCGATATCGTAGGGAATATGATTTGGTCATCAATACAGGAGAACCACAACCGGATGAATGATTTACTGAACCTGCTGGCGGAATTCAACATCAACCTCATCAAACTGGTCACGCCCATCTTTCGGGAAGAGGGCTATACCTTCAATGAACTCGCCGCCATGTGGAAGATCATGAAAAAGGGACCCTGCCGGCCCGCCGACCTGATGCACGGGACTTTTGTGCCCGCGAGCACCTTCACGTCCATCTTCGACAGGCTGGAGGCGCGCGGCCTGGTGAAACGCGAAAAGGATCCCAACGACAGGCGGAGCACGCTGGTAATCGCGACACCGGAACTGCATGCCGTCAACCACAGGATCATCGATAAATGCGTTGAAAGGCTGGGAAGAGCGCTTTCGCCGCTTTCACCCGAAACCATGGAAAGCCTGACGGAAGGCATCCGCCAGGCAAACAGCCTGCTAGGCGGCAAAAAAGGCAAGAAGGAATCCATTCATGAAAAATGCGAACAATAGCCGGACAATCAAGCTCGGAAGCAACGGAATCGAATCACCCCACACGGGCGTAAAAGCCTGGCTGGCGCCCGTGCTCATCACGATGATCGGCGCCTTCATGTCGATACTGGATGCCAGCATCGTGAATGTGGCCATCGCGCCCATCATGCACGTATTCAATACCAATACGGCGACTATCGAATGGGTGGTCACCGCCTACTCGCTGGCGCTGGGCGCAGTGGTGCCATTGAGCGGCTGGGCCGGGGATAAATTTGGTTTTAAAAGCGTATACCTTTTCTCGCTGATCGTATTCACGATCGGTTCGCTGCTGTGCACGGTGAGCTGGGGCGTGGAGCCGCTGATCGTAGCGCGGATCATACAGGCTGTAGGCGGCGGCATGATCATGCCCACCACCATCGCCATGGTGACGCGCATCGTACCCAAACAAAACTTCGGGACCGCCATGGGCATCATCGGCATCTCGCTTTTCATGGCCCCGGCCATCGGCCCCACGCTGGGCGGCTACCTGGTGGAATACGTGGGCTGGCGCTGGATATTCACCATCAACCTGCCCATCGGCGTGATCGGCATCCTGCTGGCATGGTTTTACATGCCCAAATTCCCCAAAAAAGAGGATGCGGGCAAGCTGGACTGGGGCGGCGTGGTGACCTCCATCATCATGCTCTTTTGCCTGCTGCTGGCGTTGAGCAAGGGCGCGGACTGGGGCTGGGGATCGGAACCGGTCATCCTGCTATTCTTCGTATCGGGGGTATGCCTGGTCCTTTTCCTCATCGTGGAGCTGACGACTGAAAACCCGCTGCTGGATATCCGGCTTTTCAAGATCACAACATTCACCGCGGCAAACATCATGTCGGCCGTCGTGACCATCGGGCTTTTCGCGGGGATCTTTTACATCCCGCTTTTCCTGCAAAACATCCGCGGACTGGGCGCGATGGAAACGGGGCTGATCATGCTGCCCGCCGCCCTGATATCCGGGATCATGATGCCGATATCGGGCAAGCTTTATGACAAAGTGGGCCCCAAGCCGCTGGCGGTGATCGGCCTTCTGGCATGCGCATACGCGACGTACCTTTTCCACCAGATCGACGTGAACACGCCCAACATCACGCTGATCTCCTGGATGATCTTCCGCTCCGTGGGGTTGTCCCTGGCGCAGATGCCGGCGCAATCGGCCTCTGTGGCTTCGGTGCCGCAGGACAAGGTGGGAAGGGCCTCGGCCATCTCCAACATCATCCAGCGGGTGGCGAGCGCATTTGGCATCGTGGTGCTGACGACGATGCTGACCAACAGCATGAACAGCTATTCAGCCCAGATGACGAACTCCATCAACGCGCAGAACATCACCGCGACCTCCTTTTTCGCAAAGCTTACAACGATGTTCGGAGGGTCCGCTGCTACGGCGAAGGCATACGGGGTCATGATTGCCCAGGGTTATATCGCACAGGCTTCCTTCGTGCGCGCGCTGGACGACCTTTTCGTGGTGGCTGCGGCGATCGCGTTGATCGGCGTGATACCGGCCTTTTTCCTGAAAAAGAGCAATGCGCTGGCGGACAGCCGGTCCGCCCTGGCAGGCGAATAAAATTTATATATTCAACTATGATGAAGGTGGGACCTCAAAGATGAAAAAGCTTAAAAAGAAAACGATCGTCATCCTGGCCATCCTCGTGGCCGCGCTGGCCGGGGCAGGAGGGATCATCGGGTACTTCAGCTACCAGGCGGAGCATTTCGTATCCACCGAAAACGCACAGGTAACCGCCACGATGGTGACGATCACACCCGAACTTTCGGGCCGCATCGCGGAATGGAACATCCAGGAGGGGGAGGACGTGAAGGCGGGCCAGGTGCTGGGACGCCAGGATACCGGCGCGCTGATGCAGAGCAGCGCGTTGAGCACGCAGACCCTGGCGGCATCGGCGGATGCGCTGATGATGCGCAGCGAGATCAAGTCCCCCATCGACGGCAGGGTCATCCAGTCCGCCGCCGTGAGAGGGCAGATGGCGGCGCCCGGATCCAGCCTGGCGATCGTGGCGGACCTGACCAGCATCAGCATCACCGCCAACATATCGGAGACGGACATCCAGAAAATCCAGGCGGGGCAAAAGGTGCTGGTGGATATAGACGCTTTCCCGGGCAGGCATTTCCACGGCTTTATCCAGCGCACCGGGATGGCGACGGGCTCGATGTTTTCGCTGATCCCTGCCAACAATGCCTCGGGGAACTTTTCCAAGGTGACGCAGCTGATCCCTGTGAGCATCAAACTTTCTGACGCCAATGACGCAGCGCTGCTGCCGGGCATGAACGCCACGGTGAGCATCGCGATCAAATAGGAGGGGAATAAGATGAAAAAACCCTTTGCCAAAAGCATTGCGATCCTATCCATCCTGCTCATTACCGTACTGACAGCAGGGTGCGCATCGGCAAACGAATGGCCTTCAGCCGTAGCTGTTAAAACCGTACAGGCAGTCAAGGGCGATGTGAGCGCGCCGCTGGACTGGGCAGGCGTGCTGATACCGGTGCAGACGGAAAACATCTACAGCAAGCTTTCGGGCACCATCGCGGATATCAAAGCGGACGTCAGCTCCACCGTGAGCGCGGGCGACACCCTCATCGTACTGGATACGCGGGAGATGAGCGCACAGCGTGACCAGGCGTCTGCCGGCGCAAAAACGGCTTCGGCGGCGAGAAACACCGTGAAGGGGCAGGCGGAGGTCGCCAAGGTATCGTATGAGGACCTGCGGGACACGTACAACGCCATGCTGCCGCTGGTGGGTTCGGGCGCCGTATCCGCATCGGACCTGGCCCAGATCAAGATCCAGATGGATGTGGCCAAGGCGCAGTATGACCTGGCCAGGAAACAGGCGGTGAACCAGGCAAGCGCGGCCATCAACCAGGCTAAATCGGCGGTCAAGACCATCGACGCACAGCTGGCCAACGCCACTATCACCAGCCCGGTATCGGGCGTGGTCATCAACCGCAACGTCAATCCCGGCGAAATCGCGGGGCCGGGCGTGGCGCTGATGAGCGTGGCGGACGTATCCTCCCTGAAACTGAAATGCATCATCCCGCAGGCGCTGATGCCCTTCATCACGAGCGGGCAGGCCGCGGACGTGTGGGCGGACGTGCAGCCGGACAAGACCATAAAGGGCACGGTGACGCGCATCTATCCCGCCACGGTGAGCACGGGCGAATATTTCCCCATCGACATCACCATCACCAACGACGGCACGCTGAAACCCGGCCTCTCGGGGCACGCCACATTGACGCTGTCTGCGCAAAATACCGTCACCATCCCCGCCTCCGCAGTGGTGATGCAGAACGGGAACACCTATGTCTATACCATCAAAGACGGAAAGGCCGTGCGGTGCAAGGTGAACGTGGGATTCACCGACGGAAAAACGGACGTGATCACACAGGGGCTGGATGAAGGGGCGACCGTGGTGAGCGAAAACGCCAACAGCCTCTTCGACGGCGTGCCGGTAAACATTGCGGGAAGTTAAGCAACCGTTACGGTTCTATATATACCATTAAAGATCGCCATGCAGGGACCCTGCATGGCGATCATGTATATCAACAGGCCCAGATGCACGATCCAGACCCGTCAAACCATTCTGCTTTGCCGAACCGTCCCGTCGACATCCCCGATCAGGAATCGACCATCGTCCCTCCATTCACGTGGAGCACCTGCCCCGATACATAGCTGGAATCTTCGGACGCAAGGTACACATATACGGGCGCCAACTCAAAGGGCTGGGCGGGGCGCATCAAGGGTACATCCTTGCCGAACTGCTGCACCTCATCGGCCGTAAAACTGGAGGGGATGAGGGGCGTCCAGACGGGGCCGGGCGCGACGGCGTTGACGCGGATGCCCTGTTTGACGAGCGACAGCGACAGGGAGCGGGTGAAGGACACGATAGCGCCCTTGGTGGAGGAATAATCGATCAGCCTTACGCTGCCCTTATACGCCGTTACCGACGCGGTATTGATGATGACACCACCGGATCTCAGGTGGGGCACGACCGCCTTGGCCATGTGGAAGTAGGAGAAGACATTGGTCCTGAACGTATTTTCCAACTGGTCCAGGCTGATGTCCATGATGCTATTTTGCGGGTGCTGGACGGCGATATTGTTCACCAAAATATCGATATGCTCGAAGGCATTCAGCGTATCCTGCACCGTCTTTGCGCAGGAGGCCTCATCCCGAAGGTCCGACTGCAGAAGCAGGCAGATCCGGCCGTATTTCTCCACCGCGGCGCGGGAATCCTCCGCGTCGGACGTCTGGTTCAGATAAACAATGGCGACGTCCGCGCCTTCTTTTGCGTAGGCCACGGCGACCGCACGGCCGATGCCGCTGTCGGCGCCCGTCACGATGGCAACCTTGCCCTGCAGCTTGCCGCTGCCCCTGTAATGCGGGTCATCGAAAATGGGCTGTGGGTCCATATCAGACTGGTCGCCGGGCTGGCGCACCTGATGCTGGGGCGGGATGCTCCCGGGAACGGGCTGGGACGTGGTGTGCGGCTGCTGCTGCATGCTGGAATACCTCCTGAATGCCGGTGATTTACTGGAACTATTATGCCAATCGGGACGCGGTTTATTCTTCCATAGCTGTTCCAAATGATGTATCAGAAGAGTGTGCAGCTGCGCTGAAATCCCGCCAGATGATCAAGCCCTGTGCTACAGTGGTAAAGGAGGTGCGGCATAGTGGAAGAAGACATATTCGTCACAATAACCGGACTGAATTTCTGCTACGGCATGAAACCCTTTGCCATTGGTAATATCATACGGCTGGTCAAGGAACCGGGAAACCCGTATGACGCCGAGGCGGTACGCGCCGAGATGCCTTTCATCGGCAGGGTGGGGTATGCGGCCAACAGCCCGCATACGATGGCCCAGGGGACATACAGCGCCGGGAGGCTGTATGACAAGATGGGGGACGCGGTATTTGCAAGGGTGATGTTCACGACACAGACCAAGGTGATCGCTCGGGTGGAATGGGGCCTGAAGAAAGTGGTGGAAGTATCGCAGATACAGGAAACGGAACATGCGACAAAACCCGAGAAGGATGCTATACATATTTAGCATTTACGCCAAATAGCTGCTGGATATAAAGTGAAACCACACCCGCATGATTGACAACGTTACCCAGCAAAACCTATAATCAATTGGTGAGAAATGATGGAAAGCGGAGCAGAATTGCCCCGCATTTTCCAACTTGGAGGGTGTGCATATGCTTTCAGATATCGAGATCGCCCAGCGCGCAAAGATGCTTTGCTCGATGGATATCGCGGAAAAGGCAGGCATCGAGCCTGAATTCGTCGAGCCATACGGGAACTGCAAGGCCAAGATCGGGTTAGGGCAGGCCGAGAGATTACGGGATAAACCGGACGGGAAGCTCATCCTCGTGACGGCGCTGAACCCCACACCGGCGGGGGAAGGGAAGACGACCACCACCATCGGCCTTTCCGACGCGCTCTCCCGGCTGGGGAAAAAGACGATGGCGGCGATACGCGAACCTTCGCTGGGACCGGTATTCGGCGTGAAGGGCGGCGCGGCAGGGGGCGGGTATGCCCAGGTGATCCCGATGGAGGACATCAACCTGCATTTCACGGGGGACATCCACGCCGTGGGTGTGGCCAACAACCTGCTGGCGGCGATGCTGGACAACCACATCTACCAGTCCAACGGCCTGGGCGTGGACACCCGCAAGATCACCTGGAAGCGCTGCATGGACATGAACGACAGGCAGCTGCGCAACATCGTGAACGGGCTGAACGGTCAGACCAACGGCGTGCCGCGGGAAGACGGATTTGACATCACAGCCGCTTCGGAAGTGATGGCGGTGCTGTGCCTCTCGGACGACTTTGCCTCATTAAAGGAAAAACTGAAAAACATCGTCATCGGCTATACCTCCAAAGACGAACCGGTGACGGCGGAACAATTAAATGCGCACGGGGCGATGGCAGCCGTACTGCGGGACGCCCTGAAGCCCAACCTGGTGCAGACGCTGGAGGGTACGCCGGTATTTGTACACGGCGGGCCTTTTGCCAATATCGCGCACGGGTGCAACAGCATCGCGGCGACCAAACTGGCACTGAAGCTCTCGGACTACGTGGTGACGGAGGCGGGGTTCGGCGCGGACCTGGGGGCGGAAAAATTCTTTGACATCAAGTGCAGGATGGCGGGCCTGCACCCTTCCGCCGCGGTGATCGTGGCGACGGTGCGCGCGCTGAAATACCACGGGGGCGTAAAAGTCCAAGACCTGGCGCAGGAAAACATCCCGGCGCTGGTCAAAGGCATCACCAACCTGAAAAAACACATCGAAAACATCCAGAACGTATTCGGGCTGCCCGCAGTGGTGGCCGTCAACCGGTTCCCCTCCGACACCGAGGCGGAGCTTGCGACGGTCCAACAGGCATGCAATGAAGCCTGGGCATCCGCCATATTATCGGAAGTATGGGAAAAGGGCGGGGAAGGCGGGCTGGATCTGGCGGAAAAGGTCATGGAACTGTGCGGGCAAAAAAACGAATTCCGTTTCGCGTATGAGTTGGAAACCCCACTACGCAGGAAAATCGAGGCTATAGCCACGAAGATATACGGCGCGACAGGCGCGGAGATCCTGCCTGCAGCCGTTAAGACGATGGACCGGCTGGAAGAATTGGGCTTTGGCAACCTGCCGGTATGCATGGCAAAAACACAGTATTCACTCTCGGACGACGCACGCAAATACGGCAGGCCGGAGGATTTCCACATCATCGTGCGCAACATCAAGGTTTCGGCGGGCGCGGGATTTGTGGTGGCGATGACGGGCGATATCATGACGATGCCGGGACTGCCCAAATCGCCCTCGGCCGAGCGCATCGACCTGGATCCCAATGGCACGATATCGGGGCTGTTTTAACGCCGCCGTCACGGCACAAGGCATGCCTTACGGCGTATGCGGCAGAGCTTAGACTATTAACCGTTAAGACAGAAATCTGAAACTAAACCCTACTAACGAAAATGCAGATTTCACACGAAGGGATCAAGCATGAGATTATTTGCCCGATATGTCTTTTCCGACGATATCGCGAAAGAAAGCATCGAGGAAGCTGAAAAAGCCGGACTCGTAAACGGACAAAGCTATGAGATGGTATCCGCGGATGTTTATGCGTTTTCCTCCTATATCCACCTGAAAGGCTTCCCCAAGCGGTTTTCCGCCATCGCTTTCCGCATTTACGATGAAAGCGGAACAAATGTGGACATCACCAGAATGACCGAATTTTACCGGGGATATGAGGATCCGTCCCAAGCCGGCAGCAAGCTGGAGTATTCTCCGCTCAATATCGGCCTGCTGAAAGCGGTGCTGGAGCTGCAAAGGGTCTGCGGAGAGCAGGTGACCGAAAAAGGCCCGTTTGAGATCCCACACGTCAGCTATCGAAACAGCGACTGCGGGCTACCGCTGTCCGAAGTCCGTTTCTCCATCGGCTATTTCACTGAGAAAGACGCAAATACATTTATACTGGCGGAACATGGGTTTGAAGTCCCCCGGCTGAGAATCGAGAAAATCTGCGGAAGGCCTGTTGATGAGGTCTCAGTATTGAGATACATTGGATTACTGATCATCAAAAATGACGGATCGGACAGGTTTCTGCAGGCGGGAGCCGGGAATAAAGCCTATATCCTGGAGATGCTCAAAAACCCGGAATTCCTGCCCAGCCTGCGGAATCTCATCCTGGGGATATGCAAGGAAACCAAATGAGCCCCGATAAACCGGCAACCCAATCACAACTATCACATTTCATAAATTTCCTTCAAGAATAACGGATCAATCGAAACGCCCATCCCTCCGGCCTTCCGAATCGTATAAAGCCTCTGGATCATATCCGCCAAACCATGCGGGATGCCTGTGAACCCGGCAGCGCCTGATTATTCCATAATTGCGAATAACTGTTGCAACACTAGTATTACCCCATTATGATAGACCTGAAACGGTCACAAAAAAATCAAGCGGAAATTACAATGGATGACGGATAATTAATATAAAAGGCCAGCCAAAACGAACATACTAAAACCGCCGTAATTATATTTTTTTTATATTCAACATATCAAGCAAGGGGGCAGATGCAATGGCAAGGAAGAAGATCACCGAAGCGGTCAAAGAAGGCAGAATACTGGTATCGGACGGCGCGTGGGGGACATTCCTCTACAAAAAGGGCATGAAGGCGGGGGAATGCCCCGAACTCTGGTGCATCAACCGTTTCGACGACGTAAAGGATATCGCAAAAAGCTACCTGGACGCGGGCGCGGACATGGTGGAGACGAACAGTTTCGGCGGCACGAGCTACAAGCTGGCGCTTTACAGCCTGGAAAACAGGACGGAAGAGATAAACGAAGCGGCCGCAAAGGCATCCCGCGCGGCAGCGGGAGATGACAAATGGGTCATCGCATCCATCGGGCCCACCGGCAAAATGCTCATAACCGAAGAAGTGACGGAAGACGAACTGTATGAAGCCTTCAAGCAGCAGGCAATGGCGCTGGAAAAGGGCGGGGCGGACGCTGTATGCATTGAAACGATGAGCGATAAGGACGAAGCGGTGCTGGCCATCAGGGCCGCGAAAGAAAATACGAAGTGCGAAGTCATCTGCACATTCACCTTTGAAAAGACGGTGCGCGGGGACTACCGCACGATGATGGGGCTCTCCCCTGAAAACGCGGCGAAGGCAGCCGTGGAAGCGGGTGCGGACATCATCGGGACCAACTGCGGAAACGGGATGGAACGGATGATCGACATCGTAAAGACGATGCGCGAAGCCGTACCGGATGCGCCTATCCTGGTGCACGCAAACGCTGGACTGCCCACGAACACCGACGGCGTGGACGTATACCCCGAGACACCCGAAACGATGGCCTCGTACGTCAAGGGCCTCATCAATGCAGGCGCCAATATCATCGGCGGATGCTGCGGGACAACGCCTGCACATATCCAGGCTGTCAAGGAAGCTGCCGCAAAGCTTTAATCCATCAAAACTTGGTCAATGGAGGGAAACCTATGAAAACGAAATTTCTGGCTACCGCGATCGGCAGCATGCCCTTTGAAGATCCTGCCTACGCCGCAAAGGTATCCCTGGAAAGGCTGCCCGACGCGCCCATTTGGCCGCAGCTCCCGAGGCTGGGGCTGAACGAACAGATGGAGATCCAGTACAGCGAAGGCATGCCGTGCGCGAACATCGACTACGCAAAGGGACGGATGTTTTTCCAGACGGGCGAGGACTACTCCGAGGCGTTTGCAGAGTTTTACGAGAAATATATCACGGCCATGGACCCGGACGCGGGGGACGGGGACTGCTCGGCCATGGCGATATCCCCCGAATTCTCCAAGGGCATCTACGCCCTTGAAGATGCTTTAAAGAAAAAAGGCGGCAAGCTGCCATTTGTAAAGGTACAGACCACGGGCCCGTGCAGCTTTGCGCTGACGCTCGTGGACGAAAACAAACGGGCTATCTATTACAACGAAGAATTCCGGGACATGATCGTTAAGGCGCTGGCGATGAAATGCCGGTGGCAGATCCAGAAATTCCAGCCGTACGCTGAAAAGGTGATCTGCTTCATCGACGAACCCATCCTGTCCGCTTTCGGCAGCTCCACATACGTATCCGTGAACCGGGACGACGTCGTCGCATTACTCAACGAGGTCATCGAAGCCGTACACGCGGACAACGCGCTGGCGGGCATCCACTGCTGCGGCAACACGGAATGGAGCATCCTCATCGACGCGGGCGTGGACATCGTGAACTTTGACGCTTTCGGATTCGGCGATACCATCGCGATGTACGCGGACTCGGTCAAAGCCCACCTGGAAAAGGGCGGGATGCTGGCCTGGGGCGTGGTGCCCACATCCGCCGCCATCCGGGAACAGACCGTAGAAAGCCTGGAAGCGCAGCTGGAAAAGGTGATGGACAATCTGGCGTCCAAAGGCATCGACAAGAAGCTCATCACCGGGCAGGCGATCATCACGCCGTCCTGCGGCACGGGCTCGCTGGACCCGGCGGACGCGGAGAAAGTATTCCAAATGACAGACGCGCTTTCCAAGCGGATGAAGACGAAGTACGGGTATTAAACACCAAATGAACCAACAATCACGCATTGAACAAAAGCTGAAAAAACGATACAATCAAAGGCTCCCTGACAGGAGCATTTGATTATCAAACGAAAACCAGGTAAACACGGTAAAGGTACAAGGACGGGAGCGAAGTCCATGAAGATCGCAGTATCGGGAAAAGGCGGCGTAGGCAAATCCACGGTGGCGGCGGCGCTGGCGCTGATGAGCGCGGCAAAGGGCAATACGGTGCTGGCGCTGGACGCAGACCCGGACGCCAACCTGGCCTCGGCACTGGGCATCCCACACGGAGAGCAGAAAAAGATACGGACCATCTCCTCGCAGATGGAGCTGATCGAGGAGCGCACGGGGGCGAAGATGAATACCTACGGGCGGGTCTTCAAGCTGAACCCGGAAGTATCCGACGTGGCGGAGAAATACGCTTATACACACAAAGGCGTCTCCCTGCTGGTACTGGGGGCGGTGAAAGCCGGCGGGAGCGGGTGCGCGTGCCCGGAAAGCACCTTCATCAAGGCCCTGGTGACGAACCTGGTGATGTACAAAAACGAGACGCTCATCATGGACATGGAGGCGGGCATCGAACACCTGGGGCGGGGCACCGCGCGGGGCGTGGACGTGATGGCAGTGGTCGTCGAGCCGGGGCAGCGGTCCATGGACTGCGCGGAGACCATCATCCGGATGGCGGGGGAGATCGGGCTGAAAAGGGTCGTCTTCATCGGCAACAAGGTGACGGGGAAAGAAGACGAGGCGTTCATCCGCGACTCACTCGCGGGCCACGAGATCCTGGCGATGCTGCCGTACTCGGAGGCGATCCGCCAGGCGGACAGGGACGGGGTATCGGCGCTGGACACGGCGGATGAAGCTTTACGAACCAAATTTGAAGAGATCTATTCCAAGATAGAGGGAATGTGACGATGGGAACCCTGATAGCGGTAACAGGAAAAGGGGGCGTAGGCAAGACCACGGTATCGGCCCTGCTGGTACGCCAACTGGCGGCAAACGGGAAGACGCCGGTGCTGGCCATCGACGCCGACCCCAACAGCTGCCTGGACGCGGCACTGGGCGTGAAGGCCGAGAAGACCGTGGGCGGCGTACGCGAGGAAGCGAGGCAGAAGGTGCAAAAGGGCATGAGCGGCATCTCGAAGCAGGAATTCCTCCAGCTCAAAATCGCCGAGAGCCTGGTGGAAGCAGACGGGTTTGACCTGATCGCCATGGGAAGGCCCGAGGGGGCGGGCTGCTACTGTTATGCCAACAACGTGCTGAAATCCGTGATTGCGGAAATATCGGAACAATACCCATACGTAGTACTGGACAATGAGGCCGGGCTGGAGAACCTCTCACGGCGCATCGTAGCGCGCGTGAACCTGCTGCTGATCGTCTCGGATGCATCGAACGCAGGGCTGGAGACGGTGAAACGGCTGCACCTGCTGGCCAACGAAATGGGCATCAAATACGACAAGCTGGTGGTGGTCATCAACCGCCTGCGCAACGGGATGCCGGAAAAGGCGGAGATGCTCAAAGGCGCGACAGGCGCGGAAGCCGTCATCGGGCTGCCCGACGACGCCGGGGTGGCGGGCTTTGCGGAGCAGGGCAGGAGCTTTACTCAACTGGACAATGACAACAAGGTCTTACAATTAATCGACAAGGTCGTAAAAGAGTACATCATCGGTTAAACCATGTTTTGAGTTGATATTCGGCATTATTGATCTACTTTGAGTTACAGGTGGGGGATTATGGGAAAGGACATCGAAACAATACGCGCACAGGTATGCGACAGCGCTTCGGCAGAAATGCTGGAAAAGGCACATTGCGACTGTGTGGAAACGTGCTATGACCGCGCGGAAATGCAGAAGAACCAGTGCGGTTTCGGCAAGAGCGGCGTATGCTGCCGCATCTGCCACATGGGGCCGTGCCGCATCACCAAAAACGCCCCGAAGGGCATCTGCGGCGCGGACGCGGACACCATCGTGGCGCGCAATTACCTGCGGGAAGTGACGGGGGGAACGGCGGCGCACTCGGACCACGGGCGGCACCTGGTATTGCGGCTAAAGCAAGTGGCTCTGGGGAAAGGCGACGGATACGAGATCAAGGACGAACGGGCCTTGCTGTATGCGGCCAAACTCTATGGCATCGAAGAAGCCGGGCGGGGCGCCAGCGAGGTAGCCCTGGACCTGTCCAACGTGCTATTAGCTGAATTCAGCTCCCAGGAGGAGCCGCTGAAGACCCTGGACCTGGCGCCAGCGAAACGCAAGGGCGTCTGGGATACACACGGGATCGCACCCAAGGGCGTGGACCGGATGGTGGTGGAAGCCATGCACCGCACGACGATGGGCGTGGACCACGACTACAAAAGCCTGCTGATGCACGCATTCCGGACCTCTCTGGCGGACGGGTGGGGCGGCTCCCGCGCGGCGTCCATCGTATCGGACATCCTTTTCGGTTCGCCCAAGCCCGTAAAAAGCGCGGCCAACCTGGGCGTGCTGCAGGCAGATACCGTGAATATCGTGATCCACGGGCATGAACCGGCATTGTCCGAGATGCTGACCATCGCAGTGCAGGATCCCGAAGTCGTGGAATATGCCAAAAAAGCGGGCGCCAACGGCGTGACGCTGGCGGGCATCTGCTGCACGGCCAACGAGATCCTCATGCGGCACGGCGTACCGGTGGCGGGCAACCTATTACAACAAGAACTGGCTGTCGTGACCGGAGCCGTGGAGATGATGGTGATCGACGTGCAGTGCTGCATGCCGAGCCTGCCCGACGTGGCGAGCAAATACCATACCGAGATCGTATCCACCGCGGAGATCGCTAAAACGGTCGGCGCGACGCACATCGACTTTGAAGAAGACCACCCGATCGAATCGGCCAAAAAGCTGATCAAACGGGCCATCGATAATTTCTCCAAGCGCGACCCCGCCAGGGTATCCATCCCCAAGGCGAAGGAACCGATGGTGGCGGGATTCAGCGTGGACGCCATCAAATACATGCTGGGCGGGAAGTACCGCGGATCCTTCCGCCCGCTGAACGACGCCATCATCCAGAACCGGATCTACGGCGTGGTGGGCATCGTGGGGTGCAACAACCCCAAGAAAAAGACGGACGAATACACCAACATCCTGACGCGGGAACTGCTGCAGCGAAACGTACTGGTATTAAAAACAGGGTGTGCTGCCATCGCATCGGGCAAGGCGGGTATGCTGAAGCCCGAGATGGGCATCGAGATGGCGGGCAAGGGCCTGCGCGAGGTGTGCGAGGCGGTGGGCATGCCGCCCATACTGCATATGGGGAGCTGTGTGGACAACTCCAGAATACTGGAGGCCGCGACCGAGATCGTACGCGAAGGCGGGCTGGGGGACGACCTGTCCATGGTGCCGGCCGTGGGCGTGGCGCCGGAATGGATGAGCGAAAAGGCCATCGCCATCGGGAGTTACTTCGTGGCATCGGGTGTGGACGTCGTGCTCGGGCATCCATTTTATATCTCCGGGTCGGAGAACGTGACGAAATTCCTGAACGAAGATACGAAGGGGCTTTTCGGGGCATCCTTCCACGTATGCGAAGACCCGATGGAAGCCGTGGAAAAAATCATGGCGCTGCTCACCGAGGCCCGCGAAAAACTGGGCATCAACAAGAAATCCGAACGCAAACTCTTTGACATGAAGGACAGGAGGGGCATGGATGTCTAAACTGATTTGTACGAGCGCCATCGACGGCGCGGTGGAATGGGTGGTCAAGGCGGAACAGGCCGTAGCCGCAGCCATCACGGAAAAAGGCGAGACATGCCCCATCGGATTCCCCGATACAAACTACTACCTGCCCATCATCTACTCCTTCTCGGGCAAGAAGATGCAGACGCTTTCTGACCTGAAAGACATCCTCGAGGAGGCGCGCGCGCTGCTGCCGGCGCGGCCTGCCGACTCCGTCTGGCTGCCATACCTGGGCAACACGATGGACGCGGGCGTGGCGGCGCTTTTTGCGTGCGAGGCCATCGAGGCCTGCAAATATGCCGTGGGACCGAGCCCCATCGAAGGCATCTGGCTGGGGGCGGCGAGCGACGTGATCATGCGCGAACGCGGCATCGAATTCGTTGACGGAACGGCGCCGGGGTTTGCCGCCATCACAGGCGCGGCGCCCGACAACGCCACAGCCGTCAAAATCGCCAAGGAGCTGCAGCAGAAGAACCTGTATGTCTTCATGGCTGGGTGCACGGACGGGAAACAGTTCGCGGAACAGCTGGCGGAAGAAGGCGTCCAGCTGGGCTGGGAAACGCGCCTGGTGCCATTCGGCAGGGACGTCTCCGCGCTGGTCTACGCACTCGGATTTGCAAACAGGGCGGCACTATCCTTCGGCGGGGTGAAGCCGGGGGACTACGCCGGAAACCTGAAATACAACAAAAACAGGATCTTTGCTTTCGTGCTGGCGCTGGGCGAAGTGACGCCCGACAAATACGCGGCGGCGGCGGGGGCCATCAACTACGGGTTCCCCGTCATCGCGGATACCGACATCCCCGAAATACTGCCCACGGGCATCTGCACATACGAGCACGTGGTATCCAACGTGCCGTATGACCAGATCGTGGAACGGGCGCTGGAAGTGCGCGGGTGCAAGGTGAAGATCGTCAACGTGCCCATCCCCGTACCCTACGGCCCGGCATTCGAGGGCGAGCGCATCCGCAAGGAAAACGTACACGCGGAATTTGGCGGGAACAAGTCCTCGTGCTTTGAATTTGTCACCAGCGTGGAACTGGACCAGGTCAACGACGGCGAGATCGAAGTCGTGGGCAAGGACATCGATGAGGTGCCGGAAGGTACCATCCTGCCCCTGGCCATCTGGGTGGAAGTAGCGGGACGCAAAATGCAGACCGACTTCGAACCCATCCTGGAGCGGCAGATCCACCACATGGTGAACGGCGCCGAGGGCATCTGGCACATGGGGCAGCGCGACATCGTATGGACGCGCGTATCCAAGGACGGATTTAAAAAAGGCCTGCGGCTGCGCCACTACGGCGAGATCATACACGCCAAATTCCTGGCCGATTACCCGGCAATCGTAGATAAAGTCAAGGTAACCCTTATCACAGACCCGGAGGAAGTGGAAAAGCGGCAGAAGGTGGCCCGCAAGGTCTATGACGAACGCAACAGGCGCCTGGAAGCGATGACGGACGAATCCGTGGACACCTTTTACTCGTGCCTGCTGTGCCAGTCCTTCGCGCCCAACCACGTATGTATCATCACCCCAGAGCGGCTGGGCTTGTGCGGCGCGTACAACTGGCTGGACGGCAAGGCGGCATTCGAGATCGATGAGACGGGCCCGAACCAGCCGGTGAAAAAGGGCGAATGCATCGACCCCATCAAGGGCGTATGGCAGGGGGTAAACGAATACGTATACCCGAACAGCCACAAGACAGTGGACGCCTTCGCGGCGTACTCCATCATGGACAGGCCGATGACGAGCTGCGGGTGCTTTGAAGCCATCGTGGCGTACGTACCCGAGTGCAACGGCGTGATGATCGTAAACCGCGAATTCCTGGGGGAGACGCCTTCGGGCATGACGTTCAGCTCCCTCGCCGGGAACGTGGGCGGGGGCCAGCAGACGCCGGGCTTCATGGGGTGCGGCAAGGTATTCCTCACCTCGCGCAAATTCCTGTCGGCGGAAGGCGGATTCAAACGGATCGTCTGGATGCCCAAAGAATTGAAAGAATTACTGAACGAGGACCTCCAGAAACGCTTCGCCGAGGCCGGAGCGCCGGACCTGATGGACAAGATCGCCGACGAGACCACGGCCACGAGCGCGGACGACGTGCGCGCATACATGGAGAAGGTGGGGCACCCGGCGCTGCAGATGGAGGATATGACGAATTACGCACAGTCCGGCGATGATAATGCACCCAAAGCCAAAGGTGCGGCAGAAACCGTTACGGCTGAAGATAAGCCCGCAGAGAAAGCAACGGAGTCCGTTGAAGCACCTGCAATAACGCCTATCACCGCGATCGACCTGGAAGCCATCCGGAAGCAATTGACGGATGAGATACGCGAATCGGTCACCAAGGAAGTGGTCGGGAGCATCATCGAAGTGCTGGCCGCGAAGTTTCTGGGCAAACCACTGGATCAGAAAATAGATATTACTCCGGTAAAACCCGTTGAAAGTACTACACCGGTAACCAAGAAACTCCCCGCAATACCGGCAAAAGAACGGATCGCGGCCATCAAATCCTTCGATATTCGGAAGGAGACATGCGAGAACCCGGTATGGACGGTGAAGCTGGGCGCGACGAAGGTCGAAGGCGGCACGCGCGGGAAGACCTATACCGTGGGCGGGGAGACGTGCATGCCCTTCCACCTGTGGGAAGGGGAGATGCCCAACAAACCGCTGGTGGCGATGGAGGTCTTTGACAGCGTGAGCGAGAAATACCCGCCCATCCTGCGGGAGATCTTCGGCGACCTGCTGAAGGACCCCGCGGCGATGGCAAAGGCCTGCGTGGAACAGTACGGCGCGGACCTGGTCAGCGTGCGGCTGGACGGCACACACCCCGAGCGCGGGGACAGAAGCCCGCAGGA
The DNA here is from genome assembly GCA_023454175.1 of Bacillota bacterium. Classification (GTDB taxonomy): domain Bacteria; phylum Bacillota; class Clostridia; order Christensenellales; family JAEXRW01; genus JAEXRW01. Next base: position 2,975 of record JAEXRW010000003.1, on the reverse strand, counting down.
GGCGCTGGAACTGGTCCAATCAATCCTGAAAGCCGTGGACGTGCCGCTCATCATCACGGGGCATAACCACTTTGACAAGACCAACGAAGTGATGAAGACCATCGCCCAGGGGTGCGCGGGGGAGAACCTGCTGCTCAACTGGGTGGAGCAGAACAACTACCGCACGATCGCCGGGGCGGCTATGGCCTACGGGCACACGCTGGTGGCGCAGTCCCCCATCGACGTGAACATCGGCAAGCAACTGAACATCCTGCTGACGAACATGGACCTCAAACCCGAAAAGATCATCATGGACCCCATGACGGGCGCCATCGGGTACGGCGTGGAATATACCTACTCCGTGATGGAACGCATCCGGTACACGGGCCTGAACGGGGACAGGATGCTGTGCGCGCCGATGATCGTATCCCCCGGATACGAATGCGCCAAGCTGAAGGAGTACAAGGCGCCGGAGGAGAGTTTCCCGGCGTGGGGAGAGCTGGCCAAACGCGCGGCGATCTGGGAAATGTCCACCGCCATCAGCCTGCTGCACGCAGGGGCTGATATCCTGATCCTGTACCATCCGGACGCGGTGAAGGCGACGAAGAAAGCCATATGCGACCTGATGGACGCGAAGAACTGATAGGGGGAGGAAACGAAATTGGCACTGAACGGTCTTCAAATACAAAAACTGCTGCCCAAAACCAACTGCAAGGAGTGCGGCTCCAATACCTGCCTGGCCTTTGCCATGAAGCTGGCCGCCAAAAAAGCCAACCTCTCCGAATGCCCCTACGCCTCGGAGGAGGCCAAGGCCATCCTGGGCGCGGACAGCGAACCGCCCGTCAAAACGGTTACATTAGGCACAAAGAAAAGCATCTCCGTCGGCGGGGAAACGGTATTGTACCGTCATGAAAAAACGTTCGTGAACCAACCGGTGATCGCCATCAACCTCAACGACGACGCAGCGGACATGGACGCCACGCTCGAAAAGATCGACAATTACAAACTTGAGCGGGTGGGGGAGATATTGACTATCAACGCCGTCGCGGTCACCCATAAGAGCGGCGATGCGGAAAAATTCGTTTCATGCGTTCAAAAGGCATGGGATGCGACGCACCTGCCCATCATCCTGCGTTCCAGTGATGCCAAAGCCATTGAGGATGCCGCAAAGGCGATCCAAGACACGCACAGCGTGATCACGGGCGTTACAACCTCCAATGCTGCGGATATGGCCCGAATCGCGAAGGAAAACGGGTATGTACTGGCCGTCACCGCAGAAAACCTGGACGGATTGATCGAATTAACCGGGAAACTGAAAGAAGAAGGATTCAACGACGTGGTGGTGGAATTCAATACGCTTTCGGTATCGGAAGCTTTCCAGACCAACTCCATCGCGCGGCGGGCGGCCATCAAGGACAGCTTCAAAGGGCTGGGCTACACCAGTCTGAAATTCATCGACACAGGGGATCTCATGGACGATACAGTGCAGGCCATCCACGAGATCGACAAATACGGCGGAATCATCGTGCTGCCATCCTTTGACCCGGCGCAGCTGGTGGCCCTGATGGCGCTGCGGCAGAACATCTACACCGACCCACAGAAGCCCATCCAGGTGGAACCCAAAGTCTACCCCATCGGGGAGCCGGACAGGAATTCACCTGTATTCGTAACCACAAACTTCTCGCTGACATACTTCATCGTATCGGGCGAGATCGAAAACAGCGGCATCAGCGCGTGGCTGGTCATCCCCGAATGCGAAGGGATGAGCGTACTGACGAGCTGGGCGGCGGGAAAATTCTCGGGCGCGATGATCGGCAAATTTATCAAGGACGCGGAACTGGAGAAGATGGTGGATACACGCTCCATCGTCATCCCGGGGTATGTATCCCAGATCAGCGGGGAACTTGAGGAGGCGCTGCCGGGATGGAAGGTGCTGGTGGGACCGCAGGAGGCGGCGGATATCGAGAGCTATGTCAAGGCAGTATTGAAATAATTGAGAATTGAAAATCATGAGTTTACAAAATAAGTGCAACACTTGAGGAAATGAATGACCCAGCAAGCCAAAACCTTGTAAAATGGGAGTTGCGAGACAACCATAACAAGGAGGAAAGGCAAGATGGGTCACTACAGGCATCTTAGCACGGAAGAACGAGAGAATGCAATGCTCATGCTCGGGGAAGGACAAAGCTTAAGGGCGGCCGCCCTTAAGCTGAAACGGGCAGTTTCAACCCTCTCCCGTGAGATAGCCCGCAATAGCTTAGCAGATGGCAGATACCGAGCAAGTTATGCAGATAGGCTTTACAGCAAACGACGAAAACATTGTGGGCGCAAACTCATCTTTGCCAACGAGGAAGCTGCCAGTTACGTCAGGAAACATATCTGCTTAAAATGGACGCCGGAGCAGATAGCTGGCCGGGCAAAGCTGAAAGGATTTCCGATAGCGTTCTCGTATGTGACCATCTATCGTGCGATCGACAGGCATGTGCTGCCTTACCTGCTAAAGAAGGAATTACGCTTTAAAAGCAGGTATAAAAGGCACAAAACAGATGATAGACGAGGTAAAATGCAGGGTATTACCAGCATCCACGACCGTCCTGCAAGTGTGGAAAGACGTAAAACCTTGGGTCACTGGGAAAGCGATAGTGTACTGGGCCAGCGTAAGACAGGTGCAATAGGAACCCATGTGGAGCGTAAGACCGGATATCTGGTTGCGTTTAAGCTGAATAGTGGAACGAGCGAGGAGTTCAACGCTTTAACGGAGAAAGCCTTCTCGAAGATCCCCAGCAAATATCGTAGGACTTTCACGGCAGACAGGGGGAAGGAATTCACGCTTCATAAGGAGCTGGCGGCGGCACTGAAAGCAAAGGTCTACTTTTGTGATCCGTATTCTCCCTGGCAACGAGGCACAAGCGAAAATACAAATGGCCTGCTACGGCAGTTTTTCCCCAAGAAGACATCCTTTGCTCCCATTACCGACGAGGATTTAGATCATGTGG
>JAEXRW010000032.1 GCA_023454175.1 Bacillota bacterium | reverse complement strand
TAGCGAAGGTGGATGAGCAAGAAAAGGTGTTTATTTCGCGAAGAATTCAGCGAATTTGACGTAGGGGAAATGTAAGCTATGTCCCCGAACAAAGTGTAAACCATGTGGGGCTTTACAGTGGGCATCGACCCCTACGTTACGGTCCAAACTTCTTGCTAACATAGAGCACAGATCATACCTTTCCAGACGAAAATGGGAAACCTCCTCGGACAAAAAGCGGCCTGCCTGCAGCATTATTTGTTCACTCACCTACCAGGGTCAGTTCCCGTATTGAAATTTCAAAGGTGTACATGGAAAGGGCCGGTGTGGTCACCGGCCCCTACAGGCACTAAAACATATGCTGTAAACGGTAATCAAGAATTACCCAGGTCCGGGGTGGCTTCCTTCGCCGGTTCAACGGGTGCAGGCGCATGCCTGACCGCTTTTACCGCCTTTGTACCCGCTTCCTTCAGGAAGAAGGAGACGATGAAGGCCGCTGCCGCAGCGAAGATGCAGAAAAAGAAAACATCGTGGATGGCGCCGGCCAAAGCGCCACGGGCCTGGTCCAGGATACTGGAGAAGAACCCTGCGTACTGCGCAGGCACCTGGGCCTGGATCTGCGCGAGGGCGGACGGATCGGTGATGACCTGGACATTGCCCAGCAGGCCCCGGACATTTTCCGGTACCTGGGAAAGGTCCAGCTTCGCAAGGCCGCCTGCGAGGGACGTGGTCATGATGGTGCCGAAGACGGCGGAACCCACCGTGGCGCCGATATTGCGGAAGAACTGCACCGAGGACGTAACGGCCCCCAATTGTTCCCGGGGGGACGCGTTCTGCGCGCAGACATTTGCAATGGGCATATTCACCCCGATGCCCATGCCCAGCACCACCATGAAAAGCACCACTTCGTAGTACTGCGTATTTACCCCCATGAGCGACAGCAGGAACATCCCCAGCGCCGCCAGCGCGAAGGCCCCCGCGGCCCAGAAGCGCGCATGGCCGGTCTTTGCCATGAGGAAGCCGGTCACATTACTGGCGACGAGCAAGCCCGCCATCATGGGGATGGTGACGGCGCCCGAGACGGTGGCGGTGGAACCGATGACGCCCTGGACGAAATACGGCAGGAACATGACGCCCGCGAACATGAGCCCATTAGTAAAGAAGGCGATGACGAAGGATACGCTGATGGCCCGGTTCCTGAAGAAGGAAAGGGGGAGGATGGGGTTTTTCACCCTGGACTCCACAAGGATGAAGGCCGCGACCATGAGGGCGGAGAACAAAAGCATTCCAATTATGGTCCAGGAGCCCCAGGGGTAGTCCCTGCCGCCCCAGCTCAGGGCCAGCAGCAGGGGGACGAGCGCCAGCAGCAGCGTGGAAACGCCCGCGAAGTCCACGCCATTCCTCCTGCCTTCCGGCTTGAAGCGCGGGAGGGTGAAGAGGACGATGGCGGCGGCGATGACGCCCAGCGGGATATTCACATAGAAGATCCACCGCCAGCTGAGCTGGTCGGTGATGAGCCCGCCCAGCAGGGGGCCGATGACGCTGGCGAGGCCGTACATCGAGGTGACGATGCCGGTGTATTTGCCGCGTTTGGCAGGTTCAAAAAAGTCCGCGATGACGGTGAAGATGCTGGAGACGATAATGCCGCCCCCCACGCCCTGCAGGCCGCGGTAAATGATGAGTTGCACCATGTCCTGCGCCGTGCCGCACAGGGCGGAGCCGGCCAGGAACGTGAGGATCCCCGTTACAATGACGGGCTTCCTGCCGATGCGGTCCGCCAGCGCGCCGGAGATGGGGATGGCGGCGGTGGAACAGAGCATATAGATGCTGAAGGGCCAGGCGTAGTACTGGATACCCTGCAGGTCCTCCATGATGCGCTTCATGGCGGTGCCCACGATGGTACTGTCCAGCGCGGCGAGCAGCAGGCTCACCATGAGCCCGGCCAGCACCCACGCCACTTTGGATCTTTGCAATGGGTTGGTTTCCATGACGGTTTCTCCTTTATATTAATTTATAATATACTAATATAATTTATAGTAATAGGTAAAAAAAATTAAAACTCCCCCTTGCGGGCATATTTCTCCCCGAAATCTTCGGCCCAATCCACAAACAGCGTGTACATCCGGAGGTACAGGTCCACCACGGCATAGCCTTCCATGGGCATTTTCCTTTTTTCCCGGACGACCTCCTCCAGTTTGCCGACGGCATACTCGAGCTTTGTCCGCAGGTCGGCGATCATCTGCAGCCCCGTCTCCCGGTCCAGATGGTGCAGGTTGGCCGCCATGACCAGGAAGTCCACATAGACGGGGCGGGGGTTGGCCGAATACTTTTTCATCAGCTGCAAAAAGTACTCCCTGCCCTTTCCGTTGACGGAGTAGATGGTCTTTTCGGGCATCTCCCCTTCCCGCACCACCGTGCCTTCCAGGTAGCCCTCCCGGTGCAGCTTCACCAGGTTCTTATAGATGGCAGGCGTGCTGACGGGCACCCATTCCTGGATGTTGCGGTATTCCATTTTCTTTTTCATCTCGTAGGCGTTGGCCGGGGCATCCAGCAGCGCGCCCAGGAGCGTCATATCCACCGTAGACATGTCTTTTGCCACCACTATACTTTATACTACTGTATCTTATTCCAACAATCAGCGTTTGTCAACGCTTTTTAGTAAATATTCCTTGGTTTTTTATTGCATTTCCTTTCGCACTGTGCTATATAACCTTCATCCCATTCATTTCATTATAAAGGAGCGGGGTCACATATGAAGATCGCAGAAGGTATCGAGGTGCTCTCACTTCCCGCACAGCTGGCCAACGGGCCGGGCCATATCCACCCGGTATTGTTCCACGACGCCGGGGACGTCATCCTGGCGGACGCAGGGCTGCCGGGGATGACGCAGCTTTTCCAAAATGCATTCCGGGAAGCCGGGGTGGAATTCAACCGGCTAGAAAAGATCGTCATCACGCATTCGGACATGGACCATATCGGCGGTATCGCGGGAATCATCAAAACATTGGGGCGGACCGTGGACGTGTGGTCCCACGCGCTGGAGAAGCCTTATATCCAGGCGGAGCGGGAGCCCCTGCGGATGGAGCAGATGAAGGTGCAGTTTGAAAACCTGCCTGAAGAGCGGCGGGCACAGATGATGCCCCTGTACGAGAGCCTGCGGGATAATTACATGAAGCTGAAGGCCGACGTGGCGCATGAGATACAGGACGGGGAAACCATTCCCGTCTGCGGGGGGATCACGCTGCTCCACACGCCGGGCCACACGCCGGGGCATGTGTGCCTGTACCACGCGGGAAGCCGTACGCTTATCGCGGGGGACTGCTTCAACAAAACGCCGGACGGGATACTGGTATCCTCCCCTGAACGTTTAACAATAGATCCGGAGGCGCAGAGAAACACATTGAAAAAGCTGGCGGGGTACGACATCCAAACCGTGGTGTGCTACCACGGCGGGGTATATGAGAACGCGGGTGCACGGATACGGGAGCTGGCTGGGATGTGAGGTTTATATATCGGCAGTTTGAACGATTCATGAACGACGGCAGCTAGGTAGAACGGGATGTGACCGGCAAGGTCTGCATCCCTGTCTGACATGGAGGATGGTTCGAGCTATTCATGCACGAACATCAACTCACGCTGCGCTTGCCCGACTTTTGTTTGGCCATAAGTCGGCAAAAGCCCCCGGGGCCCGATTCAGCGACATGACACGGTGCGCCGTGCTACGGAACGCTGCTCGCTTCATCGAAAGGCCCCGGACCCCCCTTGGCAACATAACAACGATACCGGTTTGAACCGGGAAAGGTGAATATAACATCCTTTGTTGCCGAGCTTGATCCCACCGCACTGCTATAAAAGTGCCACAGGCACTTTTACTTGACGCAGATGCGTCTCCCATGGCTGTCAACGGCATAAAGCTTCCAGCTGTATTTGCATGCGAGGGTCATAAATCAATCGTTCATATATAGTCGCCTTGAGGCCTTCCTACTTGATATGGTGGAGCGATTAATGCAATTGAAGGCGGCATAGGGATACCCCTAAGCCTGCTTTGCAGGCAGCTCCCCTATTAGGGGCGTCTTCTGATACACAAACGACGAATGCTATGAGGTTATGTCCTGTTTCCTACCATACATGGAGGAGCATTCAGGCAATTGCAAAGGGCGAATAGGTTTCATCCCATCGGCCTGCGCGGCAGCTCTATGGGGAGCCTATTCTGGTTGAGTGGTATTGCAGACGGCAAGTAGGATAGCCCTTCTATTGCTCTCATTTGACTCCCTGCATTGACGAATAATGAACAATGGTTGTATTATTAAACCGACAAACAAAGACAGGTTTCACCATGCATGAACTCCCTATAACCAAAAGCATTTTCGCATCTGTGATAAAGCACGCCGAGCAGAATGGCGCAAAGACCGTGGAGAAGGTATGCCTCGAAGTGGGGGAACTCCGCGAATTCATCGAAGAGATCGTCCAAAAATACTGGGACTATATCAGCCGGGGCTCCATCGCGGAACACGCGCGCGTCGAGATCACCACCATCCCCATTACGGCGCGGTGCGGCATGTGCGATACGGTTTACGGTATAGACGTACTGGCGATTTCGGAATCGATATGCCCGAAGTGCGGACATGAAAGCGGCGAACTGCTGACGGGACGCGAACTGCGCATCCGGGGGATCGAGATCACATAGGGGGCGGGCATGGCAGAGATCCAATATATCGACCTGAAGGAGTGCATCCTGCAGGACAACGGCAGCCTGGCGGACGAAATACGGGCGAGGCTGGCAAAGACGAAAACCTTTCTTTTGAACATCATGTCTTCGCCGGGCGCGGGAAAGACCACTTTTATCCTGGACGTGGTCCGCCGCCTGAAGGATCAATTCAACATCGCCGTTATCGAAGGGGATATCGAATCGCGCGTGGACGCCGTGAAGATACAAGCGGAAGGCATCCCTGCCGTCCAACTTCGAACGGGTGGCGACTGTCACCTGGACGCAGCGATGATCCGGGAGGGGCTGGAGCGCATCGACCTGCAGCATACCGACCTGGTCATCATCGAAAACATCGGCAACCTCGTTTGCCCTGCGGAATTTGACCTGGGAGCCAGCCTATCGGCCATGATCCTGAGCGTGCCCGAGGGAGACGATAAGCCCCTGAAGTACCCGCTGATGTTCTCGGTCTGCAAGGCCCTCATCATCACAAAAACAGATACGAAGCAGTGCTTTGATTTCGATATGGAGCGCCTGCGCGTGAACGCAGGGAGGCTGAACCCCGGCCTGACGATATTTGAAGTCTCCGCGAAGACGGGCGAAGGCATGGACGCATGGTGCGACTGGCTGAAGGCGCAGGTACGGCATTCCATAAATAGCGACTAATCTTAGTTGCAATATAACCCACCCCCTGCCCCCCTCCCACGAAGGCATATGAGCGCATTCATATTGCTTTGGCCGTGTGAGGGGGAACGAAAGAGACCGAATCGTTTCCTTCAGGCGGCATACCACTTTCGACCGGCACCGAAGGACAAGCTGGGATAACGCTGTGCGCCAAGGATGTTTAAATTATTACTAACCCTCCCCTTGCCCCCTCCCGTGCACGCATGGTGGCGTATTCAAACTGTTCCGGCACGTGAGGGGGAGCGAAGAGAGACCAGGCTATTTCCTGTTAAGACCCGTTCTACGGGTGCAGAAGGCACAAACCAGGCAACTGCTCCGCCCGGGATTGATCACGATAGGCGAGGCCCACCCCCTGCCCCCTCCCGTGCACGCATGGTGGCGTATTCGGACTGTTCCGGCACGTGAGGGGGAACGAAGAGAGACTGAGTTATTTCTGTTAAGACCCGTTCTACGGGTGCAGAAGGCACAAACCAGGCAACTGCTCCGCCCGGGATTGATCACGATAGACGAGACCCAACCCCTGACCCCCTCCCGTGGCGCACAACGGCAGATGTCAAACTGTTCCGGCTCGTGAGGGGGAACGAAGAGAGACCGAGTTATTTCCTGTTAAACCCGTTCTACCGGTACAGAAGGCGTAAACCGGGCAGGCGTTACGCCCGGGATTGATCACGATAGGTGAGGCCCTCCCCCTGCCCCCTGTCAACCAGAGCAGCGCATTATTCAATCTGTCCAAGCGTTGTGAGGGGGGTTGATCCGAAAGTCCCATCCTGCCAGATCACACAGACAAACCGCTGTTTGACGTCATCGGAAGACTTTTGGGAGCAACCATGCCGTGCAGCCAGCCCCTACTGATCCCCTGAACATGCATTCATTGATTTTATATAAAACAACAAAGGAATCGTGCAATCATGAAAAACATCTATTCCGAGCTGGCTGAAGCCGTCGACAGGATCGGCTTTGGCTTTCCCAAGACGCTCATCGGCGCCGAAAGGGCCCTGCTCAAAAAGTTTTTCAGCAAGGACGACGCCCGCCACTTCCTGGACATGCAGGAGGGTTACCAGACCCCCCAGGCGTATGCGGAAAAGAACGGCATGGACCCCCAAAAGGCCGAGGAGATCCTGGACGGCATGGCGCGGCGCGGCCTGATCTACCGCAGGCGCCTGAAAGAAGGGCCGCAGTACCGCCAGTACCCCGGCATCTTCGGATTCATCGACTTCCAGGTGCATAACCCCGATACGTCCTGGGCCACGCCCACGGGCATCTATATCGCCATGTCCAAATTCGGCCAGGCGATGAGCGCCTCCATGCCCAGTTACCGGTCGGTCCCGATGCACAAGGAATTTGTGGAGGGCTCGAAGATCCTACCCTATGACGACATCGAGGCGATCCTGGAGCGGCATACACGTTTCTCCGTGGCGCGGTGCCTGTGCAGGATCATGTTCCAGATGAAGCCGGGCAACAAGTGCGACCACCCGATGGAGACGTGCATCGCGACGGACGAGATGGCGGATTTCTACATGGAAAACGGGTGGGGGCGGTCCATCACCCGGGAGGAGACGCTGGCCATCCTGCGCGAGGGGGAAAAGGACGGGCGCATCATCAACGTGACCAACTCCAAGGACGGGGAGAGCATCTGCAGCTGCTGCGAATGCGGGTGCGGGATGCTGTGGCTCAAGAAGAAATTCCCCGGGCCGTCAAAGGATTATTGGAGCAATTACTTTATCACAGTGGACGAATCCAAGTGCGGGAGCTGCGGGTCATGCACGCAAAAATGCCATTTCGGCATCCTTTCGCTGAAGCAGGGGAAGCTCTCGATCCAGACGGCGGACTGCCTGGGCTGCGGGCTGTGCATAACCGCCTGCCCCAAAGGGGCGCTCAAATTGCGTAGAAAACCGGAAGACAAGGTCTATGTGCCGCCGGAGACGTATGATGATGCCATTGAAATCTGGCAAAAAAACCGTGCGGAAGGCTGAAGGCATCGTTAGCGACCGGGGTTCAAAGGCTGCTCGTCTTACCGTTACAGCAGTTCAGGTGTCTGCAATTTGCAATAAGGAAGAGCGGAACGGGATGCTGCCCGGCAGAGTTACACCCCTGTCTGGCATTGTGAATGGTTCAAGCTGTTTATGCACTAACATCAACTTACGCTGCGCTAGCCCGACTTTTGACTGGCCAAAAGTCGGCAAAACCCCCCGGGGCCCGATTCAGCGGCATCTACTTCGTGCGATGCTCGCTTCATCGAAAGGCCCCGGAGCCCCACTTGGCAATAAAACAATCAGGCA